>NZ_RAQF01000002.1:0-7008 GCF_003610675.1 Chryseobacterium sp. AG363
TTTAGACGAAGTAGAGAAGATGATTCCAACGAGAGATGGTGGAGCATTACTGGGGATTTATTCAAGAAGTTCCGAGGTTCGTGTTTCTGGTTCTGCATCCAAGATTCAAAACTCGAATCCCGTATCCCGCAACTCGAAACAAACTGAAAACTTTGGTGAAGGTGACTACTGGATCGTAAAATTGGACAAAAACGGAAAAGTAGAATGGGAAAAGAACTTCGGAGGCAAAGGAGATGATCATTTGAGAACCCTTGCACTAACCTCTACAGGTTTTATTATTGGTGGAGAATCAAGATCAGAAAGATCAGGAAACAAAACCGTAGGCATTGAAGAAGGAACAGACCTATGGCTGATTGCTCTCAATGAAAGAGGAGAAGAGCAGTGGCAGAAATCCTACAATTTCAAAAACAGAGATATTTTGATGGGTATGAGTGTTCTTCATTCTGCTGACGATAAATCTTCTAAAGGTATTCTTTTAGGAGGTTATACCCAGGCTGAAGGAAGAATTCAAACTGATGATGAAACCTTCTGGATGCTGTATTTGGATCAGAATGGCAATGAGCAGTGGAGAAAACACGTAAAAGGAGAATCCAGACAAAAAGAAGAAAGACTTTCTGATTTAAAACTCAACAGAGACGGTTCCATTATTCTTGCTGGAACCAGTGCAGAAGAGCTGGGTAAAGAAAACTGGAAAATTGTAAAGCTGGGAGACAAACAGGTTGATCAGCTGATTGAAAAATATGATATCAAGATCTATCCAAATCCTGTATCTGACTATGCTTATGTAGAAATCGGTTTTGACTTCAAGGATGCTGATATTATTTTGTATGATATGAGTGGAAGACAGCTTCAAAATAGTAAAACAAAGAATAAAGTTACCAAAATCAACACTCAGGCTTTGGTGCAGGGAGCTTACTTGGTAACGATAAAAACGGATACCAATAAAACAGCTAATGCTAAATTGATAAAAAAATAGAATTGATGAAAAGAAAAAAGATAACTATTGCAGCGCTGTGTATTTTAGCGGGTAATATCTATGCTCAATCAACACCTGATATTAAAACAGATTTACCCCAAATAATTCCGCCTTCTCCTACTGTTGCAGCATTAATGAAATTTGAAGAAATCCCTGTTAATAATTATACTGGTACTCCTGATATTGGTATTCCTTTGTTTTCAGTTCCCACTCACTCCAAAGATATTAATCTGGAAGTATCGCTAAAATATCATCAGGCAAATGTTAAAGCAGATAATATTGCAGGAGAAGCGGGGTTGGGATGGAGTATGATGTCCGGAGGAACTGTTTCAAGAACTGTCAGAGGGTTACCGGATGAAATATTTGTTCATGGAAATAATGGAGTTATAAAAGCTAAAATTGGACTCTATCATGATAATCTTACCTATGATAATAATTATTATAATAGTGACCTTAGCATTCTTTCTCAACTCGCATATAGTGATCCTTATAAAGCAAATAAGTACTATTGGGAAACAATAGAACAAGGCAAGTTCGATACAGAATATGATTTGTGGCAATTTAATTTCATGGGAAATTCTGGTCGTTTTTATTTGAAAAAGAATCAGGCTGGTATTTTAGAGGCTGTCCCTTTAAGCGATTATAGAGTGAAGATTATCAATCACTATTCTACTATTAATAACAATCCTTATACACCTACTGGTTTCACAATTTATGATGAAAAAGGGTATCAATATATATTCAATGTTTCTGAAACAACAAGTACTACACAGGCTGTTGACAACAGAAGTTTGTTTAATCCAAGTTCATCCATGTCTTCCAATACGGAATTTATTAGCTCATTTCATTTGGTTGAAGTAAAAGATCCCAATGATAAAAGCTTGATTCAATATGATTTTTATGATAATGATTTTATGGAGGTCAATAGAAGTTCTAATTTTATTGATAATGAATATCCCGATGGAAATTATTCAAAATATTCAAAATACAATTGCTTTAACGAAATTCAACCGGCACAGCAGATCGTTAATTCACTTTCAAGAACTAAAGTGAAAAAAATTAAGAATATTACAGTTCCTGATTATTCTAAAGTATCATTTGAATATGCTACTGCTAGAAGCGACTCAGACATAATTCTTTATGATAAAGTGGTAAGAATTAAGAATATCAGTTTTAAAGACTTTAATGATAGAGCTATTAAAAAAGTAAATTTTAATTATGGATATTCTAATATCATAAAGAATAGATTGATGCTAAAAGAGGTTGTTGAGGATTTTGGAGTCAATACACAACCATTAAAATATACTTTTTCATACAATGAAAACAATCAAAATTTAAACGGAACAATTGCTCTTGATTATTGGGGAAATTTTAACCTTATCACGAACAATTGTAATGCTCAGACAGTTTCAACAATCAGAACACCTAATCCGCAGACAAGTACTTTAGATCTTTTAAATAAAGTAAAATACCCTACAGGTGGCTCTTCTGTTTTTATTTTTGAAAGTAATACCTATTCATATATTGGAGATGAACCTGTTACGGATTTTAAAGAAAATACATTAAATGAAGTTCATCTGGATTCCGATTATAAATCATTCGATAATTCGGCTTTTCAATTGCTTCCCATTCACACTAAAGATAGAAGAGCTGTATTTAGAACTGATATAATGCTTCCTGAAGATCCCAATACCTGGAACAGAAGTATTGGGTTATTTAAGATAATCAATGGGCAGTATAGTTTGGTTAACAGTTTTTTTTGTGTTGAACCCAATAATGATTGTTGTAAAGAAGTTATACTGGAAAAAATGTACAGTATGCTGTAAAAAGGCTTAATTTAAATTTAAACTATAACGGGGTAGACCATTTATCTATTGAATATTATACAGCAGCAGACCAAGAAAATAAATACTTATTTGGTGGTGGTAACAGAATTTCTAAAATAGGATATTTTTCAAATGATTCTAGCGATTTGTACAATAGTTATATGAATAGTACAATTGTCCCTGAAAAAGAGAAAAAATATAATTACAATTGGTTAGGAGATAGTAAAAAAAGTAGTGGAGCCTTATCATTTATCAAACCGGTTTTTAGTTATCCTAGAAGAACAAAGATTGAGACATCGTGTATTAGAGCTCCATTTTACTCGGGAGGTCTGCTGTCTGAAACAATTAATTTTATAACAACAACATCATTGAATAATACACCATTAATTAATACACATGGCTCTGATGTTGGATATAAATATGTGACTGTTTTTGAAACAGGAAAAGGAAAAATTGAACAAGAATATACATCTCCAATAGACTATCCTGAAGAAATCTCAATAGCGAATACAAGGCCCTTTGTTCCGAGTAAAAACATAGATTATAAAAGAGGTCTTTTAAAAAATGAGGTAATTTTTGATAATTTTTTTAAGAAAATTTCAGAAAAAAATTTAAACTATGATTTTGAAGAGCATGAAGAAGTGTATGGACATCGCTTTTACAGACCTGATGGATTAGGATTTGATGGTGGATATTTCAGTAACTATGATGCTTATGTTACGATATTACAACAAGGAAACGTTGGGGTCCCTTTTGATCCCGAAAACTTTTTTATGTCTGGAAATCTACCAGGATATCCACTTCAATATATGGTAGGTATTTCCTTGGTTGATGCATATGGTTGGGCAAAATTGTCTTCAGTGAAAACTAAAAATTACTTCTATAATAATGGGATTCAGAAAATTACGGAAAAAAATGAGTCTTTTGAATATAACCCATTAAATAAAATGATTTCCCAGCATATTAGTATGATAGAAGACGGATCTCAGTTAAAAACAAAATATTTTTATCATACCGGTAATTCACCTTATTCACAAAATAGAATTTCTGAAATTGAAAAAATAGAAAGCTATAAGAATAACATTTTGACTGACGTAAAGAAAATTGTGTATAATAATCAATGGATAGGTAACGTTTCCTTTTTACCCAATGAAGTGCAAACCTCATTTGCAATTGGTTCATTGGAAAAAAGTATTACTTACGATCAATACGATTCTAAAGGAAATCTTAAGCAATACACCACAAAAGATGGTATTTCAACGGTCATTATCTGGGGTTACAACCAAACCCAGCCTATTGCCAAAATAGAAGGAGCCAAATTAACAGACATCCAGCAGTCTTTAATTGATTCCATTGTTAATGCTTCCAATACAGACGCTTTAGCTGGTCCCAACAATGATGAAACATCTTTCTTGTCAGCATTGAATACCTTCAGAGCTAATACGGCCTTATCCGCTTATCAGATTACCACTTTTACATATGATCCTTTAGTAGGAGTAAGAAGCATCACCCCACCATCTGGCATCAGAGAAAGCTATGTGTATGATTCCGCAAACAGACTTCAGAAAGTGATCGATGTTAATGGCAAAGTGTTGAAGGAAATGAAATACAACTATAAAAACTAAAACTGATGAAAAAATTGATAATACCGATAGGAGCGTTGCTCTTATCCAATATAACCTACGCCCAGCTTTCCACGATTTCAAGCAATGAAAACTATATTCAGTCCAAAACGTATCTGGATTATAACGGAACTTCTCCAACCAAATCCTCAGAAACCGTTCAGTATTTTGACGGGCTGGGAAGACCCAAGCAGATTGTTAATGTAAAAGCATCACCTTTGGGAAGAGATGTTGTCACCCACATTGAATATGACGCGTTCGGGAGACAGGTGAAAGACTATCTTCCTATTCCTCAACTTTCCACAAGCAATGGGAACTATTATTCAGTACCTTTGGGTGTTTATCCTACCACTTACGGGAATGAAAAGATCTATTCCGAAAAAGTTTTGGAGAACTCTCCTCTGGACAGGATTCAACAGCAGATTCAGGTAGGTAATGATTGGAGCACTAAACCTGTTAAATTCGAGTATGATGCTAACGGATTGAATGAAGTCTATCAGTTTACCACGACCACAAGCTGGGTAGATGGGGCTACTAAAAGTGTACTGAGCTTATCGCCTGCTACAGTGTATGCCCCTAACCAGCTTTATAAAAACTCTGTCAAAGATGAGGATGAGAATGAAACCATAGAATTTAAAAATGGTAAAGGTCAGGTTGTATTGGTAAGGAAAGTAAAGAGTTCTTCGGAACATATTGATACTTATTATGTGTACAATGAATATGACCAGCTGGCATTTGTCATTCCTCCTATGGCTGTTCATAAGCCTATTACGGATGACCTTCTCAATACCTTATGCTATCAGTACCGTTATGACGGCAGGGGAAGACTTGTGGAAAAAAAGCTTCCTGGCAAAGGCTGGGAATTTATGGTGTATGATAAAGCTGACAGGCTGATGCTTAGTCAGGATGCTAATATGGGAGGATCTGGAAAATGGTTGATGACCAAGTATGATCAGTGGGGAAGGATTGTCTATACAGGCATATTCAGTTCTAATGACAGTAGGGCTACATTACAGAATCAGATCACGGATTTGGTTATTTATGATGCGCGCCATTCTACAGGTTTTGTAAGGAATGGAATCAATATTTATTATACAGCTGTCTATTTTACCCCTGAAAGTATTTTGTCTGTTAATTATTACGACTCCTATCCTGCCTACAGTTTTAATCCTGCATTTCCTTCAACAATTCAGGGAGAACCTGTATTGACTGAAATTCCTGCAGTTGACGGAAGAAGTACGAAAGGGTTGCCTGTAATGAGTTTTGTAAAAAATATTGAGGATGACAACTGGACAAAGAATTACACCTATTATGATACGAAGGGAAGAGCTATCGGAGGTCACTCTATCAACCATTTGGGAGGTTATACCCATACAGAATCCAAATTGGATTTTGCAGGAGTTACGAAACAAACTGTAACAAAACATAAAAGACTTAACACAGATACTGAAAGAGTGATTACCGAAATGTTTGATTATGACAGCCAGAACAGGTTACTGGTACACAAACATCAGGTAGACAGTAATCCGGTAGAGATTCTAACCCAGAATACCTATAATGAACTTTCTCAGGTGACTAATAAAAAAGTAGGGGGAATAGATCCTGTAAGTCCATTACAATCGATAGATTATAAGTATAATATCCGTGGATGGCTGACTAAAATCAACGATCCAGCCGCCTTGAATGGAAAACTCTTTGGATATGAAATTAAATATACTAATCCCGTCTACACGAATTTATCATCCGGAAGATATAATGGAAATATAGCAGAGGTAGATTGGATAAATGCTTCGGAGGGAGCCTTGAAAAGATATTCTTATACTTATGATCCCTTAAATAGATTAACAGATGCTATTTATACAAAACCCGGAGCAACCAATCCTTACAATAATAATTTCAATGAAAATCTGACTTATGATTTCAATGGAAATATCATGACCCTGAAGAGGAATGCTTATCCTGTGTCAGGAACTACCGCAACACAGGTGGATGATCTTGAATATAAATATACAGGAAACCGTCTGAATCAGGTAATAGAACATTCACTCAATTCATCAGGATATGAAGGAGGAAATAATATGATTGGTTATGACCTTAATGGGAATATGACCGACATGAAGGATAAGGGGATTCAGTCTATTGGTTACAACTATCTGAACCTGCCGAAATCAATAGCAATACAGAATACAGGATATTCGGGACAGATAATTACCACGAATATAAATCATTTGTACCGTGCTGATGGGGAGAAACTTCGTAAAACTATTGTACAGCAGGGGTATATGGGGCTTCCTACCACCCGAATGAAGGACTATCTGGATGGCTTCCAATATTCTTATGTAGATGAAGGAGGAATATGCATGACCTGTATGACAGAATCAGCCTATGAGCCTCAGGCCTATTCAAAAATAGTAGGTCCAATACTTCCTAAGCCTATATGGAATCTGGATTTTGTCTCTACTTCAGAAGGGTTTTACAGTTTCACAGAAAACCGCTATATTTACAATTACAAGGATCACTTGGGAAATACAAGAGTTACTTTTGCTAAAAATAATGCCGGAATGCTCGAATCTATAGATACCAA
>NZ_RAQF01000002.1:7101-1954544 GCF_003610675.1 Chryseobacterium sp. AG363
CACAGAAAACCGCTATATTTACAATTACAAGGATCACTTGGGAAATACAAGAGTTACTTTTGCTAAAAATAATGCCGGAATGCTCGAATCTATAGATACCAACAATTATTATCCATTTGGATTAAACCATATTGGTGGTTCTTCCTATTCCAACTTTGGAAGTTATTACAACTATAAGTACAACGGAAAGGAACTTCAAGAAACGGGAATGTATGATTATGGAGCGAGATTCTATATGCCGGATTTAGGAAGATGGGGTGTGATAGATCCTCTCGCAGAGAAAATGACAAGATTTAGTCCATATAATTATACTTGGGATAACCCTATTATGTTTGTTGATTATGATGGAATGTTTGCTACACCTCCAGATGATTATATTGATGCTAGTGGTAAATATTTAGGGAGTGATGGAGCTAGCACTAAAAATATTAGGATTATAAATAAGGTCGATTGGAATAATATTATTGAAGAAAAAGGTGGATCTATGTCAGCAGATGCTACATCAGCTTTACAAGCAAGTAGCTCACTTGTTACAATAAATACGACTCAGATTAGTAATGATCTAAATAATGCAAATAATGAAACGATTGCCGATCAAACTAAAGAAAGGCAGATGTATTTAGGATTGAACGTGACCCGTGGTGATATTCCAAAAGCTGAAGTAACTTCTGTTAGAGGAGCAGATGGAGTTGATGGGGAAGCTACTTTTATAGCAGGAGAACAGACTGATAAGTCAACAGGTTACGTTAGAAGAACTGTAGATGGTACCAATATGCCATTATTAGGAGGCGCTCATACTCATAATACGATAACAGCTCCTGGGATGACTAATGATATTGGAACATCTAAAAAAGATGTGAATACTGCAAAAAGATTTAATACTACAATCTATTCAATAGACTCTTGGACCGGTGTCCAAACAGGAGGAAACGCTATTCACAGAGTAACAGGAGATGGAGCTCAGACGAACAATGTTGGTACAACAACGGGATTCAATATGGGATCAAATGCTTTAAATAATTATATAGAAAAACAAAAGAAGCCATAATGAAAAAGTCAATATTAATACTATTAATACTACTATCTTTAGTTAGTTGTTCTTCACAAAAAGTAAAATCAAAAATTATTTATACTTTACCTTTTGTGGTAACAGAAAAAATATATGAAAAATTAAAAATGATTGACAATACTGATGGAATTTCGTTTACTTTAGGTAATGATACAGGAGGAAATTATATTATTTATATAAATATGCCGAAACAGGATGAATATAAATTTTGGGTAGAAAATACAAATAGAGTTATACTTATAAAGGAGAAAACATATCCTCTTGTACTTGAATCAGATGAATACTTTTCTTATCCTGAAGATGAAAAATTGGTATTAAGAAAACTTGAACAAGAAGAGAGTATAAGAAAAATGACTGTAATGAGAGATAATGTTTTCAATGTAAGATTTAATCTTAATGGAGAAATTATAAAATAACCCCCCGGTGGCGCGAGCGTCTCACTCGTGTCCGTAAATAAAACAAAAAGCCACTATTTTTGCAGTGGCTTTTACTCTATTATAGAGAAACCGCTATATTTACAATTACAAGGATCACTTGGGAAATACAAGAGTTACTTTTGCTAAAAATAATGCCGGAATGCTCGAATCTATAGATACCAACAATTATTATCCATTTGGATTAAACCATATTGGTGGTTCTTCCTATTCCAACTTTGGAAGTTATTACAACTACAAGTACAACGGCAAAGAGTTACAAGAGACGGGAATGTATGACTATGGAGCGAGAATGTATATGCCGGATATTGGAAGATGGGGCGTTGTGGATCCGCTCGCGGAAACTTCTCGTCGTTGGAGTCCTTATACCTATGCCTACAATAACCCAATCAGATTTATTGATCCAGATGGGATGCAAGCAGAAGATAAAATCAAGATTTTTAACAATGGTAATATAGAAAGAACAAAAGACAATAATACCTATGATACTGTTACCAATGAAGATGAATCTAAGTCTATACAAGTAGCCCGTACCAATGTGACAGAATCAAACCCTACAGGAGACTCTCAGATAGGAGAGCTAAAAAATCAAAAAATCGCAATTGCAGGAACAGGATCTAATTTTGGTTATTTTCAAGTCAATGATTATGACACAGCGACACAAGTTTTTGAATTTATAGCTGATAATACTTCTGTAGAATTTGGACAGGATAGATTTGATTTTTCTGATGGATTTTCTACAAATGTAATAAGTACAAACTATGATCCTACTAAACATGCAAGTGCTGCTGATGTATTAGCAAATAATAATCTGAGTATGGGTTCTGGTACAACGCATATAACTAAAGATGGTGTATATTCTGAAGCTGTTCATTCACATCCTGGATTTGAATATAATCCATCTGGATTTAGTGAAGGAAATTGGAACAAGGGAAATCCAACATTTGGTACAGCATATAAAGATGCAGGAGATAAAGGGCGTTCAAAAAGTAATAATGCAATATCTAAGTATGTGTATAATACATGGTTAAAAAATAATGGAGCAAATGGAGGCTATGTGAAATATGATTACAACCAGGCGGTATATACAGGAAAGAAAAAATAATTTAACTTAAATCTATGAAAAAAATACTTTTAATCATTCTTATTTTCTTTTTTACATTTAATAAAAGTGCTATTAAGAAGCAAGATTTACATAATATTATCAAAGGATATATAGAATATATTTCTAAAAAAAGAAAAATTGATAATAAGAATGAAATATTAGCAGTAACCTTTCACGACCAAATAAAAGAGAAAAGTGAATATTCAATTGATATTGCTTTTTTTAAACCTGAATTTATGGAAGGTATTCAATATAAGGATGTTTATATATTCGAAGGATATAAACTTATATTACCAGATAATGAATGTAAAAGCATAGAGAAAATGTTTAAAAAAGTAACATATGAAAATTTTAATCAAAAGAAAACAACGATTAATGACGATTTTGAAAATTGGCATATTGTTTTAAATAAAAGAGATGAAATAACTTTTTTATCACCTATTCCAATTTCAGGATGCATGAAATCAATTTTAATGAATAAAAAATTAAAATTCTCGAATTCATACGAAGATATTACATTTTCTAATCCTTCTCCTGATTGCATACAACTTACACATTAATGTATAGTTATAAACAAGGCCCCTGCTACCGCACGAATCCTTTCGTGTGGGAGGTAAGAATAAAAGCCACTGCTATTACAGTGGCTTTTATTTTATATGTATAACTGGTTAATAATTACATTTCTCCTTCCAATATAATTATTTAAATTTACCAGATAAGATTACCCAAAATTCAAAATTGACAAGCTATCTTTACAGAGCAGACGGGGTAAAGGTAAAGAAGCTTTTTGGAGATATAGAAGCAGATTACCTGGACGGGTTTCAGTATAAAAGTACTAAGCCATCAGAATCATCAGTTGGAGGAATAGGTAGTATTGATGATCCTAATGATGTAGCACAAATAAAATTAAGGATAATCCCTACTTCGGAAGGATATTATGATGCCTTATTGAATCAGTACGTCTATAATTTTACGGATCATTTAGGAAATGTGAGATTAAGCTATACTGATACCAATAAAGATGGAATCATACAGCCAAGGCAGTATTTTTCACAAACTTGCGATGGCCCTTTTATACCTCCGTTCCAAATACCTAATTGCATTAGCACAAGCATGCCCGGAGAAATTGTAGAAATCAATACTTATTATCCTTTTGGATTACTGCATAATTATACTGCAACTACTCAGAATGCTTATCAGTACAAATATCAGGAACAAGAGTTACAAGAAACGGGTTTTTATTCATTTAAGTGGAGGAACTATATGCCGGATGTAGGAAGATTCTTTAATATCGATCCTTTGAGTGAAAAGTATTCTTACCAATCCCATTATAACTTTTCTGAAAATCGTGTAATTGACGCAAGAGAATTGGAGGGACTTGAAGCAATTTTATTAAAAGATAATGAACACAATATAGCAATCATTAAAACGGCAAATAATGGTCAATATGCTGACAATCCTAAGACAAAAACAATACACATCTTTGCACATGGAAATCCTTCAGCTTTTTATAATGAAAATGTTTCTAAAGATAGTGGCAAAGGAACAGTAAATACAGGCAAAGGATTAAATGAAGTTTTAGAACAAAGCAGTGAATTATGGAAAAATTCTGAAAACAAAGAAGGTTTTACTATTGTATTACATTCTTGTCGAACAGGAAGAACGACCATTGATAAAAATGGAGATGTTATAGAATCTGTAGCAGAAAAAATTTCAGAATCTAAAGAAATGAAGGGCGTTACTATTATTGCCCCGGATGAGAGAGATGGTTTTTCTAATAAAGGAACTGAAATTGGCCCTCAGTCAACTTATAGTACAGATAGAAATGGTGAGTATCTTCCAAACACACCCAAAAATGAAAAAGGTAGGCAAACTGGACAATTTGGAAAATGGAATTCTTTTCAAAACGGTAAGCAAATTAATCAACAACCCGGAAATACTAAGCCCCAAGGAAAAGATCAGAGAAGTCTATGGGATAAAATATTTAATTAATAATATTATGAAATACTCAATTTTAATATTAATTTTCATTATTTCTTGTCAAAAAAAACAAAAAATTGATATAGTAAAAAATAGTGATACAGTTGTTACAATGAGTCAAAGCACTACAGATTACGATACTCTTATTAAAAGAGTGAAGTATAAAGGAGATATAGATGCTTATGATGAGCTTTTTAATAGTTTTATGGACTCAAACGAATCAGAAAGAACAGATAGCCTTATGATATATTCAAAAATAATGGCTGAAAAGTATAACTATGGAGGTGCTTATTTTGATTATTTTGATGCTTTATTAAGGAAAAATAAGGTTGTAATTAACTATGATAATTTTTATAGTATTGATATATCAAAAATTCCATCTGCATCAAAAAGACAAGCAGAAGATTGGCTAAGAAAAATGTTGGAAAAAAAAATAATAACTCAACAACAATATGATTATGTAAAAAGATAAAAGACAGATCTTAATAAATTCCCACTACGCAAATTTTCTCAGCTTTTAGCTTTGCGCAACAACTTCTACTTGAATATTTGGTTTGTATTCATAAATAAAAACAGGAAACCACCGCTAACGCAGTGGTTTTTGCTCTTTCATCATCAAAAACTATTATATTTATCAGTATAAGGAATCATCTTGGAAATGCAAGGATAAGTTTTGCAAGAAACAGCGCAGGCGCTCTTGAAATCACAGATGCTAATGATTATTACCCTTTTGGGATGAACCACCTGAAAACAGGTAATGCTTTATTTGGACAAGGGACTTATAAAAATTATAAGTACAATGGGAAGGAGCTAGAGGAAACAGGAATGTATGATTATGGAGCCAGATTCTATAAGCCCGATATTGGAAGATGGGGAGTGGTGGATCCGCTAGCAGAGAAAATGATAAGGTATAGTCCGTATAATTATGCTTATAACAATCCGACTAGGTTTATTGATCCGGATGGAATGCAGGCAGAAGATAAGATTAAGATCTTTAACAATGGTAACATAGAAAGAACAAATGACAATAATGCGTATGATACTATTACAAACGAAGATGAGTCTAAGTCTATCCAGGTTGCCCGTACAAATGTGACAGAAAAGAATCCAACAGGAGATTCACAGATAGGGAATATGAAATCATTAGCTTTTGATTTGCCTGAAAGTGATGGAATGGAAGGAAGTGCAAGTTCAACATACAGTTACTTGCAGGTACAGAATTATGATGTAACCACCCAATTTTTTGAATTTGCTGCGGAAAATACAAAAGTAGAGTTTTCTCAAGATACATTTAATTTTAGTGATGGGTATAGTACCAGTATTATAAGTACCAATCATTCTGTTAATCAAAGTGTGAATGCTGGGGGTATGTTGGGAGCATATAGTTTTGGAGGACATATTATACAAGATGGAACCCATTTTGAAAATGTACACTCCCACCCTCTTAGTGCAAATGTAGGCCCATCAGGTTGGAATGATAGATTTATAAATAATGTTCCAGTAATGACTTACGGTTTAAAACAAGGAGATGCAAAATTTAGAAGTAATAACCCTCAAATTACAAATACGTATCAATATAGTACTTGGAAATGGCCAACTCCTGGCAAAGGATATTTTAAATACGACTCAAAAAACGCAACATTTATTGGAGATAAAAAGAATTAAAAATGAAAAAGAATATATATTGTCTACTGATTTTCTTTGTTTTAATACTTAGTTGTAGTACAACGGGTTTTAATAAGGATAATAACACAGCAAGAAACATTGTTGCCAGTTACATAGAATTTAGAAGTCAACAAAAAGCAATAAATCCAAAAACGAATATCATCATTATTGGTGCTCAAGGTGATAATGCTAAAAATGGAAATTACTGGATTGATTTGTGTTTTGTAAATCCAGCATTATTAATGGATTTTAAATATTCCAAAGTGTATGAAGTAAATGGATATAAATTAATTATTAGTGAAGATTTAGATAAGTCTTATTTGTTAGAAAAAACATTTAAGGAGATTCCTTATGAAAATCTTAATTTAGCTAAAATGGCTATTACATATAACACAACAAACTGGCATATTACGTTAAATAGTAAAAACGAAATTATTGAAATTTTACCCCAAGAAAAATCAAAAGAAATTAAAAATATTTTGGAAAAGAAAGGTGTGAAATTTTTAAAGAATTATACAGGTTAGTCTTCATTTAAAATATAGAACCGCTGCAATGAATTGCAGCGGAGGTTTTTATATTTTCAAAGAAATTACTCTTCTTCTCTTTCTCCCAAAGACTCTTTCAGCTTAATCAATTCAGCTTTTACAAATTCCAGGCGGTCGATCAGAGTGATGGTTTCAGAAATTTTACTGTTGGTGGTCAGGGCAACGCGGGCTCCGTCAAGGGTATATCCTTTTTCTTTTACCAGATGGTAGATCATCTGAAGATTTTTGATGTCTTCAGGAGTGAAATACCGGTTTCCTTTTCTGTTTTTTTTAGGCTTGATAATCGGGAATTCCTGTTCCCAGTAACGTATTAATGAAGTGTTTACATCGAATGCTTTCGCAACTTCTCCTATCGAATAATACAGCTTATCAGGTAAATTTATTTTCATTTTACAACTCCTAAACTTCAAAGATAAAAATTTTTTAAAGTTTCACCCAAAATATATTGTAAAAAGTGCGGTCATACTTTGTTTCAAAGGAATTTATAGGGTCAAATTCATGATTCAATGGCACAGATTTATTGTAGCATATACAAAGGACCGTTATATGCCAGCTCTTTTTTGTCTAAATTTGTGAATTCTTACGATACATAAATATAAATGAATCCAATTTCTGTTCTTCATATCGATCTTTTCCAGGCGGGTAAAAATACTTCAGATTTTTATTTTAACACGATGAAGAATCATTTGGTGGTGGGACATCGTCATATAGAGAAGCCTCACAGGCATGATTTTTATGCAGCAGTTCTCTTTACCAAAGGAACAGGCGTACATGAAATAGATTTTCAGAGGTACGAAGTTTCGGAAGGAAGCCTTTTTTTTCTGTCGCCGGGGCAGATTCACAGCTGGGAGCTATCGGAGGATATTGAGGGGTATATTTTCTTTTGTTCTCAGGAATTTTATGAAATGCATTATGTGAATCAGAAGCTAAGAAATTTTCCCTTTTTTGGGTCTGTATCTTTTCCAAGAAAACTGCAGTTGGATGCTGGTGAGCTTAAAAAAAATATTAGCTTATTTCAGGAATTGGGAGAAGAACATCAGACTAAAAGTATCATGAAAGAAGGGCTGATTTTATCATTGATGTCTCAGATTTTTATCAATGCTTCAAGATTGTTTTCAAAGGACTTTGATACAATGGATTCAGCGGCCGGACTTTCTTATTTTAAACATTATCAGGATTTTGAAAATCTGATTGAACAGAACTTTACAAAACATAAATCCATTACCCATTATGCCTCTTTATTAGGGATTTCATCCAAACATCTGAACAGAATTGCCCAGACTGTTGTTCAAAAAACAGCCACTGATGTAATTACAGAAAGGGTAGTGCTGGAAGCTAAAAGAATGCTCATGTATCTGGACGAAAGCCTGGTTGAAATTGCTTTCCGTTTAGGATATGAAGAATATTCCTACTTTGTAAGAGTATTCCGGAAAAGCTCCGGAATGACTCCTACACAGTTCATGAGGAAATATAAGGCTTAATGAGTTCAAAGTTTAAGGTTTAAGGTTGGGGAGAAATGTGTTGGAAAACCACCCCGCCAAAAATTCTTTGAATTTTTGACACCCCTCCAGAGGAGGGGAATAAGGGAAATGTCAACTACTTTTTCTAATCACCACGACCTGCAACCTATCATCTGTAATCTAAAGAGCTAACTTAAATGGTCCTTCAAAAGTCGTTTCAAACGAATCTACAAGTTTTCCTTTTTCATCGAACACGCCGATGACCATATTCTGTTTTGAGAACTTAATTTCTTCTTCAGGGAAGGAAATGTTAATGTTTCCTTTCAGGATCTGATCTCCTTTCAATATAATTTTTTCAGAACCGAAGTAAGTGATTTCTGCATTTGTTGGAGTAATCACTTTGATGAAAAGGGTTTTCTTTTCATTAGATTTATTCAGAAGAGTATAAATAAAGGTATTGGTGATTTTACCGTTTTTAACAAAGAATGTAGAACCTGCCGGTTTGATGAATTTTGCTTCCATAGAACCACGGTCGTACATTAAAAATCCAAGGAATCCGATTAATAATGCAAGGATAACAGTTGTGGCTTTCATTCTTGGCGTAAAGCGGAATTTATCCTGGTTTTCAATCTCGGCTTCTGTTGCGTAACGTACCAGACCTTTAGGCAAACCAACCTTTTCCATGACTTCATCACAGGCATCGATACAGGCTGTACAGTTTACACATTCCAATTGCTGTCCGTTTCTGATATCGATTCCTGTAGGACATACCACAACACATTGGTTACAGTCGATACAATCTCCTTTTCCTGCTGCTTTTCTGTCTTCGTTATTTCTCCATTTTGCACGGCCTTCCCCTCTTTTAAAATCATAGTATACATTAATGGTTTGCTTGTCAATCAATACACCTTGCAGTCTTCCGTAAGGACAAACCAGTGTGCAGACCTGCTCACGAAGCCATGCAAATACAAAATAAAACGTCAGGGTAAAGAAGATCATCACAAGAAACTTCAGTGAGTTTCCTTCCGGTCCTTCACTCATAATACGGAAAACTTCTTCGTAGCCCACAATATACATGAACATAAAGTGAGAAATAATCAGTGAAATAAGAAGAAAAACAGACCATTTAGTCAGCCTCTTTCTTATTTTCTCCGCATCCCATTCCTGTCTGTCAAGTTTCATTTGTTTATTTCGGTCACCTTCAATCCAGTATTCGATTTTGCGGAAAACCATTTCCATGAAAAGGGTCTGCGGACAAAGCCAGCCACAGAATATTCTTCCGAAGACTACTGTAAATAACATTACAAAAATCACGGAGGTTACTGCTCCTAAAGCCAGGATAAAAAAGTCCTGCAGGTAGAAAGGTTGTCCAATGATAAAAAACTTTCTGTCGATCACATTAATGAGAAGAAAAGGATTGTTATTGATCTTTACAAAAGGCAACCCAAAGAAAATCGCAAGAAGAATATAGCTGGTGTAATTTCTGTAGTTGGTATACTTTCCTTTTGGTTTTCTGGGGAAAATCCATTTTCTTTTCCCGGTTTCATCCATAGTTCCTACGGAATTTCTGAAATCTTCATTTTCAATTTCCAAAGACTTGATATTGTTGGACTCTGCGCTCATTGTTGTATGCTATAAAGTATTTTGGTACAATTTTCGTCCGGACTCATCATTTTTTAAGATATTTTTTCTTGAAGAAAGTGACCGGTTCTGTTACTGCAAAGCTCCGGATTATATCTTTTTATTACTAATATGATCTACGTCCAAAATAGGACAATTGAGACATTTTACTTCTGTGATTTTTATTGTGTCAAAGTGAGAAAATATTTTGATGCTTTTGGGTCATATCGTAAATTGCAGCTTTAAAAATGAAGTATGAAGAATATCTTTAAAATAAGTATGATTGGTTTGGTTTTCGCATTGGTAAACTGTCAATCAGTAAATTATAGTAAAATGTTTTATGAAGGAGTACAACCGGAAATGGTTTCCGATAAGTTCAGTTTCACAGAAGGACCATCAGCAGATGAAGAAGGGAATGTTTACTTTACCGATCAGCCTAATGATAAAATTTATTATTGGGATTGGAAAAGCAATAAAGTGATAGAGTTTTTAGATAAAACTGGAAGAGCCAACGGAACCCATTTTGACAAAGACGGCTATTTGATTACCTGTTCAGACGATCAGGGTGAGATCTGGAAGATTTCCAAAGATAAAAAAGTAGAAGTCCTGTTAAAAGGTTTTGAAGGAAAAAGATTGAATGGGCCTAATGATGTATGGAATGATGAATTTGGAGGGATGTATTTTACAGACCCTTTGTATGAAAGAGATTACTGGATTGGTTTTAAACAGGAGATCCAGCATAAAAGCCTTTATTACAGGGATAGAACCGGAAAAGTAACGAAACTGGATACCTTCACACAACCTAATGGAATTGTTGGAAGCGAAAAATTAAAGAAACTTTATATTTCTGATATTGATGCCGGAAAAACCTACGTATATGATATACTGGGAGAAGGAAAATTGTCTGAGAAAAAACTCTTCTGCGAAATGGGCTCAGATGGAATGGAACTGGATAAACACGGAAATCTTTACTTAACGGGAGATGGTGTACATGTTTTTAGCCGTTTGGGAAAGAAAATCTATCATATTTCTATTCCTGAGAAATGGACATCCAATGTGACTTTTGGTGGCAAAAACAATGATATTCTCTTCATTACTGCCTCGAAATCTGTATATACTTTCCCTACAAGGGTGAGAGGAATTAAATAATATTATGTCATTGCGGGGAGGGCGGATTGCTTCGTTGCTGTGTTCCTCGCAATGACAATAAAGTGTAGAGTGGAAGGTTTAATATGCAACCTCCATTTTCACTTTCTTACCTTTCAGTTTTTCGTTCTGAAGTTTTCTTAAAAGAGCATTTACTTTATTTCTGGCAACGGCAACATAGGATGTGGTGTCCTTTACTTCAATAATTCCAACATCTTCTTTTTGCAGCTCTCCCTTCTTTAGCAGATATCCCACAATGTCCACTTTATTAACTTTATCTTTTTTTCCTGCACTGATATAAACAGTCTGGAAAGGTGTTTTTTGTGGAACTTTAGTAAATCCGGCAACATTTTCTTCAGGAGTATTGTTTTTAATGAACGGAAAGTTTTCATCTTCCGTCATGATCAGGTATACAAAACCTTTGGCGTTCATTCTTGCTGTACGGCCGTTTCTGTGAATGAAAGCATCTTCTTTTGGAGGAAGCTGATAATGAACAATTGATTCTACTTCAGGAATATCAAGCCCGCGGGCAGCCAGATCTGTGGTAATAAGAATTCTTGCAGAATCATTTCTGAATTTCAGTAAGGCACGTTCTCTTTCATCCTGTTCCATACCACCGTGGAAGGTTTCTCTGTCGATTCCCATTTGGTTGAGAAGTTCAGAGATACGGTCTACAGCCTCACGGTGATTGCAGAAAATCAAAGTCCTTTTGTTCCCGATTTTACAAACCAGATTGAAAAGCGTATCCAGTTTTTCTTCAGGAATCGTCATTACTTTTCTCAGTTGGAGATCCGGTTTTACATCATTTTCTTTAAGGAAACTGATTATTTTTTCATCTTTTAAGCCTGTAAAAGCCGGAATTTCATCCATAGCTGTGGCAGATGTTAAAATTCTTTGAGAAAGACCTTTTAAAGAATTGGAAATAAATTCCATATCATCATGGAACCCCAATTCCAGAGCTTTATCGAATTCATCAAGAACTAATGTTTTAATCGTTTTCGGATCAAAATTATTATTTCTTAAATGGTAAACAACTCTTCCAGGAGTTCCGATTAATACAGCCGGAGCTTCAATCAAATTATTAACCTCAATTTTTTTGTCATGTCCACCATAGCAGACAGAAACTTTAAAATCTGTCCCCATGGATTTAAAAACCTGCTCAATCTGTAAAGCAAGTTCCCTTGCCGGAACTAATATCAATGCCTGAACTCCCTGAACGTTTTTTTTCAGATTTCTGAGAACAGGAAATAAAAAGGCAAGCGTTTTCCCGGATCCTGTAGGAGAAAGTAAAACAATGTCTGTATTGTTTTCAGAAGCTTTATAAGTAGATTTCTGCATCTGATTCATATCCTGAATCTGCAGTTTTTGATAGATTGATTCTAATTCCATGCTGCAAAGGTAATGAATTTTGGAGTTCGAGGGTTTGAGAGTGGTAGGGCCTTAGAGTTTTAGAGTAGGAAAGTATTGCTCTTCTTTATTTCTGTGTTCCTGTCACTCTGAATGAAGGGTAGCGAAATGAAGAAGCACATTGAGTTATCCTATTTATTACAGATGATTCGTGAATTACGTTCGTAAACTTTCAGCTCATGCCCGGCATAACAGCTGATACTGCTTCATTCTGAATGTAAGGCAGTTAATATTAGGATGCCGTGTTGGGCTCAGTTGAAGCATTCTTTTAATCAAAGTATTGATTTTTAAATATATATATTAAATATTAGTCTACTGAAATCTATTGCTTATTTTAAATAAAATTCATATCTTTGCACCCACTTTTGGGGCAAAAAGGTTTGAAGAGTAAATTACTTACAATTAATTACTTCCGTATTTTTTAATCCGCATTTATTCAAACCGTTAAAAAAGAAGGAATACAAATTTTATTAGAAAATGTCAAAAGAGACAAATTCAGCAGAGGTTTTATTAAACCAAAACGTAGCACCAGAACAATTTGATTGGGATTCATTCGAATCAGGTCTTGATGCAGATGCGAGAAAAGAAAAAAGCGATTTAGAAGAAATCTACAACGGATCATTAAACAACCTTGACGATAACGACGTTTTAGTTGGTAAAGTTGTAAGATTAACTGATAAAGAAGCTATCGTAGACATCAACTTCAAATCTGAAGGTGTTATCTCTCTAAACGAATTCCGTTACAACCAAGGCCTGAAAGTAGGTGACGAGGTAGAAGTAATGGTTGACAAGAGAGAAGACAAAACTGGACAATTACAATTATCTCACAGAAAAGCTAGAACGCTTAAAGCTTGGGATAAAGTAAACGAACTTCACGAAACTGGAGAAATCGTTAACGGTTTTGTTAAATCTAGAACTAAAGGTGGTATGATCGTTGACGTTCACGGAATCGAAGCATTCTTACCTGGTTCTCAAATTGACGTTAAGCCAATTAAAGATTACGATCAGTTCGTAGGAAAAACTATGGAGTTCAAAGTTGTGAAAATCAACCCTGAGTTCAAAAACGTAGTAGTATCTCACAAAGCATTGATCGAAGCAGATATCGAAGGTCAGAAAAAAGAAATCATCGCTCAGCTTGAAAAAGGTCAGGTTCTTGAAGGAACTGTTAAGAACATTACTTCTTACGGTGTATTCATTGACTTAGGAGGTGTTGATGGATTGATCCACATTACAGACCTTTCTTGGTCTAGAGTGAACCACCCATCTGAAATCCTAGAGGACGGACAGACTGTAAAAGTTGTAATCCTTGATTTCGATGATGAGAAAACAAGAATCCAATTAGGTATGAAGCAATTAGAAGCTCATCCTTGGGATGCTCTTTCTGCTGACTTGAAAGTAGGTGACAAAGTAAAAGGAAAAGTAGTAGTTCTTGCTGACTATGGTGCATTCGTAGAAATTGCTCCAGGTGTTGAAGGATTAATCCACGTTTCTGAAATGTCTTGGTCTACTCACTTAAGATCTGCTGGAGATTTCGTAAAAGTAGGTGATGAAGTAGAAGCTGAAGTATTAACTTTAGATAGAGAAGAAAGAAAAATTTCTCTTGGTATCAAGCAGTTGTCTAAAGATCCATGGGAAAACATCGAAGCTAAGTATCCGGTAGGATCTCAGCATGTAGGAACTGTAAGAAACTTCACTAACTTTGGTGTATTCGTAGAGTTAGAAGAAGGTATCGACGGATTAATCTACATCTCTGATCTTTCTTGGACTAAGAAAATCAAGCACCCATCTGAGTTCTGCGCAGTAGGTGATAAATTAGACGTTGTAGTTCTTGAATTAGATATCCAAGCTAGAAGATTATCTCTAGGTCACAAGCAATTGACTGAAAACCCATGGGATAAATTCGAAACTAAATATGCTGAAGGAACTATCCACGCTGGTAAAGCTGTAGAAGTTCACGATAAAGGAGCTTCTGTTCAATTCGAAGATGCTGAAGTAGAAGCATTCTGCCCTTCAAGATTATTAGAGAAAGAAGATGGATCTAAAATCAAAAAAGGTGAAGATGCTCAGTTCAAAGTAATCGAATTCAACAAAGAATTCAAGAGAGTAGTAGTATCTCACACAGGTATCTTCAGAGACGAAGAGAAGAAAAACGTAAAAGAAGCTTCTTCTAGAAACGTAACTTCTTCTTCTAACAACGAAGAAAGATCTACTCTTGGAGACATCGATGCATTAGCAGAGTTGAAAAGAAAAATGGAAGAAGGTAAATAATCTTTGAACCATATATAAATATGAAGCCGCTCATCCGAGCGGCTTTTTTTATGAATATACATAGGATAGCAGAATTGTATGTAAGATATTGGAAAGGAGAGTTTCTTAAAAATTAGACATAACATTATAAAAAATAGTTGAGTCTTGTTTGTATGAGAATTTTATATTAAAGATTTATTTGTATTGTGAAATATTTAAACTAAAAAAATCAAAGAAACAGAATAAAAACAATCTTGAATATCTAAGTATATTATTTTATTCTATTAATTGAGGAATATGTAAAATAGTTTGATTTTTTTTGTTTTATATAGGTATTTATTTACATATTTATTTTTGTTAAAAAAAATCGTAAAGTTTTGTGAATTATTTGTAGATTAGCGCCTTTAATAATGGATATGAAAAACAAAGCTCTACCTCTTTTATTTGCAGTATTTTCTGCATTTCCTGCAATATTATTCGGACAGGATAATGAAAAACTGATTAAAGATTATATTTCTCAAAATAAAATAAGGGAATATAAAAAGTCTGATCTTAATAATATCATTGTTGATAATATAGATCCGTCAAAATCATTGAATGGTAATGTGGTTAAATTTTTACAGACTTATAATGGTTTGCCGGTATACAGTTCTGTAGGAACAGCATTGATCAGGGACAATAAAATTATTTACTACACAGATAATTTTGTTACAGATTATACTACATCTACTTCAGGTACAGCTGCTATTAATAAATATACAGCTCTTCAAAAAATTGCTGAGGATCTGAAGAATCCTGATATTGCGAATTTCACCATTCTCGGATATCTTGAAAAGACTCAGAAAAGAGCTACATCTGCTAATCAAAGATTAGTTTATACAAATGACGAGAATGGAAACTTGCGTTTGGCTTACGAATATATTTTAATGGAGCCAAAATCTCCCAATTACTGGAATATTTTAGTAGATGCCAACAATGGAAATATCCTGTTGAAAAACAATCTGACACTATCATGTAATTTCCATCATGATGCTTACGGTTCAGAAGTAGGGGAAAGCCATGCTGATCATTTTCAAAATACATTAGTTGGGCCTCAGAATAGTGTAGCACAGAATAATAATATTCCATTGCTTTTACCTGATAATGCATCATATAACGTATTTCCATTACCAATTGAAGCACCCACTTTTGGTTCAAGATCCATCATTAACAATCCATGGATTCTGAGTGCTTCTCCTGAAGGATGGCATTCTGACGGAACTAATCATTATACTACCACAAGAGGGAATAATGTTTTTGCCTATGAAGATGTATCAGGAACAGCTTTAACAGCCCCTGATTACCTTGCTGGAACTCCGGCAGATGGAGGAGTAACAAGGAATTTTGATTTTCCTTTTAGTATTAATGAATCACCAGTAAATAATAGAGATGCTGCCATCACAAATTTATTTTATCTGAATAATAAAATTCATGATGTTTTCTATAAATTCGGATTTACAGAAAACGGAAGAAATTTTCAGCAGAACAATTTTGGAAATGGACTTGTAGGAGGAGATGATGATTCTGTATATGCAGAGGCTCAGGATGGAAGTGGATTAAATAATGCTAACTTCTCTTCACCACCAGACGGATATAATGGTAAAATGCAGATGTATCTTTGGTCTCCGGTTGGAAGAGTATTTTTCTATAATGCACCTACTGCTGCTGTTTCCCGTACACCGGGAGCCGGTACTGCACAGTTTGGTAGTCCTTTACCTATGAATGGAATAACAGGAGATGTGGCCCTTTCATCAGTTTTGGACGGGTGTACTGCTTTGCCTGCAAGTTCATTGATTGATAAAATAGGACTGGTTGAGAGAGGAACATGTGCTTTTGCCATAAAAGTGAAAAACCTTCAGGATGCAGGAGCTAAAGCTGCTATTGTGTATAATAATGCAGTAAACGGTTCTACTTTGGGAAATATGGCGGGTGATGATCCGACAATTACAATCCCTTCGGTATTGATTACTAATGCAGAAGGAGAATATATCAAAACTCAGCTTGCTGCAAGTACTACAGTAAATGTTACCTTAAAAGGAAATATGACCCCTGACGGAAGCTTTGATAACGGAATCGTAACTCACGAATATGGTCACGGGATATCAAATAGAATGACCGGTACCGGTTACAACTGTCTGAATTCGGGAGTGAGTAAAGAACAAATGGGAGAAGGATGGTCTGATTTCTTTGCTTTAATGCTGACTAATAAAGCTGGTGATAATGCTACAGTGGCTAGAGGTACAGGGACTTATGCATTAGGTCAGGCTATTACAGGAGCAGGTATCAGACCTGCAAAATATTCTACAAGTCTTGCAGTTAACGGATTTACATACGGAAACACCAACGGAATGGAATACAATAACGGATCATCGGTTGTTCCGGATGTACACTCTATTGGTTTTGTTTGGGCAACCATGTTATGGGATCTTCACTGGAAATATGTTGAAAAATATGGTTATTCTTCAGACGTATTGTCCACAACGCCTAATGGAAGCACAAAAGTATTACAGTTAGTAACGGATGCTCTTAAACTTCAGGGTTGTAACCCTAGCTTTATTGATGGAAGAAATGCAATTTTAGCAGCTGAGCTGGCAACTACTCAGGGACAGGATAAATGTATGATCTGGGGTGTGTTTGCAAGAAGAGGTTTAGGGGTAAATGCATCAGCGGGAGTTAAAAATAATATTAATGACCAGGTTCAGGATTTTAATGTTCCGGAGGCATGTTTGTTGGCTACTAATGATGTAAATGCAGATAAGAACAATAATGTTTCTATCTATCCAAATCCTGCCAAGGACGAGTTCTATATTAAGTTCCCAAGCAATACTCTTGGAAAAGTAAGTGTAGAACTTTACGATATGTCTGGTAAGCTGGTTTCTTCAGAAGATAAAATCTCACCGGATGCTAAGAAAGCAATTTCTACAAGCAATCTTGTTAACGGAACTTATATGGTTAAAATCAAAGGACTAGGTTTCGAAGCTGCTTCGAAAGTAATGGTTAAAAAATAATTTACTTTTATAAACAATCTCAAAATCGCCACAAGCTTGCTTGTGGCGATTTTATTTATCTATTACCATGACACTTCAGAATGATTAAATTAATATGTCGTACCTTTGCAGGCTGTTAAAAAAATTATGAAGAAGAAAAATATACTAAAAGGTGTTTTATTTGTAGGGATTGGAGCTAGTATATACGGTATGTTAGCCACTTTTGTGAAAATGGCTTATCATAATGGTTTTACAACCTCAGAAGTTACTACTTCCCAATTCGTTTTAGGTTTGACAGGACTTTTGATCCTCAACTTTATTCAGACCATAACCTCAAAGCAGAAATTATCAATGCCAAGTTCTAAAGAAGTAAGAATGCTCTTGCTTGCAGGAACTTCTTTGGGAGGTACCAGTTTATTTTATTATATTGCCGTACAATATATCAATGTTTCCATTGCTATTGTATTATTGATGCAGTCGGTATGGTTTAGTGTGGTAGTAGAGAGTATTATTACAAAAAAGCTGCCTAATACAAGGAAAGTGGTCTCTGTGGTTATCGTATTATTGGGAACGGTTCTGGCAACGAATCTTATTAATATGGAAATAGAACTGGACTGGCATGGGGTTTTCTGGGGACTGATGGCAGCAGCTTCCTATACTTTGACGATGTTCACTTCAAACACACTGGCTACTCATCTTCCGGTTTTCAGAAAGAGTATTATTATGCTGGCAGGTGGTTCTGTTGTAGTTTTTGCATTCTTATTCTTTGCCCAGATAGGGCCTATGTATTTTGATGGTTTAAAATCATTATACCTGAATTTTACTGATAATACAGAACATATCCATTCATTTAATTATTCAATATTTCTCACGTATGGATTTGTACTGGCTCTTTTTGGAACAATTATCCCGCCAATCTTATTCAATGTTGGGTTTCCCAATGCAGGATTGGGACTTGGAAGTATCGTTTCATCACTGGAACTTCCGGTTTCTGTTACCATGGCTTTTGTTTTGTTGGGAGAGAAAGTATTTCTGATCCAGTGGGTAGGAATTGTTCTGATTCTTTTTGCCATTGTTTTGATGAATTTACCTTCAAAAAAAGAAAAAGAAGTTTCAATGGCATAATTGTCTAAAAAATATTTAACTAAAAATAACAGTTGAAACCGTTCCTTTTGGAGCGGTTTTTTTTAATTTTATCTTTAAAATAAACGTTTCATGAAACATTTCACAAATATAATGACTGTTTTTTCTTTGACAGTCTCAGGTTTTATGTTTTCACAGGTGAAACCTCTGGATGCAATGCTGTCTGATTATCAATATCCTTACGAAGTACATTATCTCAATTTCAAGTCTCAGGGCGAAGATTTGAAAATGGCTTATATGGATGTAAGACCGCAAAAACCGAACGGAAAAACGGTCATGCTTCTCCACGGCAAAAACTTTAATGGAGCGTACTGGGAGAGAACAGCAAAAGACCTTTCTGCCAAAGGATTCCGGGTAGTGATTCCTGATCAGATAGGATTTGGAAAATCTTCAAAGCCTCATACTTACCAATTTTCTTTTTCGCAACTGGCAGAAAATACAAAGGCAATTCTGGATGTATTGAAAATTGATAAAACCATAGTATTGGGACATTCAATGGGAGGAATGGTGGCCACCAGATTTACATTACTATATCCTGAGAAAGTACAGAAACTGATTCTCGAAAACCCGATCGGACTGGAAGATTATAAAACTTTTGCAGCCTACCAGACCATTGACCAGGCTTATCAGTCTGAACTTAAAAATACAGCTGAAACGTATAAGAATTATCAGCTTAAATTCTATTACGACAACAAATGGAAAGAAGAATATCAACCCTGGCTTGACTTAATCGCAGGATGGACTCTTCATAAAGATTATCCTCAGGTAGCTTGGGATGCTGCACTTACTTCGGATATGATTTACAATCAGCCGGTATGTTATGAGTTTAAAAATATCAAAGTTCCTACCTTGCTTATCATTGGAACAAGAGACAGAACCGCAATAGGAAAGGACAGAGCACCTAAAGAACTTCAACCTAAAATGGGGCAATATCAGGAATTGGGAAAGAAAACTCAACGTGAAATTGCGGGTTCAAAGCTTGTCGAAATTGAAAATGTAGGGCATCTTCCGCATATCGAGGTCTACCCTAAGTTCATGGAAGCACTGTATGATTTTATACAATAAATTAATTTAAAAATATAAAATATTGGAAACATTAAGTTTTTGCAAGTGAGTAAAAATAATAAGCTTTATAAACATTTTGCTTAATTTTTCATCTTTGATGAAACTTAACTATTCTTATTAACTTCATTAACTTAATGTTTCAAAATCAATTCTTTTTGTTCCCAAACAGCAATAAAGTACAAACTCCAATTCCAGAAAACAAGACACACGCAATTCCCAGGTTCTGTATAAAACCAATCGCTATTAGTCCTGAACCTATCAGGATATAATAAATCAATCCCAATAAAGCTCCGGCACTTCCTGTCTCACTTTTATAATGAATGAGGGCAGTACTCAAAATATTAGGAATAGCCATGCTGAATGCCATCACAATGAAGAAATAAGGAATTAAAAAGTATATTCCTGTACCTATCAGAATCCATACGAAAATAGAGGCGATAAATGCTATACATATACTTGCTTTTACTAAATAGTTAGGTTGTATATTCTTGAATAACAGGTATCTGTTAATTTTTGCTCCTGCAAATGTACCTGTTGCCAGTATCATACTGCTGTACCCAAAGACATAAGACGAATAATGATTTTCTTTAAAAATAAAAGGAGCCAGCGAATAGTATGAAAATAATAAAACATTGAAACTCATGATTAATAAACAGCATCTGATGATGTCCTGATCACAGAGCATCCGCTTGAGCAAACGTATCAAAATATTCATGCTGATTTCCTTTTCCGAATGATGGGTTTCCGAAATTTTCTGTCGGGAGAGCATGAAGAATAGGATTGCCAGCATACATAATGTGATGAATACACTCGGATATCCGAAGGAAGAAGCCAATACCGAACCGGTAATCATTCCTACTACAGGGCTTACAGATAAGCCGATTCCGATCCAGGAAAATACTTTACTCAGATTATCTTTGTCATAGCTGTCTCTTAAAATGGTTTGAGTCACAATGGAACCCACTGAAATTCCAAATGCTGAAATAATCCTGGCTGTAAGAAGAATCATAAAATCAGAAGTAAAAACAGCTGCCAGGCTTCCGATTCCATAGGTAATGAGACCATATTCCATTGATTTTTTTCTTCCGATCCTGTCGCATTGAATACCCCAGAATGCTACCCCCAGCGCAAATGCTATAAAATATAAACTGATCGTTAAGGTAACTGATTCTTCATTCACTCCAAATTTCTCCTGTACCATTGGTAAAACTGGACTGTAGATGGTTTCTACAAACTGAGGAAGCATCACAAGTAGAGTCAGCAGCCAGATAGGATTTGTCTTTTTCATTTTTTTCTGCAAAGTTTCCAAAAAATCCATGTATATTTATAATGATGTAAAAACAAAAAGTATCAAAAATAGGACATGGCTATACTGAAGCAAAATGAAAGTTTTAATGCAGATACCCTTCACGAAAATGTAATTGGAATAGCTTCTGATATGGTATTGCATGATTCCGGTTTTCACTTTCATAAAACAAAGTCTCAGTTGTTGTATGCGCCATCAGGCTGTATGACAGTGACTACTTCTGACAGACAGTTGGTTCTTCCTCCGTTCAGAATGCTTTGGATTCCTGCCCATGAAGTTCATCGTGTGAATTTCAGAAACATTGTAGCCTACAGATCCATCTATTTTGATGAAGATTATTCCCAAAAGTATATAAAATTAGATCTGAAAGTTCTTCATGTCAACACCTTGTTAAAGGAAATTATAGAAAGGATTTGCTTTTGGGAATGGTCAGCTCTTAAAAGTGACCAAACCAATCTTTTAAACGTATTCTGGGATGAAATGCAAAGGGCTCAGGAAGAAAAACTGGAACTTAAAATGCCGCAGGACAGACGTTTTAAGAGAATCGTTGAAGAGTGGACGCTACGTCAGTCTATACCTCCAATGTTGAAAAATCTTGCAGAAAAAACCGGAGCAGTGGAGAAAACGATCAGCCGTATTTTTAAAAAAGAAACCGGACTGTCTTATCAGGATTGGAGACAGCAATGGAGGTTACAGCGGTCTATTGAACTTTTGGTGGAAGGTAATTCAATAGGAGAGGTGTCGCATATCCTTGACTTTTCATCAGACAGTGCTTTTATTGAGTTTTTCAAAAAACACACAGGTTCAACACCTTTGCAATATCTTATGAAGAATGAATAGTCTTTTTGCAACTGATTAAAGTACTGATTGTGAATCCTGTCAAGGTTTTAAACCTTGACAGGATTGTAATAATATAAAATTTCAAAAAGACTTCTATTCAAGAATTGCAATGTATATTTCTTGTCTTATGAAAAGCCTGATTCATAGTAAATTTCATAAAATTGTATTACCTAATATATATTTTATGAAAACAATGAGTACCAGTAACGTTGAGAATTACATGCATATAGTTGAGATCAACACTACTGTAGATAAAATGTACCATGCTTTGACTCATGAAATTCCTCTTTGGTGGACTGAATTGTTTGAAGGTTCATCTTCGGAGGAGGGAAATCTTTTCACCATAAGATTTGGAGATCAGATTCACAAAACAATGCGTGTGAAAGAATTAACCGCCAATGTAAAAGTTGTATGGTCTGTTGAAGACTCATTAATTGCTCTTCCCGATTTAAAGAACCAAACAGAATGGATCGGAACAACAATTGTATGGGAAATAGAGGAAAAGAAAGGGGGTTGCCAGATAAAACTTACTCATATCGGTCTGAACCCGGCTATTGAATGTTATGAGATCTGTTCAAATGGTTGGCTGCAATTTATAGGCAGTCTGAAAAAATTTCTGGAAACCGGAGAAGGAGTTCCCTATAAAAAGTAAAAAATATTGAAACAAAAAAAGAGACTGTTTACACGTAAACAGCCTCTTTTTGTATGTATTGTTGTCTGAATTATTTCTTCTTGTAAGCAGCGTCTTTGATTCTTGCTTTTTTACCTCTAAGGTCTCTGAAGTAGTAAATTCTAGCTCTTCTAACTCTACCTCTTCTATCAACTTCGATTTTTTGAAGTGCAGGCATGTTAATAGGGAATACTCTTTCTACACCTACATCACCACTCATTTTTCTGATAGTGAAAGTTTTTGTAGAACCAGTACCTCTTAATTGGATAACTGTTCCTTTGAAGAACTGAGTTCTGGTCTTTTGTCCTTCTTTAATTTCGTAATACACAGTAATTGTATCACCTGCTTTGAATTCAGGGAATTCTTTTTTCGCAATGTACTTGTCTTGTACGTACTTTAATAAATCCATTATTAATAAAATAAAATGTTAAAGCTAAGCAACTTACACGTTCTTCGTCAGAGGTTGAATAACAGGTTGCAAATGTACAAAATAGTTTTTGAATACACCAAATATTTAATGTGCTAAAAACTATAATTTTTTCATTCCGGTTTCGCTGAAAAATTAACGGTTTCTTTAAAATACCATCAGACAGAGTTTATATGGGAGTTCTACTTTTGCCCGAAGTAAAAAATCTTAGCAAGGATTTTTAAATAGTTGATTTACAATTCGAAATTCTATATGTTATTTTAAAACGAAAACGATTATGAAACATTATTTCTTCTTTTTTTGTTTCGCGGTCCAGATGGCTTTCGGGCAGGCTTTGTTCCCTTATTTACAAAACCCGACTCCGAATTCTATGATCGTCAATTGGAAAACAGCTTCCAATAATGAAACAACAGTGATCTACGGAGATTCTCCAGCGAATCTGAATGTTACCGTAACGGGAACTACCAACATCTTCTCAGATACGGGATACAACAACAATTACTATTACCACACAGCAAAGATTACTAACCTTCAGCCGAATACCAAATATTATTATAAGATCAAAACAGGAACCAGCGAGTCTGCCGTTTATAATTTCAGAACACTTCCTTTACCGGGACAGGCGGTAACTGCCAATGGAAAGATCCGCTTCCTTATTATGGGGGACAACCAGATCAAAGCAGAACCGAGATATGATACGCTTACTTTGAATGCCTATAAAAAATTAAAGGAAAAATTCGGAGCTGCTTCAGATCCGTCAGATAATATTGCGCTTACTTTTATGGTAGGTGACCAGGTAGACGTAGGTACATTGGACCATTATGAAAATGTTCACTTTAAAAAGAATATCAAATTATCACCTTATCTGCCTATTCAGACAACGGTAGGAAATCATGAAACTTACGGAACGATGGGAATGAATTCCTACTATGCCCATTTTTATATTGATGAAATCAGTTATAAAGGTATAAGCTCAGGAAATGAAAATTATTATGCCCAGCAGGCAGGAAATGTATTATTTGTAAGTTTAAGTTCTGAACATACAGGATCAGCACAGCAAACGTGGCTTCAGCAGATTTTAACGGCAGCCAACAATGATTCTACGGTAGACTGGATTATTTCTTTAAGTCACAGACCTTATCAGGCTGAGCAGTATGTGGGAGATATTTCTACATGGGTAAGAGAAAATGCCGTACCGCTTCTGGTAACTTCTGATAAATATTTAATGCACGTAGGAGCCCACCATCATTTATACCACAGAGGTCAGCTTAAAAACACACCGAATTATCAGATTATTTCCGGAGGAACTGCATGGGATCAGTATTGGGGAATGTCTAATGAACAGGATTTTGACGATGTTCAGAAAACTTTGACAGACTGGACCTATCAGATCGTGGAAGTAGATGTCCCAACCGGAAAAGTAGATGTCGAATGTTATTCAATCGGTGGAATTTACAATAAGAAAAACAATGTGTTGGTAGATTCTTTCCACAGATATAAAAATCAACCTAAACCTGCAAAACCATCCATTACCAATACGTTCTCAGGACCCATTACTTTACCTTTGACATTAAATGGAAGTGCATTTTCATCTTCTAACGGAGAGCTTTTAAATACAACACAGTTCCAGATCAGTAAAGCCTCGAACTTCTCTGTGATTGAAAAGGAATTTTACCGCGATTTTGAAAACTGGTTCGGAAAAGACGGAAACGGAACTCCTGATAAAACGAAAAACCTGAATGATGGAGTAGACATCACCAAAGCGACATTGGCAGCGAATTCTATTCCCAACGGAATCTATTATGTAAAAACACGTTACAGAGACAGAAACCTTGAGTGGAGCGACTGGAGTGATGTGAAGCAGTTCGAAATTACAGGAAGTGTAGTGTCAAATCCTACATTTACTTTAAACAAAACAGAATATGCGCAAAATGAAGCAATTACGGCTACGTTTACAGGTGGTCCGGGAAATCAGCAGGATTGGGTAGGAATCTATAAAAAAGGACAGACTCCTGCTTCTACCACTTCACAAGGTTATATTTATACGAACGGGCAGACTGCAGGAACAGTAACTTTCAATAATGGTCTGGCTACTAAAGGTCAGTATTTTGCAGGATTTTTTGCCAACAACGGCTATACAGAAATCACTCCAAGAAAAAATTTCTATGTAGGACCGAAAGTACAGCTGCAGACTACTGCTGATACGTATCCTGTGGGAGGAACCGTTACTATTAATTTTACAAACGGACCCAACTTACAGAAAGACTGGATCGGAATTTACAAAATGGGACAAACTCCGGGAACTACAGCTTCTATCAAATGGAGCTATGTAACAACTGCATCAGGAACTCTTAATTTCACAGGACTTCCAAAAGGGTATTATTATGCTCAGTATTTATTGGAAGACGGATATAACGGAATCGGGGAGAAGGCGTTCTTCAAAGTAGGAGATATCGTTACTGATCTTTGGATCAACAAACCTGTTTATACCTTGGGTGAAAATATTACGGCTTCATGGACGGATTCTCCGGGAATCATCAAAGACTGGTTGGGAATATATCCTCAGAGTGTTCAGACACCGGATGATAATTTTGTTTCTTATACCTATTTTGACGGAATAACTCAGGGAACAAAAACTATTCAGGGAACAGCAGTACCTGCAACACCGGGAAATTACTACATGGTGATGTTTACCAATGATTCCTACACAGAAGTTTCGAACAGAGTACAATTCCAGGTGGCTTCACCTACTTTAGGAACGGAAGAAACAAGAAGTACAGAGAAAAATGTAGTGTTGTATCCTAATCCAACCAAACCGGGACAGCCTACTTTTATTAAAAGTGATTATCCGATTGAAAAAATTGAATTGGTTTCAGCTTCAGGAGAATTACTGTATGTGTCGAAAAATATCAATAACCAACGTTTCTCTTTGGTGAATGAAAATCTTCCGGCAGGCGTTTACTATGTAAAAGTACACGGAAGAAAACTGTTTACTTTAAAGCTGATCATTCAGTAAGGTAAATTAAAACACAATTATAACGGAGAGGCTGTCAGCAATGATAGCCTCTTTTTTATGGATGTAAAAAAGTATAATTTTCCATAATTATCTGTGAAAATCTGTGCCCGTTTGTGGTTAAACAAAAAACGGTTCCAAAAAAATGAAACCGCCTTTGATATATAGTTGTGGTAATTAGTCAAATAAATGGTGCAGATCATCTTCGTTAATCAGCGTCTGGTTTTCGGCAGAAGCATCTTCCTCCTGAGTATCGGCCAGCGTTTTAGTTTCCTGAATGAGCTTTCCATCCATATTATAAAGTTTTAACAAGATCCATTTCCCGCTGCGTTCAAGTTCTTTAGCTCCATCCCATGTTTTTATTCTGATTTTTCCACTTTGAATAACACCTGCTTTTACAGAAGACTTATTGGCAGGCTTTCCTTTTACATACTGTGTGATTTGTGCTGTGAAGGAATAATCTTCCCCGTCTTCAGTGATAGGTTGTGTAAATGTATATAGAATAGTGCCTTTGGGATCGTAAACGGTTGCATCATAGCCTGTTTGTTTAGCGTTCAGCTTTTTTTCAAAACTCAGTTTTGTATTGTCACCCTCAAAAAAGTTTTTGATATTTATGATAATACCTTCCTTATAAACAGTTTCACTAAAACCTTCATAAGTAGTACCATTATAAGGGATACCATCTTTGTATGTTAATGTAGATTTCAGCTTTCCATCCGGTGAATAATATTTGATTTCCTGGATAAGATCATCTTTTAAAAATTGCTCGGAGGATAACTTTCCGTCTTCATCAAAATATTTACTGGTTACCTTTGAGCCTTTGTCATAAGTATCAATAGAGGAAATCTGTGAATATTCATAAGCCAGATGATAATCATCCCCGTCTATTGGATTATAAATATCATTTTCCTTATCATATTGGTATACAAGATGACCTATTTTTTTTCCCGACTCATCGTAAGTGGTTTTATAGCCATCTTTTTTATTCATTTTCTGTTCCTGTAAGATCTTTCCGCTTTTGCTATAAATGACGCCTTCTTTTACACTGCCGTCCTTTCTGTATTTTTCTATCTTAGAAATCCTCATTGGGCTGGAATAGTAATCCACCATCATATTTTCACCCGCACCGGAAGTAGTACTGCTGCCAAGATATTTCCCTTTTTCACCGTAGTATTTTGTTTCGGTATTACCGTCCTTATCAATGATAGTTTCATTTCTGATCCCTTTAATGTCATCATCATAAACGGTTGTTTTTACAGGCGTTGAGTTTTCGTAATCGACCAGAATATTAAAGACCATTCCATCTTCAGCATCCTTATAACTGAACATCTTTCCTGAAAAACTTCCGTCAGCTTTATATACCACATCTTCTGTCAGTCTGCCATTCATATCATAAGTCTGTGCCGGGCCAACCTGCTGTCCTTTGGAATAGGTGGCAAAATTCAGAACCTTTCCTTCTTCAGTATACCAGGTTACTTTTCCCTCAAAAACCTCACTGTTAGGAGTAGTGTCTGAAGCCAGTCCTTCCATTTGAAGTTTTCCGTCCTTATAGAAATCTTTGATAAGAGTAAGCTTTCCTTTAGGAATCGTTTCACGGTAATATTCCATATTGTCCTGAGTAGTTTTTTTCCAGTTTTCATCGAAATACGTTTTTTCCTGTGCGCATACATTGATGCTGAGTACCAGTGCAAGTAATGCTGAGGTAAATAATTTTTTCATGTTTTTATGTAAGCTTTGATATTTTTATATGATTAGTGAGATGGCAGATATTGAAAGAGAGCTTCATAGAGATCAAAAGAAGTGATGAGGACAGTAGTAATCTGCCATAAAATAATTTCTACATTAAAGTTGTGTTTAAATTTCCGTCGGAACTGAAAAACAGTATTTCCGGCTTTGAGAGGGCAAATATAGATGAAATTGATGAGAAATAAGATAAAAAATGAACAGACTTGTTCAGTTTTAGATGTAATGTTTTGATTATGATGTTTTTAAAAGTTTCAGATCGATTTTTAAAAAATGTATCAAATTCAGTAATGTTTCCCCTCATAGGATATACAAGAAAATTTATTAAATTTAGCCAACAGAAAAATCTAATATTTCATGATAGATAAAAGAGTAAAAAATGCAAAGGAGGCCATCGAAGGAATTAATGATGGAATGACACTGATGCTTGGCGGATTCGGACTTTGTGGTATTCCTGAAAACTCAATCAATGCTTTGGTGGAAAGCGATGTGAAAGATCTTACCTGTATTTCAAACAATGCAGGAGTAGATGATTTCGGATTAGGATTACTGCTTCACAAAAGACAGATTAAGAAAATGATCTCTTCTTATGTAGGAGAAAATGCTGAGTTTGAAAGACAGATGCTTTCAGGTGAATTGGATGTAGAACTTACTCCTCAGGGAACTTTAGCTGAAAAATGCAGAGCTGCGCAGGCCGGAATCCCAGCTTTTTACACACCGGCAGGGTATGGAACTGAAGTAGCAGAAGGGAAAGAGGTAAAAGAATTCAAAGGAAAACCTCATATTCTGGAGCACGCTTACGATGCAGACTTTTCTATCGTAAAAGCATGGAAAGGCGATCATGCAGGAAACCTTATTTTTAAAGGATCAGCAAGAAACTTCAACCACCCGATGGCAGGTGCGGCAAAAATTACCATTGCTGAAGTGGAAGAACTGGTAGAACCGGGGCAATTAGATCCGAACGAAATTCATATTCCGGGAATCATGGTTCAGAGAATTTTCCAGGGAGAAAAATTTGAAAAAAGAATTGAGCAGAGAACTGTAAGAACTAAAGAATAAGTTCAAAACAATAAAAACAAAAAGCGCTGAATCGATGTTCAGCGCTTTTTTTATGCTTGGGGAGTAAGTGTTTTTCTTTCTCCGATCTGTTGTCTCCACATGGCGTAGTACAACCCTTTTTCGTCAATGAGATTGGCGTGAGAACCCGTTTCTACAATCTGTCCGCGTTCAAGAACATAAATTTTATCAGCATGCATAATCGTACTTAAACGATGCGCAATGAGAACGGTGATCTGTTCCCTTTCTTTCGAAATGTCCTTAATGGTCGTGGTAATTTCTTCTTCGGTAATACTGTCCAGTGCAGAAGTAGCTTCATCAAAAATTAAAAGATGAGGTTTTCTCAAAAGTGCTCTTGCAATGGCAATTCTTTGTTTTTCACCGCCACTCAGCTTAAGACCTCCTTCACCAATTACGGTTTCAATTCCTTTTTCGGCTCTTTCCAATAATGCTGTACAGCTTGATTTTTGTAAAGCAATTGCTAGTTTCTCTTCCGTAGCGGATGGATTAACGAAAAGAAGGTTTTCTTTAATAGTTCCCGCAAATAACTGGGTATCCTGTGTTACAAAACCAATCTGATTTCTCAGCTCATCAAAATCAAATTCCTTTCCATTGATTCCATTGTAAAAAATATTCCCTTCCTGAGGTCTGTACAATCCAACCAATAGTTTCACCAGGGTACTTTTTCCGGAACCGCTCGGTCCCACAAAAGCAATGGTCTCACCGTTTTTAAGATCAAAAGAAATATTATTTAAAGCTTTATACTGCGCAGACTGATGCTTGAATGAAACATGTTTGAATTCCAGTTCCTCAATAGCCCCGATTTGTTTAGGGTGAAGAGGTTTTTCTTCTACCTCTTTTTTCATCAAACGGTCAAAATTCTGAAGAGAAGCTTCTGCCTCACGATAAGAAATAATAATGTTTCCAATTTCCTGCATTGGTCCGAAAATAAAGAAACCATAAAACATCAGAGATAAATACTGACCTGGTGTAACAATATTCTTAAAAATTAAATACAATAAAGTCAGAGTAATCATCTGTTGAAGAAAATTGACCATGGTACCCTGAATAAAACTTAAAGAACGGATGCTTTTCACCTTTCTCAGTTCAAGGCCAAGAATCTTATACGTATTGTTATTTAAACGGATTACTTCCTGATTGGTTAATCCTAAACTTTTAACAATTTCAATATTTCTAAGACTTTCAGTAGTACTTCCGGCTAAAGCGGTGGTTTCCGTTACAATATTTTTCTGGATCACTTTGATTCTCTTACTCAATAAATTGGTAACAATGGCAATAAAGAAAATTCCACAGATATAAACCGGCATAATAGACCAGTGTAAACGGATCGCATACACCGAGACAAAAATAATACTGACGAGAATTCCGAAGAAAATATTAATGAAATTAGTGATGAATTTTACCGTATCTTCTCTTACTTTTGTTAAAATAGACAGCGTTTCACCGCTTCTCTGGTCTTCAAATTCCTGATAAGGCAGTGCCATCGAATGCTTTAAGCCGTCTGTAAATATTTTCGCTCCAAACTTTTGAGTGATCACGCTTACCACATAATCCTGAAAAGCTTTGGCAATTCTGCTTACCATTGCAGTTCCGATAAGAAGCCCCAAAAAGTAAAAAGCCCCATGATATACAGAACTTCCGTATAAATATTCATTCAGGCTTCTGGGCAATAGCTTTTCTTTATCAAAAAAGTTGGGATGGGTAACCAGCTGATCAAGGATATTTCCTGTGATCGCCGGAGCAAATAAAGAAAAAACCTGATTGACAGTAGCCAAAAATAAAGAGATGATTATCAGCCACTGATAAGGTTTAAGATATCTAAAAAGTATTTTCATTCTATTAAAAAATAATAGAACAAAATTACAGATATTATTTTAACTAACAGTGTTAATTGTTGAATACAACAAAGCTCTTTTGTATTCAAGTGAAAATAATTAAATTGCAGTCTAAGTTTTTATTATGCTTACAAAAGAACAAATTGCCAAAAGAATTTCAAAAGAACTGAAAGATCGTTATTATGTAAACCTGGGAATTGGAATTCCTACTTTGGTTGCCAACTATGTTCCGGAAGGTATTTCCGTAGAATTCCAGAGTGAAAACGGAGTATTGGGTATGGGCCCTTTTCCTTTCGAAGGAGAAGAAGATGCTGATATCATCAATGCCGGAAAACAGACTATTACTATTCTGGAAGGAGGTTCATTCTTTGATTCTGCCTTCAGTTTCGGGATGATTCGTGGTCAGAAAGTGGATCTTACCATTCTTGGAGCGATGGAAGTTTCGGAAAACGGAGATATTGCCAACTGGAAGATTCCCGGAAAAATGGTAAAAGGAATGGGAGGTGCGATGGACCTTGTAGCTTCTGCTGAAAATATTATTGTAGCCATGATGCACGTAAACAAAGCAGGAGAAAGTAAAATTCTTAAAAAATGTACACTTCCTTTAACGGGTGTAAACTGTGTGAAAAAAGTAGTTACTGAATTAGCCGTTCTGGATGTAACTCCGGCAGGATTCAAGCTGGTGGAAAGAGCACCGGGAGTTTCAGTAGAAGATATTATCAAAGCAACAGAAGCAGATCTGATTATTGAAGGAGAGATTCCTGAAATGCAGTTCTAATCTGATAATAAATAAAAAAGTTTCGGCCTCACAAAGTGAGGCCGAAACTTTTTAAAGACGACATCGGAACTCGCAGCGTCAAAAAAATAAGTCCTGTGAACGTTAAGAAAATTCTCCTGTCCGAAGCGCGAGGCAAAATCAGAACCGATAAAGAAATAATGATTTGCGCAAGTTTAGAATTTTTAGAGAACAGGAATTATTTTTAGCGAAGAGATCCAGGTCTTGAATTTTTGTTTCTTTTGTTTTAAGACAAAAGAAAATAATACAATAAAAAACGGTCCTTTCTTCATTTAGACACAAACAAATAGTTCTATTTACTACCTAAAACTGACATTGGAACTCGCAGCGTTAAAAAAATAAGTCCTGTGAACGTTAAGAAAATTCTCCTGTCCGAAGCGCGAGGCAAAATCAGAACCGATAAAGAAATAATGATTCGCGCAAGTTTAGAATTTTTAGAGAACAGGAATTATTTTTAGCGAAGAGGTCCAGGTCTTGAACTTTTGTTTCTTTTGTTTCAAGACAAAAGAAATTAAACATAAAAAAACTGCTTCATCATGAAACAGCTTTATATATTTAGTCTAATCTTATTTATTTCCCATCCTGCGCTCCAAAAACCTTCTGCAAAATACTTGTAGTTCTCATGGCAGGTGTATTTCTGATTCCGCTTTCCTTATCTGCTACCATTTTAAAAACTCCATTAATGGTTTCTGTAGTAACATATTCGTTAAGATCTGTAGTAACAGCCTGTCCGGTAAACGTATTATATTTTGAAATCAGGTTTTTCCAAAGGGTGTCAGCACCTACTTTCCCTAAAGAAGCTTTTACTTTGGGTTGAAAGGCATTGAACAGCTGAGTCTGGGTTTTTCCCTGAAGATAACTTGTTGCGGCGTTATTACTCCCTAATAAAATGTTTTTGGCATCTGTAATCGTCATAGAAGTAATAGCATTTGTAAAAATAGGTGCAGCTTCTGTTACGGCATCTTCAGCAGCTCTGTTTAACAATTTTACGCCTTCGTCAGCAAGGCTTCCCATTCCGATGGAACGTAGTGTTGTATCAATTTTTCTTAATTTTTCAGGCATTAAAATCTTTACGGCTTCATTCTTGAAAAAACCATCCGTTACCGCTAGTTTTTTTACTCCATCCGTTACGCCCATACTTAAGGCCTCTTTTAATCCTGAAGAAATCTGACTTGAAGTAAGGTTTCCAATATTGGCAGATGAATTACCTGAAGTGGTAGTCGTCGTCTTAGTAGAAGTTACCGTACCATTATTTTTAACAGGAACATTAAGATCTACACCTGTTTTGTCTTTAACAGCAGATTTTATAATATCAAAAATTTGTGCCTGAGCTGATAAAGAAAATAATAAAGCGGCTGCCAGAAAAATATTTTTTTTCATCTTATTTTTTTACAAATTTAAACCTTTAATTTTTTTAAGTCGACTACATTGATCAAAAAGCAAACCACAATATCCCATATTTAATAGAATAATATCTATATAGAATGATTGAAAACTGTAAATTATTCATTTTACAGGAGTCTGAAATAGGGTATTTAATTTGTTTTTAAAAAGGCTCAAAGAGTTTTGAAAAATAATTATCTTAGCTCAAACCTTAACCCCATCTCATGATACGGACTTTTCTAGTACTCTTTGTATTGATTTCAAACATGATTTTTGCCCAAAATAAATTAAATCTAATCCCTTATCCTCAAAAAGTTCAACTTTTACAGGGTGAATTTGCAATACCAAAAGCTTTCGTATTAAGTGGTGATCTGCCAAAAGAGGAAACAGAATATTTCAAAAAGAGAATAGGTTCTCAGGTGGAATTTCAATATGCTAAGAAGGGTGGTGAAATTCATTTAACGAATTCTATAATTCCTCAGGCATCAGGAGCAGATTCTGAACAGAAAAAAGAGTATTACTCCATAGAAATTTCTCCAAAACAGATACATATAAAGTCTTACACTAAACAAGGATACTTTCTGGCTCTTCAAACTTTGATCCAGCTTATTGAACAGTATAAAGAAGGAAAGAATATTCCGGCTATGAAAATCGAAGATCAGCCGAAATTTGCATGGAGAGGAATGCACCTGGATGTCTGCCGCCACTTTTTCACAGTAGATGAAGTGAAGCAGTATATAGATTATCTGGCGATGTATAAACTGAACACTTTCCATTGGCATTTAACGGATGATCAGGGATGGAGGATTGAAATCAAAAAATATCCTAAGCTTACTCAGATCGGTTCAAAACGTAAAGAATCCATGATTGGAGCCTATGTGGATAACACGTTTGATGGAAAACCTTACGGTCCTTATTTTTATACACAGGAACAAATAAAAGACGTGGTGAAATATGCTCAGGACAGACACATTACTGTGGTCCCTGAAATTGAAATGCCTGGGCATGCTTTGGCCGCACTGTCTGCATATCCTGAACTGGCATGTACCAAAGGTCCTTTTGAACCTGCTACAAAATGGGGCGTTTTTGATGATGTTTTCTGCCCGAAAGATGAAACTTTTACGTTTCTTGAAAATGTTCTGGATGAGGTAATCCAATTATTCCCTTCCCGATACATTCATATTGGAGGTGATGAGTGCCCGAAAACAAGATGGAAGGAATGTGCGCACTGCCAGGAGCTGATTAAGAAAAATAATTTAAAAGATGAACACGGCTTACAGAGCTACTTTATTCATCGGATTGAAAAATATGTTAACAGTAAAGGGCGAAAAATCATAGGCTGGGACGAGATTTTAGAAGGCGGATTAGCTCCCAACGCCGCTGTGATGAGCTGGACAAGCGTGAATGGAGGTATTGAAGCTGCAAAATCAAAACACTTTGCCGTCATGACTCCTGGTGCCTACTGTTATTTTGACCATTATCAGGGAGATCCACAGTCTGAACCTAATGCTTTTGGAGGATTTACGCCTTTAGAAAAAGTATACGCTTACAATCCTGTTCCTTCCGAACTGAATGCAGAGCAGGCTAAGTACATCATGGGTGTTCAGGCGAATCTGTGGACAGAATATATTTTAGATTTTAAGCAGGTACAGTACATGATTTTCCCAAGATTAATGGCACTTTCTGAAGTAGTATGGGGAACATCAGATCCTAAGAACTATAAAGAATTTGAAAACAGAGTGATTAACCAGTTTAAAGTTCTGGATGGTATGAAGGTCAACTATGCAAGAAGCATTTATAACATCACCGGAAAAGTAATTCCTTCCAATAACGGCATTGCTTATGAACTGTCTACTTCGCAGAATTCAAACGGTATCCGATATACGCTGGATGGAACAAACCCTTCCATCAATTCTAAAACGTATCAGACGGCAGTTGAGATTCCTAATTCTTTAACCATTAAATCAGCTTATTTTGAAGAGGGGCAGTTGAAAAGTGCCGTGTCTACACAGCAATTTATCATTTCAAAGACTACCGGAAAAAAGATAACTTTAGAACAACAACCTAGCGAAAACTATTCTTTTGGAGGTGCTTTCACCTTAGTAGATGGTATTATCGGAAATGTAAAAAAACTGGGTAAAACATGGCTGGGCTTTCAGGGAAAAGATGTAGTGGCAACAATAGATTTGGGGCAGAAAACAACTTTTTCAGAAGTGTATTTCAATACCCTTGAAAATAAAGGAAGCTGGATTCATCTGGCTAAATCTGCAAAGATTTTTGTTTCTGATGATAATAAGAATTTCAAACTGATTAAAGAGATCGGCACGCCTGAAATTCAGAAGGCCGGCGGAAAAATCAAAGTGAATGTAGGAACGCAGAACGCGAAATATCTGAAAGTAACTATTGAAAATGCAGGCATTATTCCGGCAGGAAATCCTGGTGCAGATTCCAAAGCATGGCTGTTTGTTGATGAAATTGGCGTAAATTAGAATAAAAAAATGCAGAACGACACGATACTTTCTTCAGAATTCTCATCATCACCAGAATTGGTAGAAAAACTGTATCAATATGGTATAACGAAGAATTACCATCAAGGAGATATTATTCTAGATGAAAATGCTTCCATCCGTTCCATTCCTATTGTGATGAAAGGAATGCTGAAAGTGATCAGAACAGAAGAAGACGGACGTGAAATTTTATTATACTACATCAAAGCCGGAGAAAGCTGTATCATGTCTTTTCTGGGCGGTATGCATAATGAAAAAAGTATTGTAAAAGCAGAGATAGAAGAGGATGCAGAAATACTTTTCTTACCCGTAGACAAAGTTTCTTTATTCATCAAAGAACATCCGGAATGGCTGGATTATATCTTCAGACTGTATCATAAAAGATTTGAAGAGCTATTAGATATCATCAATGCCATCGCTTTCAAAAAAGTAGACGAAAGACTTCTCAACCTATTGCAGAAAAAATCTGAACTCACCGGCTCTGAAACCATTCATACCACTCATGAGCAGCTTGCCAATGAGCTGGGAACCGCAAGAGTAGTGGTGTCAAGACTTTTGAAGCAACTGGAAGAAGACGGAAAACTCATGTTAGGCAGAAATAAAATCACCCTCCTGAAAGCCCTGAACTCATAAATTCTCTCTCAATTTAATCAAAAATACTCATATTTCTCTTTCTTGGAAGGGTGGCAAAAGTTCAAAGAATTTTTGACGGGGTAGTTAAAGTCATTGCGAACCAAAGGTGAAGCAATCTCAAAGAAGCGGAATTACTCTAAATTCTTTGTGTCCTTTGTGAAACCATTAGTCTTCATTTGTGTTAAAAAATCTCCTTATGTAACAAAAGTAGCTGTAGCTTTCTTTCCGCATTCCCATTTTTGCATCAGAATTAGTTGAATAAAAATGGAAATTATAGGATATGCAGCCGCAGTTTTAATAGGAGTTTCTCTCGGTTTAATAGGAGGTGGAGGAAGTATTCTCACGGTTCCCGTACTTGTTTATCTCTTCGGGATTGATGCTTTTCTGGCAACAGAATATTCTCTCTTTGTAGTGGGAATCAGCAGTCTTGTAGGCTCTGTATCCTATTTTAAAAAGGGATTGGTTAATTTTAAGATGGCTTTGGTATTCGGACTTCCTTCGGTAATTTCTATCTTTCTGACCAGAATATATCTTCTTCCTTTAATTCCTGAAAACGTATTCCAGATACAGAACTTTACGGTTACCAAAAATATTTTTTTACTACTGATTTTTGCAGGCTTAATGATTCTGGCTTCCTATAAAATGATAAAAAGAAATTCTTCAGAAGAATCTTTAGAATGCATTACGAATAAGAATAGTGCTTTTCTGGCAGCAGGACAGGGTTCAATAGTAGGTGTTTTAACTGGATTGGTAGGAGCAGGAGGCGGTTTTATGATTATCCCGGCATTAGTGAATCTATTAAAAGTGCCCATGAAAACTGCAATAGGAACTTCCTTAATGATTATTTCTTTCAATTCTTTAATCGGTTTCCTCTCTTCAGTAAACCAGGTGAAAATAGAATGGAAACTGCTGGTTTCTATTACGGTGATTGCTGTTGCAGGAATTATAATGGGCTCAAAACTATCAAAAAAGATAGACGGCAAAAAACTGAAACCTGCATTTGGGTGGTTTATCCTGATCATGGGTATTTATATCATTACGAAAGAAATCTTCCTTTAATGTTCTTATGTAACAAAAGTAGCTGTACGGGAAAGCAGAAAGCTGGAAATTTGTATCAGATAACAAATCAAAATAAAATAAAATGAAAATAGAACAGATTTATACAGGATGCCTTGCACAGGGTGCTTACTATATTACTTCAGCCGGCGAAGCCGCAATTATTGATCCTTTAAGAGAAACACAGCCTTATATCAACAGACTGAAGGACGATGGAGTAGAATTGAAGTACATCTTTGAAACTCATTTTCACGCAGATTTTGTCAGTGGACATCTGGATTTAAGCCTTAAAACCGGAGCTCCAATTGTTTATGGACCGACAGCCAATCCCGAGTTTGATGCTGTTATTGCAGAAGATGAACAGATATTTGAACTAGGAGATATTAAAATTAAAGTTCTTCATACACCAGGACACACGCTTGAAAGTTCGTGTTATGTCTTGATTGATGAAAATGGTAATGAAAAGGCTCTTTTTAGCGGTGATACCTTGTTCCTTGGAGATGTAGGCCGTCCTGATCTGGCACAGAAAGGAGCAAATATGACTCAGGAAGAGCTGGCAGGTCTTTTATATGATAGTTTGTATCATAAAATTCTGCCTTTACAAGATGATATTACGGTTTATCCCGCTCATGGAGCCGGTTCAGCCTGCGGCAAAAATATGCAGAAAGAAACCGTAGATACATTGGGAAATCAAAAAAGAACCAATTATGCCTTGAATCAAAAGGATAAACAGAGTTTTATACAAGAAGTAACAGATGGGCTTTTGCCTCCGCCAGCTTATTTCGGAATGAATGTGATGATGAATAAAAAAGGGTACAGTAGTTTTGATGAAGTACTTTCAAAAGGGTTGCACGCTCTTTCTCCTGAACACTTTGAGGAAATTGCTGAAGCCTCAAGTGCTTTGATTTTAGATGTAAGATCCAATCGTGAATTTGCCAAAGGTTTTATCCCACAGTCTATCAATATAGGATTGGATGGTGATTTTGCCCCGTGGGTAGGAGCTTTAATTGCTGATGTCAGCCAGCCTATTCTGCTGGTTACTGAAAAAGGATATGAAGAAGAAGCGGTAACTCGTTTGAGCAGAGTAGGATTCGATCATATTTTAGGTTTTCTGGATGGAGGTTTTGAAAGCTGGAAAAAAAGCGGAAAAGAAACAGACTTTGTCAATCGCATCTCTGCGGAACAGTTTGAAAGTGAAATCAAAGAAAAAGAAGCCAAAATCATTGATATAAGAAAAGAAAGTGAATACAACGCAGAACATATTCATGAAGCTTACAGCAAACCTCTGGCCTATATCAACGAATGGATTCATAAGATAAAACCAACAGAACATTTCTACATGCATTGTGGTAGCGGTTACAGAAGTACAATGGCAGCAAGCATCCTTCAGGCAAGAGGATACAGAAACTTTTCAGAAATTGAAGGAGGTTTTAAAGCAATTAGCTCTACAGAGATTCCTAAAAGTGATTTTGTGTGTCAGACTAAAATTTTAAATAAATAAAAAAATGTTAGAAATTATAAAAGAACCCTGGCCTTGGTATGTTGCCGGACCATTGATTGGACTTACCGTTCCTGCTTTATTGATTATGGGAAATAAATCCTTTGGAATCAGTTCCTCGCTGAGACATATCTGTGCAGCCTGTATTCCTGCCAATGTAAATTTTTTCAAATACAACTGGAAAAAAGAGGCCTGGAATTTATTTTTTGTACTGGGGATTTTCTTCGGAGGATTGATTACATCCCAATTTTTAGTGAATCCTAATGAAATAACAGTCAATCCCAATCTGAAAGCAGAATTGGCAGGATATGGAATCACAAATTACAGTAATCTGGTTCCGGAACAACTGATGAATTTCGAAAGCCTGTTGACCCTGAGAGGATTTATTATGATGGTAGTGGGTGGGTTTTTGGTTGGTTTTGGAACAAGATATGCGGGCGGATGTACGAGCGGTCATGCAATCATGGGACTTTCCAACTTACAGTGGCCTTCTTTGGTGGCAACAGTCTGTTTTATGATTGGTGGCTTTTTAATGGCTAACCTTATTTTGCCTATCATCCTTTCCCTATAAGTATAATTTAAAAAGAGAATTGCATTATGATCAAAGAAAAAGAACAATATATATATACCACTTGTGTAAACGAAAGTACGGCTAACCATCCATGGTATCACAATCTGAAATACCTCGCCGCTGGAATTATTTTCGGGATTATTTTTGTGAAAGCAGAAGTGATCAGCTGGTTCAGGATACAGGAAATGTTCCGTCTGCAGTCTTTCCATATGTACGGAATCATTGGAAGTGCCGTATTGGTAGGAATGATTTCAGTGTGGCTGATTAAAAAATTTAAGGTAAAATCAATTGATGGGGAACCTATTACTCTTACCCCTAAGACGTTTAATAAAGGTCAGATCTATGGAGGATTGATATTTGGTTTTGGCTGGGCCATTACTGGAGCCTGTCCCGGACCTCTTTTTGCTCAGATTGGAACAGGAGCTTTAGCAGTATCTGTTACTTTGTTAAGTGCAATTGCCGGAACATGGGTATATGGATATTTCAGAGATAAACTGCCTCATTAATATCAGATAAATTATAAAAAAGACTGCAGAAAAAATCTGCAGTCTCTCAAGTATAAAAATTATGAATAAATGAAGTTCTCCGCACCTAAAGCCATATAAAGATTTATACGCTCTATTCTGTACTGAAGTTCCAGATTGATGAGGTTCATTTCATTTTTCAATAGGTCCCTTTGTTTACGAATCAGTACAAAACTGTTGCTGGTACCGACCTTTATTTGTTTTTCAGTAAGAGAAATATTGTTTTTCAGTTCATTGACAGCATTAGTTGTATAAGTCATCTGTTTTTCAATAGAACGGAGATTTGCTAAAGAAGATTCCACTTCGTTCAATGCATTCAGAACAGCTTTAGAATATTCTTCAACGACTTGTTTCTGCTGAGAATTTTTTACTTCTACATTCTTTTTAAGCTTTCCACCATTGAATAGAGGAGAAACTAATCCTCCGCCCACTTTTATTAAAGGGTTGGAAAATAAAGAATTAATAGATTCCACATTACTTCCTGCACTCCCAAGCGATGAGCTTATATTTAAGGATGGAAGTCTTGCCGCTTTAGCTTCCTGTACTTCATAAAAAGCATTTTCGATCTGGAAATGACTCGCCTGTATGTCTGATCTGTTTTCAAGAAGCTCCAGAGGAAAAGATGCAGGGATACTGCTTTTTACAGTATTAAAGAAATTCTGGGTTGCCAGTTTTCCCTCCGGATACTTTCCGGTAAGAAGCTCCAGAGACCTTCTCGACTGCATATTGGCATTTTTAATCTTTTCAAGATAACCCTGCAGGGAAATAATTTCGGCAGAAATATTGGACACATCAATAGCATTTGCCGTTCCAACTTTCTTTTGAATAATGTAGAGTTTTTCCAGGTCTTTGGTCTTCTGAATATAGCTTTCAATCTTATTTTCCTGAATGTTTCCTGCAATATTCAGAAAATAAGCTTTGGCAATCATTCCTGCAATAGACTGATGCAGCAGTGTATTCTGATGTTTTGCAGAAAAATAGCTGCTGGTGCTGGCCATCTGTGAAGATTTATTTTTGCCCCAAAGGTCAATTTCCCAATTGGCTTTTAACGCAAGACGCTGAACCTGGCTGCCACTAACCAGATTATTCGAATTGTTGGCTACAGCACTTACGCTTGGATAAAGGTCGCTTCCGGCAATTTCCATTGCCAGCTCAATCTGGTTAAGCTTTTCTCTGGCAATAATCAGATCTGCATTATACAACATTCCTTCATTAATCAAAGCTTCAAGCTGTGAGGTCTTAAGATCATTGATCCAGTCATAGGAAATTGATTTTGAATTTGCTTTTCTGTCAAAAATCCAGTCATCCGGAATTTGTATATGAGAAGCAATTTCACTTTTTTCTTTCAGCTCATTTATATTTTCCTTCGTAGCTTCTTTATAACCGATGCATGAGCTTAAGCTTACAGTGAGCACGCTCAATAAAATTAACTTTTTATACATGTTAATGAAGTTTAGGAATCAGGAAGTTGATTTTACTGTTGATTCGCACCATTACTTTTCTGATAAGATGAAGAGGTTTAATATGATCAGAATAGATCACAGCCATTCCTCTTGCTCCCACTGTAAGTTGTTTCTGGTTATCTTCCAATACAAACTTGGCAATCAATTTTCCATCGGTCTCAGGTAATTGTCTTGCCGTATCAGGAAGTCCTGCCGTAGAACCATTTCCACCCAGCATTCCTCCTGCATTATTCATGATTCCCTGGCTTGTAGCATCAATTACATATTCAAGTTTAGCTTTTACCACTTTTCCAGGTTCTGTTTTAAGAGCAAGCTCTACTTCATTTCCATTTTTTACAGATTCAAGCTCGTTCTGAGCAAAAAATCCAATAACTGACTGCTGCTTCTGAATCAGAACAAATGCTGATTTGAATGGAGCCATAATAGCTCCTTCATTCAGCTGTACATTCGGAATTATCCCATCTGTTGGTGCTAAAACAACGGTCTGGGAAAGATTCCATTTTGCCTGATCCAGCTTAGCCTGAATCTCAGATACTGATGAATTTTCTCCGCCATAAGAAGCATTGGACTTTGTTTCCAAAGACTGCTGTTGTGATTGTGCAGCACTGATTCTTGACTGAAGATCGCGGACATTCGTGATCGCCTGTTCAAGATCGAACTTGTTGGCTGCTCCTGCCTGTACAAGCTCCTGATATTGCGCTACTCTTTTGTTGGCTAGATCAAGCTGAGACTGTAATGCAGAAATATTTTTTCTGGAAGCCGAAATATCTGCATCATAAGAATGTACAGTAGCTTTCATACTGCTCAGCTTAGCTTCCAGTGATTTAATTTCCTGTATATAAGGTTCCCTGTCAAGTACAAATAAAGTATCTCCCTTTTTTACTTCCTGGTTGGTACTCACATATACTTTTTTCACCTTTCCCAAAACCTGCGTAGTAATATCCACACTTCTGTTTCCCACCTTTACATCAGAGGTAATAGGGCAATAATAATTTAAACTTAATATCAAAGCGATAGATCCGAAGATAGGCAATGAATATACGATTACCTGTGTGGTAAATGTCCACGGGATCAGTTTTAATTTTTTAATAAGAAGCCAGCATATTCCGGCATATATTGCAACTAGTAATTCCAGCATGTTTTTTAATTTTCGATAGGTTTTAATTCTTCTTCAGGCAAATCTGTGTTGTCTTTCTCTCTTTCAGGAGCCGTCTGGTTTCCATAGTCATAGTTGGCCCAAATTAAGGCAACCGGCCATAAAAGACCGCCAAAGATCAGAGAAAGAAGACACATACTTTTGATAGCATTCAGCTGGGGATGGTTTTTCTTTTCTGCTACTTTTTCCGGGTAAATATGAACTTTCCAGAAGAGATAAATCCCTGCAATAGGCAATACAAATAAGATAAGCCAGGATGCTCCGTCGGCTATTTTGTCTTCAACATTGCCTGTAGAGGCCTGCACAAAATTGCATGCTAATAACAGGCAGAGAATGGTGGTTATTCTTTGCATAAATTGGTATAAAATGGTAATAAAATGTTGACTTAAGAAAATACAGATTAATACCCGGATGAAAACCCGGACATTCACATACTACTCTTTTAAGATGTAAAGACTATTCTATAAGATGTATTGCTTGGAAGATGATTATATTTTTTTTCATTTGGTTTTTTTATTGGTGAAGAACAAGTTTTTGACCGGACAAAATTATACTGAACAGAATAATTAAAAATATTCTTAAGTTATTTTTTTCCTTGATTCTTTTTTTTATTGTCACGGGCAGTTATACGGGAAAGAGAATTAGGGGTAATACCCAAAAAATTGGCAATATACTTTCTGTTTGCATTTTGACACACAAACGGATGGCTGCTCAGGAAATCTTCATAGCGGGAAAGCGGAGAACTTTTGCAAAACTGTTCTGTACGTGCGGATAAGATGCTGATAATCTGCTTTAAAGATTTTAAGTACAAATTGTAAATTCCTTTATGCTGAAATGCAGTCTGCTCAAATTCGCCTTTATTAAAAAGAAAAATTTGAGAATCAATGACAGCCTGTATGGTATATTTTTTTGTGCCTTCCGGGGAATAAGATTCCGGGCTTTCCATAAAAGCAACCTCTTTTTCTGAGGGCAGAAAAGTATTGATTTCAACTCCGTTTTCATCATCAAAGAAAAATCTCAGAAGACCACCTGTCAATATAAATAAATGGTTAAATGGCTGGCCAGGCTCTAAAAGTTTTTCTTTTTTCCGAAGAAGTTTGGGAGTACTGATGCTTGCAAGGACCTGTATTTCTTCATCAGATAATTCCTTAAAGCAATCCATTCTTCTAAACGTTTTAAACATAAATATTCATTATAATAACCAATATAAAAATAAGAAAAAATAGGAAAGAAAAAATAGTGAAAAAGCCATAAGACTTTCAACGATTTTTTTTAAGATATTTGCTTTGTATTAAATAATTTTGACATACAATGAACAATAACCGAAGAAGTTTTATTAAAAAACTGGGAATTGCCACAGCAGCCCTTACCATTAATCCTTTAGATGTGATGGCCGGAAATCTGCCTGAAAGTAAAAAAATCGTCAACAAACCTATTGTACTCTCCACCTGGAATTTCGGATTAAAAGCCAACGAAGAAGCTTGGACAATCCTTGGAAAAGGAGGAAGAGCTTTGGATGCTGTAGAAAAAGGAGTCCGTCTTGTAGAATTAGATCCAAAAGAAAGAAGTGTAGGATATGGAGGACGTCCGGACAGAGACGGAAGGGTAACGCTGGATGCTTGTATCATGGATGAAAATTATAATATCGGTTCTGTAGCCTGCCTGGAATATGTTAAAAATCCTATTTCTGTAGCCAGAGCTGTCATGGAAAAGACACCACACGTTATGCTGGTTGGTGACGGAGCATTACAGTTTGCCCTTTCACAAGGTTTTAAAAAAGAAAATCTTCTCACTCCCGAATCAGAAAAAGAATGGAAAGAATGGTTAAAGACCAGCCAATATAAACCCATTGCCAATATTGAAAATCACGATACCATAGGAATGATTGCTTTGGATGCCCAAGGAAATCTTTCCGGTGCCTGTACGACGAGTGGAATGGCTTTCAAAATGCATGGCAGGGTAGGAGATTCCCCAATTATCGGAGCAGGTCTGTTTGTAGATAATGAAGTGGGAGCGGCTACCGCAACAGGTCATGGTGAAGAAGTGATAAGAACCGTGGGAACCCATCTTGTGGTTGAGTTGATGAGACAGGGCAGAAATCCACAGGAAGCCTGTAAAGAAGCTGTAGAGAGAATTGTAAAAATCAATCAGCGAAGAAATAAAAATCTGAAAGATATTCAGGTAGGTTTTATAGCCATCAATAAACAGGGGGAATATGGATCTTATTGTATTCAGGATGGATTCAACTTTGCCGTTTATGATCAGAAAGGAAACCGCCTTGAAACTCCTGAATTTGCTTTGAAATAATTAAAAATTCAATAGAAATGGGCTTCAGCCCATTTAAACAAATAAAAGATACCCATTGGTTTTAGCCAAAACATAAAACAAATATGAAAAGAACGATTATCGCTTGCTTGTTTATGATTATTGCTTGCAAGGAAGAAAAGAAGGAGATAAAAAAAGATGGTGAAATCCAGCCAATAAAAGAAAAAGTAGTTTTGCATAATGAGTCCAATGAAGCTGAAGAAGCCCAAAAATGGTTGGAAAAAAGTATTGTCCACTATTTTAAAGCTGATATTGGAAGTGAAGAAAAGAATATGCAGAAGATCACCACAAAAGATTATTTTGATTATAAAACTGATGCAACAAATGTTAATCTGGATGTAGACGGAAGTCTTACCGACAAAGAATTTCAGGATAAATGGAAGTCTAAGTTTGATACCAGTAAAGCTGGAGTCGGCATAGGATTTTTGATCTCTGCTCAGGATTGGAACAGTATTGAAGTAGAAAGTTGCGATTTGAAGTCGTCTTCAAGGGATGAATATATATTCAATGTAGTATTGAGAGATGATGGCTTCAAAGCTCAATATCCCTCTGTGATAAAAGTAGTAAAAGAAAACGGTTCTTTTCTAATTGCGGATGTATGGCAAGACGAACCGAAATAAAATTTAATAGATACAATACAATGTCAAAAATAGAAATAGCTTGTTTTAATCCTGAATCAGCAGTAATTGCTTTTGAAAACGGAGCAGACAGAATCGAATTATGTGATGGACTCAGTGAAGGTGGAACTACTCCGGATTTCGAAACCATGAAGAAGCTTCGTGAAAAAATTACGGCCCCGATTTTTGTGATGATTCGTCCAAGAGGTGGAGATTTTACCTATTCGGATTCGGAATTTGAGCAGATGAAAAATGATTTGGTTCATTTAAAATCTTTACATGCAGATGGTTTTGTATTCGGTATCCTGGATGAAAATGATGAGATTAATATAGAGCAGAATAAAGTTTTAGTCGAATTGGCAAAACCGTTTCCATGTACTTTTCACCGTGCCTTTGACCGTGCTGCAAGTCTGGAAGATTCTCTGGAAAAAGTAATCGAATGTGGTTTTACAACCATTCTTACCTCCGGTCAGAAACCGAATGTATCTGAAGGAAAAGAAAATCTTAAGAAACTTGTTGAACTTTCCAGTGGAAGAATAGAAATCCTTGTTGGAGGTGGTCTGCGTTCATCCAATATTGAAGAGATTAGAGCATTTACTCATGCGGGTTACTTCCATTCTTCAGCCATTACGGATGGTGGGGCTTTTGCCAACCCGGATGAAGTGGTTGCATTGAAGAATAAATAATATGCATTCTGGTTGTCATTCCAAGCGTAGCGGGAACTTAACCAATAAAAATAGAGATTCCTTCATTCCTCGGAATGACAAAATCGCTGGTATGATAACAATTCAAAACAAATTTATTGATGAATAAAACGATCCTTTTTGTTTTCCTTTTTGTGCAGAATATCCTTTCCGCGCAATTTTCACAAAGAAGCTTGTCTTTGGAGAACTGGCAGCTTAAAAATTCAAAAGATCAAAACTGGCTTCCTGCAAAAGTTCCGGGAACCGTTCATCTGGATTTAATGAATAACAAGGTGATTCCCGATCCTTATCACGATGAAAATGAAAAGAAAGTACAATGGGTTGAAAACGAAGACTGGGATTATCAGGCAATATTTACAGTCTCTTCTCAGGAATTGAAAAATGACAATATTGATCTTGTTTTTAACGGTCTGGATACATTTTCAGAAATTTATCTTAACGGAAAACTGTTAAAGAAAACAGATAATATGTTCAGGAAATGGGAAATTCCGGTGAAACCATATCTGAAAACAGGAAAAAATACAGTTCAGATTAAGTTTAAATCTGCAGTGAATACCGGAAAGGAATTAGCGAAAAAAATTCCGTTCACCCTACCGGAATCACCAAGAAGTTTTGTGAGAAAAGCACAATATCAGTTTGGCTGGGATTGGGGACCAAGATTGGTTACGGCAGGAATTTGGAAAGATGTTCAGCTGGAATTCTGGAATAACGCCAAAATTATAACTGTTAAAGATATTCAGAAAAGCACCTCTGGAGCTTCTACAGACTTACATTTTGACATAGAAATTTATGCTGAAAATGCAGGAGACTATACCTTAGATCTTAATAAAACCCACAGAAAAGTATCTCTGAAAAAAGGAATCAATACAGTCTCTGTTCCTTACGAAACTGGCGGAATGAAGCTTTGGCAGCCTAACGGGAGTGGTGAGGCTCATCTCTATGATTTTGAAGTAAAATTAGCTAAAGATCAGAAAAACATTGATGCTAAAAATCTCAGAATAGGATTAAGAACGGTAGAATTGGTTCAGGAAAAAGACGAAAAGGGAAAATCATTCTATTTTAAAGTGAATGGACAGCCATTATATATCAAAGGAACAAACTGGATTCCGGGAGATAGTTTTTCACCTAGGATGACCAAAGAAAAATACCAGAAACTGATCAAAGATACCAAAGATGCCCATATGAATATGATCCGTATCTGGGGCGGAGGTATTTATGAAGATGATGAATTTTACAAAGCCTGTGATGAAAACGGGATATTAGTATGGCAGGATTTTATGTTTGCGGGAAGCTTTTATCCGGCAGATGAAGCATTTTTAAACAATGTAAAAGAAGAAGTAAAAGATCAGGTGAACAGACTTCAGAATCATCCGTCCATTGCTTTGTGGTGCGGAAATAATGAAATTGATGAAGCGATTGTCAACTGGGGCTATCAGAAACAGTTTAAATATTCAAAAAATGACTCTCTTCAGGTTTGGAAAGATTATAAGAAGCTGTTTCATGAGGTAATTCCTAATGCATTGGCAGAAAATCTGAAATCGGATAAAAATATATATTGGCCAAGTTCTCCCTCCATTGGTTGGGGACATAAAGAAAGTCTTACCGAAGGAGATTCTCATTACTGGGGCGTTTGGTGGGGTGAGCAGCCTTTTGAAATTTACAACGAAAAAGTAGGGCGTTTCATGTCTGAATATGGCTTTCAGGGTACACCTAGCCTTGAAACTACAAAATCAATGTTCTCCGGAACTCCGGATTTAAGCCTTCAGAATCCAACCATTAAAGCTCACGAAAAGCACGCCCGTGGCTGGAACATCATTAATGAATATCTGAAGCGTGATTATAAAATTCCAACAGATTTTACACAATACAACTACGTTTCACAACTGTTACAGGCAAGAGGAATGCAGATTGCTATTGAAGCTCACCGCCGTGCAAAGCCTTACAATATGGGAACTTTGTATTGGCAGCTGAATGATTGCTGGCCGGTAGTTTCCTGGTCTTCCATTGATTATCTTGGAAACTGGAAAGCCTTCCATTATCAGGCGAAAAGAAGCTTTGAACCTGTTTTGGTATCAATAGCGGAAACCGAAAAAAGCTATGATGTCTATCTGATAAGCGATCTCCTGAAAGAACTGAAAACAGAGACAAAATTTGAATTGATTGATTTCAAAGGAAAAATACTTTGGAAAGCCAGTCAGTCAAATCTTATTAATGCTGATGCAAGCAAGAAAATACGAAGTATCAGTAAATTGGAATTGTCTCAGTTTGATTTGTCGGGAGCTGTTTTAAAGGTCAGTTCCGAAAAAGATACAAAATTCGAAAAGCTGTTCTTCTTTAATAAACCAAAAGATCTGAAACTCTTACAACCTGATATTAAAATCAGAAAAATATCACCCACGGAAATTGAAATTTCAACAGATACGCTGGCTAAGGACATTTATTTAATCGGCGATACTCATTTCAGCGATAATTTCTTTGATCTTTTGCAAGGAACTTCAAAAAGAATTACCCTTTCAAAACCTTTGGAAAATATAGAGGTGATGAGTCTTTGGGAGGTGATAAAGAAGTAAAATATATTCTGAAAAAATTATTTCAAGCAGTTATAAATTTCCGGCAGCTAGGTCTCTAAACCTATAAGGTTTAATACTGGAAAGTTTCATTAGAAATTCTACCGAAAAAAATATAAATTTTACCCTTCCAACTCAAAAATCAGCCGTAAATTTGCCTCATATTTTATTACAGTTATGGTAAATTTTGTTCTGATTGCAGTGTGTATCATTGCAGGAATGATATTCAAAGCAACAAAATCTATCCACCCCGATGCTCACAAAGGCATCAATACCTGGATTCTTTATCTTGCTCTTCCGGCAGTTTCGTTTAAATATCTGCCCAAAGTAAAATGGACAACAGAAATGCTGTTCCCGATTGCAGCCACATTTTTAATTTCTGTGTTCTGTTTCTTTTTTATGATGTTTTACAGTAAGAGCAGGGGATATTCAAGGCGGTCCAGAAGTACTTTAGAACTGGCAAGCGGATATAGTAATACCTCTTTTATCGGATTTCCATTGATCAGTGCTTTTTATGGCGAAGGACTTTTGAGTATTGCCATTATCTGTGACCAGACCATGTTTTTTGCCCTTTCAACCCTGGGAATTATTGCTGCAGTAAAAGGAGGAAGTAAATCAGGAAAGGTGAGTGCAGCATTTATTTTAAAGAGATTAATAACATTTCCACCATTAATTGGCTGTATTTCAGCTTTGGTATTGTCTCAGTTCATTGACTTTACTGTTGCGGAACCATTTTTTGATAAGCTGGCAGCAACGGTAAGTCCGTTAGCCCTGTTTTCAGTTGGATTACAGCTGAAATTCAACGGATGGAAAAAACTGATTCCTCAAATGTCGATGTCCATGCTTTATAAATTGATTCTGGCACCCGCAATTGTTCTGGGAATGGCTCTGTTATTCGGAATAAAAGGAGATGTGGCTAAAATTACAGTATTTGAAGCAGCGATGCCAACCTTGGTTACTTCAAGTATTATTGCAGAACAGTTCAGGCTGAACTCAAAACTGACCAACCTGATCATTGGAGTCAGTATCATTGTAGGATTTATTACGTCTGCATTCTGGTATCAGATTACAGAACTTCTTTTTTAGTCATTCATGAATCCTTTCTTCGATCCTTTCTGAATTTGTGGTTGTTCTTTTATCTACACACTTTGTCATTCCGCAGGAATCCAGCCTGTCATATCATTATTTTTGATCAATGTAATTCTAGACATTAAAAAATATCTGAATGGGTTACATTACTACGGAATAGACAAAAATAAGGAGAAAGTAAAGAATAGAATGCAGTTTCAGGTTCTTGGTTAAAGATTACTAAAGAATCTCCACAAAGTTGCAGTTCTCTCAGGAAAATTCTAATTTTACACTTTAAATATTTCCCTTGCAATACGCTCAAATTGTTTTACCCCTCAACCTGAAAGGATCTTTCACTTATAAAGTTCCTCAGGAAATGATGTCTGAAATCCAGCCTGGAATGCGTGTTCTGGTACCGTTTGGCGGGAAGAAGATCTATACGGGAATCGTGTTTGAGCTTCATGATAATGCACCGGAAAACTTTGTAGCCAAGGAAGTCATCAGCATGCTGGATGATCAACCGATTCTTCCTCATGAACAGATTGATTTCTGGAACTGGCTTTCGGAATACTATTTGTGCAGCCTCGGAGAAATTTACAGGTTTTCGTTTCCTTCTTCTTTAAAACTGGAAAGTGAAACCTATTTAAAACTAAAACCAGGAGCCATTATAGATTTTGAAAATCTGGATGTTAACGAAATGTATCTGATTCAGGCATTGGAAGTACGACAGCTGATCAATCTGACGGATATTGAAGCTTTTATTCCTAAAAAAGATATCATCAAAACCATCAATTCTCTTATTGACCTTCAGTATATTGAAATTGATGAGAAAATTGCTGAAAAGTATAAGGCCAAAGAAGTGGCTTACGTAAGAATTAATGATGAGGTTCTGGCCAATCAAAATCTTACGGATATTCTTTTAAAACTGAACAGAGCGCAGAAACAGAAAGATCTTTTCCTTCTTATTCTGGAAAAACAGACGGAACATCCGGATGTTCCCATCAAAAAATCTGAACTGTTTGAGGACGGTTATTTTGGAAGTTCCCACTTCAAACCTTTGGCAGACAAAGGCCTTGTGGAGGAATACTTTATGCAGAAAGACAGGATTGAAAGCTATGAAGGAGAAATCGAGGAACTTGAAGAGCTTTCCGAACAGCAGAAAATAGCAAAAGCTGAAATTGATGAAGCTTTTGAAGAAGGGAAGAATGTTCTGCTTCATGGCGTTACTTCATCAGGGAAAACCCATATCTATTTAGAGAAAATTGATGAGTGCGTCCGTGATGGAAAGAATGTTTTGTTTTTGCTTCCGGAAATTTCGCTTACCAAACAGATCACCCAGAGATTAGAAAAGAAGTATGGAAGACAGCTCGGTTTTTATCATCAAAAACTGACCGATTTTGAAAGGGTAGAAGTCTGGAGAAGAATTAAGCAGAACGACATCCGTATTCTGATCGGAACCCGTAATGCTTTGTTTTTACCTTACCGGAATCTTGGGCTTATTGTGGTTGATGAAGAACATGATTCTGCGTACAGACCAAGGGAAGTTTCCCCTTATTTTAATGCTAAAGACGCTTCTCTGGTTTTAGGTAGGCTGTATAACGCAGGAGTGATTTTGGGATCAGCTACCCCTTCTGTTGAAAGCTACTACAGTGCCAGGAAAGATAAAATGAAATACGTTTTCCTGAATGAAAGATTCGGGAATGTCAATCTGCCGGAATATGAACTGATCAATTTCAAGGAAGCTCAGGAATCTAAAAAGGTTTCAGGGAACTTTTCTCTGAAGCTTATCGAAGAGATTAAGAAAACGGTGGATGAAAAGAATCAGGCAATCGTTTTACACAATCGTCGTGGCTATTCCAATGTTATAGAATGTGAAAGCTGTGGCTATGTGAACTACTGCTCTAATTGTGATGTGGTCATGACGTATCACAAAGCGGCAAATGAAATGAAATGCCACTATTGCGGGCAAAGAGCTTCAAAACCGAAAATCTGCCCGAAATGTAATTCTGAAAAGCTGAACGAAAGAGGAGTAGGTGTAGAACAGATTCATGAAGAGGTTACCAAATTGTTTCCGGAAAATGAAGTAGACAGGATGGATGTAGACTCCATGCGCAAAAAATTCGCCTACGAAAAATTGTACGAGAAGATTGAAGACGGAGAAACAGATATTATTGTAGGAACCCAAATGATTTCCAAGGGACTGGATTTTGATCATATTGAACTGGTGACAATTCCTAAAGCGGATTCCTTATTATATGTACAGGATTTCAGAGCGGAAGAAAGAGCGTATCAACTGATCACACAGGTTTCGGGAAGGGCTGGAAGAGTTTCCGGAAAAGGGAGAATCCTTATTCAGACCTTTAATCCTGATCATTCCGTATTTCAGCTGATCAAGATGAATAATCCTGCCAAGATCTATAAATATATCCTTACCGAACGCCAGAAGTTCCATTATCCGCCTTTCACTAAGCTGATCATGATTGAATTGAAACACAGAAGAGAGGATAAAGCTGATCGGGCATCACAATTTCTGGGTTCTATCCTCAGAAAATATCTTCCTGAAGAATGTGTTTTAGGTCCGGAAAGAGCACCGATTGCAAAACTGAATAACTTCTATCAGTTCCAGATTATGCTGAAGCTTCCCCGTGGGAAAAACTATGAGAAATTCAAAAACATGGTTTTGATAAGTTTGAAAGAATTTGATGAAATCACTGCGTATCAAAGCATTAAAAAAGATGTTTTTGTTGATTTTTAACAATTTTTAACAAACTTTACACTCTTTTATAACGGGGCGGTGGTCCGTTATATAACAATAATTTCTACTTTTGGACGTTGATTAAGTGTTTGGCTCTTTTACTGAATGATTTAACCTTTCATTTTTTATAGAGTCAAAACTACAGAACAAAAAGAAGATAGATGGTAAATTTCAGAAAATATATTTCAAGTGCGGCGGTGTTGGCTTCTGGTCTTTTCCTGGCTCAATCTACCGTATCTACCGTTCTTTATTCCCAGAATTATGACAATCAGAAAAGCAGTTTAAACCTGCCTTCACCCGTTACCACGATGGTGGAGAAAACTGTTTTGTCAGCAAAAGAACTGGTAGACATTAATGTAAACACAATGATGGCGGATCCTGTGCTGAAAAATGCAACCTGGGGATTCGTAGTGTATGATCCTAAAACGAAGAAGGTAATCTCTTCGTACAACGAAAATACTCCTTTAGTACCTGCTTCTACTACCAAACTGCTTACAACGGAAACAGCGTTAAATATGCTGGGTGAAAACTACCGTTGGATGACTCAGCTGGAGTACTCAGGAACAATAGATGAAAATGGAGTGTTGAATGGAAATCTTTATATAATAGGAAGCGGAGACCCTTCTTTGGGAACCAACAAAGCTGGTGCAGCATCTTATAGAGATATTATTTCAGATTTCGTAGGCGGTGTTTCAAGAGAGGGAATCAAAAAGGTAAATGGTGATATTATCATTCAGACAGCGCTTTTCAAAGGCAATATTTCAGTGCTTCCGGAAAATGTTGTATGGTTGGAAAACAATAACTATTATTTACCTGCAGGAAGTACCCGCGATATCAACCCGGCCAACGAAAAACTGATCGTTAAAAAAGGTGGTTTCTCTACAGAAAAGAAATTTTTCTACGTTTCTCCTTACAATCATCAGATGGTGTATGCTGATAAATACGAAGGAAACGGAGTTTTAACAACCAAACTTCCTGATGCACCGGCTTATCTTGCCAACTCTTTCAGAACAACACTGGTGAAAAGCGGAATTCCTGTTACCGGAAAAGTAACTCCGAAAATGACAGATGCTGCGCCGGAAAACAGAAAAATGCTTTCAGCGTATAAATCACCTACTTTAAATGATATTATTTATTATACCAACCAGCACAGTGACAATTCATTGGCAGAAGCTTTGCTGAGAACGGTAGGATATCAGAAAATGGGTGACCAGACTTCAGAATCCGGAAGAATAGTGGTGACTAATCACCTGAAAGATGCCGGTTTTGATATGGTTGGTCTTAACTATATAGATGGAAGCGGACTATCAAGAAGTAATAACGTAACCCCGATTTCCCAGGTGAAATTTCTTACTTCTCTGATGGATCAGAAATACTACAGATCTTATCTGACTTCTTTGCCTATCGGAGGACAATCCGGAACATTGAAAAGAATGTTCAATGCAGGAGGTAACGGACAGGTTTTTGCGAAAACAGGAACTTTGAACAAAGTAAAAACATTAGCCGGTTATCTGAAAACCAATTCAGGAAAAACGTTAGTTTTTTCTTTAATGGTGAATAACTATTCCGGATCAGTAGATATGGTGAAGAAAAGAATGGAAAAAATTCTTGAACCCGCATTAGATCTTTAAAATTTTTTATTTTATATATTATAACAGCCTTTTAATCATTGATTAAAAGGTTTTTTTTATATTTGATTAAATTTTTCTAAACATGACAAAATTGTACCTTTTGGTGTTGGGATTTCTATTTTCCCAACAGTTCTATAGCCAGAAGCAAGAACAAAACATTGATATGAAGGGACTCGTTGAAAAAGAGAAAAAATTCTTCACTCAAAAAATGAACATCGGGAATACCAATCCCAATACGCTGAATTACGACTTGCAGTATCAGAGAATGGATGTGAGCCTGGATCCTGCGGTGTATAATATTTCCGGTTCGGTAACTTCGCATTTTAAACCTAATCAAAATATGGGAAGCATTTATTTTGATCTTTCCAATTCATTAACCGTTTCTCAGGTGAAGTATCATGGAACCAACATTACAAGCTTTCAGCAGCTTCCTTCAAAAGAACTGAAGATTGATTTTCCAGCTTCTATTCCTGCCAATACATTGGACTCTCTTACCATTTATTATGCTGGAGCACCGTCCACAAGTAATGATGCATTCAAAACTGCTCTTCAGAGCGGAACTCCGGTACTTTCTACTTTGAATGAACCTTATGGCGCCCAGGACTGGTTTCCGACAAAGCAAAGTTTAAATGATAAAATTGAAAGATTTGATTTTAAAATTACAACTCCCTCAAACTACAGCGTGGCAGCCAATGGAAAACTGATGTCTGAGACTTTTCCTACCGGTGGCACTAAACTGACGTTCTGGAGAACAATGTATCCTACGCCGGCTTATCTGATTGCACTGTCGATTACCAATTTTGTTAAACTTACTGATACCATTGGAAACCCTCCGTTTCCTTTTGTCAACTATATCTATCCGTCCACAAATTCAAATGCAACGAGCATTGCGAATATCAACTGGACAAAGCAGGTGATGGATACTTTTGAAACCTATTTTGGGACTTATCCTTTCCGTAATGAAAAATACGGACACATGGAATTTATGTATGGTGGAGGAATGGAGCATCAGACCATGTCTTCCATGGGTGGATGGAGCAAGCAGCTGATTGCCCATGAGCTTACTCACCAGTGGTTTGGAGATAAAGTAACCTGTGGTGCATGGAATGATATCTGGCTGAATGAAGGTTTTGCAACTTTTGGAGAACACCTTGCCAATGAAAAACTATTGATGACCAATACAGAATTTTTGAATTACTTACAAGGTCAATCTAACTACATTACTGCAAGTACAACAGGAACTGTATATGTCCCGGATTCCGGACTTTCCAGCATCAACAGGATATTTGACAGCAGATTGTCTTATGCTAAAGGAGGATATGTTTTGAGAATGCTGAAGTGGATTTTAGGTGATGCTGCATTTTATCAGGCACTTAAAGATTATCATGCGAGGCCGAACCTGGCATACAACTATGTGCGTACAGCTGATTTTAATGCTTCTTTGCTTCAGTCTACCGGAAAAGACTTTACAGAATTTTTCAATGACTGGGTTTATGGCGAAGGATATCCTACTTACACCATCAAGTGGATGCAGGGCGGAAATCAGGCTTTATTTAAAGTTTCTCAGACGCAAAGCAGTGCTAACGTTAGCTTTTTTGAAATGCCTTTACCTATTAAAGTAACCGGAACTGCAGGTCAGACTGCTTATTTTGTTCTTAATAATACATCCAATAACCAAAGCTTTTTACAATCGGTAACATTCCCGATCGCAAGTGTTCAGTTTAATTATGAATACCAGATTCTTGAGAAGAACTCTACAGTTGTTCAGGATAATACATTAAGTGTTTCTTCTGTGGAGAAAGAAGAATTTGGTTTGTATCCGAACCCTGCAAAAAATGAAATTAATCTGAAAGGAATTAATAAGGCTATGGACTTTACGATTCATGCCATAGACGGAAAACTGGTTGGAAAAGGAACATATCATCCAGGTAAAGCGATTGGAATAGCAGAATTAGTTCCGGGAGCTTATTTCATTACGATTGATGAAAAGAATATTAAATTTATCAAACATTAAAATGAAAAACGGTAAAGTATGAATGATTACTTTTACCAAAATCAATCAAAATATCACAAAAGAAGCTTTCAGATTTGAAAGCTTCTTTGTTTTCTTGCTGCTCTGGCCCCCCTTTTTCTGGCTGTTTTCACTTTATACTCAAACCATTTTTCTTTGAACACTTTTCTCATGAGATTATCAAAATGTCTGGTAATGACCAGATTTTTAAATCCACGCCATTTTTCAAGGGCACTTGACGGCAGCGCTCTTACTGATATCGAATAACCTTCCGTATCATATTGAATATAATGCCACCAGCCGGAAGGAATATAAAGGGTTTCGCCAGGATGAATGACAGCTTCATAGCCATTTAAATAAAGTAGCGCCGGATATTTTCTGTAATCTGGATTTTTAATTTGAGCCAGACTGTGGAAGTTGTAGGGGAGTTTATACATGAAGTCAGACTGTTCCCACGGGAAGAGCCAGATTCTTTTGATTCCCTGAAATTGGGTGATAAAAACATGGGACATGTCAATATCAATATGATTTCTGGTGACAGAACCTTCTCCTCCAAAAAACATAAAGGGCAGCCATTTCAGTATTTTACCATTCGTTACATCATTGTAGATGAGATCATTCTTCAATTCAGGTTTTATTTTTAATAAATTAAATAAGAAAAGCCTGTGTTCAGTGGGAGCAGATTGGATGAGATCCAGATATTCTGAAAATGTAGTCTGTGCAATAGGATCACTGGCCACTCTGTCCAGGGAATCAAGCTCACTGCCGTAGATATTCACCATATGATCTCCTGCAACTTCTTTGAAATACTCATAATTCCACTTTTTGAAAGCTGGACTTTCCGGATGAACAAAGTCTTCAATAATAACCGGAACTCCTGGCTTCATATGGTTATTGATAAAGGTTTCTGAACTGATCATCTTTATTTTTTGTACCGGCTTTAATCTCATGCATTAAAATTTTAAACAAATATAAATATTATCCTACTAAATTTATAGACTAATAATGTTAAAACTGAAATCTATATTCATTTTTTAGAATTAAGCATATAAAAGGTTTTATTTTACTGCCTTTTTAGTAAATTAGCACATCTAAAAAATTACTAAAAATGATCTCTGAAAAATACCTTCAACATTTACAGAACGAACTTCAGAATATTGAGAATGACGGACTTTACAAAAGAGAAAGAATTATCACTTCTCAGCAGAGCGCAGAAATAGAAGCAAACGGAAAAAAGCTTTTGAACTTCTGTGCGAACAATTATCTGGGATTATCCAACCATCCGGAAGTGATGAAAGCTTCTCAGGAAATGATCCAATCTCACGGATACGGAATGTCTTCTGTACGTTTTATCTGCGGAACACAGGATATTCACAAGGATTTGGAGAAAAAAATTGCTGATTTCTTAGGTCTTGAGGATACTATTCTTTACGCAGCAGCATTTGATGCCAACGGAGGTGTTTTTGAGCCATTGTTTACAGAAGAAGATGCTATTATTTCAGATGAGCTGAATCACGCATCAATCATTGATGGTGTTCGTTTGTGTAAAGCAGCGAGATACAGATATAAAAACAATAATATGGCTGATCTGGAAGCTCAGTTGATTGCAGCTTCTGAAAAAAATCACCGTTTTAAAATCATCGTTACGGACGGAGTATTTTCAATGGACGGTATCGTAGCAGACTTAAAAGGAGTTTGTGACCTTGCCGATAAATATGATGCCTTGGTAATGGTAGATGATTCTCACGCAACAGGTTTCATCGGAAAAACAGGTCGTGGAACTCACGAAGCTAATGAAGTAATGGGTAGAGTAGACATCATTACTTCTACTTTAGGAAAAGCTTTAGGAGGAGCTTTAGGAGGATTTACTTCCGGTAAAAAAGAGATCATTGATATGCTGAGACAGCGTTCAAGGCCTTATTTATTCTCCAACTCTCTGGCACCGGGTATCGTAGGAGCTGCTTTGAAAGTATTGGATATGATTTCTGATGATACTTCTCTCCGTGATAAAGTAATGGAAAATGCAGAATATTTCAGAACGGAAATGAAAGCAAAAGGTTTTGATATTCCTGATGGAGATGCTGCCATTGTTCCGGTAATGCTTTACGATGCACCACTTTCTCAGAAAATGGCTGAAAAGCTTATGGATGAAGGCATCTACGTTATCGGATTCTTCTATCCTGTGGTACCGAAAGGAAAAGCAAGAATCAGAGTGCAGTTATCAGCTGCTCACACCAGAGAACATCTGGATAAAGCGATTGCTGCTTTTGAAAAGGTTGGAAAAGAATTAGGAGTGATCTCTTAATCGTTGAATGAGTAACAGCAATGAAAATATAATGTTCGGCTCGGGCAGCTTTGCTGCCCCGAGCCGAACTATTTTTTATATAAAATCTATTTTACTTATATTTTCCTGATCAAAAGAAATTTATTTTTAAGAATTAGATAAAAACTTATCTTTGTGCCTGATTAAAATTGATATGTTTTTAAGGTCCAAATATCAGGTTGTCTTTTCGAAGCCAAAAAAAGCAATACTATCTAACATTGAAGAAAGTATATTTAAGAGCTTTCCTGATTATAATGGCAAAAAATTTAAAGGTGAAGTAACTGATGATGGATTTGAAGTAAAAGTGATGGGGAATGAATACTTGTCTTTTATAGGAAAATTTGTTTCAGACAAAAATAATGAAGAGCTTCTTAAAGTATCCATTGGAGTTAAATATTTTGATGTACTCATTCTTGTTCTTCTTTTAGGGATTTTTGTTCCTTTTTATACGGATGAAAATTCTGGAACCACGTATGGAATTATATTGATCTCTCTTGGGCTGGCTATTTTTATGGGATATTCTTATTACAATAATGTAAAGGATATGAAAAAGATTTTTTTTGATGTACTGAAGAATTTCGACCAGGATTGTAAAATTATTTCTATCAATAAATTTATTTATTAAAATGCTTTACACAATAATCAAAGCGCTGCACATTATTTTTATGGTAAGCTACTTTGCGGGAATTTTTTACCTCGTGAGGATTTTCGTTTACTATAAAGATACCGATGAATTTCCGGAAGAAAAAAAGAAAATTCTGAGAGAGCAGTACACTTTTATGGCCAGAAGGCTGTGGAATATTATCACCGTTCCTGCGGGGATAATCATGGCAGTTTGCGGATTGGTCATGATCTTTTTAAATACCGGGCTGATGAAAATGCCGTGGTTTCATTTGAAACTGACCTTCCTGATCGGGCTTGCCATCTACCATTACTGGTGCTGGAAAAAAGTCCTTCATTTAAAAGAATTACATGGAGATACACTGCCGATTGCCAATATCAAACTGAGACAGGCGAATGAAATTGCAACGTTCATTCTGTTTCTGGTGGTATTTACCGTTATATTAAAATCAATGGTGATCGAATACTGGTGGCAATTAATTGCAGGATTTTTCGTTCTTGTATTTCTGATTATGATGACAGTGAAACTGGTTAATAAAAATAAAAAAAACAAATAATTGTACAGTAGGGCGTATGTCTTGAAACATGCATCCTTTTTACATCTTACAAAAAAACTATGATTGCAATTTTAAAGAAAGAACTTTGGAGTTACTTTGGAAACTGGAGTGCATGGGTGATCATTGCCGCTTTCAGTTTGATAGCGACTCTTTTTCTGTTCTTTTTCGACAACGATTCTAATATTTTTGAGATTGGAATGGCCTCATTGCAGAGCTATTTCGTATTGGTTCCATGGCTGTTAATGTTTATCATCCCCGCCCTTTCCATGAAAACTTTTGCGGAAGAACAGCAAACCGGAACATTGAACTGGCTTTTTTCACAACCGTTAAAAGTTTCAGAACTGGTAGCTGGAAAATTTTTTTCTGTATGGATCGTTGGGATTTTATGCCTTATTCCATCATTAATTTATCTTTATACGGTATATGTTTTGGGAGTTCCTGCAGGAAATATTGATCTGGGAATGACTTTCGGAAGCTATATCGGACTGATTATCTTAATTGCAGCATTTTCAGCAGTGGGAATTCTTGCTTCCTCTCTCTCTCAGAATCAGATTATGGCTTATCTGCTGGGTGTTTTCATGTGCTTTATTATGTATTTTGGAATTGAACAGCTGGCGAGCTATAAACTATTGGGAGGTGCAGATTTTATCCTGCAGAATATTGGCTTCTATCAGCATTTCTTAGGCTTCACAAGAGGACTTATTGATGCTAAAGATGTGGCGTATTTTGTACTTGTCATCGGCGCTTCATTAGTATTGGCTAATCATTTTATTAACAAAAAGAAGTAGAAGTATGAAGAAGTTCAATGCTAAATCTCCACTGGGAATTTTCTTAATTGCAATTGTTCCTTTGGTTATTATCCTGACCTATTCGGGAATCAGATTAGACTTAACAAAAGAAAAAAGATATACCCTTTCTGATAACACCATCAAAGTACTGGAGTCTGTTAAAAAGCCTCTGACGGTAGAAGTGTATCTGGAAGGTGACTTTCCGGCAAGTTTCAAACAGCTGCAAAGCGAAACGAAATTCATGCTGGAAGAATTCAGAAAAATTAATCCGAAGATTGATTTTAAATTCATCGATCCGATTAAAACAAAAATGTCTCAGGACACTTTGATGGCCATGGGAATGCAGCCGTCTATTCTTCCGGATGTAAAAGACGGGAAAATCTCACAGATCACGCTTTTCCCTTACGCTGTGATTAAATATGGAAATGACGGGGTTTCTATTCCTTTAGTGGTTCAGCAGGCCGGAATTGATGCCGATCAGCAGCTGACAAGATCGATTGAAGGACTGGAGTACAATCTTGTTTCCAATATTAAAAATATTGCAGCTGCCAAGAGAAAGAAAATCGGGATTCTTGTCAACCACGATGAATTGAATCCGGATGAATTCCAGGGATTTGTACAATTGGCAATGGAAAACTATGATGCAGGACCTATAATTCCTAAAAATCAGACTGAACTTTCACTGGAAGATGTTCCGCTATTAAAGCAGATGAGTGCTTTGGTGATTGCAAAACCAAGAAAAGCTTTTACAGATAATGAAAAAGTAATTCTGGACCAGTACATCATGAACGGAGGGAAAACCCTTTGGATGATTGATGCCGTAAATGCTGAAATGGATACGCTGACAAGATCCAAAAAAGTAATGCCTTTCCCTGTCGATATCAATATGACAGACTTCTTTTTTAATTACGGGCTGAGAATCAATCCCGCGTTGGTAAAAGACGTTAAAAAGTTTGCCCTGTTAAGGCTGGTTACAGGAGAAGTGAGTGGAAATCCTCAGTACACAAGCTTACCCTGGCCTTATTATCCGCTTGGAATTGCCGAAAATAATAATCCGGTTACAAAGAATATCAACCCTGTAAAATTTGAATTCCCGACTTCTATTGATACTTTAGGAGGAAGAAAGAATATCAAAACAAAAGTCCTTTTCGAATCGAGTGAAAGAACTTTATTGAAACAGGTTCCCAATTATGTGGATCTGAAGGAAATTGCAAGCGTAGACAGTCTTGGACAAATGGAGAAACCAAGTACACCGAAGATCTTCGCTGTTGCATTGGAAGGAAAATTCAATTCTGCCTATGCATCGAGAATTGAGAGAAAATCGTACCCTGGATTCAAAACCTCCAGCCCGGAAAACAAAATGATCGTGATTGCAGACGGAGATGTAGGAAGGAACAAAGTAATCAAAGGAAAACCACTTCCATTAGGGGTAGATCTGTTAACGAACGAACAGTTTGGAAACGAACAGTTTCTGAGAAATGCTTTAGATTATCTTCTTGATGACAGCAATCTGATGGAACTGAGAAACAGAAACATTGAAGAAAGACTTCTCGACAGGCAAAGAATCACTGAAGAGAAATCGAGCTGGCAGTGGATCAATTTACTGCTTCCACTAGCTATTATTGGTCTTATCGGAGGACTGTTCTTCTGGCTAAGGAAAAAGAAATTTGGATAAAACATAAAAAATTCCGGAAGATTTTCTTCCGGAATTTTTATTTTGACAACTTTATTATTGAGTTGTAACCATCTTAATTAATAATTTACCCTTCCAATACAGGAATAAGGTGTTCCCAGTTCAGCTGTTTTGCATAATCCAAAGCTGTTTTTCCTTTTTTAGACTGGATATTTTTATCCGCTCCGGCTTCTAAAGCAACTTTTACAGTGGTTAGATTCCCGGCAATGGTTTCTTTGTGAAGAAGCGTCAGTCCGTCTTCATCGGTTTGGGTAAGTTCATCCGGATATTGTTGTAAAAACTTTGCAAATTCTTCCTTCATATTTTTACTCATCGGATGTTCAATAAGATTTTCCGGATTTTCTTTCTGGTTATTCACAACGAGGATATCATTAAAGTCTCCGAAATCCAGCTGCCAGGCATTATCGTGTTCTTTTCTTTCTGCATCAGACATGTCAGCACGCATTTTCTGGATGGTAAACCCTCCGTAAGCTTTCGGAAGTGGAGAAGATGATGATGAAAATAGCTTGGAAAGTCCCTTGGGTTTTTGTACACTCGGAGTGATAGCAAAAAGCCAGTCGCTGATATTGCTTAAAGGGATTTCCACATAATCACCCACCTGGATGTTCTTAAGGCTGTTAGGTTCATTAATCAAATATCCTCTCACGTGATCTCCGTCAAAGAATATTTCATTAATCCACATATGTTCTACCAGGCTTTCTCCGGTTTCTTCATCCTGTTCTTCAAAAGCCGTTTTAACGCACGATACATTAAGTCCAGGAATGATTCTTCTGTATTCCCAGGACTGTTCGCGCCAGAAATACTTAAAGGTTTCCTGAGCTTTTCTGTAAGCTTTAATCATTTCCGGATCATTTCCGTCTGCAAAAAAGATGGGATTCTCTTCCATTTAATAATTAGGTGTGGTGTGTTAAAGAATATAGATTACTGCTGATAGGTTTCTTTAGGGAGTAAGGCAGCTGTTTTGTAATAGCTGATGTCGCTAGGGATCTGTGCCTGAAGGTTGTGGAAAGTGTCATAATCATAATGAATCCAGTTTTCTTCATTGTCCGGGTCGGGTGTTTTATCTACAGCCAGTTCCAGTTTTCCGTCTTCCTGATAGCTGCATTCTATGGCAGCATATTTTTCACCGCTTTCGTCGTTGGTATACCAGCATTTTATGGTTCTTTCAAGCTGTGGTTGATGGGTTTCGTTATCGATAACCTGTGAACAGATAAAATTTTCAGGATCTTCTGTTTTAAAAACAGTTTTAGAAATTAAAGGCAGTTCATCTACGGATAAGGAATACAATTTATTGGTAGAAATAATAAAGCCCTCGGTGGTTTCTTTTTTTTCAATATCAAAAAAGTCAGACTTTTCTTTAAGATAATTGACTACCTGAGTTTCGTCTTCTTCGTCACTTAAAAAATAATTGATGTTATAAACACTGTCTTCGTTAATAAATTCAATTTCTTTCAGGAAATCGGAACCTTCCTCATAATAATACAGATGATATTCGCTCAGCTTCACAGCATTACTTTTGGAGATGATCTCTCCAAAAATGTTTTTGTACACTTTTCTCATTTTTAATCATGTTAGTTTGTTTCATCTATTAGTTTAAGTGGTAGGGCAAAGATAAGTTTTCTTTTTTATCTTAACCTGAAGTGTAAAGTAGTATTTATTTCGTAAGTATTCTATATATCCTTTATAAAATCCTCATATTCGTAGTAAAACCTTTCAAAACCGTCCATTTTGTCCACAAAGAATTCAAAAATTTCTTGCCAGGTGTTTTTGTTAAAAATAGAAACATTATGTTTTTCAACCCATATCCTGCTGATGACCTTACCGTTTTCAAGGGTGAAATATTCTTCTTTCTGAAAATCTCCAATAAAATCTTTTAAAATATCTTCCAAAGACCAGATCTTCTCGTAATAAGCGTTTCGGAAGATTTCATCTTTCATTTCGATATCCAGAGAAACTTCTGCTTTTTTGTTGTCGGCAGAAAATTTAAATGCCATGTCCTTGATTTTGGTATCATAAAGAATCCATTTTCTGGGAAATGATCTTCCAAAAGCTGTCCAAAATTCCTTTTTTAATTGCTGTGCCTCTTGTTTACTGAACATAGCGCAAACATAATGATTTAATAGGAGAAAGGCAAAAGTGTGGTACCTAAAACCGTAAAATTACGGATAGACAAACTTACCTTTTTATTCGTTTATTATTCCTGTTTTCAGGTTTTTTCAAATATTAAACAATTTTCGTATTTTTGCTCTAATGCTTTCAAAAAAATCTCAATATGCGTTTAAGGCGCTTTCATATCTTGTAGAAAAAAGAAATGAAGGCCCGATTCTTATTTCTGAAATTGCGGAACATAAAAAGATTCCTTTAAAGTTTTTGGAAAACATCCTTCTTGAACTGAAAAAAGCGGAAATTCTCGACAGTAAAAAAGGAAAGGGTGGAGGATACTTTTTCAAAGAAAGTCCGGAAAATGTGAAACTGGCAAAGATCATCCGTCTTGTAAACGGCCCTATTGCAATGCTTCCCTGTGTAAGTCTCAATTTTTATGAAAAATGTGATGACTGCAATGAAGATCACTGCGGGCTTCATGATGTCCTGATAGAAGTTCGCGATGCCTCTCTGAATATTCTGGAAAGTAAAACTTTAATGGATCTGGTAGATTAACCTGATCCTTTTTTTTGAATTAATAGTCTACTTGTTTTGTAGGATAAATATTTTATCAGATATTTGCACTACTTCAAATGAATAAACTATGATTTCAAAAGAAGAGGTAACCGAATTACAAAAGCTTACGCCCTCTATTACCGCAGTGCATTCCGTGGCTGCATGTATTATATCCGGAAATATTTCCTCGCACAGAACTACAGAGAACATCCCAACTTTAAATGCCTCAGTTGTCAATGACGCCCCGATGCTGAAGGAGTATGGATTAAAACACTTGTAATATGGTGATTTCAAGAAAAATTCAGGTAAGGTTGAATGTCCTTTTGGTGACAGCTGCTATTATATCCATTGCTGTTTTTTCCATGTACGAACTCGGATATCTGGAAGAACTGCAGACCATTCTGGCAAAAGATAATTATATTTTTTACTGGATGCTTCTGGTAGGTGTTTTTGCTGAAATTGTTGCAGGTTCCATGGGAATGGGATATGGTGTTATTTGTACTACAACCCTTATGCTGCTCAATATTCCACCGCATATTGTAAGCGCAAGTATTCATTCTGCGGAAAGTTTTACCACCGCCGCAGGAAGTCTCAGCCACATTAAATTGAAAAATGTAAGCAAAAGTCTGGTGAAAAAGCTCGCCATTCCGGCTGTGATAGGAGCAATTATCGGAGCTGTCAGTCTTACTTATCTTGGAGAGTATTATGCGAAAATCACTAAAACACTCATTGCTTTTTACACTTTATACCTTGGATTTCAAATCCTGTCAAATGCATTTAAGAAAAAGCAGAGTAAAGCCCTGAAAAGAAAAACCAATCTGACCAGGCTGGGTGTGATCGGTGGTTTTATAGATTCTTTTGCCGGAGGAGGCTGGGGGCCTTTGGTGACCGGAACACTCATTAAAAATGCTTTCACCCCAAGATTTGCCGTAGGAAGTTCTACCGTGGCCAAATTTATTCTTACCATCACGGCTGCCGTTACCTTTTTCTTTACCCTGGGAATCCAGCACTGGAATATCATTCTCGGGCTTTTGATCGGAGGAATTGTGACCGCTCCTTTTTCAGCAATGCTTACTGCCAGGCTTCCTGTGAAGAAAATGTTTGTGATTATCGGAACTCTGGTGATTGTGATGAGTTCTATAACTATTTATAAATCAGTTTTTAATTAAAAATTACACTTGGTGTGGAAAAATAAAAGGGCTAAAAAGATATTTGGTTTTGAAAATATTTTACTTTTACATCACTAAATATTAGAACATGAATTTACATATCATTGCACTTTTTAAGTTTAATGAAAATTATCTGATGGACGCTGTAGAGCTGTTTCAGAACCTTGTGAAAGAAACAAGAAAAGAAGAAGGCTGTCTGCAGTACGATCTTATTGAAGATAAAGATAATAAAGGAACTTTCTTCCTGATCGAGCTTTGGGAAAGTGTAGAACATCATAACAGGCATAACGGTCAGGATCACCTTTTGGATTTCCGTAAGGATGCTTCCAAAATTATGGAAAGTTCTGCAGAAGTTTATAAAGGATTTAAAATATATTAATGGTATTGAAGGGTTTAAAGATTTAAAAATTTAATGATTTAAAGAAGAATCTTATATAACTATTTGTTTTTTATATTTTTAAGTTGTTTAATGAAGAAAAAATAAAAGGCGGTTTCAACAATCTGAAACCGCCTTTTTATTAGAAAAAATAGAAAGTATTAAAATAGAAAGTTTATTTCACGATAAGCTTTTTCGTCTCCGAATGACCACCGTAAGTAATTTTTACAAGGTAATTTCCTGATGGAAGTGTAGAAAGGTTCAGGTCCTGCTTGTAGAATCCTGCCTGGTTTGTAAGTTCAGCTGAATAGACCTTTTTCCCGGTCTGGTCATAGACCTCTACATTTCCCTTATTACCTGTTTTTTCTTTAACATCAAAAAGAACCGTTACTTTTTTATCCGCAGTAGCTGGATTAGGATAAATACCGAATGATGCTTTTTTTCCAACTTCAGTAATTCCTAACGTTTCCGTGATCTTTTTGTATTTGAAATACATATTTCCTGTACTGGCACCACCATTGGTTGTGAAGTACATTCTGTAGTAATCATTTCCTTTTTTGACGTAGTAGACCACATCATTTTTCACTGTCCCGATCCCTTTCCATGAATGTCCTACTGTGGTAATAGCAGATGAGAAACTTGCATTAGCAGGAATTGCATACGATGCTGTTTGCTGTGTTTCAGGCTGAACCATTGCCACTTTTACGTTCGGACTTTGAATCGCTCCGGAAAGCGGGTACATCTGTACACCCATATAGAATGTGTAATATTTGGTGAATACGAAATCCCATGCCGTTCTGGAAGGCTCAAGATTGGGAACTTTTTCTCCGGTATCAAATGAGAAATAGTTGAAATATGAATCATCTGTTCCATTGGCGATGGTTCTGGTTTCTGTAGCTCCCCATGAAGTCCCGTTCCATTTTGAATATCTGAAGGTATATCCTGCAAAAGCATCTTCAATGGCAAACTTGATATAGGTTCCTGAAGCATATTTTAAAACAAAAATTGCTTTCCCCTGAATGTGGTGGTTCACCGGGTTATAAACGCCCCAGCCGGTTGAAGGAATATTGGGGTTTGGAGAGGTTACTGGTCCCTGTTCAAAAGCGCCCTGGCTCCAGTCAGTGGTCTGGTCCGGATTATAAAGAGGATCGCCCCATGAAGCTTCATTGCTGATGCTGATGTTATCCCAGTCTGCTAAGTTGGTTGATGCAGTGAATACTTCAATATCTTTAGCATCATTGACTCTTGATCCGAACGCATAGTTTGAGTTCCTATAAAAAGCAATATCCCACGTATTGGCTGGCTGAGAAACCATATTACCATCTGCAAGGTTCACAAACACGCGGTTTTGATATCCGCTTCCCATGGTCATATTGACCTGTGAATATCCCAACGCGTCAGTCTGCGCCAAAACAGTCTGCTGAACAGACAGTGCCAGTACTGATGCCAATAATAGTTTTGTTTTCATAATTTATTTTTTAAATCCTTATTTAGAATGATTCCACAAAATTATATAATTATTTTTAATCAGTCTAAATAAAAAAAATGATTTTTATCGTGTTTTTATTTTAATCACTACCAGAAAATAATAAAAATCAAAGCATAGAAAAGCCGGTAAGAACAGTCCTACCGGCTTTAATAAAGGCCAATAATAGTCTGATGAACCTTATTTTTTAATGAATTTTGATTGAATGAATTTTCCTTCTGCTGTTTCAATATTCATATAATATACTCCTGTCTGAAGTGTGCTGATATCAAATCTTTGTCCGTTCAGTTTCCCTTCCGCTGCTTTTTGTCCTGCTGCAGAATAGATCTGAATGTTTTTAGGATCTTTTTTGACAATGAATTCTATTGCAGACTGATCAGAATTTAAGGCAAATCTGAAATTTTCTGTTGATTTATTGTTGTCTGATACGCCTAAAGAAGCAGTTGTATTATACACTACATTATCTATCTGGATTGCTACGTGAGTAGCAGTAGGAGTGAACTTAAATACAATGTATGAGCCTGTGGATGCCGGAATATTAACACTGATATTCTGTACTGTACCAATAACCGATACATTGATAGGGCTTCCTACAGGAACGAATGTTGACATGTCTGCAGGGTTGGAGGCTACTCCTATCTGAATGCTTCCCGGACCAGGAGATGGAGATACCAGGGTAGTATCAAAAGTCAAAGTTTTATTTCCTGTTGGAGTCTCAATCTGCGGCGTAATCAGATAAGAAGAACCTGTTGCATTGTTTCCTGCATACGACTGAACGAATCTGTTGGAATCTCCTGCTACAATCATTCTTGGAGGTACAGGAGGGAACTCACCGGTTATTGGTGCAACGATGGCAGACCATCCAAACTGAGGGAAAGTAGTATTCCCAGCGGTAAAATTGTTGAAATTTTCATTGATGTTAGATACCTGAGCATTCGCCGTTAAGGCTGTAAACATCAGAGCTCCTAAAAGTAATTGTAATTTCATGAGATTATTTTTATTTAGAATTATTCCACAAAAATATATAATTATTTTTAATGAGTCTAAATAAAGTTTTATATTTGCTGAAAATTTGTACCCTTATGAAGAAGAAAGTGCTTTCCGTTCTATCGTTATCCGTGGCCTTATGGGTAAATGCACAAGAAAAGGATTCTCTTAATCAAAAGAAAATTGAAGAAGTTGTTATTACAGGACAGTATATGCAACAGTCCATTAACAAATCGATATATAAGGTTGATGTTATTGATGCAGAACAGATCAAAAATATGGCAGCAACGAATGTTGCCGAGGTTCTGAATCAAAGTCTGAATATACAGATCACTCCGGATACGCGTTCAGGAAATTCCACCGCCAACATCATGGGACTTAACGGAGACTATGTGAAAATCCTTATAGACAATATACCGGTAGTAGGGGATACAGGACTGGGAAGTAATATAGACCTTACCAAAATTACTCTAAGCAATATCGAAAGAATAGAAATTGTAAAAGGAAGTATGGGGGTTGAATATGGAAATGGTGCCGTTGCCGGGGTTATCAACATTATTACCAAAAAAAACAGTACAAAAAAGATCAGTGTTAGAGGTTCGATACAGGAAGAAACAGTAAGGGACAACTATGATCTTAAGAAAAGAGGAAACGGAAGGCATATTCAGAACCTTAATGTAGATTATAATATCAGCAATGAATGGTTTGCCAGTATCAATTTCAACCATAATCAGTTTATGGGATATGAAGGAGAAAGCAAAGGCTACAAATATTTCGGGCAGGATAACCAGAGAGGGTATGAATGGAACCCAAAAGATCAGTATGATGCGTCTGCTTTATTAAGATATACCAAAAATAAAACGACATTCTTTTACAAGTTATCTTATCTTGACGAAAAATTCAATTTCTATAATCCGGAAGTAAACAGAAATCCTCTTAATGATGGTTTGGGCGGTGTTTCGTATGAAAGCAGAGACAGAAGATATAACACCGACCGATGGATTCACCAGTTCAATATTCAGACTAATCTGGGACATATCCGATACATGGGAGACTTCTCGTATCAGAACCAGGATAGGAAATACTACGACTATAATTATGATATCCCGAACAGACAAATCAAAAGCCGTCAGGAAGAAAAGTCTTATTATAAGACCGATGTCCTCTACTCCAGAGGAATGTTCAGCAACTTCCTCGACAGCAAGGTTTTTGATTTCCAGTTAGGATATGAATTAGACTATACCAATGGCTATGCCGCTTTAATTGCCGGAGATTTCTTTGGTGAAGCGGTAAAAAGAAAGATCTTCACCTATTCCAATTTCCTTTCTGCAGAATGGAATGTGTCAGACAAATTCTCTTTAAGACCGGGAGTAAGACTTTCTCTTAGCGAAAACTTTAATAATCAATACAACTATTCTTTATCAGCAAGATATAAAACCTCTGAGAATTCAAACCTTAGAGCAGTGGTGGGATCTGCTAACCGCTTTCCAAAATATGACGAGTTGTACACCTATTTTGTGAATCTTAACCATGATGTACAGGGAAATCCGGACTTGAATCCTGAAAAGGGATTCTCTGCAGGACTTTTCTGGAATCAGAACTTTTCAGCAGATAATGGCTGGAAGATCGCTTATGGAGTAGACGCATTATACCTCGATGTACGTGACAGGATTGAAATGGTAATGGTAAAGGAGCCTTCCACCTATAAATATATGAACCTTAATACCTATAAAAATCTACTATTCTCTGCTAATGTAGATTTCAGAAAAGATCAGTTTGCCCTGTCTTTAAGAGGATCAGTAAACGGAACATCAGTATCGATGATTGATTTGAAATCTTCTTCCCCAACAGACTTTCAGTATCTGGTACAGGCAGGCGCTTCAGCAACTTACAAACTGAAAAGTACCGACACTAATTTTGCCCTTTACTACAAATTCACAGGTCCGGACAGAATTTATGTGTCCGATGGAGCTAATGACTTCCGCCTTGGAAAAATAGATAGTTTCCATATGATGGATTTTATTGTAAGCCAACCTTTCTGGAATAAGCATTTTGAAATTTCTGCAGGAGTGAAAAATATATTTGATGTCACAAGATTAAACTCTACGGCAGTGGCCGGTTCAGCTCATACAGCTGCCAATGGGTTTGTTAATTTATATTATGGCAGAAGCTATTTTGCCCGATTAATGTTTCAATTTTAAATAATAAGTTACGATTATGAAGTATTTAAAAATAGTATCTGTTCTTTCCATCATGGCAGCCACACAGTCTTGTCTTTCTGCAGACGAAGATCCGGTTCCGGTTCCGCCTATGACGGGATCTGAAGTAAGTGTGCCAATTGGCGGCCCTACAGAACCTAATCAGGTTTGGATCGACTTAAGTGACTACACCAATCCGGCGGTCAACAGCAGGACAGACTGGGATCTTGGTTTTTACAGCGGCGATGCCTACAGAGTGATCATGAACGGATCTCTTGCCATGACGGTGATCAAAATACCCAACGCATCAGACATCAGTAAAGTAAAGGAAGCTGATATTTCAAGTTTAAAAGATATTGCTCAGGTAGGAACATTTGATGCTGCCAATATGAAATATGTTGACAATCCTAATGGTGACTTCCTGAATCAGACTTCAGGAATTGATGCCATCAAAGAAAATGATGCGGATAACCCAGTTTATCTGATCAATCTTGGGAGAGAAATACCTTCTGCTAACAATATCGGGGCAGGTTCAGTTTCATTGTCCGGTGATCCGAGAGGATGGAAAAAAATTCAGATCCTGAGAGCTCAGAATGGATACAAAATCCGTTATGGTGATGTGAACGCAGCAGAAGCAGACATCAAAGAATATATGATTACCAAAGATACAGAATACAGCTTCTCATTCTTCAATCTGAAAACAGGAACCCCGATAAAAATTCAGCCAAAGAAAAAGAAATGGGATCTGGCATTCACAACATTTACCAATGAAGTTTTCATGGGACCTACAACCAGTGCAGGTAGCTATTTTTATGCAGATTTTGTAACAACCAATACTTTGAATGGAGTAGGTGCTTACCAGGTAACGGTTACAGGAAATCTTGATGCTGCTTACAATGCATTTAAACTAAAAGATGTAGAGTCTTCAAAATTTGTTTTCAATGACCAGAGGGCTATCGGGGATAAATGGAGAACCACTACCGGTACGGCATCCAATCCTGTTCCTTTTGTGTATGCAGACCGTTTTTTTGTATTGAAAGATGCTGAAGGCTTTTATTTCAAGCTGAGATTCAATACCATGAAAAATACAAAAGGAGAAAGAGGATACACCAATTTTGAATTCGAACCTTTATAAATAATCAAATAATAGTATATCATGAAAAAATTCATCCTTGCAGCTTCTGTTCTTGTAGCAGTATATTCTTGCAAAAAAGCAGAGACAGGAGCAAAAGAAAATACAACAGAAGCCAGTTCAGAAGCACCCAAAACCAACAATAAAATAGTAACATTAAACGGAGGAATTACTGAAATCGTAGCTGCTTTAGGTCACGAAAAAGAAATCGTAGGAACTGATGTTACCAGCACCTATCCTGCTTCATTAAAAGCTACAGCGAAAGATTTAGGACACATGAGATCAATGACAATTGAACCGATCATGGCTGTAAACCCAACATTGATTCTGGCTTCTGATAAAGATATCAATCCGGAATTAATGGAGAAAATCAAATCCTCAGGGATTCAAACCGAAGTTTTTAAACAGGAATATACGGTTGAAGGAACTAAAAAACTGATCGAGCAGGTAGCAAAAGCTATAGGAAATACAGATTATCAGAAATTAAATGATAAAATTGATGCTGACCTTAAGCAGGTACAGCCTATCGCTAAAAAACCAAAAGTATTGTTCATCTACGCCAGAGGAAATATGTTGATGGTAAGTGGTAAAAATACCCCAATGGCTTCATTGATCACCCTTGCAGGGGGAGAAAATGCAGTAACCGATTTTGAAGATTTCAAACCATTGACACCGGAAGCGGTTGTAAAAGCTAATCCTGATGTATTATTCTTCTTTGAAACCGGTTTACAGGGAGCAGGAGGAAACGAAGGTGCGCTAAAAATGCCGGGAGTATCTCAGACCAATGCAGGTAAGAACAAGAAAATCATTGCAATGGACGGAGGTTTGGTATCAGGTTTTGGACCAAGAGTAGGAGAAGCAGCAGTAGGATTAAACAAACTTTTAATTGAAAGCACAAAGTAAACTATACTTTTATCTTATTATAAGTGCGGTACTGCTTATCATTATAGCAGTGCTGTCACTTAATACAGGAGTTTATGATTTCGGAGAAAACTCTCCGTTCAGGGCTCTGTGGCAATTGATAAAAGAAGATCCCGGTTTATCGCTGAGTGATAAATATGTGATCTGGGACGTAAGAGCAGCCAGGATTATCATGGCCATTTTAGTGGGAAGTATGTTGTCGGTTTCCGGGACGAGCCTTCAGGGACTTTTCAAGAATCCTCTGGCAACCGGCGATTTAATAGGACTTACATCAGGAGCAACATTGCTGGCAGCCATTGCGATTGTTTTAGGAGGACATTTCAAAGAATATCTTCCTGAAGCTGTACAATTTTCACTGGTAGGAATAGCCGCTTTTATCGGTTCTTTTTTATCCATGATGCTGGTCTACAGAATTTCAACAAGCGGAGGGAAAACCAATGTAGTGATGATGCTGCTTACCGGAGTTGCCATAACGGCTATCGGGTTTTCGATAACCGGATTTTTGATCTATATCTCAAAAGATGAACAGCTCAGAGATCTTACTTTCTGGAACCTGGGAAGCCTGGCCGCAGCAACATGGACGAAGAATATCATTCTCGCCATTGTGATCACCATCGCCTACATCATTTTATTACCCAAAGGAAAAGCCTTAAATGCAATGATGCTGGGAGAAAAAGATGCACAGCATCTGGGGATCAATGTGGAAAGACTGAAAAAGCAGATCATCATCACCGTGGCATTAATGGTGGGAACCTGCGTGGCATTTTCAGGAACAATTGGTTTTGTAGGGCTTATTGTACCTTATATTTTAAGGCTTTTATTCAAATCCAATTATGTTTTTATTTTGCCATTATCGGCAATGTGCGGAAGCATTTTGTTATTAACGGCAGATACCTTTAGCAGAAGTATTGTGGCACCGTCAGAACTGCCGATAGGGATTTTAACAGCCTTAATGGGAGGCCCTATTTTTATCGCTATTTTGGTTAAATTTAAAAAATCACTGTAATGATCAAGGCACATCAGATTAATTATCAACATAAAGAATTCCGAATTCTGGACGGGGTAAATGTCTCACTGGAATATGGTGAATTCCTGGCCATTGTGGGACCCAATGGAGCAGGAAAATCAAGTCTTCTGAGCGTATTGGCAGATGAAGTGAAATCCGGAAATAACAAAGTTCTGTTTAAAGATAAACCCATCAGAGAATGGAGTATCCGGGAACTTTCTAAACACAAAGCCAAGTTCTCGCAGCATAACAGCAATGATATTCCGCTTGAAGTGAAGGACGTGATCATGATGGGAAGATATCCTTATTTTGATGCCCAACCAGGAAAAGAAGATCTTGAAGCCATGAACAATATGATGTACGAAACCGATATTTTTCATCTCAAAGAAAGAGAATACAATACCCTTTCGGGAGGAGAAAAGCAGCGTGTACATCTGTCAAGAGTGATGGCTCAGCTTGAAAATGAAATTGCCCATAAACTGGTTTTTCTGGACGAACCGTTGAATAATTTAGATATAAAACATCAGTACAAAGCATTGGAAATTATCAAAAATTTCACCAAAAAAGCCAACAGTGCTATTGTTGTTTTGCATGATCTGAACCTTGCTGCACAGTTTGCAGATAAGATTTTATTAATGAAATCAGGACAAGTCTCTGCCTATGGAACTCCACAGGAAGTTTTTACTGAAGAAAATATCAGCAATGCCTATAACTTCCCCTGTACCATCTGCGGACACCCTATTACGAATAACCCAATGATCATTTTTGGATAACCATGGAAAAAGAAGAACTCAAAATCCTCGCACAGAATCTTGCCAATCCTCAGGGTGAAAAAGGCATCGAGATTGGTGAAATGATGAATGCCACTAACATCAGCATGACGTTAGAGAGCATCAAAACACTTGTGATTGATGACGGCCAGCAAATCCTTGAAATAGGACACGGAAATGCCGCACACCTGAAAAGTATCATGAGCCTTGCCAAAAACCTGAAATACACAGGGATTGACATTTCTGAAACCATGCACAATGAAGCCAAAAGGCTCAATAAAGAATTTGAAAGCCAGGCAGAATTTGTTTTATACGAAGGGAATAAGCTTCCTTTTAAAGATGAAACTTTTGATAAAATATTTACCGTAAACACAGTTTATTTCTGGGAAAATCCGGTTGAATTTCTAAACGAGATTTATAGAGTTTTAAAAGATGACGGAACATTTGTTCTTACATTCGGACAAAAAGAATTCATGGAAAAGCTTCCATTTACAGAGTACGATTTCACTCTGTACAGCAACAGTGAAATGGAAGAAATGATTTCTAAAAGCCGTTTTAAGAGAATGAAAACTTCTGAAAGAGAAGAAGAAATAAAAAGTAAAACAGGAAACGAAACCATACGAAGAATTTATACAATTTTAACCATAAAAAAGTAAAGTAATGAGCACATTAGTTAATGATTTAAAGGAAAAATGGGAAGCTCTGAAAGCAGAAAATCCACATATCAGAATAAGAAATGCAGCAGCACAGTTAGAAGTAAGCGAGGCAGAATTATTGGCAACAAGCATAGGAGAAGGAGTAACTGTCCTGAACCCGGATTTCCGGGGAATCCTTACAGAAGCTGAGCAGTTGGGAAAAGTAATGGCGCTTACCCGTAATGATGAATGTGTTCATGAAAGAAAAGGGACTTATCTGAACGGAGATTTCAGCAGTCCTCATGCACAGCTTTTTGTGGGTGAAGATATTGATCTCAGAATTTTCCTTAACCACTGGAAATTTGCTTTTGCAGTACTGGAAGGAGAGAAGAAAAGTCTTCAGTTTTTCGGAAAAGATGGTCTGGCACTTCACAAGATTTATTTAACAAAAGACAGTAATGAAGCTGCTTTCGATGTGATCGTAGAAAAATTCAGAGCAGAAGATCAGAATCAGGCATTGGCTTTTGAAGCAATCGCTCCAAAACAGGCTGAAAAAGCAGATTCAGACATTGATGTAGAAGGCTTTAAAAAAGCATGGACAGAATTGAAAGACACCCATGATTTCTTCATGATGACCAGAAAATATGGAGTAAGCAGAACGCAGGCATTAAGATTGGCTCCGGAAGGATTTGCTAAGAAAATTGATAATGCGAAAGTGGTGAATATCCTTGAAGATGCTTCTGAAAAGAACGTTCCGATCATGGTTTTCGTTGGAAACAGAGGGATTATCCAGATCCACACAGGAAATGTGAAGAAAACACTTTGGCACCAGCAATGGTTCAATGTAATGGATCCTGATTTCAACTTACATCTTGACGTAACGAAAATTGCAGAAGCGTGGATCGTGAAAAAACCGACTGAAGACGGAGAAGTAACCGCTATCGAAGTATTCAACAAAGAAGGAGACTTTATCGTTCAGTTCTTCGGAAAAAGAAAACCTGGGATTCCTGAGCTTCAGGAGTGGAAGGACCTTGTAGCAGCTTTAGAGAAATAATAATTAGATGATTTGAATGAGACCGTTTTGTTTGTAAAATTCAAAGCGGTCTTTTTTATTGAAACAATCTGCAAATGCATGAATATTTGTGTAATTTGTGACTAAATATAAAAAAATGAAAAATATTTTCATAGCGATACTGCTGGCTGGTTTCTGTGCATTGAAGGCACAGGATTTAAAAGCATATCAGTTTTACGATAAAAAAGGAAAAGAAGTAAAGACAGAAAAGCTGGTAAAAGAACTGGCGGATTATGATGTGGTCTTTTTTGGCGAAAATCATAACAGTTCTATCAATCACTGGCTTCAGCTGAAGATTACGGAAGCTTTGTTTGTGAAAAAGAACGGACAGCTGATCTTAGGAGCAGAGATGTTTGAGAGAGATAATCAGGCGCAGTTGGATCAATATTTAAACGGAAGATTTGATGCAAAAACATTAAAAGATTCTGCCCGTTTGTGGAACAATTATGCAACCGATTACAAGCCTTTGGTAGATTTTGCCAAAGATAAAAAACTGAATTTTATTGCCACGAATATCCCGAGAAGATATGCCTCTCAAACCGCCAAAGAAGGTCTTGAATCCTTGAATAAATTAAGCGAAAAAGAGAAAGCCTACATTGCCCAGCTGCCGATTAAAGTAACGTTAGACACTCCAGGATATCCGGAAATGAAAAAGATGATGGGAGATCATGCAGAAGGAACCAAAGTGATGAATTTCATTTCAGCTCAGGCTGTAAAAGACGCTACGATGGCTGAATCTATCCTGAAAAGCTACCAGGCCGGAAAAACCTTCATCCACTACAACGGTAACTATCACAGTAAAGAATTTGGAGGAATCTATTGGTATATCAAACAGAAAAATCCTAATTTGAAAATGGCCGTAATTTCTGTTTTTGAATCAGACGATCCCGAACTGAAAGTACCTGCCAAAGATTATATCCCGACAGATTTCAATCTGATTATTCCTGCGGATATGACGAAGACTTTTTAATAAGAAGATGATGCGGATTGAGCAGATATTATTATGAATTAAATAATTTCAATTGCATTCATTCAATAGGAACGGGCTTTAGCCCGTTCATTTTTTTATATCAAAATTCCATTGGCTTTAGCCAAAACTTAAAATTCATTGCTAAATAAATTATTTTTACACCACAATATTTACCTTTGTATCAGATTCAAAAACATATGAAAAAAATCCCTATCCTGCTGATCTTTTTTACCGGATTTTTTAATGCTCAGAAACTCACCTCCAGTGAAGTTTCAATCATCAATCAGGGAGATGTAAACACGGCGTTACCCATCTATCAGACGACAGATAATAATCAGCACCAAACCCTGCTGAACATTTCTTCAGAAGCTGATCCTCTTGATCCTAACACCGCTGTTCTGGTAAAAAGGATGAAAGAATCTCTTCTTTCAACAGATGGCGGAGTAGGCATTGCTGCTCCTCAGGTGGGAATCAACAGAAAGATCATTTGGGTACAGCGTTTTGATAAGGAAGGTACACCGCTGGAATATTTTATTAACCCGGTCATTGTATGGCGTTCCGATCTGCAGAATCTTGGCCCCGAAGGTGATTTATCTATTCCTGATTTCAGAGATCAGTTTTACAGAAGCAAAGTTATCCAACTGGAATATGTGGATTTGAAAGGACAGAAATATTCAGAAATCGTAGAAGGTTTTACTGCGGTGATTTTCCAGCATGAAATCGACCACCTTTTCGGCATCCTGATTTCTGATAAAAAGGAAAAAGAGAAAAATGATTCCTATAAAAAGGTAGATGCCTATCAGAAAAGTGAGGTCAATAAAGACAGGAGGTAATGATGAATTATAAATGATGAATGATGAATGATGAATGATGAATGATGAATGATGAATGATGAGAAGTTGTTATAAGGCTAAGTAAATGTATGTTTCTAACCATATTTTACAATGAAATCTTCTCCATCTTCATAACCTGCGGGATATACATAGGTAATTACCCCGATATCTGATTGTAAAACTTCTTTTAGCTTATTGAAGTACATATCTCTTCCGTAGTGTCCATTGTTAGGCTCATAATAAGCCTGTCATCATCTGTAATATTGGCACCCACCATTATTTTGTCCGGATTATCATGATATTTATTCCAGTAAAAAGTTTGGTCAAGGGCAGGGTTTTCGATGAAATAACCAATCATTTCGTCTTCTGTTTTAAAAATATAATCTTTGTCGTGCCTTGGGAAAGTATAATCGAGATTTAATTTTTCATATCCGGGAAGGAATGTGTTTAGAACAAGATCAATCGTCTTTCTTGATTTTTGCCCTGCATACACCTGGCATACAATATCTATAATGATTTCCATGACACAAAATTACTCTATTTTAATATCATATTGAGTTATAAATGACGAATGACATTCATAAACACTATATATATATAAAATAGCCTCAATGATCTGCGCCATCATTGAAATCAGCGGGAAAATAAAAAATAAAAAGGAGCTGTTTCCATGGAAACAGCTCCTTTCGTTATAACTATGCTTAAAAAAATTGGATTAATCGTTGTTGGTTACTGAAAGTTTCACCTCCATATTATTTCTGGTCGCATTAGAATAAGGGCAGATCTGGTGTGCTTTTTCTGTCAAAGCCTGTGCTTCCTCAATAGAAACTCCAGGGATGTTCACATCCAGTTCTGCTGCCAGTCCGAAGCCTCCATTCTCAAGCTGGCCTATGCTGACTTGAGCGGTTACTGTAGTTTCTCCGGTTTTTACTTTAGAAAGACTGATCACTCTGTTCAGAGCGCTGTCGAAACACGCAGAATATCCCGCTGCAAAAAGCATTTCAGGATTGGCAAAATCATCATTGGCTCCTCCTAAAGCTTTCGGCATTCTTACATCAAGATCCAGCACTCCGTTTTCACTTTTCACATGTCCGTTTCTGCCTCCTTGGGCAGTAACCTGAGTGGTATATAAAGTTTTCATTTATTTTCTATTTTGTTTAAGATTTTTAAGACGGTGTCTTTAAGGTGCAACAGCTCTTCCGGTTGTATTCCCAGTTTTTCCTGAATTTTTCCCGGAATTTCACATGCCTTCTGCTGAAGCTGTTTTCCTGCTTCGTCTAAAAATACTTCAACCACTCTTTCGTCCTCTTTTTTTCTTTTTCGGATAATAAATCCTTTAGACTCCAGCCTTTTAAGAAGAGGGGTCAAAGTACCACTGTCCAGAAACAGTTTTTCTCCGATATGGGTTACCGTAAGTCCGTCACCGTCCCATAATATCATCATCACAAGATATTGCGGATAGGTAATGCCCAATTCATCAAGAAAAGGACGGTAAAGCCCTGTAATCTCTTTGGCAATGACATACAATGGGAAACAAATCTGGTTTTCCAGTTTGGGTGTTTTCGGATTTTCCATAATTTTTGAGTACGAAAGATTCGATGAAGGTATTACTTTTTTATGATAAATTCATCCATTGGAATTCTGACTTTTTTCATAGTAGAAAGCCAGTCATTAGCTTCATCACGGTATCCAAGATATAAAAGACTTACACTTTTCAGTCCTAATTCTTTTAATCCCAGTACTTCATCTACCACCTCATTGCTGAATCCTTCTGCCGGAGTACTGTCGATTTTAAGCTCTGCGGCTTGTGCAAGGGCAATTCCTAAGGCAATATAAGTCTGACGGGCAGTGTGTGCAAAATGCTCTTCAGGAGTCTGTGCGCCATATATTTCTTTGATTTTATCGGTATAGCTTCCAAAGCGGCCTCTCGGAAGATCTCTTACATCTGTATGATAATCGTAAACTTTGTCAATTTTTTCATTAGAATAACTGTCCCATGCTGCAAAGACCAAAACGTGAGAAGAATCTCTCATTACTTCAGGGTTTAATGCACCTGCTACCATTTTTTCTTTCAGTTCCTGATTTTCCACTACAATAATTCTGAACGGTTGTAAGCCCGACGAAGTAGGAGCCAGTCTTGCTGATTCTAAAATCGTATTAAGGTCTTCCTGTGAAACTTTTTTGGTAGGATCATAAGCTTTTACAGCGTGTCTCCAGTTTAGATTTTCTATTAATGACATTTTTATTTTGTTTTTAAATTAAACTACTTTGTTTTTTATCACCTCTATTTATTGTTGAAGTAAATTAACAGTACAAATATACAGTCAATTTAATTGTGTACAATTTAATTTTAAAAGATTTTATTGATAGTAATTATTGATAAACTTTAAAAAGGTGAAATAATGAAGATGACAGTAAGAAATTTTAGTTTCAATTTTATTCATTTCCGCATGATTCGGATTTTTTCAAAGCCTATGAATTCCAATATTTGTCATAGAATTTTAAACTAAAAACAATGCAGAGATTTAAAAACAAAACCGTCTTAATTACGGGAGGAACCAATGGAATGGGTCTGGCTACCGCTCATCAATTTATAGAAGAAGGAGGGAAAGTCATTATTACAGGCAGAAGTGAAGAAACCGTGAATAATGCTTTGGAAAAGCTTGGAGAAAATGCCTTTGGAATCGTATCTAACGCTGGGAATATAAAAGATTTGATGAATCTTCAGCAGGAAGTCAGAAAATATACAGAACATATTGATCTGGTTTTTGCCAATGCAGGATACGGAAGATTTGCACCTGTGGAATATGTGGATGAAAATCAGTTTGACGAATTATTTAATATGCTGGTGAAAGGACCGTTTTTTACGGTACAGCAGATGTTGCCATTAATGAAAAGCGGAAGCTCTGTTATTTTCAATACTTCAGTGGCAACGGATATTGCGATGCCTAATTTTTCGGTGTATTCTGCAGCCAAATCTGCAGTGCAGTCAATGATCAAAACTTTTGCTGTAGAACTTACAGAACGTGGAATCCGTGTGAATGGAGTAAGTCCCGGACATATCAAAACCAATATTTTTAATAATACAGGTTTAACTGGAGAGCAGATAGAAAGTGCTATTGATGATATTATTCCGACAATTCCTTTTAAAAGACAGGGAGAACCTTCAGAAATAGCCAGTGTAGTTCTGTTTCTGGCTTCAGAAGAAGCTTCCTATATTCATGGGGCAGAAGTGAAAGTGGATGCCGGAATTTCTGTGATCAGATAATCCGGATTATTTGACCTCTTTAATTTCTTTGATGATATTGGTTTTATTTTCAATACCAATATTATAGGCCTTACCTTTTTTAAAGCTTTGAGTCGCTTTTTCCATGAGGCTTTTATATTCCGGCGATTTTTTTGAAAGATAAAATACCTGCGCACTGATTCCAATAGCGACACGCACCACTTCATTGGGTTTGTCCGGATCTTCGGTAATATCGGAAATAGTAGCATTATTATACCAGGTTAAATTCTGCGGAGTGGAATTTCCAGAACAGGATGTAATCATAATAAAAAGTAATAGTAAATAGGACCAGGCTTTCATAATAAAAAGGATTAAGTAAAAAGCTCCTGCAATATATCAAAATATCGGCAGGAGCTCTATATAAATTAGTTAGAATCCACAGCTCGCTACGCTAGGTGCAGGGGAAGGAGAGCATCCGGAAAGGGATGAGAATATGTTTAATACACAGTTGGTATTCACATAATTGTTATCATATAACAGAGATCCTGATGGACTTCTGTAGTATACGTTTCCTGCAGTATTGGCATAAGAAGATACTGAAGCAGATCCACAGCTTGTATTGGTGCAAGCAGCTCTCCATGCAGAATCGGTTACCGGTCCGCTGGAGAATAATGACGGATCAATGATTCTTTTTTCAACAATTCCTGAAGCATTTTTGAAGCTTACCAAAATGGCTACGTGATATACCCATGAAACACAGCATGTTCCTGTAGATGCTCTAAGGTTACCATACACGAATTGCTTTTCACAATCGTAGCCTGCATTCAAAAGGATTTGTCTCATTTTGTGCGCTCTTGCATAGCAGCCATCCACAGGATATCTGAAAGTGATACATGGTGAAGATGCGGTAGAAGTTCCACAAGCCTGATTTTTGATCTGAGTGAATAAACTGTTCAGCGTTGCAAGATTAGGAATAACGCTTACTGCTTTTTTGCTGTCACCTCTTTCTTCTTTGTTGAAAACAGTTTTAAAATAACGGATGTCATCAGCAGTTGCTTTTTCAACCTTAGCAATTTCATTAGAATTGACCTTTAGGAAAACCTGAACAGGCGTTTCATTTTCTACTGCTTCTTTGATCATGGAGATAAATCCTGCATTTTCTTTGGTATCCTTAATTTGATAGGGCTGTGCGGAAACCATAAATGAAACTTTAAATTTTCCATCTTCTTTTTCAATCCCTACCGGAACAGTTTTGCCAAAATCTTTCATTGCGATTTCATTAGACTCCTTGGCAACAAGATTAGGATCCTGGTTGGCAGCTGAATCTGAGCAGGAATTCACTGACAGTACCGTCACGAATACCATCATGGATAACAGAAATTTTTTCATAGTTTTTATATTTTGTGGTTAATTTTCAGTGAACATTTTAATTATGATAGTTCACTTATTTGTGACATTAAAAGTAATAAAAATTAAAATATATGCAAGATTTTTTTTGAAAAAAATACATTATTCTGTTGTTTTATTGATTTTATAATATTTAAAAAGATGAAAAAATGATCATTTTTATAGAAATATTCAAGAAAAATAAAAAAATTTAAAATAATGTTTTTTTAACCTTGCAGTCTGGATTCCTACTGAATAACAAACGTTGTGGATAGTCAAGGTGAATAAAAATAACATTATCATAAAACTAAAAGCCCGATTTCAACGATTGAAACCGGGCTCATTTATTGTAAGTAAACTTGACTATTTATAAATCAATTTTGCCTGAAAAACATCCGCGAAATGCTTTCTGATCTTTGCTTTCAGTTCTTCCATTTCTTCTGGTGTCAGTTCTCTTTCAAGCTCTCTTTTTAAAGAAGTAACCTGCTTATCTTTGATCCCACATGGAATAATGTATTCAAAATAACGCATATCCGTATTCACATTCAGTGCAAAGCCGTGAAGAGTTACCCAACGGGAAGCTTTCACTCCCATGGCACACATTTTTCTGGCGTATGGTTTTCCCACATCCAGCCATACTCCGGTCTCTCCCGGCGAGCGTTCTCCTTTAATACCATATTCGGCAATGGTTCTGATGATCACTTCTTCCAGATTCCTCATATATAAATGAATATCCGTGAAAAAGTTTTCAAGATCCAGAATAGGATAACCTACAACTTGTCCATAACCATGATAAGTAATATCTCCACCGCGGTTTACTTTCACGAAGGTAGCCTCAATTTCTTTCAGCTTATCAATACCGGCAAGCATATTTTCTTCATGTCCGCTTTTTCCTAACGTGTACACGTGAGGATGCTCTACGAAAAGAAGGTGGTTGGGAGTAATACTATGCTGTTCTGCAGGAAGATCTCTGTTTTTTATTTTGGTATCAATGATGTTTTTCATCAGCTGTTCCTGATAATCCCAGGCTGGCTGATATTCTTTGACTCCTAAATCTTCAAATTCTACTGCTTTATTTTGATTTGTATTCATTTCAATTTTTGATATACAAATTTAGTGAATTTTACCCTTTTATGGAATGGATAAAATCTATGGCATTCTTCTTCCAGTCTCTATCCTGAAGTAAAATATTTACGAAAGCAGTTCCGATGATACCGCCATCTGCTTTTTCCGTTACATTTTCGAAGTCTTCTTTCGATTTAATTCCAAACCCAATCATCACCGGATTTTTAAGTGGAAGAGCAGCGAGCCTGGAAAGATAGTCCTCATTCTTTAAAACCGCATTTTCATTTCCGGTAGTGGAAGAAGAACTTACGGCATACAGAAATCCTGAACTTAATGAATCCAGATAGATCATTCTTTCATCGGAGGTTTCCGGTGTTACAAGGAAAGTGAAATTAAGATTAAATTGTTTTAAGATATGCTGATAGTTTTTCTCAAACTCAATAGGAGGAAGATCAGGAAGGATCAGCCCTGAAACACCACATTCCGAACATGCTGCACAGAATTTCTCAAATCCGAAACTCAATACCGGATTGATATATCCCATCAGAATAATTGGAATGTTGATTTTGTCTTTGATGGCTTTTAGCTGAAATAACAGTTTTTCGATCGTCATTCCGTTTTGTAAAGCCAGTTCGTGAGCTTTCTGAATGACAGGGCCGTCTGCTACAGGATCAGAATAAGGCATTCCGATTTCAATCATATCTGCTCCGGAATCCTGAATCAGTTGTATAATATCAGCGGTATCTTCCAGTTGTGGAATTCCTGCTGTGAAGTATATATTTAGTTTTTTCATTTTTTATTGTATTAAAGTATAACGTACAAAGTACAATGTAGAAAATAGTATTAAACTCAGGTGAGAAAGTACATTGTACATTTTACATCCGACATTTTACAAATTCTTCAGATACGTTTCCATATCCTTATCTCCACGTCCGCTCAGGCAAATAACGACAACATCATCTTCATTAAATTTTTTCTTGTCTAAAACTGCCAGCGCATGAGAACTTTCCAATGCAGGAATAATTCCTTCAAGTTTGGTAAGTTCAAAAGCACATTGTAAAGCTTCGTCATCATTAATACTAAAGAATTCTGCTCTTTTTTCTTTAAATAAATGCGCATGGAAAGGGCCTATTCCAGGATAATCCAGCCCTGCAGAAATAGAGTGGGGTTCAATAACCTGTCCGTCTTCCGTCTGCATCACAAGGCTTTTGCTTCCGTGAAGGACTCCAAGGGTTCCTAAAAATGTAGTCGCAGCCGATTTTCCTGAATCTACACCCATCCCTCCGGCTTCAGCAGCAATGATTTTTACTTCTTTTTCCTCCACAAAATGATAGAAAGTTCCCGCAGCATTACTTCCTCCGCCCACACAGGCAATCACATAATCCGGATTTTCCCTTCCGATTTTCTCTTTCAGCTGTTCTTTAATTTCTTTTGAAATAATACTTTGAAATCTTGCCACAAGATCAGGAAAAGGATGAGGTCCTACCACACTTCCAATCACATAATGAGTCGTCACAGGATTGTTGATCCAGTCTCTTAACGCTTCATTTACGGCATCTTTAAGAGTTTTTGATCCTGAAGTTGCTGCTACAACTTCTGCCCCAAGCATTTTCATTCTTGCGACGTTTGGGGCTTGTCTCTGGATATCAATTTCTCCCATATAAACAATGCACTTAAGACCAAGCAAAGCACACGCTGTAGCTGTGGCAACACCATGTTGTCCTGCTCCGGTTTCAGCAATGATTCTGGTTTTTCCAAGACGTTTTGCCAACAGAACCTGCCCCAGAGCATTATTGATCTTGTGAGCTCCCGTATGGTTGAGGTCTTCCCGTTTCAAATAAATCTGTGTCTGGTATTTTTGACTTAAGTTTTTAGCAAAATAGAGGGGCGTAGCTCTTCCGACATAATTTTTCAGTAAATCCTGATATTCTGCCTGAAAATCTTCAGATTCTATGATTTCAAGATAGTTTTTTTGCAGTTCTTCTACATTAGGATAGAGCATTTCGGGGATAAAAGCACCTCCAAACTCTCCATAATATCCGTTTTCATCGGGGTTTTTATAATTCATTTTTTATTCTTTATTCATTAAATAAGCGTTGTTTTGTACACTCAGCTGGTTGAGCAGCTCTTTTCTTTTCTGTGAGGTATGAAAAATCAAAATATCATCATCTTCAGAATTTACCCACTCCGAGCCGATACTTTCTTTGATCATTTTGGCCTTGTCATGGAGGATTTCTATGTCACATTTTTCATAAAAGGAACGAAGATCAGCGTGGCAGAAACCAATTGTCTCAAGATTTCTCTGAGTAACATTTTCTTTGAAATGTTTCACCAAAGCGGTTCCATACCCTTTCTTTTTATGAGCAGAAACAAGCCCTACGGCTTCCGCAAAGGAATAACCGGTGTCTGCTATTTGTAAGGTGAAATCAAAATTCACTCTCATAATGGCCAATATGCTTTCATCCGTATCCATCAGAAAATGAAATTCCGAGTCTTTAAAAAAAGAGCGGAAGTAGGATGATTTCATGGTGTTCCATGCAGAAATATCCCAAAGTTCCAGGATGTGTTTTATTTCGGCTTCTGTTAAATATTTCGTTTCTTTTACCTGATATTTCATGGGTTTAAACTATTAATAAATGTGAGATGGTAATCATTTTGCTGTTTGGTAATCAGTTTTTTATAGTACAGTAATTCTATTTTATGCATTAAATCAATTAAGGTTGCTTTATCTATTTTAGACTGATACATGGTAATGGCAATTTCCAGATTATCAATCATAAAATAAGGATCGGAATCCTCATATAACAGAAATATTTTGGCATAAATTAATCCTAAGTCATATTTTATACTTGATCTGACATGAGTTTCCAGAAATTTATCTGAAATAATCACCAGATAATAGCTGTTCCATAAGCTGATTCTTTCAAAAAAATACTGAATATCTGTTTCTTCAAAATCTTTAATAATACAAATGAAATCAGACAATAATCCACCCACTTCCCAATGTTCTGTATTACTGTCGTTCTGTGAAACAAAGTGATACAGATTCTGGATTTTTTCATTCCCGAATTTAGGGGGAAATAAGGTTTTGTAAAATGTCTTTTTGAGCAAATGTATATTCATCCTTGTGTGTTTTTATGTGTTATTTATTTTGCTGATATAAAGTTTTAAACTTTTTTATGCTGTCAATATTTTTATTTCCGGGCTCTGTTTCAAATTTCGAATTGATATCCAAAGCAAAAGGTTGTTGTTTCAATGTATCCATATTCCCTATATTTTCCTCAGAAATACCGCCGCTTAAAAAGTAGGGCAGAGGAATCTCAAATTCATTCAGAATATTCCAGTCGAATTGTTTTCCCGTTCCGCCAAAGGCTTTGCTGTCAGTATCGAATAGGTAGTAGGCGATAGGTTTCAGATCAGGAATTTGTGTTATTTTATTTTGATTTTCTGCCGTATTACTCCCTATTCTGATTACTTTAATGATTCCAACCTCAGGATTCAGTTTTTGTCTTAACTCCATTATAAAATCATTACTTTCATCACCGTGAAGCTGTACAAAATTCAAATCTGCGTGCTGAACGATCTTTACAATGATATCTACTTCTTCATTGACAAAAACACCTACTTTTCCCTGATGATTAATAGTTGAGATCTCTTCCAGACTCAGATGGTTCAAAACATATCTCGGTGATTTTTCGTAGAAGATAAAACCGAGAAAATCTGTTTTCATAGCAATCAATTCCTGAATCTGATCCGGTTTTGTAAGACCACAGACTTTCAGGCTAGATGGCAGGTTTGAGGTTGTAAGTTGCAGGTTCATTGTTGATTATTATTGAGTTAAAATTTGAGAAGCGAATTCTTCAAAAGCTTTGGCCGGATCTGTATTTTTCATGAAATATTCACCCATCAGGAAACCGTCAAATCCTTTTTCTTTTAAAAACTGAAAATCTTCAAGGCTGTAAATACCGCTTTCAGCAACAGACAAAACTTCTTTTGGAAGCTGGTTTTTCAGCTGAACGGAATGCTGAAGATCAACTTTAAAATCTTTAAGGTTTCTGTTATTAATTCCTACCAAATCAATTTCTGAATTGAAATGCTTCAGTTCATCTTCTGTATGAATTTCCAGTAAAACCTCCAATTTCAGTTGGTGAGCTAATTCGGTAAATTCCTGTACCTGAGCTGGTGAAAGACATGAAGCAATCAGTAATACTACATCAGCTCCAATACTTTTGGCTTCATAAAACTGATATTCATCAATCATAAAATCTTTTCGCAGAACCGGAATGGTAATCTCATTTCTTACATCCAGAACATCATTTAAATTTCCTCCGAAAAAATCATGATCAGTCAGGATTGAAATTCCGCTGGCTCCAAAATTTTCGTAAGCAGAAACTACCTCCAAAGGCTGTACACTATTGTTGATGATTCCTTTTGAAGGAGATTGTCTTTTAAACTCAGCGATAATTCCGCTTTTATTTTTGATGGATTCCTTCAGTGAATAGGTTGGTCTTCCAAAAAAGGCTGTATTTTTTAATCGGTCAAGGGAAATGCGTGATTTTGCAGCAGCAACTTCCTCTTTTTTTCGTTTAATAATTTGATCCAGTATAGTCATTTTTGTGTTTAAGTTTGGTCAATGGTGAATTTTGCTTCGCAAGTGAATAATGAATTTAATTAATCAGGAGATTAAAACTGTTTAATGCTTTTCCGCTTTGCAGGCTTTCCTGAGCAAGCAGAAGACAGTCATCGTACGTTCCGAATTTATGGGTGTTGTGCAGCGCTACTGAAGCATTGGCAAGAATTACTGAGTTCTGCTGCTCCGTACCGTTTCCTTCCAGAATATTCATAAATATTTTTGCGGTTTCCTGAATAGAACTTCCTGCTTTAATATCTTCCAGTGTTACCGGATTGAAACCCAAATCTTCTGCCGAATAGATTTCTTCACCATTTTTTGTAATGATTTTACTATCGTCAGTAAGGCTTATTTCATCATATCCGTCAAGACCATGGACCAGAGTAAAGTCACGTTCCTCCTTCTGAAGAAGATACTGATAAATTCTTGCAATTTCCAGATTATAAACTCCAATCATGGAAAATTTTGGTTTTGCCGGATTTACCAATGGACCCAAAAGGTTAAAGAATGTCCTCAATCCCAAAGATTTTCTCAATAATCCAACTGATTGCAGAGCAGGATGAAAATAAGGAGCATGTAAAAAGCAAATGTTGGCTCTTTCAAGATCTTCATTCAATTGTTCTGAACTGTTTTTAAACTGATATCCCAGTTCTTCCAGTACATTCGATGAACCAGTAGTGGTGGAAGCTCCGTAATTTCCATGCTTTGTTACCTTTTGTCCGGCTCCGGCTACTACAAAGCTGGCCAGGGTTGAGATATTGATGGTGTCTTTTCCGTCACCTCCGGTTCCTACAATATCAATGGCATCATTGGTGTCGATCTTTACAGGAACAGCCATCTGTAATAGTGCTTCTCTGAAGCCTTCCAACTCTTTCAAGGTGATATTCCGCATCAGGAAGACACTTATAAAAGCAGTAATTTCTGCGGCATTAAACTTATTCTGTGCAATCTCAATCATCATCGCTTTTGCTTCTGATTTTGAGAGTGTGTTATGATTGAACAGATATTGCAGTATTTCTTTCATTTGTGGCGTTTTTATGTTTGTTGAAGGGATTTCTAAGATTTTCATGACAACAGAAAGTTTTTAATGATTACTTCTCCTTCCGGTGTTAAAATACTTTCAGGGTGAAACTGAACTCCGTGTACATCATATGTTTTGTGCTGCAAAGCCATGATCATTCCGTCTTTATCTACAGCTGTGATTTCCAGTTCTTCCGGAAAACCTTCCGGATTGACTGCCCAGCTGTGGTATCTTCCTACTTCCAATCCTGATTGCAGATCTTTGAAAACTTTAGTATTTTCTTTTACTATTTCAGTAGTGGTGGCTACTCCATGGAAAATTTCAGAAAGGTTAATAAGACTTCCTCCGAAAGCTTCAGCGATAGCCTGCTGACCCAGGCACACTCCAAGGATACTTTTTGTAGGAGCGTATTCTTTAATAAGGTCTAATAAAATACCCGCTTCTTCAGGAATTCCGGGACCTGGAGAAAGGATGATTTTGTCATATTTTCCAATCTCTTCAAGGGTAATTTTATCATTTCTTACCACATCCACTCTTTGATTCAGAATTCTTTCGATAATCTGGACAAGGTTATAGGTAAAGCTGTCATAGTTATCGAAAACGAGAACTTTAAGCTGTGGTTGTTGAGTGTTTATATTGTTGTTCATTGCTTTTTTGTTAGAGAGTTGCTATTTTTTTTGTTGCTGTTTGCTGGTTGACGGATTTATTTTTCAACTATTTTTTCAGCTTTTTCTACGGCTTTTTTAAGAGCATTCAGTTTGTTGTTGACTTCCTGCAGTTCACTTTCAGGAACAGATTTTGCCACAAGGCCGGCACCAGCCTGATAAAATAACGTGTTATTTTTGCTTAAGAAGGTTCTGATCATGATGGCCTGATTGCAGGTTCCGTTCAACCCGATAATTCCGATACAGCCGCCATAATATCCACGGGAATCTTTTTCGTATTGGTTGATCAGCTGAAGCGCTTTATGTTTTGGAGCACCGCTTAATGTTCCCTGAGGGAAAGTAGCGGAAACCATTTCCAGAGGATTGATGTCATCAGCAACATCTGCAGTCACCTCACTTACCATATGAATAACGTGAGAGAAAAGCTGGATTTCTTTAAGCTTAGTAACCGTTACATTTTTCCCAAGCTTTCCAAGATCATTTCTAGCGAGATCTACCAGCATGGTATGTTCTGCATTTTCTTTGGGATCAGCTTTTAGCACTTCTATAGACTCAAGATCCGCTTCAAAGTTTCCGGTTCTTTTCGAAGTTCCGGCAATCGGGTGAATAATGGCTTTATTATTTTTAATGATTAACTGACTTTCAGGACTTGATCCAAATAGTTTGTAATTTCCGTAATCAAAATAGAATAGGTAAGGAGAAGGGTTGATATTTCTCAAAGCACGGTATACATTGAACTCATCTCCCTTGAATTTTTGTTCAAACCTTCTGCTTAAAACCAGTTGGAAAACATCTCCACGCATACAGTGTTTCTGTGCTGTTTTTACGAGTTCAAGATAATCTTCATCTGTAATATTAGAGGTTTCCTCACTGGTTTTCTCGAAAGGATAAACCGGAGTATTCTGATTTTTAATAAGATTTTCCAACAGATGAAGTTCAGATTTTACTCCATCGATAAAGTTTTCAATAATATGCATTTCATCATTGAAATGATTGATAGCAATTACATATTGGTACAATCTGTATCTCATCACAGGGATTTCTACTTCCTTGCTCTGTGGTTTAAGATTGATGTTTTCAAAGAACTGTACCGCTTCAAAACTTGTATATCCAAAAAGACTCTGAGCAGTTTGTTCAATCGGATCATTGGTCTCTTTGCAGTTAAAAATTTTTCGGAACTCTTCAAATATATCTGTGATATTTCGTTCCATAATAAATTGTTTTACGGGAGCAGAGGCAGGAAGTTTGATTTCATATTCGTTAAGGTTTTTCACTTCAATTCCGGCGATGGCATTCACTGCAATGAAGGAAAAATTATTATCAATACTTTTTGAGTCCGAACTTTCCAAAAGAATGGTGTCACGGAATTTATCCCTGATCTTAAGGTAAATATTCATGGGGGTATGAAGGTCTCCCAGTGTTTTTTTCGAAACAGTTTTTATTGTAATTGTGTTGGTCAACATCTTATTGTTTTTTGTGAGATTAAGGAATAAAAAAAGGCTTTAACGGTATCCGTCAAAGCCTATATATTGTTTTTTGATTATTTCTGCTGTAGTTAACAACATGACAATACCTCCAGACCCGACGAAGAGTTTGAAAGCCACCACCAAATATTGTTGTTCATTTTTAACATGGGACAAATGTAGAAATTTTTTTAATAAAAAAACTAAAAAATATCAGAAAATACTAAAATTTAATATAAAAATCCTTTATTTAAGCTGCTTGAGCTCTTGTTTTAATTCCTTGATTTTTTCTTTATAAGCTTCATCATTGTAGTATTTTACGTAGTTTTCCAATGTAGTAATATACTCCTCAATGAATTCCTTATTCGTTTTGTCTGCTTCATACTTGGTTTTTGCAGAATTCACAGGAGCCAGTTTTTCATTTTGTAATACAATTTTTCCTTCCCTGGATTGGTCATAAAGGATAACAATGTTTTTTTCATATCCCGGGATGTATTTTACGGGTATATCCTTGTCACCAGGTATTCTGATTGAATTTCGGATGGGATAAATCGCTGCAGTAGTAGTGGAGAAAAAAGTAGTGGTATATTTTCCGTCCTGTTTCTTCACAATAGCCTCATAATCGTGGATGTACATATCATTCAGGGTAGAATTGGTTTCTACATCAGACGTGATGATAGCTGTGCTTTCCACTCCATATTTATTTAAAAACCATGCGTTTAAAAACTGTCCGCCAAAACCATTTAATATAGCCAGTGGAATGATAGGTATTAAAAGCCAGGTTTTTTTGGTCGTATACGAAAGCCCTACAAAGAATACCAGCAACAGAACCACAGTATAAAAACCATGATGACTGGTGAAAAACAGAATTTTTGAAATTAAAACCATGGATTAAAGATAACTATAATAATCTTTTATTTAAACGCTATGTTCGCAAAGATGTTATTAAAATAACTATAAAACGTTCGCAACGGCTTTACACTCAGTAAAATACAATATCATTAGTTAAATGAAAGTGCCCTTGTGAACCCAAAATAGAGTTTGATGATAATTACTTTGCGAACATAGCGTTTGAACTATTTATTGTACCGGTTCAGATAAAGGAATGTCAGGAGTTCCGCTGTAAAAAACAATCAGCGTTGCTCCGAGGTCTCCGGTTTTACCTCTGTGGCCGGTATTAACCATTTCAGGAAGCACCTGACCTTTTCTTATCCATTGCGTTTTTCCATCCTCTTTTCTTTCAATCTGAATTTCACCTTTTTCTACATAAGCTGCATTGATCACAGGATGTTTATGCCAACTCAATGCAGAATTCGGAGGTACGGCAATTTTAAGAACCGTGATTTCCGGCTGTGTGGTAGGATAGGCCGGATATACCGTTCCATCCCATGATTTGGTTGTTTTTAAAAGTGTCACCGATTCAATTTTATCAGAATATTCTGATTGTGGTTCGTTAGATGAATTGTCACACGAAAGGAAGAGGGATGAGGATACAACAAAGAAAGTTGTAGCCAACAATTTTTTTTTGGTCATAAGCTTCATATTTATATTTTGGTTTTGGCTCGGATTATCCAATATACAAAAATAATAACCTATTTTAAATCTCCCTATGTATTGAATTATTTTTTTTATTGTTAAATTAAAACTCCGATCCCAAAAATATTTCTCAAAGAAAACATTTGTCATAAGTTTAAAAGGTTATTTTTTATATTTTTGCTTCCAAATTAGAAAAAAATGAAAAAAGTATTAGCAATCGCATTTATCGGAGGTTTATTATTAGCAAGCTGTTCTAAAAAAGTAGATCACTCTTTACAGGACACAAACACAATGCTTCCAGAGCCAGAAGTAGCTACTGTTGATTCTACGGCTAAAACTGCTGCTCCAGCTGCTGCAACTCCGGCTGCTCCTGCACCTGAAGCTGCTAAAACAGATTCTACAGCGAAGAAATAATGAAAAAAATACTTTTAGCAGGAACTTTAGGTCTTATGATCATTTCCTGTTCTAAAAAAGAAAATACAGCAGAAGCGGCATCTTCTTCTGAAACGGCAGTTGTTTCAGAACCAGTTCAATCTAAACTTTCAGGTGATCAGATCATCGAAACATTGGACTGTTCAGGATGTCACTCTGTTAATGAGAGAATGATAGGACCTTCTTATAAGGAAATTGCAGGAAAGTATACTGAAAAAGATACGGAATTGCTGGCTTCCAAAATTATAGAGGGCGGAAGTGGAGTATGGGGAAGTGTGCCTATGGCTGCCCATCCACAGGTATCTAAAGAAGATGCAAAAAAAATGGTGGAATATATTTTAAGTCAGAAGAAATAAAATATGTCCGCTGAAAAATCCAGTCTGCACACAAGAAATCTGCATCGTAATCCCTATGATTTTGATCAGCTTATTTCTTGTGTGCCGGAACTGAAACACTATGTTTTCTTGAATGCTTATCAGACGGTAACCATTAATTTCAGCATTCCTCAAGCAGTTAAACTGCTCAATAAAGCCTTACTCTTACATTTCTACAACATTAAAGGCTGGGATATTCCTGATACCAATCTTTGTCCACCCATCCCGGGAAGAGCAGATTACGTCCATTATATTGCTGATTTATTAAGTGAACAACTTAATAAAATCCCGACAGGAAATTCTGTAAAAGGTCTGGATATAGGAGCAGGAGCTAATCTTGTGTATCCTTTAATCAGCCACAGATCTTACGGCTGGACAATGCTGGGAACGGATATCAATCAGGATTCTTTGAAAAATGCTCAACACATTCTGGATCAAAATGAGGATCTTTCTTCTGTTATTCAGTTAAAAAGCCAGCCTGATGCTGATCATATCTTTACCAATATCATTGGTCCGGAAGACAGATTTACTTTTACCATGTGTAATCCTCCTTTTCATGATTCTGAAGAATCTGCCATGAAAGGGAATATCAGAAAAACAAAAAATCTTAGTAAATCAAAAAAAACGAAACCTCTTCTTAACTTTAGTGGACAGCAGTCGGAACTTTGGTGTGAAGGTGGGGAACTTGCTTTTATTACTAAAATGATCAATGAAAGTACATTGTTTTCATCACAGATTCTTTGGTTTACATGTCTGGTTTCCAAAAAAGACAATCTCAATAAACTCAACAATCTTTTAAAGAAAGTAAATGCTGTAGAGGTGAAAACCATCGATATGGCTCAGGGACAAAAAGTAAGCAGAATGCTGGTTTGGACGTTTATTCCTCGAAAAGACAGAAAAAGCTGGTTGATTTAAAATTCAAAGTTCAAAGTTTAATGTTATAGCACAATCATTCAAATCTTTGATCTCTAAACACGTATCCCGAACCCCAATACCCCGCATCTTTACCACTTTTTAAAATTTCTTAAAAAAGCCATTGACGGTCATGTCAAAAATGCCTAAATTTGTACGCTTTTAGAAAAATAAGAAATGCAATTATCAGAACAAGAAATCATTAGAAGAGAAAAGCTGAATAAGCTTACTGAAATGGGGATTAATGCGTTCCCTGCGGATGAGTATATAATTACAGATACTACAGAATCTATAAAACAGGATTTTTCTGAAAGTAAACAGGTGAAGATCGCTGGTAGATTGATGTCCCGCAGAATTCAAGGAAAAGCTTCTTTTGCAGAATTGCAGGATTCTAAAGGAAAAATCCAGGTTTATTTCAACAGAGACGAGATCTGTCCGGGTGAAGATAAAGAACTTTATAATGAAGTATACAAACACCTTCTGGATATAGGTGATATTATCGGTATTGAGGGTGAATTGTTTACCACTCAGGTAGGAGAGAAGACGGTTTTAGTGAAAAACTTTACGCTTCTTACAAAAGCTTTACGTCCGCTGCCTCAGGCTAAAACTGATGAAAACGGAGTAGTACACGATGGTTTTACAGATCCTGAATTAAGATACAGACAGCGTTATGTAGATTTAACGGTAAACCCACAGGTAAAAGAAATTTTCGTGAAGAGAACAAAATTGTTCAATGCCATGAGAACATTCTTTAATGATGCAGGATATTTTGAAGTGGAAACACCAATCCTACAGTCAATTCCTGGTGGAGCGGCAGCAAAACCGTTTATCACGCATCACAATGCATTAGATATTCCATTATATTTAAGAATTGCCAACGAATTATATCTGAAAAGACTGATCGTAGGTGGTTTTGACGGAGTATATGAGTTCTCTAAAAACTTCAGAAATGAAGGGATGGACAGAACACACAACCCGGAATTTACCGCTATGGAAATCTATGTAGCGTACAAAGATTACAACTGGATGATGGATTTCACTGAGAAATTACTGGAATTCTGTGCGATCCAGGTAAATGGAACTACAACAGCTACTTTCGGAGAACACAATGTAGATTTCAAAGCTCCTTATCCAAGAGTTTCCATGACAGAAGCGATCCTGAAATTTACAGGTTTCGATATCACCGGAAAAACAGAGAAGGAATTATATGATTTCGCGAAATCTATCGGTATCGAAGTAAATGAGACGATGGGTAAAGGAAAATTAATCGATGAAATCTTCGGTGAGAAATGTGAAGGAAACTTCATCCAGCCGACTTTTATTACGGATTATCCGATCGAAATGTCTCCACTGACAAAGAAACACAGAAGCAAAGAAGGCTTAACAGAGCGTTTTGAATTAATGGTATGTGGTAAAGAAATCGCTAATGCATATTCAGAGCTTAATGATCCTATCGATCAGAGAGAACGTTTTGAAGCACAGATGGCGTTATCTGAAAGAGGAGATGATGAAGCCATGTTCATCGATCAGGACTTCTTAAGAGCGCTGGAATACGGTATGCCACCAACTTCAGGATTAGGAATCGGTATGGATAGATTAATTATGTTCTTAACGAATAATGCCTCAATCCAGGAAGTATTATTCTTCCCTCAGATGAGACCTGAAAAAGCAGTTCCACAAATTGAATTAGGAGAGGATGAAAAAGTAATCCTTGAAATCCTTAACTCTCAAGAAGAGCCGATGGCTTTGGCAGAAGTAAAAGAAAGAAGCCAGTTGTCCGGTAAAAAATGGGATAAAGCTTCCAAGACTTTGACAAAAAACAATATTGTGAAAGTAGAGAAAATTGACGAAAATCTTTTGATGAAATTGGCTTAAGATTTAATACAATAAATAGTATAAATAGAAAGACTGCTTTTGGGCAGTCTTTTTTTGTAGTATGACAAAATGTCTTTATTTGTTAAATGGTGAGATTTTTGAACTGAAAAAATAAAAAAATAACCTTTGATTATAGTTAGACCAAGAATAAATGATTTTCATAGCATATCTTTTACTCAGGAAGAGGTAGATTTTGCAATTCCTTTCTTAGATGAGGATATTCCTTTATATTTAGATCCTTTTCTACTTTGGAAAAACCCTTCTTTTCAGGATAATTCTTTACATACAGCACTTGTAAATTCATTTAATTTTCTTGGATATGATTACATAAAAGGGAATGCTATCGATTCAATTAATACCTTAATTTTTACTTCAGAATGTGAAGAAGTAGGATTAGGAAATTCAAAAACCAAGAAGGGTAAGAAAATTAGTACTAAAGAAGCAACAACTATTTTAGAGCTATTTAAAAATATACCACAAGTTAATAAATCAGGATTTACCCATTTTGAAGAAATACAATTGTTCGTAGAAAATATATCTAAAGATAGAATAAGCGATATTTCTTGTAACTTAATGAAATCTTGGTTGATAGATTATACCATAGATCAATGTCAAAAATATAATATCCCAATAGAAAAGTCAAGGGTAAATATATTTGATTATAAATCAGGGAAGATTAAAGAAGAGGAAACTTTTTTGCCACAAAATCCTAAAACTGGACAACCCATAATTTTTACTCCTAAAAGATGGCTAAGATATATTCCATATATTAATTATGAAGAATACTTTGAAAATTATTTTTCTAAAGAAGTGAACAAACAGTTTGGTGAACCTTTATTGAGAGTGCAAATATTAAATTTTAATAGGCATAATTATGATATAGTTCAGACTTATGTTAAGATAAAAGAAAGAAATGCAGAAAGTTTGAAAAACGATCCATTATTTAAACAAATCCCTGTTCTTTCCACAAAAAAGAAGTTGAATACAATTATAAAACTTCCTAGTGGAAAAACAGACAATGCTGATAAAAAATATGAAGAAAACCTTTGTCAGATACTTGCTTCTGTATTATATCCTCATTTAGATTTTGCCAAAGAACAAAGTAGAACAGATAATGGAGTTCATATTCGAGATTTAATTTTTTATAATAATCGTTCTTATCCAATATTAAATGACTTATATAATGATTATAATTGTAAGCAAATAATCTTTGAGCTAAAAAATGTAAAGGAATTGGAGAATGATCATATTAATCAGTTAAATCGATATCTAACAAATAGCTTTGGAAATTTTGGGATAATTTTCACAAGAAATAAACCACCTAAAAAAGTTATTGATAATACTATAAGTCTATGGGCAGGACAAAGAAAATGTATCTTGATTTTAGATGATGAAGATTTGAAATTAATGTGTCAATTATATCAGAGTAAACAAAGAAATCCTATTGATGTAATTAATAAAAAGTATGTGGAGTTTACTCAAAAATTACCATCTTAAAAATATAAAAAATGACAGAAAAAGAAATCGATTCGTTTGAAAAAGTACAAATCCAATTAGAAGGAATGTATGAAGAAATAAGTATTTTGTCAAAGAAATCTCAAACAGAAGCATTAAGTTTATTTAAATTAAAATTTATTAATCACATATTAAATGATTCAAATTCTGTATTAGGAGTTAGATATAAACCTTTTAATGATTTTGAAATTTTTGATGAGAATAATATACCAACAAATAGTGATGCAGTAATGATTTTAGCTCAATATTTGAACTGCTTTGAAAAAATGAGAGTAGACAACATCACTTCTATAAAAACATTTGATGGAAATAAGTCTGTTTATAATTGGTATTGGGTACAAAAAAACGGAATAGTGGGGAATATTAAAACGACTGAACCCAAAAAAATAAAATAATTATTATGAAACCAACTCAACATCAAATTGATGAATATTCATTGTTAAATCCTTTATTTGATTCATTACTTAGAGAGATTAAGGAATTATCTAAGAAAAAGCCAGATGAAAAACTAAATGTTTTTAAAGGAAACACTATAAATAAAGTTCTAGCTAGAGTTAAAGACTTGTTAATCAATGAAACTACCGATGAGTTTTTAGAAATAATTGATATAGATACTTTGCCTTCTAATAGTGATGTAGTATTTATTATGGTTCAATTTGAAACTGCTTTAAAAAAGTTTTATTACAAACATACTACAGGTGAAAATTGGACTATCAATAGAGAATGGGATATTGAAGATGATGAATAAATAATCAAGTAAAATTGATTACGATATATTACAAATAGTTATTCATATATTAATGTATGAAAAATAAAAAAGGTACAGTGCTATGCTGTACCTTTTTCTTTTTTCCATTTCCGGAGTTGTGCCCTGAAGTTTTTAAACGGAGCCACGGTATTGATATGAATCCATTTCCAGACTGGCCACTGGGCGGGAGTCGTTGCCCATTTTCTCTGTCCGGGAATAAATAGTGTGTCATCACTAAGGTTTTCTATCCAGTTGATAATTTCATCTACTTTATTTCGAAGCAGTTCTCTTTGTTCTTGTAAAGTATGAGAACCATATTGATTATAAAAAGACTGGTACAATCCTCCCAGGTTATTCCATTTGTATTGAGGAGTGGGAGTTTTTACTTCAATTCCTTTGCTTTCATCAGATTCCCATTGTAAAAGGAGGTGAGTCCAACCCAATTGATAGGAAATATTTTGTGATGGAGTTTTATCAACTCCCGGCTGCCGAAGATCTTTTTCCTCTTCTTTTATATCATTAAATTCCTGATCATAGAGCAGATATCTTTTCTTTAGCTCTTCAATGAGTTCTGTTTTGTCTTTATAAGTCTGCATATATTTATTTTCTTAACTTACTGAAAGAAGCCATCAGATAAAATAAGAAAGGAAGAATAAATAGTGATCCCAGCATCAATGCCCATCCCAATGCAGCGATAGTTTTTTCAGGAGCCATATGTTCCAGTAATGAAAGATGCTGTCCGTTTCCTAATAAAATAATATCCGGATTATGCTGATACGTTGCCGCTACTAAAATCATCACCATCTGGAATCCTGCCAAAGCACGTACGGGAAGCAGCTTCTGACGGTTCATCGCTCTTAAAATAAGCAATAAAGCAATCGTAGCAAAAGCAATCGCCATAATACCCAAAGGTTTAGAAAATACCCACATCAAAAGGGGAATGTCTGAAATATAAGCAGTTACGAATACCAATATTCCTGTAACCACAACAAAGATCATGGTCTGCTTGGATTTTCTGATCATTAACAAAAGATCGGCCTTATCACGTGTTTCTCTTAATGAAAATATAGAAGCAAGATAAGCACAAAGGGCTACCGTAAATAAGCCCACAGAAACCCCAAACCAGTTCAGCCAGCTGAATACATACAAATCCAGAAAACCTACAGCATCAGGATTGATAGAATGTGAAACCGTAGCAGCAGCAATTAATCCCAAAAAGAAAGGAGTTAAAAGACTCGCATAATAGAAAATCTGGGTATATAAAACCTGCCAGTTATCCTTTACAGCATCATAATGTCTGAAAGTAAAGGCTGTTCCTCTTGCAATAATTCCCAAAAGCATTAACACTAAAGGAATGTGAAGATAAGTAGACATAGTGGTATAAATCTCCGGAAAACCAACAAAAAGGATAACGATGGCAATAATCAGCCACATGTGATTGGCTTCCCAAACAGGAGCAATAGATTCATACATAATCTCATGGGTTTTATGACGGGCTTTTTTATTAGTGAACATTTCTACAATACCTGCTCCAAAGTCAGCTCCGCCCAGAATAATATAAAGACAGATGGATAGCCAGAGAAAACCTATTACAATGTAAATCATGATTTTTTGTTTTTATCGTTAAACTGAGCATCGGTAGGATCGTAAAGCTTCGGTACCATTTGAATCTGTCTCTTTAAAAGGAAAACAAGGATCAATGATAATGATACGAAAATAGCCGTGAAAAAATAGAATGAATACTGTATTCCCGGCATAGGAGTTACAGCGTCAACTGTTCTCATAATTCCATAAATAATCCAGGGCTGTCTTCCTACTTCCGTTACTGTCCATCCGGCTTCCAACGCAATATATCCAAAAGGTGTTGCTATTAAAAATGTTTTCAATAGCCAGTGTTTATTCAGCCATTCTTTTTTGAAGAAGAAAGCATATAAATAAATAGCTCCAATAACAATCATGATCACTCCGAAGAAAATCATGATTTGAAAAGCATAATGAACCACAGCAATCGGAGGCCATTCATCTCTAGGGAAATCCTTAAGACCTTTTACTTCAGAATTGAAGTCATTGCTCACCAGAAAACTTAAAACTTTCGGAATTTTCACTGCATATTTCACTTCTTCTTTTTCCTCATCAGGAATTCCTCCAATCACAAATGAAGCCCCTTTTTCCGTTTCAAAATGAGCTTCCATAGCTGCCAGTTTGATAGGTTGTCTTTCTGCCACCGACTTTGCAGCAACATCACCGCTTAGAGGTGCTCCGAATGCCCCAATCAAAGCAAATCCTACGGCAATTCTAAAAGCTTTGGTATGAAATTCAACATTTCTTTTTCGCATAATCATAAAGGCATGTACTCCAGCTACGGCAAATCCTGTTGCACAAAATGCCGCAACCGTCATGTGAAGAGCCTGCGGAAACCACGCATCATTGAACATTGCTTTGATAGGATCTATATTAAGATACTGTCCGTTAATATAATCAAAACCCGTGGGAGAATTCATCCATGAGTTGGCTGCTACCACCAGAATTCCGGAAGCCAGCCCGCTTACTCCTACAAGAAATCCGCAGAACCAGTGAAACCATTTATTGAATCTTTCCCATCCATATAAAAAGAAACCGATAGCAATAGCCTCAATGAAAAAGGCTGTTCCTTCCAGAGAAAACGGCATCCCGAAAATCGGACCTGCATGTTTCATAAATCCAGGCCATAGAAGTCCAAGTTCAAAGGAAAGCATGGTTCCTGAAACTGCTCCGGTAGCAAAAAGGATAGCTACCCCTTTGCTCCATGCTTTTGTCAGTCCTTTATATACTTCATTATTGGTCTTTAGGTATTTCCAATGGGCAAAAGCCATCAAAAAAGGCATCACCATACCCACACAAGAGAATATGATATGAAAGCCCAGAGAGAGAGCCATCTGAGCGCGTGCTGCTATAAAATCATCCATAATTTCAACTTTTCAGTTAATAAATTTAAGCATAAATTATTGATGTTGAATATGATTTACAACAGTTGCAATTTCAGCAATACCTTTTAATTTTGAATCTTTTATTGACTTCCTTTTTCTTATGTTTTTAATAAGAAAACTCTACATTTTTTTGACACTTTTTAACTTTCATACCTCGAAAAAAATCACGATATTTGTGAGTCTTTGCATACAGCAGGATTTTTAATTTTTAATATGAGTCAAAAACAATATACAGCTAGTAGTATTCAGGCATTGGAAGGAATGGAGCACGTACGTATGCGTCCTTCAATGTACATTGGTGATGTAGGAGTCAGAGGACTTCACCACTTGGTTTATGAAGTAGTAGATAACTCTATTGACGAGGCATTGGCAGGGTACTGCGACACGATCTTCGTTAGCATCAAGGAAGGAAACGGAATTGAGGTAAGTGATAACGGTAGAGGTATCCCGGTTGATTTCCACGAAAAAGAACAGAAATCTGCCCTTGAAGTTGTAATGACGAAAATTGGAGCCGGAGGTAAGTTTGACAAAGACTCTTATAAGGTTTCAGGAGGTCTTCACGGGGTTGGGGTTTCGTGTGTGAATGCACTTTCCAATGAGATGATCACTACTGTTTACAGAGATGGAAATGTTTACCAGCAGATCTATTCAAGAGGAAAAGCCCAGACAGGTGTTGAGGAGATTGGTCACAGCGAAAAAAGAGGAACCAAGCAGTTTTTCCAGCCGGATGATAGTATATTTACAGAGTTAATTTACAATTACGATACATTAGCAAGCCGTTTAAGAGAACTTTCTTACCTTAACAAAGGAATTACCATTACATTAACTGATGAAAGAGAGAAATTAGAAGACGGATCTTTCCGTTCGGAAGTTTTCCATTCAGAAGGTGGGTTAAAAGAATTCGTTGCTTACATTGATGGTAACCGTGAGTCTATCATGGAACATGTAATCTTCATGGAAGGAGAAAGAGATGATATTCCTGTAGAAGTAGCAATGCGTTACAATACATCTTTCAACGAAAATCTTCACTCTTATGTAAACAATATCAATACTCATGAAGGAGGAACTCACTTAGCAGGTTTCAGACGTGCTTTAACAAGAACGCTTAAGAAATATGCTGATGATCTGGGTATTCCGCAGAAAGAGAAAGTAGAAGTTACAGGTGATGACTTCCGTGAGGGATTAACAGCTGTGATTTCTGTAAAAGTAATGGAGCCTCAGTTTGAAGGACAGACTAAAACAAAACTAGGAAACTCTGAAGTTTCCGGAGCTGTTGATAAAATTGTTGGGGAAATGCTTACCAATTTCCTTGAAGAAAACCCTTCTGAGGCAAAACTGATCGTTCAGAAAGTTGTTTTGGCAGCAAAAGCAAGACAGGCAGCGAAGAAAGCCCGTGAAATGGTTCAGAGAAAATCTCCCATGGGAGGTTCTGGTCTTCCAGGTAAATTATCTGATTGCTCTTCTAAAGACCCGGCAGAATCTGAAATCTTCCTTGTAGAGGGAGATTCCGCAGGGGGTACGGCTAAGCAGGGAAGAGACAGACACTTCCAGGCTATCCTTCCTTTAAGAGGTAAAATTCTGAACGTAGAGAAATCTATGCTTCATAAAGTATATGATAATGAAGAGATCAGAAATATCTATACAGCTCTTGGAGTTTCTGTAGGAACAGAAGAAGACAGCAAAGCATTGAATATGGCTAAGCTGAGATACCACAAGATCGTTATCATGACCGATGCCGATATTGACGGATCTCACATTTCTACATTGATCCTTACTTTCTTCTTCAGATATATGAAGGAACTTATTGAGAATGGATATATCTATATTGCTCAACCTCCTTTATACCTATTAAAGAAAGGGAACAAAAAAGTATACGCATATAACGAAAAAGAACGTGAAGAGTTTACTCTAGACATGGCTCCGGATGGTAAAGGAGTAGAAGTACAACGTTACAAAGGTCTTGGAGAGATGAACCCTGAACAACTTTGGGAAACTACCCTTAATCCTGAACATAGAATTCTGAAACAGGTAACCATTGATAATGCAGTGGAAGCAGACAGTATTTTCTCTATGCTGATGGGGGATGAGGTTCCACCAAGAAGAGAGTTTATCGAGAAAAATGCGAAATATGCCAAAATTGATGCATAAACGTTTTTAAAAATATAACAAAAAAAGCTTCTAATTATTTAGAAGCTTTTTTTATATTTGGATAAACCAAAAAAACAATAATATGTTAACTCTTTTACAAACAGACCCTTACAACGGGGCAGATGCGGCTTCTGGAGCAGTAGCTGCAGGATTGGGGATCGGAACGATGTTCTTCGGCTTACTTTGCTATATTTTCTACGGATATTGCATGTACAAAATTTTCCAGAAAGCAGGAAGACAAGATGCCTGGGCTGCCTTTATTCCTATTTATAACACCATCGTATTGCTGGAAATTGTGAAAAAACCAATTTGGTGGATCATTCTTTTCTTTATTCCACTGGTAAACATTTATGCATGCTGGGTTGTATATGACAGGCTAGCCAAAGGCTTTGCCAAAGAAACTCCTCTTTACACGATTCTCATTCTCCTTTTCGGATTTATTTTTATTCCTGTATTGGGACTCGGAAGTGATCAGTTTGATAGTAAACTGGTCCCGAATGATTAAAAAAGAAACAAAAAAATTAAAAGACTTCATTTTTGAGGTCTTTTTTTATAAATAATTTTAAGCTGTAGAATTTATTGTACTTCTTCCTATTATTAATTCTACATTATTTAAATTGCATGAATTGTAATTTATTTTAAATTTGAAATGAAGATAATATGAAGTTTATCCCTTCATGCCACAGAATAGGTACACCCTTCTCCCAATATAGAATGAGTATAAATATTCTGTTTTTAACTTTTCAAAATTAATGATGAAAAGTTGATAATGTGTTCATTTTCTTATAGGTACATTTAATATAGTACTTTTTTAAGTAATAGGTTAAGGCTTCACATGTTGAAGCCTTTTATATTTTTTTTAACAGTTATTAAGATTTTATTATTTTTGTATCATCTTAATAACTATGATGAAAATATTAGTCTTGGGGGCTTTATCTACCGCCTCATTGTATTTCGCACAGAGCTATCCTGCCTCTGCCATTCCTGAGAATTTAAAGAAAAATGCTAACGTTGTTATACGAAAAAAATTTACAACGGTTCAGATCAACAAAGTTGATGAAATAAAATACCAATATAATACTGTGACTACAGTTTTAAATAAAGATGGTGATGAACGAGCTGTAGCGTATATACCTTATGATAAAGCAAAAAGTATTTCTAATATAAAAGTTACGATTTATGATGAAGCAGGAAAAAAGGTTAAGAGCTTTTCAAAGTCGGATTTTAAAGATTTTGCTAATAATCCTCAGGGAGTTTTCTATTCTGATAACAGAATTCTGGTATTTTCTTACACATCAGTTCAGTATCCTTATACTGTTGATTTTTCTTATGAAAGCGAAGATAAGAATACGATCTTTATTCAGGATTTTGTACCGTTTCACTCTATTAAAATGTCTTTGGAAGAGGCTCAGTTCAAAATCATTAATACATCAGGAATTGAACTGCGTACCAAGATATACCCTTCAAAGTATAACTATGCGTCTGTTGTAGAAAGCGGAAGTGAAAATGATAAGACCTATTCCTATAAAAATGTACCTGCCATTGATGATGCTTTTATGATTCCGGAGCCTGTTAAAATCTTACCTTCAGTAAATTTTGCTTTAACAAAATTTAACCTGGCAGGAAAACAAGGGACTTTAAATAACTGGACGGATTTTGGAACCTGGTATTATAAAGATCTGATAGAACCAGTTTCGGTATCTACTCCGGCTATTAAAGCTGAAGTAACATCCTTACAATTACAGGGATCTGTAGAAGATAAAGTAAAGAAAATTTATCAGTACATGCAGAACAAAACCCGATATATCGCTGTAGGATTAGGAATTGGGGGCTGGCTTCCTATGCAGCCGGATGAAGTCCACAAAAAAGGATATGGAGATTGTAAAGCATTAACGAATTATATGAGAATTCTATTGAATGAAGCAGGAATTCCATCTAAATACTGTGTGATCAATTCCAGTTCCTCACAGGTTTCTTTTGATCCCGAATTTCCTTCTATGGGAGGAAATCACGCTATTCTGATGATCCCGACTGAAAAAGGAAATATCTGGCTTGAAAATACTTCTCAACAAATAGCCTTTAATCATTTAAGCTATAATACCACAGACAGGAATGTGCTTGCTGTAACTCCGAAGGGAATAGAACTTATCAATACACCGGTTTATAAAGCTGAACAAAATAAAGAAAAACAAATATTGCGAGTTAACCTTAATGAGGACAACAGTATTATCGGGACTGGAAATTTTTCCTATACGGGAAATCAATATGATTATAATCTGAGGTTTGCCAGTCTTAATCCCACTGAAAAAAATGATGCGGTAAAAGAGAGGTTTAATGTTTTAAATTTTGAAAAGGTTGAAATGAAAAATTTTAACAATGACAGAGATAATGCTGTTATTACCTACGACCTTGATTTTAAGACCAATAATTTCTCCAAAAAAGCTGGAAACAGCCTTCTGTTCAGATCTGTGCCTATTTTTAATGATGCTGTCTTTAAAACTGATGAAACCCGCGAGCTTCCTTTTGAAGTCGGTATGTCTTATGAGGACGAATATGAAATTGCTTATGTACTTCCTTTGGGGTATAAGGTGGATGAAACTCCTGATAATTCAAGCATCACTTCTGAATTTGGATCTTACAAACTAAGTTTTGTTAAAAGTGAAGGACAGGTAAAGGTGGTCAGAAAAGTACAGATCAATAAAGGATTATATCCAAAAGAAAAATACAACGATTATATAAGTTTCAGAAAAAAGATTCTGAATATGGATAATTCGAAAATTTTAATAACAAAAATACAACCATGAAAAAAATTATAGTATTGCTTTTTTGCTCTGCCAATACCATATTGATCAGTGCTCAGAAGAAATATGAATTTCTGAACCCTCCCAAATTTAATGAGGCAGATCTGTCGAAAGCAAAATCTTTATTAGATGAAAATGCTCCTGCCGAAATTTTATACAAATCTGCTTATTTTATGGTGGATTCCAATACGGGAAATCTCCACAAAAGATATTTTTACAGAGTGAAGATTTATAATAAAGATAAAGCTGAAGACTGGTTGAATCTTGAGATTCCTATTTATAATGTTGGAACCAACAGAGAATCACTGGGAAAGTTCAAAGCTTTTACCTATAATCTTGAAAATGGAGTTACAGTTCCCGTAAAAGTGGAAAAAAGTTCTCAATATAAAAGTAAAGAGAATAAATATGTTACTTTAACAAAATTTGCTTTTCCAAGTGTGAAAAATGGATCTGTCATAGAATATCAATATGAAATTATATCTCCGTTCCGCTTTATGATTCCAGAGGTATTGATAGAATCTGATACTCCTTCACTGAATACAGAATATGTTTTTGATACACCCATCAATATGTCTTATAATGTAAACTATACGGGAGGAATCAGTCCTAAGTATAGAGAAATGGAAGAAAGATATCTGTATGGTGCTCAATATAAAACCTATAGATTTGCTTATGAGAATTTGACTGGTTTTAAAACTGAAAAATTTGTAAGAAATGATAGAAATTTCAGAACAAAAATCAGTGCTGAGCTAAATTCTACTAATTTCGGCGAGCTTAAATTGTATTCATCTTCATGGGATCAGATTGCAAAGAGACTGTATGATAGTGATGATTTTGGAGGTGAAATAAAAAGAACAAAACTGGCAAGAGAAAATATTCCGGCAGGAGTTTCGGAAATGAAAACAGATCTTGAAAAAGCCAATGCAATATTTTCATACGTTCAGAAAACCTTTACATGGAATAAGGATAAAGGGGTTTATACAGAAGACGGTATCAAAAAACTTTTGGAAACTAAAACCGGCAACGCCGCAGAAATTAATCTTTTCCTTGTTATGATGCTTCGCGAAGCAGGTCTTAAAGCTGATCCGTTGATTATTTCTACGGTAGAGAACGGATTGATCAATATGGTGTCCCCTAATATTTCCAATATGAACTTTGTTTTGGCAGCAATTGATATAGATAAGCAGCTGCATATTTATGATGCTACCTCCAAACAATCTTCATTGGATGAAATACCTCTAAAAAACTGGAATCAATATGGAATCCTTGTGACTAAAGATAAAGCTTTGCAGATTCAGATGTCCAATGTAAAATCAAGCAATACTTATCTTACAGCGAATGCCAAAATCAATGATGACGGTAGTATTTCCGGTACCTATTCGGATAAAGATACAGGTGCATACGCAATGTATGCTAAAGACAACTACGATGATAACGCAGAAAAATACAAGAAGCAGTATAAAGAAAACTTCTCAATGGATTTCACGGATATCAATTCGAAAGTGTTGGAAAATGGCGACTTTGAAAGCACGATGAAATTCTCTTCGTCCAACCTTATTGACAGAGTAGGGAAGAAAATGATTATTAATCCGATGCTGTTTTTAAGTAAAAACTCTAATGAATTTGATCAAACCGAAGTAAGAAAATATCCAATTGATTTTGGATCACCCATAACCAGAACAAAAAAGGTCATTCTTGAAATTCCTGAAGGATACAAGATAGAGGAAATGCCTAAAGAAAAAAGGATCGTTACAGAAGATAAAGAAATAGCATATACTTATTCTGTAGAACAAAAAGGAAATATACTGGAGGTGACTACAACTACCAAAATTGGGAGTTCAGACTACCCGAAAGAATATTACCCTGCATTCAAACAAATCTGGGGCGTTGCTTCTAAATTTGAAAATCAGGTAATCAGTCTTGTAAAAAAGTAATAGTTAACAGGATTTAAATAAAAAAATATTTTTTTTTCAAAAACCATTCATCTTTTGAATGGTTTTTGTATTAATACCCCAAAAATAGAATTATGAAAAATACGATTGCTGTTATAGCATTATCTTCTTTCTTAGCTGTTACTGCCTGTAAAAAAAATGAAAAAGCAGGATCAGCAGAAAAAATAGAAAACAAAGCCACTGAAGAATTTGTAGTAGACTCTGTGAAAGTCAATGACTCTACAAAAATTACGGATTCTTTAAAAGTGAGCTTTACTTCAAAGCTTTTGGTTTTTCCAACTTTAAAAGATAAAAAACTGTTAGACAGCATCTATTTCCAGAATGAAAAGATTAAAGATTTTTCCAAAGCTGGTCTTCAGGCTTATCTGGATAATGAAAAAACTAATTATTTCAATTCTGTAAAAAATGATAATAAAGACTGGGTTTCAGATGTTACTTATGCTCAAAACTGGTATTCAAGCTCGCATATGAATCTTATTTCTAATTCTAACGGTTATATGCATATTCAGTATCTGGGAAGCGGGTATGAAGGAGGAGCACATGATAACTACGGATTTTCCGAAAGGGTTTTTGATCTTAAAAACAACAAAAAATTAGAACTGAAAGACATTACTTCAATGCCTAAAAATAAAATTGAAGCCATTCTGATGAAAAATATTGATAAAATGAATAGTGGTACAATGGATGGTGACGGAGAAGTGAAGAACTCAGAAATGCTTTTAGTGGATAAAATTCCGGCATCAGACAACTTTTATTTTGATGATAAAAACCTGTATTTTCACTACAGTCCTTATGAAATTGCTGCTTTTGCTGCCGGAGATATTACAATTCCGGTTTCATGGGAAGATCTGAAAGGTACATTAAATCCAGAATTTAAAGAAAGAATGAAAATTAAGTAAATTAATGCTTCCAGTTTTGGAAGCATTTTTTAATTTTGTGGTAATGGACAAAGTAGCTTTTATTATCAATCCTTTTTCGGCCAAAAAAAATTATCAGCCGTTTTTAAACGAACTTAAAACAAAGGTTAATAACCCATTGTACTATGTGTCAGAATCTATTCCAGGAACAGATGAATTTATTCAGTCCCATTTTGAAGAGGTTGATATTTTTGTGGCTATCGGAGGGGATGGTACTATTTCTACAGTAGCCAAAAATCTTATTTACACAGATAAAATTCTGGCAATTTTTCCCGCAGGTTCAGGAAATGGATTTTCCAATGAAACACAATTCAGTAAAAATCTGGATGAACTTTTAGAAAAAATAAAAGCTAAAAACTCCCGAAAGATTGATACTTTTACGGTAAACGACAGGCTATCCATCAATGTTTCGGGAACAGGATTTGACGGTAAAGTGGTTAAGGAATTTGAAAAAACAAGCCGTGGATTCAAAAATTATATCAAAGTTTCCCTGAAAACCTTTTTCAATTACAAACCTATCAAGGTGAAATTTTTTGATGAAGAATATCAACAGTACAATGGAAGGTATCTGATGATGAACATTGCCAATACCCGTCAGTTTGGTAACAATGCCTATATTGCTCCGAAAGCCAGTAAAAGTGATGGACTGGTTGACATGGTTTTGGTAAAAAAGTTTCCACTTACTTATTCAGCACTTTTTGCTTTCCGAATGTTTACTAAAAGACTGAAAGATGATGAATATGTAACCTATCTTCCAGTCTCTGAAATATCATTTAAGGTCAATACCAAAAACTGGCATCTGGACGGTGAATTCAATAAGATCAAATCACCAATCCATGTTAAAGTTCAACCCGCGAGTTTAAGTATTTTGATTTAAAGCTTTATGGTACTGGATGCAGGTTAATTTTGTTTCCGATTTACTAGTTGCTGTTTATTGGGTTTCGGGTTACGTGTTACACACAACCTTGAACTTTGAACCTTGATTATTTCCCAATTCCTGCAACCTAAACCTGCCATCTGCAATCTATTTACACTTCCAGTTTCTTTTCCACTTCAGCCGGATGATCCAGGCAGTATTGAAGTTGCTTTTTATCAAGCTGTTTTTCCCAGTTGGCAACTACTACGGTAGCTACAGAATTCCCAATTACGTTGGTCAGAGCTCTGCATTCGCTCATGAACTTATCAATTCCAAGAATCAAAGTCATTCCTGCAATCGGAATCTCAGGAACTACTGCCAATGTTGCGGCAAGGGTAACGAATCCGGCGCCTGTAACGCCAGCTGCCCCTTTTGAACTTAGCATAGCCACCAAAAGAAGCATCAGTTGTTTTTCGATAGGAAGATGAATATTTAAGGCCTGCGCGATAAAGAGAGAGGCCAGGGTCATATAAATATTAGTTCCGTCTAGATTGAAAGAATATCCGGTAGGAACCACAAGGCCTACAATGGCGCGTGAACAACCTGCCTTTTCAAGTTTTTCCATAATTCCGGGCAAAGCAGATTCTGATGAGCTTGTACCCAAAACGAGAAGTAGTTCTTCTTTAAGATAGAAAAGGAGTTTGAAAATATTAAATCCGTTATACCATGCTACCGCTCCCAATACCAGAATCACAAACAGGATTGATGTAATATAAAATGTACCTACGAGGAATATAAGATTCAGAACAGAATGTAGTCCATATTTACCGATCGTAAAAGCCATTGCTCCGAAAGCACCTATCGGGGCCAGTTTCATCAACATATGAACGATCTTAAATACCGGAGTTGATAGATCCTGTAAAAAATCGGTTACTTTCTGGCTCTTTTCTTTTGTTAAAACCAAAGCAACTCCCATTAAAATTGCTACCAAAAGTACCTGAAGAATATTTTCACCCACCAACGGACTGAATAATGTCTCCGGAATAATATTCATAATGAATCCCGTAAGTGTTGATTCATGAGCTTTTGCCTGATACTGTGAAACATCACCCGAAAGAGTAGAAGGATCAATATTTAAACCATGACCCGGTTGAAGAATATTTCCTACTAATAACCCTATAATAAGAGCCAGAGTTGAAAAGGTAAAAAAATAGATCATTGCTTTGATTGCAATTCTGCCAACTTTTTTCAAATCGGTCATGTGGGCGATTCCTAACGTAAGTGTAATGAAAATTACCGGAGCGATAATCATTTTTACCAATTTGATGAATCCATCTCCCAAAGGTTTCATCTTTTCTCCTAACTCAGGATAAAATTTTCCCAGAAGAATACCCGCAATGATGGCGATAATCACCTGGAAATAAAGCTGATTGTGTATTTTTTTTGCTTTCAAAGAACAGTCGTTTTGTTTTTTTAAGGGCGAAAATTAAGAAAATTTATCTAAAAACATGACAAAAGTCATTGAAAAGAATCTGTTGAGAAGTTTTGTCTATGGATAAACTGAGCTAGACATTAGAGTCGGAAAAATTTTAAAAAATATGCGATTTCTTATAATACTAAAAAAGTATAGGAGATTATTTTAACACGTCAAGTCTTGTCGCTACTTCCATTTACATTTGCTTTAGAAACGTTTCAGAAAAAACAAATAATAAAAACATGATTTTATGGAAAATATTTTAGAAGACATTGATGATTTTGACGAAGAAAGTAAGCAAATACTTCGAGGAAGTCGTATCATACAATTGGCAGAACTTGAAAAAGGAATTTACGGAAGTGGTAAAGATCCTTTTGAGGGAATAAGAACCAACAAAACATTTGATGAAATTTCCAATGAGCTTGCATTAAGCACACCTTTTGGTAAAAATAGTCTTTTTTATAAACCTACCTCCGAAGATTATGATGCTTTATCTGGAGACTTTTATACAGGAGGGATTAACTATGAACTTCTGGCAAAAGATTTAAAAGAAAAGTTAGGACTGATAAAAAGCTTTTTATTTGAGCCAGAAAAATATTTATTGGAAGATAAAACTATTTATTCAGGCTCTTCTTCATTCGGTATTCCTGTATTCAGCAGTATTAAAAATAACAAACCTTTTGTATATAAAAAGAACAATAAAGAAACTCTGGCTTTTTTTGACGTATCCAAACTGAATACCAGAAAAAACTTATTGAGCAACTCTTATAATTTTGGAGTTTATTTTGACAATTATAAAGTAACCTATAATCTTAACTTTATCTATAAAGATGGAGAGAATAAGAAGTTTTCTGATGCACAAACGGATGCAACTGAAACTCTCTATGATTTTAAGCTGAATGATGAATACATTGCCATAAAGCTTTATACTGGGAATGAAGAAACTTTTATTGAATTTTTGCGAATTATAAAAGGTAATTCACAAGCCGAGCAGATGAAAAATGATATTATCCGATATTATAAATATTTTTTTGCAGCTGCTAAAAACAATCCTGATTTCATTGATGCCTTATACGAAAACATTCCTGATTTTGTTTTGGAAGATCTTACCGATGAAATGCTTTGGAAGGATTTTGTTTCCCTTTCTGAAAAAGCTATTGATACATCTGGTACCAATGAAAATATTTCAATTATTAATCTGCTGAAAGGTGTAAAAAATGCGAATTGGTGGTATAATCAAATCAATAAAAACCCTGAAATTGTCCGTCAAATATTTGAAAAATTCAGCAATAAACATATTGAAGTATTAATTACAATTTTTTCAAGAATTGGTCTTAAAAACTGGACCAATAAAGAACTCGAACAGGCATGGAAATTTGACGTTGATTATGAGGAATACAAACCTTCTGGTGAAGTTAATGATCCATTTATAAGATACACCGGCTTTGCTTATTACTTAGAAAGAGAAAAAAAATATAGGGTAGGTACTGCATTATTTGCTCATAATCAAGATTCTTTTCCAATGTATTATGCTGAAAAGGAAATTGGAAATAAGAGTGAAAACCCTTTTAGTCCTATGAAAGTTGTAGTTGAGGAGGGTAAAGAATTATATATTCCTTGTTTTGTTGCTGAATATTTTACTAATAAAAAAATAGATGAAGAGTTTTGGATAATCCTGAATAATATTGCTGCAGGGTTGTTACCCGAGTTTGGAGCAGGAATTGCAAGAGGTGCTGCTATTTTATCAAGGATTCTAAGCGGTAGGAAAATAAAAACTGTAGAGGAACTTATAGATTTTTTGGGGAAAGTAGACCAAAATGTAATGGCTGAGAATTTAGAAAAAGTAGGAATACAAGTTCTCTTCAGAGGAACAACAAGAAGTATAAATGGAGAACTCTTTACAGGTAATAGTAATTCAATAGAGTATGGCGTTTCAACTTCTACAGACCCGATAAGAGCTGTCATCTTTGGTATAGAATCTTCATCTAAGCCTGGAACAAAAGGTGTTTTGCAAGTTTATGTTCCAAAAGATTTAAAAGGTTTAAATTTACAATCTGCTAACTATCGAGTTAGTAAAGAATTAGAAGTTATAATTAATACTTCACCTGAAAAATTATCTGATTTCGTTGTAAAGGAGATTCCTATAGAAGACGCAAGGAAATTAGTTAATGAGTTATATGGGATTGACATTCCTAAAACAATTACAAGTAACTCTATTCCTGGCAGTAATATGTTATTAGAAGAGACAAAAAAATTAACACCTAAAGAAGCACAGGAATTCTATAAAAAGATTATTAAATTTAAAAAATAAAATTATGAATATATTAACTAATGAAATGTTTGAAAAGTTAAATGAAACTGAATTAGTTTGTAACCCCTTTCTTTTTTCTCACAGAGCACATTCAGAATTAGATATTAAGTATTATGATTTACCTACCATAAATAAAGAAAAGCAACTTTATTTAGATAATAACAGAAGTGATTTTGATTTTGTTGTTGGAACAAAATTTAATATCATTTTTAGAAGGAAGGATGTTAAAGGCTATCAAAAAATTGATGCAGAATTAGACTTTGTTTCTTTAAAAAAAGGAGATAATATTGGTGTCATTCCAAAAGGATATGGAGGTATTGTTCGTTTAATATTCAAAGATAAAGTGCCTGAAATAACCCAATTACTAGTTCAAAACGAAAATGAAAAATATGATGATTCAAAAAATGATGTAATTTATTTTACCACTCAAGAAATAATGGATAAAATCCTGGCAGAATTAGATAAAGCAGAAAATGTTTAAAATTAAAGATCGTTCAGCAATGAGAGTTTTTTTATTAAAGACATCAACTGGAAATTTATTTAGTAACATAACGAAGGTAATTGAAAAGAATCTCTTGTAGTAGCTTTATAAATAAAAGCTAAGGCTTGATTTTTAGAAACTGCATTTGCTTTTTAAAAATCAAGCTTTAGCTAATATTATTTGTATAATTGTAAATATAAATTATTCCACTGCTACAGAATCATCTCCACGGCCGTCTGCCACAGCATGGATATTTCCGTTTTCATCAAGGACAATCATTTCTGTTTTACCAATATATTTTGTCTTTTCAATGACGTAATTCTTGCTTTTCAGTTCAGAAATAGTGCTTTCCGGGAAATTGTTTTCCACGGTGATAGTTTCTGGTAACCATTGATGGTGGAATTTAGGTGCATTCACCGCAATATTCGCATTCAGTTTAAAATCCACTACATTCACGATAGACTGATACACTGAAGTAGGAATTGTAGTTCCTCCTGGTGTTCCCACGACCATATAAGGTTTTCCGTTTTTAAGGATGATGGTTGGGGTCATCGAAGAGAGCATTCTCTTGTTAGGTTGTATTGAATTAGCTTCTCCACCTACTGCTCCAAACATATTCGGAACTCCGGGTTTGATAGAGAAATCATCCATTTCATTATTTAAAAAGAATCCGGCTCCTGAAACAAGAACTTTACTTCCATAGTATCCATTAAGTGTGGTGGTTACAGAAGCAGCATTTCCATCTTTATCCAATACGGAAATATGAGTAGTCTGCATAGATTCTTTAGGTTGTTCTATAATCTTACCAACTTCTGCACTTGGAGTTGCCTTATCAAAACTGAAGCTTTTCCATCTTCCTTTCAGATATTCATCCGAGATCAGATAAGAGGTTTTATCCTGAATAAAATCCGGATCACCCATATATTCTGCTCTGTCGGCGTAAGCCCTTCTTTCTGCTTCAGTCATGATCTGAACTGCTTTTGTAGAGTTTTGCTGATACTTTTCAAGGTTTTCAAAACTAGCCATTCTGAGCATCTGGGCAAGAAGAACTCCGCCGCTTGAAGGCAGAGGCATCGTGACAACATTGCTTCCTTTATAATCAAATTCCAGCGCTTTTCTTTCAGCAACTTTATAATTTTTAAGATCTTCAAGAGTGATGATTCCGTTTCCTCTTTTCATTTCGGCAACTAAAAGATCAGCTGTTTTTCCTTCATAAAAACCTTTAGCACCTTGTTTCTGGATTAGTTTCAATGTCTCAGCTAAGTCTTTCTGAACCAAAAGATCTCCGGCTTTCCATGGAGTATCTTTTACAAAAATGATCGAAGATTTATTATGCTTCTGGAATTTTTCTCTTTGATTATTCAGCATTTCCGCTTCCTTGTCGGTAATGGCAAATCCTTTTTCGGCAAGATCAATAGCAGGCTGGATGATTTTTTCCATAGGAAGCTTACAGTACTTCAGAGTAGCAAAGAATCCTGCTACACTTCCGGGAATACCTACGGCCAGTCTTCCGTTCTGGGAAAGATCAGTATCTGCTTTACCTTTTTTATCAATATACATGTCTCTGGAGGCTTTTTTAGGAGCAGTTTCCCTGTAATCCAGCGTAAATTTTTCACCGTTATTTTTTACACCTACCAAAAATCCGCCACCTCCGATATTTCCTGCCTGAGGATAAACTACAGCAAGGGCGTATTGTGTTGCAGTAACGGCATCATAGGCGTTTCCTCCCATTTTTAAGATTTTAGCTCCCGCTTCACTGGCTAACGGGTGTGCAGAGACGACAACACCTTTCTTCTTTACCTGTACTTCTTTGATAATATTGATATCTGTGAACTGAGCCCAGCTTAGCTGAGCTGCCAAAAGCATCGAAGCAATTAAAATCTTCTTCATATGATTGTTTTTTCTTTACAACAAAATTATTGAATTTTCAGTTAATCACAGCCTGATGATCATTGCATTTGATTTTTTCTTTCATTGAGATTATCTAATTGAAATATCTGTAGTTTATCAGGGCTATGTTTTTTAAATACACCTTTTTTATTATGGTTGGCATGTTTTTTTTACTTTTGTACAATTCTAAAAAAAAATCTGAAAAATGGAATCCTATACGGAAAGAATACTGATTACAGGTGCCTTGGGACAAATTGGTACCGAACTTACGAACAGACTTGTTGAAATTCACGGAGCGGAAAACGTTGTTGCTTCAGGATTGGACAGATGGCAGGAAGGAATTACTTCTGCCGGACACTACGAAAGAATGGACGTTACCAATACTCAATTGGTAAGACAGGTGATTCATGATTATGAGATAACGACAGTGTATCACCTTGCTTCACTTTTATCCGGAACTTCGGAAAAGCAGCCTGTTTTTGCGTGGAAGCTGAATCTTGAACCACTGCTTCATTTTTGTGAAATGGCTAAAGAAGGACTTCTTAAAAAGATCTTCTGGCCAAGTTCTATCGCGGTATTTGGAAAAGGAATTCCAAAGCATGAGGTAGGACAGGATGTGGTATTGAATCCAACAACTGTTTATGGGATCTCTAAAATGGCAGGGGAGAAGTGGTGTGAATACTATTTCGACAAATATGGTGTGGATGTAAGAAGTATCAGATATCCTGGATTGATCTCATGGAAGACTCCTGCGGGAGGTGGAACTACCGACTATGCTGTTGAGATTTTCTACAAAGCGATTGAAGACGGAAAGTATACAAGTTTCATTTCCGAAAATACAGGAATGCCGATGTTGTATATGGATGATGCCATTAATGCAACCTTGAAATTAATGGATGCTCCAAAAGAAAGTTTGACAGTTCGTTCTTCTTATAATTTAGGCGGAATGTCATTTACTCCAAAAGAATTGGCAGAAGAAATCACAAAAGAAATTCCGGATTTTACGATTGATTATAACCCGGATTTCAGACAGGCAATTGCAGATTCATGGCCGGCATCTATTGACGATTCAGTAGCGAAAAAAGACTGGGGTCTGACTTATGATTTCGGAATTTCGGAAATGACAAAAGATATGATTAAGAATCTGAAAGTAAAATTAGGAAAGGATTAATAATATAAAGTAATGCTTTAATTATTTTTACTTTTAACACCTGATTTTTAATATATTATATAATTTATATAAACTTTAATTTAAATGGTATTATTAACTTTTAACATCACTTGTATTGAGGCTGAAGTAAAAAACGGCTCTCAAATTACTGATGAAGAGCGATTGAAAATCACCGAAGATAATACCAAAGCGATTCTTAGAGTTTTAGATATTCATGATATCAAATCAAGTTTTTTTGTAGAGGTTTCTCTTACCGAAAAACTTCAGAATTTAATAAAAGCAATTTCATCCAAAGGGCATGAAATTGCTTTTTATAATAAAGGATCAAATCCTGAAGAAATAGAAAATGCCAAGAAGAATATTCAGGATCTTTTGGAAAAACAGATCAGAGGAATTCGTCAGAAAGATGTAAAAGTTGCTCAGGAAACTTTAAAGCTAATGGAATTTAATTACGTCTCCAATATCGATAATGCCAATATTCTTTTTCCTTTTAAAAGACTCAAAAGAGATACCGAAATTACAGAAGAGGATGGTTTGAGTATTGTCCCTGAAAGTATTTCTCCGTACAGTCAGCTTCCTTATAATGATTTCGTGTTTCAGATCCTGCCGATGAAATATTACCAGAACATGATGCTGGAAACTTTGCAGAATGAAGAATTTGTACTGATCTATCTGAACACATGGCAGTTTACAGATTTCAAAAAATACCGTTTTGATATTCCTTTTTACCGGAGCTTATTTTCGGGCAAAAAAATGGAGGACAAATTAGATGCCCTCCTTACTTTTCTCAATGACAGGGAAATGGCTACTTCCCGTATGAAAGATTATATTTTTTAGGTCGCAGATAGCAGGGGTTTTGAGTTTGAGAGTTTAACGCACTAGGTAACCAGAAACAAAAACAACTCACAACCAGACAACCAATAACCAGTACCGGATACGGAACCCCGGACCTTTAGCTCAACTCAAAAAGCGTAATCTCCGGCAGTACACCCACTCTTCCTGGGTATCCTAATACACCAAACCCTCTGTTTACATATAATAGTTTCCCTTCACTTTCGTATAAATCAGCCCATTTTGGATATTTGTATTGTACGGGTGACCATTTTACGTTTTTAAGATCTAAACCAAACTGCATTCCGTGGGTATGCCCTGAAAGAGTTAAGTGGATATTTGAAGGGTGCTTTTTAACCACATAATCAAAATGAGTAGGGTCGTGGCTCATCAGAATCTTCGTAGCGGATTCTGGCACTCCTTTTAAAGCATCATCTATTCTTCCGAATTGAGGAAATGGTTTTAATCCCCAGTTTTCTACTCCCAGAATGTATAGTTTTTCTCCGTTTTTTTCAATGACTCTGTGTTCGTTTCTCAGCATGTCGAAACCAGCTTGTTTTTCATAGCCGATTAAGGTGTCAAGGTTTTCTTTTTTAGCTGCAGGTGATTCCCAGGTCACGTAATCTCCGTAATCATGGTTTCCTAGCACGGCTAATTTTCCGTCTTTGGCCTTAATTTTTGAAAACAAGGGAATAAAAGGTTTGAACTCGTCTGCAACATTGTTCACCATGTCTCCGGTAAATAATACCAGATCAGGTTTCTGTTCGTTGATCAGGTTAATCGCATGCTGTAATTTGTCCGGATCTGAGAAGCTCCCGCTGTGAACGTCTGAAATCTGAATGATTTTATATCCTTTAAAGCTTTTCGGAAGGTTAGCAAAATTTACTCTTACTCTTCTTACTTTATGTCTGTACTTTCCAAACGTAATTCCGTCTATGAAAAGAGCAGAAAGTACTCCGCTCATTCCTAATCCAACCAGACTCAGGAACTTTCTTCTTTCCGGGAAGAAATTCTCGGAGGGTTTGGCGAAGCCGATTAAATAACCTCCGGTTCTGATAATATCATCAATTAATAAAAACAGAACTACGAAAATTTTAGGAAGGATAAAGATCAAAAATAAGGAAATCATGATCTGGGTTCTTGCCATACTTCTATCTGATCTCTGATAGTGAGTGACTTCGTAAGCGAAAATCCCGTACACAACCAAAGAAATTATCCAATATCCGATTCTGATCCAGAAATTATCGGTAAGTGTTCTGATGGCCTGATAAATATACACTTCCAAAAAAAGGAAGATTCCGGCGATGATTAAAAAATTCTTTTGCATGTCTGATCAAAAAAAGCACAAAGAATAAACTTCCCTGTGCTTTTATATTTTAATGGTTTAAATATTACTTTTTAGGAAATCTATAAACGATAGCATTGATGTTCATTCCGGCACCTACCGAAGTCATTACAATGTTACCATTATCTTTAAACGATTGACCTTCCATTTTTCCTTTAATTATTAAATCATACATAGTAGGAATTGTTGCTACAGAAGTATTTCCAAGATCCTGGATCGTCATAGGAGAGATGGCATGATCGTATTCTTTTACATCATAAAGTCTGTGAAGTCTTTCAATCATAGCATAATCCATTTTAGCGTTTGCCTGGTGAATTAAGATTTTGTCTATATCTTCAATAGAAAGACCGGCATCAGTAATGGTATCCTTGATCGCAACCGGTACATTTTTTAGAGCGTATTCATAGATTTTTCTTCCTAACATTCTTACATATAGGCGTTTTTGATCTACTTCTTTATTGATGGAAGGTTGGTTTTCAAGATAATTTAATTCAGGTCCGTTGTCACAAATCGTGTTGTGGGCAATAATCCCTACATTCTCTTCATCTGTTGCTTTTACTACTACAGCTCCTGCACCGTCTGCAAAGATCATTCTGTTTCTGTCATGTGGATCTGTTACTCTGCTTAAAGTTTCCCCTCCTATAACAAGAATTGTTTTAGCTACTTTAGCTTTAATAAGGTTATCTGCCAAAATCATAGCTTCCACCCATCCCGGACATCCGAAAAGCATATCATATGTTACGCATTTTCTGTTTTTGATTCCCAGTTTATTCTTTACTCTCGCTGCCATTGTAGGCATAAAATCAGCATATCCGTGTTCTGTAACTTCCCCGAAATTGCTTGCATAGATGATATAATCCAGTTGTTCGCCGTCTACTTTTGCATCCTCAAGAGCGATTTTTGCAGCTTCATAACCGATTTGTGAATTGGAAAGATCATCCTCAATGAATCTCCTGTTTTCGATTTCTGTAATCTCTACAAATTTCGCAATGGTCTCTTCCACAGGCTTTTCAATCTTTACTCCGTCTTCAGTATAGAACTCGGAATTCATGAAGTAATCTCTACCAATAACTCTGTTCGGAATATAAGATCCAGAGCCAATAATGATCGTATTCGGCATTCGTTTATATGATTTTTTTAAAGATGCAAAGTTAATAATTAATATTAATAACGGAGAATTAAAAATATTATTAAATTTGCAAAAATTGTACTTTACAATCTATGAAAAACAACTCGTCCTTAAAAGGCTTACTTATTGCAGCTGTGGCGTTTATCGTTGCCTTTGGGATCTACTTCCTTTTTTTAGCCAAGAAGAATTATTATGTGGTAGATAATCCTACCCCGAATACGTATTACTTTAAGATCAATAACGGATCTGAAGGAATTATTTCAGCGGGGCAGTATGTGCATGTGGATTTGAATAAAGGGAAAAACTCTATTCAGGTTTTTGATCAGAACAAGAAAATGCTTTACGATTCAGCATTTGAAGTCAATAAACTTCGTGGTCTGATTAATATTACCCACCAGGATTACTACGTAAATGATCAGTATTACGGATATAATCTTAAAAAAGATTCGTTGCTGACAGCACTTGATAAAACGGTTATCGACGGAAAGGATTATTACGGAGGAGCAAGACGCTTCAATAAGCTTTACACAGAAGATTTTTATTACAATGTAGATGAAGACTATGACAAAGTGATCAAAAATATCCAGAAAGTGGAATCACGATCCAAAATCTTCAGAAAGCAGGATTACCTAAATTATTACAAAGAATATTACAAGTTTTAAGTTTTGACAAAAGATATCACCAAAGTTACTCCCTACAATTCAGAGGCTACCAAAAAAAGCCAGGTAGAGGATATGTTCGACAACATTGCACCGAAGTATGACCTTCTGAACCATGTTTTATCCATGAAAATTGATGTTTTATGGAGAAATAAACTGGTAAGATGGATGAAAAATGATAATCCGCAGGAAGTGCTGGATGTGGCTACAGGAACGGGAGATCTGGCAATTACTATTGAAAAAGGAACCGGTTCTAAAGTAGTTGGATTAGATTTATCACAACAAATGCTGAATGTTGGCGTTATTAAAATAAAAAAACTTAAATTAGACGGCAAAATTTCCATGCAAAAAGGAGATGCAGAAAATTTACCTTTCGAGGACAATAGATTTGATGCTGTTTCCGTTGCATTTGGAGTAAGGAATTTTGAAAACCTTACCAAAGGTTTGGCAGAGTTAAGAAGAGTAGTTAAAGATAACAAAAGTGTTTATATACTGGAGTTTTCAAAGGTTGAGGGTTTCATGGGGCCATTTTATATGTTTTATTTCAAAAATATATTGCCTGCCATCGGCAGATTGGTTTCTAAGGATAATAGGGCGTATACATACCTTCCGGATTCTGTAAATGCTTTTCCTTTCGGGGAGAAGATGAAGCAAATTCTTTTAGATACGGGATTTAAGAAAGTTGAATATAAAAAATTAAGTTTAGGTATAGCCACAATTTATAAAGCAACAAAGTAACCTATGAATAAATTTCTATTAAAAGCACTGGTTTTAACCTCAGTAAATGTTGCCGTTTTTGCAAACGCGCAATTCAGAACCCGAAACAGAATGGACAAGTTGGAAGATTTCGACGAACAGAAATTCAGTTGGGGGTTTTATTTGAACGGGAACAGACTGGATTACCGCATTGTTTTGCATCCGAAATATGGGATGAATGATAATGAAAACCTTGTTACCTCTAAGGAAAGTTATAGTTTCGGTGCCGGGCTTATTGCAAAATGGAGACTGAATGACTATCTTGATGTAAGAGTAGAACCAGGGTTACAGTTTGCACAAAGACAGTTGACTTTTAATACTCAATCCAATGACATTTATGCGGGTGGATCTTTAACCAATCCTCCTTTTATGCCATTCCCTTTACAGGAAAAGGATAAAGTAAGAGAAATTAAATCTACCTTGATTGATATTCCGGTACTTCTGGAACTTCATGGTCAAAGATGGTACAACTCAAGGCCTTACGTTGCTGCAGGGGTGAACTATGTTGTAAACCTTCAGTCTAACTCAAGTTCCACAGATGACAACATGCAGGGAATCTACAGATCTACAACGCACAACTTTGCATGGTCTGCAGAAATGGGAATTCAGTTTTATTTCAACAAGTTTAAGCTGACTCCTGCCGTAAGAGGAACATTCTTCATGAACAACGAGAAAGTGGCGGATAATGCTACTACACCTCCTTACTGGTCATCTGCGATCTCTACACTGCAGACAAGAGCGGTAATGTTCGTTCTGAAATTTGAATAAAAATATTGTGTCAAAAAATACACAGGAGGTGCACTGGCGCCTCCTTTTTTATTGTTATATCAAAATATAGAGTGTTTTATTTTTGTTAGTGTTATTATTTTTTTATTTTTGCTTTTAGTTAGAATATACAAACCTGAAATGCTTCAAGATTTAGAAAACAATTTTTCAGAATTAGAGAGAAAGATTTCGACTCTGCAAAAGAACTATAAAAATCTTACGGAAAATTTAAAAGAATTAAATTTTGAGCATGAAGAGTTGAAGAAGAAATATGATGAGGAAAGAAGAAAGAATCAGGTATTAGCAGAAGAACAAAAAAATATAAAACTTTATTCAGCAATATCAGGAAATCCTGAACACAATAGGTTAATGAAAAACCATATCAACAGATTGGTGAAAGAAATTGATTTCTGTATTGCTCAGCTTCAAAACAGTGGATTATAATGGAGGTAAGGAGAATAACCGTCAACATTGCAGGAAGAGTGTATCCGCTGAACGTACCGGCAGCAGAGGAAGAAACTTTGCGTAAAGTAGGGAAGCAGATCGAGAATATGATTAAAGATTTTGAACAGAATTTCGATGTAAGAGATAAACAGGATGCTTTGGCAATGTGTGCCCTTAAACTGGGAACCAATGCAGAAGTAGTTTCTCTGAACTACGAAAAAAATATTAATTCAACCAACGAAAGATTAACGCAGATTAATCAGTCGTTGAATGAAATCGGGAAATAGATTTTTTTTCCTGAAAAGTACTGCCTACAATAATTCTAACACATTAAAGGTAAACTCAACGCTAAACAATTACCGAACAAATGTCCATCGAATGGCGTGCCGGACTTCCGGATTACAGACAGTGGAAATCAGTTCAAATCGTGTTGATTAGGAGTTTACTCTCAATCTCTGGATTATTGTGGGCTTTTTTTATTGAACAAGGATATGAATACAATTAAAACTCAATATAAATTATGATAGAAGTTATAGTCGGTGTTGTTTGTTTAGTAATCGGAACTGTAGTGGGAATATTTTTTTCCAGAAGTTCTCTGAATACGAAAGCAAAATTCATCATAGATGATGCCAAAAAAAATGCCGAAAACCTTATAGAAAAAGCCAATGTTCAGGCTGAATCCATAAAGAAAGAAAAGAATCTTCAGGCTAAAGAAAAATTCCTGGAATTGAAATCACAGCATGACGCTGACATTCAATCCCGTGAAAAGAAAATGCAGGAAGTTGAAAAGAGAACAAAAGACAAAGAGCATAAGCTGAATGATGAACTTAGCAAGACTGGAAAGCTTGAAAAAGACTTAGACAAGCAGATTGCAGATTATGCTAAGAAGAACGAAATTCTGGACAGAAAACAGCAGGAATTAGATATAGCTACTGCCAAAAAAGTAGAAATACTAGAAAAAATCTCTAATTATACTGCAGAGGAAGCTAAAGCAGAATTGGTGGAAACTATGAGAGCTGAGGCAAAAACAAGAGCGCAGGCACATGTTCAGAGCATCATGGAAGAAGCTCAGCTGAATGCCAAGAATGAAGCAAGAAAAATTGTTATTCAAACGATCCAGAGAATTGGAACCGAGCAGGCAATCGAAAATTCAGTATCCGTTTTCAACATCGAGTCTGATGAAGTAAAAGGTAGAATTATCGGTAGAGAAGGTAGAAATATCCGTGCTTTAGAAGCAGTAACCGGAGTAGAAATTATCGTTGATGATACTCCTGAAGCTATCCTTCTTTCATGTTTCGATCCTGTAAGAAGAGAGATTGCAAGACTATCCCTTCACAGATTGGTAACCGATGGTAGAATTCACCCGGCAAGAATCGAAGAAGTAGTAGAAAAAACTAGAAAACAGATCGAAGAGGAAATCATTGAAGTAGGGAAGAGAACCATCATTGATTTAGGAATCCACGGATTACACCCTGAACTGATCAAAATTGTAGGTAGAATGAAATACCGTTCTTCTTACGGACAAAACTTACTGCAGCACTCAAGAGAAGTAGCCAACATTGCTGCAACCATGGCTGCTGAATTAGGATTAAACGTAAAATTAGCCAAAAGAGCAGGTCTTTTACACGATATCGGTAAAGTTCCTGAGCAGGAATCAGAATTACCACACGCCCTTTTAGGAATGCAGTGGGCTGAGAAATACGGTGAAAACCCTGAAGTTGTAAACGCAATCGGAGCTCACCACGACGAAATTGAAATGAAATCGTTATTATCTCCGATCATTCAGGTTGCCGATGCGATCTCTGGAGCTAGACCGGGAGCAAGAAGACAGGTATTGGAATCTTATATTCAGAGATTAAAAGATCTTGAATCTGCAGCATTAAGCTTCGATGGAGTATCCAGTGCTTATGCAATTCAGGCAGGTAGAGAACTGAGAGTAATGGTAGAGAGTGGAAAAGTAAATGACGAAGTAGCTTCTCAGCTTTCTTACGACATCTCTGAGAAAATCCAAAATGAACTGACTTATCCGGGACAGGTAAAAGTAACAGTAATCAGAGAAACAAGAGCTGTGAATATTGCCAGATAATAATCAGAAAAAGATATTTGATAAAAACCTTTCAAGAAATTGAAAGGTTTTTTATTTTTATCAAAACTTAAAAATGCAAGAACTGTCCCTGTCTTCAAAACTGAAGTACATTTTCTCTATTCCCGTTATTATTTCTGCCTTAGGCTATTTTGTAGATATCTATGACCTTCTTTTATTCGGTATCGTTAGAATTCCAAGTTTAAAAGCATTAGGGCTTAATCCGGATGCAGACGGAACCTTCATACTGAACTGCCAGATGGTAGGACTTCTCATAGGAGGGGTATTCTGGGGAATTTTTGGAGACAAAAAGGGAAGACTTTCTGTACTGTTTGGATCTATTTTGGTTTATTCATTAGCCAATATTGCCTGTGGTTTTCTTCCTTATTTTCCGAAAGAGCATTTAGTGTACCAATATGCCGGGTTAAGATTTATTGCGGGTATTGGACTTGCCGGAGAGCTCGGAGCCGGAATTACGCTGGTTTCTGAAAGTCTGTCGAAGAATTTAAGAGCTATCGGAACCTCAGTAGTTGCAGGTTTTGGATTAATGGGTGCTGTTGTAGCTCAGCTTACCGTAGAGCTGGCCGGAGGATGGAATATTTCTTACATTATCGGTGGGATCATGGGAATTATGTTATTGATACTGAGAATAAGCGTATCGGAATCCGGAATTTATAAGAATCTTGAGCATAAAAACATCTCAAAAGGAAACTTTCTCTCCTTTTTTACCAATAAAGACAGATTGATAAGGTATTTAAAATGCATTGCAGTGGGATTACCTACCTGGTATTGCATAGGGATTCTGGCTGTTTTAGCCAATCAGTTTGCCCCTGAATTGGGCATAAAAGATATCAACCCCGGAAAAGCAATTATGTGGGCTTATGTAGGTATTTCTGTCGGCGACCTGTTGAGCGGGTTTATTTCTCATGCTTTAAAATCACGAAAAATGGCCATCTTTTATATGCTGGTCTTTACTCTGGTTGGGGTGGCAATCATGTTATTTGGTAATACAAATACGGAAACAAAATATTACATGTTTTGTGTATGGCTGGGATTTGGAACAGGATATTGGGCCATGTTTGTGACACTGGCAGCAGAACAGTTTGGAACGAATATAAGAAATACTGCAACCACAACTGTTCCCAATATGGTAAGAGGGTTGGTGCCGGTAATGATATTCGCTTTTGATTCCCTTAAAGGGCATTTCCCTGTTGTAGAAAGTGCTGCCATAGTAGGAGTAGTGGTATTCGGGCTTGCATTTTACTCTTCACTTACCATTTCTGAAACCCACGACAGAGATCTTGAATTTACAGAATAATTTAACTTGTTTAATAAATAAGATGCTGGTAATCCTTGTTTTGAATATAACAATGAAGTTATAATCAATAAATTATTAAATTTTATTCTGATTTTTGTTGCGAGTGTTTAATATTTGTTTAACTTTGAGAAGTAACTAAAACTATATTTTTAATCAAAACTAAACTACATGAACATTATGAAAAATGCTAAAAAACTGAGAAAACAAGATTTAAAAAATATTACTGGAGGAGTAAGCGGTAAGCCGGATTTATCTCTTTGCGGATGTAGCTGCTCTGGTGCTGTAACTGGTCCTGACTATTGCTCAATATATATGGGCTGTCCACAGGTTTATACTTGTGGGGAGATCTAAGAAATTATTTCAATTAGAAATAAACATTTCCACATTTAATATGCAGAACCCTTTTGATTCCAAAAGGGTTCTGCTCTTTTTAATAGATAATGTAAAGAAGACTGCCAACACTTATGATGATCCATAGGATAATTGCCATAACCAAAGGTTTTAATCCGATTGATTTCATCGTTTGAATAGAAAGGGTAGAACCAATCAAAAATAAGGTCAGATTCAGACCGGATTTTGCCAGAACAGTAATTGAAGTGCTGAAGCGCTCAAGATATGGGAAATAAGTATTCAAAAGGATCGCCACAATGAAATACCCGATAAACCACGGAATCTTTATTTTGGAATCTTTACTTTTAAAAATAAACATGGTAATCAGTGAAACAGGGATAATCCATAAAGCGCGAGCCAATTTCACAGTAGTTGCTATTTTCAAGGCTTCATCTCCATATTTGCTGGCAGCACCTACTACAGAACTCGTATCGTGAATTCCCACAGCACACCAAAGTCCAAACTGCTCCTGTGAAAGATTCAGCAGGTGTCCTATTGCAGGATATACAAACAAGGCAACCGAATTTAAGGTAAAAACAATAGCCAGTGCAAGAGAAATTTGTTTTGTATTAGGTTTAATGATGGGGGAAACAGCAGCAATAGCACTCCCGCCACAAATAGCAGTTCCTGCGGAGAGAAGATAAGATAAAGGTCTTTCCAGTTTAAATAATTTTCCCAGAAAATATCCTAAAACCATAACGGTGACAATACTTACAACAGTCAGCATCAAGCCTGTTTTTCCGGCATGAAGCGCTTCATCAAGTTTCAGCCCGAATCCAAGACCTACTATTGAAATCTGCAGCAGTAAATGAATATATTGATGAAGGTGTTTTTCAAAAGGGTTTCCGATAAAAACAGCCAGGGCAAATCCCAAAGCAAGAGCAATTGGAGAAGATATAAAAGGTGTAAGGCATAATACAGCCAAAACAATAAAAAATACTTTCCTTGTTATTTCATTTTGAATGAAATCTTTCATAATGCGAACTTTTAAAATAAGTATCAAAAGTCCAGAAAATAGTATTACAAAGTAAATCGTATTTTGTTATATTGGATAACTAAAAGTTATATCTTTGCTTATTGCTTATTGCTTATTGCTTATTGCTTATTGCTTATTGCTTATTGCTTATTGCTTATTGCTTATTGCTTATTGCTTATTGCTTATTGCTTATTGCTTATTCTGCAAACCTCAAAAAAAGTTTGATCAGTTCAGATTGTTCGCCTTTAGGCAGGATAAAATGAAAATCTCTTTCAATACTGAAATTTTTAATGTCAATGACCGTAAGTACATTGTTTTTCAGTTCATTCAAGATAGTACTGATAGAAAGAAACGCCATACATTCCGAATGAAGAAGATAATTTTTGATACTTTCACTGCTTCCCAATTGCATAACAGTATTCAATTCATGGATATTGATTTCCTTTTCTTTAAGCCTGTTTTGGATGAATTCAAGTGTTCCGGAACCTTGTTCCCTGAAGATAAAATCCAGCTGATAAAGATCTTTTAAGCTTAATGTTTTATGGGCAAGAGGGTGATCTGACTTTGCGGCCAGTACAATCTCATCGGGCTTAAACGTTTTATATTCAAAATAAGAAGACTGTGATTCCCCTTCAATGATACCCAGGTCAATTTTCTCTTCTTTTAAAAGTGTTGAGATGGTTTCCGTATTTCCGGTAAGAAGCTCAATCTTAATATCTTTATAATAAGAATTGAATTTGGCTAAAATCTCTGGTAAAATATACTGTGCAACGGTTGTACTCGCCCCGATAATCAGTTTTCCTTTATGCTGCTGGCTGATCTGGCTGATCTCAAACTCCATATCACGATAGATGTTTCTGATCTTTTCTGCATGTTCAAACAGGATTTTTCCGCTTTGGGTCAGCTGGATAGAAGTTCCTTTACGGTCAAATAGCTTAGCACCTATCTGAGTTTCAATTTCTTTAATGTGTTTAGTGACGGCAGGTTGTGAGATGTGTAGCTCCTCTGAAGCCTTGGTGAAGCTTAATCGGGTAGCCACCGTATGGAAAACTTTTAATCTGTAATCGAACATGGGGTAAAATTACGAATTATAGTTGGAAATGATGAAGGGAGTTTGAGAGCGGGAGAGTTTGAGGGTGATGAGATGCGTGTTGCGAGTTTCGGGGTTTTAAGTTTGAGGGATTTTGGGTTCAAGATCTTTATAAGTGAAGAACTAAGAATCAATAAAAACCAGCATCCAGCAACAAAATAAACAAATAATTGTGACCCCGCATCCCGCATCTCGTAACCTGCACCACGAATCTCGAAACCCCTTATAAAAAATCCGAAACAGACTTGTCCTGCTGACTTTCAAATCTTCTGTTTTTTGCCTCTCCAATCTTTTGTTTTGTATAAATACTATTATGACCGGAAAGAAGATAAGAAACGACACACGCAATAGCTACATATACACCGCATTCTGCTCCGAATAATTCAATTCCCATCAGCATACAGGCCAAAGGAGTATTGGTAGCTCCGGCAAATACGGCTACAAATCCCATTCCTGCCAATAATCCGAACGGTAATGGGATGAAAAGTGATAAAGCACTGCCTAAGGTAGCACCAATGAAGAACAAGGGTGTCACTTCTCCACCTTTAAATCCGGCTGAAAGGGTAACAATGGTAAAAATCATTTTTAAAGCAAAATCATACAGTGGAAGCTGTTTTTCAAAAGATTCTATGATCACAGGAACTCCCAGTCCTATATAACGGGTTGTTCCCATCGCAAAAACGGCAAGTGCTATAATAATTCCTCCCACTACAGGACGAAGCGGAGGGTATTTGATATTTGATTTAAAGACAGAGCCCATCCAGTGGATGATTTTACTGAAAGCGGCCGCGCAGATTCCAAAAGCTATTCCTGCCAGAATGCTGTATAGAATTGGTAAAAATTCAAGTTTCGGAATAAAATCAATATGGTAATGGGTATGTTTTACATTCCATAGATTGGTAGCCCAGTCTGCCAGAATTGCGGAAGCAAATGCCGGAAAGATTGCATTGTAACGAATCCTTCCGATCAGAAAAACTTCAAGACCAAAAACGGCTCCTGCCAGTGGTGTTCCGAAAACGGAGCCAAATCCGGCAGCAATAGCAGCAATAATTAATATTTTTCTTTCATTTCTGTCAAGTTTAAAAGGCCTGGTGAGCTGATCCGCGATGGCACCCGCCATCTGAAGAGCTGTTCCTTCACGGCCCGCAGAACCTCCGAAAAAATGCGTTGCAATTGTTCCCAGATAGACAAAAGGAGCCATTTTAAAAGGAATAATTCCCTTGGGCTCATGGATGGTATCAATCAACAGGTTATTTCCAGCCTCCACATCTTTTCCGAAATAATAATAAAGAAGCCCTATCAGAAATCCTGCAGCAGGAAGTAAAGCAATCAGCCAGAGATGATTTTCTCTGAAGTTTGTTGCCCATTCTAAAGACTGAAGAAATCCTGCAGAAGCTGTTCCTACCAATATACCAATGATGATACTGATACACAGCCATTTTAAAATATAAGGAACTGCCGGAAATTTTCTGAAGAAAAAACGAGTATGAAAAATTGCTTTTTTACCTGGTGTTCTTTGACTTTTTGACATAGTAATCCTGATTAGTTATTTGTTAATAATCTTTTAATCAGGCGTCATCAGCTTTTGTAAAGCGGTTGGGTAAGGAAGAACACCATTTCCTTTTGATGATGCAAATATATGAATTATGGTAAAAAGATAAAAGATAAAAGATATTGTTGTTAAAATTCAATAGGGGTGGGCTTTAGCCCAGCCAAATAAATTTTAAATCCCATTGGCTTTAGCCCAAACTTAAAATAACCATAGCTTTAATATACCGGATAATGCATCGCCTTATTGATTTCAATCGGATTATTATATTTTCTGATAACCTCCTGCATGCTTTTGGTTTGCGTATTCAGTTCATCAACATTATGAATTTCCTTTCCGTTGATATTAATTCTAAGGTCATTATTGGATTTGCTGATATTATTTCTTTCAAAAGCAAAAGGATCATTATAAAACTCCATGAGCAGCTTATGTTTTTGCTTTTCGTTAATAGGAATTGCTTTATTACCAAAGCTGGATTCCAGGAAATCTGAAGTAGGGGAAACTTCCGGAAGTTCTCTGCTTTTCACGAGCGTATAAAGGAAATTTTTCTTAGCATCTGATAGCTCAAAGATTAAACCGGGCAATCCACGCAGTTTAAATGGCCCTTCATTAAATGGAATATCTTTACAGAACCAGGCCGTCCAGCTTCTCCCTCCAAATTTTGTAGTTGCTTTTTGTAAAGTATAGTTTTCTACCTTTTTTATCTCATCAGCAATCGTCCAATTGATCTTATCTGTAGTTTTAAATGTATAATATCCGTTTTTAATATTGATGAAATTTTCATTATCAAAAGAATTGATCTTTCTTTTGACTATCTGTCCGGTCATATCAGTATAGCTGAAGTTCGTTCCGAATTTTTTATTCAGTGAGTCTCTGATGGCGAGATCTTTCCCATAGAATTTTACTTCCTTCGGAGTGATATCGAGGGTCATATTTACTTTTTCATATCCAGCCTCGGTAGAATCCATTTTATACTGAAGTTCATAAATAAACCGGTGTGTCTGAGACTGCACCAAAGCTGTTACAAGCAATGCTGTTAAAGTAAAAAAACTTTTCATATCATGTGATTGGTTGTTTTTTGTTACTGGTTTCCCAAAACCTTAAAACTCAAATCCTGCAATCTCGCATCCCGAAACCCGCTCTTACAAAAAAGGTTTCATTTCATCTTCAATCTGCGTTCTCAGCTCCATCAGGCGTTTGGCATACATTTCAAGCTGTTTTTCTTCCTCTGTTTCCGGTGTCCATTTGGGAACAGGGAGTTTTTTTCCATTTTCATCCACAGCTACAAATACGATAATACAATGTGTTTTCTTCTCAAAGTTGGGCTGTTTTAAATTTCTTGAAAAAACATTGATGGCAATATGCATGCTTGAAGTTCCGGTATAGATCACCTGAGCGTCTACTTTTACTACTTCCCCGATTTTAATAGGATCATAAAAACGAATTCCGCCTACATAAACAGTGACAGAATAATTACCACTCCAGGTTGTCGCGCATGCATAACCGGCCTGGTCAATCCATTTCATAACACTTCCTCCATGTACATTTCCTCCGTAATTAACATCTGAAGGCTCCGAAATAAACTGAAAAGTAATAGGCTTGTTCTGCATCTTTATAAAATTTGAATAAAGTTATTTAATAATTTCCAAAGTTTTAGATTAAATCCTACTTTTGAAAGACGAAACTTTCAGTGAAAGAGAATTTTAACCCATAACAGATTTAGAACCCGTAATGAAGAAAGTATTTTATCTCAACACTTGTGATACATGTAGAAAAATTTTAGCCCAATTTGACCTTACAGGCTGGGAACTTCGCGAAATTAAAAAAGAGCCCATCACAAAAGAGGAATTGGCGGAAATGCATAAGAAAACAGAATCATACGAAGCATTATTCAGTAAAAAATCCACTCAGATTAAATTGAGAGGGCTGGATGTAAAGTCTTTGACAGAGAAAGATTTTAAAGAGTTACTGCTGGATCATTATACTTTCCTTAAAAGACCTGTTTTTGTGACAGATAAGGAGATTTTCGTAGGAAATGATAAGAAGAACGTTGAAGAATTGCAGAAGTTCTTTGGTGTGATATAGCGTATATGGGATTTGGATTAGAGATCTATCTCATTTTTGATGTGAAAGAACCATTTGAAAAGTATTTGGAGCTTAGAGACCGTTACCATTTTGATCATAGAAACGGCTTAAACTTAATAATGACAGGAGATGGAGATGTGGATGCAGGTGATGAAGATCGACTGTTAAGGCAAGTCGAAAGAGTTTTAAATGTTGATCTTACTTTGTTGGATTTCTGGGATTATACTGAAGAATACGAAGGTTTTACAAGTATAGAACCTTTACATGTGAAACTGATTGAACTGGAACATGCATTAGCAGAAAATCCTGAATTTTATAAAAGAATCAGCTGGGGGCACGATATAGAAGAAGAATATCTGAAAGACAACTTTATAAAAGATGTCCGCTTTTTCATTGAAAGGCTCAATTTGAATCTTGAAAATGGAGCTTCCCTGGTAAAATATATTTCACACTAAAATTTTATAAAATCAGCCCCGCAATTTTTGCGGGGCTGATTTATTATTTCTTATATCTTTTGAACAGATTATACAAAAGGAGCTTTTACCACTTTTGCAGGAATGTTCTTGTTTCTTACCTGAATGAAGATTTCAGAACCTAATTTGAAGTGAGGTTTGTCTACATAAGCAAGTCCTAGACCTACTTTTTTCATTGGAGACTGTGTTCCGGAAGTTACTTTCCCGATTACATTTCCTTCAGCATCCACTACAGGATAATCATGTCTTGGAACTCCTTTGTCTGTCAGTTCGAAACCTACTAGTTTTCTTGTAACTCCTTCTTCTTTTTGTTTTGCGAAAACATCTTTAGAAACGAAGTCTTTGTCAAACTTAGTGATCCATCCTAAACCGGCTTCAATCGGAGACGTTGTATCATCTATATCATTTCCGTACAGGCAGAATCCTTTTTCTAATCTTAAAGTATCTCTGGCAGCCAATCCGCAAGGAATAATTCCTTCTTCTTTACCAGCTTCCATTACGGCATCCCAAAGTTTTTCAGCACTTCCGTTATTGAAATAAATCTCAAAACCACCGCTTCCTGTGTATCCTGTGTTTGAAATAATTACATCGTTTTCGCCCGCAACAGTTCCTACAGTAAAATGATAGTAAGGAATTTCTGAAAGATTTACGTCCGTAAGCTTTTGAAGAATTTCAGTAGCTTTAGGCCCCTGAACTGCCAATAATGACATCTCATCAGAAGCATTGGTCATTTTAGCCCCGAAAGTATTGTATTTTGAAATATGATTCCAGTCTTTGTCGATGTTGGATGCGTTGACTACTACAAAATATTTGTCATCTTCCATCTTGTAAACAATAAGGTCATCTACAATTCCGCCGTTTTCGTTCGGAAGGCAAGAATATTGAGCTTTTCCGTTTTCAAGTGCATCTACATTGTTGGTAGTTACATACTGCAAAAGGTCTTTTGAACCCGGCCCTTCGATGAAAAACTGTCCCATGTGGGAAACATCAAATAATCCTGCTTTTTCTCTTACGGCAAAGTGCTCTTCTGTAACCCCTGAATATTGAACAGGCATTTCAAAACCTGCGAAAGGTACGATCTTAGCTCCCAAAGAAACATGTTTGTCGTACAAGGCTGTTTTCTTCATATTTAATTTTTATTTCTTTATTTTAAAACTGTTAAAAGTCTCATTGAATAGGGTCATATAGTTTCCGTTCCAGAACTTCTGGCCACAGTTGATGGAAACCAAATATAAGTTTTTATCTTTTTGAAAAGCTTTGGTTACCCAGAACAGCTTCTCTTTTTCATCGAAATGCTCATAGAAGTACTCCGTATACCCTTTCTGGCTCTTTTTTTCTTTTACTTTTTTCTCTTCGTCATTTGATTGATAAAGGGCAAGGATAAATTTTTTCACTTCTTCTTTCGGAAGGGGAAGATCATGATATTCCGAGATGGTAATAGCACCTATCTGGCTGGTAGGGAAAATATTGATGATCTCACTGTCGTTTGTGGATTTCCAGCCTTCAGGAACATTGATAGAGTAATTCGGAGTGTCAAATACACCTGCCTTTTGGGCAAAAAACAGGCTTCCTGTCAAAAAAGCAGAAAAAAGCAATATTTTTTTCATCATTAAAAATGGTGTTTGTATTCTTCGAGGATGATTTTGAACCATTCTGTAAAGTTTTCAGGATGTTCGGAAATTTCCTTATCAAGATCTTCCATAGAAATGAATCTTACTTCTTCCACTTCATCTTTATTTAAATTGAAATCAGTTTCATGATTTCCCACAAACACATGATCCAGCTCGTGCTCCCAAAGACCACCGCCTACATCTGCTTTGTAAATAAAATGGAATTTTTCGGAAAGATCAGCTTCAATTCCCAATTCTTCCTTCAGTCTGCGTACTGCTCCTTTCAGATAAGTTTCTCCTTCTCGGGGGTGTGAGCATACCGCATTGGTCCATTGATTGGGAGAATGGTATTTTCCTGACGCTCTTTTCTGCAATAGCATTTCTCCTTTATTATTGAAAAGAAATACAGAAAAAGCACGGTGTAACAAGCCATTGATGTGAGCCTGCTGTTTCTCCATCAGCCCTAAAACCTCATCTTCAGGATTTACTAAAACGACAAATTCTTCCATTCCTACAAATGTAAGAGTAATAAATGTATTTTGGAAATTTTTAGATAAACATCATGCTTTTTGTAATAAGACTAATAAAATGATGAAAGTTTACAGATAATACATCCATTCACAGACTGATTTTCTTTAAAACCTCCACTTTCTTATTTAAAAAAAGAAATGCAAAACGAAAATTATTAACTATTTCAGGGTAAATAATGAATAAAATATTGATATTATTCTTTAAATAATAGTTTTTGTAGTAAAATATTAACATAAACTAAGATTAATATGCCTGATAGTTGTAAAAACGCTAACTTTGTTTTTTAATATTTAGTAATGGAATTAGAATACATTGAACACATTAGTCCTATTCTAAAGGATGGAATAAAAAATTACTTAATAGATATCGACGGAACCATTACCGATGACGTTCCCAATGAAGAGCCGGAAAGAATGGTTACCTGCGAACCCTACCCTGATGCTCTGGAAACGATCAACAGATGGTATGACGAAGGACATCAGATCTGCTTTTTTACTTCAAGAACCGAAAATCTGAAACAAATTACGATCGACTGGCTGGATAAGCATGGCTTCAAATACCACAGCGTGCTTTGCGGAAAACCAAGAGGAGGAAATTATCACTGGATAGACAACCACCTGGTAAGAGCTACAAGATACAAAGGAAGATTTACGGATTTGGTAGAAAAACAAGTGACCATTGAGGTATTCAAAGAAGACGGCGAATAAAAATATAATTCAAAGATTTAAAGATTAAATGTGAACCAGTACCTTTAATTTTTAAATCTTTCATTTTTTAATATACTTGATATTTTATGAAAGTTTTAGCAAACGACGGCCTGGATCAATCTGGAATAGATGCATTGACAGAAAAAGGCTTTGAGGTGATTACTACAAAAGTTCCCCAGGAATTTTTAGTAGATTATATTAATGAGCACAAAATCCGCACATTATTGGTGAGAAGTGCCACACAGGTAAGAAAAGATATTATTGATGGATGTCCGTCCATCGACATTATTGGAAGAGGGGGGGTTGGTATGGATAATATTGATGTAGATTATGCAAGAGAAAAAGGGATTCATGTGATCAACACTCCTTCAGCATCATCGGAATCTGTGGCTGAGCTTGTTTTCGCCCATTTGTTTTCCGGGGCTAGATTTCTTCAGGATTCTAACAGAAAAATGCCAGTTGTAGGAGATACTGAATTTGCAGGTCTTAAAAAAGCATATGCTGCAGGTATAGAACTGAGAGGAAAAACCATCGGTATTGTGGGAATGGGAAGAATCGGCCAGGAAGTGGCAAGAATTGCTTTAGGACTTGGGATGAGAGTGATTGCAGCTGATAATAACGTCGGAAGAGCAAGTATCAAAGTGAAATTTTACAACAACCAGTTCATCAATGTTGATATCGAAACAGAGCCGTTACAGGATGTTTTAAAACATTCAGACTTTATTACTCTGCACGTTCCTGCACAGAAGGACGGTTATATGATCGGAAAGAATGAGTTTGAAATAATGAAAGACGGAGTGGCTGTTGTCAACTGCTCAAGAGGAGGAGTTATTGATGAAGCAGCTTTAATTCAAGCTTTGGACTCAGGTAAAGTAAGATTTGCCGGATTAGATGTTTTCATTAATGAGCCAACACCTTCTAAAGAAATCCTTACTCATTCTAAAATCTCCCTTACCCCTCATACGGGAGCTTCTACGCTTGAAGCACAGGATAGAATCGGTCTTTCCCTGGCAGAGCAGATTTCAAGCATCTTACAGATTCAGTAATTTGGAAATGATATTATAAATAAAGCACCTTGGTTAGACCGAGGTGCTTTTTATATTAAAATGTAGTTTACAAATTAGATATTTTTGCTTTTCAACAAATCTCTGATCTCAGTAAGTAATTTTTGATCTTCTGTAGGTCCGGCAGGAGCTGGAGCCTCTTTTTTGTTCACTTTATTAGCCAGTTTGATGATCCAGAAAAGAACCATCGCAATACAAAGGAAACTGATTACTGCTGAAAGGAAGTTTCCATAAGCAACACCATTCCATGTAAGTTTTGCAATATTTTCTGCACCGGCTGCTTTCAATGCCGGGTTTAAGATCAGAGGCGTGATAACATCTTCTACCAAAGACGAAACAATTTTACCAAATGCTGCCCCAATGATCACACCGACAGCCAGATCGAGAACATTGCCCTTAAAGGCAAACTCTTTAAATTCTTTAACAAATCCCATAATTTATATTTTTTTAATTAGTATATACACAAAAATATAATTTAAAAATGTAAAAAACACTACTTTTTATGGTTTTTTATTCCCAAAATATTGAATTTTATGAGAAATTTATAGAATTTGATTTAATGAATATTTCAGCTTTTTTAAGATATATTATCTCATTAGTGAGGTCTCTTTATTTTTGTTATTGACGTGGCATCATAATGAAAAATCTTTTGTAATTTGCTTAAAAGTTTGATTTGCCTATGAAAGTTTTTACAGCAGAACAGATACGCAGCTGGGATCAGTTCACGATTTCTCAAGAGCCGGTTTCCTCCATTCAACTGATGGAAAGAGCTTCAATGGCTGTTGCACATTGGATTTCGGAACATTGTAAAAATCATAAGAAACTGGCTGTATTTTGTGGTAACGGAAATAACGGAGGTGACGGCCTGGCTGTCGCAAGAATACTTTATCTGAAAGGTTTTGATGTAGATGTATTTGTAAGCGATTCCAAAAAGAAATTTTCAGAAGATGCTTCTGTTAACCTGAAAAGACTTCGTGATTTATCCGGAATTTCAGTCAGGAAATTTGATCCTAAAGAACAATATAATTTTGATGATAAAACAATCATTATCGATGCTCTTTTCGGAACAGGATTATCCAGGCCGCTGGAAGGAGAATATAAAATGCTTGTTGAGCAATTGAATACTAAAAAGAATATTAAGATATCCATTGATGTTCCTTCCGGATTGTCTGCTGATGAAATGTTTGACCATGATCCTGTTATTCTGAAAGCTGATTATACCCTTACTTTCCAATGCTGGAAAAAGACCTTCCTTCATCCTGAAACCGGAAAATATTCTGGAAAAATAATAGTACTGGATATTGATTTAAATAAAATATATGCAGACACAACCGATTCTGATTACTCTGTAATTGATGATCAGCTAGTGGGCTCGATATTCATTCCGAGACAGGAATTTTCCCATAAAGGCAGTTATGGTAAGGCAGCCATCATAGGAGGAAGCTATGGAAAAATAGGAGCGGCAGTGCTGGCAACACGATCTGCTTTGAAAACCGGAGCAGGGCTGACCTTTACACTCGCTCCGGAATGCGGATACAATATTTTGCAGACCTCATGCCCTGAAGCCATGTTTATACAAGGAGGGGAGCAGTTTATCACAAATTTTGAGATGGACAAAGATGTTACCTGTGGTGCAGGCCCTGGATTAGGAACCCATTCCGGTACAGAGAAAGGCTTTTTGAGTTTTTTGAAAAACTATTCTCAGCCTTTGGTTCTCGATGCAGATGCATTGAATATTATTTCAATTGATCCAAAAAATTTGAAACTCATTCCCAAAAAATCAATCATAACTCCTCACCCGAAAGAGTTTGAAAGACTTTTCGGAAGTACAGATAATTCTTTTGAAAGACTTGAACTGGCAAGGAAAAAGGCAAAAGATCTTGGTCTTTATATTGTTCTTAAAGACCACCATACCCAGGTTGTTACTCCGGAAGGAAAAGTATTTTATAATATAACCGGAAACGCAGGATTGGCGAAAGGAGGAAGCGGAGATATTCTTACCGGAGTTCTCACTTCTCTTCTGGCTCAGAAATATTCTGAAGAGAGAACCTGTATTCTGGGGGTATGGCTGCATGGCAGAGCTGCCGATATTGCTTCAGAAAAACATTCAAAAGAATCGATGCTGCCTACTGATGTCATTGATGCATTGGGGTCTGTTTTTGAAGAACTGAACAGGAAAGCGGAGAGAAATCTGTAAGTAAACAGCTAATAAAAAAGGCAAATCTGTATTTCTACAAATTTGCCTTTTTATTTTTTAGTTTAAATGGTTTATTCCGGTTTCTCGTTTTCTGCTTCAGTAATCTTAAATTTCTTGGAAACGATCATGATGACAACCCCTGCAATCATAAAAGGAATCGAAAGAACCTGACCTGTATTCAGACCACCGATCTGGATGAATTCATCTCCCTGTGGCTCCTTAAGGAACTCAACAAAGAATCTGATCGCCCAAAGAATGATGAAAAACAGACCGAATAACCATCCCTGCTGGTATTTTTTATCTGTTTTTCTGTACAATATCCATAATAGAATGAACAACAGGACATATCCTACGGCTTCAAATAACTGGCTCGGATAACGGGGTACAGTAAGACCATACTCACTGCTTTGTTGTGGGAAAAGCAAAGCAAACGGAGAATTTGGGTCAGCTGGTTTTCCAACGATTTCAGAGTTGAAAAAGTTCCCCATTCTTACAAATGCTCCTCCTAAAGCAACCACAATACCCAATCTGTCATATACCCAGAATGGATTTTTTTTAATGATTTTAAATGAATAATAAAGCGTAGTGAAAATCAAGGCAATGGTAGCACCATGGCTTGCCAGCCCTGAAAATCCAGTAAATTTAAAACCGTTTTTTGTGCTTATAGGCAGGAATACACTCCAGAAATCTTCTTTAAATAATTCCGGCTGATAAAAGATAACATGTCCTAATCTTGCTCCCAGAATTGTCCCGATCAATGTCCATGTGAACAGAGGTTCAAGGTATTTTTGGTTCACATTATCAATCTTAAAGATTCTCGTCATTAAAACATACCCGAATCCAAAGGCAAAAACAAACATCAAACTATAAAAGTGAAGCGTAAATGATCCGATGTGAATACCTTTTGAAGGATCCCAGATTTTAAATGAAGTCTTAAGTTCTACTTTATCAGAATCAGTGATAGGTTTTACAGATTTTACTGCATACTTGAAAGTGGTGATGTTTTCTTTGGTGACACCAGTATCAATCAGTTTAAAGTTTTTATCGAAAAACTGGTACTTTGAATCCTTGTACTTTGCTAAAGTGGAAGCACCATAATTGTAATAAGAAGGTTCAAAATTAGATTCATTAAGGATGACAACAAAAGACTGGTTCTTGTCTGATTCTCTGTCCGGAAAAGCCGTAAGGTCTCCCATCTCCGTAGTAGAGTAGATTTTTACAGGAACATTGTTTCCATTGATATCTAAAGTTCCGTCAGATAAACCTCCAGGGTATTCCTGTGCAAAAAGAAGCTGCGTGGTGAACGCAAACAGCACAAGATAAATTCTGAAAAAGAGTGTATTCATTTTTCTATTGATTTAATAGTTTGATTATTGACATTTATGTTTGGGTGGAACGGGATCGTAACCGCTTCCTCCCCAGGGGTGGCATCTTAAAATTCTTTTAAATCCCAGCCAGAAACCTTTAAAAACCCCATGCACCTGTAGTGACTCAATCATATAGTGAGAACAGGTAGGTTCGTAACGGCAGTTTTTGGGAAGTAAGGGCGAGATGAACCATTGGTAAAATTTGATCAAAATTACCAGCGGAAATGTAATGATTTTATTGAATGTAAGTTTCAAAACAATGCAAAAATAGGGTAAAAAAATGAAAATTAGTTTAAATTTGTTATAAGTTTCGGAGATCAAAATCCGGACATTGATCTTAAAAAAGAAGTACTTTGAATCAAAATATTCCATTAGCTGAAAAATTAAGACCTAAAACCCTGAAAGATGTATTAGGACAGGAGCACCTTACCGGCGATAAAGGAACAATCAGAAAAATGATTGAAAATAATACCTTGAATTCGTTGATTTTATGGGGACCTCCGGGAACAGGAAAAACAACGCTGGCTGAAATTATCTCAGAACAGTCGGGGAGAAAATTTTATAAGCTTTCTGCTGTTTCTTCCGGTGTGAAAGATGTACGTGATGTGATTGAAGATGCAAAAAAGCAGAATCTGTTCTCTGGAAAATCACCTATCTTGTTTATTGATGAGATTCACAGGTTTAATAAATCGCAGCAGGATTCATTATTGCATGCGGTAGAAAAAGGCTGGATTGTATTGATTGGTGCGACTACCGAAAATCCGAGTTTTGAAGTAGTATCGGCATTACTTTCAAGAAGTCAGGTTTATATCTTAAAAGCATTAAGTTATGAAAAGCTGGAGGAGTTAATAGACATAGCTTCGGAAAGATACAATAAAGATGAAGGAACAGATTTTAAAATCCTTGAGAAAGAAGCTTTCATTCAGTATTCCGGTGGTGATGCCAGAAAACTGATCAATTCCGTAGAGCTGGTTTTGAATCAATATAAAAATTCGGGTACAACGGAAATCCTGAATTCTGATGTTCTTGAAGTTCTCCAGGAAACAATGGCTTTATATGATAAAAACGGAGAGCAGCATTATGATATCATCTCAGCTTTTATCAAGTCGATGCGTGGAGGTGATCCTAATGGAGCAGTATATTGGCTGGCGAGAATGATTGCCGGGGGAGAAGATATCAAGTTTATCGCAAGGAGAATGCTTATTCTTGCTGCTGAAGATGTAGGGTTGGCGAATCCTAACGCTTTGGTGGTCGCCAATAATTGTTTCCAGGCAATCAATGTTATCGGAAACCCTGAGGCAAGGATTATACTAAGTGAAACAGCCGTATATCTTGCGGTTTCACCCAAAAGTAATTCTGCCTATATGGCTATCAATGATGCGTTGGCTCTGGTAAAGCAGACGGGCAACCTGCCCGTACCTCTTCATTTGAGGAATGCACCTACTAAATTGATGAAAGACCTTGATTACGGAAAAGAATACAAATATGCCCATTCTTATGAAGGAAATTTTGTGGAACAGGATTTTCTTCCGGAAGAAATCAGGAATGTGAAACTATATGAGCCGGGAAATAATTCTACGGAAAAGAAGATTTACGAAGAGCTCAAGAAAAAGTGGAACAATAAATACTAATAAAAAAGGATGTTGTAAAAACGACATCCTTTTTTATGTTATTAATTATTCGGTAGTGTAAATAAATAATGTTTTCTTACCGTTGTAATCTTTAGTTTCTGTTCTTTTCTTGATTTCAGGATATATCAAAGTATTGGTGTCTGCAAATTCATATCCTTCAATAAATACAGGATTATCTGCTGGGATATTATATTGAACATTCATATTGGATAATGCCATTCTGTCAAGTACATTTTCTCCGTTTTTAAACTTATATTCAGTTACGCCTTTTGTAAAAACAGAACTGTATTTTTTTAAGCTTTGGGGAAGACTAGCTGGAGTATTGTATACCTTTGAAACCTGCAATACGTTCTTTTTGGTATTGAACAATTCTACTGTCCCAATGGCATTATCGGCCACTGCAAACTTTACTGCAGGATTTTTTTGCTGTGCCAATAAAGTAGCAGAAGATAGTAGTAAAAAAGAATAGAATAGTTTTTTCATAATCAGAATATGTAACTGTTAAAAACGTGATAAATATAGTTATTTTTTATAAAATCTGAATAAAATCTCGAATTGTTTTACATTCTATTTAGAAATAAAAACTTTTTTCCTGATTGTCAGTCGGTGTTTTCTTCTGTTTTGTCTTTTTTATCCACCATATTTCTGATCATATTTTTCAGGCGTTGAAAAGCAAATGAGCTTAATAATAAAATGATTCCGAGAGCAATAAAGGCACTTATTCTTGAAATATTATCCATTTGCCATACATCATACCCATAAAGTTTTAATACCATCAGACCTATCAATACAAAGCCAATCTTGTTGTATTCCTGGATACTCTTTTTCAAGCCCTTATAAATAAATATACTGGCAAGAATTGTCCATGTTATAGGAAGATAAAGAATATTGAAATGTTCACTCGCTTTATAAGAATGGGGAAGATTATTGGAAACCATTAAAATATAAGAATGGTGCAGCTCGCAGCTTACAGAAATGATTAGTGCCAGAGCCTGTATCCAGTAAGAAATCTTTTGCTTGTGAAACGCTGAAGTAGGAATAATTCTGTATCCTATATATATAAAAGGAATCCATTGCAGAAGATGAAGAAAATAAAAACTTAAATTGAGCTTTTTTGTTAAGACAGCGGTCACAACTGAAAGAGTTGAAACCGATGTATTTATTACGAACAGGAAGAAAAACAGATAAATTAGTAGGTTTTGAACATCATTTCTGATGCTGAGCAGTTTTCTGAAAAGCAATAAAATGAAAATATAATAAATACTGAATAAAAGTCCTGTGCTGGTAATGGCTGACCAGGGCATTTCCGAAATATGATAAGTGATTTCAAGAAGAAAAGTAATATAGATAACCCCATAACTGATCGCGGTAATAAGATCTTCAAAAATGTTATTGCTTTTTTCCTGTGTCTCTTTCACGGTGTTTCTTAGTAAATACAGATTAATCATGATGGAAACAATAGTAAAGGAACTGGTGATGAATGGAGGATTGAATATGATATTGAAATCTTTTGTTCCAAAATATTCAGTCCAGGTTATAAGTTGGGCGATCATCACCAATGGAAACAGGATATAAAAGAAGGTTTTGAAAATCTTATGACCTGTTTTTTTCCAGATAAAAAGAAGCAGGGTGGTTTCTATGGCCCAGATACTGGTGATGAGATGCGTTTTAAACTGAATAGCAACCGCAATGGTTATAAGGCTGGTAACAAGCCCTGCAAATACAGAATAAGCTACTCCAAAGCTTTTGCGGGTGTATTCTCTGAAAAGTAAAATAGCGTTTACAGCAGCAAAAATAAGTGGGAAAACAATCGGAGGGTCATATTTTAATGTATCAAAAATGTAAAGAAGCCCCAGGATACTTGAAAAATTAGCGAGAGCAAGTATTAAAATATCAGAGGTTGAAAGTATATTTCTTCTGAAGTAATCATGCAGGGCAAAAATGTAGAAAATCAGATAACTGATCAAATAAAAAGTAATGCTTAAAAGTTCAGGACTTTCATTAGTCCAAAAGAAGAGATATCCTGTTGTAAAAATATAAGCTGTCCATCCCACGCTTTTCCAGTGCTGCAGAAAAGAGGCTGCCAGCATTCCTGTATTTAAAAGGGTAATATAAATAAAAAGGAAAAGGTAGTTACTTTGTCCTGTGCTGATCATCAAGGGAGCTGCAAAACCTCCAATCAGTGAAAAGATAATCAATACTTCATTTTTATAGTAATAGGACAGGATGATAGAGGCTGCGGTAATCAGTGCTGTTATAATAAAAGCTGTATTTTGGGTAAACAGATGATATTCACGAAAGGCAATGGTGGCCGTGAAATATAAAACGGCAACTCCACCTCCTGTAATAATGGAAGAAAAAGCCTGGTAATTTTTTCTGAGAAAATGTCCGGTTATAATGATTCCTGCTCCGATACAAAAACCGATTCCCGCTCTTGCTGCTTCTCCAATCCAGTTTTTATCAATAGCGTATTTTACAAAATAACCAATTCCGAGAACAAGGGTAAAAATACCGATAATGGTAAGTGCGTTTTGTTTTAAAAAATCAGAAACAGGAGCAAGCCAGTCTTTTTGAACTGGTGTTGAAATGTTTTCATTTACTTCACTGGGTTGTATATTTTGATAATGAACCAGCGGAGATTGCTCTTGCTGAGGGAAGGATGTCTCTTCTGTTGAGTTTTTCTTATGAATTACTTCAGTCTGAGCCGGAGGAGTATTATCGATTTTATAATTAAGATCTGAAATCTCCTTTTCCAACTTTCTGATTTTGGTATTCAGATTATTGAAAATGATGAAGATAATGATAAAGATGATAGCCGCAACAAATTCATTCATTTCATTAGTTTTTATCAAATATAAAGAAATGTTTAATATGCTATTAAAAAATTAACCCATCGCGGTATAAGCGATGGGTTAAATGGTATAGATAACTAACAATATGTTTTTACTAGTTTGATACTTTGTAAACGTAGAATGATGCAATACTGGATCCTAATAATCCTGCTGTGACAACACCGGAATCTACAAGTCCGAAAGATATTTTGTCACCCGCCTGGAATGAATACAAAGAATTAATGCTGGAATCGGAAAGTGTTAAGTTAACTGCTAATGCAAGGTTAACACCACTGAAGGGACGTGTATCTATCAAGGTGGTTACTGACGATCTGGTTCTTGCAATGGCAATACCAGGTGTTCCTGATAGTAATGAAGCCTGTAATCCTGTTCCGTATCTGAACGCGAATCCTACCGCATATACTCCAGTGGACGGAATATTATAAGAACCGTCAGCATTTGTAAACAAAGCTGCGCTTCCTATAGTTCTATCCGCTTGTACAAAACTGACAGGTTGGAAATCAGATGGTAAAACTCCTAAATTCAGAAGCGTGATACCTGTTGTTTTTTTTGCAGAATATACAGATGTATTGGTTCCTGCAGCTGCGCTTAATAATGACGGGTCTACCGAAAACACTTGTGTGGTTCCCTGGTTAACTGCTAAAATTTGATATCCGGGTAGTGCTGTAGCGGCGGGAGTGTCACGAACTTTCAGTGTCCCGTTAACGTCTAAGGTTGCGGATGGGGTTGCTGTATTGATACCTACTTGCGAGAATAATGGTAACGTCGCACATGCTAACATTAAGCTGTAAAGTTTAGTTTTCATGATCAAGATTTTAATTAGTTGCTAAGCAAATATACAATAAAAATTATACTCTACATTGTGATATTTTCATTTTTAACATTAATATGATGTGATATCTTTAAACATATGTTTATATTTTGATTGATATTTACATATAATTTAATTACGACTTATTATATTTAATTTTGTTATAATGCTCTGTTTATCAGTGTTTTGATAAAAAATAATTCTCTCCATTGTGTGGGTTATTTTTTAATTAAACAGATGATGTTGTCATTATGGTAATCTATTGTAAAAGTTTTTGAGATTTTGTTTTTTTATAGTGTAAATAAAAAAAACACTGCTTAATAGCAGTGTTTTTTTACAGATTTATTTTTTTTCTAGCTTTCCAGAAGAAATTCTTTGTAATTCCCAAGAAAATCTACATTAGCATGGATTGACTCAAGCTCTTTCAATGCATTTTCATGTAAGACTTCTTCCCATGGTCCTTCAACATTGATAAAGAAGAAATAATTTCCCAGTCCTGTTTTTAATGTTCTGGATTCAATCTTACTGAGATTCATTTTTCTCCATGCAAAAACAGATAATACCTGATGCAATCCACCGGGATGATCTTCGGGAAGAGTGATCAGCATACCTGATTTTTCACCCAATGTTTCCAGTTTATCATTCTGGTATTTATTCTGCTCTTTAGAAATGATGATAAATCGCGTGTGGTTCTGTTCGAAATCCTGAATATTACGATTCACTATATTCAAACCATATAAATTGGCTGCAAACTGATTGGCTACCGCAGCAATAGGAGTCTCCGGATTCTCAGAAACAAACTTGGCAGCGGCTGCAGTTGAGGAAAAGTCCTGTTTGGGAATTTCTTTATAATGGGTATCCAGAAAGTGAAAGCTCTGTGCAAGGGCTTGCGGATGTGAATATATTCTCTCAATATTCTCAATAGAATTTTCCGGATGAATCATCAGATGATGGGCAATAGGCATTACTGCTTCTGCTTCAATTTTAATAGACGGAGTCTTATACAAATAATCCAGCGTCATCGAGACGGTTCCTTCAATAGAGTTTTCCAAAGGTACTACTGCTTTTATTACCTCTCCGTTTTCAACGGCATTAAAACAATCCAGAATACTGGCTTGTGGTACTATTTCGTCATCAGGGAAAAGCTGTGCTGTAGCAAGCTGGGTAAAACTGGCATGAGGTCCCAAAAATGCAATCTTCATAATATAATATATAAGGGATGATTATAATAAGGGTACAAAGGTGCGAATTAATTCATAAATAGGGAGGGATAGAGTTCAAAATTTAGAGTTTAACGTGTAATCTTGTTAGTTGTGAGTTACTAGTTATGGTTTGTGAGTTGCGGGTTTATTTTGTGACCGGATAATTTGAGATAGACATCTTGGCTCTATCAAAAATTCACCATTCACTTGCGAAGCAAAATTCACCATTCACATTAATCTCTTCCATTAATATTTCGTCGGGTATTTCCTAATTCCTACCACCTACTACCTGCAACCTACTATCTGGCATCTATCCTTTCCAGTTCTTTTCAATCAGATCCATCAGGAAATCCGGGCACTTGATCACTTTATTGGTTTTTGCATCCAGAAAGAATAGAGTAGTGGAGGCTTCTGTTATTTTAGTATGCTCTTCATTGTAAATTTCATACTCAAATTCAATCCTTACCCCTGGAATTTTTTTAACATAAGTATGAATTTCTAATTTTTGATCATATAAAGCAGGGCGGATATATTTAATTTTGTAGTCCGAAACCGGCAGCCAAATTCCTTGGTTTTCAATTTCATCGTATGAAATTCCTATGCTTCTGAAGAGTTCAACTCTCGCTACTTCGAAGTACGTTGCATAGTTTCCATAGTATACATATTTCATCGGATCTGTTTCTGCGTAACGTACTCGTATTGAGTGTGTTGTGTGTATCATTTTACGGGTTAAATTATACATACAAATATATTTTTAAATAATCAATACCTGCAATATTTTTTTTTGAAAAGAAAATATTGGACCTTTGTCTTCCTTCTAAACACAGTACAAACAAAGAATAATCGGGGCTTAAAAAATGGATGACAATTTAATGATGATATGGCAGAAATGCCTTCAGTTTATGCGCGATAACCTGAACGCTGCTGAAGACAATTCTGACCTTAAAAAACTTGAAAAATCTTTCGATATGCTATTCGATAAGGTTCAGCCGCTTTCGTTGGTGGCCAACAACCTTACGTTGATCGTACCAAGCGATTTTTACAAGGAATATATAGAGGACAATTACCTGTCCTTACTTTCTGCTGCCCTGAAGAAAAATATTGGAAAAGGAGTGAAATTATGGTATTCTGTAATGGAAAACAGACCAAAAGGTGAAGAAAAGCCTGTTACCATGAACATCAAGGGACAAAGCGTTCCTACTCCGAAAACACAGGAAACCATGCCACAAGGTTTTTCTGCTAATATTGTAAATCCGTTTGTAGTTCCTGGTATTAGAAAAGTAAACATAGATTCTAACCTGAAGCCTGACTATTCATTTGATAGTTATGTAGAAGGAGAAAGCAATAAATTTGCAGCCACTGTAGCCAGATCCATTGCAAAAAGACCTGGAGCAACAGCATTCAACCCTTTATTTTTATATGGAGGTTATGGAGTTGGTAAAACTCACTTAGGACAGGCGGTGGGTCTTGAAGTAAAAAATCAGTTTCCTGATAAAGTAGTTCTTTATCTTTCTTCTGAAAAATTTATCCAGCAGTTTATCTCTGCGGCTAAAGCTCATAAGCAGACTGAGTTTGCGAATTTCTATCAAATGGTAGATGTACTGATTATTGATGATATTCAGTTCTTATCCGGAAAATCAGCTACACAGGACAGTTTCTTCCATATTTTTGATCACCTTCACCAGAACGGAAAACAGATTATCCTTACTTCTGATAAAGCACCTGCTGATATTATGGATATCCAGGACAGAATTGTTTCCCGTTTTAAATGGGGACTTTCTGCAGAAATCAAATCTCCGGATCTATCGACAAGAAGACAGATTATTGAAGATAAACTAAGCAGAGACGGAATTGTTCTTCCGGGAGATATGCTTGATTTCCTTGCTGCCGAAGCAAAAACGAATGTGAGAGAGCTTATCGGGGTTATCAACTCTGTGATTGCATACTCTACCGTATATAAGAGAGATCTTAGTCTTGAGTTGCTTAAGGAAACCATCAACAGAATTGCTGCGAATCAGAAGAAGATTATTAATATCCCTTATATTCAGGAAGTGGTTTGTGATTATTTTGGAATCAAAAAAGAACAGCTGCTTTCAAAAACAAGAAAAAGAGAAATTGCATTGCCAAGACAGCTTGCCATGTACTTCTCCAAAGAATTTACCAATTCTACATTTACTAAAATTGGTGAAGAAATGGGTGGAAAAGATCACTCTACAGTAATGTATGCCTGTGATACCATCAAAGACGTTTCTAAAATAGATAAAGAAATCAAGAAATACGTAAAAGACCTTACTGAAAGAATCAAACAATAATTAAGGTTGAGCTTACATAAATTAAAATGAAGGATAGTTTTATTCTTCATTTTTTATTTAGTTTTGTCGTGACAAAAGACTCTTTTTAAATACACAGGATATGAAATTATTAATGGTTTGTCTGGGAAATATATGCAGAAGCCCATTGGCGGAAGGAATTATGAATGCAAAACTACCGGATCATTATATGGTAGATTCTGCCGGAACTATTTCAATGCATGAAGGTGAACATCCTGATAAAAGAGCTATTAAAACGGCTGCTAATCATTATATTGATATATCCAGACAAAGATCAAGACCCATCACCAGAAAAGATTTTGAAACCTTTGATAAAATTTACTGTATGGATATTGCTGTAATGGAAGATGTGGTTTCTAAAACTAAAAATGAAGAAGAACGTCAGAAAGTATCCTTGTTTTTAGAGGTGTTGGGAGATCACAAAAATGCTGAAGTGCCGGATCCTTATTGGGGCGATATGAAAGATTTTGAAAAGGTTTTCCAGCTTTTGGATAAAGGGTGTGAGGCTATCAAAAATCAATTATCAAAATAACAAGCATGAAAATGCAAAATATTTCCCACAACCTTCACTTAACGAAAGAACTAAAAAAATAATACAATGCTTTTTTTACTCCCTGCTTATTTATCAGAAAATACTTCTATCAACCACTTTTCCCCTGTTCTGAAGGATTATATCATGCAGACGGACTATTTCTTTGTGGAAAATGAGAAGACAGCTCGAAAAGTTGTTAAATTTTTCGCTCCCGAAAAAAAACAGGCTGATCTGAAGTTATTTCTATTGGATAAATACACAGAAAATGCAGATATTAAGGAGGCCCAGGAGCTCATGCTGAAAGGGCAGGACTTCGGATTACTGTCAGAAGCAGGACTGCCATGTATTGCAGATCCCGGAAATCTGATTGTGAAATGGTGTCATGAAAAAAATATCAGAGTAGTTCCTGTTTCAGGACCTTCATCCATTATTCTTGCCTTGATTTCCAGTGGTTTTAATGGGCAGGAATTCACCTTCCATGGTTATCTTCCTATTGATAAAGGAGAGAAAAAGAAACAGATCATGAATCTTGAAAGTCTTGTTCAGAAAACCGGATATTCACAGATTTTTATGGAAACTCCTTACAGAAATAACCAGCTTTTTGAAGATTTATGCAAGTTTTTATCACCCAATACAAAGCTTTGTATTGCTGCCAATATCAACGATCCGGAACATGAATTTATCAAAACAAAAACCATAAAAGACTGGCAGAAACAAAAGCCGGAACTTCATAAAATTCCTGCAGTCTTCGTACTTGGGAAATAACTCAGATTCTTTGTGAATATAATCTACTGGCTGAGAGAATGATCAATTCTTTCAGCTTTTTTATTAAATAGTTTTCAGTACTGCTTGCAAATTATATAACTGACATCATTTTATATTTCCATTTCTCTCTACCCTCTGTTATCAATCAATTCATATAAAAAAAATATTTCAATGAAGTGTGATTAATTAAGTAGTTTTTTGTATATTTATGTTTTAACATATTGTGATTATATGTTAAATATAAGATGTTATGAATTGTAATTTTATGTTTTAATATGAAATATTGACTACTTCATTTAGTTTAATTTGTTTTTTTATTAAAAATTATACAATTCAAATCATTTAATGAATTAAAGCTGTTTTCTTTTCTATTTCTTTAGTTATATCGAGAAAAAGGGTTTCAGAAAATAGTTTTACGGAAGATTAATCAATAACACCAAAATATTTAGTTATGAAGACAAGTAAATTTTTTTTTGCGCTATTGCTGATGCTGGCGATGCTGGTACCATCTTTAATTCATCTGTCTGCGCACGGATATGTACTGAGTCCTGCCTCCAGAGGATATCAAGGAAGCCTTGATAAGGCTGCACTAGGCTATTCTGCTGCATTTAGTATCTATGGATCTGTTATTAATGAACCAGGATCTCTTGAAGCCCCAAAAGGGTTTCCTGCGGCTGGTCCTGCAGATGGAAAGATCGCCTCTGCTAATGGAAGCATCGGTGGAGACACTACACTGGACATACAGACTGCCGACCGTTGGAAGAAAACCAATATTTCCACTGGTGTGAATGCCTTTATCTGGAAATACTCGGCGTACCATGCGACAGCGAAATGGCATTATTATATGACAAAGCAGGGCTGGAATCCCAATCAGCCGCTTTCCCGCCAGGATCTTGAACTTATAGGTACAGTTATGCATAATGGAACACCACCACAGGACAATGTTTCTCATCAGATTACAGTTCCTGCCAACCGTACGGGCTACCATATTATTTTAGCAGTCTGGGATGTAGCAGATACCACCAATGCATTCTATAATGTAATTGATGTGAACGTAACCTCCGGAACAGGAGTTTCTGCACCCGCTACACCTACAGGAGTAACTCAAGTAGGAGTAACCAGCTCTTCTGCTAAAATAAGCTGGAATGCACAATCAGATGCTGTGTCCTATAACATTTTCCGCAACGGACAAAATATTCAACAGGTAAGTACACCTACTTTTCAGGATACAGGCTTAACTGCTAACACAATTTATACCTATGAAATACAGGCGAAAGGCTCTTCAGGACTTACGTCAGGAAAAAGTGCGCCACTCAATATAAAAACTAATAGTGAAGGTACTCTTGAAAAGCCTACAGCACCATCAAACCTCCATTCAATGGAAGTTACTGAAAATTCAGTTTCACTCATGTGGATGGCATCTACCCATTCACAGGGCATCAAGAACTACCAGATTTTTGAAAATGGGATCAAGGTAGGAGAGACTGTACAAACAAACTTTTTACGAACAGGATTGGCCCAAGACACAGAATATCGTTACACGGTTAAATCGGTTGCCATGAACGATCAGTTATCTGATGCCAGCAATGAATTAAAAATCAGAACTAAGAAAGTTACATCCGGAAATGGTCAATCTTATTGTGGAGCAGAGCAGTATAACGCTGCCAACGCATATCCTACAGCCGGAACGAAAGTCTTTTATTCCTGTAAAATCTGGAAAAACAAATGGTATGCAAATCCGGGAGAACTACCTGGAGTCAATATGGTATGGGAAGAAATAAGTACTTGTATCGAAGGTCCTGGTTGTGAATCCAGTGGTCCGGTTACGTATTGTGGCGCACAGGAATATGATCCTTCAAAAACCTATCCAACGGCAGGAACAAAGGTTTTTCATGCCTGCAAAATCTGGGAAAACAAATGGTATGCAAATCCGGGAGAAGCACCGGGAAGTAACGCTGTCTGGAAAGTGGTAAATGACTGTAATGAAGGTCAAAGTTGCAAAACATCGTCTCTTGCTAACAAAGAGAATGATCTTTCAATTATTGTATCGGAACATATGATCAATTTTGCACCAGAAACTTATTATGGTAAAATAAGCAGGGTAGATGTCATCACGCCTCACGGACTTCAGATCATGACTTTCATGAATCCGGAACAGAATAGTATGAATATCAGCCTACTTCAGTCTGGAATCTATTTTGTAAAGATTCAGTATAAAGATGGAACCCGTATTACCAAAACCATCAGAAAGTAAATTTTCAAAAATATTTAACAGCTGTTAACAAGGCTATTGCATTGTTATTGATTTTAAACAAGTACTGGAAACAGGATAAATTGTTGATAATGCAGTAAAAATCCGGGCATCGAAGATGCCCGGATTTTTAATAAGTTAATTTTAATCCTTTTTATTCGATCTCCATTTCCTCCAAATAAAAATAATAACAGGAATAAGCAAAAAGAAAGGCCACAGAGAAATGATTCCCAGCATAAAGCTTACAAAACTGTTCCAGCCTTCCGTCAGAGAATCCATAAAGCGGCTTCCAAAACCTATTTTTGAAGTGGCGGAACTTCTCACTTTTTCTTTGTATAAATTCAAATTCAGTGTACTGTAATTCACCCGGTCATCAATAAAACGAAGTCTGCCTTCTGCTACATCGATCTCATCTTCCAGCTCACGGATATTTTCCTGGATTTCCAGCATATCTTTCGTAGTAGCAGCCTTTTTAAGCATATCACGGTATTTTTCAAGATATATCTTTTTATTGGCCAGCTTTATTGCTACATCGGTATATTCCTCTGTGACATCATTGGATGAAATATTTTTAGATAAAACAGTTCCGACGCCATTTGAAAAAGAATTGATCAGAGCATCAAAATTTTTATGAGGTACACGGATAATCAGACTAAGGTTATCATCCATATCCGTATTTTGAAACTCTTCTTTCTGGATATAAGCATTGTTTTTTCTAATGATTTCATTAACCTGGCTCTGTGTTTTTTTAATATCACCCAACTGAATCTTCATATCTCCGTTTTTGATGATTTTTTTGGAGATTGTATCTGTTTTCTTTGAGGGGTGAACATCTTTGTTGGTTCCATTTTCATCAGAAACTACCTTTTCAGAGATAGGAAGTGGTGGAGATGGAGGCGCGGCTGCAGGAGAAGGTGCTCTATCTTCAGTTAGAACTTCCATCAGGTCGGCTTTCACTTCCTGTTTTTCACCACCTGATTTGCTGCAATTGATCAGAATAAGACCTGATAACAGTAGAATAATTTTTTTCATGGGTTAATTAGTTTTTTATGGGTATGATCAAAAAGTGTGCACAAAAATGATTATGGGTAAGATTGATTAAAAAATTAAAATGAAACAAAAAATTTAATATCAAATAAGTAAATAGAAGAAATAGCTGGAAAACCAACTTGAAAAATTACGAGAACTGGTAATTTATTTCTATTTTTAATTCATGAAAAAAAGTCTTTTAGCATTTGTGTTTTCTCCATTTCTGATGTATGCCCAGGAAATTCCGAAACTTACAGACGAGATGGCGATAAAATTATCCGACAAACCTCTTCATTGTATCAATCAGGAATATCCTAATAAAACAGCGCATATCATCAATAATGCAGGCGAAGTTCCTTTAACTCCTAAAGATCTTCACCCTAGTTTTTATGGATGTTTCGACTGGCATAGCTCTGTTCACGGACATTGGATGCTGACAAGACTTTTAAAAACAAAACCTAATCTGTCCAATGCCAGAGAGATTGAAAAAATTCTGGATGAATCATTTCAGAAAGAAAAACTGCAGACAGAAGCAGATTACTTTACAAAATATCAGCTGACAGGAACTTTTGAAAGAACCTATGGCTGGGCGTGGATTTTAAAACTGGATGAAGAACTCACAACCTGGGATCATCCGAAAGCTAAAATATGGCATCAAAACCTGAAACCGTTAACAGATCAGATTCTGAAATCCTGGAAGACCTATCTTCCCAAACAAACTTATCCCAACAGAACCGGAGTTCACCCTAATACTGCATTTGCTATGGCATTTGCGATAGATTGGGCAAGGGCCAATAAAGATAAAGACTTCGAAAATCAGCTGATGGAAAAGGCTAAATACTTTTTCTTAAAAGATCAGAAAACACCTGCTTATCTGGAACCGGATGGTTCAGATTTCTTCTCGCCAAGTCTGGAAATTGCAGATCTGATGCGAAGAGTGCTTCCTCAAAAAGAATTTGTACAGTGGCTGAATGCTTTCTACGAAAAAAGAAGTCTGGAAAATGTTGAAAAAATCCCTGTAGTAAGTGATCTGAGCGATTATCAGACGGTTCACCTCGTAGGATTGTCTTTTTCTAAAGCATGGTGTATGAAAGGAATTTCAAAGGCACTTCCTACCAATCATCCCTTGAAAAAAGACTTCAGAAAGACAGCAGATGTATTTCTCAATAATGGATTACCTCTGCTTTTCCAGGGAAATTATGGTGGAGACCACTGGCTGGCCAGTTTTGCGGTTTATGCTTTGGAAGATTAATATCTGATTCCTGTCTTTTTAAGAATAAAGCCTAAAAGCCATATTGGTCCTATCAGAAGAAACTGAAGGTCTTTGAGAAAAGTAGGCTTTTTCCCTTCAATTTTATGCCCTATAAACTGGAAAATCCATGTGATAATGAATACAGAAAGATAAACTATCCATGATTGTTTTCCGACACTGATATTGGTAAGATAGATGAAATGTTCCATGACCAGCATGATCACAATCATCATAATAGCGATCAGAAAAGACAGTCGTATATAGAATAAAGTGATCAGAGTAATCACCAAAAGGCTTATAATACTTGCACATCCGAAGTAGGAAGCGCAGAAATGTGGAGAGGGAATCAGGGAGGCAAAGCCCAGAATTGTCCAGAAGATTAAAGGCACACAAATCCAGTGAATGAACTTGTTGGTCGCGTTTCTATGGCTTTTACTGTATTCTGCAAATAATAGATCAACCTTTCTCATGCTGAAGGGAAATTGGATTCCTGCTAAAATAATAAAATTTTGTAATCACTGGTAAGATTGCTTACATTTGTCTTATGTCTGCCCTTGAAAAATTTGGCGTTGATATTTTTACGGAAAGAAATATTTTCGAGAGAATCGCTGTCGGTAAACCTTTCCGTCCTGAAAATCCTGCATTTATATTTATTAAATCAGGGACTATAAAACTTCGTCAGCATTTCAGTGATCTTGAAGTTTCTGCCAATATGTTTATGGTAACCGATCCGCAGACCATTTATGAAGTGGTGGGAGTAACGGATGACTTTCAGTCGAGAATGGTTTCTTACAAAAGAGAGTTTATCTCTGCCTTATCATTGAAATTTAATCGGCTGATTACTTACCGATATTTCAGACAGCAGATGAATAAAGGAGTTCCTTTTCCTGAAGACGAAATGGAAGTCGTTTGGAAAAGCGTCAATTTCCTGAAATATATCCTGGATTCTGATACTGAAATGCTCTATAAAAAAGAAATGGTAGAGCATCTTTTCTCTGTTTTTTGTTACCAGATGGCAGGAATTATTTCCAAGGAAGATAACAGTTCTTTGAATCAGATGTCCAGACAGGAAGAAATCGTATTTGTATTTCTTACCGATCTTTCGGAACATCATCTTACAGAAAGGACAGTGGAATTTTATGCCGAACGGCAATCCATTACAACCAGACATCTTTCCTCTGTGGTCAAGACCATCACAGGTAAGTCTGCAAGCCAGATTATTGCTTTAATTGTCATCAATGAAGCGAAAGTACTCTTAAACTCTTCTAGTAAACCGGTTTCGGAGATTTCTTCTATCCTCGGATTCAGCGATCAATACTCATTTTCTCATTTTTTTAAGAAGCATCTTGAGGTAAGCCCTACACAGTACAGACATCAGTTCGAAAATTAAAATCTTACATTTGAACATCTTTTTCCAAAAATCAAACATTTGATTGATTTTGTTGTTGACCTAACTTTGCATCTGTAAAACAAGGTAAAATGACAAAGAAAATAAAAACAGCACTATCTGTATTGATAGCAGCTTTTCCTGCGCTGTTTTTTTCACAACAGATTAAGCAGATGACTGCAGGTGAGGTGGCAGAACTCGCTGTTCAGAATCACCAGCAGCTCAAAGTCTCCGCACAGAATATTGATATTGCAAAGCAGAACACCAATGTGGTTAAGCTTCAGAAACTTCCTACCATTACAGCTTCTACAAGCCAGTTCTATTTAGGAGATGCAGTAGCCATTGATAAAGATTTTTCAAATTCTACAAACGTTCCGATGCCGCATTACGGAAGTTCGTATGCTGTACAGGCAACACAGCTAATTTTCAAAGGAGGATTGGTGAATAAATCTATTGAAATGGCAGGGCTTCGTGAACAGCTTTCGGAACTGGATTTAGAGAAAAATAAACAGGATGTGAAATTTTTAGTGATTTCCAATTATCTGGATGTCTATAAAATCATCAATCAGGAAGAAGTATTTCAGAATAACAAAAAACTGGCTCTGGAACGTCTGAAAAATATCCAGAAGTTTTATCAGCAGGGAATGGTCACAAGAAACGAGGTAATTCGTGGCGAATTGGCCATCAAAAATCTGGACCAGGGAATTCTTACCCTTACGAATAATAAGAAAATCCTTAATTATAATCTGAATATTGCATTAGGCCTATCCTCTGATACGGAGATTATCCCTACGGAAAGCCTCGAAAATAAAGAATCCGGAATAGGTATGGAGTATTATACAGATCTTGCCCATGAAAGCAATCCGTTACTGAAATCGGCTCAAAAAAATATTGCTGTTGCAGATAAAAATATAGAGATTATAAAAACGGATAATGCGCCTACGCTGGCAGGGTTCGGAGGATATACGCTGCAAAGACCGATTACAGCAAAAAACCCTGTTTTGGATATGTATTCAGGAGGCTGGCAGACCGGAGTTTCTTTGAGCTATAATATAGATACTCTTTTTAAAACAAAGGAAAAAGTGAAATTAGGTGAGCTGCAAAAGAATCAGGCGAATGACGCCATGACTCTGGTACAGCAGAATGTAGATATGGCAGTGAATGCAGCCTATACTAAATATCAGGAAGCGATTCAGCAGGCAGATATTCTGAATGATTCCAAAAGACTGGCTGAAGAAAACTACAAAATTACGGAAGCTAAATATCTTAACCAACTGGCTGTGCAGGCAGAAATGATTGATGCGCAGAACCAGAAACTACAGTCAGAACTGGATTATGCAAATGCAGAAATCAATGTTCTGTATCAGTACTACAACCTTTTAAAATCTACAGGAACACTTTAATTTTTAAAACTGAAAATCAACAATGGAAAACAAGGGACAAGCTACTCAAAATACAACACCAACTCCGGCAGCATCTGCTGTAGAAAATAAAAAAAAGAAAAATAAAACGAATAAAATCAGAGCCATCATCTCCAACATCATCGTTTTTTTGGTGATCGGATTCGGATTATTCTGGTTAATTCGTGAATATTTCCATATCGGAAGCAAAACCTACACGGAAGCGGCTCAGGTAGAGGAATTTATTAACCCTATCAATACGAGAGTTTCTGCTTATATCAAAGAAATTAAGTTTATCGAACATCAGCGTGTGAAAAAAGGAGATACACTGGTAATTCTTGACGAACGTGAGATTCTTACTCAATTGGGGCAGGCAGAAGCTGCCTATCAGAATGCAATGGCTCAGAAAACGGCAACAAGTTCTTCAGTGAACACGGTTTCCAACAATATCAACGTCATGCAGTCTAATATCGCAGGTGCAAAAGCGAGATTATGGAATGCTGAACAGAATTTAAATAGATATAAAAACCTTTTGGCAGCTGAAGCCGTTACCAGACAGCAGTATGATCAGGTAAAAACAGAATATGATGCTCAAAAGGCGGCTTATGAAACTTTAGTGAATCAAAAGCAATCCGCAAACCTTTCCACTACTGAAGTGAAAAGCAGATTAGGAATTAATGATGCCGAAATTAAAAGAACAAAATCTGCTCTGGATATGGCAAGGATCAATCTTTCTTATACTGTTATTACAGCGCCTTATGATGGAGTAATGGGAAGAAGAACTATTTCTGAAGGCCAGCTCATCCAACCAGGCCAGCAGGTTGCGACAATCGTTCTAAACGGCCAGAAGTGGGTAACTGCCAACTTCCTGGAAAGCCAGATGCCGAATATCAAAGTAGGAGAAAAAATTTTCATGACAGCCGATGCTTTGGGCGGTAAAAAATTCGAAGGAGTAGTCACAGCAGTTTCTGCAGCTACCGGTTCGAGATATTCAAATGTACCTACAGACAATTCTACCGGAAACTTTATCAAAGTACAACAGAGAATCCCTGTAAGAATAGAGTTTACCGCTTCCAACAAAAAAGAAGATCTGGATAAACTGAGTGCCGGAATGAATATGAATGTGAATATTAATAAAGACTAAAAGATGGAAGATATCAGATTTCAGACATCATGCGTATGGGAAGCTAAGGTTGAATGTCGAAAGTCTGCCATCTGATATCTGAAGTCTATTCCCTAAAAAATCATGTACAACAAAGGATTATATAGCGATTGGGTACCGAAACCCGTACAGCTGCTGCTGATTGTATTACTACTTGCTGTGGTAATGCCCATCGGCGGGGTGTATACAGGAAATATCAGTTCTCTTGTAAGCGGAACGGGTGCCATGACAGAATATTTTATGTGGGCCAATTACGCCACTACCATTGGGATGGGAGCTTGCATGCCTGTTGTCCTAAGAATCAAAATGAGATTCAAAGTAAGGGACAAGATGGTGTTGCTTCTGGTACTTTTAGGGTTGCTGAGCTACGTGAACGGGACTACTTTACAGCCAATGATTTTTATTTTTACTTCTTTAATGATTGGCTTTATGAAAATGATGGTCACCATAGAGTTGTTCCTGCCATTGATGGTCATGATTGGAAATCGTGGAGTATTTTATGGAGCTTTCTATACATTCGTTCTTGTCATGAACCAGGTGGCAACCTATTATGCTGCTGAGTTTGCCCTTCTTTACAACTGGCAGCAGTTCTACCTGCTTACAGCTGTTTTATGCTTTATTTTAGCATTGATACACTGGATTTTTATGCATGACAAATATTTTGCATTAAAAGTTCCCCTGCATTATATTGACTGGCTGAGTATTTTGCTTTTCATCTCAACATTCATGTTTTCGGCTTATGTGTATTCATTTGGAAGACAGCAGGACTGGTTCAACTCCAGGAACATCATCTATGGAAGTATTGCAGCTTTTGTCAGTTTTGCACTGCTTTCTATACGTCAGCTGACTTTAAAACGCCCGTATCTTTCATTCAAAATTTTCACCAAAAATAATGTGCAGCACGGTTTGTTCATGCTTTTCTGGCTGGGAATGTTTCTGGGAACAGCTTCTATTCAGAATACGTTTGCGGTAGGAGTTTTGGGATATGATCAATTGACCAATACCAGGCTGAGTCTACTCATGATTCCAGGAATTATTTTAGCAGGAATCATAGCCATTTTCTGGTTCAAAAAAGAAAAACCTTTGAAAATGTACATTTTTTCAGGTTTTGCAGCAATGGTTGCATATGCCATTATCATGTATTTTTCTATGGTTCTGGAATTCAGTTATGACAACTGGTATCTGCCTATGTTTTTAAAGGGCTACGGAATGTGTTCATTGTTTATCTCCGTATGGTTTTATACGCTGGATAAGCTTGAAATGGATGAAATGCTGGCGGCCATCGGACTTGTATTGGTTTGGAGAACTTTTCTTGCCGTAGGAATTTTTTCAACTTTATATTCCTGGTTTCAATACCGTTTTCAGGTTACGGCAATAGGAAATCTTGCTGTTTATATGGATGGAATGACGGTGACTCCTCAGAATGTAGCAGCCAATATGAAAGCCATTCAGCTTAATGCCATTATCATCGCCACCAAGAAAATATTCGGATATATTATTTTAGTCGGATTTGGAGTACTGATTTATGTTGCGACTCATCATTTCGGAGCAAAACGATTCCAGTATTTCAGATTTGTAAGAGTTCTTGGCGGTAAATCGGTCATTGCGAGAAGAAGACTTCGCGAAAGAAAAAAATTATTAGAAGAAATAAAAGATGCTGCAGGTCCTGCAGTATAAAAGAAACCTTGTTTTTACCAGTAAAATCCTGGTCCTTAGTTGGGCTGGGATTTTACGTTTTTAAGAAGATATCAAATTTTAAACTTTTTTGAAACATTAAGATTGTAGTAAGGTATTTAGAGTATTAAGATGAGCTTCGCCTTAAGCTTAAAAAACAGAATGATTTATCTTAACTATACTTTATTCCTTAAATCCTTCTTAATGGTGTATATATATCCGGATTTAGAAAACTTTTCTGTAAAAGAGGTTTATCCTCATTAAATAAGGGAAAATTTCATGTTTGGTTATTTTTATTCTTTCTAAATAAGAATTATCTTTGTAGAATTATAAAACGTTGAGTAGAAAGAATGAAAAAGCAGTATGCATTCATAGGTCTTTTAGTTTCGGGACTAATGCTTTCCCAGACCGTAAAAGATTCTATTGCCTCTAAAGGTATTGAAGATGTGGTGATCGTAGCCTCCAGAAAACCAACAAAAATCTCTGAAGTTCCGGGAACAGTTTGGGTCGTACAGAAAGAAAAAATTCAGGAACAAGCCAAAAATGGAGTTCCGATCAAAGAAATGTTATCAATTCTGATACCTTCTATGGATATCGGTCCGCAGGGAAGAACCAATTACGGGCAGAATATGAGAGGGCGTTCAGCACTTGTTATGATTGATGGAGTCACTCTAAACAGTATCCGTTCGATCAGCCGTCAGCTGGATGCTATTGATCCTTTTAATATCGAAAGAATTGAAGTGCTTTCAGGAGCAAGTTCAATTTATGGAGGTAACGCTACCGGTGGTATTATCAATATCATTACAAAAACACCTTCCAAAAAAGGAATCAGCGGTGAAACTGAACTGGGTGTACGTACAGGATTTATGGGAAAAGATGACCATGACTTCCGTGCTGCTCAGTCTATTGCCGCAAAAGGAGATAAGTTCTTTGGAAGATTGGGAGTAGCCTATCAGCAGAATGGAGGTGTGTATGGGGCAGATCAGAAACAGCTTTTTACTGATATTACCCAGACCGATCTTCAGTATAACCAGTCTATTGATATCCTGGCTACCGGAGGATATCAGTTTAACAATAAACATAAAATAACAGCATCTGTTCAGTATTACAATTCTAAATTTAATGGAGACAGAAGTTTATTTTTAGGTGAAAATCTGAGTGCATTTACTAAAAAAAATGCTTCATTGCTGGAAATGAGAGATGGTTTCTCATCCGATAAAAATGTAGGAACGGAACGTTATATGGCAACCGTAGCGTATAACGGAAACGGAATTTTAGGTGGCCAGGATTTATATGTGCAATTGGCTACCCGAGGTGAAAAATTAGGATTCTATCCATTCCCGGGAAATGTTACCTTACAGACGGGAAAAATACCTTATATGTCTTCTTCGCAGCAGGATACTTACTATTCAGGGATTAAAGCTTTGTTGTCAAAATCATGGAGAGGCTTAAATGTTACTTACGGAGCAGACTTCGATTTTGAAAAATTTGAAGGAACACAGTCTGTTTATGATATTGCCAAAACAATGTCCGGCGGTGGTTTAGTGAATGAAACAAAATACAGCCTTGGCAGATACCCAACCAATCACTCGCAGAGTTATGCAGGATATGTTCAGGCAAAATACAATATTCTTCCCAAATTACAACTGAATGCCGGAATCCGCTATCAGCATATCAACGTAAAAATGGATGACTTTGTAGGCTCGGAGCAGCAGACACAGATTGCTATGGGGTATGGAAATTCAGCATCGGCAATTCCCGGAGGTGAAAGTTCTTATAATGTGACTTTAGCAAATGCAGGTTTATTATATAAATTCAATGAGCAGCATCAGGTTTGGGGAACATTTTCCCAGGGAGCAAGCTTAGCAGATCCTGCCAAATTTTATGGAATAGGACAGTACAAATTGGTAGGAACAAACTGGGATGTAGTATCCAGTATCAATGTGAAAGAACAACCGCTTCAGGCTATCAAAACCAATCAGTTTGAAGTAGGATACCGTGTGAACAGAGGAGGTCTAAGAGCTCAGATTGCAGGATTTTTGAGTAACTCAGACAAAACCGTTGCTGTAGATAAAAAGACGTTCCAGATTCTTGTGAATGATTTGAAATTAAGAAATATGGGAATTGAAGCTGAGGTTTCCTATTCTTTAAGCAATGGAGTGTATTTCGGTGCCAGCGGACTTTTGATTAAATCTGAAGTAGACAAAGACGGAGAATGGCAGAAGCAGGAAATTTACAATGCTTCCCCTTCCAAATTGGTGACGTATATCGGGTATAATATTAAGAACTGGTCATTCAGATTCCAGTCGTTACAGAATTTCAAGCAGAAAGACGAGCTTAATAATGTAGTGGAAGGCTATAATACATCAGATCTGATGATGGGATACCGTTTCAACTGGGGAAAATTCAACTTAGGAATCCAGAATCTGTTCAATACAGATTATCAGACAATTTGGAGCAAGCGTTCCCAAGTATTGTATTCTACTTACGGACTTCCGGAATTGTTTAATTATAAAGGAAGAGGAAGAACATTCAACCTTTCTTACACATTTGAATTTTAAAAAAATGATCGGGATTTAAAATACCATGATCTGAAAACATATTGTATTTCAAATCCGGTTTCTGAATCAATCGGAAACCGGATTTTAATTTAAAAAAATCAGTTATGGCTAAAATTTCAACAGGGCAGATCGTTGCCGAAGTCACCAGAAAAGAATACATTACTGACCATTTTATCAGAGTGTATTTGTACTCACCGGAAGTTTATTTGTTCCAAAATACCATGGTGGGAGATAATAATAAGATCGCAGTTCCTCCGGCCGGACTGAATGAGGTTCATTTTCCCACACTGGATGAAAATCATCAATGGGTGTATCCACCTAAAGAAGTGGCTCCTGCAATCAGAACTTATACCCACAGAGGAATTGATCTGGAAAAAAATGAACTGATCATCGATTTTGTAGACCACGGAGATGGTGGACCTGCTTCCAGATGGGTAAGAGAAGCTGAAGCAGGTTCAAAGCTTGGAGTGATGATGCGTCTGGAAGGAAAAGAATTGTATCCGGCAGCTGATTGGTATTTGCTGGTAGGAGATGCTACAGCTATTCCGGTGATCAGTGCTATTTTGGAAACACTTCCTGAAATGGCAAAAGGTATTTGTATCATTGAAGTTCACGGAAAAGAAGACGAACAATTGCTTGAAACCAATGCTCAGATTGATTTTAAATGGTTACACAATCCACAGCCTCAGATCAGCAGTGAAATTTCAAATGCGGTAAAAAGTATTGAAATTCCGGAATCAACAAAGTTTGGTTATGTAGCCTGTGAATTCTCAAGCGTGAAAGAAATCCGTACCTATCTGAGAAAAGAGAAAAACTGGACTTCCCAGGAATTGTACGCTTATTCTTACTGGAAAGCAGGCGTAGCAGAAAACGAATCTCAGGCTGACAGACATAAGGAGAAGGATTCGATGGAGTAGAAGGCAGGGATTTAAAGTTCAAGGTTTAAGGTTTAAAGTTGTAGTTACACCGAATCTTGTACCTGGAAACTCGTAACCGCATCTCGCAAACCCGCAACATTCAACCAAAAACTTTGAACATTGAACATTGAACTATTATCTTTGCACTATGAAAGATTTAATGGGCAGAGCGATCTGGGATTATTATCACAATGACAATCCTGAAGATCTGCAGACTGAAACGTCAATTTCTGAGCTGGATGAACTTCCGGTGGATTATTTATTCAGAGATTTTGAAGAAATGAATGATATTGAGCAGAAAGCACTGCAGTTATCCAACGGAAAAGTTCTGGATATCGGGGCGGGTGCAGGTTCTCATTCTTTATACCTTCAAAATGAAAGAAATCTTGAGGTTACCGCATTGGATATTTCACCCAAATCTGTTGAAGTTTGCAAGCTGAGAGGCATAAAAAAAGCAGTTTGTGAGAATATGCTTGATTTCTCCGGAGAAACTTTTGATACTATTTTATTGCTGATGAACGGTACCGGAGTTTTTGAAAGCCTTGCGAAAATTGATACTTATCTTCAGAAACTACATACTTTACTGAACGATGAAGGACAGGTTTTAATTGATAGTACGGATATTCTTTATATGTTCGATCGTGATAAAGATGGGGGAGTGTATATTCCGGCTGGTGGATACTACGGAGAACTGGAATATGTGGTTCATTATAAAGGGGAATCTGAAGAACCGATTACCTGGCTGTATCTTGATTTCAATACCTTGAAAAATGCTGCCACAAATAATGGTTTCAAAATAGAAAGAGTATTGAAAGATGAAGATTCTTATTTAGCGAAGCTTACTAAGAGATAACCAGAAAACCATTCAGGGTAATTGATGATAATTGCTAACATTATCAGGCAAATAATACCTGGTAAGATATAAGAAGCTGCCTTATAAGGTAGCTTTTTTGGTGTAAACAAAACCCATAATAGCAGTAAAATTAAAGCACCTACGGCAGCCATGAAAAATTCTGGACTTTTTCTATAAGTAAAAAATCCTTGTATACTTTCCTTATATATGAGTGGAACTAAAAAATTCTGAATAGGCAAAAAGACAATTCCGAAAATAAATGTTAGAATTGCTGCTCCATACTTTTTAAGCTTAACAAAATTCAGTCCTAACAATAAAGCTCCTGGAATTGTTCCCAAAAGTCCTCCAGCAAGTAAGATAAGGTCTCTCGGAAAAAGTTTAACAGCATTCGTATCTTCAGTGATATGATCTTTCCAAAGTTCACGTTCTTCTGTAAATTTTACTTCTTCAGCTTCTTGTTTACGCTGAATTAATTGCTGAACAGCTGTTTTTTCCTGCTCATTGAAAATACGCCCTCTTTCTTCCAGAATTTCAAAAGCTGCCTGAACAGCCTCCGGAACAAAGCGGTTGCCTTCTTTTAAATATCTCTCTAGTTCCTGATTGGAAAGCTTTCTTAAAACATTTTTATTGACCATAAGCTGTCTATAAAAGAAAGGCTGCTTCCGGAGAAACAGCCTGTGATCTTTATAAGGATTTTAATTATCCGATTTCAATACCGTTTTCAACATTGCTGTCGTCCGGTGTTACGAAAGATAATTTTCCGTCTGGTTTTGTTGTTAATAATAACATTCCCTGAGATTCAATTCCTCTGATTTTTCTTGGCGCAAGGTTCAGAAGAATCATTACCTGCTTCCCGATCACCTCTTCAGGCGTGAAACTTTCTGCAATCCCGGAAACAACAGTTCTTACATCTACTCCTGTATCTACAGTAAGTTTTAGTAATTTATCTGCTTTTTCTACTTTTTCAGCTTCTAAAATGGTTGCTGTTCTAAGGTCTATTTTAGTAAAGTCATCAAACGTGATCTCCTCTTTCATAGGGTTTGCGTTAGGGTTTGTTTTTTTATTGTTTTGTTTTGTGTTCTCCAGTTTTTGGATCTGAGCCTCGATGACATCGTCCTCAATTTTTGAGAAAAGAAGGGAAGATTCATTGATTTTGTGACCTGTCTCAATTAATACTGATTGGTTTTCAATAGAGTTCCAGTCTTTCTTCTCAACATTGAACATGTTCAATAGCTTTTCAGAGCTGAAAGGCATGAAAGGTTCGCATAACTGAGCCAGAGCAACAGCTATTTGAGCTCCAACGAATAAAGATTGAGCAGCTTTTTCCGGGTTGTCCTTGATGGTTTTCCAAGGCTCTTCCGTCTGAAGATACTGGTTTCCAAAACGCGCAAGGTTCATTAATGCAGTTAATGAATTTCTGAACTCATAATTTTCAAGGAATCCTGAGATTTCTTTTGCAGATTTACTTATTTCCTGCAGTTCAGGGCTGTTTACATCGCCTTGTGGAACAACACCGTCATAATATTTATGAATAAGAACTGCAACTCTGTTGATAAAGTTTCCGAAGATCCCTACCAATTCAGAATTATTCTTAGTCTGGAAATCCTTCCATGTAAAGTTATTATCCTTTGTTTCCGGAGCAGATGAAAGAAGCGCATATCTTAAAACATCCTGCTGTCCGGGGAAGTCTTCCACATATTCATGAGCCCAAACTGCCCAGTTTCTTGATGTTGAGATCTTATCGTTCTCAAGGTTCAGGAATTCAAAAGCAGGAACATTAGCCGGCATGATATAATCTCCGTGTGCTTTCATCATCGAAGGGAAAATAATACAGTGGAATACAATATTATCCTTTCCGATAAAATGTACCAGATCGCTTTCTGGACTCTGCCAGTAGTCTTTCCAGTCTTTTCCGTTTTTCTCTGCCCATTCTTTGGTGAAAGAGATATAACCGATAGGAGCATCAAACCATACATATAATACTTTTCCTTCAGCATTCGGAAGAGGAACCGGAACTCCCCAGTTCAGGTCTCTGGTCATGGCACGAGGCTTAAGACCATCATTTAACCAAGATTTAACCTGTCCGTATACGTTAGGCTTCCAATCGTCTTTATGACCTTCAATGATCCACTCATTTAAAAAGTCTTCGTATTCATTTAATGGAAGATACCAGTTTTTGGTTTCTTTAAGGATAGGAACATTTCCGCTAAGCATTGATTTCGGATTGATCAGCTCAGAAGGAGAAAGGGTAGAACCACATTTTTCACACTGGTCTCCGTAAGCGTTTTCGTTACCACAATTAGGGCAAGTTCCTACAATATAACGGTCAGCAAGGAATTCTCCTGCCTGCTCATCAAAATACTGTTCAGAAATTTCTTCAGTGAATTTTCCTTTTTCGTATAAAACTTTGAAGAAATCCTGACTGGTTTCATAATGCTTCTTAGATGTTGTTCTGGAATATTCATCAAATGAAATTCCCAGATCAGAAAAAGACTTTTTGATGATTTCGTGATATTTGTCCACGATATCCTGAGGAGTTACTCCTTCTTTTTTAGCTCTTATGGTAATAGGAATCCCGTGCTCATCTGAACCACAGATAAACGCTACATCTTTTCCTAATCTTCTCTGAAATCTTGCGTAAACATCCGCAGGAATATAAACACCTGCCAAATGTCCTATATGAACCGGCCCGTTTGCATAAGGCAAAGCTGCCGTAATCATCTTTCTGTTTGACATTTATAGTAAAGTTTTAACTGCAAAGATAAGGAATATCTGTTGAATACCGCTATTAGTGGCATTATTATGATGAAGAAAGCGATTTTGAAAGGTTGAATATGAAATTAAGTTAAACAATTGTTTAACATTTTCTTAATTTAAAACAAATATTATGCAATGCATAAGACGTTGTAAATTATTGGATTTTAAAAAACTAACTAAAATCGGTTTCGTAATATACATAATTTTAACTAAAATTATATTAAATTTATAATAATTCTAATTTTTTTTTAAATTGCGAGTCTGGCTCCGGGCCAAAATATGACTGAAAAACGAAACTATAAAAAAATAAGATTGTGAAGAATTTTACAACAGTATTAAAAATCGCGCCCGCTTTTTTACTGGCCAGTACAGTAATACATGCGCAGAAAAAAGATTCTCTTCCTCAGGAGAAGAAGATTGATGAAGTTGTACTAATTGGATATGGAAAACAGAAAAAATCTGACCTTACCGGTTCTATAACTTCTGTTACGGCTAAAGACTTCAACGGAGGAGCTACTTCTGCCGGGCAGCTGATCCAGGGTAAAACACCAGGAGTACAGATTACCAATAACAGTGGAGCTCCGGGATCGGGTACAAAAATCAGGATCAGGGGTACTTCTTCTTTAAGTGGAGAAAACTCTCCGTTGATCGTTATTGATGGAGTTCCTCAGGATTTCGTTGGAATGAATGGTGTTTCCGATCCTTTATCATTAATTAACCCGAATGATATTGAAACGTTTGATATCCTTAAGGATGCTTCCGCTACTGCGATCTATGGTAACAGAGCTTCCAATGGGGTTATTCTCATTACAACCAAGAAAGGAACAGCAGGAAAGTTTAAAGTTAATTTCTCAACAGTTACTTCGGTTTCTACTAAAATGGGAAAGGTAGATGTATTAAATGCTCAGGAGTTTAGAGATTTTGTTAATACGTATGCACCTGCAGGTTATAAAACCAAACTTGGAAATGCTGATACCGATTGGCAGGATCAGATTTATCAGGCAGCATGGGGTACCGATAATAACGTTGCCCTTTCAGGAGGGATTAAAGGTCTGCCATACCGTTTATCATTAGGATATAATGAGCAGAACGGTATTGTAAAATCAAATTCTTTCCGCAGAACTTCTGTAGGATTGAACTTAAACCCTAAATTCTTTGATAATCATTTATCAGTGAATGTAAATGCAAAGGGAACATTTACCGATAACAGATTTGTAGATGGCGGAGTGATTAAGGCGGCTACTTATTTTGATCCTACGCAACCGGTGTATTCAGGAAACTCTAATTACGGAGGGTATTATGAATGGCTGGATTCAGGATCTGCAACAGGTTATAATGTAAATGCCAATTCAAACCCACTTGGGATGATCAATGGGGTAAGAGATGTTTCCTCTGTATTAAGAGGATTGGGAAATATTCAGTTAGATTATAAGTTTCATTTTCTTCCGGACCTTCATTTCAATGTAAATGCCGGATACGATTATACAAAAAGTGACGGACATAAATTTAAAGACGCTCGTCTGAGACCAGGTTTCGAAGATAAAGGAAGCTCAAATTTCTATTCTATGGAAAAGAAAAACAAGCTTTTGGAAACCTATTTTAATTATGTAAAAAACATCAGTGCTATTAATACTGGTGTAGACATTACTGCAGGATATTCTTATCAGGATTTCAATATCTATCTTCCGGGAGCTATCACTTATAGAGGAACAGGAATTAACTCGCAAGATTTAGATTTCAAAACTCAAAATACGCTGATTTCATTTTATGGAAGAGCTATTTTTACCATAGCTAATAAATATATTATTTCAGGATCAGTTCGTAAAGATGGCTCTTCAAGATTCTTTAACGGTACCAGAGATAATGTTTGGGGTGTTTTCCCTGGAGTTTCCTTAGCCTGGAAGCTTAATGAAGAAAATTTTATCAAAAATATATCTTCCATCAGTACATTAAAACTAAGAGCGGGATGGGGTAAAACGGGCCAGCAGGAATTGCCTGCACTTAACGGTAACAAGCCTAATAATTACCCGGCTTTTGCAGCCTACAATCCAAGTTATCAGGGAGCTGGATATCAGTTTGGAAATGAATTCTACTTTATGTTCAGACCTGCTAACTATAATCCAAATCTTACCTGGGAAACTACAACCACTAAAAACTTAGGATTAGATTTTGGTTTTAATAAAAACAGAATTACCGGATCAATAGATGTATTCAGAAAGGATACGAAAGATCTTCTTGTATATGCTGACGAGCCTGCTGGAGGTTTAAGTAATGCCAGTTGGCAGAACGTAGGTGATATGAAAAATGAAGGGATTGAAGGAAGTATTACCGTAATTCCTGTTAAAAACCAGAATACCACTTGGGAAGTAAGCTTTAATGCTACTCATTACAAGCCGGTTATCACGAAGCTTAAAGACAGAGCTGACGAATCATTTAACATGGAAGTAGGAGGTATTGAAGGAGGTTCTGGAAACAGAATTCAGGCTCATGCTGTAGGATATGCACCTAATTCATTCTGGGTATACCAGCAGGTATATGATACCAACGGAAAACCTGTTGACGGAGCCTTTGTAGACAGAAACGGAGATGGAGTAATCAATACAAAAGATATGTATTATTACAAATCTACTACACCGGATGCAATTTTAGGCTTCTCTACTAAAGTTTCTCACAAAAATTGGGATTTTGCATTAAGTGCAAGAGCCGTATTAGGAAACTACGTATATAATAATGCTGCTTCAAATAGTTCACTGCAGTCAGCATCTACCAACGAATACCTTCAGAACGTATTCTCTACAGCTCCTCAGTATAAGTTTGCAGTTCCTCAGTACAAATCTGATATTTATGTTGAGAATGCTTCATTCCTGAGACTGGATAATATCAATGTTGGATATAATTTCGGAGAAATCTTCACCAAAGGAAGCAACCTGAAAGTATATGCGATGGCGCAGAATGTTTTTGTGATCACTAAATACTCTGGAGTAGATCCTGAAGTTTTTGGGGGAATAGACAACGGTTATTACCAAATGCCTAAAATTTACTCTTTAGGTTTTAATTTCCAATTTTAAATAAAAATTCAATGAAACTAAATAGAATTAAACTTAAAAATATAGTATTGCCTCTTTCAGCAGTATTTTTATTAACAGCAACTTCTTGTGTGAAAGATCTTGAAAGAGAGCCAATCACAGATGTTACTTCAGCCAGTATTTATAAGGATTTTGCTAACTATAAAAATGTTTTGGCAAAACTTTATGGAGGACTTGCAATGGGTGGCCAGGTAAGTGGAGATGGTGATCAGCCGGATAGTGATATTAACGGAATCAATGGTGGTTTTTCACAATATACCAGATTGATGTACACACTAAATGTTGTTACAACAGATGAAGCTGTGATTGGATGGAATGACGGAAATCTTCATACCATGCACAAAATGACATGGGATGCCTCCAATGAGTTTATTGCGGCTATGTACTATAGAATATATACAGAAATTGCTTTTTGTAATGAGTTCTTAAGAAATGTTACCGATGAAAAGTTAGCTTCCAATAATATTACTGGAGACAATCTTAATCAGGCAAAATTGATGAGAGCAGAAGCACGTTTTTTGAGAGCACAGTCATATTTTCATGCGATTGATATGTTTGGAAATGTTCCTTTTGTAGATGAATCATACCTGCCTGGATCTATAAACCCGCCACAAAGAATAGAAAGAAAAGCATTGTTTAATTATATCGAATCTGAATTACTTGCTATAGCAGGAGAGTTAAAAGATCCTAAAACAAATGAATATGGCAGAGCAGATAAAGCTGCTGTTTGGTCATTGTTGGCAAAATTATATTTAAATGCTGAAGTTTATACTGGAAATCAGAGAAATACAGATTGTATCACATACTGTAATAAAGTGATTGCAGCAGGATATTCTTTAAAACCGAAATATGATGATTTATTCCTTGCTGATAATAATATCAATAATCCGGAGCAGATTTTAAGCGTTAATTTTGACGGAATCAATACGCAGACTAATGGTGGGACCACTTATCTGGTACATGCTGCCATAGGTGGTGATATGAAAGCTGCTGATTTTGGAGTGAATGGAGGATGGAGTGGTTTAAGAACTACAAAAGCATTTGTAGGGTTATTCCCTAATAATGGAAGTGACAAAAGAGGAAGATTCTTTACTTCAGGGCAAAATCTAGAAATTAATGATTTAGGCTCATTTACAGATGGTTATGCTTTTATCAAGTTTAAAAATGTTAAAAGTAACGGATCTGTCGGAGCTCATACCAACTGGGTGGAGGCTGATATCCCATTGTACCGTTTGGCAGATATTTATCTGATGTATGCAGAAGCTGTATTAAGAGGAGGAACTGGCGGAAATCAGGCTACAGCAATCGGTTATATTAATCAACTGAGACAACGTGCTTATGGAGATACAAGCGGAAATGTTTCTTCTATCAATCTGAATTTCATTTTAGATGAGAGAGCCAGAGAATTATCATGGGAAATGACCAGAAGAAGTGATCTTATTCGTTTCAATAAGTTCACCACAGGGGATTATCTATGGCCATGGAAAGGAAATGTAAAAGATGGAAAAGCAGTAGAAAACTACAGAAACCTGTTCCCGATTCCTGCTAAAGATATTGTAGCGAATCCTAATTTGATTCAGAATCCTGGGTATTAATTTTAAATCCTGTTTAAAATGAAAAATTTATTCAAAATATTAGCCCTGGTTTTTACAGGTCTTATCGTTTTTTCCTGTGAAAAAGATGAAGATCAGGCGGTTATTAATGAAACATCTGCCGGTAAAATATCTGCTGATAAAAGTGCAATAGTTCTTAATGAACTTAATGCAAATGATGCCGTAATAAGCTTTATATGGACAAAACCAACATTTAATATTGCTGTAGTTCCCAATCAGAAAGTAGAATTTGGAATGAAAGGGGATGGTTTCAAAAAAAGTGCTACCATTGACTTTTCTAATGATATGACTTCAGGTTCTGCAACACATGCCGCTTTGAATGCCGCCATGTTTGCCATTGGAGCAGTTCCGGATGTTGTAAACGATATCGAAGTAAGATTGAAGACTTCAGTAGGCTCAGCAGCTTTTTATTCTAATGTAATTGCTCTTAAAGTAACTCCTTATACTCCAAACCCTGATTTGGTATATCCAAAGATCAATGTTCCTGGAGCATACGCAGGAGCAGCTGGTTATGCAAACTGGACTCCATCTAATTCACCGAATCTGTTTTCTCCTGAGAAAAATGATAAATACAGAGGATTTATTTTCATCAAAGATGCTTCAGGTGATAATGGTAAATATAAATTTGCGATCAATCAGGATTGGCCGGGAAATAAAGGGGATGATGGAACCAATAGCGGAAAACTAAAAGTTGATGGTTCAGATATAGTACCGGCAGCAGCAGGAACTTATTATATGAAAGTAGACTGGGCAGCAAATACCTATTCTGCTACATTAGCAAACTTCGGAGTTATTGGTGATGCAACGCCTACGGGATGGGGATCAGATACTGACTTTGTATACAATCCTGCAACCAAAACATATGTTATCAATTCAATTGCTTTATCCAATACCGGAGTATTTAAATTCAGAGCCAATGATGATTGGGCAATAAAGTTCCAGCCAAAAGATGCAGAGCAGACTTTAGTTTCAGGGACAGGTGTTCAGACCTATTTAAGCTCAGAGGGAACCGTTACAGGAGATCCTGGATATAAAGTTTCACAGGCAGGTAATTATAAAATTGAACTGGATCTACACAATTCAGCATATTACAAGTTAACCATTACTAAATTGTAAATTAAACTAAACAAACTAAAATAAAGCAAAGTGCTGCTTTACCGCAGCACTTTATTTTTTAAGTTAATAAATAGTCATTATGAAGAAAATTACAGTTGGAGCACTTTTGCTCTCAATGATGTTTACAGGTGTGAAAGCCCAATCTTTAAAATCTCCGGACGGAAAGTTCGAAATGAACTTTCAGCTGAAAGAAGGAGTACCTTACTATAACCTGAAATACAATGGGGCAGTAGTGGTGGAAGATTCTAAATTGGGATTGAGATTATTTAAAGACACAGCCATAAAATTCGCTTCTGAGATTGCCAAACCAGAAGATGCAAAATACGATCTGAACAACGGTTTTGCAAAGACAGATGAAAAAAGAGACTCCAAAAATGAAACCTGGCAGCCGGTTTTAGGAGAAAAGAAAAATTATATCAACCATTACAACGAACTGGCAGTCACCCTGAATCAGGCTTCTACAGACAGAAGTATTGTGGTAAAGTTCAGATTATTCAATGATGGATTGGGCTTCAGATATGAATTCCCACAACAGAAAAACCTTAATTATTTCGTCATCAGAGAAGAAGATTCTGAAATCGATTTCCCTACCGATATGAAGGCATGGTGGATGGTTGCAGATTATGACTCTCAGGAGTATCAGTATCAGGAAACAAAAGTATCTGAAATCCCTTCAAAATGGGATAAAGCATATGATGCCAACGCTTCACAGTCATTGGTGAAAAATGCAGTGCAGTCTCCATTGATGCTTAAAAAAGAAGGAAAAGAGCCATTGTATATTAACGTTGCAGAAGCAGCTGTATTGGATTATCCGGCTTCACACCTTGAGGTAGATGCACAGAATTTTAAATTCAAAACGCATTTGACTGCCGACAGACAGGGAGCGAAAGGATACATTCAGACTCCGTCAGTAACGCCTTGGAGGACAATTATTGTAGCTCCGAAAGCAGAGCAGGTGATGGATTCTAAAATGATCTTCAACCTTAATGAGCCTACAAAGTACACCGATACTTCTTACATTCACCCTACAAAATACATGGGAGTCTGGTGGGAAATGATTATTGGAAAATCACAATGGGCTTATTCTACCGCTGAAAATGTCCATTTAGGTAAAACAGATTTTGCAAAATTAACTCCAAACGGAAAACATGCTGCCAACAATACAAAAGTTAAAGAATATATTGACTTTGCAGCAGAAAACGGATTCCAGGGATTGTTGATCGAAGGATGGAACATCGGTTGGGAAGACTGGTTCGGACATTCAAAAGAGTTTGTTTTCGATTTCATTACTCCTTACCCGGATTTTGATATTAAAATGTTGAATGAATACGCGCATTCAAAAGGAATCAAGCTGATCATGCACCACGAAACTTCAGGTTCTGCCACGAACTATGAAAGATGGGCGGATAAAGCTTTCCAAACGATGAACAAATACGGTTATGATGCCGTGAAAACCGGATATGTAGGAGATATCATTCCTAGAGGTGAACATCACTATTCTCAATGGACCATCAACCATTATTATAGAATTGCAGAAAAAGCAAACGACTATAAAATCATGGTGAATTCTCACGAATCCGTACGTCCTACAGGAGAAAGCCGTACTTATCCAAACTATATTTCTGCAGAAGCAGCCCGTGGAACGGAATATGAAGCTTTCGGAGGAAATAAGCCGGATCACCAGACGGTTCTTCCGTTTACAAGATGGATGGGAGGTTCTATGGATTACACGCCGGGAATTTTCCAGACAAAACTTGACTATTATTTCCCTGGTGATAACCGTTTTGTAAAAACTACTCTGGTAAAGCAGTTAGCACTTTATGTAACGATGTATATGCCGCTTCAGATGGCTGCGGATCTTCCTGAGAACTACAAAAAGCATATGGATGCATTCCAGTTTATTAAGGATGTTGCAGCAGATTGGGATGATACAAAAATCTTAGCTGCTGAGCCTGGTGATTATGTAGTTACAGCGAGAAAAGCAAAAGGCACTGAAAACTGGTTTGTAGGAGGTATCACGGATGAAAACAAACGTGAGTATACTGTAGACTTCTCATTCCTGGATAAAGGAAAGAAATATGAGGCAACCATCTATGAAGATGGAAAAGATGCCGATTATATTGATAACCCTCAAAGCTATAACATCTACAAAAAAGAGATTACAAGTAAGTCGAAAATTAATTTTAAAATGGTAAGAAGCGGCGGTTTCGCAATTTCAATTAAACCAGTAAAATAATTGTAAAGATACACTAAGGTGCCCCGGTTTATCGGATTTTCGATGGCCGGGGTATTTTTATTTATCCTCTGCGTGTTGAATCAGCTGGGAATATTGATTTTCAGATTCTAACAGTTGTTCCTGTACTTTAACAGGAGTTTTTACTTTCTCTTTATATTCTTTCTGATACTGTTTGACGGTTTTTCCAGTTCCGTCATGTCTCCATCCCGGCGAATAAAAAAGATATTTTAGGCGGTCTTTAAAAGAAATTCCCGGCTGTCTGATATCTTTCCCTATTCTTCTCCATTCATAGAAAAGCATCGTTGCGGGATCTTTGGATTTTATTTTCGGATAAACTCCATATTTTACTGGAACTTCAGGATCTTCTTTTTCAAAAGTCCCGAAAATTTTATCCCAGATAATCAGTCCCATTCCCATATTGCGGTCCAGATATTTGATATTGCAGGCATGATGTACCCTGTGATGAGAAGGTGTCACCAGGATATATTCTAAAAATCCCATACTTTTAATCGATTGGGTGTGTACAAACGTGCCGTAAATCTGTATAGAAGAGTAGGCTACCAGAATATGCCACGGATGAAAACCCATGAAAGCTAGTGGAGAGAAAAATAAATACCTGTACAACGGCTGAAATACAGGGCTTCTGAATCCCGTGCTGATATTGAAATAATCAGAATTATGATGGGTAATATGTACCGCCCAGAAAACACGCGAATGATGATCTACATAATGATGGACATAATAAGCAAAGTCCTGAGCCAGGAATACGGCAATCCAGTACCAGATCCCCTCCTGCCAGTCGAAAAGACGGTGCTGGTAAAAAAACATCATAATAAATAAGGAAAAACCTTTCATGATGATATCTAGTCCATAATTAAGCAAGGCGAAAAGGACATTTGTTGCTACGTCTTTTGTCTCATATATTTTCTCTTTATTAAAATGACTGTAGGCCATTTCCAGGAAAATTATAGCAGCAAACACAGGAATTGTCCATGTGTAAACAACATCCGGTCCTTCAGTTTTGAACATATTGCTGAAATCCAACATTTTTTCTATAAAACTAAACATAAAAAGCATGGGAAATTAAGTTTATGCATGAATTTTTTGTGAAAAATTTAATTATTCTTTATAAAAATTAAAATGAAGTCATTTAATCTGATAATCTTATAGAAATGAAGATTAAAAAAAGAGACTTTCCGTTACATTTTTGAACGTATATATGAAAATTTAATGCTAAATTGAACACTAATATGAAGACAATATATGCAGCATTCGCCCTTTCGATAGCTTCTTTTGCTTTTTCCCAGAAAAATCTGGAAAGAGTAGAGCCTGCTTTCTGGTGGAAGGGGATGAAAAATCCTGAACTTCAGATTCTTGTATACGGAAAAGAAGTGGCTAATAACGAGATTACGCTTTCAGATGGCATACAGATCAAAGACATAAGGAAAGTAGATAATCCTAACTATGTTTTTATTACAGTCAATACCAACGAAATAAACGTTCCGAAGTTTGCTATCGATATTAAGAAAGGCAAAAAGAATATGGGTTCATACACTTATGAGCTGAAACAAAGAAATCCGGGATCTGCCGATCGCGAATCTTTTACTTCAAAAGATCTCATGTATCTGATCATGCCGGACCGTTTTGCCAATGGTGATGAGAAGAATGATTCAAGACCGGAGCTTACCGAAAAAGCAGATCGCAGTCTTCCCAACGGCAGACATGGAGGAGATCTCCGCGGGATTATCAATAATCTTGATTATATCCAGAATTTAGGAGCTACAGCAGTCTGGCTGACTCCCGTGAATGAGGATAACGAAAAAGTGTATTCCTATCACGGTTATGCTCAGACCGATCTGTATAAAATTGATGCACGCTACGGTACCAACGAAGATTATAAAACATTATCCCAGGAGCTAAATAAGCGAAAGATGAAACTCGTGATGGATTATGTAACCAACCACTGGGGCGGATCACACTGGATGATCAAAGACCTTCCTTCAAAAGACTGGATTCATTGGTTTGATGAAGGAGAAAAAGGATTTAAACGTTCCAACTATAAAACGACAACACAGTTTGATACCAATGCTTCAGATATTGATAAAAAATACGCACTGGACGGATGGTTTGATACGACCATGCCCGATATCAACCAGAAAAATCCATTGGTCCTGAAATATCTGATCCAAAATGCTATCTGGTGGATCGAATATGCTGAGCTGGGAGGATTTCGTGTAGATACCTATCCTTACAATGATAAAGACGCCATGGCAAAATGGGCAAAGGCGATCACCGATGAATATCCGAAATTCAATATCGTAGGGGAAACATGGCTGTATACAGCAGCTCAAATTGCCGCGTGGCAGAAAAATTCGAAGATCGGGGCGATAGAAAATTACAATTCAAATTTACCATCGGTGATGGATTTTATGCTGTTTGAAAACATGCCTAAAGCCCTTAAAGAAAAAGAAAGCTGGGATAAAGGAATGATCCGTATTTACGATTCTTTTACGAGCGATTTCCTTTATCCGGATATCAATAATACCCTTGTTTTCTTTGAAAATCATGACACCGAAAGATGGAATGAAATCTTTAATGCAAATCCTGATGCCTATAAAATGGCACTCACTCTGATTTCGACAGTAAGAGGAATTCCACAGATTTATTACGGATCAGAAATAGGAATGAGAGGTGATAAAAAAACTGGTGGTGATGCGGATGTCCGCAGGGATTTTCCAGGAGGCTGGAAATCTGATACACAAAACGCTTTCAATCCATCCGCTCAAACTGCGGAGCAGAAAGAATTTTTCCGGTTTACTCAGAAATTATTAAACTGGAGAAAAGGTAAAGACGTGATACATCATGGAAAAACTAAAAATTTCGTTCCTCAGGATGGCGTTTTTGTGTATTTCAGATATAATGAAAAAGAAAGTGTAATGGTGGCCATCAACAATAATGAAAAAGATCAGACGTTAGATCTGAAAAGATTCGCAGAATCACTGAATGGATATACAAAAGGAAAAGAAGTAATTTCAGGAAAAGAAATTTCATTACAAAACAGTATGAATATCCCTGCAAAGACACCATTCATCATTGAACTAGAAAAATAATAATTACCTATGAAAAAACTAACAACTGCTTATACACTAATCCTTTTTTTACTGGGATTTTCTTTACTTACAGCACAGACGAAGACCGGATTTGAAAAAGAAAAATCGGAAATCGGTACCATGCTTGATACCTTTAATGCAATGGCGGCAAAAGCAGATTACGATGCCTATTTTAATCTGTTTGCAGAGGAATCTACCTTCATCGGAACAGATGCAACTGAAATCTGGGATAAAAAAGCATTTATGGTTTGGGCAAAACCTTACTTTGACAAAAAGAAAACCTGGAACTTTAAAGCTCTTAAAAGAAATATTTATTTCAGTAAAGATGGGAAACTGGCCTGGTTTGACGAATTGCTGGATACACAGATGAAGATCTGCAGAGGCTCAGGAGTGGTAGAGAAAATCAATGGAAGCTGGAAGGTAAGACAGTATGTTCTTTCTGTGACAGTTCCTAATGAGGTGGTAGACAAAGTGGTTACGGAAAAAGCACCTATTGAAGATGCATTAATTCAAAAACTGAAATCATAATGGCAATAATGATGGGGAAATATGATACTGGGGCAGTCGGGAAAAGAAAAAAGCCAGACCTATCGATGCTCCAGATTATCAATATGAGCATGGGATTCCTGGGAATTCAGATGGCATTCGGGTTACAAAATGGAAATGCGAGCCGTATTTTGGGGAATTTAGGAGCAGATGTTCACGAGTTATCCTGGTTCTGGCTGGTGGCTCCTATTACAGGACTCATTGTTCAGCCTATTATCGGCCACATGGGTGATAATACATGGAGTCCGTTGGGAAGGAGAAAGCCTTATTTCCTTATTGGCGCTGTTTTGTGTGCGATAGGATTGGTTCTCCTTCCAAATGCAGCATCCGTTACTCAGATGTTTGCCGCCAATGCACTTTTGTTAGCGGTAATATTTTTAGCCATGATGGATGCTTCAGTGAATATTGCCATGGAACCTTTCCGGGCTTTGGTAGGTGATATGCTTCCTAAACATCAGGGTACGATAGGGTTTTCTGTACAAACAATTCTGATTGGAATAGGAGCGGTATTAGGCTCTTATCTTCCGGACTGGTTAACAAAAATGGGGATTTCCAATGAAGCACCAGCAGGATTTGTAGCAGATAATGTCATTTACTCTTTTTATATCGGCGCAGGATTGCTTATCATATCAATTCTATACACGATCATGACAACCAGAGAGTATTCTCCACAGGAATTTGCTGATTTTGAAGATGGAAAAGACGCAGACCAACATAATTCTAAGTTTTCAGATATTTTTAAAGACTTTGCAGCAATACCTTTGCAGATGAAAAAGCTGGGAATTGTTCAGTTTTTCTCATGGTTCGCATTGTTTACCATGTGGGTATTTACCACCAGTGCTCTGGCAACCCATCATTTTGGACTTTCCCCGGAAGATACCCATTCCAAGGCATTTAATGATGCAGGTGACCTTACCGGAAAACTTTTCGGAATGTACAATCTCTGGGCGATTCCGTTTGCCTTTCTATTGACACCAATTGCTAAACTGATTGGTAAAAAACAGACTCATGCTTTAGCTTTATTGTGTGGAGGTTTGGGACTGGTTTCCATGTATTTCATTAAGGATGTCAACAATTTATGGATCTCAATGATCGGATTAGGCTTTGCTTGGGCAAGTATTTTAGCAATGCCTTATGCAATGCTTATTGAGGTGATTCCACAACGGAAAATGGGCGTTTATATGGGAATATTCAATTTCTTTATTGTGATTCCGCAGATCATCAATGGTTTGTTCGGAGGTCCTATAGTAAGCGGGATTTTCGGAAAGCAGGCGATGGATTATGTGGTTGTAGGAGGTGTTTGCATGCTGATTGGAGCTGTAGTGACCATGATTTTTGTGAAATCTGAAGATGAAACCGCTAAGGAAATTGAAGAAGAAATCAAGCAGGTACATTTTTAATAAGAAAATAGAGGTTAGAAATAAGTAATGTGATGTGTTTTGAAATTTAATTTAAAATAGCATCATAAAATTCAATAGGAGCGGGCTTTAGCCCGCTTTTCTTTTAAACATTCATCAATTGGCTTTAGCCAAAACTTAAAATCTATCCTTCGTATACTTATTATTTTTTTTGATCTTAAGATTGTAATAATTTCCCACAGATTTTCACAGATATCACAGATGCTTGCACTTGTTTACTCATTCGAAGAAAAAATATCCGGCATAAAAATTTTATCGCAAATAAAATCTTTGCGCCTTAAAAACATACTGAAAATAAAAAAATCGCGTCTTTGAGTAATCCGACCTATAAAAGGACCCTCACTTTCTGAGCTCTCTCAACCTTTTTAATTTCTCCAAATTTCCTTTCTTAACCTACATCAACTTTTTAAACACCTACATCCCGTACATTTGTACTATAAATAATCACAGAAAATGAAAACAGTATATCATAAAGCAGATTCAAGAGGCCATGCCAATCATGGATGGTTAAATTCTTACCATACATTCAGTTTTGCCAATTATCAAAACAGAGACAGAACCAACTTCGGAGTTTTAAGAGTATTGAACGATGACACCGTTTCGCAGGGAATGGGCTTCGGAACACACCCACACAGAGATATGGAAATTATATCCATTCCTTTGGAAGGAGATCTGGAACATAAAGACTCTATGGGAACCACAGCAGTAATCAGAAAAGGAGAAATCCAGGTGATGAGTGCCGGAACAGGTGTCATGCACAGCGAATACAATAAAAATAAAGATGAAGAAGTAAAATTCCTTCAGATCTGGGTGTTCCCGAAAGAACAGAATGTTGAGCCAAGATACGATCAGAAAAGTATCAAAGAAGGAGAGAAAATCAATGGATTCCAACAGATCTTATCTCCCAATAAAAATGATGACGGAGTTTGGATTCATCAGGACGCATGGTTCAATCTGGCCAACTTTAAAAAAGGAAACGGTAAAAATTATATGCTCAACAAAAAAGGAAATGGAGTGTATGTATTTGTTTTAAAAGGAAGTGCAAAAATCGGAGACCGCGTTCTGAATGAAAGAGACGGGTTGGGAATCTGGGATACACAGAGCTTTAATATAGAAGCCGTGGAAGACACTGAAGTATTATTAATGGAAGTACCTATGGAACTGCCGTCTTATCTTAAATAAAAAACTAAATTTGTAATCTTAAAAATAAACCTCACCTATGAAAATTTTAGCAATAGCAGGAAGTAACTCAGAAGCTTCAATTAACAAACAGTTGGTAGCATATGCATCAACATTATTTGAAAATGCAGACGTAGAAGTGATCGATTTGAATCCTTTCGAAATGCCTATCTATAAACACGAAAGAGAATTAGCAGGCGGTGTTCCACAGGAAGCTCATGATTTCGCAGCAAAAATTGACGGTGCTGATGTATTACTGGTTTCTTTGGGAGAGCACAACGGAACGTATTCTACAGCATTCAAAAATGTGTTTGACTGGGTATCCAGAATCAAAGACAGAACAGTCTGGAATGAAGTACCTATGCTATTGATGTCTACATCTCCCGGAGGTAGAGGTGGAGCAGGTGTTTTGGAAGCAGCATCAAAGCGTTTCCCTTTCCACGGAGGAAATGTGGTGGAAACTTTTTCTCTTCCTTTCTTTAATGATAACTTTGATAAAGCCGCTCAGAAAATTTCTAATGAAGAGAAAGACAGTGAGTTAAAAGAAAAAATTAAGAAGATTGCAGCCATTGAAACAATCCTTGAAAAATAGAATTTGAATATTCATTTAAAATTACTATTTTTGCAAAAAGAAAAGAGATGAAAATTCAGACCTCCTATAAACAATGTTTTTCTCATAAAGGGAAAGTTGTGGGCTCTGAAATTCTGAGATAAAATAACGGCCGATAATCTGAAAAGATTGTCGGCTTTTTTGTTTTCTAAAATCGAGTATAAAAGTAATTGAAATATTAAAAGATAAGAAGACGCAAGACGTCAGATACAAGATAAGAATCATCTGAAATCTGAGATCTGAAATCCTATATCTAAAAATCTAAGCAGACATGAGCAACACTTACAAATCAGCAGGAGTAGACAAAGAAGAAGGATACAAAACGGTTGACAAGATCAAAAAAGCGGTCGGTGAAACCCACAATTCCAATGTACTGAATCACTTGGGAAGTTTTGGTGCTTTCTATGAAATCGGAGGATACAAAAATCCGGTTCTTGTATCAGGAACAGATGGAGTAGGAACAAAGCTGAAAGTAGCTTTAGATACCAAAAAATACGATTCTATCGGGGTAGATTGCTTCGCAATGTGTGCCAACGATATTCTTTGCCACGGTGCTAAACCTTTATTCTTCCTGGATTATCTGGCTTGTGGAAAGCTTGATTCAGAAATCGCTGCAGAAATCGTTTTAGGAATGGTTGCCGCTTGTAAGGATAACAACTGTGCATTGATTGGTGGTGAAACTGCTGAAATGCCTGGAATGTACCAGCCCGGAGATTATGATGTTGCAGGATTCTGTGTAGGAATCGTAGAAAAAGACCAGATCATTGACGGTTCTAAGATCAAAGCAGGAAACAAAATTATTGCGTTGCCAAGCTCAGGATTCCACTCAAACGGATTCTCTTTAGTAAGAAAAGTATTCCCGGACTTTGAAGAAGAGTTTGAAGGAAAACCATTATACGAGACGCTTTTAGTTCCTACAAGACTATACTACAAAGATATTCACAAAGTATTGGAAGAAGTAAGAGTAGAAGGAATTGCCCACATCACAGGAGGTGGTCTTTACGAAAACGTTCCAAGAATTATTCCGGAAGGACTTTGTGCTTCTATTGACGAATCAAAAATCAGAATTCCTAGTGTGATGCTTGAGCTTGAAAAAAGAGGTGGAGTGGCACGTGAAGAAATGCACGGAACATTCAACATGGGTGTAGGAATGGTAATCGTTGTAGATGCTGAACATGCTGAAAAAGTATTACACCTTTTAGATGACGCTTACGAAATCGGTGAAATCACTGAAGGAGCAGAGAAAATCAATTTGAAATTTTAAATGACATCAGATTTCAGATCTTAGATATCAGACGTAAGTCTGTAATCTTTAATCTGACATCTAACATCTGAATAATGAAGAACATTGTTGTACTCGTATCCGGTTCAGGAACCAATCTGCAGAGAATCATTGATACTATTGACTCAGGAGAAATCCGGAATGCAAAAGTAACTCTGGTGGTAGCAGACAGAGAATGTTTCGGACTGGAAAGAGCAAAGAATCACAATATAGAAAACATACTCATTCCGAGAGGAAAGAACTTCAGCAGCGAATTGGCCAAAGTAATCCCTGAAAATACAGATCTGATTGTATTGGCAGGATTTTTATCCATCTTAAAATCTGAATTCTGTGAAAACTGGAATGGTAAAATAATCAATATTCACCCGGCTTTGCTTCCGAAATTCGGAGGAAAAGGAATGTGGGGAATGAACGTTCACAATGCAGTTATTGAAGCGAAAGAAATAGAGAGTGGGGCAACTGTACATTTTGTGACACCAGGGATTGACGAAGGAGAAGCTATTCTTCAAAAGTCTTTCGAAGTAACCGCTGAGGACACTCCTGAAACGCTGGCTCAGAAAGTTCACCAGATTGAATATGAAATATTTCCGATAGCGATCAATAAGGTCCTGGGAAATGAATAAATATAACAATGTATCAGTGTACCAATTTACCAATGTTGAAGGTATTGTTACATTGCTGGACTGATACATTGTTACATTAATAAAAAGAAATCTAAGTAAAATAAAAGTAAGTTCGGAGGTGAAAGACCCGGACACAGTTTGAAATAGCTGTAAAAAGTAAAAAATTGAAAGTAAAATGAGTAAAAAGAGAGTTTTAATCAGTGTTTCTGACAAAAGTGGATTAATAGAATTCGCACAGTTTTTGGAAGCTCAGAATTATGAGTTGATCTCTACAGGAGGAACGTTCAAACATTTGAAAGACGCTGGTTTAAATCCTATTCAGATTGATGAGGTTACCAATTTCCCTGAAATGTTGGATGGAAGAGTGAAAACTTTACACCCAAAAGTTCACGGTGGATTGTTGGCTGTTCGTAACAATGAAGAGCACATGAAAACCGTTCAGGAGCACGGAATTGGTCTGATTGACATGGTAATCGTAAATCTTTATCCTTTCTTTGAAAATGTAAACAAAGACATTTCTTTACATGAAAAAGTAGAGTTTATCGATATCGGTGGACCTTCAATGCTTCGTTCTGCAGCGAAAAACTTTGATTCTGTAACAGTAATCACTGATGTTGAAGACTATGCAGCAGTGAAAATTGAAATGGAGCAAAACGGTGATACGTATATCGAAACCCGTAAAAAACTTGCAGGAAAAGTATTCAACCTTACCTCTGCATATGATGCGGCTATTTCAAGAATGCTTTTAGATGAAGAATATCCTACTTATCTGAATGCTTCTTATAAAAAAGTAGCAGATCTAAGATATGGAGAAAATCCTCACCAGACAGCAGCTTACTACGTTTCTACTTTCGAAAACGGAGCGATGAAAGACTTTGAACAGCTTGGAGGTAAAGAACTTTCTTTCAACAATCTTCGTGATATGGACCTTTGCTGGAAAGTAGTCACTGAGTTCAAAGAAGAAATGGCTTGTTGTGCCGTAAAACACTCTACCCCTTGTGGCGTTGCGATCGGAACTTCAGCATTGGAAACCTATCAGAAAACATTTGAATGTGATCCGGTTTCCATCTTTGGCGGAATTGTTGCAATGAACTATAAAATTGATGCAGCAACAGCGGAAGAACTCAACAAAACTTTCCTTGAAATTGTAATGGCTCCTGAATTTGATGAAGAAGCTCTTGAAATTTTAAGAAAAAAGAAAAACCTGAGAATCATCAAAATCGTAAACCCTGTTTCTGACAAACAGACCTGGGTGAAAGTAGACGGAGGTATCCTTGTTCAGGATAATGACCTTCACTTCTCAGATGATATCAAAGTGGTAACTGAAGTACAGCCTACAGAAGAGCAGAAAAAAGCATTGCTTTTCTCTCAGAGAGTAGTAAAATATGTGAAGTCTAATGCAATCGTAGTTTCCAACGGAATTCAGGCATTCGGTATCGGTGGCGGACAGGTAAACAGAATCTGGGCAACACAGCAGGCGATCGAAAGAGCAAAAGAAAAATTCTCAGGAGATTTAGTACTGGCTTCAGATGCATTTTTCCCTTTCCGTGATGTAGTAGATTTCTGCGCTCATGAAGGCATCAAGGCGATTATTCAGCCAGGTGGAAGTGTAAAAGATCAGGATAGTATTGAGGCAGCAAACGAGCACAGTATTCCAATGATGTTTACAGGTGTCAGACACTTTTTCCACTAATTAAAATAGAATTAAAAAATAATTAGGGATTGTATTTTTAGCATTCAAAATTATATATTTGTAAATTAAGACTAGATAATAAATAAAGTATGAGAATATTAATCATAGGTGAAGGCGGTAGAGAATCTGCTTTAGCGGCAAAGCTTCAGAATGACTCAAGAATTTCTAAAATGTTTTTTGCCAACGGGAATGCTACTACCGATGTAATAGGGAAAAATGTTCATTTATCAGAAATCAAAGAACTTAGAGATTTCGCTATTAAAGAAAAAATTGATCTTACGATCGTAGGTCCTGAAGCTCCTCTTGTAGCAGGTATCAAGGACGAATTTAAAAAGCATGATCTTAAGGTTTTCGGGCCTACTCAAAAAGTAGCGAGCCTGGAAGGAAGTAAAGCTTTCTCTAAGAAATTTATGCAGACCTATGATATCAAAACAGCTAAAGCTGTAGTATTTGATTCATATAACGAAGCTAAAGAGTATGTGCAGACACAGCAGTATCCTTTGGTAATCAAGGCAAGTGGTTTAGCTGGCGGAAAAGGTGTTGTTATTTGTGATAACCTTGAAGAAGCTGAAGCTACAATCCACGATTTCATGATCAGAAGAATCTATGGTGATGCTGGTATTCGTTTAGTTATTGAAGAATATTTACAAGGTTTTGAAGCTTCTATTATTGCTTTCTCTAACGGGGAAAAATTATTCCCTTGTGTAGCAGCAAAAGATTATAAAAAAGCTGGAAACGGAGATACAGGACCTAACACAGGAGGTATGGGTTCAGTAGCACCAAGCCCGGAATTTACTCAGGAGCACTATGCAGATTTTGAGAAAAATATCTTAGAACCTACTGTCAAAGGTCTTAAAGCTGAAGGTTTCGGATTTAAAGGAATCATCTTCTTCGGATTGATGGTAACGAAAAACGGAGCTTACCTTCTTGAATACAACATGAGATTCGGAGATCCTGAAACTCAGGTATTGATGGCGTTGATGGAAAACAATCTTCTGGATGTGATTCAGGATTGTATGGAAGGAAAAGACATTGAGCTTAAGTTTAAAGACGAAAAAGCAGTTTGCCTTGTTATGTGTTCAGGAGGATATCCGAGAAATATCGAAATAGGTTTCGAAATTACAGGAGAAGACAAACTGAAACACAGTAAACTGTTATACGCAGGAGCTGTCACCAAAGGTGATAAAGTAGTTTCCAATGGCGGTAGAGTACTGAACATTGTGGCTACAGGAGCTACTTACGAAGATGCCCGCAAGAAAGTTTACGAAGACGCAGGTCACGTACATTTCGATTACGGCTTCTATAGAGAAGACATCGGAAAGTTTTAATAAAAATCACGAAAAAAGATTTGGAGCTAATCCAAGTCTTTTTTTGTAAAACAGTTAAGTAAGCAATAAGCTTTAGGCTACAGGCAGCATGCTTATTGCGTTATAGAAAGCTTATTGCCTGAAGCCTATAGCTTAAAGCTTTTAATTTAATCATCATTTATCAATTATCAAAAATGAACAACGGTATTATTATTTTAGATTTCGGATCCCAGTACAACCAGCTTATCGGAAGAAGAATCCGTGAGATGGGTGTGTACTCTGAAATCTTGCCTTACAATACACCATTACAAGATATTTTAGCAAAACAGCCAAAAGGAATCATCCTATCCGGTGGACCAAGTTCTGTAAATGCAGAAAATGCTCACCTGGTTGAGAAAGAATTATACGAGCAGGGAGTTCCTGTATTGGGAATCTGTTACGGAATGCAGATGACGGCTCACCTTTTAGGAGGAAAAGTAAACAAAGGAGAGAAAGGAGAATACGGTAAAGCCAACTTAGAGATCGTTAAAGAAAGCTCTTTATTAAAAGGAGTTACTCAGAACTCTGTTGTTTGGATGAGCCACTTTGACGAAGTAGGAGAATTGCCTGCAGGTTTTGAATTAAATGCGAAATCAGGCGTAATTGCTTCTATCTCCAATGAAGACAAAAAAATCTTCTGCGTTCAGTTCCACCCGGAAGTTTCTCATACAGAAGAAGGAGGGAAAATGCTTGAAAATTTCGTTTTCAGCATCTGTAACTCAGAGAAAAACTGGAAACTGACCAACTATATTGAAAAAACAGTTGAGGAAATCCGTGAGAAAGTAGGAGACAACAAAGTAATCCTTGGACTTTCAGGAGGTGTAGACTCTTCTGTAGCAGCTGTTTTAATCCACAAAGCCATCGGTGATCAGTTGACTTGTATCTTCGTAGATACGGGATTATTGAGAAAGGATGAAGGGAAAAAAGTAATGGATCAGTATGGAGAGCATTTCCATATGAACATTAAAATGGTGGATGCTAAAGAAAGATTCCTTTCAAAACTAGCCGGAGTAGACGATCCTGAAGCAAAGAGAAAAATCATTGGAAATGAATTCATCCACGTATTTGACGAAGAATCTCACAAAATTGAAGGTGCTAAATTCTTAGCTCAGGGAACCATTTATCCTGACGTTATCGAAAGCCAGTCTGTTAATGGACCATCTGCAGTAATCAAGTCACACCACAACGTTGGAGGACTTCCTGAAGATATGGAATTCGAATTATTAGAGCCATTAAGAGAGCTTTTCAAGGACGAAGTAAGAAGAGTAGGAGAAGAATTGGGTATTCCTCATCACCTGGTATACAGACACCCTTTCCCAGGTCCTGGATTAGGAATCAGAGTATTGGGAGCTGTGGATGCTGAGAAAGTAAGAATTCTTCAGGAAGCTGATGATATTTTCATTGAAGAATTATACAAAAATGATCTTTATGAAAAAGTATCTCAGGCATTTGTAGTACTTCTTCCTGTAAAATCTGTAGGAGTAATGGGTGATGAAAGAACTTATGAATATACTGCTGTAGTACGTTCTGCCAACACCATTGACTTTATGACAGCAACATGGAGCAGACTTCCTTACGAGTTCCTGGATACCGTTTCCAGCAGAATCATCAACGAAGTAAGAGGAATCAACAGAGTAGCTTACGATATTTCAAGCAAACCACCTGCAACGATTGAGTGGGAATAATTTTTGACTTGAATTTAAATATAAATCCTGCCCATTTTGGGTAGGATTTTTTTGTTAAAACTGTTTCAATGAAGAAATGATCAGTAAAATATTTAAAGCAATTAACAAGCAATATATCAGCTTGAAGAGTATATGTTTATGGAAAATGACATAACTTGTTAACATAGTACCTATTAAATAGAAGTAAATAAAACTTTTTGCTTCCTGGGGTTTTATTTCAGATGCTGAAAACAAGTTTAAATTATGCGAAACATTGACTGATGTATCAGCATAAAAGATTCTTAAAATAAACATAATGGTGACGCTTATGAGTAAAATTACTGCGTATGGTTTCATCAACTAATAAAAATTTAATTTAATCGGACAAGAATGATTTTTAATTTACATTGTAAAAATAAAAATCTTCCGCAGAAAAAGCATTCAGGTTTTCTATAAAATCAAAATAAGCATTATAAATATCAGGATCTACAGTCAAATACGGATTAGATAGCGTATCGACAATAATATATTCTATATCACGAAATGTATGCAGAATATTTTTTACCTGTAAAGCATATAGCTTTTCTATAAAAATCAGAGGATAATTCAGACAGATATATCCCACAGTTTTATTTCCCAAATTTAGAATAGCAATTTTTTCTGTTTCCTTTTCTATATCAGTGCGATAAGGAAATGAAAGCGCCTCGATTACAGAACTGAAATCAGAGTGTTTCCAATAATTATTTGAGTGAACTGCTGCTTGTAAAATTTCGGTGATATCCACTGTTAAATTTTGTATAAATAGTTGGGGAAGTAGTTATCTATAAGGATTTAAGTAAAATATTTTCACTAAATTTAAGTAAAATTACATCAAATGCAAATAGAAACAAGAAACCTGACCCTTCAGGATTATGATGAACTGGCGGAAACGATGAAAAGGGCCTACCCACAGATGTCGGAGTCTATATGGTCCAAAAAAAGTATTGATAAACTGACCAAAATATTCCCTAACGGACAAATTTGTATCACGGTTGACGGAAAACTCGCTGCTGTAGCGCTTTCCATTATCGTCAATTATGAAGAATTCGGGGACGACCATACCTATAGTGATATTACAGGAAATTATACATTCAATACCCATACTTCAACGGGGAATGTTCTCTACGGAATTGAAGTTTTTGTAGATCCTGAGTTTCGGGAACTGCGTTTGGGAAGAAGATTGTACGATGCACGAAAAGAACTTTGTGAGTTATTAAACCTGAAATCGATTATTCTTGGAGGCAGAATTCCCAATTATCACAAATACAGCCACGAACTTTCTGCAAGAAATTATATCCGAAAAGTAAGAGATAAGGAGATCTATGATCCGGTATTGTCTTTCCAGCTTTCCAATAATTTTCTTCCGATAAAAATCCTGAAAAAATATCTTCCGGAAGATGAAGCTTCAAGAGAAAATGCAGTTCTTTTGCAGTGGAACAACATTTATTACAGCAGAAAGCCGAATACCATGCAGGACAGCATTATCCGTCTCGGATTGGTGCAATGGCAGATGAGGCATTTTAAAGATATTGAAGCTTTTTATGAACAGGTAGAATTCTTTGTAAACGTAATGGGAGATTACAAATCTGATTTTGTCCTTTTCCCGGAGCTGTTCAACACGCCTTTACTGGCACCCTTCAATAATCTTTCTGAAAGGGACAGTATGATAGAGCTGGCGAAGCTGACAGAGGAAATCAAAGAAAAAATTTCAGAGCTGGCCATCAGTTACAACGTCAATATTATTTCGGGAAGCATGCCTGTTTTTGAAAATAATGAATTGTACAACGTAAGCTATCTTCTTCACCGTGATGGACGTATGGATGAATACAGAAAAATTCATATTACTCCAAACGAAAAGAGATATTATGGAATGAAAGGCGGAAATGAAATCAAAGTTTTTGATACCGACTGCGGAAAAATAGGTCTTGTCATCTGCTATGACGTGGAATTTCCGGAGTTACCAAGAATTCTGGCCGATCAGGGGATGAAAATTCTGTTTGTTCCTTATCTTACAGACACTCAGAATGCGTACATGAGAGTACGCCACTGTGCCGCAGCAAGAGCCATTGAAAACGAATGCTACGTTGCCATTGCCGGTTGTGTAGGAAACCTTCCGAAGGTTAATAATATGGATATTCAGTTCGGACAGGCTGCTGTATTTACCCCTTCCGATTTTGCCTTCCCATCCAATGCCGTGAAAGGAGAAGCTACTCCCAACACAGAAATGACCCTGATTGTAGATGTAGATCTGAATCTGTTGAAAGATCTCCATCATAACGGTTCTGTTCAGGTAATGAAAGACCGAAGAAAAGACCTTTACGAAACCTACCTTAAATAAAAATATCTGCGGCAGCTCCAACGGAGCTGCCGCAGATATTTTACTATCCAAACGGACCGAACTATCCTTTTTTAGCAGATTCTCTGATTAAATCCTGATTGTTTTTATAAACCTCATATTGTTCCGGGCTTAATATCTTTTTAAAATCTTTATCAAGGACTTTAAAATCGCTTATAATAACCTTTTTTGCCTTATTGCTGTCAGCATCTTCAGGACTCGCATTTTTCTTGTTGAGACGCTTTCCAAAATCTTTCTGAACTTTCTGTACTCCTTTGAAGTTGATCTCGTATACCTGCTCAACCTGTCTTTCAGTCAGATCCAGAATAGGAACCATAATCAATGTTCTGAAAAGAGCAATCTTTTCTGCTCTGTCTTGCTTTACTACAGCCATCTGCTCAGGAGTAAGAATCTGCTCCATCGCCTGATGACGCTGGGCAATGATGCTTACAAATTCGTCAGCAATCATTTTATTATTCTGGGAACTGCTATTGTCACCGGCTTTGTTATCAAGAGCAATAAGAGCATCTGCTGTCATTTTATTGATCTCTGTAACCTTATTTGCCTGTGATTCTGTAAGCCCTAAATAACTCATTTCTTTTGTGGCCACTTCTGCAATAGATCTCGCTGATGCTACCTGTGCTTTTACTTGTGTTGTAAACAGAACTGCTGATAAAATAAGACCAGCTGAAATAATTTTTTTTAACATAGTGTTGTAATTATATAGTTGTATTTTTTTCTTTTCAGATGGAAATAATGTGCCAGAAATTGAGGTACATAGGCATTTTTCAGGGTAAAAAAAATACCCGAAGAATATTTCTTCGGGTACCGTATAATTCTGTATAAACTCTGGTCTTACATATACTGAGGGCATACTACAGCAGGGCAGATTAGTCCAGGACATTTTGGTCTTCCGTCTGTAGGGCAGCATTGGTTTGAGCAGTTTCCGATAATGATTCCGCTTCCTGCAATTCCTTTTAACTGTTCTCTTGAAAGTTTGTTGTTTCGTAAATTTTTCATGTTTTAATACTTTTGAATTGTTTTAATTTGTATGTTGTAAATATATTAATTTTTATAATATACCACCCGTTTTTATTAATATTGATGTATATTATCCTTTAAAATATTGATTATGTGTGAATTTTTTAATTTTTAAGCTCTGTGCATTTTGCCTGGGAAATGACATCATCAATCCCTGTATTTCCAAATTGCCTGCTTTTAAGAAAGCTTTTACATGCATTTTCCTGTTGCCCCATAGCTAGCAGCACTTCCCCACGAATATAAAGAACCGTTGGGTCGTCAGAATTATATTGCAGGGATCTTTCTAAATCTTTAAGCGCAGCATCATATTGTTTTAGCAAGGCAAAAGCCGCCCCTCTGTTTCCAAATCCTTTCTGGCTCTCTTTTAAGGACAATGATGTATTGAAATCTTCAATAGCTTCAGAATAATTATCCATTCGCATTTTTATATATCCGCGGTTCAGATAATTGCTGAAATTTTTAGGTTGTTTTTCTACTGAAATATTGGCGTCAGCCAAAGCTTCATTATACATTCCCAGTTCTGCTTTAACGCCCCCTCTTTCACTATATAAATCATAGTCTAAAGGATCTCTCTCTATCGCAATATTATAATACTCCAGTGCTTTTCCAAAATCGGCAAGAGAGGAATAATAAGTAGCGTAAAAAGAATAGACCCTGCGATTTTTGGGGTCCAGTTTAAGAACTTTATCAAAATCTTCTTTCGAATTTTTAATATCCTCCAAATATAAATAAGACATTCCTCTGTAAAGATAAGAGTCAAAAGTTTTTTCTTTTTTCTCGATGGCCTTAGTAAAAAGTGAGATTGCTTCTTTGTAATGTTCATTAATATATTCCGCATATCCAAGGTTGTAATTAGACTGCCCTGAAAGGATGGAGGAAATAATGAGGAAAAAGAACAAGAGTATAGTTTTTTTCATAGGTGAAGTTATTATTGTTTTTGTTCTCGAATTTAATAAAAAATAGGAACAATTTTTGGAGTAAATTGCACCTACTATTGATACACTATGTTTGACAAGCCTCAAAGAAAACTGAAAAGATCCGCAAGACTGATTTCCGTATTAAGTAAATATGGATTCAAAGATATTCTGGCTAGAATGAATGGAAATAAGCAGGAAGAAGCTTCTGGTCATTCAGATGAAATCATTTCAAAAGGAACCGTTTATGAAAGAATAAGACTCGCTCTAGAAGAGCTGGGACCTACCTTTGTAAAATTGGGTCAGACATTTAGTAACAGGGAAGACTTATTGCCGCCGGAATTGATCCAGGAGTTACAAAAACTTCAGGACAAAGTGGATACGGTAGATATGGCTGTGGAAGAAGCGCTGGAAAGTGAATTCAATATTTCCGTCAAAGATTATTTCCGTGAAATTCAGAAAAAGCCTTTGGCTACGGCTTCCATTGCACAGGTGTACAAAGCTGTTCTGTTGGATGGCAGTCCGGTAATTTTAAAGTTGAGAAAACCTGATGTTCAGTCTGTCATTGAAGATGATTTACTGCTGATTAAAGATATTGAAAAGCTGATATCCACTTATTCGGAGATAGGAGAAAAACTCAATCTGAAACAGGCTATTTCTACCTTTGAAAGATCTTTACTCGAAGAAGTCTCTCTGATCAATGAAAAAAATAATATCCAGCAGTTCCGTCTGAATTTTAAGAACAATAAAGAAACATACGTTCCTAAAGTGTACGAAGAATTTTCCAACAACAATATTCTTTGTATGGAATTTATTGATGGAATCAAAGTAACCGATAAATCTGTTCTTTTGGCTAATGATATCGATCCTGTAAAGGTTTCAGAAACAGGATTGAGACTCTTTGTATCACAGATTTTAGACTATGGGTTTTTCCATGCCGATCCTCATGCCGGAAATATTTTAGTAAGAAAAGACGGCAGAATTGTTTTCATCGATTTCGGAGCAGTAGGGAAAATTCAGCCTAATGATAAAGAAATTCTTGAAAATCTTATTGTCAGTTTTGTCGCTAAAAATTCGCATAAAATAGTCCGTTCACTCAAAAAAATGGCCATAAGCTATGAAATTCCGGACGAAAGAAGGTTTGAAAATGATGTGGATGATATTCTGAATTTTGTTCACAGCTCGTCATTACAGGATATCAATGTACAGGTCATTATCAACAAGATGAAGGATATATTGAAAGACAACAGGCTTTATATGCCGGATTATTTCTATCTTCTGTTCAAAGGAATCAGCCTGATAGAAGGAGTGGGAAGGAGTATTAATCCTGATCTTGATATTGTTAAAAGTCTTCACCCTTACACCAAAAAGATTTTTACCAAGAAAATCAGTCCTAAAAATCTTTTGAAAACAGGGATGGACCGGATGATGAATTTCACGGATAATGTGGATGAAATTCCGAAAGAGCTCCGTTCCGTTCTTCAAAAGCTGGATGAAAATAAATTTACGGTTTCCAGCGAAATCAAAAATATAGATAAGACCAACCAACTGATCAAATCCAGTGTCATCAATCTGATTCTGGCTATGGTTTTAGGAGCAAATATCATTGCCACAGCCATTGTCTTTTCTTCCGAGTCCGGACCAAGAATCGGAGAACTGTCATTAGTAGCAGTTTTAGGCTTTATCTTTTCAATCCTTTTAGTCATAATCCTCCTGCTAAGAGTAACCAGAAAATAATACACGCATTATGTGATTTGACTTGCATAGTTGACGTTATAATGCAGGATGAAAAATTGTAAAATCTTTAACTTTTAACTTATAAATTGTAACCCGAACCCCGAACCTCGTAACCTAAACCAACAATGAAAACGCTTATTATAACAACAATCACCTTATTCAGCTCATATTGTATGGCTCAACAGGGACGTGAAGAGAAACTTCAGGGAGATTTTGACGGAAACGGAACAAAAGAATACGCCTATACAAAAGTCAGCGACTGTGGTGACGAATGTGAAGGAAAGTGCGAAACAACCATTTATTTCAGTGATAAAAACATAAAACCTATAACCATTACACCTGCAAACCAGGGAAGTCTGTATAATTTGGGAGATCTTAATGGTGATGGGAAGGAAGAGATCGGATTTTATCCCAATTGGTGTACCAGCTGCTGGCATCCTTTTTATGTGTATACTTTAAGTAAAACGGGCTGGAAACCATTATTGCCTTCTATTTCAACGCATTGTAATCAGTGGGAAGAGGATCAATTCCCCATCAAAAAAGATCCTAAAAAGAAAGGATATGTTATTATTACCTCCAGTAAATGGGAAGATGATGATATTAAAATCAAAGTCAATAGTGTAAAGGTAAATGAGTAATTAATTTGTTGCTGGTTGTTATTTGTTGCTAGAAACATCAGTTGTATTTGGTAGTAATTCCCTATAATCAGATAGCTACTCTCTGCAACCTGCTGGCTAATATCTGCCAACTCAAATTTTCAACTTGTAATTAAATACCTATCTTTGCAAAATGGAAAAACTCACTTTTGCGGATTTTGACCTTCCGGTTAAAATTCTTGATGTTTTAGCGGATCTGGAATTATTTGAACCTACTCCCATTCAGGAGAAGAGCTTAAAGCCTATTCTTTCGGGAAGGGATGTAATGGGAATTGCACAGACCGGAACCGGAAAAACATTGGCTTATCTTTTACCCGTTCTGAAAACATGGAAATACAGTAAGACAGGAAATCCAACTGTTTTGGTGCTTGTTCCTACAAGAGAATTGGTGGTACAGGTGACTGAAATCCTTGAAAAACTGACAGAAAATATTACGGCAAGAGTAATCGGAATATACGGTGGAAAAAATATCAATACTCAAAAACTATTGTTTAATGATGGTTGTGATATTCTGGTAGGAACACCGGGAAGAGTGATGGACCTTTCCATAGACAATGCAATCTCTCTGAAGGAAGTTCAGAAGCTGATCATTGACGAGTTTGATGAGATGCTTAACCTTGGTTTCAGACCACAGCTTACCCACATTTTTGAAATGATGAAGGAGAAAAGACAGAATATTCTTTTCTCAGCTACTATGACAGAAGCAGTAGATGATATGTTGGATGAATATTTTGCAAGTCCGGTAGAAATTTCATTGGCAAAATCAGGAACTCCACTTGAAAAAATTGAACAGACAGGGTACAAAGTTGAAAACTTTAATACTAAAATCAATTTACTTGAACATTTGCTGAAGAATGATGCAGATATGTCCAAAGTATTGATCTTTAACAATAATAAAAGGCATGCTGATCTGCTCTTTACTAAAATCAATGAGCTTTTCCCTGAACAGTTTGATGTGATTCACTCCAACAAATCACAGAACTACAGACTAAAAGCGATGAAAAGCTTTGAAAATGAAGAGATCAGAGGTTTGATTACTACCGATGTCATGGCAAGAGGTCTTGATATCTCAAACATTACGCATGTCATCAATTTTGAGACCCCTGAAGTTCCTGAGCAGTATATCCATAGAATCGGTAGAACGGGTAGAGCAGATAAAGAAGGAAAAGCTTTGGTTTTTGTAACGAAAAAAGAAGAACCTTTGCTGCTTGATATCGAGCTGTTGATGGACAAAGAATTGAAATTTAATGAATTCCCTGAAGGTGTTAAGATCAATCCTAAGAAAATCGCTGCCGAAGAAGATCAGGTAGTGATGAAAAATCCTGTACAGGTAAAACTGAATGAAGGAGGCGGAGCATTTCACGAGAAAAAGGCTAAAAATACCAAAGAAAACTGGGGTGGACCTTCTAAAAGAAAAGCTCCTAAGAAGTTTGGAGCCAACAGAGCGCAGCAGAAAGCAATTTCGAAATCGAAAAGAAAGAAATAAAATAAAAAAACGATTCCAATTCAGGAATCGTTTTTTATTTTTAATCGAATTTGATATTATTTTTTTGTCATGGGTTGTAGTTTATTTCAGATAAGGAGTGATAATCTTTGTCCAGATTCTATATCCCTCCGGCTTAAAATGAAGCATATCTTCAACAAAAATATCCTTTCTTACATTTCCATTAGCATCTTCCATAGCCTTAGTTACATCAATAAATTCTGCGTTTGGTTCTTTTTTCATAAAAGCAGCAATCTTTTTGTTGGCGATTTTCATCTGTGGCCAGATCACTTCTCGGCTCGGCGAATATTTGATGGAGATATAATCTACTTCAATATCAGGAAATCGCTCACGTATTTTTTTGTAGAAAGCTTTGAATCGGTCAACGACTACTTTGGCTTTTAGCTTATGATTATCAGCAAAATCATTTTCACCACAATAAATAATGATCTGTTTGGGTTGGTAAGGTGCTAGGAGATCATTTGCAAAATTATTAAGGTCTGTAAGTCTGGATCCCCCGAAACCTCTGTTGATGATTGTTTTGCCGGGAAAATAATCCGCTACATCCGTCCATTTGGTGAATGAGGAACTTCCGATAAATAAAATAGCATCCTTTTGAGGCGGATTTTGCTGATCCAGCTTTTTAAACTCCTGGATGTCCTGCCAGAACATCGGTTTTTTTTCCTGAGAAAAGGCAATAGCAAAGTACAGCAATAGAAATGCTGATAGAATCTTCTTCATTATATTCAGTTTTAAATTAGATATAAAAGTAATAAAAAACTCCCGATTAGCGGGAGTTTATATTTTATCTTTTGTAGGTAACGTAAGGGATATCCGGAATTTTATCTCCATCCATATCAAAGATCCCTGACTGCTGGGCAAGTTTAAGATCTTTGGCTGTTAACATATCAATTCTGTAATTGACAGATCCTTCGTCGCCAAGTTTAATTCCAATAATTTTTGAATCGGCATCGTAGGTATATCTTCCTTCAGTTTTGGGAGCTGGAGTACAGTTGGCCCCTTCTCCCGTATACGCCGTGTAGCTCACATAATAATCTGTTCTTAAGAAAAGAGTATTTTTGGTTGCACATCCGGTTAACGTTTCAGTATAAAGCACTGTTTTATTATCTTTTCCGGAAATTACTTCCCTTTTAACTTCCTTCCAATCTCCTTTCATGATATCCATATCATAAGCTTCAAGATTATCATCTTTACAAGAAGTAAGCGCCAGGGCAGAAAAGGCAAATAAAAGTAGCTGTTTTTTCATTTTCACAAATTTAAGAATATGCTAAAATATAAATAAATTTGAAATATCTATAATGAAATAATGATTTTTTAAACGAATGTTTGTAAATTAAATAATTTTATGAATATTGTGATGAGAGATACAAGTTTCAGGGTTTATATATTCAACTTTAAAATTAATATAAACACTGTCATCCGAATCTCGAAATAACATAGCTCGAACCTCGTGCCCTGTATCCCCAATCCCTTAATAACTCATTTCTACAATCTTATAAGCATCCTGCGGAGTCAGTTTTTTGTATTCTCCAAGTCCCAGCCAGTTTCTTTCTGTAAAGGCTTTTTCAACCTTTTCAGCTGTTCCTTTAAAGTCTTCCGTATATTCGGAAAGCTTGGTTTTGATGTGAAGACTGTGGAAAAATTCTTCCAGTTTTTTAATACCCAGTTCAGCTTTTTCCTCTACGCTTCCGTCTTTGATTCCCCAAACTCTTTCAGCGTACTGGGCCAGTTTTCCTTTTTTATCTTCAAAGTTGTAACGGTAATGAGAAGGAGCAATAATTGCCAGTGTTCTTGCATGATCAATACCGAAGTAAGCCGTCAGCTCGTGCCCCATTGCATGTACTGCCCAGTCTGTAATCACTCCCTTCTGGATCAGGCCGTTTAAAGCCATTGTACAGCACCACATAAAGTTTCCGGCAGCATCGTAGTTGAAGTCATCAGCCAATACTTTAGGAGCAGTTTCCTGCAGGCTGATCAGAATGCTTTCTGCAATTCTTTCCTGAAGGTCTGCAGAAGAAGGAGCAGTCATATATTGTTCCAAAACGTGAGTGTAGGCATCAGTAATTCCGTTCACGATCTGGTTTTTAGGGATAGTTCTGATCACTTCCGGATCCAGAACAGAAAACTGTGGGAAAAGTCCTGGTCCTCCCGAAGATAATTTTTCATGGGTTTCTCTTCTTGAGATCACATATCCGGAATTCATTTCTGAACCTGTTGCAGGCAGTGTCAGAATGCTTCCAAAAGGCATTCCTTCTCCTTCAAATGTTCTTACCGACTTTCTCAGGATATCCCATGGCTCACCGTCATAATTGGCTGCTGCAGAAAGGAATTTTGTGCCGTCAATCACAGATCCGCCACCTACAGCGAGAAGGTAAGTAATATTTTTCTCTTTGATAAAATTTAAAGCATTGATCAGAACTTCATATTCAGGGTTGGCAGGAACTCCGCCAAACTCATATAATTCATGTCCTTTTAAAGCCTCTTTTACCTGATCGTAAACACCATTATTTTTGATGCTTCCGCCACCGTAAATCATTAATATTCTTGCATCTTGAGGGATTTCTTTGGAAATTTTAGCGATTTCACCTTTCCCGAAAAGTATTTTTGTTGGATTTTTAAACTCGAAATTAAGCATTGTTCTAAATTTATTTTAAGTCAAATTTACGGAATGAAAAAGGAAAAGTGAGTTAATGAAATTTTAAAATTGCTATTATTCATTTTTATGAAAGCTATTGCTTTAAACTTCTTTGATTAATGTTTTTTATTCCTTTCTAATCCAAATGCGATGTTTCAGGAGAAAGATAGGCTTTTGCCCTTTTTATAAAGGCTTGCTTATCTTTTTTGATCTCTTCCAGTAATTTTTTCCGGTCATCAGGGATCGTGAGATACTGATCACCCCAAAGGTTGATTTCAACGATCACGGGGATAAGATCAATCCCTTTCTGAGTCAGAAAATAAAGAATTTTCAACTTGCTGTCCGGATGGTCTTTTTTATCAATTATCCCATTGTCTAAAAGGTTTTGCAGTCTTGTGGCCAGAATGTTGGTAGCTATTTTTTCATCTGCCTTAAGAAAGTCACCATAAGTACATTCCTTTTTCAGCATAAGGTCTCTAATAATAAGCAGAGACCATTTGTCACCCCACATTTCCAGTGAACAGCTGATCGGGCAGTCGGATCGTTTTTTACTCATTTTGTTAATTTTAAAATAATGCTTGCAAAATGAAAGTGTTTGTTTTAATTTTGCTTTTATTTTGCAAGTAAATTTAATCATAAAAATTAATAAATCAAATGGATCATTATGACATTGCCGTAATTGGCTCAGGACCCGGCGGATACGTAGCGGCGATACGAAGTGCCCAGTTGGGATACAAAACCGTGATTATAGAAAAGTATGATACATTGGGAGGAACATGTACCAATGTGGGCTGTATTCCGACTAAAGCATTATTGGACAGCACTCATCATTATGCTGAAGCACAGCATCAATTCAAGGAACATGGGATCAGGCTGGATACTATTGAACTGGATTTTTCCCAAATGTATAAAAGAAAAGCAGAGGTGGTTTCAAAAAATACAGGAGGGCTGGACTTTTTAATGAATAAAAATAAAATTACAAGGTTAAAAGGGACAGCAAGTTTCATCAATAATTCTACCCTAAAAATTCTCAGTGAATCTGAAATTAAAGAGATTACTGCACAGCATTATATAATTGCTACAGGCTCAAAACCATCAACTATTCCAGGAGTAGATATTGATAAAAAAAGGATTATTACTTCCACAGAAGCCCTTTCTTTGCAGGAAAAACCGGAATCTATGGTAATCATAGGCGGTGGAGTGATAGGAGTGGAAATGGCGTCTATTTTCAACCGCATCGGAACGAAAGTAACTATTCTGGAATATGCCGATCATCTGATTTCCACCATGGACCATGAGTTGGGAAAAAGCATGCAGAAGATTCTTAAAAAAGAAGGAATTGATATCCGTCTCAATCAATCTGTATATAAAACCCAGAATGTAGGCTCTAAGGGCAAAGTCTTTTTTAAAGATAAAAACGGAACAGAAGGTGAACTGGAAGCAGATTATATATTGGTAGCAGTGGGAAGAAGCCCTTATGTAAAAGGTTTGGGTCTTGAAAATACAGATGTACAGCTGGACGAGAGAGGTTTTATTAAAATAAATGAAAACAATCAGACTTCAGTGCCTGCTATCTATGCAATAGGAGATGTTATCGGGGGAACAATGTTGGCTCACAAAGCGGAAGAAGAAGGTGTTTTTGTAGCGGAAACCATTAACGGACAAAAACGTCATATTCATTATAATCGTATTCCTTCAGTGGTGTATACGTGGCCTGAAGTAGCTTCAGTAGGATATACGGAAGAATACCTGAAACAAAATAATATCGCATATAATACAGGGAAATTCCCTTTTTCTGCCAGCGCAAGAGCCCGTGCTTCAATGGATATGGAAGGTTTTGCCAAAGTTTTGGTTGATCCGAAATATGGAGAAGTGCTGGGAGTTCACATTATTGGAGCCAGAGCTGCAGATTTGATTGCTCAGGGTGTTATCGCTCAGGAATATGAGGTGACTGCAGAAGATATGTTCCGTATTTCCTATGCCCATCCAACCTATTCTGAAACTTTAAAAGAGGCTTATTTGATTGCTTCAGGACAGGGAGCAATTAATATATAAAGAAGTACTATGAAATTTGAACCATTAAGATTTTTGAAGAATGTAAGAATAATTAAGATTCATCTGAGATGACAATAAAAAGCAAAGTTCAATACAATAGCTTTAGCCATTCCCTTAACTATCCTTATCAATTTAAAAAATCTTAATGGATTATTTGCGTTTTTAAAAGAATCACAAAGAATTACAGTTTTCATCCTTCGCATACACGCCATTGCTTTTTGCCTCCAGTTTTCCTGTTTTTCTGTTGATTTTAACCCAAAAAGATTCTTTCACAGCCGGACAACCCTTAGATTGCATGAGGTACATTGAAATATAGCGGTCTTCAATTTTATATGATCCGGTAAAGCGATTACTGGTATCCACAGAATACCCATACGTTTTTGCCAGTAAAATAGCTTCAGGAAGATTTTCTACCGTTCCAATAAAATCTCTTAACTGCTGTTCACTGGAAAAGTAAACCGATCTTTCATTCTTACATGCCAGAATGTATGAGAAGCAGTTGTTCCCAATACACTTCTGGAAAAAACCTTTTTCAGGAACTGGTTCATTAATGGTCATAAAGTCAGGAGCCTGGCTTTCATAGAGTACTGATTTTTCATAGTCCACATCATTACTGAGGACACGCCAGTAAGCATAGCCTTTGTCAGGAACAATGAAAGGATAGAGATATTCTACGGTACCGAGGATATCAGGAATTTTTTTATAATCATCGGGAACCTTGATCTGACTGTAAAACAGATTGGAGAGAATCAGGGAAAATGTGATGATTATTTTCATATAGAGTAGGTTTCCGGTGCAAATGTAAGAAAGAGAATTATTCCAGTACAATTTTATAATATCCTTTTTCAGCAGTTACATCAATATCTATACCTGTAAACGTTAATTTATTAATTTGATAGCCATCACACCCCCCGTTAAATTCTGATGATTGTATTGAAAAGTCTAAGTCTTTAATATTAGAAAAGAATTTATACTTTTTTGTTCCATTATAGGCACCTACATTTTCTACAATGATCATATTGTCAGATGTTTTGGATAGTTGGACACTATTGTTATCTTCGTCCTGAACTGAATAAGTGGTCAATGTTCCATTGGCAATAAGATTTTCATCATTAGAATCCACAAACTTAAAAAGGATCGGCAGAGGTGGATTGTAACAATCTTTTTCACAAGAGATGAAAAGAAGGGCTACGAGTAAAAAAGTAAATATTTTATTCATGGATGATGGATGGTGTGAAGAGTAAAGTTAATCAAAATTATATTAAATCTGAATGAGTAAAAATGGATTTCTATAATTTTAAAACCTATACAAGTATTCCATAGTTAATCGTTTGTTTACTCTGGAAAAGGTATTTATAAAATTTTTTAAAAAATAGTTTTCATCTTTTATTTTTGTCATTTGTCAATTAAATTAATTTCAAAATCGCTTACATTTGTTAATATGATACATGACCAACGCGCAGAAAAATTCAGGCAGATTGTGGAAAATAAGTTCCAGATCTATAATTCATTATTTATGAGCCTGCCCTATGATAAAATGACGAATATCGGAATGCTGCTTCCATTTCTTTATGAGGAAAGCAGGACCGGTTATGAAGCAGGAAAAACTCCTGAAGATATCGTCGAAGAATTCTTTAAAAACCATACCGATCTTCAGAACGAAGAGCAGAAACTTGAACTGCTTTTCAAGATCATACAATATATAGAAAGACAGGTAGTTTTGTTTGACAGTATTGAGGATGCTGCATTTCCTAATCTCCATTCAGAAAGTGATAATGGAACGGTGACCAACCTCTTTGAGCGTTCTTTTCAGGATCATAAAATTGAAAAAGTACGCGAGAAATTGAAAGATTTCAGTGTTAAGGTTGTATTTACTGCGCACCCCACTCAGTTTTATCCAAGTTCGGTACAAAGAATTATTCAGGATTTGAGAGGAGCAATTACCGGTGATTCAGTGACGCAGATTGATATGCTTCTGCAGCAGCTGGGGAAAACTCCTTTTGTCAATAAAGAAAAACCTACTCCGATAGATGAAGCACTAAGCATTATTTCTTACCTGAGATATGTGTATTATGATACCATCGGTGAACTGTTTACAAAGATCAAAAAGACTTTCGGAAACGGACATTTTCATCTTCATGAAGATATTATCCAGCTTGGTTTCTGGCCGGGAGGAGACAGAGACGGAAATCCTTTTGTAACCGCAGAGGTAACGAAAAGAGTAGCGGAAGAACTTCGCTCAGCCATTCTGAAGTCTTATTACAGCCATTTGAAATTTATCAGAAGAAGATTAAGTTTCAGAGGTGTTTCCGAAGTGTTGACCCAGTTAAGTGAAGAGCTGTATGCTGCCATTTTTGACGGGGAAAGCATTAAAGCCGAAGATATTTTAAAGAAAGCCAATGAGGCAGAAAAAATATTGATCAATGAGCATAATTCTTTATTTTTAGATCTTTTGGTCAATTTCAGGGATCGTGTGATGATCTTCGGAACTCACTTTGCTACGCTGGATATTCGCCAGGACAGCAGAATTCATCAGAAAGTTATTGATGAGGTATATGCAAAAGTTTACGGAAATGAAGAGGCTGATTACGAACAGAAGTTCAGTAAACTGATTCAGATGTCAGAAACGGTACATGCGGAGGATTTCGAAGATATTGTAAAAGATACTTTGTTAACGGTTTCTCAGGTTACAGAAATCCAGAATCTGAACGGACTGAGAGGAATGAACCGCTATATTATTTCCAATTCTGATGCCGTAAAAGACGTTATGAATGTATATGCCTTCTTTAAAATCTGCGGTTATCGGGATGAAGCGATCAATATGGATATTGTTCCGCTTTTTGAAACCATGGAAGGACTTGCCAATGCAGAAAATGTAATGAATGAGCTGTATCATAATCCTGTTTATAAAAAGCATCTTGAAAAAAGAGGAAATCAGCAGACGATCATGCTTGGATTCTCAGATGGAACCAAAGACGGAGGATATTTAAAAGCCAACTGGGAAATTTATAAAGCCAAAGAAGTACTGACAAAACTTTCCGAGCAGAATAATATTAAAGTGGTATTCTTTGACGGTAGAGGCGGACCACCAGCCAGAGGAGGAGGGAAGACCCACGATTTCTATGCTTCTCAGGGAAAAACAATTGCGAATAATAAAATAGAACTAACAATTCAGGGGCAGACGATTACCAGTATTTTTGGAAATAAAGAACAGGCAAAATACAACTTTGAACAGCTTCTGACCGCCGGTGTAGAAAATGACGTATTCAAAAATTCAAAAAAAGAACTTACCGAAAAAGAAAGAGCTTTGATTATTGAGTTGGCGGATATCAGCTATAAAAAATATTCAGATCTGAAAGCGCATCCTATGTTTGTTCCCTATCTGCAGGAAATGAGTACGCTTGAATATTACGGAAAAACGAATATCGGAAGCCGGCCTTCAAAAAGAGGAAACGGAAGCGAACTGAAGTTTGAAGATCTGAGAGCCATCCCGTTTGTAGGATCATGGTCACAATTGAAGCAGAACGTACCTGGGTTCTTCGGTTTTGGATATGCAATGCAAAAGATGAAAGAACAGGGCAGATTTGAAGAGGTAAGGGAACTTTACAAAGGGTCAGATTTCTTTAAGACTTTAGTTCTGAACTCCATGATGAGTATGAACAAGTCTTACTTCCCATTGACTTACTATATCAAAAATAATCCGAAGTTCGGTGCTTTCTGGAATGTACTTTTCGATGAATATGAGCTTTCCAGAGACATTATGCTGGAACTGACAGGATTTAAAATGCTTCAGGAAGAAGATCCGTTATCCAGAAAATCGGTGAAGATCCGCGAGAAGATTGTACTTCCGTTGCTGAGTATTCAGCAATATGCTTTAATGAAGATTCAGAAAGGAGAAGGCAACAAAGAAGCTTATGAAAAGCTGGTAACGCGTTCACTGTTCGGGAATATTAATGCAAGCAGAAACTCTGCATAAGCTATTTTTTTAATAAGAATGATCATAACGAAATGATAATCAATATCAATAAAAAACGGGCTAAAGCCCGTTTTTTATTATAAACCATTCAATGAGCTTTAGCTCAAACTTATTTTTATGTTGTAATACGACCAAAAATAGTAATATATCTCCCATAGATTGTACAGATGTTTATGTTGTATTAAATCTGCTCAATCTGAGTAATCTGCGAGAAACAAAATTATTCCTTTAAGAATTTTTCGTAGAAAACCTTGTCCTTCGTCTGAATTTTCAGATAATAGGTTCCTTTGGAAAAATCTTCCACTTTTATAGATTTCTGGTTGTTGCTTTTCCTGATGAGTCTTCCAAGGTTATCATATATTTCTAACGATTGAACTTCTTGCTCTGATGCAATATTCAGGATATTTTTTGCAGGATTCGGGAATATGGAGAACCTGTCTTTTTTTACAGTCTCAGAGGTATTCAGAACGAGATTATATAAACTTCCGAAATTAAGAATACCATATCCCATCTGATCGGTATGGGCAGGATAAAGTGAAGCCGTTTGTCTCAGTTTTGTTCTCATCTGCTCTCTGTTCATTGTTGGGAATGCCTGAATAAGACATGCAACACCGCCTGCGGCAATAGGAGTAGCAATAGAAGTTCCGTTTACAACTAAGGTCGCATTATCATACACGGTTGTTGTACCGCTCCCTTGGGTACTTCCATCCGGTTTTACCACCCCGAGAGCATTAGGTCCGAAAGAAGAAAATCCGGATGCATTTCCGGCTGAATCTACAGATCCGATAGAAAATACTTTTGCATTGTCAGAGGGTGTCATAAGGTAATGCCAGGGCTGTTGTCCGGAGTTTCCTGCAGCAGCAAGAACAAAAATACCCTTGTCAGCGGCAATACCTGCTCCACGGGCAATAAATGAAGTATTCCCGTCCATATTGGCATATGTATAATTGTAACGGCTTTCGTCAAAAACATTGTATCCTAGTGAAGAAGTAATAATTTCTACTCCTTTTCGATCTGCTTCCTCAGCAGCTTCAATCCAGTAGAGTTCTTCTTCGGGAATCTCTACGGTAGCATTTTCACTGCGGTAAAGATAAAAGTCAGCATCAGGTGCAGCTCCTACAAAAACGTCTTGAAGATATCCGCCAATAGCACCTAACACGACGGAGCCATGAGTACTGAGAGATGCATTGTAGATGTCTCCGGTTTTGGTTACAAAATCATAAGAGGCTTTGATATGATTATTGGTCCACAATCTTGAAAAAGCAGCACCTGTATTCACCGTTGGAAATCCGGCATCAATCACCGCTATGGAAATTCCTGTTCCCGTATAGCCTGCCAGATGAAGCGGCCGGATATTCACCTGATCTATTTGTCCGGCTCCGGAACCGTAATTAAAATTGGTAAGTATTTTATTGATGCTGGCATCGTCTTTCCATTTTCCTGGTGCTGGTTTCACAGTAGCAGAACTGTTTCTGGCAAAACTTTCAACAGAGGAAACATAAGTTTGAGCCTGAAGTAATGTTTTTTGTGCAGCAGTAGCATTAACTGCTGCACCATTAAGCCATTTTGAATAATCCGTAACAACAAATCCCAAATTTTGAAGATTCTGAAGATAAGACTGTTCAATAGGAGCATCCTGATCATTGAGGGGAATTCCCAGCGCGGTACGCCTGTTGAGTGATTTCTGGCTGAGTTCCGACAGCGGATTGGCGTAAAAAGCAGCTTTATTAGGCTTATCCGTGAAGTAAACAAAGACGAGCTCCGTTTGTGCGGAAACGGCAAGGTAACCAGTTAGGAAACAAAAGAGTAAAAGTTTTTTCATAAAATTTATTTGTATAAAGATAAAAACAAAATCAATAAAATTTTTGATAGGATTTTAAATTCCTTATTTTTACAGAAATATTTAGTATATGAAAAAAATTCAGATGGTTGACTTGCAAAGTCAGTATTACAAAATAAAGAATGATGTAGACAATGCAGTTTTGAATGTAATGGATTCTGCGGCATTTATTAACGGTCCTGAAGTAAAGTCTTTCCAGAATGAATTGGAGTCTTATTTAGACGTAAAACATGTTATTCCGTGTGCCAATGGTACAGATGCATTACAGATTGCCCTGATGGCGTTGGATCTGAAAGAAGGAGACGAAATTATAACAGCTGATTTTACTTTTGCTGCTACAGTAGAAGTTATTCACCTGCTTAAATTAAAGTCTGTACTGGTAGATGTAGATTATGATACATTCACAATCTCTACTGAACAGATTAAAAAAGCAATTACGCCCAAAACAAAAGCGATAATTCCGGTGCATATTTTCGGACAGTGCGCTAATATGGAGGAAATTTTAAAAATTGCTGAAGAGCACAATTTATTTGTTATTGAAGACAATGCTCAGGCAATCGGTTCAGAATATACATTTTCTGACGGAAGTGTAAAACAGGCAGGAACAATGTCTACTGTGGGAACCACTTCTTTCTTCCCTTCAAAAAACCTGGGATGTTACGGAGACGGAGGTGCTATCTTTACCAATAATGATGAATTAGCCCACCGTTTAAGAGGAATTGTAAACCATGGAATGTACGAAAGATATTACCATGATGAGGTAGGAGTAAACTCACGTTTGGACAGTATTCAGGCTGCGGTTTTAAGAAAGAAACTTCCTCACCTGGATTCTTACAACGAAGCCAGAAGAAAAGCAGCTGATTTTTATGATGAAGCTTTCGAAGGAAACCCGAATATCCTGACTCCAAAAAGAGCGGAAAACTCTACTCACGTATTCCACCAGTATACGTTAAGAATCCTGAATGGAAAACGTAATGAGCTTCAGAAGTTTTTAGCGGAAAAAGAAATTCCTGCAATGATCTATTATCCGGTAGCATTAAGAAAGCAAAAAGCATACTTCCAGGAAAGTAATGCAGCAGACTTTGTGAATACAGATAAGCTTTTGGATCAGGTAATTTCGTTGCCAATGCATACAGAATTAGACGAAGAGCAGCTGAAGTATATTACGGATGCAGTAATTGAGTTTATGGGATAAAAATAAGTATGAAGGAATTTTTTTTAAAAGGGAGAAAATATAAATTCTTTTTAGGATTTCACCTTTTTATTGTGGGGCTGTATTCAATCTATATTATAAATACATTGAAGTCTTATAATTCCTCATCTTATTCCACATATTATAAAGAGAGTATTTATGAAAATATCGCAAAATACTCTTTTTATATTATCATAAATTTAATTTCAGGAGGGATCATTTATTTTAAAATAAAACGGGCAAAGACTATCCTCAATTTTTTTGCAGTAATGATCTTTATTCTGGTTTGTTATGCCGAATATACCCTGGTTAAAACTTATGTTAATAACTCATATTATAACTTTGTAATTACTTTTAATACAGGAGTTATAGGTTTTATTGTTTTTTATATCTTTTATCTTAATAAAAAGAGTGAGAAAGAAGAGACAGGAATCAATGAAATAGAAAATATAGGAAAAAACGAAGACTAAGAAAGCGCAAAAGATAAAAAAATGGCAATACTTGTTACCGGCGGACTTGGATATATTGGTTCTCACACTGTTGTAGAACTTCTCAATAACGACTTTGAAGTGGTTATTGTAGATGATTTATCCAATACGGAAAGATTTATTTTAAAAAATATTGAGGACATTACAGGTAAGAAGCCTGTTTTTTATCCTTTTGATTTAAGAAGAAAAGAACTTCTTACTCAGGTTTTTGATGCTCATCAGATTGATGGCTGTATCAATTTTGCTGCCTCTAAAGCGGTAGGAGAGAGCCAGATCATTCCTGTTGATTATTATGAGAATAATCTGTTTTCTTTGATTAATATTCTTCAGGAATTTAAAGCAAGAAAGATCTCCAACTTTATTTTCAGCTCATCATGTACGGTATACGGACAGGCAGATGTAATGCCGATAGATGAAAATACCCCGTTGAAAACCCCTGAAAGTGTCTATGGGAAAACAAAACAAATGGGAGAACAGATCCTGATTGATTTTGCAAAAGCCTATCAAAGTAAAATATCACTATTAAGATATTTTAATCCAATCGGAGCACATCCTTCAGGAAAACTGGGAGAATTGCCGATAGGGATTCCTAATAATTTAGTACCTTATGTGATGCAGACGGCTTCCGGAGTTCGTGAGAAATTGAATATCTGGGGTGATGATTACCCTACAGAGGATGGAACGGCCGTTCGTGACTATATCTATGTTGTTGACTTGGCAAAAGCACATGTTGCGGCATTAAAGAAACTGATAGAGGATCCTTCGTCGGATGCTGTGATAGATGTCTACAACCTGGGAACAGGAAAGGGTTCATCTGTACTGGAAGTGGTAAAAGCTTTTGAAAAAGCCAATCATGTAGAAGTGCCTTATCAGATCTGTGCCAGAAGGGAAGGGGATATCACTATTGCATATGCCAACCCGGATAAAGCTGAGAAAGAACTTCACTGGAAGTCTGAAACCTCGCTTGAAGAAGCTTTAAGAACAGTTTGGGAATGGCAAAAATATCTGAACACCAGAAATTCATAACTTAGCATTGAGAAATGCTTATATAGAAAGAGCAATTTAAACGATCATAAAACAAATTACAAAAACATCTTCCTTGAAATTTGGTGTTTTATCTTTTTAAAAAACATTTATTTCAGCGAAGCTTTAATTTAATATTAATATGAAGACACAGAGAATAGGTATTACATTTTCGTCATTTGACTTATTGCATGCAGGTCACATTAAAATGCTTGAAGAAGCTAAAACTGTATGTGACTATTTAATCGTCGGACTTCAAATCGATCCGTCCCACGATCGTCCAAACAAAAATAAGCCAAGTCAGACTATTGTTGAAAGATATATCCAACTGAAAGCGGTGAATGCTGTGGATGAGATAATTCCTTATTACACAGAAGAAGACCTTTTGGATATTCTTAAATCATTTGTGATTGACGTAAGAATCATCGGGGATGATTACATGGACAAAGACTTTACAGGTAAGAAATACTGTGAGGAAAAAGGAATTGAGCTATTTTTCAACAAAAGAGACCATAGGTTTTCCACCAGCGATCTGAGAAGGAGAATTTATGAAGCTGAAAAAGAAAAATACGCAAAAGCAGAACCTGTAAAATAACAGAAATAAAAAATCCCGAAAGAAACTTTCGGGATTTTTGCTTTATTACATTGGGCCGCCTTGTTCTTCGTCCCCTTTTGTATTAGAATTAATATCTTTCTTCATTTTTGGTTTGGCATCAATCTTCTCACCTTGCTTGAACTTATAAGTGAAGGATAAAGCAAACTGTCTTGGCTGCCATTGCATTTCCATTTCTCTGGTAAATTGGGCATTATCAGAGAAGTTTTTCATTTTTCTGGTATTAAAGATGTCTCTGATGTTGAATCCTATAATTCCGTTTCCTTTCCAGATGGTCTGGCTTACTCCTAAATCTATACCATACATGGCCTTTCTGTTATTCATAGCTGTTTTCTCAGCAGCTCTGTAGAAACTTTGGATTTGAAGGCTTAAGTTTTTAGTAGGCTTAAAAGTATTGTTAAAACGTATTCTGTATGAAAATCCGGAACCTGAGAAATCATTTACAGTTCGTGGATTGTCAGGGAATAGGTTAAAGCTTCCTGTATTTTTATATCCGTAAAGGTCAGCAGAAAGCATTATTTTCCACCAGCTGTAAGGATCGTAAGTTCCATTCAGATCCAAACCATAATTGGTCTCCGTACCCACGTTGAAAGGCATGGTATTGACAGCTCCGGTCTCATCGATGTATTGATATCTGTTTTGCTCATCTTCAGACTTTTTAAAATACAAAGTTGGATTAAACGTAATCTTTTTATTTGAAAGATTGTATCCAAGTTCAAAAGAGTTTTCGTAGGTTGGATTAAGATCCGGGTTTCCTCTGAAGTAGTTTCTGTCATCATCAAAAGACATAAATGGAATCAGGGAGAAAGCTCTCGGACGGTTAATTCTTCTTGAATAGTTTAACAAGATCTGATTGTTCTTTGCGAGGTCATAGCTTAAAAATACAGAAGGGAAGAACTTAGTGTAGTTTTTATTAACCTCTGGAGTATTTGCCGGGTTTCCGTTTACATCATAATTTTGAAAATTAACGTCAATTTTTGAAGTCTCACTTCTTAATCCTAACTGATACGCAAATTTTTCTCCAATTTTACTTTTAAACTGTGCATACACTCCAAGAATATTTTCAGAATATACCGTGTTACTTGTAAAATCAAATCTTGTAAAGGAAGGCTGTCCGTTATTACTTTGGTCCACAAAATAATCATACGTGTTTCTGTTATAATCATAACGTGCTCCTGCTTCTAATTTAGACTTTTCACCTATTGGAAGTTCATAATCAATTTTTCCAATAAAGGTATCCGTTTTAGAATCTGTACTTACATTATTAATAGTACCGGTAGGTTGTAAAAGATTATTGATAAAAGTTCTCTGTACAATCTGATTGGTTCCGTCTGTTTTGTTCGTCTGGTAACTTGCGGATGCGGATAATAACTGGCCGTTATCTCCAATTTTCTGATCAAGTCCAAGATCAAACTGTGTTGCCAGATTTTTGTTATTTCCAAAGCTATTTCTTTCTCTAACAACATCATTTACGGTAGAAGCATCTTTATAAAGCCTTTCATTATAAGTGTTAATTCCGGTTTGATCTGTATCAAAACTTCTGATCATTCCCGAGAAATTGATAGAAGTCTTATCACTGAAGTCATGAGTAAAACCAGCCGTCACGTTATAAGTGTCACTTTCTCTGGTTGTCTTACCATTTTGTTGGGAATACTGAGTAAAAGGGAATGCAGTTGAAGCTAAGCTGCCAATATCATCCTTTCTGGTAGTTGTATTCTTCATGGTACTTTCATTCTTCTGATAACCGCCGCCGCCATTTAAAAACCAGGTCCAGTTACCTTTTCTCCAGTTTAGGTTTGCATTAAGATTGGTTCTTGGAAGGTAACCTAAAGTTCCGGTTACGCTACCATTGAATCCCATCTTTTTATCCTTTTTAAGAATGATGTTCAGAATACCGGCAGTTCCACTTGCCTCAAATTTAGAAGAAGGGTTGGTAATTACCTCAATTCTTTCAATCTGATCCGCAGGAATACTTTGCAAAGCATTGGCTCCATCGTCTATTCCAAGAAGAGAAGACGGCTTTCCGTTGATAAGAAATTTTACATTTGAATTTCCTCTCATCGATACTGTTCCGTCTGTGTCTACGGAAACCGAGGGAACGTTGGTCAAAACATCCTGAAGATTTCCTCCTTTACTTACAATATCCTGTGAAGGATCATAAGTTTTCTTATCAAGTTCTACTTTATATGCTTTGGTTGCTGATGCGGTAATAACAACACCCTGTATTTCTTTCGTTTTACCATCTACAGTAGAGGTTGCCTCTGCTTCAATAGATAGAGCACCGATATTACCTGCTTTTGCAATGTTTTTGCTGACTACAGTTTTTTTGTAATCAATAGCTTCTACTGTAATGTCATAGTCTCCGGGCATAAGTTGCAGCTGATACTGTCCTTTTTCATCAGTTAGTACAGCATCACTTAAAGTCTTGTTGGCTTTATTGCTGAAAGTTACGGAAGCGTAAGGAACCGGTTGATTTTTTTTGTTGACAATGATTCCTGAAACTCCAGCCTTTTCTTGTGCAAAAGCCAGTGCTGCCGCTGAAAGTACTAAGGTAAGTCCTAAAGTTTTTCTGGTGAAAATAGTGACAATTTCTGTCTTATTCTTCATAGGTTATTTTTTTGTATAAGATCGTGAAAGAATAACCCTTAATATTTTGAGTGTCTATAATAATGCATCAAAACATTATGGTTGTATATTTTTTTCTAACTGTTTAAATTTTCTGGTGCTTCTAAACTTATTTTATATTTTTTGAGTTGAGCCAGTCCTGATAAGCCTTTGCATTCACTGCATGTTCTTCAGCACTTGCAGTAAACTTATGGTATCCGAATCTTGCCGGATCAGCACACATAAATATATAGTTGTTGTTTTCGGCATTTAAAACAGCATCTATTGAATTCTTATCCACTACACAGATAGGTCCCGGAGGAATACCTGCATTGGCATAAGTATTATAAGGTGATGGTGTAGACAAATGCTTATATAATACCCTTTTTATAGGTTCTTTAAAATTAGTCTGCTTATTAATTGCATAAATTACCGTAGGATCAGACTGAAGTTTCATTCCTTTTCTGTAACGGTTTAAATATAATCCTGCAATCGTTTTCATTTCGTCCTTTTTTCCTCCGGATTCCTTATAAACAATAGAAGCTAAAGCATAAATCTGATCTCTTGTAAGACCGGACTGCTCTTCTTTGTTTTTTCTTTCACTCGTCCAGAAATCATTATATTGAGTTTCGAACTTGGAAAAAAATTCTCTCGGACTTACCGTCCAGAAAAAATTATAAGTATCAATGAAAAAATATTTTTTTAAATCTTCAACATTTTTATATCCTTTCTCCTGTGCAACAGCATCGAGATCATTCACAAAATGTAATGAATCAATTTCTGTTTTTTTAGTCACCCTACCAATCATCTGATACATATCTCCAAAATCACCGATTCTGTAAGAGTTTGCAGTCTGGTTACCTGCTTTGATCATATTGACAAGGTTTTTGTTACCTGTTCCGCTCTGAATATGATATCGCCCTGCTTTAAAATTCGTATCAAGGCCTTTTTCCTTAGCTACAGCTTCAAAAGATTCCCTGTCTTTAATATAAGGAGCAATAGAATCGAGGATCTGTTTAAATCCTGCTCTATGAGGAATCAGAACGTAACCATCCTTTTCTACGTTATTTCCTAAATATTTATTATAAAATCTCAAACCAAAAAATCCTGCCACTACAAAAACCAGCAGAATGACAATGAGAATTGCTTTTTTCATTCTTATCAATGTTGATTAAAAGTTTTTTGTTTTTAAAGAAGATCTGTCTTACCTCTAAAAACTTGCTTTGCAGGACCCTCCAGCCAAATATTCTGGAATGCATCACCGCTTTTTTCAGCATGTACTTTAAGGTTTCCACCTAAAGTTTTAACTTTTACAGAGGTTAGATTATGTTTTTGCAGAAAAGTTAAAGCAGAAGCTGTAACTCCTGTTCCGCAACTGTAAGTTTCGTCCTCAACGCCTCGTTCATAGGTTCTTACAAAAATTTCATTATCGGAAATTTTTTCTACAAAGTTCACATTGATTCCTTTTTCTTTATATTTTTCTGAATTTCTGATGCCATATCCTTCGTCATAAACGTGATAATCTTTCAGATTGTCAACATATTTTACATAATGAGGAGATCCGGTATTCAGAACAAAATCATTTCCGTCTTGGGAGATAGTATCCACATTGATCATTTTTAATTTAATGATTCCGTTATGGATTTCAGCTTCATGTTCACCATCTGTCGCAATGAATTTGCATTTGTCTTCGAAGATGTCAAGGAAAAAAGCAAAAGCGACAAGGCATCTTCCTCCGTTTCCGCACATCGTACTTTCTCCGCCATCAGAATTGTAGTACACCATTTTGAAGTCATAATGAGGATCGTTTTCCAATAGAATAAGACCGTCAGCACCTATTCCGAAACGTCTGTCACATAATTTTTCAATGCTATCTTTATCTTTAGTAAATTGGAGATCACGGTTGTCTACCATTACAAAATCATTCCCTGTTCCCTGATATTTATAAAATTCCATATTTTTTTGTTAAATGAAGAAGCAAAATTACTATATTTTAAATGAAAAACGAACAGTGTTAGCTGTTCGTTTCCTTATTTATAATCGTTTTATCTAAAGCCGCCACCGCCGCTCTGCTGTCTGCTTGAACTGGTGCTTTGGCTGCCTGAGCTATTCCTGAATCCACCGCCGGAAGACTCTGATCTGCTGCCTCCGGAATTTCTGAAACCACTGTTATTCTGGTTTCCCTGGTTGTTCTGATTACTGCTGTTTTGATTTCTGAATCCACTGTTACTGTTGGAGTTTCTGAAACCACTGTTGTTCTGATTTCCCTGATTGTTTTGATAACCACTATTCTGGTTTCTGAATCCGCTGTTGCTGTTAGAGTTTCTATTATTATTGAATCCTCCGTTATTATTGTATGAACCGTTACTGTTCGTTGTACGCGTATTCTGGAATCCGTTTTGAGGTCTTGACGAAGAAGATGATCTTCTTTCTACATAGACTTTTCTTCTGGAGTTATTATAATTGTCATAATAATAAGGAATGCCATTATCATAGTAATAATTAACGTTGTTTCTGTAATAATAGCCATCATTGCCCCAATATCCTCCGCTTCCGTAGTATCCTGAAGGAGCATAATAATACCCGTTGTTGTAGTAGGGATCACCATATCCGTAACCACTATTGCTTCCATATCCGTCGGTATATGCTAGACAAGAGGTTAAACTGGTAATAGCAAAAATACTGACTGCTATTTTAAATAAATTTTTCATGACTTTATTGTACTTTTTTTTCTTTAAAACTTTTTTTCCAATTGACGTATCCTAAGATCGCCATTATAGTAAATACCAAATATTGAACCGAAGTGATTCCAAGTCCCTTAAAAATCATCATAGGAATACAAATAAGATCTCCGAGAATCCAGAAAATCCAGCTCTCAATGCGCTGTTTGGCCATCAACCACATTCCTACTAAAAATATGGAAGTGGTAAAAATATCCATCCAATTGGCCCAGTCGAGATGATACAATCCCAAATAACCACTTTCTAAATGATCAATATAAGGTTTGCAATAATAAATAAAAGTAACAAATGCCAAACTCAGCACAAAAAGAATACTTGCATGTATCCATTCTTTTCGGGTAGCCCATGTAACTTCTACGTGAACATGATCTTCAGAATTTCTTGCCCATAGAACCCATCCATAAATACTCATGACAGTATAATAGACGTTAATCATACAGTCTCCCAGAAGCCCGGCATTGAAAAGAAGATATACATAGATCAGCGTTGAAATAATGCCGGTAGGATACACCCATATATTTTTCTTTATGGAAAAAAATACGCTCAGTATTCCGAAAATTGCACCTGATGCTTCCAACATAATTTGTAAAGAATCATAGCTTTCATAAGGCTTTACAAAAAGATCATATAAATTCATGCAATCAAAAATAAGCAAAAATATGGACTTTTTAAAATGGATTATATAATGTGTTGTTCAGGTTTTTAAACCTTTAATGTAAAATAAATGAGGAAAGTTTAACGATAAACGTGGGAGTTCCTAAATTTTTTATATTTTCGTAAATCCTTAATAAATAAAAAAACATGTCGAAAATTTGGGTTAAAAAGCCACTAAGTGCCTATGAGGCAGATATGAAGAAAAGTGAGCTGAAAAAAGTCCTTGGAAAATGGAGTTTAACAGCAATTGGAGTAGGTGCTATCATCGGTGGTGGAATCTTTGTTCTTACAGGAACAGGAGCCTATTATCACGCAGGACCAGCACTTGCCATTTCCTTTATCATTGCAGGGATCGCCTGCGTTTTTGCTGCATTATGCTATGCAGAGTTTGCATCCATTATTCCTGTAGAGGGTTCAGCTTATGCTTATGCATATGGAACAGTAGGAGAAATTTTTGCATGGGCCATGGGATGGTGTCTCATCCTCGAGTACGCGATGGCGAGTATGGCCGTCTCCGTGAGTTGGTCCGGTTATTTTAATAAATTTTTGAAGATTTTTAATATTCATTTGCCTGCCTATCTGACATCAGACCCGGCAAGTTATACCGGAGATGGTTTTTCTATGAACCTGCCAGCATTTATTCTGGTTCTTTTAATTACTGCATTATTGGTAAAAGGAACTAAAGAGGCAGCAGGAGCGAATAACCTGATCGTTTTAATGAAAACTTCAGCCGTTATCTTTGTGATTATCGCTGGTGTATACATTATTTTCTCTAATACGGATCTTTACAATGCGGTAGATGGTGTTAAAAACTGGAAGCCTTTTATTCCTGATCCGATAAAGATCAAGAACTCTGAAGGAGATCTGGTTTCTGCCTACGGGATTAAAGGTATTATTTCCGGAGCAGCAGCTATTTTCTTTGCTTATATCGGTTTTGATGCTGTTTCTACACAGGCTGGAGAAGCTATTAACCCTAAAAAAGATGTACCTTTCGCTATCATCGCTTCACTATTGATCTGTACAGCATTGTATATCTGTGTATCTCTTGTATTGACAGGGATGATGCATTATACAGACTTTAATCCTGAAGGAAGATATCCGGATGCCATCAAAGCGCCTGTTGCGTATGCTTTTGAAATTGCAGGAAAGCACTGGGCGAGTAATATCGTAACGATTGCTGCTACCGTAGGGTTGATTTCTGTTGTAATGGTAATGATGATGGGGCAGTCCAGAATCTTCATCGGTATGGCAAAAGACGGGTTGATTCCTAAATTCTTCGGACAGCTTCATCCAAAAACAAAAACACCTTACAAAGGAATTATCCTGTTAGGAATTGTAGTAGCTTTAATCGCTGCATTTACACCAATTTCTACATTGGCAGATATGACAAGTTTCGGAACCCTGTTTGCATTTACACTGGTTTGTATCGCAGTTTGGGTGATGAGAAAGAAAGAACCTAACCTGATCAGACCTTTCAAAGTTCCTGCTTATAAAATCGTAGTGGCATTAGGAGTAATTATCAACCTATATTTGATCTTTAACCTAAGTGCTCATGCATTGGAACTTTCTGCAGTATGGTTGTTCTTAGGAGGTTTGGTATACTTCCTTTACGGAAAATCAAACAGTAAGCTTAACAACCCTGAAAAATATCAGAATCAGGATTAATAATAATATAAACCGCTTCGGCGGTTTTTTTTGTCACAATACTATTACTATGAAAAATATTTTTTCCATTGTATTCCTGTCCGTAGGAATTACAGCGTTTTCCCAACAGGTGGAAAGCCTTGAAACCATTCTTAACGATAAAATCAGTATCAGGGCTCTTGAACTATATGACAACAAAGTATGGTACAGCGGTACGGATTCCAAATTCGGGTTTGTAGATCTTAAAGACTATAAAAACCAGAAACAGGTCAGGCTATCTGAAGAAAAACTTCAGTTCAGAACACTAGGACAGAATAAAACTTCTTTCTATGCAATCAATATTGAAAGTCCGGCACGTTTTTTCAAAATTGATAAAAAAGATCTGAAATCACAGGTGATTTTTAAAGATACTGCAAAAACAGCGTTTTATGATGCTTTGCATTTCGTGAATGATAAACTTGCCTATACCTTCAGTGACGCAGATAAAGATCACCTGCTGAAACTAGCGGTATATAAGGATGGGAAATGGAACATGTTTAAAAATAATGTAACGTTAAATGATGGCGAAGCTGCTTTTGCCGCCAGCAATACCAATATTTCATCCTCTAAAAAATACTTATGGATTGCGACTGGAGGAAAAGCTTCAAGAATCTTAAGAATGAACCTGAAAGATGATAAAATAGAAGTGTTCAGTACCCCAATCATACAAGGAGAATCTTCCCAGGGAATGTATTCCATTGATTTTTTTGAAGACCGTTTCGGAATAGCAGCAGGAGGAGATTATACCAAACAGGATGCTAATATCAATAATATTGCAACGACAAATGATGCAGGAAAAACCTGGCAGATTCAGGCTTCAGGGCAGAATGCGGGATATACCACCTGTGTGAAAATAAAACCGGGATCAAAAGGAAAAGAAATCATTGCGGTAGGCGACAAACATATCAGCTATTCCTCAGATTTTGGGAAGACCTGGAAAAAGATTTCTGATGAAAAAGGCTTCTTTGTCTGCCAGTGGATTGATGCTGACCATGTGGTTCTTGCAGGAAATAACAGAATTGCGGTGATGAAATTAAAATTTTAAATAGCAGGAATAGAATTTATCACTATTGGCCAAAAGCCTGATCATACGTATTTAGACTCATTATAAAATAGAACCTAATATAATTCATAGGTTAAAATTCATAACTAATGGTTAATTTTGTAGGGTGGAATTTTAATTATGTTAAATTTCATACCCTTATAAAATTTTAATTTTCAAAATGAACTCTTTAATAGATAAGTATAATATTCCCGGACCGCGTTACACTTCTTATCCTACCGTTCCATATTGGGATGAATCAACATTCTCACCGGAACAATGGAAAGAAACGGTAATCAGGTCTTTTCATGAAAGCAATGCAGAGGAGGGAATTTCTATTTACATCCATTTGCCTTTCTGTGAGGCATTGTGTACGTTCTGTGCTTGCCATAAGCGTATTACCAAACAGCATAGTGTTGAAATACCTTATCTGGAAAGTGTTTTAAAGGAATGGAAACTATATCTTGATCTTTTCAACGAAAGACCTAAACTGAAAGAATTACACCTGGGAGGTGGTACTCCTACCTTTTTCTCTCCTGAGAATTTAAGAACATTACTGGAAGGGATCTTTTCATCGGTAGACATTGCAGAGCACCCTGAATTTTCTTTTGAAGGGCATCCAAACAATACGACGAAGGAACATCTTCAGACCTTATATGACCTTGGTTTCAGAAGAGTGAGCTTTGGAGTTCAGGATTACGATCCTAAAGTTCAGAAAGCTATCAACAGAATCCAGCCTTTTGAAAATGTGAAAAACGTTACAGAATGGGCAAAGGAAATAGGGTACAGAGGAATCAGCCATGATCTGGTTTTCGGATTGCCGCACCAGAATTGGGAAGCAATGGAACATACCATCAGAAAGACTATGGAATTGAAACCGGACAGACTGGCATTCTATTCTTACGCACACGTTCCATGGGTGAAAGGTGTCGGACAAAGAGGATTTGATGAAAATGACCTTCCAAGTGGAGAAGAAAAACGCCGTTTGTATGAAGATGGAAAAAAGCTTCTTCAGGATTTAGGATATATTGAAGTAGGGATGGATCACTTCTCTCTTGAGCATGATGATCTTTATCAGTCTCTGATTCATAAAAAACTACACAGAAATTTCATGGGGTATACCTCTAGTAAAACCCAGCTGATGGTTGGGCTTGGTATGTCTGCTATTTCAGATTCATGGTATGCTTTTGCCCAAAATGTAAAAACAGTGGAAGAATATCAGAAAATGGTTGAACAAGGTGAGATTCCTGTTGTAAAAGGACACGTTCTGAGCGATGAGGATCTTACGGTAAGAAGACATATTCTGAATCTTATGTGTCAGCTTGAAACCACTTTTGATGTTAATAACTCTTTCCCTGAGCTTGACAATGCGCTGGAAATGCTGAAAGAAATGGAAAATGACGGTTTGGTTGAGATCAATGGAACTGAAGTTAAAATTACAGAAGCCGGAAGAGCATTCACAAGGAATGTAGCCATGGTTTTTGACCTGAGGATGATGAGAAACAAACCTGAAACCAGGATTTTCTCAATGACTATATAAAATAAAAGCGGTTCAATTCTGAACCGCTTTTTTATAGACCCGTGGGTTTGTTTTGAACTTGTTTAAACTTTTTTGAAACATTAAGATTGTATTAAGGTGTCTAGAGTAGTCCAATGTTTTTTGCTTGTTGAAAAGCCTTTGCCACCCTTTTTTATAGAATTTAAAAGCCTTAGCGTTTCGTTTGCGTTTAAAACCAGCTACTACTATTTAATAATCAATTTCTGACTATATGATTTCAGTTCCCCGGATTTTAGATTAATATAATACATTCCGGCAGGTATCCCTGAGATATTAATTGCTTTGCCATTAATAATCTGATCCGTTTCCATCACTTTTCTTCCCTCTGCACTGACGATTTCCAGAGTTGCTTTTTTATCTTTTACCCCATCAATGAAAATTTCTTTTGAAGCAGGATTAGGATAGACCTTTACTGCTCCTAAAGTATTTTCATTAGTTCCTAAAGTTCCTGTAGATATTTTGAAAATTTTTCCATTGCTCAAATCTGCGACATACAATCCTTTTTGATAATCTTCTCCAAAAGTAGAAAAGTTATTTCCGGAATAAGGAGTCGTCCAAGTAATGGTATTATTGGTATCCAGCATTCCGATCTGAGAAGAACAATAATCTGCAAAGAAATATTTTCCCTGAAGTGACGGGTATTGGCTTCCTCTATAGACGTAGCCGCCTGTGATAGAACATTTCCCGCCAGAATGGTTGTATACAGCAACAGGGAAGGCCATGGTAGACTGTGCAGCGCATCCTGCTGTATTGTAAGCATTATTTCCTTCATAACAACGCCAGCCATAATTTAATCCGGCTGTAGTAATGGGCATTTTGTTGATTTCTTCTATTGCTCCCTGTCCAACATCCGCAATCATAGCATTGCCTGTAGTCAGATCAAAAGAAAATTTCCAGGCATTTCTAAGACCATAAGCCCATACCTCGTCTGCACCATCCACTCCGGCTCCGGCAAAAGGATTGTCTGGCGGAATATTGTAAGGGCCGGTAGCATCCACATCGATTCTCAACATTTTCCCTAATAAAACATTTTTATTTTGGGCATTATTATTCGGGTCACCACCACTTCCTCCGTCTCCGGTGATGATCCAAAGCTTTCCATCAGGAGCAAAATGAATGCTTCCTCCATTGTGATTGTCGAATGGTTTGGGAATATTCAACAGTATTTTTTCAGAAGCAGGATCTGCTACGTTTGGGTCTGTAGAACTCACACTGTATCTGGCAACAATAATATTGCCTGAAAGGTTGTTGTAATACACAAAAAAATACCCGTTGGTAGAGTATTGAGGATGAAATGCAAGACCAAGAAGGCCTCTTTCACCGCCGAAAGTAATTTTTGATCCGATATTCAGAAAGTTGGTTGTGTTAATAGTCCCATTGGGTTGAATAATTTTAATGATGCCGTCTTGTTGAACCACAAAAAGGCGGCTGTCATTGGCGTTCGTAATCTCTACAGGGCTGGTAAGTCCTGTCACAAATTCTTCCAAATTAATGCTTTGAGAATTAACAATTAAGGAAGAAAAAACACTGATGCTAAAAAGTAATTTTTTCATAATATTTTGAGAGTTAGTGTGTTGGAAAAGTAAATGAAAATTTTATACCAATCGATTTTGAAGACTTCATTATGATAGTATGAAAAAATTGTTAAATCTTAAATAGAAATCACGATACCAATATATCTGGAAATAAACCATTTCTGTTGTTAAAAATTCATAAAATACAAGAAAATCATTATATTTGCCGACTTAATTTAACGTAGTTATAACAAAATGCAAGGAAAAGGACTTATTACAATTGTCGCTATTGTACTAGGGTTGATTTGCTTAAACGAGCTATTACCAACATGGTACGCCAGCAAAATTGAAAAGCAGGCAACTGCTATTGCAGGAGACAATCCGGAGAAGTATCAAAAAGAAATCGCAAGACTTTCTAAGGATACTTTGAATTTAGGATTCACAAAACTTTATTACACTAAAGCCAAAGACAAGGAAATGAAACTTGGTCTTGACTTGAAAGGAGGGATCAACGTTCTTTTGGAAATCAACCAAAGAGATCTTGTGAATGATTTAACCAATTATTCTACAAATCCTGTTCTTATTGAGGCTTTAAACAAAACTGATGAAGCACAGAAGAATTCTACTAAACCTTACATCGACAACTTCTTTGAGCAGTTCGATGTAATTAACAAAGCTAAAGGGGCAAATCTTAAGTTGGCGGATCCGGAAATTTTCGGAAATACAACCCTTACTGAGGTGAAGTACAACACACCTGATGAGCAGGTGAAAAGCATTGTTAAAAGAAAAATCGATGCATCTGTAGGAACAGCTTTCGAGGTAATCAGAACGAGAATTGACAAACTTGGAGCTATCCAGCCAAACGTTCAGAGAGTACCTGGTACAGCGAGAATTTCTGTGGAAATGCCTGGTATGAAGGACATCGATAAAGTGAAGAAAATGCTTCAGACTTCTGCAAAACTTCAGTTCTGGGAAGTACAGCAGGTTCCTGAAATTGCACCTTATTTCCAGACTTTGACAACTATGGTTGCTGCAAAAGGAGATTCTATGGGAGTGGCAAAGAATGTGAACTTCATGAGCCTTTTACAGCTTGACAAATTAAGAACAAACGGTGTTGCTAACGTAAAATTATCCGATACTGCAGTTGTAAACAAAATTTTAAACAGCAAAGTAGGTCAGTCTTTACGTCCGGCTAACATTAAATATACTCAGTTCATGTGGGGTTACAAACCTGAAGCTACCGATACTGAAAGTTTAGTATTGTATGCGATCAGAGGTAACATTAACCAGAAAGCTCCGGTAGACGGTGCTGTAGAAACTGCAAACATCAGCTACGATGAACTAAGCAGAGTAGTGGTAGATATGCAGATGGACTCTAAAGGAGCAAAAGAATGGAAAACATTAACTGAGAAAAACGTTGGAAAACCAGTTGCCGTAACTCTTGATAACAGAGTATACACAGCTCCTAACGTTGTAAATGCTATCCCTAACGGTAGAACTCAGATCTCTGGTAACTTCTCTCAGGAAGAAGCTAAAGAACTGGTAGATGTGTTAGGTGCTGGTAAATTGCCTGCAGGTGCAAAAGTAGTTCAGGCTACCGTTGTAGGTCCATCTTTAGGACAAGAGGCTATTGATTCCGGTTTAATGTCGTTTATCATTGCATTTGCTATTATCATTGTTTATATCATTTTCTACTACGGTGGAGCTGGTGTATACGCGGTAATTGCGATGGTGATAAACTTATTCTATATTTTCGGTATTATGGATTCGGGTGACTTTACCCTTACGCTTCCAGGTATCGCGGGTATCGTTCTTACCATGGCAGTAGCGGTGGATACGAACGTTATCATTTATGAAAGAACTAAAGAAGAATTATTCGCTGGGAAAAGTATTCTTGAAGCTTACAAAGATGGTTTCAAACATGCATTAAATGCGATTATCGATGGTCACACTACGACTTTCTTAACGGCAGTTGTATTGTTCTTCTTCGGAACAGGGCCTATTAAAGGTTTTGCATTGACGTTGATGATCGGTATCTTAATGACATTATTTACGTCTGTATTGCTTTCAAGAGTAATGATTTTCTCAAGATTAAATAAAGGAAAAGGACTTTCTGTTTGGACTCCGGCTACGAAGAACCTATTCAGAAATACCTGGATCGATTTCATCGGAAAGAGAAAATATGCTTACATCGTTTCTGCTGTTCTTACAGTTATTTGTATTATTTCAATCGCAACACACGGTTTCAAATATGGTATTGATTTTACCGGTGGTAGAAACTATGTGGTAAGATTTGATAAAGATGTAAAAGCTGAAGATGTTGAAGAAAAATTAGTAGCATTATTCAAAACTGAAGACGGTAAGAACTCTTCTGTGGAAGCTAAGACTTTCGGAAACAATAAACAATTAAAGATCTCTACAGATTACCTTATCGAGGATGAATCTTTAAAGGCTGACCAGATTATCGAACAGAAATTATTCGAAGGTTTAAAATCAAACTTACCGGCAGGAACTACATTGAAAGATTTCAAATCTGCTGATAAAGACCACGCGGGAATTATTTCTTCTGAGAAAGTAGGACCTTCTGTTGCTGATGATATCCAGACTCACGGTATCTATGCGGTATTAGCTGCATTAGCAATGATCTTCATCTACATCCTGGTAAGATTTAGAAAATGGCAGTTCTCTCTTGGAGCGGTTGCTGCTCTATTCCACGATGCGGTAATTATTTTAGGAGCCTATTCATTGCTTCACAAATATATGCCGTTCAACATGGAGATCAATCAGGACTTCATTGCTGCGATTCTTACTGTGTTAGGATACTCAATTAACGATACCGTAATTATCTTCGATAGAATCAGAGAATACCTGAGAGAGAAAAAATCTTTAACATTAGCTGGTCTGTTTGATGACTCTATTTCAAGTACGTTGGGTAGAACATTCAACACTTCATTCACTACGATTTTGGTGATCCTTGCGATCTTCATATTCGGAGGTGATAACTTAAGAGGATTCATGTTTGCGATGCTAATCGGTATTGGATTTGGTACTTATTCATCCATCTTTGTGGCGTCTGCAATTGCTTATGACTTCCTTAAGACTGGAAAAGAAGAAGAGGTACATGGAAAATCTACTTCTGCTAAAGAAGAACTCGCTTCTAAGTAATACAAACTACAATAAATTAGTAAGGGCCGTTTCGAAAGAAACGGCCTTTTTTTTAATCAAAGTCCAAATAGTGGTCAGCTGTTCGTGCTCGTATTGCTTTACTTTTTTTAGTATACATATTAACTATTGATAATTTAGAATCATTATTTTTCAGATTTGATTAATTTTGCACCATCATGGAAAATTCAAAGAAAAAAGCAGCTATAGGCTTCATATTTATTACTTTACTGATCGATATTACGGGATGGGGAATCATCATCCCTGTTGTTCCTAAATTAATTGAGGAACTTATTCATGCAGATATTAGTGAAGCTGCAAAATATGGTGGCTGGCTTGGATTTGCCTATGCATTTACGCAATTTATATTCTCTCCGTTAGTCGGAAATCTTAGTGACAAATACGGAAGAAGACCCATCATTCTGATTTCTCTTTTCGGATTTGCAATCGATTATATTTTCCTTGCGCTGGCTCCAACGATCTGGTGGCTGTTTTTAGGAAGAATCATTGCAGGGATCACAGGAGCAAGTGTCACTACGGCCAGTGCTTATATTGCCGATATTTCCACTGATGAAGACCGTGCCAAGAATTTTGGACTGATAGGGGCAGCCTTTGGTCTTGGATTTATCATTGGGCCTGTTCTGGGCGGAGTTCTCGGGCATTATGGAGCAAGAGTTCCTTTCTATGCTGCTGCAGGTCTGTGCTTACTTAATTTCCTTTACGGTTATTTTATCCTTCCTGAAAGTTTGGATAAAGATAAAAGAAGAGAATTCGACTGGAAACGTGCCAACCCAATAGGCTCATTTAAATTTCTGGGGAAACATCCTGAAATTTCAGGTCTTATTGTTTCGTTGATATTGATTTATATTGCAGGTCACGCTGTACAGAGTAACTGGAGTTTCTTTACTATGTATAAGTTCAGCTGGACAGAAAGAATGGTAGGAATCTCATTGGGAGTAGTAGGTTTGCTGGTAGGTCTTGTACAGGGCGGGCTTATCAGATATACAACGCCCAGACTGGGAGAGCAGAAAAGTATTTATTACGGATTGGCTTTCTATGCAGTAGGAATGTTATTGTTTGCCTTTGCTTCAGAAGGCTGGATGATGTTTGTGTTTCTGGTTCCTTACTGTTTAGGAGGAATTTGCGGACCGGCTTTACAGTCTGTCATCACGAAAAGTGTTCCTTCCAATGAACAGGGAGAACTTCAGGGAGCATTAACGAGTTTAATGAGTGCTACATCCATTATAGGACCTCCGATGATGACTAATTTATTTTACTATTTCACGCATGATGAAGCACCGTTCAAATTTTCAGGGGCACCTTTCTTTTTAGCATTTATTTTAATGGCGGTCAGTGTGGTAATTACTTATTCTGCTTTTCAGAAAAAAAATAAAAATTTAGTTGATGTAACCTCGGAAAAGGATTTTCACAAGTCATAGTTCTATTGATGAACTATAATTGATTTTCGGGTTATCTTTCAATAATTTTACAAGTCTTTTTTATTTATTTTGAAACAAAAAACCAAATTATGAATACATCAGATCTGGAAAAGTATTTGGAACGGATTCATTTCTCCGGAACTCCTGAATTGAGCATGGAAACATTGAGGAAAATACATCAGCTTCATCCTAAATATATTCCATTTGAAAATATAGACTCTTATACTGGAAAAGTGCCTTCTTTGAATGTAGATGATGTTTTCAGAAAACTGGTGATCGAATCCAGAGGCGGATATTGCTATGAACAGAATCTGCTTTTAAGTGAAGTTTTAAAAACATTAGGTTTCAATGTAAAGCTTCAGCTTGGAAGGGTAGTGTGGGGAAGGCAGGAGGATAGTATTGCTGCACAGACGCATCTTTTGCTTATTGTCGATTTTGATGGAGATCAATATGTAGTAGATTGTGGATTTGGAACAGCCACGCTCACTGCACCTGTACTTTTAAATGAAGAAGAGCAGCAGCAGACACCCAACGGAATGTTTAAAGTTTCCCATAAAGAAGAAACCTATACGCTTTGGATGTGGAAGGAGCAGTGGCTTCCTGTGTATCGATTTACTCCTGAAAATGTAGTACCTGTTGACCTTGATATTTCCAACTGGTATTTGTCTACTCATCCGGATTCTCATTTTAAGAACAGACTGATTCTTTCAAAAGTAGATGAGAATGCTCGTTATACCTATACAGACCATGTGCTGAATATCCGGACTCGTGATGGTGAAAAGGAATCTATAACGATAGAAAATGATATACAGCTCTATGAAATATTGATTAATACTTTTGGGCTTAAAGAAAATGCGATAGAAGCGTTGAAGTCAAAAGTCAGAATCTGGTAAGACTTATAAAATATAATAAACGGGAAGCTCACTGAGCTTCCCGTTTTGATTAAAATCTGATTTTTATGAAAATAGCTATGGATAAAGGGATTTTGTCCCGTTACTTACAATATTGCTGCCTAATCCGGAGAATGATACAGAGAAATTAGTGGAGTTAAAGCTTAAAGAACCTGTTGGTGTACAAAGCCCCAGTGCATAGCGACATTGCCCGTAAGCTCCTGTCTTTTTAGTTATTTTACTTTCGCTTTTTGCTTTCCCTAAGCTTATATAGCCCCAATCACTTACATCTGCATTGGAAACGGTGGATCCTGAATAATAAATGGTAATCTTATATCCGGCTTCACCTCGTTTAGAACCCCAAAGCCAATTGGCTGTCCACCACTGTTTATACCATGTAGAAGCTACTTTTGAAGCTTCTCTGTCAGATGTTTCTGAATTTCCTCGGGTATCCATCATCACAAGTCCTCCGAAGATATTGTCCCAGATAATTCCTGAATCTCCATAAAAACATAAGGTGGTAAATTTTCCGTTTTTGCCGTTCCATGTTACTTCCATAACCTGGGTGCCCGCTTTTACTTCTCCGGTGATGGCTTCTTTTAATCCTTGTTGGGCGATTGTTAAATCCTCACCATGATATAAATCTCCAATTTTTCCGATTTTTACAGAGGATGGATCCGAAATATTTCCGGAAGCAATGAACTGATCTTTATCCGTAATCAGTTTTTTAGACAGTTCTACCCCTTGTTGGGTTGAAATTTTTCCCAATACAGCCACTCCCACAATCTGTAAATCATTTTTTAAATACGTTTCAAGATTTTTGGTGGATTCATTCAGTTGAAGCTGTACTGCTTCAGGAATAAGTTGAGAAGACGAAGGAGTAATTTCTTTTTTCAGCTCATCGATGGTTGTCTTAGCCTGAACAGCTTCCTGTTGGTTCATTTCATTGTTTTCATTCTGGCAGCTGTAGAGTGCCATTACCGATAACACGGCGAAAACTTTAAAAGTAGTCACTAGTTTTTTCATAATTAATATTTGTTTGGTTGTGCATTATAAATATACATAATCGCTGCTTAATTCTCACTATTTTGAATTAAATATTTGTTAATTGATATGTCGGGTTTGTAGGTTGCAGATTGCAGATGTTAGGTAGCTAAGTTTGAGAGTGGAAGAGTTTTAGGGTTCAAGGTTCTTAGTTTAAAGTTTGTGGGTAAACAGTAATAAAAAGAAAGAGCAACTCGCCCCACGTAAAAAAGTAATCTCAAAACCCGCAACCCGTCTAAAAAACCTTAAACCTTGAACTTTAAACCTTGAACCTTGAATCCTGAACTTCATTATAAAATCTTAAAATTTGTTTAAATTTTTAGTTTACAGTCTATAAATGCAATAATCTTTCGTAATTTTACACCATGGAATTAAGCATTGGAGAAATGGCACTCATTGCCATTGCAATCGTTGTATTATTCGGTCCGGATAAGCTGCCCCAGATTGCGCGTGACTTAGGTGCAGGCGTTAGAAAGATGCGTGGAGCAGTAGAAGATATCAAAACTGAAATCATGAAGGAAACAGATAATCCTGTTTCTGAAATCAAACGTGAGATTGAGAAGGTAAAAGATGCTGCAAAGGATTTCAACCCGATGAATGATATTCAGAAAGATATTCTGACGGAACCTTCTTCTTTTGCTTCCAATGAGCCTCCAAAACCGAAGCCTGCAGATGATGAGACTTACGAAGGACCTGTAAGCAGATAAGTATGGAGGAAATCATTCAGGAGGATAAGAAGGTATTTCTTTACCTTAATAATTTGGGCGATTCATCTTTCGACCAGTTTTGGATGCTGATTTCCAGTACCTGGATCTGGGTGCCTCTTTATATTATATTTCTTTATTTTTTATATAAAAACCACAAACTAAGATCATTAGTTTTTATCCTTATATTTTTGGCTATTGGAGCAACGGTTTCTGATCAGTTAGCCAGTGTGTTCAAATATGGTGTGGCAAGGCTGAGACCGTGTCATGATCCTACTTTAGAGCATCACATGAGAATTGTGAAATGTGGTGGACAGTTTGGATTTTATTCTGCTCATGCTTCCAATACATTCTTTTTGGCATCCTTTTTAAGTATTTTATTAAAAAATAAGCTTAAATGGTTTCCATATGCTATATTTGTATGGGCTATAGTGGTTTCCTACAGCCGTATATATTTAGGAGTGCATTTCCCGATAGATATTTTGGTGGGGGCGTTTGTTGGATCTTTATTGGGAGTGATATTTGGTGCACTCGCCAAAAAAGTGATCAACAAACAAACTATAACTTCATGAAAAAAACTTTACTAGTAGTAATTTCCCTCTGTTTTTCTTTAAATTTCTATGCCCAGGATAAAAAACTGGCTGAAGAATGTTTTCAAAAAGCTGATTATAAATGTGCAGAAGAGCAGTATTTAAAATTGGCAGAAAAAGAACAGATCCAAAAATTTCAATCAGAATATTACGATTATCTCGGAACAGCTCAGAGAAGGCTTGGAAAAACGACGCAGGCTTTTAAATCCTACGATTCTGCCCTGAAAGCAAATCCGCTGTCGGTTTCTGTATACGTTAATCTTTCGTCGCTTTACAGTCAGAAAGGAAATAAAGTAAAAGCCCTGGAATATATAGAAAAAGGACTTCAGGTAAATGCTGAAACTCCGGATCTGTATCTTACACGTTCCAAAATTTATGACAGTCAGGGGAAAAAAGACCTGGCCATCAAAGACCTTAATCAGATTCTGACTTTTGCTCCTGACAATCTTTTTGCAAAAACAGGACTGGCCAATCTGAAAAAAAATAATGGTGACCTGGACGGAGCTTTAAAAGATTATAATAAACTTCTTTCTGAAAAACCGGAATCACTGCTTTATAATGGGAGAGCAGACGTCTATTTTAAAATGAAAAAATATAAAGAAGCTCTTACAGATGCCAACAAAGCAATTTCCATAGACCCGAAATTTGCCCAATCTTATGTGAGCAAGGCTATGATTCTCATGGACACATCCAAAATTAAAGAAGCTTGTGAAAATCTGGATAAAGCAGTTGCTTTAGGCTATGAAAAAGCAGTCCTGACTGATTCTTATGCTAAATGTGTAAAGAAATAAATTAAAAAACACTCTACCCCAATCATTTAAATAAATCCATACTAAAAAGTCCATACTAAAAAAACGAAAAGAGATAGAAAGATGTTGAATATTGTTCTTGTAGAACCCGAAATACCTAATAATACTGGAAATATTGGAAGATTATGTGTAGGAACTGAAAGCAGATTACACCTGATTCATCCGTTTGGATTTGTAATTAATGATAAAAACCTGAAGCGCTCCGGGTTGGATTATTGGGTACATCTCGATGTTTCTGAATATGCAGATGTAAAAGAATGGATTAAAGTAATTCCTGATGTATCACGAGTATTTTTAATGAGTTCACACGCCGAAAAATCATACCTTGAAACGGACTTTCAGGATGGAGATTGGTTGGTTTTCGGAAAGGAGAGTGTGGGACTGAGTAAAGAGGTCCTGGACCTGTTTGAAAATCATCTTACCATTCCTATGTCGAAACTCATCAGGAGCTTTAATATTGCTAATTCTGTTGCTTTTGTGGTAGGTGAAGCAAAGAGACAGATCAGTCTGAAATAGAGATAAGTTGTCTCAAAAGTCAAATTATTTGGCTTTTGTCATTCTGAACACAGACTGAAAGGCTGCGAACGTAGCTCAGAAATGGAGTGAAGAATCTCATAAATTGTATTGGTGAGATTCTTCTTTCGTCAGAATGACATTCTCGGGAGACTCTTTTTTTAATCGTTATGATAAGGTTTTCCCTGTAGAATCTGGTCCGCACGGTAAAGCTGTTCTACAATAAACAGACGGATCATTTGGTGGGTAAAAGTCATTTTCGATAAAGACATTTTTTCATTCGCTCTACTGTAGATCTCTTCAGAAAAGCCATAAGCTCCTCCAATCAGAATATGTATTTTCTTTACGGAGGAATTCATCCAGGTATCAATTTTCTGAGAAAACTCCCGGCTGGTAAACTGTTTTCCTTTTTCATCAAGAATCACTACCAGATCGTTTTTATCAATATGGTTTAAGAATAACTTGGCTTCTTCCTTTTTAAGAAGATCAGGAGATAGGTTTTTGGCATTTTTTACATCCGGAATTTCTGTAATTTCAAAATTCCAGTGTTTGGGTAAACGGTTGAGATAATAATTGATTAAAGAGGTAATTTCCTTATCATCTGTTTTACCGATACAAAGTAAACTGATTCGCATTGTAAGAATTTTCAGATGGCAAAGATAGGGTTTCGCAGTTAATTTGTTGCTGGTTTTTTGGTTGTAAGTTTTTTAGTTTAAACTCTAAAGTCCTCCCACTCTCAAATTCTCCCTTAATCCCTGCTACCTAACATCAGCGACCTGTTATCTAATTCCTGCCACCTATCACCTTATATCTTTTCCCTATTTAATTTAATTCCCCTACCTTTGTATAAAGACAAACAGATCGATGAGTGTAAAGGTTCCTAAATTTATTTTAAAGATTCAAGAGTTTTTTGACAGCATCCATATTCCTGTTTTAGGAATATCGCTTTGGCAGATGTTTCAGATCTATATCTCCGGGATTTTTAAAGGAAAAATTGGAAGAAAAGCGGCTGCTATTTCTTGGAGTTTTACCATAAGTCTCTTTCCGTTTATTCTGTTTTTGCTTTCTGTTCTGCCTCATATGCCGCTATATGATGAGCTTCAGTTTTATATTTTTGATGTACTGATGCATAATGTTTTCCCTTCCAACATGGAAGGAGACGTGAAAGGATACATTGTAAGCAATATCATTCCGAATATGAAAGGAATCAGTAACCTGACCATTCTTCTGGCTCTTATTTTTGCGACCAATGGTACATTTTCCCTAATTAATGGTTTTAATGAAAATACAGATGAAAAATTAAGTGATGTAAAAGAGTTTATTCTTTCATTTTTTATCACGATAGGCTTTATTACCATCGTTTTTTTAACACTGTTTGGAGTGTATTACGCAGAGGTTGTAATGAAGCTTTTTACTCCGGCTTATGATGTAACGTGGCTTGTAGACAACCTTTCCAAGATTATCGGGTTTGTTTCTTTCCCGCTTTTTTACTTTATACTTCTGACCTTATTTTACTGGCTGGGTACTGTGAAGATTACAAGATTCCGACAAGCGGTTCCGGGAGCCATTCTGACAACGGTACTATTTGTGGTTACAACGTATATTTTTGCTATTTATGTAAAAGATATAGCCCGATATAACGTTCTTTACGGGTCTATAGGAAGCATGATTCTGCTGATGGTTTGGGTGAATGTCAATGTATATCTCCTTTTATTCGGAAATGAGCTGAATATGGCGATCCGAAAACTCAGAATAGAAAAGCTGTTGTCTGATGAGATTGAGAAGGAAGCTTCAGGATATCACACCCAGATTACTGAACCTGACTTTGATAGTGATGAGGAACATAAAAGAAAATTGGAGAACCGGAAGAAAGATTAATTCTCTTCCAGTTCAGGGTTTTCTTTTGAGCTTACGCTAAGTATGGTAAATCCTGCAATGGCAGCGATAAAAGACGCAATCAGGATGGCAAACTTCGCTTCATCCTGAATCGGAATTTCTCCTTTGAAGGAAAGCAATGCAATAAAAATGGACATCGTAAACCCGATTCCGGCTAACAATCCTACACCAATCATCTGTAACCAGTTACTGTTTTGAGGCAGGGAACTGAGTTTTAATTTGATGGCAATCAATGAGAATAAATTGATCCCGATCAGCTTACCCAATACCAATCCACATATAATTCCCAGACCTAACGTACTTGTCACTCCTGCGACCATTTCACTGGAGAAAGTAATATTGGTATTCGTTAAAGCAAATATGGGCATAATGAGAAAACTTACCGGAATATGAAGCTGATGCTCCAGCTTTTCCAATGGTGAAATTTCTACATTCGAAGCATTGGTAGGAATGGAAAATGCAAGCAAAACACCCGCTATCGTAGCATGAATTCCGGAATGATGAAGGAAATACCATAAAAATAATCCCGGAATGATATAAAATATTGTTTTGGTTACTTTTAAAAAGTTTAAAATAAAAAGTAGGGCAGTCACTCCAAAAGATAGGAGAAGATAGCTCCAGTGGATTTGCTCCGTATAGAAAATCGCAATCACGAGGATCGCTCCCAGGTCATCTACAATAGCTAATGCCGCTAAAAATATCTTGATAGAATTAGGAATTTTTTTACCTAACATCGAAATGATAGCCAGAGAAAATGCAATATCGGTTGCCATAGGAATTCCCCAACCATTGCTGTATTCCGTTCCTGTATTGAAAATGCTGTAGATTACTGCCGGAATAAGCATTCCTCCTACCGCAGCAAAAATAGGAAGGGAGGCATTTTTAAAGGATGAAAGTTCGCCTTCTACCAATTCACGTTTTATTTCAAGGCCTACCAGAAGGAAGAAAACTGCCATTAATCCGTCATTGATCCAGATGCTGACAGGATATTCCAACCCAAAAAGATGAGTGCCCACTTCCTGGTCTAAAAAATGCTGAAAGTTTTCTGCAGCAGACGAATTGGCAATAAGCAATGAAATAAGCACACAGAAAATAAGAATAATTCCTGAGGACTGACTGTTGTTGAAAAATTTTTTAAAATAAAGAGATAAATTCATGTTTAAGATTGTACCCGTCTCACTCTGGAAACACCATTAATATTTTTAAGTTTTTTAAAGGTCTCTTCTAACTGACCTTTATTTTTGACTTCGAGGTTGATATTTCCTGTGAAAACACCATTGTTGGATTCAATAGACATACTTTTCATATCCATCCCCATACTTCCACTGATGACAGTCGTGATATCATTAATCATACCCATTCTGTCCAGTCCTTCAATTTCAATTTTTACTCTGTTTTTGAAGCTTTCTGCATTCACCCACTTGGCCGGAATAACACGATAATCGTACTGAGCTCTCAGATTGATGGCATTCGGGCAGTTGTCACTATGCACTTTGATTCCGTCTGAAATCGTGATGAATCCGAAAATTTTGTCTCCCGGAATTACGGTACAGCATTTTGCATACGTATAGTTAAGCTTCTCTTCGTCCTTCCCAAAGACAATCATGTCAAGGTTTTCCTCTTTCAGATCCTCGAAATGCTGACTTTTATTAGGCGATTTTCTAAATCTTGAAAGTAAATTGTTGAATACGTTTTTACTTTCTATATATTTTCTCAGGCTGCTTACATCCAGTTCATTACTTTGGAATTTAAGGAAGAGCTCCTGAGATGATTTTAAATTAAAGAACTTTTGCAGTTTATTAATTTCTTCATCATTAAAATTAATTTTCGCATGACGAAGTTTTCTCTGCAGAATTTCTTTTCCTTCTTCCACCAATTGGTTTTTCTGAGAGTTCAGATAACTTTTAATCTTGGATTTGGCTTTCGATGTTACTACGAATTCCAGCCAGTCAGATTTAGGCTTCTGATTCTGTGACGAAAGAATATCTACCTGATCTCCGTTTTGAAGGATATAGGAAATAGGAACCAGTTTTCCATTGATCTTGGCACCTAAGCATTTCATTCCCAGATCGGAGTGAACAGAGAAGGCAAAATCCAGAGCGGTAGCATTGGTCGGAAGGATTTTAATTTCTCCTTTTGGCGTAAAGACAAATACTTCTTTGGAATATAAGTTAAGCTTAATGTTATCCAGAAGCTCCGAGGTGGAAAGATTCTGCTGCTGTTCCAGTACTTCACGGATCTCGGTTACCCATTTTTCAAAATTTCTGTCATCAGAACTCTGTTTGTAACCTTCTTTGTATTTATAGTGTGCAGCAACTCCTTTCTCAGCAATTTCATCCATTCTTTCCGAACGGATCTGTACTTCAATCCACTTTTTATCAGGGCCTAAAACCGTTAAATGTAAACTTTCATATCCTGTAGAACGGGGCTGGGTAATCCAGTCACGCATTCTGGAAGGGTTACTGTGGTATACATCCGTAACGATAGAGTAGATCTTCCACGCCAGAAATTTTTCATTTTTTGCATCCGATTTATAAATAATTCTGATCGCATAGTTATCAAAAACCTCTTCAAAGGAAACTCCCTGTTTCAGCATTTTTCTGTAGATGGAAGAAATAGCTTTCGCGCGGCCTTTGATTTTAAAGTTTAAGCCTTCTTCATGAAGTCTTTCAGATACTTCTTTTTTAAATTCTTCGATATATCTTTCACGGCTTTCCTTGGCCAGTTCCAACTTCTCCGTGATCTCGTTATAGACTTCGGGATTATTATATTTTAAAGAAAGATCTTCCAGCTCAGATTTGATATTATACAATCCAAGACGGTGAGCCATTGGAGCATAGATGTAAACCGTTTCCGAAGCAATTTTTTTCTGCTTGTCAGGAGCCATGCTTTCCAGCGTCCTCATATTATGGAGACGGTCTGCAATTTTAATCAGAATCACCCTGAAATCCTCAGATAATGTCAGTAAGAGTTTTCTGTAGTTTTCAGACTGTACAGAGATATTCTGATGGTTCATGATGGAAATTTTCGTCAATCCATTCACGATATTGGCAATCTTCTCACCAAAGATTTTTTTCAGGTCTTCGTAGGTATAATCAGAATCTTCAATCACATCGTGCAGAAGTGCACAGGCAATAGAAGTAGCACCCAGACCAATCTCTGTTGCTACAATTTTAGCAACAGCAATAGGGTGGTAGATGTAAGGTTCTCCGGATTTTCTCCTTTGATCCTTGTGGGCATCCAGCGCGATATCGAATGCCTTTCGGATGAGCTTATTATTTTCCTCATCCAATGTTCTGTATGTATTAGAGATCAGGTCCTTATATCTGGCAAGGATCTCTTTATTCTCTTGTTCTAAATCGTAGCTCATTTGTGCACATGCCTATAATTAGACGAAAATACGAAATTTTTTAGTTTTTTCAAACATAAAAGATCCGCAGTATACACTACGGATCTTCGGCTATTAGATTTTATATCGATTAGAATTTGACTTCAGAATTCATACCGTCACTTGATGTTTTGATTTTAATATCAGGGCTGCTGTGGATTTCAGCTCTGTTTCTTGCATCAATATACCTTTTGATGGTATCGTAATTGGTTTCATTGATGTTCATATTTTCAAATAAGTAGGATTTCAATGCTGCATTCTGAACAAATGCATTCCGTGCAAGGTCAATCTGAGTAAGATCATTAACGGTAACACTTGCCAAATATTGGGAATTACCGGAACCATCATTAAGGTATACAATGTAATCTGAAGTTCCGAATCCTGAATTTTCCAGATCACTTTCCAGTTTTTTGTAGTCGCTGTGATGACCAAATACTCCAGCTAATATATGTGACATAGTTAATTGGTTTTAAAGTTCCCATTAAAGTTAGTAATAATTTTCTGATTATCATTGCATTTGAGTCAATATAATTTGTTAATTAATATTTGGTTTTCAATAGATATAGGTAATATTTAAGAATAATTATTGAACGGGTGTTTAATTTTAACAATTGGATAATATTCGTTTCCATCTCCTGATAATTTCCTTGTTCTAAAATAAAAAGCCCTGAAAATAACTTCCAGGGCTTCTATTGGTTAAAAAATTGATTAAATTTAAATTCTTTCGTTTTTAATTTCCTCTACAATTTCAGGATTTAAAAGCGTACTGATATCTCCGAAATTACTGAAGTCGCCCTCTGCAATTTTTCTCAAAATTCTACGCATGATCTTTCCGGAACGTGTTTTCGGAAGCCCGGAAACAAACTGTATCTTATCCAGTTTCGCAATGGGTCCGATCTGATCCGAAATTAACTGATTGATCTCCTTTTTAAGATTTTCCTTATCACGTCCTTCTCCGGTTTCTTTAAGCATTACATAGCCATACAGCGCATTTCCTTTGATGTCATGAGGGTAACCTACAATGGCGGATTCTGCAACAGCCGGGTGCTGATTGATGCTGTCTTCAATAGGTGCTGTTCCAAGATTATGTCCTGAAACGATAATTACATCATCTACACGCCCGGTAATTCTGTAATAGCCCACTTCATCCCTCAAAGCTCCGTCTCCTGTAAAATATTTTCCAGGGAAAGCTGTGAAATAAGTTTCTTTATATCTTTGATGGTCACCCCAGATGGTTCTTGCGATTCCGGGCCATGGAAAACGGATACAAAGATTTCCTGTTACCTGATTTCCTGTGATTTCATTGCGCTTATCATCCATCAGAACAGGTTGTACACCTGGTAAAGGAAGGGTAGCATAAGTAGGCTTTGTAGGCGTTACAAAAGGAAGCGGTGAAATCATGATTCCTCCTGTTTCCGTTTGCCACCATGTATCTACAATCGGACATTTTTTCTTCCCAACATGGTCATTGAACCAGTGCCATGCTTCATCATTGATAGGTTCACCTACTGAGCCAATGACCTTCAGAGAACTTAGATCATGTTTGTCTACCCATTCTGTACTTTCTTTTGCTAAGGAACGGATTGCAGTAGGTGCCGTATAAAACTGAGTGATCTTGTGTTTTTCAATCACTTCCCAGAAGCGGTCTGGTTCCGGATAAGTAGGAACGCCTTCAAAGATCACTGTAGTAGCACCGTTCAACAGCGGCCCGTAAAGAATATAGGAGTGTCCGGTGATCCATCCGATATCTGCTGTACACCAGTAAATATCATTTTCTTTATAATTGAAGACGTTTTTGAAGGTGTAAGCGGTGTAAACCATATAGCCTGCACAGGTGTGCAACATTCCTTTAGGTTTTCCTGTAGATCCGGAAGTATATAAAATAAAAAGAGGATCTTCAGAATCCATAATGACAGTAACGAAATCAGGAGAAGCTTTTTCATACAGATCGGTCATCCAGTAATCTCTTCCTTCTTTCATGGTAATTTCGTTGTGGGTTCTCTTTACCACAAGAACTTTCTCCACGGTCGGCGTTTTTTCCAGCGCATCATCTACAATGCTTTTCAGATCCAGAACTTTATTGCCTCTGTAGCTTCCATCTGATGTGATAACCATTTTTGCTTCACAGTCATTGACCCTTGAAGCCACTGCTGAAGCTGAGAATCCTGCAAAAATAACAGAATGTACAGCTCCCAGTTTTGCACAGGCAAGCATCGTAACAGCCAATTCAGGAATCATAGGAAGATAAATACAGACCCTGTCTCCTTTTTCAATACCCATATCACGCAAAACATTGGCAGTTTTATTCACCCGGGTGTATAATTCGTTGTAAGAAATATGCTGAGCTTCTTCCTTAGGATCGTTGGGTTCCCAGATGATTGCTGTTTTTTCTCCTCTTATGGTAAGGTGTCTGTCGAGACAGTTTTTGGTAATATTGAGTTTCGCATTTTTAAACCAGGTGATCTTCGCTTCATTCATGTCGTACTTAACAACCTTGCTCCATCTCTGATACCACACGAAGTTTTGATCTGCAACTTTATCCCAGAATTTTTTAGGATTTTTGATAGACTTCTTATAGTCTTCAAAATATTGTGGTAAATCTTCTATTAAGTAATTTCTCATATCCCTTTCGTTTTTTGAAATTTGAATTTATTATATTTTAAATTTATGTTTAATTTCCCGTTTAAGCTCTATAAACCTTGATTTTTTCCTGGATTTCCTCAATGATTTTTTCATCATCAATAGTGGATGGAATCTGAAAATCTTTACCGTCCAGCAGTGTCCGGATCAGCTTTCTTAAAATTTTTCCGGATCTCGTCTTGGGTAAACGTTTGACAACCATTACGTTTTTTAAAAAAGCAACTGCTCCGATTTTGTTGCGAACCATCTGAACGATATCTTTTTCAATATCTTCTTCAGAAATCGCCGAGCCGTTTTTCAAAACCACTGTGGCAAAAGGAACCTGTCCTTTTAAATCATCATCAATACCTACAACGGCACATTCGGCAACATCAGGATGTGAGGAAACAATTTCTTCCATTTCAGAGGTCGAAAGCCTGTGTCCTGCTACATTAATCACATCATCCACTCTTCCTGTAATGAAAATATAGCCGTCTTCATCCTGAATAGCACCGTCTCCCGAAAAATAATACCCTTTATACTGAGACAGGTAACTGCTTTCAAAACGGGCGTAGTCTTTCCATATTCCAAGCATGGCGCCAGGTGGGAGGGGAAGTTTGATCACCAGATAACCTTCATGATGAGGATTGAGTTCGTAACCGTTTTCATCAAATATTTTAATATCATATCCTGGAACAGGCTTTCCTGCAGATGCTCTTTTGATCTGATAATTTTCATCATGAGTCAACAACCCCAGCATTGGCCAGCCGGATTCTGTCTGCCACCAATGGTCTATTGCCGGAACACCAATATGTTCTGCAAACCAGTCCAAAGTGGCAACATCGCATCTTTCACCAGCGAGAAACTGTTTTTTAAAATGGGTTAAATCGTATTTTTTTACCAGTTCTCCGTTCGGATCTTCTTTTTTAATAGCTCTGATAGCAGTAGGGGCCGTAAACATTACCGAAACTTTATATTCTGAGATAATTCTCCAGAAAGTTCCTGCATCAGGAGTCATGATGGGTTTTCCTTCAAAAATAACAGTCGTGTTTCTATTGATTAAGGGTCCGTACACAGAAAAACTATGGCCAACTGCCCATCCGAAGTCTGAAGCAGCCCAATAGGTTTCTCCCGGTTCTACACCATAGATATAAGTCATTGAGAATTGTAATGCAGTGGCATAACCTCCTGTGTCACGAACGATCCCTTTAGGCTTTCCGGTAGTTCCTGAGGTGTAAAGCAGGTAAAGCGGATGAGTGGATTCTACAGAAACGCAGTCCGCAGAAGCTGATTTTTCTACCAGTTCTTCATAATCAATAAGACCTTCAAACATCTCATCCTTATTATCAACGAGTTTTCTGTTGTATACAACAATATTGTCTACTTTGTCCTGAGCCAGCTCAATTGCTTTTTCTACCAGTGGCAGATAAGGGATTCTCTTTGCAATTTCGACACCGGCCGTGGCTGTGATTAAAACTTTCGGTTTGCAGTCATCAATTCTGACAACAAGCTCATGAGGAGCAAAGCCTCCGAAAACCACATTGTGAATCACCCCGATTCTTGCACATGCCAGCATGGCAAAGAGCGTCTGCGGAATCATAGGCATATAAATAACCGCTGTGTCTCCTTTTTTTAATCCTAAAGAAACCAATCCTCCAGCCAGTTTTGCTATTTCCTCTTTTGCCTGATGAAATGTGTAGGTTTTCTTCTGATGGGTTACAGGAGAATCATAAACGATCGCAACCTGATCACCAAAACCGTCTTCAATGTGTCTGTCAATACATAAGTAACACATATTGAGCTTCCCATCAGAAAACCACTGTGGGTAATCGTTTTCACCATTGGAAAGAATCTGCTGCGGAAATTCAAACCATTGTATTTTCCCGGCCTGTTCCTTCCAGAAGCCTTCTTTGTTTTCTATGCTTTGTTTAAATAAGGTATCTGTATTCATATCATTAGTTGTGTGTTAGTTTTTTATCCTTGTCAAGGTTTTAAATCTTGACAAGGATAAGTAGTCGTGTCATTGCGAGCCGCAGGCGAAGCAATCTCTTAGAACATCTCCTCAATTTGTTGCATCAGTTTTTTTATTGAATAAGGTTTGGTTACATAGGCATCGGCACCCATTTCCAATCCTTTTTCAATATCTCTTGGGTTATTTTTAGCACTTAGAAAGATCACTTTGGTGTCTTTCAGTTTTTCATCCTGTTTAATAAGATCCAGGGTGCTGTAGCCATCCAGATTGGGCATCATGATATCGAGAAGAATCACATCCGGAACCATGGTTTTCAGAAAGTCAAGGACTTCCATTCCGTCACGGGCAATATAAACATCATATCCGTTTTTCTTAAAACTGTATTCCAACGACATCAATATTTTGTGTTCGTCATCCGCAATGATTATCTTTCTCATAAGAAGGTTTTAATGGTGTTCAACTTCATCTGTAATCTCTTTTTTAGTTTTTTTGGGAATGTTGATGGTGAAAGTTACGCCCAGCCCGCTGTTTTCTGCTTTTATACTTCCTCCGTGTGCCTCTACAATTTTTTTGGAAATGGCCAATCCCAGTCCGCTTCCTGTAGGCTTTAATATGTTTTGGTTTTTCGATTGATAAAATTTATCAAAAATCATTTCCAGATCCTCTTCCGGAATATGCTTTCCGGTATTGAAGATGGTAATGATCAGCTGCTGATCTTTTTCAAACAATTTGGTCTGAATGGTGCCATGTTCTTCCGTAAATTTTAAAGCGTTTCCCCAGATATTCTGAAACAGCTGAATCATTCTTGCTTCATCATATTCAAATATAGACTGATTCAGGAGATTAACTTCACTTAAATGAATATTTTTCTGCTGTATCAGGTGAAGAAGCGGGCTCAATGCCTTTTTATACGTGTCAACAATATTGTTTTCCTGAATATGCAGAGAGATTTCACCATGCTGCAATTTATCCAGATAAAGAATATCATTGATGATTTCGCTTAATCTGTCGGATTCTGTGATGATGTTGTTTAAAAACTCCTGTTTGATGTCAAAAGGGATATCATCGTCATCCGCTAAAATTTCTCCTGCTGAACGGATGGCCGTAATCGGAGTTCTTAGCTCGTGAGCGACAGAATCCAGAAAATCGTCTTTTTGGCGGTCTTTAATAATCAGACTTTCATTGGCAGTCCTCAGATCATTAGACAGTTTCTGAAGTTCTGCAGACTGTTCGGTAAGCTTTTTATTTAAGCTGATATTTTCTTGTGATTCTTCGAGAATATTTAAAACTTCTTTTAAAGATATTTTATCTTCCTTGGTTACTCCTTCAATCAATATTTTTGCGGAAGCTGTACCGATTCTTCCGGCCAAAAGGTTTTCTGAGAATTTGATAAACCTTGAATCGGCTGTCTCAGTATTGGAGTCGATGTTATATTTTAAATTAAAAATCCTTAAGGCCTGTTCCGTTTTATTCTTACCTAAGAAACGTTCCAGAATATTCTGAATATCAGAAATATAGGCTGTTCCTCGCCAGATAAAAGCATTTTCGTGATTCTGAATGTACTTATCGATGTCTACGTAAAGCTCAGCAAAGTTTCTTTCACGGTAATTTCCTTTTGAACTTACGGAAACAATGGTAAATAAGCTTGTATTGACCAGCATCGACCAGAAAAAGATCTGTGGAATTCTTCCTAAATAAGGAATGGTAAAAAAACCGAAAGCATTATACATATCCCTCAAGACCCCTTTAAATTCCTGATTGTACGAAAAATAATACTGGGGAATAATCAGTCCGAAATAGCAGATTACCAATCCGGCTAAAAGTCCTGTAACAGCACCTTTATAACTTCCTCTTCTCCAGAATAAAGCTCCGAAAAATGCAGGTGCCAGCTGTGCAATCACGACAAATGAGATTAATCCTACCGAATCCAGGGAAGTTTTCAAAATGAAATACTTGTAGAAGGCAAAAGCCATAATGATCAATGCGAAAATACTGAACTTCCTGATATTGGTGATGATTCTTGTATTTTGCTCCTCGCTTTCAGATTTTAATTTTCCCAGCAATCCGTATGGAATGATGAGATTGTTGGAAAGCATGATGGATAAAGTAATGGCAGAGATAATGATCATGGAAATACATGAGCTCAATCCTCCAAGAAAGACGAATACTGTGATCAAAGTATTGTCGAAATGCTGTGGAATCAGGATAGAGTAGAACTCGGGATTTACTTTCTGTCCGTTAAAAATTAGCCTTCCTCCCCAGGCAATCGGGAAAATAAATACAGTAAAGATTAAAAGGTAAAGCGGGAAAAACCAAATGGCTGTTCTGATGTGCTTTTCCTGCCTGTTTTCAACAATGGCGGTGTGAAACTGTCTTGGAAGAATGCAGATCGCTGTTGCAGAAATCATGCAGAGAACCATCCAGTTCAGGGCACCTTCAATTCCGTTGAAGGTGTTTTTTTCTTTAAAATCTTCAAATTTACTGGCCTTCTCATAAATATCTGAGAAACCATCAAAAACATAATAAATAACAAAAAATCCGAGAATGATAATGAAAAATAGCTTTAAAAAACTTTCCAGAGCAATGGCGGAGATAATTCCAAGCCTTTTTTCTGAAGCATCCACATATCGTGTTCCATAGTAAGAAGAAAATAAAGCGATTAAAATTACCACGAAAGTTGCATTATCAGTAAGAATGTCTTTCGACATCGGAGTTTCAGTTACCAGATGGAAGGTTTCAGAAATGGCTTTAATCTGCAGCCCGATATAAGGAACTATCGCCAGAAGGCAGACTATCGTGATAATGGCACTCAGGCTTCTGCTGTTCCCGTATCTCAATGAAATGAAATCGGCCAGGCTGCTTATTTTGTTGACCCTTGAAATTCTTACAATCCGGGTATTGATATAGATCCATGCCGGAATAATCATAATAGGTCCAATGTAAATTGGCAAATAGTTTAATCCGCTTGTCGCTGCCACACCGATACTTCCATAATACGTCCAGGCAGTACAATATACAGCAAGAGATAAAGCATAGATGTATGGATTATTGATCCAAAGCTTGCTTCTTTTCTTCTCTGCCAGGTAGGCAACTAAGAAAAGGAGGGCCAGATAAAACAGAACGACAAAAAATAATGCGAAACTACTCATCATGTCTTTTTACAATTACAAAAGAAATCACAATGGAAATCATCCAGACCACGAACAGATAAATAAGGATCATAGGATAGCCCAAAACTTCTCTATCACTATTGAAAAGAAGTGAAATAGGAATGCTGAAAGCAATCATAAGCCCTACGCTCAGTATGATAAGTTTTTGTTCGTGTCTTTTTTTCATAATTATTTTATTTCCTTACTGAAGCATATCGCTTCTTCACGTCCGATGTAAATTCCATAATTTTCAATGACCTTATATTCGTTTTTCAGATAAAACTTTACGGCATTGTCATTTTTTTTACGGGTTTCCAGATAGATGTATTTATAGTCAAATTGTTTTGCGGCTTTTTCTAACGCTGAGAGAATCTTTCCGCCTAGGCCTATGTTTTTTTCCAGGGAGAACATGCGTTTAATTTCACATACTTCTGGTGAAAGGGGGCGAAAACCTCCACAGGCTATGGGTTTTTCATCACTTACAGCAATGAGGAACAAAGCTTTCTCCTGAGAAAAGTCATCAAGGTTTGCACTTTTGCTTCCACTCTCACCAGAGATTGTAATAAGAGAAGTATTTAATCTGTGGATGAGGTCAATAACGCTCTTATCCTGAGAAGGACGGGGAATTGCTTTAATCGTGATATCCATTTTTTTATAATTGATAACAGATCATTGATGAATGCCGCATTCATCAATGATCTGTTTTTTGCTTTTAAATTTTATCGTCAGAATATTCTCCTTTTAAGGCGTAATAACCGAAAACTGCCATTCCGCCTGAGATAATCGGCATCAGTACAAAAAGAATGATGATGCCAAAAACCAGATCTTCCTGTTTTCCGGAAGTTATTTTCGGGATTCCCAGTACGGTAATTCCGAAGTAACCCACAATTACTGCTATTGCGATCCAGAGAATGCCTAATATTTTTTTTAGTCCGTTCATTTTAGTAGTTTTAAAATTAATAAAAATTTGAGTGATTCAGTACCTAATCGTGAAGATTATTGTTCTTATTTTTAAGATAAAATAATCCGATGATCAAACATACGGCAGCGACTCCAATCGGGTACCAGAGTCCTTCCAGATACCATGTTGCATGTCCTGCTTCTTTTCCTGTAGTCACCAGATAAGTAGCTACCGCTGGAAGAAGTCCTCCAAATACCCCGTTTCCAATATGATAAGGTAATGACATTGAGGTGTAACGGATTCTCACAGGGAACATTTCAACAAGGAAGGCAGCGATAGGTCCGTAAACCATCGTTACAAAGATCACCTGGATGAAAACAAGGAATACCAGGTACCATTTGGTGTTGTCACTTAATTTTAAACTTTGAGAAACTTTGGCTTCTTCCGGTTTTCCGTCTTTCATAACAATCCCTGAAGGTGACCAATGAACTACGCTGTCTTTTTTAATTAAAGTTCCGTCTGCATAAAGTGTTTCTTTGTGAAAAGTCACCAGGCTGTCTGTCGCAATATCATTGTGGATTTTCGCCGTTCTTTTTTCTGTAATTCCATTGGCTGCAATTGTTTTGTTTTCGAGGTTTACACTTTTAAACATGCTGTCGTAAATAGGTCTGTACGCTAAAATAGCGATCAGCATTCCGGTCATCATCACTGCTTTTCTGCCGATTTTGTCAGAAAGCCATCCAAAGAATACAAAGAAGGGTGTTCCTAAAAATAAAGCCGTAGCCATCAATGAATCTACCTGCGCCGATTCTACATTCATGACCTTTTGAAGGAAACTCATGGCATAGAATTGTCCTGTATACCAGATAACTCCTTGACCCATTGCAGCTCCGAATAACGCCAATAATACAAATTTGAAATTGTATTTATTTCCAAAGCTTTCTTTTAAAGGATTTTTAGATGTTTTACCCTCACTTTTAGCTTTGGCAAAAAGAGGGGATTCCTTCATATTCTTTCTGATGATGTAAGAAACCGCCACCATAAGAATAGAAATCCAGAAAGGAACTCTCCAACCCCAGGTGTCAAATTCTTCTGTGGAAAGTGTTGTCTTGGTAATGAGAATAACAATCAATGAAATGAAAAGTCCGGCTGTTGCGGTCGTCTGAATCCATGAAGTCCAGTATCCACGGCGATGAGGTTGGGCATATTCTGCAACATAAGTGGCAGCTCCTCCGTATTCACCTCCCAGAGCAAGTCCCTGAAGTAATCTTAAAATTAAAACCAAAACCGGCGCCATAAAACCAATAGTTTCATAGCTGGGAATACACCCGATCAGGAAAGTGGAAAATCCCATAATCAGTAACGTAACCAGGAAAGTGTATTTTCTTCCGATAAGATCTCCCAGTCTCCCGAAAAATAATGCCCCGAAAGGTCTTACCACAAATCCGGCAGCAAAAGTAGCCAAGGTAGATAAGAAGGCAGCGGTTGGATTGTCGGCAGGGAAAAATTTGGTCGCTAAAACAACGGCCAGACTTCCAAAGATATAGAAGTCATACCATTCTATCAATGTTCCGAGAGATGAGGCAGTGATCACACTCCAGATGGTGCGGTTTTTCTGCCTGTCGGTCATATTTTCGTAGCTTTCGTGATGATTTTCGCTCATATTGATTAGTTTTTGATGTTAGTGGAATAGGATGTTAATTATAATTTTTTTTGAACCATTAAAACCTTACAGGTAGATCTGAAACTGTACAATAAATTCTCCTTTAGAAGAAGGACTTTCCGTAGGATTTGTATAAACAGGCCTTGTGGAATACTGTGTCGTTATTTTTGCGTGATGTCCGTCTATAAACCAATTGGCTCCAACATCGAACTGAGATGAAGATTTATCAAAAGCCTCAAAACTTTTACGAGTATAAGCAGCAAAAGGCTGTATTCTGATTTTTGGCTTTTCTGCCTGACTCGGTAATAGTAAACCTGCCTGGGCGTAGATAATATTACCTGTTCCAATGGTTGGCTGTAGATTTCCTGGTCCTGCAATGGCTTTATTCCCTATAAAATTAGGATCAGAGGCGCCAATATTCATGGTTCCCAGATTTCTTACATAGTTCGGTCCGAAATTGTAATTATAATATCCGGCATAGGCAGAAACGGCCATTTTATTTTTTGCCTCACCCAAAGGAATATCTGCAAACGCATCTACAGCAAAAAGGGTAATATCATGTTTTTCAATATTTGAATTGACAGAAGTTCTTGTTCCGTCAGCCTGATGATAAAAACCGGCACCTACATTGAAGACTTTTTTTGTTCCCAGGTAAGATCCAACTTTAAAAGGAAGTGTGTTGGATTCTTCATCAAGGAACTGATATTCAACATATCCTGCTTTTGAAAAACTGGGATTTCCGTTATTATCAACAGCGACTGCTTTTGAAGGATCTGTTACATTCACAGGAACAAGATCTGTGGCGAAAGGTTTATTTAAACTGAAACGATATTCCAGTTTTCCATACTTTCCTTTGGCAAACATTCCGAGCTGTCTTGCAAACTGATCTGAATTATCAATCAAAGGCCATGAGAAAACAGGAGAATCTAATGTAAGGAAGTTAAGCGTGGAAGCCATGGTCATACGGGAAAGTCCCATATAGTAGTGTAGTCCGGCCCCTAAAGTTAAACTGAATTTTCCCGCTTCTCCAGGTAAAATAACTGCATATTCGTTCCAGGCATCATGAAAGAACAGCTGGGTTTTCTTTCCGTTTCCATAACCTCCTGTTCCTGAGGTGCCTGAAGCGCCGCCATTGATGAAAGTCTGATTATTAATTCCGAAATGGAGCAGGATCATATATCTCTTAGAGATCTGTGCGTATGTTAATGCACGTAACCTTCTGTTTCCCAGACTCCATGAGTTGTCAGTGGGTTCACCGCCTACCATGGTTCCAGGGTTCATAGATGTATTTCTTACCCAAAACTGGTCCCATAAAATAAATCTGACGAATTTATCCCCGTTTTGGTTGAGGTTAAGTTTTAAGCCACTGCCATAATCAGGAGAGCCTTGTGAATATAAGGAACTGCTGATTAAAGCTAATCCAATGAATGTAAGTAATTTCTTCATAAATTATCAATTTTTGGCGTTGTTTTTTGTGAATGCCAAATTGTAATTAATAATTTATTTATGAAAATTTAATATATATTATTGGTAATAGTATAGTTAATATTTAGTAGAATTTGATTTTCGGGATGCGGGGTTCGAGGTTTGGGGTTTAAGATTTTAAAATTATGATTTTTTAAATATTTGATATACAGTTTTTTGTAAGAGTATTTTCACCTCGGTTTTAAAACTTCATGACTCGCGTCCCGAAACCCGCGCTACTTTTTAAACCGTTCCCACTTAATCAGCATATACTTATCGGCAAATTGTGTGATGATAATTCCGGAGTTTTTAATATTCTCTTCCTGAGCGATATACTCAATCAGTTCGCTTTGCTTTAGTATCTTATAAACAGGATGGAATTCAGAATGGGGCGGTCTTGTGATATTATATTTTTTAATCCATGAGCTTATGGTAACATGTGAAACACCGATAATTCTTTCAATTTCACGATAACTTAAGCCTTCCAGATAAAGCTGAAGAGCTTTGGTTACATAGTAATCATCTATTTGCTTTCCCAGTTTTTTAACGGTAAAATAATAGTTGCAGTCTTTGCAGTGGAAGCGTTGTTTATTGTTGATGATACCGCTTTTTACTACTTTGATACTCTTGCATTTAGGACAGGTGTTTTCCATAACTATATTATTTTAGCAAATATATAATAAATTTGCAAATGTACATTTTTGTGTAAAGATAATTTTACCTGCTTAAAATTTTAAAACAAGAAAAATATCTTTTTAATTTGGATTTAAAAGAAATTATATTTTAAATTTGCCAAAAAAATTAGATAAATAAATGGAAATAGAAATTTCCTCATGCGAACATCTAATGTATGTGAGTGAAATACAGCAGGAAATGTACGATTCTGCACAGCGCAGAGGAACGGGTATCGCAAAACGTTCTATAGAATATTTGAGTAAAAAGATTTCAGAAGGCAATGCTGTGGTAGCCACTGAAAACGGAGAGTGGGTAGGTTTCTGTTATATAGAGACCTGGTCACATGGGAAGTTTGTGGCTAATTCGGGGCTGATTGTGTCACCGAAATTCAGGAACGGGGGAGTAGCGACTCAGATCAAGCAGAAAGTTTTCCAGTTATCTAGAGATAAATATCCGGATGCAAAAGTGTTTGGATTAACAACAGGTTTGGCAGTAATGAAAATAAATAGTGATTTGGGATATAAACCCGTGATCTATTCTGAACTGACTCAGGATGAAGAATTCTGGAACGGCTGCAAAAACTGTGTAAACTATGAAATTTTAATGATGAAGGAACGTAAAAACTGTCTTTGTACAGCCATGTTATTTGTTCCGGAAAACGATAAAAAAAAAGAGGAGGTAGTGAATAATCTGCCTGAAAATAAATATGATGGAATGATTCAGAAAGATTTTGATGAATTCCATGTGACCATTAATAAAAATAAAAAGAGTCCAGATGAAAAAGAAAGTCATCTTAGCGTTTAGCGGAGGTTTAGATACTTCCTACTGTGCTAAATATCTTAGTGAAACACTAGGGTATGATGTGTATGCCGTTACTGTAAACACCGGAGGTTTTTCAAAAGAAGAAGAAAAAGAGTTGGAAAGAAAAGCCTTAAACCTTGGAGTAAAAGAGTACAGGTGCGTAGACGCTCAGGAAGATTACTATAATTCATGTGTGAAATATTTGATTTTCGGGAATGTATTGAAAAATAATACCTATCCTCTATCGGTAAGTGCTGAACGTACTATTCAGGCGCAGGAGATTGCAAAATATGCCATTGAAGTACAGGCAGATGCCATTGCTCACGGAAGTACGGGAGCAGGGAACGATCAGGTTCGTTTTGACTTGATTTTCCAGGTGATGTGTCCAAATATTGAAATTATTACTCCAATTCGTGATATGGCTTTGTCCCGTGAAGAAGAAATTGAGTTTTTGAAAGAACACGGTTATGAAATGGAATTTCAAAAAGCTCAATATTCTGTCAATAAAGGACTTTGGGGAACTTCAGTAGGTGGTAAAGAAACACTTACATCCAGAAATTACCTGCCGGAAGAAGCTTTTCCGTCTCAAATTAAAGAAACTCAACCTTCAGAGCTGGAGATCGAGTTTAAAAACGGAGAAGTGGTAGGAGTCAATGGAGAAAGTTTTGAACATTCAGTATATGTCATTCAAAAAATAGAAGAACTGGCTTCAGCATATGGAATTGGCCGTGATATCCATGTAGGTGATACTATTGTTGGGATTAAAGGACGTGTGGGGTTTGAAGCAGCTGCAGCATCGGTGATTATCAAAGCGCATCATTTATTGGAAAAACATACGCTTTCAAAATATCAGCAAATGATGAAGTCGCAGTTATCCGACTGGTATGGAAATTGGCTTCATGAAGCACTTTTCTTAGATCCTGTCATGAGAAATATTGAGTCGTTCTTGGTAGATTCTCAGAAAACAGTAACCGGGAAAGTATTTGTAACCCTTCATCCTTACAGATTTATTCTTAACGGAATTGAATCTGATCATGATCTGATGTCCGACAAATTCGGAAGCTATGGAGAAGCGAACAGAGCATGGACGGGAGAAGATGTAAAAGGATATACGAAGATTGTAAGCAATTCTTTAAATATATACCACCAGATTAACCAAAATATCAACTAGTTCCGCAAGGACGATGTAATGAAAGGCAGAACAAAATGCTGTCAGAATTAAAATGAAGAAAACAGTAGGAATTATTGGTGCCAACGGTTATACAGGAAGTGAGCTGATACGCTTACTGGCTTTTCATCCCCATGTGACATTGAGTTTTTTATATAGTCGTTCGAATTCGGGAACAAGAATTTCGGATCTGTACCCGGATTTAACGACGGTTTGTGAAATGGTTTTGACGGATAAGCCTGAAGACGTGGATGTTCTTTTTCTATGTCTTCCTCATAAAGAAAGTCAAAACTGGTTAACGCAGAACCCTGTCAAGGATGAAACGCTGGTGATTGATCTTGGAAACGATTTCCGCTTAGAAGGAAATTTCGGAAACAGAAATTTTATCTACGGATTGCCGGAAATTAATAAAAAACAACTAGTGGGTGCTAAAAGTATTGCGAACCCGGGATGTTTTGCTACGACCATTCAATTGGCTTTGCTGCCATTGGCGGAAAAAGGAGTGTTGAATGAGGTCTTTACCACAGGGATTACGGGTTCTACGGGAGCCGGGCAGTCTCTGCAGGCAACCACTCATTTTACCTGGAGAAATGATAATGTTTCAGCCTATAAAACATTAACTCATCAACATGTGGATGAGATTTTGCAGCAGCTGATTGCATTCAATAATAAAGAAGTAAACCTGAACTTTGTTCCTTGGAGAGGAGATTTTGCAAGAGGGATTTTTACAAGTTCCACCATGAAGACGGAGCTGGAGCTGGAGGAAATAGAACATTTGTATCAGGATTTTTATGCAGAGGAGCCTTTTGTTACAGTAAGCAGGAAGGCAGTGGATTTAAAGCAGGTTGTCAATACCAATCGCTGTGTGATTCAAATCGAAAAGAGTGGAAATGTTGTCGTTATTCACTCAGCGATTGACAATTTGTTAAAAGGTGCTTCGGGGCAGGCCGTACAGAATATGAATCTGGCTATGAACTGGGAAGAAAATGCAGGATTAAACCTGAAACCGATAGCATTCTAATATAGAAAGTAGATGGATGTATGGGAACTCGAAACCCGAATCCCGGATCATTCATTATTTATCAATTATCATTTATAAAAAGACATGAATTTATTCAACGTATATCCATTATTCAACATAAATCCGGTAAAAGCTCAGGGATCCTTTCTTTGGGACGATAAGGGAGAACAATATCTTGATTTTTACGGAGGTCATGCTGTGATTTCTATTGGGCACAACCATCCACACTATCAGAATAAGCTGAAAGATCAGCTTGAAAAAATTTCTTTCTATTCCAATTCTGTTCAGAATGAATTACAGACTGAACTGGCAGAAAAATTAGGAAAGCTTTCAGGGTATGAAGATTATAACCTTTTCTTATGCAATTCTGGAGCAGAAGCCAATGAAAATGCATTGAAGCTGGCTTCATTTCATAACGGAAAAAGCAAAGTGCTTTACTTTTCAGGCTCATTTCACGGCAGAACTTCTGCAGCGGTTTCAGTGACTGATAATCCGAAAATTGTAGCTCCGGTTAATTTTTCCGATAGATTTATCAAATCAGAATGGAATGATATACAAGAGCTTGAAGAAACCTTTGAAAAATTTGGAAATGAAATTTCATCCGTAATCATCGAAGGAATTCAGGGAGTAGGAGGAATTATGATTCCAACACCGGAATTTTTATCTAAAATCAAAGAATTATGTGAAAAATATGATACTGTTCTTATTTTGGATGAAGTGCAGTCCGGGTATGGGAGAAGCGGATATTTCTTTGCGCATCAGGAATTTGGTGTAGAAGCAGATATTATTACTACGGCTAAAGGAATGGGAAATGGTTTCCCTGTGGGCGGAGTTTTAATCCATCCTAAATTCGAGGCAAGCAATGGTTTGCTGGGAACGACATTTGGAGGAAACCACCTTGCCTGTGCCGCTTCTATTGCTGTGCTGGATGTCATGAAAGATGAAAATCTTCTTGAAAATGCGCAACAGATGGGTGAGTATATTGAAAATGAAATTAAAGATTTACCACATATTAAATCTATCCGAAGGAAAGGATTGATGATCGGAATAGAACTCGACAGAGACTGTTCAGAAGTAAGGAAAGAATTACTGTTCGATCATCATATTTTCACTGGAAACTCTAATGATAAAAGTGTTTTAAGGATTCTTCCGGCACTGAATATCAAAAAAGAGGAAACAGATCTTTTCATCAGTGCCCTGAAGGGGGTATTGGAAAATATCTAAGCGATTTAAAAACAAAATCTTTAAAATTAATTTAAAATGAAATGGATATTCCATTTGTCCATTGAAAAAAAATAGAAAATACCAAATGAAAAAATTTACCTCTGTAAGTGATGTAGATAACTTACAGGAAATCATAAAAAAAGCTTTACAGATAAAAGCAGACCCCCTTACTGAAACACAAAAAGGAAAGGGAAAAACAATCGGACTTGTATTTTTAAACTCAAGTTTGAGAACCCGTCTGAGCAGTCAGATTGCAGCTCAAAATTTAGGTTTAAATGTGTTGACGTTAAATGCAGCACAGGAAGCCTGGAATCTTGAATTTGCTGACGGAGCGGTGATGAACGGCGACACTGTAGAACATATCAAAGATGCTATCGAAGTGTTAAATCAATATTGTGATATCATTGCGGTACGTTGTTTTGCAGGGATGAAGAGCAAAGAAGATGATGTGAATGAAAGCATCCTAAGCCAGTTTGAAAAGCATGCAAAAGTACCTGTTATTTCTCTGGAATCAGCTACCCGCCATCCACTGCAAAGTTTAGCAGACTGCATCACCATTACAGAAAATTGGAAAAAAGACCATAAACCAAAAGTGGTATTGACCTGGGCACCGCATATCAAACCTATTGCTCATGCCGTTGGAAATTCTTTCGCAGAATGGATGCAGGAAATGGATGTAGAGTTAGTGATTACAAACCCCGAAGGGTATGATTTAGATAAAAACTTCACAAAAGATGTGAAAGTAATCCATGATCAGGATGAAGCATTGAAAGATGCAGACTTTATCTATGTGAAAAACTGGTCTTCTTTTGATGACTACGCAGCAATGCCTGAAGTAAAGGGTGAGTGGATGCTTACGAATGAAAAACTAGCGCATACCAATGATGCGAAAGTAATGCACTGTCTACCGGTTCGCCGTAATGTGGAACTGAGTGATGAAGTGATGGATGGAGATCATTCTGTCATTTATCAGCAGGCAAAAAACCGTATTTTCTCCGCACAGGCTGTGTTCAGTGAAATTTTAGATGAATTGAAAGCCCAATAATAATCCTTGTCAAGGTTCAAAACGTTGACAAGGATAGAAAAAAGAAAAGATCACAAAACGTTTACAATGAAAGAAAAGTTATACATCATAAAAATTGGCGGAGCTTTAATAGATGATGAGGAATTATTAAGCCAATTCTTAGAACAGTTTTCCGAAATTACTGAAAAGAAAATCCTTGTTCATGGTGGAGGCAAGTTGGCAACAACGCTTGCTGATAAGCTGGGTATCGAACAAAAGATGATCAATGGAAGGAGGATTACGGATAAAGAAACACTGGATATTGTAACGATGGTATATGCGGGAGGAATCAATAAAAATATCGTTGAAAAGTTGCAGCAGAAAAGATGCAATGCCATAGGATTCTCAGGAGCAGACGGAAATTTAATTAAAGCTAAGAAAAGAGAACATCCTGAAATCGATTTTGGATTTGTGGGGGATATTACCAAGAAAAGTGTGAACAGAAAGCTGGTTTCAAAACTCATCAAACTGGATCTTGTTCCTGTATTTTCTGCGATTACCCACGACAGAAAAGGAAATCTTTTCAATACCAATGCAGATACCATTGCTTCTGTGATGGCGCAGGCTCTTTCTGAGAAATATGAAGTTGAACTGTTGTATTGTTTTGATAAGGAAGGTGTTTTGGAAGATATAAACGATCCTGAATCTGTGATTAAAAGTGTAACTGAAGAAGATTTTACCACACTAAAAGAAGAAGGAAAACTTCACAAAGGGATTTTGCCCAAACTTGAAAATGCTCTTGGAGCTATAAAAAATAATGTAGACAAAGTGTTTCTGATCAAAGAAACAGAATTGAAAAACCATATAGAAAATCATCATGCAGGAACTGAAATCTGTTTATAATAAAGAAGAGCTATTGAATAATGCGGTCGGATTGCTTAAAAATTTGATTGAGATTCCTTCATTCAGTAAAGATGAGTTTAATACTTCGGTAGAAATTGAAAATTTTTTCAAAAAACACCAGATTCCTACCAAACGTTTTAAAAATAATATCTGGGCGGTAAATAAGCATTTTGATGTCTTTAAACCTTCTATTTTACTGAATACCCATCATGATACGGTAAAGCCAAACAAAGCTTACACGCTGGATCCGTTTGTCCCTATTGAAAAAGATGGAAAATTATTTGGATTGGGAAGTAATGATGCCGGAGCTTCTTTGGTTTCTATGGCACAGGTTTTTTTACATTTTTATAATAAAGAAGATTTAAAATATAATTTAGTTATTGCTTTGACGGCAGAGGAGGAGATTTCAGGATTTGATGGAATAGAGGCTCTGTTTCCGCAGCTACACAACATAGAACTCGCCATTGTAGGAGAACCCACGCAGATGAACCTGGCGATTGCAGAAAAAGGACTTCTTGTGATTGATGGAGAAATGAAAGGTACTCCTTCTCACGCCGCTCATCCTAATGATGATAACTCAATTGTAAAATGTATGCAGGATCTGCAGAATATTCTTTCCTTTAAATTTTCTAAGGTTTCAGAATATCTGGGCGAAGTTAAAGTGACTTTATCAGGAATCCATGCAGGAGTACAGCACAATGTCGTGCCGGAGTCTTGTAATTTCACACTGGATGTGAGGGTAACGGATGAATATTCCAATCAGGAAGCATTTGAAATCATTCAGTCTCAGATGAAATCTACATTAACGGCAAGATCGTTCAGACTGAATTCCTCCAAGATCGAAATGGATCATCCGTTTGTAAAAGCAGGAATTGAAATCGGAAGGACCACCTATGGTTCACCTACTTCCTCAGATCAGGCGATTATTCCATGTACATCAGTGAAAATGGGACCTGGAGACAGTAGGCGCTCTCATACTGCAGATGAATTTATCTATATCCATGAAATAGAAGAAGGAATAGAAATCTACATCAGCATTTTAGAAAAAGTGTTATAAAAATGGAAGATGGGTGTAGGAAGATGGAAGTTATTGCAGTGTGTTATTAGCTTCCAGCCTCCAGCATCAGACTTCCTGCTCAATATATGTTTTGACTCCGTCCGGCAGGCATGAAGTTTAGTTTTTAAAAGATTTATGCAAAAAAGAAAATTAGGAATGAAAGCTTCACATAAGGAAATGTTTTTTTATAGTTAATAGTAATAAGGATTGCCTTGCCGGGCTTGTCAAGACCCATCAGTATTTTAAATCAGAGAATATGAAAAAAATATGGCAGAAGGATGACCTTGCCACCAATATACTAGTCAATAACTTTACAGTTGGTAAAGACCTTGACTTTGATGAACGTTTAGCCAAATATGACGTAAAAGGCTCTATGGCCCATTGCAAGATGCTGGCAGAAACCGGAATTATCACTCAGGAAGAGTCAGAACAGATGTTATCTGTCTTAAATAGTATCTTAAATCAAATTGAGGATGGGACTTTTGAAATTGATAAAGAAGCTGAGGATATCCATTCTCAGGTAGAAGCAATCTTAATTGAAAAATTAGGAGATACAGGAAAGAAAATCCATACGGCAAGATCAAGAAATGATCAGGTTTTACTGGATATCAAATTGTATTTATTGGATGAAATCCGTGAGATCACAGCCCTTACAGATGAGTTTTTCCAGATTTTAATTCAACTGGCAGATCAGCATAAAAACGTTTTGCTTCCAGGATATACTCACTTGCAGATTGCAATGCCTTCCTCGTTTGGATTATGGTTTGGAGCTTATGCAGAAGCGCTTTTGGATGACGTCGAAATGTTATTTTCAGTAAAGAATATCATTAATAAAAACCCATTAGGATCAGCGGCTGGTTATGGTTCATCTTTCCCGATCAATCGTGAAAGTACCACTTACAATCTAGGCTTCCAGTCGATGAACTATAATTCGGTGTATGCTCAGATGACCCGTGGAAAGTCAGAAAAAATGTTATCAATGGCAATGGCTACTTTAGCTGGAACACTTGGGAAATTTGCTTATGATGTATGTTTGTATCTAAGCCAGAATTTTGATTTTATCAGCTTTCCAAAAGAATTTACTACGGGAAGCAGTATTATGCCGCACAAAAAAAATCCGGATATCTTTGAGCTGGTTCGCGCACGATGCAACAGAATTCAGTCACTTCCCAACGAGTTGATTCTTTTGACAAGCAATCTGCCTTCAGGATATCACAGAGATGTACAGTTGACCAAAGAAATTCTTTTCCCGGCTATTGATTCCCTGAAAGAATGTCTGGAGATCCTAAGCTATACTTTACCAAATATTAAGGTAAAAGACGGGATTCTGGAGGACGAAAAATACAAATACCTTTTCAGTGTGGAAAAGATCAATGAAGAGGTGAAAAGCGGGAGCTCTTTCCGTGATGCTTATGTGAAAGTAGGGCAGGAGATTGAAAATAATGAGTTTGAATTTGAACCTGGAAACCTTGAACATACCCACCAGGGAAGTATCGGAAATCTTTGCCTGGACAAAATAGAATATCAGTTCAATAAACTGAAAAATAAATTATTGGGTTAGAATCTAAGCCATTAAGGTCGTCAAAAACTTAGGCAAAAATCAGTGGAAATTCTAAAAATATTTTAGCCTGCTGTCTTTTCGTTTGTGGAAACCTTAATCTTTAATAAATCTTAACTGCTTAAGTGATCTTAATGGTTGGATTTTACTCCGCTCTTTGAATTTGATGATTGATCTTTAAACTGACTATGGTTGGAAATTGAGATTAAATCTGCTGTATAAAATTTTATCGGAGATAAAATCTTTGCGCCTTAAAGCATAAAATTAATAAATTTCTTTTGCGTCTTTGCGTTTTCTAAACAAGATAGTAGAAATGAAAATTGTTGGTATACACAAAGGTGCAAGGAATTGTATAATAGATATTACTTTTAAGGCGCAAGAAAATCAAAGATTTTCAGCAATTGAAATAGGAATGAATAATGAGTTTAAAATAAGAGGGATTATTCCAGATCAATTTTAAACTTGGTGGATTTTTTCACCTCGTGAAGTACAATAGAACTGTGATATTGTCCGATGTTGGGAAGGTTTGAAATTACGCTCACGGCAAACTCATTATAGGAATTGATATCTTTTGCGATAATTTTCAGCATATAATCATATTCCCCGGAAAGGCTGGTGATTTCCTGAACTTCGTCGTATTTGGAAATGTTGTCCTCAAAGGTCTCCAATACTTTTTTGGATTGCTCCTTAAGACGGACATTGCAATAAACGATGATATTCAGACCCAGTTTTTCACGGTTTAAAAGACCTACGTATTTTTCAATGATGCCCTGCTTCTCCAGTTGTTTGATTCGCTCATACGTAGGAGTAAAGGTAAGACCTATCTTTTCGGAAATTTCTTTAACCGATAATGTAGAATCTTCTTGAATAATACTGAGAATCATTTTGTCTTTTAAATCCATAAATAAAGTTGTGTGCTAACAAAAATATTAATTTTAAATGAGAATAAGGAAAGACTGAAGTTTTTAATTTATTTTAAACATAATTTTTGTAGGTTCATGAAATTGTTGTATCTTTGCACCTAATGAATAAAAAAACATTTATATCATTAGATTTACCGGGCGAAAGCGCCCTTTACGATATTTATTGTTATTAGCGAAGATTGTTGTCTTCGCTTTTTTTATGCCCAAAAATTAGAATTATGTTTACGATTACAGAACTAAGCACCGAGAGAATCAACAGTATACTGACAGAAGCACTGGCTTTTGCAAATGGTAAAACTGCTAAAATTGAAGGAGAAGTTTTTTGCTCAAACCTTTTCTTCGAAGACAGTACAAGAACGAAGACAAGCTTCGATCTTGCGGAAAGAAAACTGGGACTTCAGGTAGTTCCTTTTGATGCATCACACAGTTCGGTAAACAAAGGTGAGAGTCTTTATGACACTGTAAAGACCATTGAAAGTATAGGAGTGAACCTTGTAGTGATCCGTGATAAGAAAGACAGATACTTCGAGGAATTGAAAAATATTAAGATTCCGGTAATCAACGGAGGAGATGGTACAGGAAACCACCCTTCACAGTGTATGCTGGATCTGATGACCATCTATCAGGAATTCGGAAAGTTTGAAGGACTGAAGGTGGGAATTGTAGGAGATGTAAAACACAGCCGTGTTGCCAATTCAAATGCAGAAGCATTAAGAAGACTGGGAGCAAAAGTATACTTCTCAGGACCGGAACAATGGTTTGATGAAGGAGCCTTGATCAACGGAACGTATATGTCAGTGGATGAGCTGATCGCTGAAGTGGATGTTCTGATGTTATTAAGAATCCAGCATGAAAGACACGATGCAGCAATGAGCTTAACTGCTTCAGAGTACCATAAAAGATATGGTCTGACCAAAGAAAGAGAACAGGCCATGAAAAAAGAAGCAATCGTCATGCATCCGGCTCCGATCAACAGAGGTGTCGAGATAGATTCAGATCTTGTAGAATGTGAAAGATCAAGAGTCTTTAAACAAATGGAAAATGGTGTTTTCGCCAGAATGGCCATTTTGAAAGAAGCGTTGGAAAGTAAGGGGTATACTTTTAAATAAGAACCAAGGTAAAAGAGCCAGGGTAAAAGTAAAAAGTAAAAAGTAAAAAGGTAAAGAGCCGCGTAGGGGCGACCTGTTAATGACATATAAAATAATAAGAGATAAAAGTTTAAAATGAAGAAAAAATTAATACTGGAGTCCGGTGAAGTGTTTCATGGAGAAGGTTTCGGAGCAGAATTGGAAACTGCAGGGGAAGTAGTTTTCAATACCGGAATGACAGGGTATCAGGAATTGATCTCTGACCCATCATACTGTGGTCAGATAGTTTGTATGACCTATCCGCTTATCGGAAATTATGGTATTAACCGTGATGATTATGAAAGTATCGAGCCGGCAATTAAAGGGCTTATCGTAAAAGAACTGTGCGATCTTCCTTCCAATTTCCGTACTCAGATTACTTTAGATGAATTATTTAAAAAGAAAAACCTTTCAGGAATTTCAGGTATCGACACCAGAAGACTGACAAGAGTTCTTCGTAACCATGGAGTAGTAAAAGGAAAAATTGTAAACGATGATGCTGACGAAGCTGCTGTAGCTTCTGAGTTGAAATCAACAACTTTCCCAACCAATCAGGTAGAGGAGGTTTCTACAAAAACACCTTACGCTAACCCGAACAGAGGTTTCAAAGTGGTCTTAGTAGATTTCGGTGCAAAACTGGGAATTATCAGAGAATTATCTCAAAGAAACTGTGACATCATCGTGGTTTCTCAGGACACGACTGCAGAAGAAATTCTATTGATGAATCCGGACGGTATCATGCTATCAAACGGTCCTGGTGACCCGGAAGATGTACCACACGCCTTGGATATGATCAGAGGATTATTAGGAAAAGTTCCAATCTTCGGAATCTGTTTAGGACATCAGTTAATTGGTCTTGCTTGTGGAGCGAAAACTTTCAAGCTGAAATTCGGACACAGAGGAGGAAACCACCCGGTATTGGATCTGGAGAAAAATACAGTAGCCATTACTTCTCAAAACCATGGGTATGCTGTTGATCAGGAAAGTTTAAAAGGAACAGACCTTATCGAAACACACATTGCCTTAAATGACAGAACAAACGAAGGATTAAAACACAAAATCCACCCTTGTTTCTCCGTTCAGTATCACCCTGAAGCAAGCCCGGGTCCTGAAGATGCAAATTACCTGTTTGATGAGTTCATTCAAATGATGGAGGACTTTAAGAAATAAGAGTGACTTCAGATATTAGACATCAGATAGCAGACTTTATCATGCATAATTTTGAAAAATTGGTCTTTTGGCAGAAATCTATTGAACTTGCAAAACAGGTTTATATCATTTGTGCGGAGTTACCTAAAGATGAAAAGTTTGGTTTGATTTCTCAAATTAAAAGATCTGTAATCTCTATTCCTTCAAATATAGCTGAAGGTGCAGGAAGAAATAATGATAGAGAATTTTATCATTTTCTTGGAATAGCAAATGCATCCTCCTTTGAGTTACAGACCCAGTTAATTTTAACTAGAGAATTAAATTTACTTGAAGCAGAAAAAGTTAATGGTTTAATATCAAATCTAAATGAAATTCAAAGAATGATTTATACATTCAAATCTAATTTAAAAAAGTAAAACAACCTGTTGGAAGTCTGAAATCTGACATCTAACATCTTGTATCTAAAAAAAGAAAAATGGCAAAACGTACAGATATAAAAACAATTTTAGTAATCGGTTCAGGACCTATCATCATTGGTCAGGCAGCTGAATTTGATTACGCAGGAACGCAGGCTTGTTTGTCTTTGAAAGAAGAAGGCTACAAAGTAATTTTGATCAACTCAAACCCTGCAACGATCATGACGGATGTGGAAATCGCTGATAAAGTATATATTGAGCCGATTTCATTACAGTTTGTAAGCCACATCATCAGAAAAGAACGTCCGGATGCTTTATTACCAACCCTTGGAGGCCAGACAGGTCTTAACATGGCGGTAGAACTGGAGAAATCAGGAATTCTTGAGGAGTGCAAAGTGGAAGTATTGGGAACAAAACTTTCTGCCATCAACAGAGCAGAAGACAGAGATCTTTTCCGTGAACTGATGAGAGAACTGAACGAGCCGGTACCGGAATCTGATATCGTAAATACGGTTGAAGGAGCTCTTGCTTTTGCAGATGAAATCGGATATCCTGTAATTGTTCGTCCTGCCTTTACAATGGGAGGAACCGGAGGTGGTATCGCTTCCACAGAAGCTGAATTGAAAGAAATCGCTGAATTGGGACTAAAACACAGCCCGGTTACACAGTGTCTTATTGAAAAATCAATCGCAGGTTTCAAAGAAATTGAATACGAAGTAATGCGTGATGCAAACGACAACGCCATTGTAGTTTGTAACATGGAAAATATAGACCCGGTAGGTGTTCACACAGGAGACTCTATCGTAGTTGCGCCTTCTCAGACGCTTTCAGACAGAGAATATCAGCTGCTGAGAAATGCTTCCCTGAAAATCATCAGAGCATTAGGAATTGAAGGAGGATGTAATGTACAGTTAGCTTTAGATCCGCATTCATTCGATTACTATATCATCGAAGTAAACCCTAGAGTTTCCCGTTCATCAGCATTAGCAAGTAAAGCAACAGGTTATCCGATTGCAAAGATTGCTGCAAAGATCGCTGTAGGATTGACTCTGGACGAAATCATGAACCCGGTAACAGGAAAAACATACGCATGTTTCGAGCCGGCTCTTGACTATGTGGTAACAAAATTCCCAAGATTCCCATTCGATAAATTCGAAACGGCAGACAGAAGACTTTCCACTCAAATGAAAGCTACCGGAGAAGTAATGGCAATCGGAAGAAACCTTGAAGAATCATTACAGAAAGCGATTCGTTCACTGGAAACGGGAATCAAGCATTTAGGTTTAAAAACCAAGCAGGCTCAGGCACTTACTGCTGAAGAAATCGAAAGAAGAATCAGAGTATGTGATGACGAAAGATTATTCATCATCGGGGATGCTTTAAGAAGAGGATACGACTGGGAACAGATTGTAGAATGGAGTAAAATCGATAAATTCTTCATCTGGAAACTGAAAAAATTAGTTGACTTCGAAAAAGTAATCGCTGAAAACAAATTCGATAAAGAAACCCTGATTGAAGCGAAGAGATTAGGCTTTGCAGACATCAATATCGCAGTTCTTTGGGATGTAAAAGAGCGTGAGGTTTTCAACTTCAGAAAAGAAAACGGAATCATGCCGGTGTACAAAATGGTAGATACCTGCGCCGCTGAATTTGAAAGTGAAACGCCTTACTTCTACGGAACTTACGAAGAAGAGAATGAAAGCGTTGTTTCAGATAAAGAAAAAATTATCGTACTAGGTTCCGGGCCTATCAGAATCGGACAGGGAGTAGAATTTGACTATGCAACGGTTCACTCGGTATGGGCAATCAAAGAAATGGGTTACGAAGCGATTATCATCAACAACAACCCTGAGACAGTTTCTACAGACTTCTCAATTTCAGATAAACTTTACTTCGAGCCGCTTACAGAAGAAGATGTAATGAACATCATCGAGCTTGAAAAACCAAAAGGAGTAGTGGTACAGTTCGGAGGGCAGACAGCGATTAACCTTGCCGATAAACTAGCCGCTCACGGAGTACAGATCTTAGGAACTTCACTGGAAGATCTTGACAGAGCTGAAAACAGAGATAAGTTTGAAAAAGCACTTCAGGAGCTTGGAATTCCTCAGCCAAAAGGAAGAACTTCAACTTCGAAAGAAGAAGCTATAAAAATTGCCAACGAAATCGGATATCCGGTATTGGTACGTCCAAGCTACGTTCTTGGAGGTAGAGCAATGGAAATTGTATACGCAGAAGCAGAACTGGCTCACTACATGGAAAATGCAGTAGAAGCAAGCCCTGAGCACCCTGTATTGGTAGACAAATACATGGTAGGAAAGGAAATTGAAGTAGATGCCATCTGCGACGGTGAAACGGTAGTGATTCCTGGAATTATGGAGCACATCGAAAGAGCAGGGGTTCACTCCGGAGATTCAATCGCGGTATATCCTCCACAAAATATATCTCAGAGCGAGATTGATACTTTGGTAGACTACACACAAAGACTGGCAAAAGGATTAAACGTTATCGGATTAATGAATATCCAGTACGTTCTTTTCGAAGGAAATGTATATGTAATCGAAGTAAACCCTCGTTCTTCAAGAACAGTTCCTTTCTTATCTAAAATCACAGAAGTTCCAATGGCGAATCTTGCTACAAAGGCAATTCTGGGACAAAAACTGAAAGATTTAGGCTACGAAAACGGATTAGTTCCAAACAAAGAAGGAGTATTTGTAAAAGTGCCGGTATTCTCTTTCTCAAAACTAACGAAAGTTGATATCTCTTTAGGCCCTGAAATGAAGTCTACAGGAGAAGTTATGGGGAAAGATACAACCCTTGAAAAAGCACTTTACAAAGGATTGGTAGCAGCGGGAAGAAAAGTTCCTATGCACGGATCTATCCTGTTCACAGTAGCTGATAAGCATAAAGATGAAGCAGCAGCTCTTGCAGCAAGATTCCATGAAGTCGGATTCAGAATCTGGGCTACGGAAGGTACTGCGAAGTTCTTCGAAGAAAAAGGAATCCCTTGCAAAATCGGATACAAAATCGGAGAAGAAAGTGTAAATCTTATCGACCTGATCCAGAAAGGAAAAGTTCAGTATGTTGTAAATACCACTACAAAAGGTAAGCAGGCAGAAAGAGACGGATTCCAGATCAGAAGAATGAGTGTGGAAAACGGTGTTCCTTGTTTAACTTCAATGGATACGGTAGAAGCAATTCTAAAAGTAATCGAAAGCATGAGCTTCAAAATGGAGACAATGTAATTTCGAAAAATAAATATTCTAAACCTCATAGATTTTAAAAACCTATGAGGTTTTTTTATGCCCAAACCTACTAAAATAATACCACAAAAGGGTAATTGACATACGATTTCATACAGAGTACTTTTGGTATGTCATAACAAATGAAAGTTTGATAATACAACTCTCATTATATGCAAAACTCATTAACTAACCTCAAAAAACTATACAAATGGAACCTAATCAATGTACAAAACTTCTAGAGGGTGGAATTTATACCACTTTGAATGTCGTAAAAACAGGAGATTTTCTTTACGACCTGAAGAAATATTATGAATCCGAAAAATTCAAAGACGATTTTAAAACTCAAAAATTTTCATTTGGTTTTGAAGCAATTGATCCTACATCACTGGTTAAAAATGTTTTAAATTTAGGTGCTTCTGATGATGAAATTTATAATTTTCAGGAGAAAATCAAATCTTTGGACACCATTATGGTCTCACAATCATTTTTTGATTCTTTTAGTTTGCATACACCCAACAAAGACATCATTGAAGGATATGTGAAATGTTTAGAAGTTCAAAATAATAAAAAAGGATTATCAACAGTAGTACAGGAAGGAGATGAAGGGATAACCATCTATATTTTTTACAACAAAATATCAAGCACGGATCCAAGCCCTATTGTCGAAGATTATAAAATAACCAATGGGATAGAAATAAGCAAAAGCTTTAATAAAGGGGGTATTCTGGATGATGATAATTCAATTACTTTTAAAAGAAACGATCCGTCAAAAGATATTTTCTTTTTCCTGGACACAGATAAAGGTCCTGTAAACTGCTTATTAAATGGACTTCCCAGTGGTTTTAATAAAGATTTTCCTGTAGGAACAATACTTTGTTCATACTTAAGTTGGGAAGAATTTCAGGAGGTAACTAAAAATAATCTGGCAAATCCTGATAAGAACTGGAATAGCAAATACTCAAAATGGGCACCTTGTGACGGAAGAAAAGTAGACACAACCTGCGGGCTTGCCCGTGCCACACAAAATCTTACAAATGTTCCCGATTTGAGAGGTGTTTTCCTTCGTGGAAATAATGCTTTCGACTCCAATGAATTAGGCTACGGTATCCCAACGGTTTCTGAAAATCAAAAAGATCCAGAGGGTAACAGATTACGGGGAAGTATCCAGGGAGATGAAATCAAAGAGCACGATCATCAGATTGTTCAGCAGAGTTTTGGAGGAATAACTTCAACGCCAAGGGCAGTTTCTGCAAATACATCAGGTGCTGATGGTGACCTTGATGGTTCACAGGTAGTTAGCGGTTATGATAAATCAACGGTCCCTTTAGTTATTGCTGCTGCCGGGGGAAAAGAAACCCGTCCCAAAAATATGGCTGTCAATTATTATATAAGAATAAATTAATAACAAAAGCGATCAAAATTGTTACTGTAGTACAGTCTATCCTATTTTTTTAAATGATAGAACATGGATTTAAAAAATACTATTGTTTGGAAAAATGAATCTTAATTCCCATATGTTTTTCTTACGGGATTTTTTATCGGAAAAACTAATAAATTAAATTTATCTGACTATTTTTACAAAAATCATCTAAATTCCAGTACAATGAGTATAAAATCAATTACGATAGGATTTCTATGTTGTATTTTCGTAACAGTGCTTTCAGGATGTTCCTGGATAACTGATTTCTATATTCAAAACCTGACCGGATCTAAAAAAATAATTAAGATCAATTACAGTTATCCCATCTCAAAAGCAATTGATAATGAGGCTGAGAGCTTTGCATTTAATTATGAAAATAGAATATTGTCCCCTCGATCTTTTTATAAAATCAAAAATCCAAAGTCTCTTGAAAAAATAGAAATAAAAGATTCTTCCATTGTCCTTGAACTTTATCCAAATTCAACAACAAAAATTTACACAAGCCATAATGGAAGCTGGAGATATAGGATTAAAAGTGTTGAGATTAATGGAACCATTTTTTATCCTTCAGAATTAATAAATAAAAGCAGATATATCAGTAAAGGTTATGTTTATAAAATTAATTAAAAGTTTACTATGAATTTTTATTTGAAAATAAAACGGACTTTTCTAAAAAGCGTAATAGCGTTTATACTTATTATTGGTTTTCAGGCCAAAGCTCAAAAATCCCAGTTTAATATTGTTGGAAACTGGGAATCCATTGATTACTGGAAGAGTAAAGGCAAAGCAGGCTTTACTAAAGATGGATATGTATCTATTACAATTAACGGGGAAGAAATTGACGGTAAGAATTTTATCATTCACGGAGGTCCTAATAATGGGCAAAAGGGTGAACTCAAATATAAAATTGATATGGAAAAGACACCAATTCATATTGATTTTATTGCACTAAAAGATAATCAGGAAAAAGGAAGACTGCTAGGAATTATTGTTCCTATTAACGATTCAAAATTCCTTATGCTGATCAACATGAATGGGAAGCGGCCTGAAAGTATAGATCATGATGAAACAATGACACTTACAAAGATTGAATGAAATTGATCTGAAAAACAGTTTAAACCTCATACATTTCAGCAATTTATGAGGTTTTTCTATATAAATTCTATAATTTAGGTTAGTCAATATTTCGATTAAAAAGAATATTGTGGTATTATCAATTATTCTATGAAAAAAACACTTCTTACACTCACTTTTGTATTAGGAGTTATATGTATTCTCAATATCAATTTTCCATTAAAAAAGCAGGATATCTATGGAAAATATATTAACATGAATTTTGATAAGCCAATTTGCTGTGTGGAAGCTCCTCACACTGCTGATACTTTAGTTTTATATGAAGACAATACATTTAGAAGTAAATTTTATGGAAGGGGTACATATAAATTATATAATGGATTAAATCCTGAAATAGAACTTCATTATACAGATTTTGGTCAGCCAGCTGCTTACAAAACCTATTTTTTAAATGGGATTTTTGAAAAGCCTAAGATTAGTCTAAATGCAGATTCAAACCATTATTATGAAAAACTTGATTGAAAAAATATAATTCTCAACTCTTTCTCAATCATTTTTATCACACCCGCTTAAAAATGCATTTATGTTTACCGAATTATTTATAAATTAGAGCGTTAAAATTCAAGCTGTTATTATTATTTAAAAACTAATACAATTCCACCAAATCAAAATATAACCATGGCAGAATATTACGCAAAATCAAGCAATTCTTTATCTTTTGAAGTTACAAGAGAAGAAAGATTAATTGGAAAACTTATCTATACAAGCTGGTTTAAATTTAATGCTGTTATTGAAATTGCTCATGGGCAGACCTATCAGGTGGAGCCAAAGGGTTTTTGGGGAACTACAATTGAACTGAAAGATCACGAAAGAGTGCTTCTGAAATTCAGAATGAACTGGAACGGGGAAATTGTGGTGCAGACCTATTTTGATGGGATTAAAAATGGCTATCTTTTTAAACACAGAGGTATTTTTAAAGAATCATTTGTCCTTACAGATCAGGACGGCGTCGAGCTGATGATTATAAAACCCCATTTGAAATGGACTTCTATGAATTACGAATACCAGATCACCACCTCTGATGCCTATGAAACCCTTCCGGAAAAAGAAATCGTTTTAATTAATGCACTGCATTGCGCCAATTATTATATGTCGATGATGGCCGCTGCTGTTATATAAAACAGGTAAAGTAAAACTTTAGCAATATAGTTACCTTTATTTTTATTAGCCTTATGGTAAAAAAGAATTGTGTCCTGAGTGTTTTTGGACTGCTATTACTATTTCAATGTAATCCTGTTAGCAAAAATTACAAAAAAGAATTTGAAAAATTTGTTTTTGATGCTGATCAGGTTTTATCCAATGGTGATATTTTACATCCTGCTTATGCCTATCTTAAAGATGGAAAATTAAAAGGTCTTGAGTTTAATAATCATCCAGAATGTGGAGATTATATCCAAAGATATTTTTTTTCTGAAAATGAAAAAATAAAGAAGATTGTTATTGAGAAAAATTATTATAATGAAAGCTGTGGTAAAACTTTTGACTCATTATTCATTATATATCCCGTATTGGGCAAAACAATTGTGTATGCGGATAATACAAACGCAAAAGAAATAGAAGGTAATGTTTTACGGGAGGAAAAAATTAATATTGATCGCTATATGAAAATGATTAAAAATTGGAAAAATAAATAAAAAAACTTATCTATTGATTGAATAAAGGGTTTTCGGAATTTTCGAAAACCCTTTATTTATAGGCTATTCTATGGTAGAAGTTTTATGATTTGTATCATGTTTTTATTTAGAATTAATAAAAATAAAATAATTTTGCAGAACTAACTTAATTATAAACATGAAAAAAACTATTATTTCTGCAGCTCTATTAGCCGTAACGATGCTGAGTGCCCAGGAAACAGATACCATTAAAGTGGCTGAAATTCAATCCGTATCGCTCCAGGGAACTCACAATTACAGAACAAAAAAATCTGAATCTATCGCAAGGCTTCCTCTGGAAAATCTTGAAAACCCTACTGTTTATAATCTTGTTCCCAAAGAAATCATCAGTGAAATGGGAGCCATGGATTTCAACACAGCGATGGCTTCTGCTCCAGGAGTGGTCGTAAGCAATAGTGTAAACGACAGTGGAAATGATATTTTTATGAGAGGTTTCAGTTCCAATGCCAGTTTCAGAAACGGACTGACTCAAAATCCAAGAGTACAGTCTGAGATCGCTAATATCGAGAGAGTAGAAGTAATAAAAGGTCCATCCGGAACCTTATTCGGTGGAACATTAGCCAATTATGGCGGTGTGGTGAATATCGTTACGAAAAAACCACAGGAAAACTTCGGGGGAATTATCAATTATACCACCGGAAGCTGGGGAATGAACAGGATTACAGCCGATGTAAATACCCCTTTAAATAAAGAAAAAACTGCATTGGCAAGATTCAATGTCGCAGCCTATTCTCAGGATTCTTTCCAGGATGCAGGCTACAACAAAGGATTATTTTTCTCTGGAAGTGTTTTGTACAAAGTAAGCGACAAAACCACAGTGACACTTGATACGGAGTTCCATGCTCCGGATAAAACATTGAATGCTTATGTAAGAAACTCAGAAAAGCTGACCTTACACTCCATGAAAGACCTGGAAGTAGCCTACAAAAGAGCGTTTACTAGTAATGATATCGGCTCGAAAAGAACCAACTTTGTAACGATGGCTGAGGTTACCCATAAATTCAATGACCAGTGGACGTCAAGGACATCTTACCAAAGAGGAGAAGCCAATGAAAACGAATCTATCTTTTTAGTACTCAGATATCTGAATAATAATCAGGTAGAAAGAATGATCCGTCCTTTTGACAGCTTTAAAGTGACCACAGACAATATCCAGCAGAATTTTACAGGAGATTTTAAAATAGCAGGCTTAAGAAACCGTCTGGTAGTAGGAATAGATTACTTCCAGCAAACAACAAAATATCAGTTCCCTTACTATGAGGCCAACGGATACAGTAATGTTTTCATGCCTTATGATAAAGTGAATCTCGACAGCTCTTCCGCATGGGATCCTATCTCAAGAAACAAATTCATGAATAAGGAAAGAAAATCCACAGAATCGGATATTACAAGATTCAGAACCATCAGCGGTTATATTTCCAATGTTTTAAATATCACAGATAATTTGCTGGTAATGGCCAGTTTGAGAGTAGACAGCTATAAAAATGATGATATGGTGGTAAATGGTGTAGAGATCTCTACCAAAAACGGATCTCCTGAAAATAAAGTTTCCGGTTACAACCAGACCCAGTTTTCACCAAAGTTCGGATTGGTGTATGAAATTGTAAAAGATCAGATTTCATTCTTTGCCAATTATGTGAATGGATTTAAAAACTATGCTCCATCACTGAATGAAGTGGGTATCCTGACAAAGTGGGATCCTGAACAGGGAAATCAGATTGAAACAGGTTTTAAAGTGGATCTGTTCCATAAAAAACTACTGACGACCGTGAGTTACTATAATATTAATGTTAAAAACAGACTGGTTGCAGATCCAGGCGGAATAGGAAGTATTCAGGATGGGAATATCAAAAGTCAGGGACTGGAAATAGGCATCATTGCCAACCCTTTCAAAGGATGGAATATCGTTGCCGGATATGGTTATAACGATAACAAATACGATGACCGTAGCAAAGACAGCGGAAAAAGAATTGCCTGGACTCCAAAACATGTTGCCAATCTATGGACAAGCTACAAAATCATGGATGGTGCATATGAAGGACTTGGTTTCGGAGCCGGATTTAATTTTGTAGACCAGACCTATATCAACATCACCAATCATTTTCTTGCTCCTTCTTATACTACGGTAGGTGCAACAGTTTTTTATGACAGGAAAAAATACAGAATCGGTCTGAAAATGAATAATGCGCTGAATGAAAACTACTGGAACTTCTACGGACAGCCACAGAAGCCAAGAGAAATTCTTGCCAATTTTGCATTCAAATTTTAAATCTAAAAAAACAAAAATAATCTCAACGAAAATATAAGGATGAAAACCGCAAAGGTGCAAAGCTTTGATTTATAATATATCTATTTCTGAAGCCTTCAAATATGCTAAAGTAAACGGCAGCAGAAATAACTCTTTTCACTTTACAAACACGCCATTATAAATACAATTGCGCCTTTGCATTTTCTACACTTACATTGTTGATTGGATGAAAACAGATATGAAAAATAATAAAACGAATCCTAAAAAAAAGCAGGGTAAATCCCTTACCAAAAGGATCACCGGCTGGCTGCATCTATGGCTCGGCCTGGTTTCCGGAATCATTGTGCTTACTGTTACTCTTTCGGGAACTGTATTTGTCTTCTGTGACGAAATCATTGATCTGTGCGGCGGAAGCGCAAAATATGTCCAGGCTCCGGCTAATGCAGAAAAAATGACCCCTGAAGAGTTGCTTACCCACTTTCACCAGCAGGTTCCGGACAGAAAAGCGTTCTATTTTGATACCTACAAAGATGCTGACAGAAGTTTCAGAGTAGCTTCAGCAACGAAGCCTCCTAAAGATAAAAGTGCGGACAAGGCAGACAAACCAAAGAAAAAAGGCCGTGGTCCACGAGGTGTATTTGCCTATCATTATCTTAACCCTTACACCGGAAAAGTAATCGGTTCTACCAAAAGCTATGAGTTTTTCTATGTTGTAGCCCATATTCATGCGCAGCTATTGGCAGGAAAGTTTGGGAAAACGGTGGTTGGAATTGCTTCCATCATCTTTTTTATCCAGCTTATCGGCGGATTGATTCTCTGGTGGCCTAAAAAATGGAACAAAACCACAAGAACAACAGCTTTTAAAATTAAATCCGGAACGAAATGGCGCAGGAAAAACTACGATTTCCATAATGTCTTTGGGTTTTATTCATTGCTTCCGGCTGTGTTTATTACCATTACAGGATTGATTATGGCCTATGAGGTTTTAACCAATCTTACCCAACAGGCTTTCGGAGGAGCTGTAGATGCCCATACTATTGCAGAAAAATATGAACCTAAGTTTGATCCGGAAAAGAAAGCTTTGACTTATACTGATGTTATAGACAGAAAGTTTAAAGAGTTTCCTGATGCAAAACAGTTCAGAATGAGTATTCCGAGAAATGATTCTGCACCGGTGTATCATGTGGTGGCAGCTAGGTTTATCGGTCTGAAAAGCCTTATCAACGGGAAAAGTATGGAAACCAACAAATACACCGGAAAGGAGATTGATTATCCTGAAGAAGTACAGAAGCACGAAGTGATAGAGCACATGAACTTTGACCTTCATGTAGGGTATTGGGGCGGGATGTTCGGTAAAATATTCACATTCATTATCGGAATGATCTGTACAAGTCTGCCGGTTACAGGATTCCTGATCTGGTGGGGCAGGAGAAACAAATCGCCCAAAAAGAATAAAGAAATTAAGAACATTCATCAACACAGAAAAGATTCGCACCATGAACAATTGGTTTAAAATTATATACCTTCCTGTATTTTTACTGTTTACATTTGGAAAATCCCAGGAAAAACTAACGATAGGAGAGAAGCAAAATGTATTTTCAAAAGTTCTAAATGAAAACAGAGAAATCTGGGTTCATCTGCCCAAAACGTATAACGACAATACCATCAATCCTGCAAAATATCCTGTCATCTATCTTTTAGACGGAGAAATTAATTTTGATTATTATACAGGATTAACAGATTTCATTGCCAGAACACCCTATGCCGACATTCCGGAATGTATTGTTGTCGGAATTAAAAATACAGAAAGAACAAGAGATCTTACTCCGACAAAGTCTGAAAAGAAGAGTCCGGTAAACCCTGCTCTTACGCTTTTTGCCGACAGCGGAGGAAGTGAAAACTTTCTGAAATTCATGCAGGAGGAATTGAAGCCTTTTATTAATAAAAACTACAGAACTCAGGATTATTGTGTGTTGGTAGGTCATTCTTTCGGCGGATTATTTGCCATTAATACCTTTCTTTCACATCCGGATTATTTTAATGCTTATGTTGCTAATGATCCTAGTTTATGGTGGGACAATAAAGTAACCATCAAAAGAACGAAAGAGTATCTGGAAAATAATAAGAACTTTCCTGCAAAAAAATCTTTGTATGTTTCCCAGGCAGATAATGAAGAGCAGCAGAAAAACTGGAATTCTGATATGACCCAGGCGATTGAAGAATTTAAAGGAATGATAGAAAAAAACGGATCTTTGAACTATAAACATCACTTTTTTGAAGGCGAAACCCATGGGACCGTTTCTTATCCCGGAAATTATGAAGCTTTGAAATTTATATTCAAAGGGTATAGAACTGATATAAAACAGTTGGCCAAAAATCCCAAACTGCTTGAAGAAGAGTATCAAAAGTTTTCTGAAAAAATGGGAATAAATTTTATTCCTTCAGAAGCCTATCTGAATGTGGTAATCAAATTTATGAAAAGTAATGGTTTTAAAGAATCCGAAACCTATTTTATGAATCTGAAAGACAACTATTATCCTAAGAAATAATGAACTGAAAATAAAAACCAAATCCGTTTATCAACAGATTTGGTTTTTTATATCTTAATTCTAACGATACCTTTTATGTATCCAGAGAATTCGACATTCCGTTAGAAATCGGAATAAATTCTTTCCGGGAATTAATGCCTGTTATCACAATTAATCGGGAAATCCTTCTCCTTTTGATCTAAAAAATTAATGGAAGGACAGCCAAAAGACTGGGCAATGAACCCAAAAATAACCGGAGGTTTTCCTTTGAAAAGATGGCCTGTATATTGGAAAATATTAGATTCATCAGCATCTATTCCATAAAGAGGAAGAAACTCTCCGCCATCACTGCCTGCAAGGCTGAATATCTTCTCTGCAATTTTTTCCTTACGATCATTGATGACTGCCAGTTTACGCTCTACAATATTTCCTTCTTCAAGATAATCCTGCAGATAATAGGTCAGATTTTCATATTGGGACTGATAAGTTTTTCCCAAAGCCAGTTTTGAGTGAGAAAAGTATTTTTTTGAAACATCAGCGCCGGCTTTTTGCCATTTCACAGCTTTCATTTTATTGTCTACAAACGGATTTTGATTTCCAAAATAGGCAATGGCATTAGTATAACGGTCGTATTCTGTTGTTTTTTGATGAGTTGCCACCTGGAAACCCATCATATAAGAATCCGGGTCTAAATCCTGATCATCTGAATAAGGACTTAAGTAGGCCACGGCTTTTAATTGGCTGACAGGCATTTTTTGAAGTTGGTTAGAGCCATACTCATAGATGTAGAGAGAATCATTTTCAGTAAGGTGAATCCCATCCAGCAATTTTTTTCTGCTGGGTGCATCCAGTTCAAAATGCTGACGTTCCTCATAAGTCATCTGCTTCTGATTTTTCATAATAGCTGAAGGAATCGGTTGTTCCCCTTTATAGACATCCGAAACAGAAATGAAAATATTCATATCAGAATCTTTTTCTGCGGATGAAATAACGGACAGACTGAAAATATTAAAATCAGTATAATCTATTTTCTCCTCAGTTTTTGCTGTTTTTACAGAATCATTCGTCAGATGTGTTTCTGTGGTAACAGTTTTTTTTTCTTCTTTCTTACAGCTTACAATAGCCAATGGCAAAAATAAAAGCGCAGCGACGGTTTGGGGTTTTATAATCTTTTTTAGCATTAAAGTGTTTATCATATTCTAATTCATTTTGTAATAAGGTTCTGAAAAATATTTGCTGGGTTTAATGTAAGCCATTTTCCTTTCTGCATCAAAGATCCAGATGAATCTGCGAAGCATATCAGCACCGAGATAACTTACATTTTGTGTCTTCAGTTCCCCGGAGAAAAATCCTACGGAAACATCTTTAAAAACACTGTTTCCCAATTTAAAATAGGGTAGAACAGCTTGTTTGGTCGTTAACGTTTTACCTTGAGAATTCTTTAGTGTTTTTTCTCCTGTTACCTTTAGTTTTTTCTCCAGATGTTGTTCTTCAGCGAATTCATTGCTATAGAGTATAGCTCCTGAAAACCCGGATTGCAAAACAAAATAGGTTTCCTGCTGCTGATCGCCTTCAAGGATATTGTCTGCGGCTAGATAAAATCCTTCATGATCCAGAATGATATTGATGGGTTGGTAGTCTTTCAGATCCGGCATTTTGTCGTAGATCACAAACTGGTTGTTGTCATAATCAATTTTAAAGGCATTCCCTTCAAAAATTCCGGTTCCGATTTTTCCGTCTGCTTCATGACCTGTCAGCTGATTGTCAAAAAAACGCACATTTTCCTGGATGATCTTTCCGATCTCAACAGTATTATTTTCGCTGAGTTCTTCTTTATTGAAAATAATATGTGCTGCTTTCTGTTTGCCATCAGGAGAAATAGCATAATCTTTCATGGCAATCTGGAACATGAGATTGAGCGAATCTTTTTTGTTGACAAGGGTCTTTACAATGATATTATTGTGTTTTGTGATCCGGAAGGGGATGGTCTGCTGTGCTTTCATACCATACAATCCGGCAGAAAGCAGTATGAAAAGTACTGTTCTTTTGAGCATTATCAGTGATTAGTGTTTTAAAACTTTAAAATTACCTATTATCTTTGGAAAAGCAAATAATAAAATAAAATGGTTGAAAAATTGCTTCAAAGTGGAATCCATTGGGAAAAGAAAGCCTTCAGACGAAATGAGTTCCTGAAGATTTCAGGCAGTACAGATACCTCTATTTATTGTATTGAAAATGGAAGTGTTCGGATTTATATGATGGATGAAAATGAAGAAAGGATCATTCGTTTCGGATACACAGGAAATATTATTGTCAGCCTGGATTCTTTTTTATCGGGAAAGCCTTCGGATCTTTATATTCAGGCGATTAAGAAAACAACGGTAAAAGTAGCTTCAAAACAGGATTTCTATGCGTTCGTACAATCGGACGAAGAACATATGAAATTCTGGATGAATGTCCTTGAAGATCTCGTATTACAGCAGCTTGAAAGAGAAAAAGATCTGCTCATCAATGCTCCCGGAGAACGCTTTGAGAGGGTTTTAAAACGAAGTCCAAAACTATTTCAGGAAGTTCCCAATAAATACATTGCCAATTATCTTAGAATGTCACCGGAAACTTTGTCCAGACTTAAAAAATCTTGAGCTCAGTCAAGATTTAAGAACATTCTGATCAGCATATTTGCATAAAAAACGTAATGAAAATTTCAACCTCAGAATTCCTGAATGAATTAAGAAATAGAACTGAAGAACATTTACAATTCGCTGAAATGTTGTCTTTAAAGACGGAACATGATCTGAATTTCAGAACTTCAACAGAAAGCTGGAGTACATTGGAATGTCTGGAGCATCTTAACCGCTACGGAGATTTTTATATTCCCGAAATAAGCCATACTATTTCTTCTGCCGGAAAACCTTCTCAACTCTATTTTAAGCCCGGAATTCTTGGGAATTATTTTGCTAAAAGTATGCTTCCCAAAGAGAAACTGAATACGATGAAAACGCTTAAGGCCATGAATCCTATCCACAGTAATCTGGATAAAAGCGTAGTGGATACATTCATAAAACAGCAGAAAAAAATGCTTGAATTACTGGAAGAGGCTCAATTTATTGACTTAGAAAAAACAAAAACAAGTATTAGTATTTCAAAGCTGATCAAACTGAAGTTGGGAGATACCTTTCGTTTTGTTATTTATCATAATGCAAGGCATGTTGAACAGATAAAAAGAATTTTAACGGATTAAAAACAAGTTATGATTTCCAAAAAGCTTAATTTTAAACGAATGGAAATGATACACCAAAAACATATATCAACCCCTTTGGGAGAAATGATTGCCTGTGCCATAGATCAGGGAATCTGTCTGCTGGAATTTACAGACCGGAAAAATATTGAAAAACAGTTGAAGGCTTTGTCAAAGATTTTGAAAGCAGAAATTTTAGAAAAAGAACATCCTCATTTCAAACAGCTGGAAGAGGAGCTGAAAGAATATTTTGAAGGAAAAAGAAGTCAGTTTGAAGTTCCATTGTTCACTACCGGAACTGCGTTTCAGGAAAAAGTATGGCAGCTTCTTCGCGAAATCCCGATGGGAGAAATAAGGACTTATAAACAACAGTCAGAAATACTGGGAAACCCCAAGGCGATACGTGCCGTAGGAACAGCCAACGGTATCAATAAAATTGCCATTTTAATTCCCTGCCATCGTGTGATAGGTTCCAACGGCGAGTTGGTAGGGTATGCCGGAGGTATCTGGAGAAAACAAAAACTATTGGAGCTGGAAAAGGCTATCTTATTTTAGATATATTAAAAATATCCCTATATTTCTGCATTTATCACAAGTTCTGCTACCTTTTATGAAATCAAAAATTCCGGTTATTTTAATCTTTTCCAGATTGATTATTGGCTTTCTCATCATTGCTTTAAGTCTCATTACAATAGAAAATTATCAGGCAATTACTGTCGTCCTTTTATCTATAGGGTTGTTAACTGATATTTTTGATGGAATTATAGCAAGGCATCTTCAGATTTCAACTCAGAAACTCAGACGTATGGATTCTACTGTTGATCAGATTTTCTTTATCTCGGTAGGACTTGCAGCATATATACAATGCCCTGAATTTTTCAAAACAAACGCTTCCAAAATAATTATTCTTGCAGGATCTGAAGCTCTTATTTATCTGGTAAGCTTTTTAAGATTCAGAAAGGAAGTAGCAACACACTCTATTGGTGCCAAGATTTGGACTTTAGTACTTTTTGGAACATTAGTTCAGGTTATTTTACAGTGTCAGTCTGTCATTCTGTTCAACCTTTGTTTTTGGGTTGGCCTGCTTACAAGGGCAGAGATTATTGCTATTCTTTTTATATTGAAAACCTGGACGAATGATGTTCCTTCTGTTTTTCATTCCATTCAACTAAGAAAAGGGAAAACGATTAAGAAAAATAAATTGTTTAATAGTTGATTATTTACTTTTAAAAAAGATTTGGCTAAAAAATACCGTCATAGAAAAATATCGGTAAAACAAATTTTAACGAAGTTTATGAAAGCTATTTCGCTCTGAATTTTGTAATTTTAAACAAAAATTTACACGTGAAAAAGTTACTAGCAGCAGTTTGCATTTCAGTTTCAGCATTCAGTTTTGCTCAGGATTATTCTGTGCCGGCAGCAAGTCCGCGCCAGAAGGTTGAGCAGCAGTTTTCAATGTCTAAAATTACCATTGATTATGGAAGACCGGGAGTGAAGGGACGTAAAATTTTCGGAGAACTGGTTCCTTATGGCCAGGTTTGGAGAGCGGGAGCGAACTCTTCTACAAAAATTACTTTCGGACAGGCCGTTAACTTCGGTGGGAAAACAGTGCCTGCAGGAACATACGGATTGTTCATCGTTCCTACAGAAAAAGAATGGAAAGTTATCCTTAATAAAGATTTCCAGCAATGGGGAGCTTATACTTACGATCCAAAACAGGATGTAGTAGACGTTACGGTACCGGTTAACAAACTGACAGACAAACAGGAATGGTTTGAAATCACTTTAAATCCTACAGATGAAAACTCAGGAAACCTGGTTATCAAATGGGATATGGCTCAGGCAGAAGTTCCTTTGAAACCGTCCAAATTAGACACTGTCATCAAGATTTCCGACAAGTTGAAAGAAATCAAGAAAATAGAATCAGATTCTACTAAAAAAGGCTAAGCAATGAATTTTTCTGTTCAGCCTGTTTTAGAGAATGAAGAATTTCAATTAATCCCCTTACAGCAAGGGGATTTTGAATCTTTATATGAAGTGGCTTCCGATCCTAAAGTCTGGGAACAGCATCCTAACAAAGACCGTTATAAGAGAGAAGTTTTTGAAAACTTTTTCACAGGAGCTATGGAGAGTAAAGGTGCTTTCAAAATTATGGAGAAAGCTACCGGAGATGTATTGGGAAGCAGCCGTTATTATGATTTTGATGAAGAGAACAATCATATTTTCATCGGATATACTTTCTACGGAACAAAATCATGGGGAAAAGGCATTAATCCTAAGGTTAAAAAGCTGATGCTGGATTATATCTTCCAGTTTGTAGACAAAGTTCATTTTCACATTGGAAAAGAGAATTTCCGTTCGCAGACAGCTTTGGAAAGACTGGGAGGTCAAAAGATTGCTGAAGAAGAAGTGGCTTATTTTGCAGAACCTACAAGAACCAATTTCGTGTATGAAATTAAAAAAGAAGATTGGGTATGAAAAAATATAAAATCCAGCAGTCACCATTTGTAGTTCCTACAACAGATGGAAAACTGATTGAAGAACACTGGGGAAACTCTACAGGAAATTCTACTGTTTCAATTGCTCATATGGTAGCACCTCCGGATTGGAGTGAGCCTCACCAGACTCCTGAGTTTGATGAATTTACCTACATTATTTCAGGAAAAAAGCAATTTGAAATAGATGGAGAAATTGTTACGTTGGAAAAAGGACAGAGTATTCTTATTGAAAAAGGAGCGAGAATCCGTTATAGTAATCCGTTTTCAGAACCATGTGAATATCTTGCGATCTGTCTTCCTGCATTTTCTATGGAATTGGTGCATAGGGAAGAGGAAGGCGTAGACTAAGAAAAGAATTAAAAAATATAAAAAAGCAAATCTGAGAATAGTGGATTTGCTTTTTTGTGTAATTACACCATCATGAAAAAATAATCATGAATTGCTGATTTCTTTGAAGTTGATTTTCAATGTGTTTTTATTAAGAATGCCCTTCAATAAAAGGTTTCGCAATAGTTTTTTCTTTTTCATGCCTGATAGTTTCAATTTATTTTGTAAGTTCGCGGACTTAAAAAAATGAACTAAAATCTATGATAAACAAATTATCGATTGTATTCATGCTGGCAATCGCGCTTTCTACCACTTCATGTGCAACCATTTTTACAGGAACTCAGGATTCAATCGCTTTTTCTTCAAGCCCTGAAGGAGCAAAAGTATTTCACAAGGGAATTGAAAAATGTACAACACCTTGTACAACCAAAATTCCAAGAGGTTTGGGTAAGCAGATGGTTACATTTGAAAAAGAAGGATTCGAGAAGAAAGAAGTAAAACTGACAAAAACTTTTAATGCCGTGACTTTACTGAATATTATTCTTGGAGGAGCAATAGGAGTGGGAATTGATGCTGCAACAGGTTCTCTAACCAAATATTCTCCAAAGAAATATGATGTTGAGCTTCAGGCTAAACCGTAATTAAGCTAACAATATAAAAGTAAAAAGGCAAATTCATCAGTTTATGAATTTGCCTTTTTTATGTTTATTTCAAAATTTCTTTCAGGAACAGCAACGTATGATTCCATGCTCTTTTGGCCATTGTTGCATTGTAATCCGGTGATTTCGGATCTGTAAATGTATGTTTAGAATGGGCATATGTGATGATCTGCCAGTCGGCATTTCCTTCATTCATTTCTTTGATGAGGTTATTATAATCCTCAGGAGTTACACTTTTATCATCAGCCGGATTTTCAACCAGAATTTTAGCTGTTAAAGCCTCATTTTTTCTGCTCTGATCTCTGCCCAGACTTCCGTGGATGGAAACAACACCCGCTACAGGAAGATGACCTCTTGCTGATTCCAGTGCTCCTGTGCCTCCGAAACAATAGCCGATAACCGCTACCTTATCAGAAATGGCTCCGTTTTTCTTCAACTGCTCCAATGCCAGCGAAATTCTTTTCTGGTATTCCTGATAATTCTGTTTGTAATACCCTGAGCTTTTTGCAGCAGATTCGTTATCCGTAGGAATTTTTCCTTCACCATAAATATCAGCGATAAAAGCAATATACCCTTGCTTTTCAAGCTCAACAGCCGCTGTTTTAGCTTCTTCGTCAATACCTTTCCAGGCTGGAAGAATCAGTACTCCGGGAAGTTTTTTTCCGGCATTGGAAGTGATGAGACCATTAAGTTTCTGGGAACCGTCCTGGTAGGAAACAGATTTAAGTTTCTGACTGAAAAGATTTCCTGAAGCCATAATCATTGCAGTTAATAAGATGGAACGTATCATATTTTGTAATTTAATTTTAATACAGATTACACTAATCCTTTTCACAAATACAACCAATAACAATTGTGCAATTCGTGTAAAAATTTGTGATTAGTGTTGAAAAGAAATCTTATCGAAATTAATAAAAATAACTCAGAAAGAATATTAATAGAATATTATTTAATACTTTTCAGAAATTATCTAATGTTATAAGCCTTACTCAGGTTTGTAAAACTGGTATTGCTCATTTTCATAATAGGCATTAATGTGCTGCAAACCGTTTGTTAAAATAATTTCCCTGGCACCGATAATAGAATTGTATCGGGCAGTCTGTTCAAAAGTTTTTTCCGTTAATTTGATCTGCGGAGCTTTACATTCAATCAGAATTATAGGTTCGGTCTTTTCAGTAACCAGAAGGTCAATCCTTTTGGTAAGACCATTCAAGATAATTTTTTTTTCGGTAATCAGAGCCGATGTGGAGTAGGATTTTACAGTAAGATAATAATGTACCCAATGCTGTCTGACCCATTCCTCAGGAGTGAGCAGAAGATAAGTTTTGCGAACCAAATCATAAATAAAAAACTTATCTTTGTCTTTCTTGAATTTAAAATCAAAAGTTTCCTGAAAATTCAGTTTTGGAAGTTCCATTAATAAGATGAAAGAATTAGATTTAATCCTCAAAAATATTAAAAATAAAGAAGTTTTACCTATTTATTTTTTCCATGGAGAAGAAGCTTACTTCATTGATGTTGTTGTAAAAGCCCTTGAGCATAACTTTTTGGAAGAAGATGAAAAAGCTTTCAATCAAACCGTTACCTATGGAAAAGATACCTCTTATCAGGAAGTTCTTTCCCTTGCAAGACAATTTCCGATGATGGGAGACAAACAGGTGATTATTGTGAAAGAAGCTCAGGATTTACGATTCAATGAAGAGGAAAACAGAATTCTGGAATCTTACGTAGACAATCCTGTTCCTTCTACAGTTTTGGTTTTTGCTCATAAGCATAAGAAACTGGATAGCAGAAAAAAAGCGGCCAAAGCATTGGATAAAGCCAAAGCGCTTTTCCTTAGCGAATCTGTAAAGGAAAGCAATCTGCCGAAATGGATTTCAGATGAATGTGTAAAGCTTAAAATCAATACAGCTCCCAATATCTCTCATCTGCTGGCAGAATATCTGGGAAATGACCTGTCCAGAATTGCCAACGAGCTGAACAAACTGAAGATGATTCTTAAAGAAGGGGAAATCCTTGACGGAACCATCGTTGAAAATCATATCGGGATCAGCAAAGAATATAATATTTTTGAGCTCCAGAAGGCTTTAGGAACTAAAAATGCCAATGCAGCTTTTAAAATTGCCCATTTTATGGGTAAAAACCCGAAGAATAATCCTTTTGTCATGATGCTGGCAAGCCTTTACAATTATTTTTCAAATGTTATTATTTATCAGACCATGGCAGGGCAGTCTCCACAGACCATTGCTTCACAGATGGGAGTGAATCCTTATTTTATCAAAGACTACGCGGAAAGTGCCAGACTTTACCCTTTGAAACATGCTACAAGAGTCATTTCTATTTTACGTGAATTCGATATGAAAGGTAAAGGGCTCGGAGCGGTGAATATGGGAGAAGCTGAGTTGATTCGGGAACTTGTGTATAAGATCATCAATGTAGATAAGATTAAAATGAAGGTGTGATACGTGTTGCGAGATGCGAGGTAACGTGATGCGTGTTGCGAGATAGTGAGATTCGGGATATGATGGATAAAGGACATTAAAAAAGTTTTAATTTCCTGCCAATCTAAATTCCGTAACACAATAACCAGAATCCCGCACCCCGAATCTCGAATCCCGAACCCCGGAATTCACCCCACAACAGTTACCATCGAAATTCAACATATCAGATATTGACAAGTATCATTAAAATAACTTTAAAAAGAAATTAAAAATTCCGAAATTAGCGGTCTAATTCAAATTAAATCTTTTCGAACAAAGCAAATTATGGAGCAAAACATTTTAGATTGTGTGATCGTTGGATCTGGGCCTTCTGGTTTCACAGCTGCTATCTACGCAGCAAGAGCAGACTTAAAACCTGAATTGTATACAGGTTTGGAGCCGGGCGGACAATTAACAACCACTACTGAAGTGGATAACTTCCCAGGGTATCCAGCCGGGATTACAGGTCCTGAAATGATGATGGATCTGCAAAAACAGGCAGAAAGATTTGATACCAAAGTTCATTACGAAATGATCACCAAAGCTGAATTCTCCAAAGAAGCAGGCGGTGTTCACAAATTATATGCAGGAAACAAGGAGATCCTTGCTAAAACAGTTATTATCTCTACAGGAGCTACTGCAAAGTATTTAGGTCTTGAAGATGAGAAAAAATATGCAGGAGGCGGTGTATCAGCTTGTGCTACGTGTGATGGTTTCTTCTACAGAGGAAAAGACGTGGTGGTAGTAGGAGCGGGAGATACAGCTGCTGAAGAGGCTACTTACCTAGCAAAGCTTTGTAAAAAAGTAACGCTGTTGGTAAGAAAAGATGTTTTCAGAGCGTCAAAGGCAATGGTTCACAGAGTGGAAAATACGCCGAATATTGAAGTGAAATTCCACCATGAATTAATCGGGATTGAAGGAGAAAACAGCCTTGTAGAAAGAGCGGTAATCATCAATAATCAGACTCAGGAGAAATCTACAGTGGATGTTGAAGGGATCTTTATCGCCATCGGTCACAAGCCGAATACGGATATCTTCGCAGGTCAGGTAGATCTTGATGAAAACGGATATATCGTGACTGAAAAAGGGTCTTCAAGAACCAATCTTCCGGGTGTATTTGCTGCCGGAGATGTTCAGGATCATATCTACAGACAGGCTATTACAGCTGCGGGAAGCGGATGTATGGCGGCAATGGATGCAGAAAAATATTTAGCTGAATTACACGGATAGTATTCAGTGTATACAATACAAAGCGTACCCGAAGGGTGCGCTTTTTTGTTCCTATATACCTGAGCTTTGTTGGGTAATCGCAATGTCGCAAAGGTTTTTTTCACTTTATGTATGATTTTAAGGTGTAAGAACATTTCGACTTCGCTCAATATGAGATTTTCAGTAAAGAATATACGTTATCAATTTTATCGGAGATAAAATCTTTGCACCTTATAACAGTCTTTTTTTAATATTACTTGCGCCTTTGCACTTACAACATTCAACATCTCTCCATACCCAATATTCGCTAAGAAATTAGATAAATAGCTTTATTTTCCAGAAATATTTCCAAAGTCCTCGTGACCATCTATATAACAACTGAAGACGTATACATTTCCCTCCTTTGGAGGGGTGGCAAAAATTCTTTGAACTTTTGACGGGGTGGTTACGACTATACAATTGAGTAAAAGTGATAGATAAGTTATTATGATCATCTTGTTTTGCGTAAAGTAAAATCCCTAAATTAGCCCATAATCAAAAACAAAATGGAAACAAAAATCATAAAAGTTACACACGTTACCGGAACTTACATCATTGAAGTTCCCAATGGAGCCCTTAATGACATGAAAACCCAGCTGGACAAATGCCTTAATGATGAACAGGGCGCAATTGTAGTAAAGGGAGAAGATGGAGATCAGTTTGTATATCCGTCTGATTTTTTAAAAAACAGTTTTATTTCCATTGTTGATCGGGAATAGGGAAGGTTTTCAAAAAATAATTCCCTTGATTTCTAGTCTATTATTAAGTTTTGTTAAAATTTGTGTGGGAAAAGTTTTGCAGAAATTAAAAATCGTTCTATATTTGCACCACTGAAAACAACGGTATAGCCGGAGTTTAGGGAGAGTTGGCAGAGTGGTCGATTGCGGCAGTCTTGAAAACTGTTGACTGTAACAGGTCCGGGGGTTCGAATCCCTCACTCTCCGCAGAAAGGTGTTTTTAAAGTTTTTAAAAACAATCAAAAAAAAGTTAAATCTCGCAAAATCAACGATTTGCGAGATTTTTTTTGTTAGGGGAGATTCGTGAAATCTTCAAAAACACCCTAAAAGTCTGTGGCACATATGTGGCACTTTTTGCATTTTGAAAAAGGTGCCACAGTATGTGGTTTAAGTAATTGATTTTCAACTTGTAAATTACTTTAACGTCTTGATTACTTTAAGTCTAGGTTCGACATTTATAACAATTAAAAAGTTTTATTATGTTAGAACAAAGTTATGGACTGAATTTCTTCCTCAAGAGTCCAAAAAACAAAAAACAGGCAAAACGACTGATTTATATTAGGATCAGTGTGGATGGAGTGGCCAAAGAATCTTCTACCAAAAGAAAATGGATTCCGGCTAGATGGAGCCAGCAGGATGAAAGGGCTACTGGCCTCAAGGAAGACGCTAGGGAGCTTAATTTTTTTTTAGATTCATTGACTACCAAAGTAAATAGCTTCAGGACTGAATTGCTGAATCAGGAAAGACCGGTTAGTTCTGTTGATTTGATCGATTATGTCAACGGAAAGTACAAGAAGCGCAATAAGGTTCTTGAGGAATTTCAGGAACATAACGAAGAGGTCGCGGACTTGGTGAAAAGGGGAGATTATTCTGAAGGAACACTTGAACGGTATACAACAGCACGTTCACATGTAAAGGAATTTATCCGGTTTAAGTACAAGGTCGATGATTTACCATTCGCCGCACTTAACTACGAATTTGTAAAAAATTATAACCACTATTTGCGTACAGTCCGAAATTGCTCGAATAATACTTCATTAAAGTACATCAGTAATTTTAAAAAAATTGTACTGAGAGCGGTCGCTAAAGACATTATTCCAAAAGATCCTTTTAAATTATTTACAGGTAAGAAGACCAAGATTAAAAAGAAACCTCTAACCAGCGCAGAATTGCAGAGAATCGAAGAAAAAGTATTTTCGTCCGAGCGGTTATCAGTTGTGCGGGATATCTTCGTTTTTCAGTGTTATACGGGGTTAGCATACATAGATGCATTCCAATTGAAGTGGCAGGATATTAAGGAAGCAGACGACGGAAGCATGTGGATTATGTCGAGTAGGCAGAAATCTAAATCGGTAACCGATATACCACTTCTGCCAAAGGCTTTAGAAATCATTGCAAAGTATGATAAAGATCCACTTTGTTTGCAGAGAGGAACAGTCTTACCTGTTCGGTCAAACCAAAAGATGAATGAATACTTAAAAGAGATAGCCGAACTTTGCGATGTACATGAAAATCTCAATACCCACAAAGCGCGACGAACATTTGCTAGCACAGTAACACTTAACAACGGAGTTTCGATACATGTCGTCAAAGAAATGCTGGGGCATTATTCAGTTAAACAGACGGAGGAGTATGCCATAACTGAACAGGAGTCGATCAGTAGAGAAATGAATATATTGAAAGACAAGCTAAAGCCTATAAAGGAAGATAGGCCAGAAGACGATCTAAAAATGATCTTGCTGCAGTTTAAAAAGGAATTTGAAGATTTTAAGAGATCTCAAAGTCGTTAAGTCTTTCACTGAGAAGAGTTCTTTTGATTGGATAAAAAAAGCCTCAGAATATATTCACGAGGCTTTTTTATTTGACTGCTGGAAAAAAGGATCCAACAGTTCAATTGTGCTTTTGTATCCAGGATGATATGAAGGAAAATATTTGATATAACCGAAATTTTGTAGTTGCTTGAAATATTTATGGTATGTTGGAGCAGTATCTATGTGAGACATCGCCATCAATTTACTTCTACTGATCCTAATAACCATTTTCTCGTTTTGTCGGTAGGCAAGCCTTACGATAGCCAGAAGCAGGCTTATGTGCCAAACAGTCAAACGGGAATCTGCGCAAATATTATCTAGGTATTCCAATCCCTTTTTTGATGCGTCATTCTGCATTGTTAAAAAGTTTTAATAGATCTGGCTTATAATAATAGTATGAACCCATTACTTTCTTATGTCTTATTTTTTGAGATATCCGTAAATTTTGCAATGTTGCTGGCGATATGTCCATCATCCGTCTGATGGCTTTACTGCGTAACCAGTCGAATTGCGAAGATTGCGAACTGTTACATTTGGTCTCAAGTATTTGACTCAAATCTGATTTTAAATCTTCTCTAAATGCTTGCAGGTCTTTTTTTGTTACAATTTCCATATTCTAAATATTATTGTAATGCAAGATAATTTTTGATAATATATCAGATCGAGTATAGGATTTCTGTTTCCGTATTTGTCCTATGTTTTCTCTCATAATAATTAATTGAGAGTATTCTCACAGCTTTTTGAGCAGAAGTATTTATTTTATTTCATTGGTTCTAGTTTTAAATTTAAAAAAAACTTAATTTGTGATAATATCTAATCAACAAATTATATGTTTTTATTTAATCGAGAAACTTTACAGCCGTTTGATGTAATTCTTGTAAGATTCCCTGGAAATGCAATGTCAAAAAATATTAGAGAAAAATGTCGTTCTAATTATAGCCATGCAATTATCTATATCGGAGACGACTCATTCATCGAGGGCAATGTGCCTGTTGTAGCACTATTCTCAACCCATCGGTATCATTTTAAAGACTTGGAAAATGTTAAGGTCATAAGACTTAAAGAAGAGTATAGATCAAATTTTGACATAGTTAAAGCAGAGAATTTTTTAAGAGGGCTGTCTTATTGTGATTACAATTTAAGACAGTTAGCAGCTATTTCCGATAGAACAATTCCTGCCGATGTAATTGATTTATTTCATAGTGAAAAGAGATGGGTAAGTGGTATTGTCTGCACCTCTATGGTAACTTTGCCATATTACATTGGAGGAATTGATATTTCAACTAATGATGAACCTTATTACGCACACTTTGGTTACATCGAGAATTGTGCTTTTTTTGAAGATGTTACTGACGAAGTTTTTATGGAGATTGAAAAAGATATTCCAAATAATTTCGATTATCTTTCAATGTGTGAGACGGGATCTCTATTAGAAAAACAATCTACGGCAGTAGCGGAACTTAACAAATTAGTAAAGGGGATCTTTGCAGACTTGGGAAAAAATCTTGAGGAGTATGAAAAATACGGTGTGACAAGAGCAAGTTTGCTATTCAATAATTGGGAAGATGTGTTTAGAATTTTACCATCCCTATATGAATTGGAGAAAGGTCGACAAATTGACGAGTTGGTATATAATACGATAATTAATACAGGATACAACACTTTATGGTTTGAGGAAGTTCACCTGCATCACCAAACTTTTTTTCCTCTTCATCATCTTCGAACTGCTGTGGCAAATGACGAAGTAGTGCAATCTTTACTACATTATCAATTTCATGTCAAAACCTTCGAAAAAACTCTTGAGCGAGCAGCCAATAATGAAGATATTTTATTTCAAAATTTTACAGTATGCCCTTGCAAGTCTAATCACGTGTTAATGAATATGTACTATTGCTATGCAGATATTTTACGTTCTACTATGGATCAATATAAAGCAATCTCCGAAGAATATTATGCACTTGTTAACAAACAATGAGCATTCAAACAAACCAAAGGATAAGATATAGTATTTAAGGAATTTATAGAGTTGGCAAATGACCAACTCTATATTTTGTTTTATCTTCAAAAACTGTGGATCATATTTTAATTGTTTATCCATAGATTTTTAAATTTTTGCAAATTGCTTATTAGGTTCGGGTGTAGTTGGGATTAACAGATTTGTGGGGCATTAACTGTTTTGAATTTTCTCCTCTACGGGGATTGAGCAACTTAGGTGGTGGTCGTTTACGTCTTTTTTTCATCTTTTTTAATTTTAGTTTAAGATTTTGGTTTGGGAAAGTGAACAGGTATAACGTATTTCTAGCATCTCATAAGTTAGCTGTCCAACTTTTATGTTTCTAATTTGATAAATAGTTTTAAGTGAATTCGTTAGAATAAATATTTGGAGGATAAAAAATAATATCCGTTCCGTTTTTAGAAATAATTGCTATACTACAAAAGTCACAAACTAGATCGGCCTGTGATAGTTAACCTAACCTATCTTTTCCTAGAGTGTCCTAAAAAAAAAATTAGCGAACAAAATTAATTTGCTAAATAGGTTAAAGTACCGTTTTTGAACGGATTCTGCTTAATGTAGACTGCGTTATTCCGAGGTACGAAGAAATCATACCTAAGGGGACGCGCGCAACGATATTCGGGTATTTTCTTATTAAATGCTGATAGCGTTCTGTTGCACTAAAAACACGTAATTCATTGGCCTTCTCTTCGGCTTTTATATAATAGGTCTCAGTAAGAATTCTACCGATATAATTGAATTCGGGAAACCGCTGATAGAGCTGCATGAGCTTCTCATGGCTAAGTACAAGAAAACTTGTTTCTTCTATAGCTTCCAAAACTTCAAAAGATCGTTTCTGACTGAAAAAGCTATATACAGAAATTGCTAGATCCCCTTCAAAGAGTAGCCAAGACGTCATATCCTTTCCAAAACTGTCAAGGTAGTAGGAGCGTACTAAACCTTTGACAACAAAGAAAAGTGACTTCTGGATTTCATCGATATTAAGTAGAATATGCTTCTTGTTTACTTTTTGCAAATATGTATTTAAGAATAAAGCGTCTCGGAGTTCTGGCGACATGGAATGAATACTATCAAGAAACTTTAAGAGAGTTTCTTTTGCTGAATTTTCTTCCAATGTACTTACCATATTTTTCATTTACACTTTGTAGAAGTTGGATTGGTGGTTATTAATGATAAAGGTAATTTACGATTAAAATTTCAATTAAACCTGATTTTTTTTGCTTTTTGTCAAAAAAAATGGTGGGAAATAGTATTTAATTTGTTATTATGAAAACCACACTGCAATTTTTGACCTATGAAAAAGATCTGTTAGAAAAAGTACACTGTATTTCTAGAATTAATACAAATACGCTATATGTATTTCTTTATAGTATTATTATTTTTTATTGTAATACCTAAAACTTATCTGCCAAATTAAGCAACTTCTGTTATGTACTCAAATCTTAGTTAGATGCGAGCGGATAATAATTAACTTACTGCGAATAATTAAAACCCTTCATAATCAATGATTAAGAAATAAATTATAGTGTATATTTATTTTTGTTTTATCTCAACACAGCGGGATATATTTTAAAGTGTGGGGCATAATCACTTTAAAAAACAATCATATGAAACAGGCATATAAAAACATTTTATTAACTATTGAAAAGGAAGAGATAAGTATATCAAGGAGCACAAAAAGTGCAATTGATGAAGCTTTTCACATGGTTTCATTCCTTGATAAAACTCTATCTGAATTAAAAGCACAAATCAATCAGAAAGGTTTTGAAAGTATTTTGGACGAAATTACTTTCTTTAAAAGAGTAAAGCCCGAAATTCTGGGCAGGCTTATGTTTTACAATAAGGTAGTAAAAATTGAAGCATATAGCCCTTTAAATTCGGAATTGACCGGAGCTTATTATACGGAGCAGCTTAAGTTACTCAACAAGGAATATAAAAAAAATATAGCTTCTTCAGATTTCTACAGTTATTATCGTACCGGTAGGTCAGATAAAGATGAGTTCTATTACAGACTAGGAAATATAAACTACTTTGATGGAGTCGATAGCTTCTTCTTTGAGGTTGACAGGGATTTCTCGACTTACTACGATTATAAGGTCGCGCAGATCAAGGCTTACGATCTTTATCATTCTTACCTTTCGGGAAAATTTGGCAGAGTTGAACCTACAAATAACGATGATTTCGATATCAGTGAAGATGCCGAATTTTCTTGGACTGATTCGAAGAATGCTCTTATTGAGCTTATTTATGCGCTTCACATTTCAAGAAGTGTTTCAAATGGCCGTGTTGGAATTCGAAAGATCAGCCAGCTTTTTGAGGATATATTCGAGGTAAGTCTCGGTGACATTCATCATGCGTTTTACCAGATGAAATTTAGAGCAGGTCAAAGAGCTCGCTTTTTACATTCGCTAAAATACAATCTTGAACAATATATGGACAATGATTTATAGATTGGAAGAGAATTAATATATAAGAAGGGTAATCCAACGGGTTATCCTTCTTTTTTTTACCCATACCTAGTCATATCTTACCCATGTAGATGTTTCTAATCCCCTCTCCCAGGCAACAGTCACACAAAGAAAGCCTGAAAAAAAAACTATATCTGACTAGCATATTGGTATGTGCACTGTTAGATTTTGCCGGAAAAACAAGGCCAATTTTGGCTCTGTAAACCAAACAGCAAAAGGCTATGAATATTGACAGAGTTGAATTTTTGAATTGGATGGAACGAATCATGAAAAGATTCGACGTCCTTGCCGGTGATATCGAAAATAGAGAGAAAAAAAGGCTCAGCATCGACGGCGAAGAATTATTGGACAACCAGGACGTTCTGCAAATGTTAAAGATAACCTACCGTTGTCTGCAACGCTATCGTACCATTGGTAAGATCAAATACTTTACAATAAGCGGAAAAGTTTTCTACAAGAGTTCTGACGTCCACCAGTTTATCCGTGACAGTTACCATGGAGGAAAGTTTACGCCTATGTAGGAACGCAAAAGAGAGCGGAATTCCTTCTTAGAATCCTTCCAATAATTTCAAGCACTTAAATACTTTCTATTATGAACGAACAAACTATTTCTAAAGAAAACCAGCCGCAGCAAGTACTTGAAGCTCTTTCCGATATTCTTTTAGTACTTGATAAAAAAAAGAATCGTATCGATGCGGTAAAGGGTGTGGATGAGGAAGGGAATCTGCAAACCTCTACACCTAAGAAGTCAAATCTTCTTGATTTTATGCGTGTGGATAAGGGGGACGCTATAAGCAATTTCTTTTCGAACTTCTGGCGCCGGCTCAATGATCCATTATCCTTCCGGTTTTTCAGGTCACCTGAAATTAATCTGGATGAAGTTGCTAAGAACCTACAGAAAGCCATTGACCATCCCACTCCCGAGGGTAATAAGCTTCTTGATGCACTTGAAATCAAATATGACAATAAGTTAAATAATAAAAATATGGAAACAAATCAAACATCGGAGGGCACAGCACCTACAACAGAGAGTAGACCTCAAAAGTACAATGCTCAGGAGATCGACTGGACATCACTTGAAAAACTGAATTTAAATCGTGAACTGCTTGAAAAAAACGGACAACTTGAGAAACTGCTGAAAGGATATAAATCTGATGGGATTTACCGAATTGAAGGGAATTTTGATGGTGTTGTGATGAAAGGAGATGCACGTCTCTCATTACGTAAAGTACAGGACAAAGTTGTCGTGATGGCTCATGGAGTCCGAGTGGAACCAGATCTTAAAAATCAGTTTTATGGCCATTCTTTTACAGTTGAGGATCGGGATAATTTAAAGAAAACAGGAAACATGGGGCGCGTTGCGGAACTTACAAATTATTCCGACGGTTCGAAGGTGAAGGCTCTCATCAGTATTGACAAATTAACCAATGAGGTTGTGTCCTTTCCAGTAGATCTGATCAAGATCAGTGAAAAATTTGGTGGTGTGAAACTTAGTCCGGAGCAAAAAGCTGAACTGCTGGAGGGTAAACAGGTCCTTGTGGAAGGTATGGTAAACTCGAAAACGGGAGAAGTCTTCAATCAGCATCTACAATATAACGCCGACGCGAAAAAACTTGTTTTTGTCGGACAGGGGGAGAGCCAACAACAGGCGCAGGTTGAGTGCATCCCTGATGAATTTAGAGGTAAAATTTTGGATGAAAAGGAAAAGAAGCTTTTGCAGGATGGTGAAGTGATTCATGTGAAAGATATTGTCAATAAAGAAGGCACAAAACTTTACTCGGGCTATGTCTGGCAAAATAAAGAGAGCGGAAGATTAGAATTCGATTTTGATCATCCCAATCAGGAGAAATCTAAAAAACAGACAGAGATACAGAAACAGGGGCAGGGGAAAGAAAAAGAGGGGACTTCTGCGAATAAAAATGCGGTTCAGAACGGTACTGTGAAGAAGGAAAATACCAGAAAACAAAAAATGAATTGATCCTGATGAAAGCAATTATTGCGGAAAAGCCCTCAGTAGCTTATGAGCTTGCACGTATCGTAGGTGCAACAGACAAAAAAGACGGATATTGTGAAGGCGGAGGTTTTCTGGTGACCTGGGCAGTGGGACATCTGGTAGGTCCCGCTATGCCGGAAGATTATGGGATTAAGGGATTCAGTAGGGAATCCCTTCCCATTATTCCATCAAGATTCAAATTAATAGGAAGAAAAATAAAGTCGGGTAAAGGCCTTATTGACGATGAGGGATCGAAACGGCAGCTTGCAGTAGTTGAGTCTGTATTTAAGCGGTGCGAAAGTATAATCGTGGCGACTGATGCAGGGCGTGAGGGCGAAGTTATCTTCCGGTTTATCTACCAATATCTGGGCTGCACAAAGCCCTTTGAACGGCTTTGGATTAACAGCCTTACCGAAAAGGCCATCATCGATGGATTCAAAAATCTCTTGCCGGGAAGTGATTTCAATGGTCTTTTTCTGGCCGGTAAGCAGCGGTCTGAATGCGATTGGCTTGTTGGAATAAATGCTACGCAGGCGCTGACCGTTGCCTTGGGTGATGGACTTTTTTCTCTTGGAAGGGTACAGACGCCCACTCTTGCACTAATTTGTCAGCGTTTTCTAGCGTGTGAATCATTTGAGGTTAAAAACTACTTTCAGCTTGAACTTTCTTCTATAAAAGAAGGTGCTCGTATTAAGAGTCTTTCGACAGATAAGTTTGAAGATAAAGAAAAAGCTGAATCAGTAAAGAGGACCCTGGAACGTGTCGGAGTGGCAGAAGTAAAACAGGTAGAAAAGAAAGCTGGCACAAGTCAAGCGCCACTTCTATTTGATCTGACAGGACTGCAGAAAGAGGCGAATAAAAAGCTCGGCTACTCTGCTCAGCGGACCCTGGAAGTTGCCCAGCAACTTTACGAAAAAAAATTTATAACCTATCCTCGAACGGGATCCAAATATATTCCCGAAGATGTCTGGCCTGAAATACCTGCGCTGATTCTAGCCTTAGGTTCTCGATCTTCCTGCAAAGATGCTGTTGACACAATCAAGTGGGAACGCTACAACAGACACATTGTAAATGATGTAAAAGTCACAGACCATCATGGTATATTGATTACGGAAAATATTCCGACCCGATTGAACGCTGATGAGGATGCTCTCTATGATATGATCGCCAGGCGCGTGCTTGAAGCTGTTTCACCTACATGCCATAAAGAAATCACAGATGTGAAATTTGGTATTCTCCATTATGATTTCAATTTGAAAGTTGTCAAAATTGTTTCTGCAGGATGGAAAGTTGTTAACGGTGATTTTGATGAGGAAGGTGATGATCTGGTCACTGATTTTCCAGATCTGCAAGTAGGAATCCAGGTTAAAATAGACAGTTTAGAGGTACTTCCAAAGAAGACCAAGCCTCCAACGCTATACACGGAAGCTGATTTGCTTCATAAGATGGAAAATATTGGCGCTACGGTAGAAAATGAACAGGAGCGCAAGATGCTCAAAGGCTTAGGTATTGGAACGCCGGCAACAAGGGCTGCCGTGATTGAAACCTTAATTGACCACGGGTACGTCAGAAGAGAAAGCAAGGCTATTGTCCCTACAGATAAGGGAATGCTTGTTTACGAAATTGTAGCCGATAAGAAGATTGCTGATGCTGCAATGACTGCTCAGTGGGAAATTGCATTTGAGAAAATCGAAAATGAAGAACTGGATGCCGGGATTTTTCATTCTGAGGTAGAGCTGATCGTACAGCAGGTTACCGATGAGCTGCTGAATATTAAAAGAAAATCAGCGAATACCGTACATCTCAACTGCCCAAAATGCAGTTCCTCAGTAATTCTCGGAGAAAAAATAATCAGATGTACAGATCAGAAGTGTGGCTGGAAATTATTCCGGAACATTTGCGGCGTCCAGTTGCACTACAAAGAAATTGAAGCGCTTTTAACAAAACGGCGGACACCTTTAATAAAAAAAATGGTGGGTAGAAATAAGAAACCATTTAGTGCTTATATCTTACTGGACGGATCTGGTTCAACCACTTTTGAATTTGAAGAAAAAAAGAAACATAAATACAAATAGTTCATGATGTGATTTGGTTAGTGAAGCCTGGAGCCTTTGATGGTTCCGGGTTTCTTTTTTTATAAGGTTTTAGGAATATCGATGCAAGAATAGGAACGGATAGGACACAATGCCAACAGTGCAGCTCAACCAAGCTAGGTTTACCGCTATAAAACTTATAAAAATTATAGCGATATGAAAAAGCATAACCAGGACTATTCCTATTACAAATTAAAGTTGCAGGATCACGTTGATTCAAGTTTTCCTGAAAGATCTGCTGATACAAATTTTATTGAGCAGCGCGCCAGGTGGGCAGCAAACGCATACGATGGCGCGTTTAGGGCAGGCAATCCTATTAACGAATGTAATGAGATCGCCGACGGTATTCTTTATGAGGGATTGCACTTTTCTAAATTTGATTCTCTGTTTGAGGTGCTGTCCTACGAATTTTCTGATGTTTTTGATGAACTCGATTATCGCGATTTTGCACTGAAGATCCTTCCAAAATGCCAGGAATGCTTTGAGCATTATGAATTGACTGATGATTTCGCCTATACAACTGGTTACGATCTGCTGTATACGGAGCTAACAGGTTTTATTGCTATTTGGATTGAGCAAAATGGTATTCGATAAGAAACGCCATTTACGGCAGAACATTGATGCCATCAGAACAAGTTTCAGTATTGAAAAGGAGGGGCGGGAAGCAACTGAGCCTGAAAAACTGCTACTACGTAATTTTGCGGGATTTGGAGGCTTGAAATTTATCTTAAATCCCGTCTCATTACCGGATGACATCAATGGCTGGAAGGCTTCTGATCGGCCTTATTTTGCGATGACGCAGGAATTATTTACGCTCATCAGAGAAAATACAGAAGATCAAAGTAAGTATGCCGACTATGTGGCAAAAGTTAAGGGTTCTATCCTAGATGCATTTTACACACCGAAAGAGATTACCGGCAGCATAGCAAAGGCAATACTGGAAACGGGAATAGATATTGGTAGCATGCTTGAGCCATCGGCCGGTGTAGGAGCTTTTATTGAGCCCTTTAGAGAACTGGATCATGTAAATATTTGTGCTTATGAACAGGACTTAATAACGGGGAAAATCCTGAAAAATTTGTATGGTTCCCATGCTGAAATCAGAATAGACAGCTTTGAGAATATTGGAGAAGGAGATACAGGGTATGATGTCGTTATCGGTAATATTCCGTTCGGAACTACTTCAATATTTGATCTAACTTATTCAAGGGGCACAGATAAGGTCCGGAAATTTGCTGCACAGAGCGTCCATAATTATTTCTTTTTAAAAGCTACCGATAAACTGCGCGAAGGAGGGCTACTAGCATTTATAACTTCGCAAGGGGTTCTGAACAGTCCTTCCAACTATCCGATCCGTGAAGCATTGATGCGTGAGCACAATCTCGTGGCTGCGCTACGGTTACCGAATAATTTATTTGAAGAAAGTGGCACGTCGGTGGGCACAGACCTCATTGTTCTGCAAAAAAAAACACAACCTCGGTCCTTTTCTATTCGTGCACGCGATTTTATGGGGACCACAGAAAACTGCAACCTCTTATTTTATAATCCAAACTACATTATTGCTACGCGTTCTTTTCAGGATACTGATCAATATGGGAAGCCGACAACGGTGCATGTGCATGATGGTGGAGTTGCTGGAATTGCAAAGGATGTTCATCTAAAGCTTTCAGAGGCTTTCCTGCAGTATTTCAACCGCGAGCTTTATGATGAACACAGCATGAAAGAGGTTGGTACTAATTTGACATCAGAACGAATTCTAAATACTCCAAAAAGCGTAAAACCTGATGCTAGTAATTCTGAAACAGTGACTCAACTAAGCCTTTTTTCCGATCAGGTTATTGATGATTTTTCGGTTAAAAAGGCAAAGAAAAGTAGGAAAAGCACAAGGCAAAGTAAGATTACAAATTTTCAGCAGCTTTCCTTTTTTGATGCAGATGAATTCAATACAAGTCATAATAAACCGCGACGGGCAAGTAGATCGGATCAGAAAGGAAGTGTGCAAAAAAAGCCTCTATCAACAAACTTAACGAATCCTACAGAGGTCGCATCGTTATTCCATGAACTACCTGACGATTCGGTGTTAAAAAATGAGGTAAGAGCCTTTGACGGCGAAGTGAAGGCGTTTTACCGTGAAGATACTATAATTATTTCGGGTAGCAGTATCGGGAAACTAAAAATTAAGCGTCGTGATGGGACCTATATTTTTCATCCACTTGAATTATCCAAAAAGGATCAGGAGCGAATCCAGAGCTATATCAACCTAAGGGATAGCTACCATTCGCTATATGAAATTGAAGCTAAAAGTAGAGCGGAGGATAAAGAGGGGCGACAGCTTTTAAATAGGACCTATGATGAGTTTACTGGACGGTATGGAAATTTAAATACAGCCGAAAATATTAGATTCATTAAAATGGACTCTTCCGGAAATGAAGTTCCTTTTCTTGAGCGGGTGGTTGGTGGTGTCATCCATAAGGCAGATATTTTTATACATCCAGTTAGTTTCTCCACGGCAGAAGTTGCTGTAAGCAGCGCTTCAGAGGCTTTGTCGGCTTCACTTAATCAAACGGGCTCCATAGATCTTGCTTTTATGATTCAGGTGAGTGGCCTTTCCGAAAACGAATTACGGAAAGATCTGCAGGGCCAAATTTTCTTCAATCCGTTATCTGGTGAATTGGAAGTATCTCAGAAATTTCTTGCTGGAAATGTTGTTTTAAAAGCGACGCAACTGAATAATTACCTTGCTAACCATGCGGAAGACATGGAAGCACGGCAGAGTCTGGAAGCGCTTGAAAAAGTCATTCCTGAACCAATTAAATTTGAGGAGCTAGATTTTAACCTGGGGGAGCGGTGGATCGGCACAGAAATTTATAACCGTTTCGCAAGCCATCTCTTTGATACCGATGTCCGGATTTACTATTCAGAGAGCAGCGATGATTTTTCTGTAAATGCAAAATCCAGCAATATTAGGATTTCAGAAAAATACGCTATTAAATCTGAGAACCGGACATTTGATGGTTTGAACCTGCTGCGGCATGCTCTTGTTAATACCACTCCGGATATCACCAAAACTGAGTACTTAGCGGATGGGACTGCCATCAAGGTTAAGGATATGGATGCTATCCAGATGGCCAATGGCAAAATTGATGAGATCCGGCATGAATTTACGGATTGGCTTTATCAGCAGGACGATAATTTTAAAAGGAAACTTACCGGAAGATATAACGAGCTTTTTAATTGTCATGTCAGACCGTATTATGATGGTAGCCATCAAACATTTCCAGGGCTTGACCGCAGGGCAGTAGGCATAGAGGATCTGTATCAAAGTCAGAAAGATGCTATTTATATGCTTAAAAGTAATAATGGCGGTATCTGTGATCATGAAGTTGGGGGAGGCAAGACACTTATTATGTGTGCAGGAGCGCAAGAAATGAAAAGGTTGGGGCTAGTTCACAAGCCAATGATCATAGCGCTAAAGGCCAATGTTCACGAAATTGCAGAAACCTATCGAAAAGCTTATCCTTTCGCAAAAATATTATACCCCGGTAAAAAGGACTTCACACCCCAGAAAAGGCTTAAGATTTTTGGCGATATCAAGAACAATGATTGGGACTGCATTATCCTCACACATGACCAGTTTGGTATGATCCCCCAATCAACAGAATTGCAGAAAGAGATACTTCAAGCGGAACTGATGTCTGTGGAGCAAAATCTTGACGCACTGCGCAGTCAGGGGAAAGATGTATCTGGTGCAATGATGAAAGGTGTAGAAATCCGGAAGAAAAACTTAGCTGTGAAGCTTAAGACACTGGAGCATGATATCGAAAACCGAAAGGATGATGTCGTCGACTTTAAAATGATGGGTATTGATCATATTTTTGTTGATGAGAGCCATAAATTCAAAAATCTCATTTTCAATACGCGTCATGAGCGCGTCGCTGGATTGGGCAATGTACAAGGCAGCCAAAAGGCACTCAACCTACTTTTTGCCATCCGTACAATTCAGGAAAGAAATGGGAAAGATCTTGGTGCAACTTTTCTTTCTGGAACCACTATTTCAAATTCACTTACAGAGTTATACTGCCTTTTTAAATTTTTAAGACCAAAAGCGCTGGAAAGACAGGGGATTAATTGTTTTGATGCATGGGCTGCTATTTATTCCCGTAAATCGATAGATTATGAATTCTCTGTTGCCAATAATATCGTTCAGAAGGAGCGGTTCAGACATTTTATAAAAGTGCCCGAACTGTCCCAATTTTACACTGAAATCACCGATTACCGTACTGCGGCTGATATCGGAATTGATAGGCCGATAAAAAATGAGATCCTCTACAATATACCGCCGACCCCGGATCAGGAAATTTTCATTAAAAAGTTGATGGAGTTTGCAAAGAGTGGCAATGCTGAGTTACTTGGTAGAGCTCCGCTAACGCCGACAGAGCAGAAAGCCAAGATGTTGATCGCGACAGATTTTGCAAGGAAAATGTCCCTTGATATGCGGCTTATATCTTCGCGATATACAGACGATCCGGGAAACAAAGCTTCTGTTTGTGCAGCAAATATTGCAAAATATTATAAAAATTTCAATGCGCAAAAAGGCACTCAATTTGTTTTTTCAGACCTCGGGACTTTTAAACCGGGCGAGTGGAACATATACAGCGAGATTAAGCGGAAACTTGTCGAAGATCATGGGATACCAGCAGAGCAGATCCGCTTTATTCAGGAAGCAAAAACGGAGGATCAGCGTAAAGAACTGATCAAAGCTACCAATGAAGGGAAAATTAGGGTCCTTTTTGGATCGACAGAAATGCTCGGAACGGGGGTAAATGCCCAAAAGAGGGCAGTAGCTGTGCATCATCTGGATATTCCATGGCGGCCTTCGGATCTGGAGCAGAGAGACGGTCGCGCTGTTCGAAAAGGCAATGAGATTTCTAAATTTTTTGCTGACAATAAGGTCGATGTTTTTATTTATGCTGTTGAAAAATCATTGGATGCGTACAAATTTAATACACTAGCAAATAAGCAGCGTTTTATCGGACAGTTAAAGAGTAATACCATCGCAGTACGGATACTTGATGAAGGAGGAATGGATGAAGTTTCGGGTATGAATTTTTCCGAGTATGTGGCTTTATTATCAGGTAATACCGATCTATTGGAAAAAGCGAAAGTCGAAAAGAAAATTTCTGTTCTTGAAAGTGAGAAACATGCTTTCTTACGATCAAAGTGGAGTTCCAGTTCAAAATTGGAAAGTCTGCAAGAAGAACTTGAAGGGAGAAAGTCGCGGTTAGCAAGGTTAAATGTAGACTGGGAAAACTATCGAAATCGTGTCCAAAAATCGCAAGACGGAAAAGTTTTGAACCCGATCATGTTGGATGGCTTGCCTAAAGATTCAGATGTTAAGGAAATTGGTGCAAAACTGGCTAAACTTGCAGGAACTGCAAGAACAGGCGGGGATTATGAAGAAATTGGTACTTTATATGGTTTTAGACTGCTCGTAAAAACGGAGATGATCCAAAAAGAGGGATCCGACTCTATTGAAAGAGATAACAGGTTCTTTGTCTGTGGTGAAGGAAATATTAAGTATACGCACAATAATGGTATTATGGCAAGCGATCCCGAGCGGGCAAGCTTAAATTTTATTAGTGCCCTACAAAAACTTCCTGGACTCATTGACGAAGAGAAAAAGAAGATAAATCAGCTAAAAGCTGACCAGATTGTATTAAATGATATTGTGAATGGCAGTTGGAACAAAGAAAAAGTGCTTGCAGCTCTGAAAACTGAACTCGCCGGTGTGGAAAGAAAAATACAGTCATCATTGGAGGTAAAAGATGATAGTGATAGCGGTAGACATATTAAAGCAGAAGCTGAAATAAAACTCAAAAATTCCTCTGCCTTTAAATTATAGGAGGAGAGCCAACACTTTTGCTGTAAGTTTCTTTCGGTAAAACTTTTACAATTTTTATGTACTGAAAATGAATAGAATAGCCTTTTTAGGCTGTTCCGCAATTTAATAGCCTATTAACAAAATTATCGTGGTAATTTATTATTTAGATCAATTCAATTGCGAAAAGTAAGGCAACACCGCATGCATTGGCTATTTTTTCTTATATTGGAATTAGTATAAAGTACAAGAGACCATTATTATGAAAAGTATCAATCAACGTTTGTTTCATAGAGTAAAATCGATTTTAAACATAGGATCGATATTTAGGGCTATAATTATAATCGTTGCCATGTGCATGTTTGTGCTATCCAGTATCGCCTTTTTTTCAATACAAAAAACGCTCTGCCGAAATCATTTCGAATTTTCACCGGATGGTATTAATTTTTACATTAACCAATTCGCTAAATACAACGGATTATTTGCCGCAACAATAACACTCATTGTCGCTTATTATGGTATTGAAAGGCTTAGGGCTGCGGAAAGGGCAAATATTGATAAAGTTCGGCTTGATAGATATTCTGATTGGAAAACGATTACTGATACGAGGCTTGATGTTGTAAAAGATGACAATCCTCTATTTAGAAGAGAGTTTATTAATATTAGATATCAGCTTTTTGAAGATTTATATCCCGCTTTTGCGATTGAAAATAAAAAGCAATTACAAGCTCTTTTTAACAAATATTTTTTGAATTTAATCCCAGCATTTGAATCAAATAATAAAAAACAACAAGGTTGCGGAGGAATATACCAATCTGCAACATATACTTATTTTGGTCAAAATTTTCTTTTTGTTTTCCTTGGAAGTGTAATCGGAGTGAAGTATGATAATGCGACGGAAGATCTTTTGGAAATGTATCTTGCAAGTCTTCCGAGCGACAGAATTATAGATTCTCTCGCATATCAAAGCGCTTTAGAGCGCTACATTAAATACAATAATTAATTTACCCTTTTCTCCCAAAAAAATAAAGCAATCATGAAGGATTATTATCGCCTAACAACTTCCAAAAAGCAAGAAATAGCTCAAAACTTAATTGATATTTTTGAGAAAGATATCATACCTTCAGCCGATACAATAACCTTTATCTGTAACTGGGTCTATACGGACCGAAGTGAAAAATTTAAGGCTTATTATGATGTGTGGGATATTGTATTAAGAAATTTCATCCCAAAGACAAAACCTATACTGATCAGAAGCATTCCCCGTAGATCTAAAGCAGAATACATTGCGAGCTTTACAAATACGGCATATTCGGCTGTAAGATTCGGTGAGCGAAAAGGCTATTGGATTATATGCGATACAAAAGATTGTTTGCCATCATTGGAAATTAATAAAGGGAAATACAGAAATACCTTTTACCCCCTTAGCGATGTACTAAAAAAAGCAAAAGCTAATGGCGGGTACGGTTTTTCTGATCGATTTCTACGAAATTACGGCGGAGAAGACGAATACATTATGAAAATAGACTATTCAGTGATGCAACTATTAAAATACATAGACTATAAGTACTAGACTAAGTTCTCTTCCAAGAATTCTCTGCCGTTTTGGAAAAAACGAATCTCGAATTTGCCCGTATTTTTTTTTGTTCCAAAAATTATTGCTACACCTAATTTGTAATTGTAATGATTGCCAAGAAAATCAATGGTTAGGTGTTCAAGTTTAATCAGGTCAAATTCTTTATGTTTTCTTGTATGGCTGTCCTTTTTTACTTCGATTACAACTAAGTTATGGTCGTTTGTCTGCCTTCGATGAATAATGATGTCAGGACTTATTTTGTAATTATCATTTTCATTTGGTTTAAAACCTATTTCCATCATGCGATTTTCTGCTATATCCAGCGCCTTCCTATCATTTGGCTTATCTATGTCACCATTATATTCGGGATCAACGTCGAACTGGGGGAAAAAAGGCTTTAAATAAAAGGCCAGATGAGTAGAAATATTAAGTTCATTAAGACCTCTTGCTAGATTACCAGTTTCTTTTTCAAGTAGAACATTTATGGCGTCTTTGATATTTTTTACAATGATTTCTATTTTCATATTTTTATTTGTACTGTATTAATTCATCTTTCAACATGTATGCTTTTGGGGAAATGATAGTTATTAGAAAATCCAGGATAAAGAGATAATCAGCCAGCAATTCTTTGTTAGTTTTTATGTCGTTTCCATATTTGTAAAAAGCTTTCTCAGCGAAGTTTTCCAATAGCTTTCTATTCACTTCGTAAGCATTTTGGCTTTTAAGCATCAAGGCCACCCAACTTAAAGATTCCGGCATAAACTGCTGAAAAGCCACACCACTCAAAAATTTGATGCACTCGTTTATTTTGTTAAATCCATATTTGGTAATAAACTCTTTATAATAAAGGCTTTTTCCTTCAAGCACATGCCAATTTTCCGATTCCGCAGTCCAATCAAGATCCATAAAAAAGAGCGGTATGTAAACCGTTGTTTCATTCTCAAGTGTCCACTCTCGTAAAACATCCCAGAGTGTCCAAAAATTATCTTTAGGTGAGCCATTTGCAACAGACCGGATAAATTCTTTGAGGAGCCGATACAAATAATTTGTTACATCAGTGGTATTTAGCTTTTTGTCTTCAGTTATGGTAAGATCCAATAATTCCTTAAAAAGAGGCTTTGAAATTTCAACGGATTGTGAAAGTAAAAATCTTGGATAAAATAATGTGAATGCACGTCTACTTTCAAAAAAATCAGACTTGCTCCAAGATTTTTTGTCACCTAAAAATTCCAGGTGAAGTTTAAGAACTTCTTGTACCATGTTATGTTGTTCCGCAACTGTCGTTGTCCAAGGTATAATGCGCAGAGCATCATCAAGAAGCCAGTGAGTGGGCATATCAAGAGTGAATGATAGTTTTGCAGGTTTTTCAATACTGCCATTAAGAACCACTGTTGTTAAATGATCCACAAATTCCTCCTCCTTTACGATATCTCTACTCTCATTTTCTGCTTCCTCACCATACATCCACATAGCGTCCCTGCGGCGTTGTTCAATAGAATTTGTTTCTTTTTTGTATTCTATGAAAGCTAATAAGCCATACCAGCAATTTAGTACAAATTCCGAATCATCTTTTTGAAGGTGATGGACGATTCCATGTTCAAGCGCAATTCGTTCCGTTTCATCCAATCCACCTATGAGCAATCGAAAAATTAATTCCTTTATTTTCAGTATAGTTTTTTCGTCTGTTCCGCAATTAATATTATATGAAAGACCAGTAAGAGCCGCTTGCTTACCAAAAACGTCAAGATACATATCTATAGATTCTTGGCCCATCAGATTTTTTTCTGCAAAGTCCATGATAATTTTCCGGCACCATATTAATTGCTCTGCATTCATTTCGTTAAAAAAATCACGTAGACCAAGTGATGCCATCAGAGTTTTCGAAGTCATAAAATCAAACTGACCTTTTGAATTTTGAATATAATCGTAACCAACTCGCCACTTTTCATAATTATGATCATTAATAGGATTGTTATCATACGCTTCTTTCGCCCAGAGAACACTTACAGTTGGAGCTTGACCAATATCATTAGTTTCTGTCACATTTTTTCGAACTTCCTCATCATAGCCGGGTTGAATCTGGACCATTTTTCTGCCATTATATTCAACGGGTATATGCTGGTATTTACGGGCATCCATATCAAATAGAAACTTTCTCCATTGAAATTCCTCAGCTGGAGCCTGTTCCCACATTTTATCAATTTCCTTATATAATAGATCATTTTGAGTCCGATAGATAAACATATAATCAAAAACAAAACCTACGAGGCCCTGATAGTATTTGCGCCGATGAACTTTTGAATTGGACTTGGTTCTTTCATTTTTCTCGTATTCATCATCATTGAATACTTCATTAGTATATAATTCTGACATCCATCGGCTTGATTCCCACCAGAAAAAAATTGGTATACCTAATAGACAAACTGAATTTTCATCTAAAAGTTCAGGATGTGCTTGTATTACACTTATGGTAATTCCCAGAAATGCAACATTGTTAGATTCTTTGATAATTCTTTGCAAGTATCCTCTGAGTTGTCGATCTGTGGTTTTCCCACTTAAGTCTAAAAGTCCAGCTTCAAGTGCCATTAACAAGGAAGCGATATGCCGGTTTTCAGATCGTTGACTCCGATACATAGACCAATAGTCATAGGTCCCATAATAAGTCTTTGAAGTGCCATCGTGAAAACTTACAGTAATATCTTCAATATCCTCACCTTGCGATTTTAAAACGCTTTGGTTTTTTTCAAATGCAGCATTTAAAAAAATGATGATGAAATCTAATGCTTTATCTGGATGATAGAGAAACATCCAATAAAAAAATGTGTGATAGGCACTTGGAAAACCATGTTCGGTATTAAATCGTCTGCTTAAACCGAAATCCCTAGCATCAGACCTACGAAAATGGATTGGATTATAAGGTGGTCTTCTGTCTTCTTCTTCTTTATTTAACCAATCCTCCCTCGCCATTTCCAATACATCATCTGGGAAAAAACGGCATATTTGGTCAGCCATGACGCCTTCCGTAATACATTTTCGAATTTGATTTAAAAATTGGATATTATTCCATCGCTCATTTCCAACATGTGGGTTTTTAGCAGCTTGTATTAAGTTTTCAACTAAGGAAGGGCATGCTGCGGTCAGTTTAAAAATTATTCTTACGTAGGGTTCTAATACCGAACTCACAGAATCGTATCTTACTGCGGCACTAAACGCTCTTTGAACTCGATGAACGAAGCCTTCCAAGAAATTGGCAACACTTTTGGAGCTTGGTGGGATTATTTGAGGATTGAAGTCGGGTAGTTGTTTCGACCACGCCTCAATAAGTGCTATGTATTCGGTATCGATTTTGAACGATGAAATTGTAGCATAATTATCCCAAATAAAGTCAATAATATAGTCCCATCCGGAACCTGTCGGCAATAACTGATCTAAACTTTGCTTGGCCGGGTCGATACGTTTACATCCGATCTGGAGTAAAAACATTATCTGTTTCAGGAATCGCCCTTCGTTGTTAAGAAGATTATCTTTTAGTGCATCTAAAAGTATTGCAGCATTCTTGGAACGGAGTGATACAACTAAAAGTTCGTCTTTCCATGATTGCGACAATAAGCTATCTTGCAAAAGTTCATGAACTAAACTTACCGATCTGACCGGCTCAGTAAGGTAGAACTCTTCCATCCACAACCGAAATGCTCTTTTCATTGCAGGGTTATTTTCCATGGATTCTAAGAAAGTTCCACTGTCTGGCATCAGCTTTTTTTGCTCTGAAATAAACCTTATCAGGGCCCAATCCTCTAAAATATCGTGTGAGGGACTATATTCAGGATTTATTCCGATATCGTTCTGTAGTATAATATTGTCCCTCAATAGTTGAGAAATCGTGTCTTCGCTTCCTGGAAAGTCGGTGAAGAGGCACATTTCTCGTGATCTTTTTACACAAATTTCGTAAAAAACAGCTCCTCTAGCGGTATTTCCATTCTCTACTATGTGCTGCCACATCAACTTCTTAAATTTTATTTCATCTAATTGTTGCTCACTTTCCAGGAAAGGAATAATACGAACTGCCTTGTCAAGATAATAGGGGTTATGAAGTAAATGTTTGATTTTTGGGTTTTCAAGTAATGTTTTAAGTTGAGGGATGGCATCCTGAACTAGTTGTATCTCTCCATCAGTAAAATCATTGACTTCTAAATATGTATTATTTTTTGGAAGCTCAAAATAAAAATGAATGCGAAACCTCTGTAATAAATATTCCCTAAGTGTTATTAAAAGAATAATGCGAGAATTTGATTTCATAATTTGGAGCAATTCATTAAATGCCCCCGAGAATTCGGATTCTATTAATTTTTCAAAACTTTCAATCCAAATCAAAACATTTCGTGCGGATAAAGGACTACCGACAATTTGTTGGATTGTCGCATTATATCCGGCACTCTTCATCGCTTCATCTAAGGTATTGCAGTAGAGATTTTCTGGAGTAAGGGTAATGACAGTATAATCACCTTCAGATTTTAATTTTGTCACGACAGCTTTCGCCAGCGCTGATTTTCCTACACCGGGCTTTCCATGGATAACGACAAGATTATTTTCTTTAATAGCACGGATTAAATAGGATGTATCACGATGAACAGTGAATGAACCAACTGACTCCCTAGTTCTCAAATTAATTATTTCTCTATTTTTATCCATTTTCCCATAACTATCCAATATTTCAGGATTAGTTTCGGGTTTCAATTCTTCGATGAGTTTGAATTTGTTAGGATCAATGAGGTTATTATAAGCTAAAACCTTCGTTACTATAAATGTATTTCCATCTACGTAAGTATGAATTATTCCTACAAAATAGAGATTTCCGAACAGATCGGCATATGCTCCTGATCCTGAAAGACCAGCTACATTTGACATGGCCTGTTGATAAAAAGTATCTAGTGATCCTTCATGATGCAATGTGAAAATATTCGGATTATGCTTTTTATTTTCAAGAAATTTAAGCGAAAAAGGCTGGTCGTCTTTTTGATCATTAAAATTTGCGAATCCCCTAACTTTATATTCCGGGATAGTATCATCTGCATCAATAACCTGACTGAAAAACCTCTTTCCGGTTAGCGCTACTATATCATTCGCAGGTACAATAATTAGGGCCAAATCTTCTTCATTACTTACAGAGGTTATCACGACTGCAGTATCTGAAAGAACATATGAATGATAGGTCAAAGACTCATCATTGAAAATTTGATCCAGTAGTATTCCTTCTTTAGAATATGTTTTGTTAAACTTTTCTCCAACTAAGCAATGTTTAGCGGTTAAAATATATACATAATCAGTATCAGCATCTGGAAAGTATATAACAGCGGTCCCAATGTCTTCATTGCATTGAATTCTGATGGTCGAAAGCTGGGGTAAATTTAGATTCATATATCGTCAGTGATTTCTTCAAATAAAAATAGTTCATTTTCGGGACCAATCTCTTTATAGGTAGTTTCAAATTTGTAGCACGATTCGACCTCTGCATCAATTTTAAATAGATCTCTCAATTCATTTGTGTCACAGGAATAATGAATTTTAATTTTTATTTCATTTTTCTTCCCATGTTCCAGCAGTCTTACCAATGCTTCCTTGTCTGGATGTCGATTGTGGATGCCATTACCAGTTACAACAAAATCCTCTGTTTTGACCATTTCTAGTAATCCAATGCTTGTATTTGCTTTGCTTCCGTGATGAGATAACTGCATAAAGGAAAGAGGAATGGGATTTGTTGAACTATATCGTAAGGCAGAAAGACTATCTTCAATATCTGATGGGTGGCTGTCTGCTAGAAGTAAGGCCTTAATGTCGCCAAATTCAGCAAGAATAGCAATCGAACTGCCGTTGACTTCATCTTTATCTTGATGAAACGGAAGATCTTTCAATTCAGCGATAGTTTTCGCATGATCTGACTCTGAAGCTTTTCTGCCAACTTTCATTGTCCGCTCTTCCTCGGTCCATAAATCTTCCGCTTTTTTTTGTTTTTCAGGCGTAGGCGAAAGTATCGTCAACTGCAGTCCCTGAACCTGAATAGATTTTGTTTTTGTATTTATAGAAGGTTCGCTTTGAATGTAGATCTTTTTGATATATTCTCTTAAAGTAATGCCATCACGGACTGAAATTTTCTCACTGGGTATTTGGATAGGTTCGGTGGTACTGTTAAATATAAATCTCTTAACAGCATTGGGCTTATCTTTTATGGTTTTATCTTGTAGGAAACCCAAAACTGCACCGATGTGATCTCTGTCTATATGGCTGATTATCCAATGGTCAACGACTTCATCAGCAGCTAAAATTTCTTTGATAAGTGGAGCAAAAGCATTTTTATATTCACGGGCGTATCCACCGTCAATAAGTATATTGTGCCAGTTCGAATCTTCTCCTAAAAATCTTATGTGAATGGCGTCACCGCCACCAGTATCATAAAAATGGAAACTAATTTTATGTGTTTTTTGAAGCATAATAACAATATCAATTAATTAGTTTTTTGCATTAACATGCAACAATTTTTTATGTGCTTTAATATGCTTCAACAAGTAGGCATCCAAGATATAAAGCTTAACATCTTCATCTATCCTCGTTTTGTCATAATAATTCGCCTCCATAGCTTTTATATAATTTATAAATCCTTTCAATGGTATCTTTTTTAAGGTCGTATATCTTTTCAATATAAAAGTTGCATACCTTTTTTTTATGGACACGTGTTGGCCTGCGAATTCTATGATAAAAAAATCGTAATTAAGATCTGTATAATAATCAAGTGGTAGTAATCCTAATTCCTGCAAAAAAGGAATAGTTCTTTGAAAACGCATTTCACGAACGAAATGAACTCGATCAAAAACATATTTTATTACATCTACCTCAATTTCAGTGACCTCCAAAAATTTTGCAAGGCATAAGCGATGTTGACCACCTATAGTAAAGTAACGATCGCCATATTGAACTACAGTTTTAGCTTCTTTTGCCTTGTGGATATGGTCAATAACCTTTTCTTTGGTTGGAAAATTGTCAATGACACGATCTAACCTGCGCAAATCAGTAAAAAATTGTAACCAATAATATCGCCAATCTTTCGGTTTGTGCATAATACAGTTGTAACCATAGGAATAATCAATCCCACAAATCTTACGGGGATCTATTTTTTCCGTAAACGTTCCTGCAGATCTGAAAAAATGAAAGTTTTTGATAGGGCTGAAATGGGCTACGACGTCGTCGTGCCAATTCTGTTCATCAAATTTTGGATGTAGGCTTCTTAACCATTCTATTCGCTGTTCATCCGAATACTTGTAAGGCATTAACAAAGGCTTTTTATTGACAGAAATATACTGAAAATTCTTTCTCGAAGTATAAAAATGATTCAATAAATAAGTCTTTTATTATGTCGTAGTTTAAAACTACGGGAAGCACATTAATTGGTTTGAAATTGGTATATGTTTACAAAACAAAATGCTAAGTTTTTCTCACAAGGTGGGCTAATTCCGGGTCGTTCTCAATTCTCGAAAGTTCACTTGCAATAATTTTTGAAACATCAAGTTTGACCTGGCGATAATTTTGATCAATTTCTTTGTCCATTCTGTCCTCGCCAGTTTCTGAAATAAAAGAACGGATCTCTGGAATAGGCTTATAGTTTTTACTTTCTAAGGCCACCTTTTCCGTATCTACTACGATTTGGGCATGAAATATCTTTTGCTCTATTTTCTCACCAAAATTGTCAGCAACAGCTCCAACAAACATTCCCTGGGAAAGAGTAGATATTTTAGACGCCGGAATCAGACTGTCTAATTGTGTTGATATAGATGTACTGGTATCATTTCTGTTGATAGATATCGATTGACGTTTTTGGACAATCTTTCCAAACCTTTCTGAAAGTGTTTTGGCTGTTTCACCCACGACCTGGCCTGAGAATATATTTCCGACGGTATTGAGTATAACTTTCGCTTCCTTATCACCATAATCCCGGATCAATTGAGAGAAATCCTGAAAACCAAGACAGACAGCCACTTTATTGCTTCGGGCTGTTGCAATGAGATTATCTAATCCACGGAAATAAATTGTGGGAAGTTCGTCAATTATAACGGAACTTTTAAGTTTTCCCTTTTTATTTATCATTTTTACGATTCTGGAGTTATATAAGCCAAGGGCAGCCGAGTAGATGTTCTGTCTATCTGGATTATTGCCAACACATAGGATTTTGGGTTCCTTCGGATTGTTTATGTCCAATGAAAAATCATCCCCGGACATAACCCAGTAGAGCTGCGGAGAGATCATTCTTGATAGCGGGATTTTAGCCGAGGCAATTTGGCCTTGTAGTTGATCTTGTGCCCCGCCTTCCCAAGCATCAAGAAAGGGACTAAGGTAGTTTTCAAGCTCAGAATAACTTGTTAGTATTGTAAAAATATCAGCATATTTTTTATTAAGTAGTTCGATTGCGTGCGGAAAAGTGCAGAATTTACCATTATCATAAATCTTCAAAAACCAGATGATCGCTGCTAGCAGGATGATTGGTGACTCAACAAAAAAATCCCCTTGTTTCTGAATCCACGTCTTATTGAGGTTTAGCATGATGGTGTACGATGCTTCGTACGCATCAGAGATGTCGGTCATGAATTGAGGATTTAAGGGATTGCAGCGATGGCTTTTGCGTGGATTATCAAAGTTGATCACATAGAATTTGGGTTTTACATCGTACTTGTCACTGTGTTTCAGGAGATGGTTGTAAGCGATTAGTGAAAGATCATCAAATTTGAAATCGTAAATGTACATCGAGAATCCTTTTTCGATTTGTTGCTTAATGTAGTTGTTGACTATAGCGTAGCTCTTACCACTTCCGGGAGTACCTAGTACGATAGATGCGCGAAAGACGTTCACCACCGATATCCATCCGTCATTCCATTTTCCACGATAATAAAATTTTGTGGGCAGGTTAACGGAAAACTCATTTTCTAAAAGCTTTGTCTCCTGCATGAAGCTTTCGTTTTCATTATTGAAAGGATCATCCATCAATTTGTTTTTAAGCAGCCTACTCATCCATAATCCAGCAACCATAAGCAGGATAAAGCCTGCAGATGTAGAAAGCATATATAGAATGCCTGATATTTCAATAAGCGGGAAATTGAGTAAGTATAGTATTGATCCAGCAAGTAGACATGTATTGATATTTTTCCACTTAATTTTTTCGTTTTTCACGCCTTTAGTTCCCAGACAGCTCAGTGCCAATAAGATTAGGGCAAACAGTTTGCTGTATGTGGAATTAGTAAATAAACCAGAGGTTTTTTGGAAATTTTTGAGGATTCGCTCGACAATTTCGAGCGTCCATCCCTGTTCAAAGAAAAAGGAGTAACAGAACCAGTAGAAATTCATCAAAACTAGGAGAATGCTTACAGCTCGCATGAAAGCCATAATTTTTGCGAGGCCTCTTAAATCGTCTTCTTGCATATATGAAAAGTTTCACCATAGATATTAGTCCTGACGAACAATTTTTCTGTTAGTGCATAAGATGGTATACATTTGCCTATAACTTCCAATACCTTTGAAATTTTGTGAGATTTAGACTTCCCATTATGTTTTTTATCTGCGATAAAATTCCTATAATTAGGCTGAATTTCGGAAGTGGATTATGTTTGATACTATAGGACAATTTGAAGAGCAATTTAATAAACAGGTATTCAGAATCACCTTTAAAAATCGTGATTTTCAAGTTGTATTATTGAAGAGAGATTTGACTAAGAATATGTCGGAATTTCAGATACTTTTGGATGGACTGGTGCAGAAACTAAAAAAGGAAAACGGAAAATGGAATTTTGAACATGGTGAAGACCAGGATTTAGCCGAAGATATCTTTCGTCAGGTAGCACTGCGATATAGATTATAACATTACCTGATAACGCTTTTTTATTGAGGCCTCTGTACATTTTAAATTATTTTTGTAGATTAACAGTCGGTAATAGGCATACACGACATTAGGTAAAATCAAATTTTCTTTTAATATTGTAGCATTACCAATACTCTGATTTAATTTAAATCTAATACCATATAAATGAATATTAAACAACTTTTTGCATGTGTACTAATTGCCATTTTTTGTGGTTGCAATCCGAATTCAGGAAACTCATCCAAAGAGCAGGTCGTTGAATCAATTCAGAAGAAAGAATTTAAGAAAAATGATGAATTATATAATAGTGCTGGTAAACTTGTAAGTGAATTTGATTTTAACCTTAAACCTACCGAAGAACGAAAAAAGGACTGGCCGGACGGAATTATACCATGGATTAGTTTAGAAAATCCTGGCCCGGAAATCTCTCAGTTGATAAGTGCTGATGAAGTAGTGATAAAGGAAAAAACGATCAATGTAATTTTTGACTATCCTCTAAATAATCCACATACCTTTGCATTTACCAATGAAAATGGTTTTAGTAGAAAGGATTTAATCCTTTTAATCAGCAAAAAATATCATGATTTATATAAAGAGGAGGAGCTAACTTCAAGTGTTAAAACAATTCCTGTAGATAAAAGAACGGGACTTATCAACAGAAATGAGACGCAGGGAAAATATGGGATTTGGGGACATGACTTATCTGATTTGGACTTAAGCGGTATCGAAGTTCATGAAACAGACAATGGTACAATCAATATTATTTTGATCGTTGAATCCTAAATGTCTAAAAAGTTTTCTAGTCCAATTGCTCTATAAGCAATTAATTACGACCTCTTTTTCTTTTCTTCTTCTTCATATTAAATTCAAATAGATGTTCTTCCGGATCTTCTGTATTTCCACTAAGTAAAATGTCATTCAGTATTCCCCAGTCAGGAAAATTAGATTCGCAATTTAGCATAAAATCGAATAAGGGGTGAAGTGCATTTTTATGAGGAATTACAGGTATTGAAGTGTCGCTTTTTTTTGTGAATTCTATGCCCGTCGGTACCGGAGAGTTGTTGGTCCTTGAAAAAATCTCATTGATCGCGTTTGCAGAATACTGTTTGCCAAGATGTGAGCCATTGTATACGGTGCGTGTGTTATGATCTACAAAGCTAATTCCATACAATCTTCCTTGCTCGTTTCTTCGTATCACTACATTAATACCATTTTCTATTAAGTACGCTTTAAAGTCCTTTTCACTTTGTGCACTAGCGAGGGCTTGTGAAATAATTATTTTGGTTTCTTCTTTAGTTTCGGCAAGGGCTTCTTTACACTTTAGAAAGTGAGATTGCAAGGCTGAAAGCCCTGCGTGTTTCCCAAACAGAGATGCTTTAAAGGGATTTGTGGCCTTCTCCCCATTTTTATCCAGCGCGAAATAGATCAAGCCTTCTTTAATCTCCCCATTGAATTCCTTTTTGATGGTTTCAGCCGAGATATTGAATAGCGATAGCAACGCGTTATAACTTCCAAGATTTTGAAAATGATAATATTTCGGAAGATATCTCACAACAGCGGCAATTTGACTCTTTACATTGCCTTTAATATGATCAACAGGTACGAAAGTGAGACTTTCATTGGAACTTATCCTTTCGTCTGCTCGTATTAACTTATATTTTTTTTCAATTTGGCGACAGAGTTCCATTGATCTTCTCTTTTCAAAAACATCAGATATTTTGATTCCATTTTGGTTCACTGTTGATGAAACAATATGGATATGGCTACGGTCGATATCATCATGTTTAAAAACCACATAGGGTTGATCACCATATCCCATTTTCGTCATATATTCCTTAGCAATGCCGACATAGTCTTCATCTGACACCATATCATTTGGATCGGGATTTAAAGAAATATGGATTGCTGTCTTCTCTGTATTTTTATTTGCCGCAAGATTGGGAAGGAATGAGGACAACAGCTGAGCTGTCGTATAGTCGCCATCGGGTGTTTCAAACATATTATTGAGGTGTAATATTGAAGCATTGTTTTGAATTACTTTGAAGTTGTTATAATTCAAAGCACCATATAAATTTGATCCACGTCCGATTTTCGCAATCATAACTTTCCTTTTTTGACAAGATGTTCCGCTTCAAATTTTTTGCTGAGCATTAAAACGTCCCGGCAGATCTGAGCAAGTTCTTTAGTGTGTTCTTCAAGTTTCCAGATATAATACACGGTTTTTTTATCGCTGAAATTAGTGTGCAGAATCTTTACTATCTGATTGTAATTGACTCCAATTGACCTGAACTGTGCGAAAAATTGCGATAATTTTGTACAATATTCCATAGCTCCTTTATCGACCATAACTGAATTTATCTTTCTTTCAAATAGAATGGATACGATAAACTTTGCTCTATTATCCAGTCCGGATTGTTCAAATAGCGTTTGAAATTTTGCGTTGTCCGAATCCGTAAGACGGAAAACGTACCTGTGTGTTGCTTTCTCAAGTTTAGGATTGCGACCACCTTTACGATTTGTTGCCATATACTTTTTTCCAAAACCTACCAAAAGATCAATTATTATATTGCTTAATAGCTTCTGTGAACCTTTCTTTTCCTAAAAATTCACAACCAAGATCAATAACATCATAAAAGGTAAATCCGACTTCGGAGGATTACCGGGCCCTCGGCAGAGCAAGTAGTTTTGGGGCACAAAACGAGTTTTGAGTGCCTCAAAACACAACTTGCTCTGTTCTTGGGAACAGATATGAGAAAGAATAGAATAAAGCTCGCATCATAAAGAGCTCTCGGAAACCGTAGGTAAAAAGAGGAAAGGTAGTAAAACTTCTGCTTTACAGCTCCTACAGTTGGCTTCTTTTGCATATGGCCTGTTGGTAGTGACTATGGTTAATTTAGCCAGTTACAAATCAAGTAATTGTAAAAGCATAAAAGTGTTAGGTTTTAAAAATGTAAAAGCATAAAACTATAAAAGCGTAAAAGCATATAAGGGTAAAAGGATAAAAACGGTAAAATATGAAGTTATAAATGTTGGTAGATTTTTTACCAGTTTACAAAATTCTAAGAAGTATGTATGATTTACAGATAAGATGTGAGTATTTATATAAGGCCCTTTTTAAACTCGTATAACTGACTCTACTTATATTTTACTATGCATCTGTAAACTTAGGCAATTGCTCTTTAATACAACTTTAAAATTAAGAAGCTATAAAATAATATAATATGGAAAAAAAGAAAGAACCTTTAAAGGTAAGCATTTATGCGCAAAAGGGGGGAGTGGGTAAATCTACGATGACGACATTGCTAGCGAGCGTTCTGCATTACCGCCTTGGATATAATATCCTGGTACTCGATTGCGATTTTCCGCAATATAGCCTGATCGGTATTCGTGAAAGAGATAAACGTACGGTAATGGAAAGTGATTTTCACAAAAGACAGGCCGTTAAACAATTCCATACGATCAATAAAAAGGCTTATCCGATCATCAAGTGTAAGGCTGATAACGCACTTGAAAAGGCTTTTGACTACTGTGAGAGCAGTTCCGTTCCGCCGGATATTATCTTTTTTGACCTACCGGGTACAGCCAACACCCAGGGGGTTATCGGTGCTTTAAAGGGGTTGAATTATATTTTTTCACCTATTACGGCAGACCGCCTTGTTGTGGAGAGCACACTGGCGTTCAGTGAGGTTTTCCTAAGACTTCCCGCGCAGAATAAAAATCCCATCGAGCAGTCTTTATTCCTATTCTGGAACCAGGTTGACGGTAGAGAGAAAACAGGCCTGTACGATGCTTATGAAAGAGTAATAGATGGTTTATCACTTCCGATTATGGCAACGCGGATCATGGACAGTAAACGTTTCCGGAAAGAAATTGATGATACGGGAAATTATGTTTTTAAATCAACATTATTACCCGCTGATCCACAAATTTTAAAAACAACGCGTGTGGATCAATTTGTTAAGGAGTTTCTAAAAATAATTCATATCTGAGATGAAGAAAGATCATAAAGAATTTGAGAAACCGATCATCGATGAGGAGTACCTGATGAATATCATGAGTGGCGATGAACCTTTACCTGCGGCAAATACAGAGGAGAGCGCGGATAAAATTGCAGATCCTACGGCTAAAGCCGAGAAGTCTAGGACAAGGTCCGGCAAAAAGGTAGATTACGAAGAGTTTTTTCTTGCCAACCGTTTCCCTACGGGCAGGAGCGGGAAGGTTGTCTATATACGGTCTGAATATCACGAACGGCTCTTGCGCATAGTGCAGCTGACCCGTAAGGACAAAGTAACGCTGTATTCCTATATAGACAATATACTGGAAAATCATTTCCGTGAATATGGCGAGGAGATTACCGATTATTTCAATAAAAAATTTAAACCCATTTTATAAGATGAAGAAGCCAAAAAATCAAGTTGAAGTTACCGTAAAACTACATCAGCAGGTAGCTTATGATAATGTGAATTACGAATCACTGTTCCTATCAGATACTTTTATGGATAAACGGGGTCATAAAAGTATCTATGTCAGCAGTGAGCATCATACCAGATTGTCAAGAATCGCGAATGTTATAGGAGAGGATAAAATACCACTCTATGCGTTGCTGGATAACATATTGAGGCATCATTTCACGGTATTTGAAGATATGCTGATAAAGGAATTCATTAACAAATCTAAGCCACTTTTTTAGGATCATGGACAATTTAATAGAGATTGCAATACTGATCTGTCTGATAGTGGTGATTATACTACTGCTGGTTGAGAAAGTGAAAATAGGGGGAGCTGAACGTAAGGCCCAACAGGTCGAAGAGAAGACTTTACCAGATGTCATAGGAAAGGTCGTAATCGCTGAGAAAGAAACGATGCCTGCGTGGTTGGCCAATCGGAAAAAGTTGGTAGAAAAATTGATCGCCACTAAAGCAGGACAGGAAAATACCGACGCTATCAAGAATAAAAATAATGATGACATTAAATCCAGTGATGTTATAGAGCAAGATGATGATAATGATGTCCCACCAGATGATGATCGTTTTGTTCAGGCGGTTTCTGTAGAGGAGCTGACGAAAGTTGGAAAGTTGCTGCAACAGGACAGTCTTGATACAGTTCAGGAAAGAGAAACCGCTGGGATCATTCAAAAAATTGAGGGAACCGAGTTTTTTAGTATGATGCAGGATTCTATCGATGGCGCATCCCAAAAAATTGCAAAGCTTTTGGATAAATCAATATCGGAAGAGAAAAGTGTCATTCCAAAAGACAACCCTAATGCACTAGACGATTTCGACATCGTAGATTTTATCTGATAATGTATTCGTTCAATACTAGTTGGAAGCATTAAGTATCAATAATTACTAAAGTAAACAGACATGATAGCAAAGGATGATCCTGATTATATAATAGAAGAGTACAAAGGACGGATAATTGCCAGTCATAAAAACAATATTCCAGAAAAATCAGTGGACAATGTGATCATTGTGTATGATAAGTTGGATTTTCCGGATTATGGATTTTTTATCGGAGTTGATGATTCAAAAAGCACGGGTAGCAGAAAGATGGAACCAGTAAATATGGAAGATGCTAGAATTTATATCGATTGGCTATCAGAAGTGACCAATAAAAAAGACATACAGAAAGATAGGTCTGTTTCTGTTCCCATGCCGATAAAAGAAGTTGTGGGCCAGATTTTATCTGAGGTTTCTTTCAAACGAATGGAAAATAAAGATGCGAAGTCGCCAATTAAATCAGGGAAAAAGGGTAGGAGAATCTGAGGAACCCCAAATAAATAGACATTATTAAACATAAATCCACTTCTTTATTTCAAAGAAGTGGATTTATGTTACCATTAAACAAAAACTAGGTTTCAATCACCATTAAGGTAATGTAGGTTCCGTGGCTGTAAAGGTATAATAGATCATTAGCGGGCTTTGCGGTGTTGCCGGTGAAGCTAATGTGAAAGTACCCTGTAGGCCTACGGATACAGAATTTGTAAAACCCCCGGTGGTCGCGTAAAGCTGCGCGGCGCCATTAGCTGAGCCACCCCCACTATTTGCGCTAAGAACTACGTTGGAATTGGTCAATTGCATAAAGCCGGCATATGTTACATACGGACCGTAAGCATTGGTGTCTGAAAAGTAGCAGTATCCAAGATACGCTGGTGGCGAACTTGGTGTTTCGCTTTTCCAAGGCCAGTTCACAGTTGTTGAAACTGAGTATGAAAGTGTAAAGGTATTAGTAACAGAAGATTTTGCTGATTTTGAGAGATAGTGCGTATAAAAGTTTTGCTCAATTCCGTTAGTGCCTGGTCCGAAAGCTTTATTATTTTTTCCAACCAATTTAAGCCCATCGGTTGAACTCGATTTAGAGTTAATTTTGCTTGATGGATAGATAATGACAGTATCATGAATGACAGTATTCTTGACCAATTCTTTTAGATACTTATATTGCTCCTCGTAAGTTGCAAAATTATGAACTGGCTTACTTTCTTTATTAGACATTTTAACAGAAGAAGTCATTGAAGTTAAGTTAAATTCTTGCTCTAGCTTCTTTTTGTAATCAACTTCCGTTGTGATTGCTTCTTGCTTTTTACACGCAAGGAGGAGGGATAATGACATTGCTGTCAATACCAGATTTTTAGTTCTCATAATAATATATTTTAAGTTAAATAATGATCGATTACCAGGTTATTGAATTTTTAATATTTTCAGGTATTGTTTCGGAAGTACTTTCAATTACGAAGGTCTGTATGCCCTGTGGATTATTGTCAAGAGGAATTTTAATCCAAAGGATTTGATAAGGAAAATTAGGAACAAATAGATTTAAAGGGGATTTAACATTTAGTCGTGATTTGGTATATGCAAATTCAAAATCTGAGTTTAATATATGTGCCTTACCTTTAATACATGTGTGTCCTGCTACTGTCAGAGTTTGTTGGCTTAATGTATCAAGCATTGTTATTTTAGGTGGTGTTACCGCGCATTTATAAAATAGCTCAGGACCATAATCAGCTAAAGCAACTTCTTCAACTTTACTAGAATCGGTTTCGCTTTTGTATCTAACAAGTGCTTTCGAGATATTAATAAGATAGGTAGGCATAATCTTACTTACAGTCAGAGAGCCGTTCTCAGAATAGCTTTTTTCAAGTAAGCTACTGTCATTCTTTATTTCTTGTCGCAGCACTAAATTACCATTCATGTAGTAAGTAAACTTATAGTATAGCTCCCTTTTCTCCTGATGGTCAATATGTGATAGATACCATTTAAGAACCATCTTACCGTGGCCCTGGTCATTAACCTGATTTTGACTAAAAACTTTGCTGTGAGTAAAGAATAATAAGAAAGCAGCAAGGAAAATCCCTTTGAAAGCGGTCTTTATAAAAGATGGGGAATAGTACATAATCTAAATAAAGGTTAAATAAAAATCGATATTGAATCAAAAGTAATAACTACAATGAACGAATAACGATTAGATTTTAACCAGTATGGATTTGATTTTAACATGTTTAACTTTTGAAATTTGTTTTAGCGAAATAAATAAGCGTAAAACAGATTGCTGATAGATAATTATGGCACTTTTTGCGAAAGATAATTGTGTGTTAATAAAAATTATGCATTTTATTAAGGTAATGTTTGGAGGAATTAAAAATATACTTTTAAAGGAAGATCTTCCAATTCCAAATTGAATATAAAAATGTTAATATAACTATCACCATTTTGCAAATAGGAAAATCTGGGAAAAATAATGCCTCAGCGTTCTGCACTTCACCAATTATTTGTTCTATGGCGGAATTTGGCTCAGCAATTAAGTTAATACAAATAAAAAAATGTTGAGTTATGGAAAAAGAACTACCGATCTATAGAGATCCTGATTACGGAATCGAATTTATTGCTGATGTGAACAAATTTGAATTTAGAGAAAAGGCTAACCCCGATAACCGCTACACATTGGAGGATATGATCGATCTGGGCGAAGATGGTTACCGTTTTGATCATTTTGACAAGACGAGTAGACGGGATTTAACCATAACTCCGCCACAGTTTGTTACAGTTGCCCCTAAGCAGATGGCAGAAAAGTATAATAAGGCTGTTGAGGAAATTCTTTTGCTGACCGATTTTGAACTTATGGTCGATCAGGAGGCACTGTCAAGAAGAATTAAACATGGAGAACTTCCAACCGTTGAAATTGGGGGACACATCTTTTATGCAGATGCGCGGATAGATCTTTTACGGCCCAAAGATGATTTTTCTACGATGGGGATAAGTTTTGATGAGCTGGAGGACTGGTACGTTGACCCAAAAAACACCTATGCATTTCCTTATGACCCTAAAACACATGAAATAGGTAAAATCGAATGGGATAAAGTTGTAGAATATCCGAAAGATCTTTTATTTGTTGAAATACCATTTGTAAAGACACTTGATCCGGTAGGGTGGAACCGCAAATGGGGGTGGGGTGAATTAGAGGGCTTAAAAGAAACAGGTCTCCGACTTGACTTTAAAGCCGCGTTGATCCCATGGAATAAGTCAGGAATCGATGAACTTATCCGGGAAAATAGACTTAAACAGCATATCAGTCAGTCACCTAAAGAAAATGAAAGAAAAGAAAATAAAAAGGGACGTAAAATGTAGCCAGCAGTAGTTCAGCCGCCAGACTTAAAGGTTTGGCGTTTTTTTTGGCTTTTTCCGAACCCCGATTAGGACAACAACGGCAAACCTAGTACGTCTGATACCACCTGCCCATAAATCCGATACTATCTGCAACACCTTTGTTTCCAAGCCCGCACAGGCGGGTATTACAAACTTAAAATGTAATGAAACATGAAAAAATCAAGACAAAAAAATCTGCTGGCGTTGCTGTTTATTTCGCTTATCAGCAATGGGGCTTTTGCGCAGGGAAATGGCGCTGCAGGTATTCAGGAGGCCACACAAATGGTTACAAGCTATTTTGATCCCGCCACCAAGCTGATTTATGCTATCGGTGCTGTGGTCGGATTGATAGGCGGCGTGAAAGTTTACAACAAATTCAGTTCGGGTGACCCTGACACTTCAAAGACAGCGGCGAGCTGGTTCGGCGCCTGTATATTCCTGATCGTCGCAGCTACCATTTTACGGTCATTTTTCCTTTAGGCTAACCCTCTTAAATTTTTTCAATTATGGCAAAAAATAAGATGGCTACCCCATTGACCTATTATGGTGGAAAGCAACAGCTGGCCAGGATCATTATTCCGCTTATTCCACCACATTATACCTACGTAGAGCCGTTTGTGGGGGGAGGCGCAATTTTCTGGTCGAAACCGAGATCTGAGGTTGAGGTGATCAACGATTACAACCGTGAGCTGATCAATTTTTACGAGATGGTTAAAAATCAGTTTGTTGAACTGGAGAAAATGATCCGTATAACGCTTCACAGTAGATCTCTTCATAGCGATGCGCTCGTGATCTATAACAATCCACATCTCTTTGACAGATTACAACGCGCCTGGGCGGTCTGGGTCCTATGCAACCAGTCTTTTAGCGCGAAGATTGGTGATTCATGGGGTTATGATGTTCGGGATCAGACTTCTACCAGAAGATTGAGCAATAAGCGAGTATCGTTCTGTGAGGAATACGCTATACGACTTCAGAATGTTCAGATCGAAAATACGGATGCCATTAGGATCATCAATTCACGTGATCACGAAAAGGCTTTTCATTATTGTGATCCGCCTTACTTTAACAGTGACTGCGGTCATTACGATGGGTACAGCAAACATGATTTTGAATCTCTGCTAATATGTCTATCCAATGCGAAGGGAAAGTTTCTTTTGAGTAGCTATCCAAGTGATATCCTAAACAAATTCAGCAAGGATCTTGACTGGCACACGGTCAAAATGCAGAAAGAGGTGCTAGTCGATAAACATTCAGGCAAAGTACCAAAGAAAAAGATTGAAGTGCTTACCGCCAACTATGACCTGGGTTTCGTTCAGGGAACCATAAACTTTAAATCATACTGAAATGAAAACCTGGAACATAAATAAAGGCATCGGCTGTACAGTTGAATTTAAAGGTTTGAAAGCTCAATACCTTTTTGGATTTGCCGGAGGGTTATTACTGGTACTGATCCTTGTCATGGTGCTGTACATGGCAGACGTAAATACGTATATATGCCTTTCGATAGGATTTATGTCTGCTTCCCTGATCATCTGGAAAACTTTCAGCCTGAACAACAAATACGGTGAACATGGACTGATGAAATTAGGTGCAAAAAGAAAGCATCCACGATATATTATCTCCCGTCAACCCGTGCAATCTTACCTTAAATCCTCAGCTGCGAAAGGTGAGAAAACTCAAAATTTTAACACTAAATCTTAAAGGCTATCATGAGAAATATCTCTAAAACAACTACGTTAGAAAGCCGTTTTCCCCTCCTTGCAATTGAGAACGATTGCATCATTTCGAAAGAAGGAGACTTTACGGTGTGTTTCCGTTTAAGACTCCCGGAAATTTTTACGGTAGGGACGGATGTTTACGAATCCATTCATTCCTCGTGGAGTAAAGCAATCAAGACTTTGCCGGATTATAGTATCCTGCACAAGCAGGACTGGTATTTAAAGGAAAACTACCAGCCGGATTTGGAAAGAAGTGAACATAGCTTTTTGTCGCGTTCTTTTCAGCTTCACTTTAATGAGCGGCCGTTTCTAAACCACTACTGTTATGTTTTCCTGACGAAAACGACAAAGGCACGGATGCAGTCCCAGAGTAATTTTAGCAGCTTATGCAAGGGTAATCTTGTTCCAAAAGAAATACGGGATAAGGAAGGAATGCGACGTTTTCTGGAATCGGTAAGCCAGTTCCAGCGTATCATCAATGACAGTGGGCATATAACAATGGATCAGTTGAGTGAAGCTGAAATATTGGGCAGCGAAGGGAAAACCGGAATCCTTGAACAGTATTTTACGTTGTCCCGTGAGGCCAATCCCGTTCTGCAGGATATGGCTCTGGGAGCAGAGGAACTGAGGATCGGAAGTAAGAGGATGGTACTTCATACATTATCCAGTACAGACGATCTTCCGGGAACTGTTTCTGACTGCAATCGCTACGACAGGCTTTCCACAGATCGCAGTGATTGTATGTTGTCTTTTGCCAGCCCTGTGGGGCTGATGCTCAGTTGCGACCATATCTATAACCAGTACCTGTTCATTGATAATAGTTCTGAAAACCTCAAAAAATTTGAGAAGTCAGCCAGGAATATGCATTCATTGGCACGTTATAGCCGAGCCAATCAGATCAATAAGGAATGGATAGAACGTTATCTGAACGAGGCTCATTCCCACGGATCGCCCTCTATCAGAGCGCATTATAATGTTTTCGCATGGAGCGAAGACCGCCAGGAGCTACGGAATCTGAAAAATGATGTGGGAAGTGCGCTTGCGCTAATGGAATGTAAGTCCCGCCATAATACCGTAGATGCTGCGACTTTATACTGGGCGGGAATTCCCGGCAATGCAGGTGATTTCCCCGCCGAAGAATCCTTTTATACCTTCATCGAACCAGCATTATGTTTTTTTACCCAAGAGACAAATTATCAGGATTCGCTTTCTCCTTTTGGGATTAAGCTTGCCGACAGGTTGACGGGGAAACCCGTCCACGTCGATATCAGTGACCTACCGATGAAAAAGGGGATTACGACGAATAGAAACCGCTTTATTCTGGGGCCTAGCGGGGGCTGGCGGGCTATTCTTAATTGAGTAGCCCGCCAGCCCACCCAAAAAATGGAAGTGGAAAATCATTTTTCACCAATCATATGGTGAGACAATATTATGAACATGGAACCCATGTGCTGTTAGTGGACACAGGTAATTCCTATCAGGGGCTCTGTGAGCTGATCAAAGGTAAGACAAAAGGAAAGGACGGGGTTTATTTTACTTACACGGAAGACAACCCGATCTCATTCAACCCGTTCTTTACCGAAGATAATGTCTTTGACATCGAGAAAAGAGAAAGCATTAAGACCTTGATCCTGACCTTATGGAAAAGGGACGACGAAGCTCCTAAACGTAGTGAGGAAGTGGCATTGTCCAATGCAGTCGCAGGATACATCGAAAGAATTAAAAACAATAATGAAATACCTTGTTTTAACGGATTCTACGAATACGTGAAAGGCGACTACAAACAGGTTCTTTTGGACAAGGAAGTACGGGAGAAGGATTTTGATCTGGCGAACTTTTTAAATGTGCTGGAACCCTATTATAAAGGCGGTGAATACGACTACTTACTAAACTCAGAAAAAGAGCTTGATTTGCTTAATAAGCGATTTATTGTTTTTGAAATTGATGCGATCAAAGATCACAAAATCCTGTTTCCGGTGGTTACAATCATCATCATGGAGGTCTTTATCAATAAGATGCGACGGTTAAAAGGAATCCGTAAAATGATACTTATAGAGGAGGCGTGGAAGGCCATAGCGAAAGAAGGAATGGCTGAATATATTCGTTATTTATTTAAGACCGTCAGGAAATTTTTTGGTGAAGCTATCGTGGTGACTCAGGAAGTGGATGATATCATACAGTCTCCGATAGTCAAGGAAACAATCATCAACAACAGTGACTGCAAGATCTTACTCGACCAGCGGAAATACGCCAACAAATTTGACGACATCCAAAAAATGCTCGGACTTACGGAACGCGAAAAATCGCAGATACTTTCGATCAATCAGGACAATGATCCAAAGCGCAAATATAAGGAAGTATGGATCGGACTTGGAGGAACGCATTCGGCGGTCTACGCGACAGAAGTGAGCGAGCAGGAGTATCTGGCATACACCACGGAGGAATCGGAGAAAATGGAAGTGATGGATCTAGCCCACGAAATGGGCGGCGATGTGGAAGCAGCCATCAAAAAGATTTCGCTTCGGAAAATTAAAGGGCTTTCGGCCACAGACAATGCAAAAAATTAAATAATCCTAAAATTTTAAAGAATGAAAAATTTATTAATGACAGTGCTGATGGCATTATCACTTGTCATCACACAAAAGGCAAATGCGCAATGGGTAGTTACTGATCCAACCAACCTGGCTTCGGGGATTTTGAACTCCGCCAATGAAATAGTACAAACCTCAAGTACAGTAAGCAATGTGGTCAAGAACTTCAATGAAGTTAAGAAAGTTTATGAACAGGGAAAAGAGTACTACGACAAGCTGAAGGCAGTCAATAACCTGGTTAAAGATGCAAGAAAAGTTCAGCAGACCGTTTTACTGGTCGGGGATGTAAGCAACTTATACGTCAACAATTTTGGAAAAATGCTGAATGATAAGAATTTTTCTACTGCCGAGCTGGTAGCGATAGGAAACGGTTATTCCGCGTTGCTTAACGAGAGTACTGAATTGCTGAAAGAACTTAAGCAGATTATTAGTTCGAGCAGCTTATCACTGAATGATAAGGAGCGTATGGAGATTATTGACCGAGTGTATAAAGAGGTTAAAGAATACCATAGCCTTGTAAGATATTACACCAATAAAAATATCTCTGTGAGCATCCTACGAGCTAAAAAGCAGAATGACACGAAACGCGTCATGGACTTATATGGCACAGCTAATCAAAAATATTGGTAACAAATTCTCACAGTTATGGAATTTAACAATTTACATGAGATCCTAAGAGGCCTCTATGATGAAATGATGCCCCTTTCTGAAACGATGGCTGTTGTAGCAAAAGGCGTGGCGGGTCTGGGCGCACTGTTCTATGTGGCGTTAAAGGTTTGGCAGGCATTAAGTAGGGCAGAGCCAATTGATGTTTTTCCACTGTTAAGACCATTTGCGATAGGCATGTGCATTATGTTTTTCCCTACAATCGTACTAGGGACAATTAACGGAGTACTTAGTCCAATTGTTAAGGGAACTCATTCAATGTTGGAAGGACAGGTACTTGATCTCAATACCTTGCAACAGCAAAAAGATGTACTGGAAAAGGAAGCGATGCTACGCAATCCTGCAACAGCTTATTTGGTATCAGACGAGGAGTTTGACAAAAAGCTTGATGATCTGGGATGGTCATTTGATGATATCGCAACGATGGTCAGTATGTATAGGGATCAGGCAGTCTACAATATCAAGCAGGAAATCAAAAAGGAATTAAGGGAAATCCTAGAACTGCTTTTTCAGGCTGCGGCTCTGGTGGTTGATACGATACGGACTTTCTTTTTAATCGTTCTTTCGATACTGGGGCCGATTGCATTTGCCATATCTGTCTGGGATGGATTTCAGAGCACTCTTACCCAGTGGCTCAGCAGATACATAAGTGTTTATCTGTGGCTTCCTGTGGCCGATCTTTTCAGTGCCATGCTTGCGAAAATAAACGCGATGAGTGTACAGCGGGATATAGAACTATTAAGTGATCCCTCATTTGTTCCAGATCCCGAGAATAGTGTTTACCTGATTTTTATGATCATAGGAATTGTTGGATACTTTACCATTCCAACTGTTACCAGTTGGATTATTCAGGCTGGCGGTGCGGGAAACTTTACCCGTAACGTAAGTCAGGCGGCTATGCGCACAGGAAATGTTGGTGCTGCTGCGGCTGGGGCAGCAGTGGGAAATATTGGAGGTCAGCTGCTGGATAATAAAAGTAATGGACAAGGACAAAAAAGCAATTGATTATGGAATTCAGAACGCTAAGAAACATTGAAAATAGTTTCAAACAGATTCGGCTTTACGCAATTGTCTTTGCAGTATTGTGCCTGATTATCACAGCATTTGCGGTTTGGAAATCGTATTCCTTTGCATCGGTACAACGAGAGAAAATATATGTTCTTGATCAGGGAAAATCGCTGATGCTGGCACTCTCACAAGATGCAAGCATAAACCGCCCCGTTGAGGCACGTGAGCATGTCAGGAGGTTCCATGAGCTTTTTTTTACGCTAGCACCAGATAAAGCTGCGATTGAAAGCAATATGAAACGGGCATTCGATCTGGCGGATAAAAGTGCTTTTGATTATTACCGTGACCTATCTGAAAAGGGGTATTATAACAGGATCATTTCCGGGAACATTCAGCAAAGAGTTGAAGTGGACAGTGTGGTCTGTGATTTTAATACTTATCCTTATTCTGTGACCACTTACGCCAAGCAGTTTATCATCAGGTCCAGTAATCTCACACGAAGGAGCCTTATTACATCATGCAATCTCCTCAACAGTGTCCGGTCAGACAGCAATCCACAGGGCTTCCAGATTTTAAAGTTTTCAGTCCTTTCCAATAAGGATGAGGAAGTGATAGAGCGGTAGAGAAAATTAGTTCTCTCCATAAATGGGGAGGTGTTATGGTTCAAAATTTAGAAAATGAAAAATATTAGAACAACAATTGATAATGAGCTTGAGAAGCTCGATCTGAGATGGCGGAATTTACCCGTGCGCAAACAGATCAGATATGTACTTTATTTATTCGCATTCTACCTGCTTATGGGCGTAGGAGTACTGGTCAAGGTATTTTATGATCTGGGAAAAGGGGATAAAATAGATATAAGCCATATCGAGGTGCCCGCAGTAATTCATAATGAATCTTCTTTGAAAGATTCTGCTAGAAATCCTAAAACTATACACAATGAAAGAGAAAGAGAATAAGAGGATCAGCTTAATTGTGGATGAAGATTCTACAGAAAATTCGCAAAGCAGTTCCTCAAAAAATGATAAGCTTAAAAAGCCCATCATCTTTGGCCTGATGGCCATCGTTTTCATCGCCTGTCTTTACTTAATATTTAAGCCTAAAAATAGTGGTGAGGAAAATAAAGACAGAGGGTTAAAAAATGCCGTGCCCGAGGCCACGGATAAAGGACTGCAGGCCGATAAACAAAAAGCATATGAAAAAGAGATGGTTGAGGAAAGGGAAGCGGCAAAGCGTAATTCACTGATGTCTTTGTCAGATTATTGGAGTGGTGCAGACACATCGGTTAACGTTGAAGCTCCAGTTTCGAAGGTTATAGCAGGAAACTCTGGGGGATATGGGATCGGCAGTGGACAGAATAGTTCCTTGAGCAGTTATCAGAATGCTCAGCAAACTCTGGGCTCTTTTTACAGGGATGATGACCGTGAGAAATTGGCGCTGCGCAAACAGGTAGATGAACTCAAAGATAGGCTTTCAGAAAAAGATGTACCGCAGGCACCTACCTATAAGGATCAGCTCGCATTAATGGAAAAATCATACGAAATGGCTTCGCGCTATCTTCCGTCAGCAAATGCGGGCCCCGTAAGCCCTACGGTCAATGTTAGTCAGAATATGGATTCAACTACAGTTAAAACAACTGCTTTAACAGGCAAAAAAGGGAAAACCGAAAGTTTGAAGGCAGACAAAAAGAGTGTGGTCTCAGCCCTCTATCGGGAAGAGGACGCATCGGAGATTTTAAATGGAACCACAGAGCGTAACATGGGGTTTATAACGCCCGGACAGGTTGCCCAAAGCGATATTGTCAGCAACAGTATACATGCAATGGTGATGGAAACAAAAACAATATCAGGCGATGGATCACTAAAGTTGAGGCTATCCGAAAATGCAACCATCGGTGGACATCATGTTCCCAAAGGAACAGAACTCGTTGCCGATACCAAATTTCAGGGAAACAGGTTGCAGCTAAAGATTAGCGCAGTTGAAGTATCTGGAAATATAATTCCGGTTGAAATCCTTGTTTACGGCACGGACGGTCAGCTCGGTTTACTTGTCCCACGAACAGATGAGATCAATGCCGCAGGAGAAATCGCGGCTAACATGAGCCAGAGTTCAGGAATGAATATTTCGATGTCACGTTCTGCGGGCCAGCAGGTTGTCGGTGATATGAGTCGGGGCCTGATACAGGGAGTTTCTGGCTTTTTTTCTAAGAAGCTGAGAGCTGTTAAGGTAACGGTGAGAGCTGGGCATCCGGTACTGCTTTTGACAAAAAAGTAATATAACAACAATAATAATCATATTATGATATCAATCAAAAATATACTTATGATCCTACTTTTTGTGGGGCTGTTCATCAAGACCTTTGGACAACAGTCGCTTGAAGCGGGAAGAGTCGAACCTTATAGGCTCGAAGTTACCTATAATAAAACCTGCCACCTGATTTTTCCGGTAGCGATCAGGTACACAGACCTGGGATCGAATTATCTGATTGCGGAAAAAGCTGAGGATGCACAGAACGTCCTGCGTATAAAGGCAGCAGTTAAGGATTTTGCGGAGGAAACCAACTTTACTGTAATTACGGAGGATGGCCAATTTTATAGCTTTAATGTTATTTATAATGCTGATCCTTATACGTTGAGTTATGATCTAAAGAAAATGAAAACTGATGTTGAGCGTGAGGAAGGAAGAAACGTTCAGTTTGAGGAGCTAGGTTTTAATCCACCATCTTTAACAGAAGTTGCGCTAAAAACCATATATCAGCAGAATAAAAGATATGTGCGACATATCGCGTCCAGATCGTATGGAATTCAGTCCGTTCTTAAAGGTATCTATGTCCATAACGGTAAGTTTTACCTCCATGTGGAAGTTAAAAATAGATCAAACGTACCTTTTGTCGTGGACTTTTGTACCTACAAAATAGAGGATAAGCAGATTGCAAAAAGAACGGTTTCTCAGGAAAAACAATTTGTTCCTTTAAGGCAGTATCCAGGTCTTGAAGTAATCTCAGATAATTCGATCGCTGGCAATGTGATACTTCTTGATCAGTTTACAATCACCGATGAGCAGGTACTCCGGATTGAAATTTTTGAAAGGAATGGAGCAAGAAACCAGGTGCTGGAGGTTGAGAATTCGGACTTGGTTACAGCAAAGCCCGTATCTGAGATGAATATCAAGGTTAATCAATAAGCAGAGAATCATGAAACAATATATCATCTTTTTGGTACTTGCCATTATGAGTAGTCCATTGTGTGCGCAGCGCATGGTGTATAAACAGAAATCGTTGGAAATGAATACAGGGCTTCTAAATACTGATAAAGTCGGCAAAAATTTCTATATCAATCTGACATTGAACAGTTTTGCAAAGCACGGAAACTACTGGATCTGGGGGCTTGAATATCAAAAGAAGGCTGTAGACTATAAAAATTGGGAAATCCCTTTAGAAAACTACTTTGGAGAGGTTGGCTATAGTATAAAGCTTCTTTCCGATTCAAAAAAGTTTATAACCTTAAACGGGGCCTTAACGGGTATCGCTGGCTACGAATCTGTGAATAGGGGAGATAGCATCCTTTTTGACGGTGGAGTTCTGAAAAATCAAAATGGATTTGTTTTTGGTACTGGAGGAAGGTTGTCATTGGAGACCTATATTTCAGACCGCGTTGTTTTTATGCTGCAAAGTCGGATCAGGATCTTATGGGGGACCGATCTAGAGAAAATTAGACCATCAACGGGTATCGGTTTACGTTTTAATTTTTGAAAATCAGCGAATAAAATGAAAAATATATTTAATACTATGAAAATGTCGATAGGATCGGTTTTTTTAGGCTTTATTGCAATTCTGGGAATTGCATTACTTTCCGGCTGTGAGAAAGAGGTTTTGGATGTGCAGGAGGTTTTTCCTTTTGAAGTGAAGGTGATGCCTGTTCCAAAGGAGATCGGGATTGGTGAAAGTGTGGAAATGCGGTTTTCCATAATTTCCTCTGGAAACTACACAGGTAATACTTACAGGCTAAGATATTTTCAAAATGATGGGCAAGGTAGTTTAAATTATGCGGGATATAAACCTTATTTGCCAAACGATTTGTATCCATTGGCGGAAAAAGAATTTCGTCTGTATTATACATCAGAATCTTTAGTTTCTCAACAATTTGACGTCTGGATAGTTGATAGTTTTGGTAATGAAAAGCAAATTTCTTTTCAATTCAATAACAAAAAGCTAGGTCCGATCATTATTGGGCCAGTTAGATAATTTGTTTTCATAAATTTTGTGATATTTGTAAAGCAGAAACCATACACTACCAGAGTGGAAGCATGCTTGTTAGGACAGCCAATAGGCTGTCCTTTCTTGTTACAATTAATAGTTTGGCCATTAAGTTCGGGGCACATTAAATGTGATTTGTACATTATTATTTCATTATTAGGGTAAAAAGATTAAATTGACCATACGATAGACCATAAATTACACTATACGGAAACTTATTTTATTGCTGACGCTGACATCGGTCTTTTAAGATAACAAAAGAAGATACAATGAATTTCTACATCGTCTCATTATTGGATGCTTTAGCTGAGCAAAATCTATCTGTTTTTTGCAAACTAAATTTTGTGAAGTCCGCAGTCCTTTTTTCTGATCTGCATGTAATATCTAAGCACTTTAAAGTCGTTACTGATTTTTACTTTTCTTTTTTAAAAAACCTTGAATTTATACCGGAAAATGCGTTTAGAAGAGACCATTTTGGTTATTATAGCTTTACGGAAGACAATGGTTATGATCAGTCGATTAAAGAGGTGGTCCGTAATCTTAACCAGACTAGACTTGCCTTTAATGATGTATTTCCGGTTCAGGTGCGTTATACGGATAAAAGTAATATGCATTTGGTTGTAGGTTTATGCCGGGCAGAGAGTGTAAAGAGGGGCTTTTTGCACATAGTTGATCTCAATTTGCCTAAAGAAGAAATTAAAAACACCCCTCAAAATGTTATTTATGTTAAGGAGATATTGAAATCCTATAATCCCGATAATAGTCAGACTTTAAAGGAGTTTATTGAAGCCAAAGGATTTAATTATAGTCACTTCCGGCGTGACTGTAAAATCTGCTTCGGTGATTCTTTCTACAGTTTCTGGTTAAAGGGAAAGATGCTGGACGCAGTAGGCGATATAATATTTACGCCGATGAGCTTAAAGCAAGTGGCATTTAAAAATAGATTTTTGGATTATCAGAATATGTATAAAGCTTTTACGCGTCATGGCGTCGGTCTGACAACAATTCCTCGATTAGCTAATTTATAATTCCTTCAGTTACTATTGTACATACTTTTGTTGCATATTGGTATAATTTTATTACATATTGGTATATAATTGTTAATATTGTCAATATTTATTTTTACCACAAGACCGAAATTTGTCATAATCAATGCCAGTGATTATGATAAGGCTCATAAAAAAGTATTTTGTACAGACGGTAAGCATTCTTCTTGCATTGCTATTCATATATGCAGCTGCCAGTAAATTGTTTGACTTCGAAGCATTCCAGCTTCAATTGGCGCAATCTCCGTTATTAAGTGCTTATGCCGGCATTATTTCTTATGCAATTTTGATCATAGAATTTGCAGTCGTTATTCTGTTACTTATCCCCAAAACAAATAAGATAGGTTTGTATGCTTCCATTGGCCTTATGTCAGCATTCACATTATACATATATCTGATATTGAATTATAGTGATTTTGTCCCTTGCTCTTGTGGAGGCATCCTAGAAAAACTGGGGTGGACAGAACATCTAATTTTTAATATTTTCTTTTTAGTCTTATCATTTATTGCGCTAGATGTTTTAGTGAAAAAATTAGGGAAGTCTGGACTTAAAGAACTTGGAACTGGAGGACTAATTGTTATTTTCAGTTGTCTTGTAGTGGTTGCCCTTTTCCGAAGTTCAGAACATATTATTAAAAGTGAGAATAATTTCACCAGAAGGTTTTTGCCACATCCAGTACTTATTGAAAAAACAAAAGACTTGAATGTGAACTCTTTCTATCTGGCAGGAATGGAAGAGGAACTGCTCTATCTTGGAAATATCAGTGCACCATTAATTGTAACGACAATTGACACATCATTCAACTTGTTTAATCAAAATCATATTCTAATTGATAGGAAAGATTATAATTTTCGTAATGTCAAGCTTCAAATCCGCGAACCTTACTTTTATCTGTATGACGGCACAGTTCCTGTGATCTACAGAGGATCTCTTGGAGATTCTGTAGCACGGACAATAAGTCATAATGATGCTTTTTTCAATCAGATGGTTATTCTTGATTCCATGAGGTTTGGCATTAGAACCCAGCGCGGATCAGACCGTCGTTATACTTTAGGCTTGTTGGACCTTAAACGAAGTCCGAAGGTAAAGTTAAAATCGGATATACTTCAGGCACAGATCGACGGTGTATTTGACGTCGATGGCTCACTGATTTGCAATGATAGTGCGACAAATTTGGTGTATACTTACGTTTATAGAAATCAGTTTATTGTGATGGATAGTACGATGAAAATTGATAATCGTATTCATACAATTGACACAACCACACATGCGAAAATCACAATTACAAGATTGTCAGACGGGAGCAAAAAAATGGGGGCACCTCCATTTACAGTAAATAAAAGATCAATTATTGCTGGTAAATTCTTATTTAATGAATCTAATTTGAAGGGGCAATATGAGACCTCCGAGTCTTGGCGGAACTCGTCTATAATTGACGTCTATAACACCGATCGCCAGCAATATATTGGTAGTTTTTACATCAATCATAAGAAAGGCGAAGCATTATCTTCCTGGCTAGTAAGGGGAAATTATCTATATGCAATAGTTGGCAATGAGTTACGGCGCTATAAAATTAGGTGGGAGGTTTTTAAATAGAATTTTTTAGAAATCGACAGTTCTAGGAACGGTCGGTGGATAGGGATATATAGGGAATTAGCCGAAAACCCTGTAATAGAGTAGGCAATAACCAATTAAATTATGATCGCATGAAAAAATTACTTATTCCTGTTCTTACTGTAGCAGTAGGCATAGGGGCGGCTTTTGCCGGCAATCAGGTAAGCAAATCATCTAAAATTATTCCTACTTACCGTATTGAAGGGAATCAATGTGTACAAGTAGAACAGGACTGTGATAATGCAGGCTCTTTTCTATGTACTTTAGATGGGTCAAGTTCAGTGCAGTTGTACCAATTCAAATTGAACGAAACAACCTGTTCAACTGAAATGCACAGAAGTCAGCCGTAAAAAAAGAAAGGATGCCTAATTGGCATCCTTTTGCAATTGATTGATCCAGTCTGTATTTTTTTCATCTTTCAAATAGTAATCCCACCATTGTATGATCCGTTTACTAAGATCTTGTTCTGCTGATGTGCCGTTGATAAATGCATGGCTTTGGTTTGGATAAAATAAAGCTACAACATCTTTTTTATAGCGTTTTAAGCCTATAAAAAATTCCATTACCTGATCCCATTGAATATTTTCATCTTTTTTGCCCGCCCAAAGGAGTATTGGTGCATTCACTTTTTCTACATTTAAAATCGGACTGTTTTTCAGGTACAACGGCTTGTCCTCTGCAACGGATTTTCCCAGTTCGTATTGTTCATTTTCAAACTGCCAATAAAAGGGACTGATAAAGTTGTAATTATAGGAATAGTAAGAGCGAATAAGATCACTGTTACCGGCACCGGAAACGTAAGTGGCAAAACGATTCGAATGAGTGGCGATAAAATTTGTTTCATATCCACCATGTGAGTGGCCTCCGAGCCCAATTTTCGCCGCGTTAATACTAGGGTTTTGCAGTACGCGGTCTAAACCTCGTTCAACACATTCTAGTGCTGATAACCCAGTTCCTGAGGAATTGTATAAAATATCTGGTAGGAAAACAAAGTAGCCTCTTTCAATTAAAGTCCTTATCTGGAATCCAACTGGAAATTCGTTATTGGGTGAAAGGTATTCATTTGACTCCTGCCTTTGTCTTTGGTAAATGTGAACAACCATGGGATATGTCAGTTTTGGATCGAACTTAGTAGGATAGTATAAAATACCATTCAGTTTTTTTCCGATGGCGTCAAAAGACACGATTTCCTGTTTGATCGCTTTGGCATTTTTGTCACCACCATCGCATTCCATTATGGTCTTTGCTGCCTGTGCTCTACTGTAATGTCGTAAAAATGGAGGTTTATTGAAATTTTCCTCTATCGTATAAAAGTTCCGAAACTTTTGATCAAATACGATGTGGTTGATCCGATTATCAGTAGGCGGAATTACTGTTTTTGACTTTCCATTTTCGATAAGGTAGTAGGAGGTCGTATTATTCAGCAAACTATAACCTTCAATCAACAGTAGTTCTTGCACAGACAGAGATGGAGCGCGGTTATCATTTTTATAAACGTTATTTTTTATCCTAGTTATTTGACCATGTGCAATATTCATGGGACTAAGCTGTTCTTTCTTAAGGTTATAAATCCAGAGGTCATCCGAACTTTCAAAAAAGATGTTTTCTCCGTCTTGCGAAAAGACAGGAAGCTCTAATCCTTCCTTGTCAATTACACGTTTAGTTTTTCCTGAGACATAAAATATACTCCATTTAATTCCGTCAGGACTCCCAAGAAATTTAGAGCCGTCGGGCGAACATATAATTTGTTCATAAATTGTTTTACGCACCTTTCTGCGGTTTAGCCTTCTGACGGCCTTAAAATTGCCGACTGGAATAAAGGTATTCAAAAAACTGTCATATATATTTGCATCATTCAGATCCTCTGGACTGAGATTAGATGTCTGATAATTGAAGTTTTTACGGGGTATATAGGTTAAGAAAAATCTTTCATTATTTAGCGATTTAACTTCGAGGTCTTTGGTTAATGGCAGCTCTTTAACAATCGATTCATTTGGATTATAAAACCAAAATTTTTGTGTTCTGGCTCTAAAAAATAGTTTATCCTTTCCCAGATAGGCATCATTACCATACCAAATTTCTACATCTCCCTTCTGCTCTTCATCATATTTAACCTTTGCCTGCAGTAAAAATGCCTTACCCTTCTGGATCTCCGTAAAACTTGTTTCTGCCAGCTTGGGGATGGGGATTATAGTGTTATTTCCATTTGTTCCAACAATTACAAGCTGGTCGTCTGGCTCACCTTTAATGTCTTCGGTTACGAACAGTTGGTCGCCAGAAATACTTATATCAATTTTTCTTATAGCATGAGGCGTACTATAAGCGCAATGCTTATGTTCCGAGGAGAGATCCCAGATTTCACGTCTGTTTTCAACTTTGCGTACCACATACAATCTATTTAGTTTATTAATACCGAATCCCTCAATATTGTTTAATTGTTCAAGTTTACCGTTCTGATTATATATTTTCATTGTCTTTGCCTTTGTCAGTAAGGCATAACGGTTTGCAGCATGCAATACATATACGTTGCTGATATTTTCGTGCACAGATTTACTTCCATTTTGAAGGTTGAGAACTTCGACGTTATCCCTATTTTTTCCAATGACCAGCTGGTCGTTTAAGAAGGTGGCATTGCCGACAATCTTGTGGAGGTGTTTTCCCGACAGACTTTTAGCAATGTAGGTAGTATCTGTGGCATTCCTGGAAATTTTATTGATAGCTATCCACCTACCTGCTGGGGCGAGTTGTGGTGACCCTGCCAATTGGGAGAACTTCGTTTTCCAAGCCGTTATAGTGTCCTGGTGGCTTTGTCCAGAAACGCATATGCAGCCTGCAAACAGCAGTATTATTTTTATTATACTTAGCATTAATATCCAGGATTTTGAGGTTTCAGGTTAGCATTTAATAGAATTTCTTTTTGAGGTACTGGCCATAATTGATGAAAATCTTTCCAGTTTTGTTTTGTCGCCTGTAGAGTGTTCAATTTTCCAGTTCTTTTTAAATCCAAAAAACGATGGCCCATTTCGACAAAAAACTCTCTCTTATCTTCAAGTAGGACCTCCTGCAGAAGTTGTTCCTTAGAGATAGGCATTGTAAGGGGAGCAAGTTGCGCACGCAGTTTTATTTTATTGACAAACGGCAGTGCCTCATCAAATTTATTCTGCTGAGCCAGTGTTTCTGCCAATAAGAGATAGGCTTCTTCAAGCCTAAAGACAATCGAATACTCGTTGGTATTGGTATTATTACGGTTTTTATATTTTTCCACTCGATAGTAGGAAACACCACCAAAATCTACACGTCCTATCCAGTTCTGTTTACGGAGATCATTATCCTGAAATGTGTTGATCAGTGATTCAGAAATCGCGTAAATATTTGGCAATGAATTATTGAAATAAAATATGGTGGCCTGTTGTAAAGAAGCGTTATTGTGAGGTTTTAGTTGCCATAATACTTCTTTTCCAGATTTTGTAAAAACCTTTGTAATGTCAGGTTCGATCTGATACAATGGACTCTGTATAATTTCTTTTAATAAAATTTCAGCTTTATTCCAATTTTGCCCCGCCATGTATACTTTAGCTAGTAGTAAGTTCGCTACATATCTGTTCGGGTATATCCTTTCGGGATCTTTGTATTCATTTTGAAGTAGCGAAGTGACTTCCAGAAGATCACGCTCCAAATTAGTCAGCACCGTGATCGAGGTTGTTTTTCCAATGACATTATTGACTTTGTAATCTGTCGATTCTGGATAAGGAATATCCCCAAAAAGCTGGTTTAAATAGAAGAACATAATACTTCTTGTTAGAAGGGCCTGCCCGCGGAACCACTTTTTGTCAGTGGCTGAAATTCCATTTGAACCTGAGACTCCTTCTATAATTGCATTCGCAGTGTAGATGTGCTTATACGCTGTTGACCACACGTTCAACATGATACTGTTTGTATCGGTGTGCAGATTTAAAAACAGATCTCTGCTATCAGATGCAGTTGTCGTATAATTTCGGAGTTCATCTGTATATGAGCTCAAATAAGTCTCAAAATCACCTCCTGCAATTGGAGAACTTTTCATCAGGTCTGCATAGTGTGCAGCGAGAGCAGCATTTGCTGTCTGAACATCCTCGAAAACCTTATTTTGGTCGATCTGATTATCAGGAGTGTTTACATCTAATAATCTATCGCAGGATACGACTGTTAAAATGCATATCGTCAGTATAATAAAATTTAGCTTTTTCATTTTCTTTTTTTTAAAGGTTAAATTGAATTCCGAAAGAGTATGTTCGGAGTGGAGGTAAAAAACCGGATGTCAATGCTTCAGGGTCTACGCCAAAAAAATTTGTCCAGGTCAGAAGGTTCTGGCCTTGAAAGTAAATCTTAGCATTTTTAAAAATACCCTCAGCTAGTGGTATGGTGTATGCAAGCTGAATATTTTTTAAACGTATGAAGGAAGCATCAGATACGGCAGCAGTACTTGTACGGAAGAGGTTATGTATATTGGTGTTTACGGTGCTGTATGGCATGTAGTAACCTGTAGGGTTCTGTGGTGACCAAACATCAAGCACTTGTGTGGGCTGATTGCTCATTGTTCCCGGTAGTGACATGATGGAGTTGTAATTCCAACCTTTCTTTTTAACAAATTGAAAGAGAATGGATAGATCCCAGTTTTTGTATCGGAAGTTGTTGCTCCATCCTCCAAAATATTTGATACCAATATCGGCCACAACCTGTCTGTCTTCCGGGCTAGTAATTTTACCATCACCATTAAAATCTTTAAACCTATATTGACCAGTTGATGGGTCAATTCCCTCGAATTGATATAATTTTACAATATTTGTGGGCTGGCCAATAACATATTGATTTGCATAGGATGAGCCTGCCAGTCCGGGAAATGATAGCAGCTCGTTACTGGGAAAGCTTATGTTAAAACTTGATTCCCACTGAAGGTCTTTCTTTGCTATCGGGCGCCCCGTAATTTCTATTTCCAGTCCCTTATTTTCGATGGTCGCGTTCAGATTTGCCATAACACTGGAAAAGCCTGTCACTGCCGAAAGTTGATATCCTACTAGCTGACTTGAAGAACGGTTGCGGTAAAGGGCTGTACTGAGGTTTAATCTATTTTTAAAGAAGCCTAGCTCAACTGCGGCTTCCATTTTTTTTGTTATTTCCCAGCTGTAATCTGGGTTGTAAAGGCGGGAAGGGGATAGGCCGGTAATATTGTTGTAGATCAATGTTGATGAAACAATGTAATTATTAAGAAACTGAAAATCACCGATATTGTCACTTCCGGCCGATCCATAACTGGCACGTAACTTACCTGTGCTTAACCATTCAAGATTTTTTAATAGATTTTCTTTCGAGAAATTCCAGGCTGCACCTATTGCACCAAAATTTGCAAACCTATTATTTGGTCCGAATCGACTACTACCGTCACGCCTACCTGTTAAATTCAGTATGTATTTATCTTTAAATTGATAGTTAAGCCTACCATAGATTGCGGCGTATTTATACTCAATATTGGAATTTTCGAGCTTCATTAAAGTTTTTGCAGCGGCTATGTTACTGATGAACTGATTGCTTTCAAAACCAAAACCCAGCTCTTCTTCGGTATCTCGGACCATACTCTGAAAAGTTCCTCCGAAAAGGATCTGTAGATTATGATTGCCCCAGCTTTCTGACCAGTTTATCTGTGGTTCTATAATAAATGAGAAAATGTTTTGCTTTTTCTGGCGTGCCTGTGAATTTGCACTCGAAAGACCACTTCCAATGTTTGGATTATAGATGGTATTTGGTTGTAGGGCCAACTCATCGATTGTCGTATAATTTAGTCCTGTGTTGACCTTAAGTTTAAAGTCCTTAAAAAGCTTGTATTCTGAGTTTAAATTTGTTTGGAACAATTTTGTGTCATTGTTATATGATGCATTATAGGCTGCTAGCGGATTTGTAAATGTATTGTTAGCCCAATTCAGACTTCCATCAGGATTGTAGAGCTGAGGTGATATAGGAGATAGTGTGAACGCTCTCGTTGTCAGATCACTATAAATAACATTGTTTTTTTGTTGTGTGAACAAATTTGAAACGTTGATCTGAAATCGGTTATTTTCTGAGCGATGAGATAGATTTGAGCTAAAATTATTAGAGGTGTATTTAAAGTCCTGTCCATATACCGTTGTCTGTTCGTTATGCCCTAAACTCACTAAAAAGTTTGTGGTTTTACTTCCTCCATTTGCCGATAACTGGGTATTGCTTGTTGTAGCCTTTTTACCTATCAAAATTTTTTGCCAATCAATTTCATTCTGCTGATCCCATACACCATTCACATCATAGGCATTTGCTGGGTAGGTGGCAATACCATCATTTTTATAGGCTGTGCGGCGCATGTTTAGATATTGCTCCTTATTGAGGAGGGTAAGATTGGAGATAGTTTCGCTTATTCCATAATTGGTAGAAAAATTCAGGCTCACTTTGCCAGATTTACCTTTTTTCGTAGTGATCAGTATAACACCATTTGCTCCTCTTGAACCATAGATTGCAGTGGCATCGGCGTCCTTTAGCACTTCAATACTTTCGATATCATTTGGATTGATTGTATTTAACGGGTTGATATTCCCTCCGGGAATGATTGTCGATGAGATCTGGGATTTCTGGGGACTTATTTCGCTAAAGGGAACGCCATCCACAACATAGAGTGGGACATTACCGTTTTGTTCTGTAAAAGATCCTGTTCTTAAGCTGTTTTGACCTCTGATCTGAATCTCAAATCCTGCACCGGGCACACCGCTATTTTGAACAATGTTAACCCCTGACATTCGTCCCTGAACAGTTGATAGAACGTTTGTCACAGGCTGGTTCTCAATATCCCTCGCTGAAACTTTCGCAATGCTTCCAGTTTTATCTTTGTCCCTGACCTTGTAGTATCCGGCGTTTATGGTTATTTCATCAATGGTGTGGATATCAGATGATTCGCTTACGGTGTCTCTGTGAGCGGTTGATTGTTGGGATAATTCTGTAGTAGAAGCTTTGGGGCTGTCTTTTTTCGGCCTGATGATAACGCTATTATTGTCGATAAAAATTTCGACGGGAACATCCCTCAAAATTTTATTGAGACAGTCCATTACCAGTTCATTTTTACATTTAGTTGGCTGAACTGAATAATCTTTAAGATCATCGTTTGAGTAAATCTTATCTTTTACATTTTCTGATAGAAATTTCCCTACAGCTTCTGATGCAGTTGTTTTTCCAGTTTCAAAATTTACCCTCTTTGTGGAGAGTTTTTCTTGGGCATACAGCCCTTGGCAGCCTATTGATAAGACGAGAATCAATAGTACTGCTCTGCAAAGTTTTTTCATTATTTTTGCATTAGTATTTATAATTAATAATCTATCGAACAGTTATTGGTTGAATACTTCTTGGCCGACGGTTGCACCCGTCGGTCTCTTTATTGTATTCTTCAACACCAGGTTCATTAGGAGTATGGAATCAAGGCAGGAGTATGGATCGACCATAGTCTATTCCTCCAATTGAAATGTTTTATCATTTATTTTTGTGGTTTTTAGGTTCAGTTTGAGTGAGATGAGTCTTATCAAATCCGCTGCTGTGGCTTTTTCTTTTGTAGCACTAATTTTTGAATTTGCAAAAGCTGGCGGGAACTGAATTACTATGCCGTAGGTATTTTCTAATATTTTTATGGCATTAGAAAGTTCTAAATCAGTTAGTGAAACTGTTGCCGAATTGTTGCTTTGAGATTGACCTGTACTTTTAGTATCAACAATGGTCGCAACATTTTTAGATCCTTGATTGGAGAATGTTTCTTTCGGATGTATAATAAATGTTTCTGCTGGTTTTTCAGTTTTTATAACCTGCACTTTACCCTCATACAGGTCAACATTGAAGGTTGTTTTATCCTGCGTGATTTTAAAAACTGTACCCAAAACTTTTGTTTCATAAAGTCCGGCATGTACGATGAAGGGATGATTTTTGGATTTGGTTACATTAAAAACTGCATCCCCTGTGAGAAAGACATCTCTTGTTGCTGCTGGAAATGATTTCTCTACCGTTAATATGGCTCCCTTTGCCAAGATAGCTGTTGATCCGTCCTTTAAAGTAACTTTCAAATCATCATGATATGCCCTATAGACTTCAGGAAGAAAGAGCGTTCTGTAGGCTATAATACTGAAAATAATAACTAGGGAAGCGGCGACCAGCATGGAAGAATAACGGAACGTCTTTCTCCTTCTCTTTTGTGCTTCATGTGCTTCTATTCTCGCATAAAGTTTTCGATGAAACTCTTTTGCTTCCTGCTCTGTAGGAGGCTCTATATCTACATCTGAATCATTTGTGAGGCTATCCCATAACTCTTTTGCTTCATTTATCGCAGTTGGTTGTGAGTGTTTTCTCCTGTTCATAATAAAGTGCTTTATTATGTATACCCGAAAACGGAAATAATAGCCCCCCTGTAAAACAGAACTTTAACTGAAATTAACTGATTTTAACAAATTTTAAGAATTGTTTTGATGTTCTCGAAGAAATATAAGTGCCTTTCCGATCTGTTTTTTTACAGCTTTAGTGGATAAATTGAGTTGTATTGCGATTTTTTCCTGAGTAATGCCCTCATACTTGTTCATGGTGAAAATTTTCCTTCTTATGGGAGGAAGCTGGTCAATATTCAACTTCAAAAGTTCCAGTTCTCTGTCTTTTTCAAGCTGAGCCTGGAGAAGTTCGGCAGAGTCATCGAATAATTGGAGATTACTTAGTTCTGTGGTAAAAGGTTGCTTATTCAGATTCGAGAAGTATTTTGAAATTTCCTGAACGCAAGTTTTTACGATTGCACTTTCAGTGTTCTGCTGGTTAAGTGAATTCCTGTAAATCCATAAATGAAAAAAAATATTCTGCATAACGTCGAATACATCATCGCGGTCTTTGACTTTTCGGGCCACCATAACAAAAATACGATTCCAATATGTATCATAAATTTGCTGAAACATAAGATCGTGATTGTTTGTATGACGTGAAAATAACGGCATTCTAGGTTATTTAGGAATTTCGCAGTTCTACAAATTTAAGTATAATTTATTAAAATTGTATATTTTAGTAATATATTTGCATTTTTGTGGTGTAAACACTTAACTGAATTGTACTTTATCGGCGATTTTAGCCATTTATCAGAATTTTTGAAAGCTATATCATATTTTAGTGATAATAATTATCGTTTATAAAAATATTTATATCTTAGTACCCTAAATTTTATCGAAAATAAAGCGTAAGCTGTCAAAAAGGTTTGAGAAAACTGCGAAACTTCCAAATAACCTCCTATTGACAGACTTACGCCTGTGCATCGTCATACGGGCATGGGCTAGGTCGTCATTAGGTTATGGGTTCTTCGCAGTACCTCTCAAAGATGACGTATCTGGTTTCATGCCTTTTGTATTTTCCCAGGAATGCATCAGTTTAATACCTTATAATTTTATCTATTATACGACATGTTTTGTCGTTCTGACAGAATAATTTCGCTTATAGATCTTTGATAAAGAACAATCTATCAGAGAATCTGATAATATTTCCGTGAAAATACGGATACCGTAGTGTTATAAATTAAAATATATTGCGAAGCCAAAATTAACCTTAAAAACACACCTATGAGATGAGACAAATATTATTATTTAGCCTATTTTTATGCTATCACTATATCTATGGACAGATTCCAAATCTGCCGCAAAGACCTAGTGTTAGCAATCTTTACAGTATACCTGCGGGTCTGAATAATCAACCCACCCCTAGACCTGCCTCCCCAAATATTAATGCTAATTCAAATCTTTATAAAAAAAAGACTACCCACCAAGACGATCAGGAAGAGATTAACAAAGAGGTTGAACGCCAGATGGCTTTAATCAGGGAAGAAGCTGATGCAAAACGCTATAATCTCAGCCCTTTATCCGAAAAGAAAGGAACTGACTCTTACTACAGGGCCTATGATAATTTACTAAAGCTCGATCCCGAGGGGTACACACTTGCAGATGCTGTATTTATCGTTGAAAATGCATACAACAATAATGACAGGAATTTTCATTCGGATTATCAGCAGCAGATACAGAAAGCTACTTCGATAATCAGGCAAGATATTAAGAAAAATGGTATTGATGAATCTGACAATGTTGCTAAAAACCTTTCAATTTTCAAATACTTTGCACAGGATACCAAGCAGAATGGAAAAGTTGTCCACAAAGCGGTCAAATATGATTTTGATGACTATATGGGGGCAAAAGACTACAGTAAAATGTTTGTTTCCAAACTGATGAAATCCAACAGTGGCCAATGTCATTCTATGCCATTGTTGTATTTGATCTTGGCAGAACAGATCGGTGCAGAAGCCTTTTTGGTTATGTCACCTAACCATTCTTATATACGTTTTAAGGATAATGATGGCGAAGTGTTGAGCGTAGAGTTGACCAACGGGATGTTTTCAGCAAATTCGTTTGTTCTGAATTCAGGATATATTAAAGCTGAAGCCCTCAAGAATAAGCTTTATATGCAAAATTTAACAAAGAAAGAAGTTCTTTCGCAGACTTATGTGGATCTCGCCAGCGGGTATATCCACAAATTTGGCTATGACGAGTTTGTTGCCAAAGTTCTAGGTAAGGCGCTGGAGCTGAATCCGAACAATATTAATGCAACCCTATGGAAAAGCAATACTGACCAAATGAGGTTTATGCAAGCCTGTAACCGTCTAGGTATCGATCCTGAAAATAAAGAACAGCTGCAAAAGATCAGGAGCTATCCGCCCCTGGAAGATCAGTTTCTGGGTATCAAGGCTGGTTTTGATTACATCGATCAATCAGGTTTTGCCCAGATGCCTCCGGAGCAGTATGAACAATGGTTAGGATCATTGAAGAGTACCGAAAATAAGCAAAAAAGTGATGAGATTGCTGAACGGGCAAGACTACTCAACGCCCAAAAACAGCGTGAAGAAGCTAAAAAGGTAAAAGCAATTACACCGAAGAAGGAAAGTCCTAAAGTGTATGCTATTCCAAAGGAATTTTTATAACCATATAATTCAAAATACAAACTTAAATATGAGAAGGATTTTATTATTTATTCTGCTGTTTTTTATTGGATTTAACCAAGCGCAGGTAAAACAGAATAAGAAATTGACCGGTAAAAAGGAGTGGGTCAATCCGGTAAAACTTACCAAAGAAGAAAAAGCAAGACCTTACATGAGTGAGGTTCTAAAAACCAGAGATTCCTTAACGCCAGTTGAGGCGGAAAGAAGAAGAAAAAATATTGAGGCGGGTAACCCATTTAAAAAATATGGCTATTATCCGAAGGTAGCTACGCTGAGCAAGGGAAAGTATCTTGAATTTCATGATCAGGATAGCATCGTTACCATTGGTTCTGTTACTTTTAATGTTAAAAAAGGGGAAATCGTTGATTTTATTGAAGTAAATTTAGATGATCCCGATGCACAACCGATTGGTGATACGCATGGCAGGTGGATCAGTCCCGATCCTTTAAGCGAGGAGTTTTCGAATTGGACACCTTACAATTATGCCTTTAATAATCCCATTAAAAATATTGATCCTGATGGAAGAGCGGCTTTTGATTGGGTGCATAATAGGGAATCAAATACTGTTTATTGGAATAACAATGCCACAAGTCAATCCACGGCTGGAGCAAATGAAACCTATTTAGGAAAATCAGGAACTTATACAACTGAAAATGGAACTACAACGGCGTTAAATGCTAATGGTTCTTATACCAACAATTCTCTTTTAGCACCCTTAGGGGTTATGACCAATTTAGATCCCCTAATTCACGCGGGTGATATGGCGCCTGGATTAAGTATGGCGATGTTTGGCGATCCTAATGCTCCAACAATAAGCGGAATTCCAGATTCAAGAGGAAAAACAGAGATTCAAACACTTGTTGCGGAAAATCCGTTAGTTCAGGATGCTGTCATTGGTGCAGTAACAGGAGGTGCGCTAAACGCTATTATTAGAAGGGCAACAGTTGCTACCGAAACAACGGAAAAGCTACATGGATTATATGAAGGCTTAAATGCTGCAGGGGAAGTTAAGTATATTGGAAGAACCAGCCAGCCATTTGCTTCTAGATTTGCTCAACATGCTGCTAAGGGCGGTGAGAAGGGCAGTCTATTTTTCAGACAAATAGAAGGTGCTTCTGGAATGACATTGCAGGAAGCTCGCGTAGCAGAACAGAATTTGATCAATCAGTATGGACTACAGAAAAATGGAGGTCAGTTATTAAATAAAATAAATTCAATTGCTCCCAAATATTGGAGTAATTTTGGGGTTAAAGCACCTTAAAAAGAAATAAAATGGCAAAAAGAGTTAAAACGGAGATCGGTGATATGTTTTCAGTAACCTTGGATAATGGGAAAAAGAAATATTTTCAATATATAGCAAACGATTTAACCCAATTAAATAGTGACGTTATCCGTTCCTTCAAAAGAGAATATCCAAGTGATGAAATTCCTGTCTTTGCAGAAGTAACAGCTGGAGAGATTGACTTTCATGCACATACAATGATTAATATCGGGGTAAAACAAGCTTTGTTTACGCAGGAGGGAAAAAGTACTGTTTATCCTGCCATAGACAATATTCTATTTAGAGATACAAATGATTATGGCAAAAAAGTCGGTGAAGAACCTATAAAGGTTTCCGAAAACTGGTATGTGTGGAAAATTAATGATAAAGATTTCACAAAGGTAGGTAAACTGGTAGGGGAGAATACCAACGCGGAGGTAGGAATTGTAATTCCCCCATTTGCTATCGTAGAAAGAATCAAGATTGGAAAATATAATTTCGTTTATCCAGACTTTTCTTAAAAAGCGCAGAGATGATTAGAGTATTAATTGTATTATTTGTTCTTGCAATTAGTCTTTCTTGCGATAAGAAGAAAGACAAAGTGATTGTTGATTCGTCTTCTGTTGTAGACTACAAGATTATTGAGTCGACATATTCTGATGACGAAAAGGCCATAGAGGAGTTAGATAGAAAGGCGGTTATTGATTTGTACAAAAATGGAATTGAAAGGAATTCAAAACATAAAATTGAATTCTTCTTTATAAGTTCAAGTGCGGAAAATGCAAAGAAATTAAATAAATACTTAGAACTTATGGGGTATACAGCTGGATATAGGCAGATGCATGATAAAAAGGATTTTGCCGTAATTGGTTACACAAAGCCTGTGTCAATTAACGAAGAGGCAGTTGTTGGATGGGCAAAAGAAATGTCTAAAATAGCAGAAAAGAATAGTAGTGTTTTTGATGGATGGCAGATTGCTGTAAAGTAATAAAAAACTGTATACATCTTGTAAAAAACTTAAAGTGTTAGGAGCTTTCTTAGGCATCTTAATACAAGAATTTAACCCCCGCCTAGTTTGACCCATTAAATGAAAAATATCTTAGAATTCGAGATAAATGACGATTATCTCTACTTATTATATAAGGCAAAAAACACAATTTGGTATTTCAATGAAATAATTGGTGATGGTTATTGCGGTTATTCGGCCATTAAATTTAAGAATAAGAGCGAAATTTTTGTGTGGTTGGAAAATGTCAGAGTTGAGAACGACCGTTACCACGGCGTGTTGCCAGAAAACAACGAGGTCCATAGTATTTTGATTGCTGAGGCTGTAGATTGGATGTTAATTGTGGATCAGCGGTTGATTGGAGGTTATACAATTCGATATTACAATGAGACATTGTCAGAAGATAAAAAGGTTGATTTCGAAATACACTGTGGATTTCGGATTGATCTTGGAAATGATTTATTTAAGGCAGACCGGTCAACTGCGGAAGGGGCAATTATTGCACTTGAGAATTTTTACAGTGAAAAAAATATAGAAGGTGTTCTTTCATGTAAGGATTTTAATATGGAAGCTGAAAATGTTCTGCTTGAAAGCAATTTGGAATTTAGCAAGGACATACATTCAAAAATTAAAACCGTTCTTAAAATATCATTATTAGAAGATCTTGAAAGGAATGGATTTCCAAATTTCGAAAACATAGAAAGGGTATTTACCTTGCTTGATAGTCGGGCAGGGCAGCAGCTTATTGAGGAAAGGATAATATTTGAAGATGGCTCAACGGTAAGTAATAAATTTTGGGTAGGTTTTATAAAAGATGATGGCTGGAAAGTACTGAATCTAGTGGACTGAAAACTATTATGAAAAGTGGATAACCATGAAATTAGATAAAATTATTAAGGCGGTAAGGACGAATACAATAAATGAACTGCTTAGTGGTGACCTGAGCAATACCGACTATGAGAACATTATTCTGTATGCAGAATTCACGGTCAGTACTGATGCAGATTATAAATTTTTTCGATCTCGAAACGATATGTCGGGATTACTAAAAGAAGAACAAATATGGTTCGAACGTCTTTGCTCACTTAACCAGCTTTGTTTCTTAATAGATCACTTCCTTTCACAATATGGTCGGAAAACCGATGATATATTGGCGATCGATATCATTGATCATCTGGATAATCAGAACAATTAAATATACCCATTTTTGGGACCCTAATTATGAAATACTTTTATATCTCTTTATTTATTTTCATTGCCGGTTTGGTAAAATCGCAGGAGAACCGATTTTATGATGAAGCGTATTTAACTATTGATAATATGCTCAATGATAAGCAGAAATATAATTTTAAAGTGGCTGTCCTGAGTACGGAGAATGCATATTATCAAGGTAAGTTAGATACGGTTGAAGTAAACAGGAAAATAAAATTTATGGCAAATTTCTGTAAAACTATTCTTCGAAATCGGAACCTTACATATAATGAAACAGATAAAGATAAGGTTAGTAAATATGCGGCGATTTTTTCAGTTATCTGTGAAGAGACACCTATTTTAATCGATCAAGATACGGTACACTATAAACCATTTACATACGATTTTGAAGATGTCTTCGGACACAAAGATCTAACAAGCCTTTTTGTTTCAAAACTGGTAACTACGCAGAGAGGAAATTGTAATTCATTACCATACCTCTACAAAATTCTTGCGGAGGAAATCGGTGTTGAAGCAAATCTTGCGCTGGCACCAAATCATATTTATATCAAACATAATATAAAATCCATTGGCTGGTATAATACAGAATTAACCAGTGGTATCTTTTCGCAGGACGCCTGGTTGATGGCATCGGGATTTATTCACTTAAATGCCATTGAAAATGGGATTTATATGAAAGCATTAGATAATCGCGAAAGCCTCGGTTTATGTTTAGTCGATCTGGCGAATGCTTATAAACGGTCTTTTCCTGAAAGTGACGGGAGCTTTGCGCTAAAATGTGCTGAAAGGGCCTTGAAAGTCAGTCCAAATTTAATAACAGCATTACTATTGCGGGCAGAAACTCACAAGGAACAATATCTGAAAATGGAAAAATCTGATCCAAAAGCAAAGGAACTTCTTTCGTCATTGAACAAAGAGTACAATTATATTCACAAGATTGGGTATAGAAATATGCCTGAAGGGATGTATCTGGAATGGCTCGTTTCTCTTAAGACGGAAAGAAAAAAATATGAAGACGTTAGGTTAAAACGATAATCTTCCAGAGGTTTATTATTTATGTTGACTTAGGTTTGATTTTGCAAAGAATGAAGTTGCATATCGTGAGTTCAATTTCTTTATATTTGGGTAAAGCTAAATTAGGATCGGCTTCTTTGCAAAACTGGGAAGCTAGCTGAATTACAAATCGTCATTGTTAAGAAAGATTCGACAAAAACTTTAAAATTTTAGGTATGGTACATCCGCTTAAATGTAAAAGATGTGGGGATTATAGATTTATTGAATTTGCAGGGGTAAACTTCAATGATGCAGATAATAAGAAAGGTTTCGGAATCAAAATACCTTTTTATTTATGTAAGAGCTGCGGTGACAGGGAAAGTATTCTTCCCGGTGATAATTTCATGAAGTTTAGAGATGAAATGATCGGCGAAATAAAGGAAGGGGAGTTTTTTGAAATGCCTTTGAAATACGTTTTTTCAAAGCTTGATACAGAAAAGAGATTTAAACGATATGATCATTTGGGATTTCAATATGATCCTTTAGATTACTATATAATTCCAGGATTATATCGTCCGGAGGATGATGGATATTTGACTCCGGTTTTCTTCGATAAGGATCTTTTGATTTATTATAATGGCCATCCTGATTACTCAGTAAAATTTACCTCGTTTTCTTCTTGTAATATATATTTCAAAGGAGAACCATTATTTAGTTGGGGATTTGGAATAAACAGGAATGGAAAATTGTTTAAATGGCTTGGTGATCTTGATGAAGATTTCAGGGATGAAGATATGAAGCCCCATCTGAAACGATTTCAAGCCTCAAACGTTCCGTCCGATCATGAAGTTTTTTCAAAATTTTATTTAAGTCAGAATCCATATTCTCCAGATGATGCTTTTCAGAATTCTGATAACGAAACACGCTTATTTTATTTAAAAAATCAATTCAATTCTGAAATTAGAGATAAATTTGGAATAGATCTCACCAAAGTTGATGTCAGCAAGTTATCTGAATATTATAAGCCCCCGATAATGGAAGAGAGGGAGCAGGTATTTTCTGCGTTTCTCAGTTTAAATAAATATCTTGTAGAGAATATTCAAGATCAATCGCTAAGAGAAATCTTAAAAAAATCTGGTTTAGCTGATGAAGATTTAGTAAATAAAGAGGGTAGAAAGTTAGGCAGTTTAAAGCTTTTATCATTGTTCATTGAAAGAGTGCTTTTGAAAAGTGACGCAGAAACATTGATTGCACCTCTATTTGTGCTGAATGATTTGAGACAATTACATGGGCACCTAAGTGATTCCAGTTTTGTGAAACGGTATAACTCGTGCAAACAAAGGTTGGGTCTCCAGGAGACTGCAACTGATCTGGAGGTATTTAAAGCCTTGGTGAAAAAGCTAAATGAATTTTATGAAATTATCATTGATAAAAAGGATGTTGATTAAGTATTTACCGGGCTTTTAATTCCCTTACCTCTTGCATCAATTTTATCAGCATTGATTTTATATCATCTCCAGCGAAGTCAATTATTTCCTGTTCCCTAGATGAGAAACTGCCTGCATATTGCCAAATCTCCCAAAGGTCAGCAAATGAAATATCGTAACTATCATAAAATGTATTGTCAGATTTTACGGTAATGGAACTGTCGTTGATAGTTTCAATGCGTTTGAAAGTAAATCCTGTGCGGGTTACCAGTACATGCGTTTTGCCTACACTGATATCTTGAATACTCTCAACGTATTTTCCGACAATGTAAGTGCCATCCTGATAGGGAGGCATTGAGTCGCCTACTGCTGGAAAAGCTCTATATTTTCCGTTATGTAGGAATGGTAGTGACATTGTTTGCAGACTTTCAATATATTCTGGATCAGCATATCCTGACAGGTAGCCCATTGAGGCTTTGTAGGGTATTATTTCTATTTTATTTTCTCCTAATGAATCAGTTTTTATGGGTAGCAGGATCCTATTATCCGGAAGGTTAAGCATTTCCTGCAGCTTATATTTTCTTAGATCTACAGTCAGCAGCAGATCTGTACTGATGTGGTAATATCTTGAAATCGCTAGCAAAACTTCCAGCGGAGGCGAAGCTTTTGCGGTCTCATATTTTGCATAAGAAACTCTTGTCACAAACAGCCTGTCAGCAATCTGCTGTTGCGAGAGTTCCGGTATCTGCTGCATCCTTAAATACCTTATGTTATCAGCTAAAATAGAGCGTGTTGACATTTTGTGAATATTTTTCACAACAAATGTAATATAAATTGTGAAAAATCTTATCAATTTTGCTAAATAAATTAGTAAACGATATGGAGCGATCGATAGTGCATTTGGATCTGGATACGTTTTTCGTATCCTGCGAAAGACTGATAAATTCCAGTTTAGACGGGATTCCACTGATCATTGGTGGAGGTGACAGGGGTGTTGTTTCTTCATGTAGCTATGAAGCAAGAACGTTTGGAGTACGGTCAGCTATGCCCATGAAAATGGCGCTTCGTCTCTGCCCGCAAGCAAAAGTTGTCAAAGGCGATATGGAACTGTATTCCAAGATGTCACATATGGTCACTGAGGTGATCGAGGAAAGTGCCCCGGTAATGGAAAAGGCTTCAATTGATGAGTTTTATCTGGATCTAACTGGGATGGACAGGTTTTTCGGAGCTTATAAATGGACCAATGAACTCGGAGCCAAGATCGAGAAGGAAACAGGTTTACCCATCAGTTATGCACTATCGACGAATAAAACCGTAAGTAAGATCGGGACTGGCGAGTCAAAGCCTCACGGACATCGAGAGATTCCTTCATTTGGTGTTCAGTCATTTTTAAATCCTTTGTCTATAAAAAAAATGCCGATGGTCGGCAGTGCAACTTTCCAGCTTTTTTCGAGAGTCGGTATCAGGACTATCGGCACACTTTCAGAAATGCCTGTTGATGTACTCCAACAGATGATCGGAAAAAATGGAGTCGATCTCTGGAAAAAGGCGAATGGTATTGACGAAACCCCTGTTATACCTTATTCCGAAAGGAAGTCAATTTCAAAAGAGAGGACCTTTGGCAGTGATACGATGGATGTTTTTGAGGTTAAAAGCCTAATATCGGGTATGGCAGAGCAACTTGCCCACCAGCTACGTCAGGAGAAGTGGCTGACTTCTACAGTTGTGATCAAGATCAGATACTCCAACTTTGATACGGAGTCTAAGCAATGTCGAGTGTCCTATACTTCCTCGGACCATACATTGGCTCGGGTTGCGCTGGAACTTTTTGATAAGATTTATACCAGACGTATGAGGCTCCGTTTAGTGGGTTTACGATTCACGGATCTTGTTCATGGAAGTTATCAGATGAACCTTTTTGAAGATAATGCAGAGCTCATTAGTTTATATCAGGCGATGGACAATATCAAGAACCGTTTTGGTAAAGATGCGGTTGGTCGTGCAGTTGGCTTCAATTTTTTACGTTAGTATGCGCAAGTATGTTTTTAAACTGTCATTCCTTTCACAGTCTTCGCTATGGTACACTTTCCATAGACGATCTCATATCCCAGGCTTTAGCATTGGGAGTCAAGGAACTTGTTCTAACCGATATAAATACGGTGACCGGCATCTACGAATTTAAAAAGAAATGTGAAAAAAATGATATTCGTCCGGTTGTAGGAGTAGAAGTGCGTAAGGGCAGTGAACTGTACTATATAACGATTGCAAAGGACTTTAGAGGACTTTCAGAAGTTAACAGAATGCTTACTTCGTATATTTGTGATGGGTTCGATTTACCGTTACAGCCGGATTTAAACGACAATTTTATTATTTATCCTCTGGATAATTTCCCTAAAAATCTTCGTGATAATGAATATATCGGAATCCGTGAGGATGAACTCAATCTGTTGATACGACCTGAATTAAAAAGGCTAATATCAAAAATGGTTGTTCTCTGCCCGGTTACATTTAGGACAAAGAAGGAATATAATCTGCATAGGATCTTACGTGCCATTGATAACAATTTACTTCTTTCCAAACTTCCGGAAAAAGAAGTGTGCAGAAAATCGGAATATTTGCGGTCTTTTCAGTCAGTATGTGAAATCTACCGTTATTATCCGGAGATAATTGAAAATACGCAAAAATTACTGTCACAGTGCAATTTTGAATTTGCTTTTTCTACACCAAGAAATAGGAAGCATTATACAGGAACCAAAGCTGACGACCTAAAACTGCTCACCCGTTTAGCTTATGCTGGTCTGGAACGACGGTACGGTAGAAATCATGAGCAGGCAAAACAGCGGATTGAGAAAGAGCTAAAGGTCATCGATGAATTAAACTTTAGCGGTTATTTTCTTATCACCTGGGATATCATTCGATATAGCAATAGTATGGGTTTTATGCACGTAGGTAGGGGGAGCGGGGCCAATTCGATTGTTGCATATTGTCTAGGGATCACGGACATTTGCCCAATAGAGCTTGACCTATATTTTGAGCGGTTCCTGAATCTTAACCGAAAAAGTCCGCCTGACTTTGATATCGATTGGTCATGGCAGGAAAGAGATATCATTCTGGATTATATTTTCAATAGATACGGTAAAGCGTATGTCGCCTTCTGCGGTACTAATGTAGAGTTTAAATACCGTTCGATCATTCGGGAAGTAGGCAAAGCATTTGGACTACCCAAGGAGGAGCTTGACGAGCTCAGCAAATATCCAGAGCGTGTATTTCGAGACGATATAGTTAAGCAGGTGCAGAAGTATGGGAAGCTGCTCGAAAAATTTCCCAACCAGCGGAGTATGCACTCCTGCGGGATTATTATTTCCGAGGAACCGTTGACAAATTTTACAGCCCTTGAGTTGCCTCCAAAGGGATTTCCCATTGTACAGTGGGACATGCATGTTGCTGAGGAGGTCGGTTTTGAAAAATTTGATATTTTATCACAAAGAGGGCTTGGTACGATTAACGATACCGTAAGACTACTGGAAGAAAAAAGGGGAATCAAAGTCAATATAAAAGACACTACGATTTCCAAAGATGAACAAAAATGCAATGAATATTTAAGTCAGGGAAGAACCATAGGCTGTTTTTATATTGAATCGCCAGCTATGCGCGGTTTGCTCAGAAGGTTAAAATGCGATAATTATAAGGTTTTGGTTGCGGCATCATCTATCATCAGACCTGGAGTTGCCCAATCGGGCATGATGCGGGAATACATCTTTAGGCATAACAATCCGGACAAATTTGAATATTTCCATCCTGTTTTTGAGAAGCAGTTAGGGGAGACCTATGGCATTATGGTGTACCAAGAAGATGTGATCAAGATTGCTCTGCATTATGGAGGAGTTTCTGCTGCTGACGGGGATATTCTGCGAAGAGCTATGAGCGGAAAAGGTAGGTCACTTTCGGCACTTCAAAAAGTGAAGGACGATTTTTTTGCATCTTGCAGAGAACAGGGGCATCCTGAGGAGTTAAGTAAAGAAATTTACCGGCAGATCGAATCTTTTGCAGGGTATTCATTCTGTAAGGCTCACTCAGCTTCTTATGCAGTAGAGAGTTATCAATCGCTGTACCTGAAAGTTTATTATCCAGTGGAGTTTATGGTTTCAGCGATAAATAATATGGGCGGTTTCTATAGGACAGAGGTCTATGTACACGAGGCAAGGATGTCAGGGGGTGTTATATTGAATCCATGTGTAAATAAAAGCGAGTATGAAACAACGATTTATGGAGAGGAAATATATCTGGGACTGATGCTGCTTGAAAAAGTTGAATCGAAACTTGCTCAGCTGATACCAAAGGAAAGAAAGGCAAATGGGGAGTATAGGTCAATGGAAGATTTTATCAAGAGGGTTCCAATTGGCATTGAGACTTTGCAAACGTTGATCTTTATCGGAGCATTCCGTTTTTCTGGTGTGCCAAAAAATGAACTATTGCTCAAAGCGCGCATTCTATTGGGCGATTTTAAACCGGAGAAAAGATTTCAGACTCTTTTTGAAGAACCGATCAAGGAATACAAATTTCCGGAGTTAAAAAGAAATGTGTTTGAGGATGCTTTCGACGAAATCGAGATTTTAAGTTTTCCGGTATCCTGTACACCTTTCGATCTACTTCAGACAAAATATAGAGGAAGTGTTATGGCGAAAGATCTCACGGTACATCACAAAAAGGAAGTAAAGATGCTCGCCTATCTTATTTCAAGGAAACATGTTCCGACGAAGCGGGGGATAATGTTTTTTGGAACGTGGATAGATGCCCACGGGAATTATTTTGACACAGCCCATTTTCCGGACTGCCTTGAAAAGTATCCTTTTCAAGGTGGGGGATGTTATCTTTTATTGGGCATAGTGGAGGTGGATTTCCATTTTCCGACGATCACCATCACCAAGATGGCAAAGATGCCATTTATTACTGATCCACGGTATTCGCACGATGAGGAAAAGAAATATGAGGCCCAGCAACGGATCAAAGAAGATGTCAGCTTGACTTTTAGAGCACCATATCCACAGGAGCATGAAATCGGGCTTCCTAGAAAAAAAATGTTTTAAGTACTATCAATAAGGAAAATGAATTAATGAGATTACGGGAATCCGTAAGCAGATCTGAAATTAATGCTTAAATTTGCAACCGAAAATTGAGAATCTTATCTCGATTAAAGGTCATATAATTAGTCAATATTAAAAGTATAATATATTTCAAACATACGTATTAGGCTGCTTACAGTTTTAATACGTTTCATGGTTATTAGTTTTTAAACGCATCTTTAAAAGATGCGTTTTTTTATGGATGTATTAAAAAAAAAACTCCCATGTAATGAGAGTTTTTCCAAGCGTAAAGATTCCTAATTATATAAAATTAAAACTTCTGCCATCTATTCCCTGATTCGAAGGGAACTCGATTTTTCTTTATTTTTTCCCAATCGCGATACGCGAAATGTCTGCTAACAGTTAAATAATATCGCCACCGCCAAAAGCACAGTGGATTTATTCTATACAACCTAAAAATTTCCATATTGACCATTTCCGGTTTCGTATCATGGATAAATCCATAAGTTGTCCATTTGCTCATCCAAGGGGAATAAACTTCCATGTATTCAATGCTGGTAAAAGTGGCGTTTGCATTAGCATATCGAAAATGATCACTATCTATGGCCTTCAATATTTCCGTACCTATAATTGGTGTATTGGGTATTACCAACACAAATCGTACAATTCCTTTAATGAATTTTCTTTTCATATCCTTTTCTGACAATTCGTGCTAGCTGGCGGAACTACACGACTTAATGCTACATTACTTTAGAGGCCTCGACCTTTTTCTTCTCCATATTCTTTTCGATGATATCGGGGTCCATATAGTCAAAATGCACACCATTAACTAAATAATTTTTCCACCGCCAAAAACATAATGGATTGATTTTGTACAATCTGTATAGCTTCCGGTTTTCCAGTGCGGGAGATGTCATTTTTACCCAATATTCAAAATGAAGGTCTGAGAAACCTGGGCTTTTAAAATTAAAATCCTGGGTTATTGTATATGACCCATCTAAATTTGCATATCGATAATATCCCTCATCTAACCGGTGGGAGATATCCTTACCGATAAAAGGTAGATTTGGAATCAGGAGAATAGTGCCAAGGACTATTATAATTGCTTTCTTCATATTTTTCTTCTTCATAAGATTGTTTTATTAGTTGCATGGAGTAGTGCTGGTCGGTGCGAAGCCTTGTGAAAGCGAAACACCAGCGGTTCCCGCCGTCTTCATGTCACTCAGCTTTAAATATAAACTTGAAGGTGTCTTGTAGCCAATTGGGCTATTGGGCACTTGCAATCCCGTTCCGCCCATTGCCGCATTAAAAACCTGTAACGCATAATTTGTGCAGTTATAATCATTAAGATCGTATTGCTTTGCACTTCCCGCTAAGGCTGCGTTTCGTGCATTATTAAATGCGGCTTCAGTAACTGTTATCGTATAACTGCCGTCGTTTCTGCGTTTTGCAGGGTCTTCCTGTCCAATTGCAGAGTTTTCGGCGTCTTTAATCGCAGTCATCCAACTGCCCGCACTTGGATAAAAGCCAAAAGTCAGCGAACGGGTTGCAGATCCGTTGGTTTTTTGCATTGTTATATAAGCATGCCCAGGATCGTCTGCAGAAACATTGTAAACCTGATAAGGGTTGCTAGGATTGGCTAGATGGCTATGAATCGTAACCTTGTAGGTGGTTTGTGCATTAGAAGGGATATTACTGAAACAATTTAAAATCTCCTGAATATCAATCGGTTCAGTCGGAGCTTCGTAATAAGTTGAGGCAGGTGCACCGCTGCCACCTCCATGACTACCGCCACCTCCGCCGCCGCCACCTCCGGTTGCGGTACCGCTGCACGTTGTGTATAGATAAGTCCAATAAGCGGTACCGTCGTCAAAATATTCTACGAGATACCACTCGCTACATACAACAGGTATATTCTTACTTGTGTCAGGTTTTCCGTTTTCTTTATTTGCGTTGGTATCGGCGTCCTTAGTCTTTAATTGAAGGTTTACGTTTTTAAGTCCACTTGAATCAAGTGATTGGCTGTATACCAAGATATCGTCAAGATTATATATCATATAATATACTTTGCCTAGATCCTCACTTCGATGCACTTGTTTTTTGACGAAATTGGAAATAGCATGGTCTGAAAACTCCGCTACAGTACGTGTGTCTGCGAAAATGTTCACTTTATTGGCGCCAGCTACTTTATTCCCTTCAATAGTAAATACAAGGTTTTGTTGCATCGAATTATCTGGTCCTAGGTTTGTGCCGTTCTCCAAGGGGACGATAAGCGTTGTATTCTTATTATCAATCTTTATAAGCTGTGATTTTGACCAATCTAAGGGAAAAGGCTTCCCGTTGTCTTCATACCATTTTTTGGCTACCGCTGTTTCTTCGGTTTGAGGATATGTTTCAATATCCCTTTCACATGACTGTAGCAGCATAATTGTGAATACTGCATAAATTAAGTTTCTGAAAATGTTTGTTAACATGTTATATGGTTTATAGGTTAGTGTCGCTGTATTTCTTTGTCTTATGAACTATTGAAACTAAATTAAGCCTATAAAAGCTTAAATCTTTTGACAAAAGGCAAAAAATTAATTAGTTATTAATCCAGATAGCGGGCTTGGTCTTTCCAAAAGATGATTGCAGAATTTTTTAGGTTTAGTCTGTGTTTTTTATCATCAAAATATTGTAACTTTATTCATAGCCCATTAGAAACTAATTAATTATGAAAAAGTCAATAGCAATCCTGTTATTATTGCTAACCAGCTTTTATGGTTTTGGACAATTACCTTCAAAACTGGAAAAGATCAGCAATACAAGAATAAATCCTTTCAACAATATTTGTTACCTTAATATTTACCGTGACAGGGCCTGGCCGAAAAAAGATGGTTCCAATGCATCAACAGGTTTCTTTATTGCTCCGAATATAATACTGACGGCTGCCCACAATATTCATTCTGTTAAGGGTAGCAAAGTAACATCAATAGAAATCATCCCAGGTAAAAATTATAAAGAATTCCCTTACGGAACATTGGAAATAAAAGGAGAAAAGGAATGTGATGCTGCTATTAAAACGCACCCCGAATATTCGTTCCTCCAACTTAGCGGTAACAGAATTAAGCACGATTTTGGTGTAATCATTTTGCCAATTACAAATTTTAAAGATTTAAAGAAAAATACCTTTGTTCTTGATGATAACTATTCTTTAAAAGCTGGAGACACGCTAAATGTCGCAGGATATCCCGCTGATCCCGATTATGGTTATGATGGTGATTTTATTACTTTTCAGAAAGATATATGTTCATTTGTTGGCAATAAGATCTTTAATCATAATTTAGACACCTATAGAGGAAATAGTGGATCACCAATTTGGGTAAATAGTGATGGTAAAAATATTTTGGTAGGTGTTCACACTTTTGGGAATGCTGGAACCTTGTTGGACAAAGAAAATATGGCTTTGATCAAGGAATGGTTAAAATCTTACAGTATGACTGCCGATAATCAGTAATTTACAACTAAAACTTTAAAACACCAGATTTAGCAAGTGTAAATCTGGTGTGTAGAAATGTTATTGACTGAGCAGGGCTTTTCGTACCTTACTAATTTCTATCCTGTCGACGAGGTTTGACGTCAGGTAATTTTTAACATAAGTATTATTGATTTCCGCACTGAACATATTTTCCACTTTACTAACGAATCCTATTCCAATTGAGGCCGAGATATTTCCTATCATATCAGGACCCAAGGAGTTAAATTTTGTTTTGAGATCTGCTTTTAAAGTTTCTTCTGTCAATTTCGTCTTATTTATTTTTCCATCCAATTTGAATACCACTAATCCGGTCGTTGCTGCACGCTGGCTTCCTGGAGCAGCATAATCTAGAAGTGCTCGCGCAAATCGGTCTGTTCCCAGTTTACTTTCAGATATACCATTCAATGACTGTGAGAGTCTATCGAGGTAATCATCACGAAATTCTATAATCATCATAACTCCGTTGTAAGAGGTTTGGGAATTTATAAGGGAACTGAGATAATTTACGAGCGTTGCATCAGCATCAATATTGTTTGCTTTTAAATTCGCTTTTATGTTGGCTTCAATGGTCGAACTGAATTTTTTTGTAACCTTTTTTTCTAGTTGAAACGGTGCCGAGGTTATCGAGAACCGATCATTTTGAATCAGATTTCCAATTTCAATAAATTCATTTTTGAATAGAAGGCTCTTTTTGTCTTCGTACTTTGTTAGTTTTTCCCATTCAGTACAGAATTTAATGAAGTCAGGTCTTCCGACTATATCTTTATTGCGTTTCATTCGTGGAAGAGCAGCATTTTCATAGTATTCCATATTTATTTCATCTAACAGAGGATAAGAAGCTTTATCAACATAATTAAAAAGCATATTCGGCTCAATACTTGAAAAATGATCTCTGTAACTTCCAATCGTTTCGTATGGAAAGTCGTTATTTCTGACAAGAACTTTCTTCAGTTCTAAATTCCATTTTTGATGTTCAACTTTCGTCGCACCGATAATGTCCTTAACATCTAAGTCTGTATTGAAAATTCGTACTTTTCCTTGAGCAGATGTGATTTGGGTTGTAGCCATTAATAGAAAAATGGCCATAATAATGGTTTTCATATTTAAAATAGTTTAAAGGTTATAGCTACTTAAAGTTAAGAATTCACAATCACAAGAGCTTGAATTTTTTTTTAAATTTTCCATATTACACAACATTACTTAACTTTACTTAATCATTTACCAATTGCCCTATTATGACATCCCGGAATGTGATCGACGAAAGGGCACTGCTTTCCCAGTTTCAAAGCGGTGATAAATTGGCTTTTGACCGTATTTTCACGATGTTTCATTCTTCATTGGTATTTTTTGCAGACCGGTTACTTCTGAATATCGGGATGGAAATTTCAAAGGAGATCGTGCTGGACATCTTTCTGAAATTATATGACCGGAGGGAAGGATTTGAAACGCTGTCAAATATCAAAGCGTTTCTATACATATCCGTAAGAAATAGCTGTATCAAGGCTATTGAAAAGGAGAAAGTAAATCAGAAACGGTTTGACCTGTACTCCAAGAACTTTGACGAGTTTGAAAAAAATGTACTGGATAGTATTGTTCAGACCGAAGTATATGAAGAGCTTTACAGAGCAATTGATCTGTTGCCTGAACAATACCGGCTCATTATGGGCAGGCTTGTCAGCGGTGATACACCAAAAGAAATATCCGAGGAGCTCGGTATTCCTGTCAGTACGATAAATACCCAAAAATCAAGAGCACTTTCACTGTTGAAAAAATCCCTTTCAGGTGCCGGAATCGCACTTTTAATGATTTATTCCTGATTTTTTAATTTTTTTGAGACAACGCCATATCTTTTCGGGTTTCTATTTAAAATGAAACCGATGGATGAGCAACGTATTCTTGATGAGTTAAAGATTGTCCCCCTTCTGACAAAGATTTTACGAAGAGAGGTTCTGACCGTTCTTGAAGAGAAAACGGTTGAGGTCTGGCTCAGTCAGAGCAGTGAGAACCGTGCTTTCTTTGAACACCTGAAAGACGACGAGCATGTTGCCAAAGAACTTTTAAAGCGGGAGCTTGCTGGTGCCAGCACTACTTCGGAACTTGAAAAATTACATGGGGTTTTGAAGAAACGCCATTCCCATTATAAGCGTGTTGTTTATTGGACCTCCGCTGCTGCTGTACTGCTGTTTTTTTCGCTTACCCTGCTTCTGTACAGGTATTACCAGTCCAGACAGTCCATTGATGAAACCGTCACTATAGCCACGGCCGACATTGACCCGGGTAAGGATAAGGCGACATTGACTTTCGACGATGGTCAGGTCATTGATCTGGAAGGCAAGACCGTGAAGAGCGATGCCAATGGTGTAACCTATCTGGACGGCAAGGCTGTTTCAGCGTCAAAGACGCAGTTTGCGACACTTACTACACCGCGTAAAGGACAATATAAAGCAGTGCTGCCGGATGGAACGACAGTCTGGCTTAATGCCGAATCCAAACTTAAGTATCCTACAAAATTTGCAGGTGAGGAACGACTGGTTGAACTTGAAGGTGAAGGCTATTTTGAAGTTACGCACAATGCTTCAAGTCCATTTATAGTGGAATCAAAAGGCCAGCGGGTCAAGGTTCTTGGAACAAAGTTCAATATCAATTCGTATGCTAACGAGGAATATTCAAGGACAACACTTATTAGCGGAAGTGTTGAGCTAAGAAATTTACAAAATGAGCTCTTGGTGAGACTGAAACCCGGGGAGCAGGGTAGATTTGTGCTGGGTGGTATTGACGTCAAAAAAGTTGATGCGGAGTCTTTTATAGGTTGGACTGAGAATGAATTCCAATTTAAAGGAGCACAACTGGTGGAGGTGCTAAGGCAACTGGAGCGGTGGTACGATATCGATGTGGATTATAAGAATGTTCCGAGTACAAAAGTCTATGCTACAATTAGCCGGGATAAAAAATTGACGAGCGTACTCTATGCGCTTGGAGAAATTACAGATTTAAATTTTAAAATGAGCGGAAGGAGGATTGAGATCAAGAAATAAAGATTTACTGTTTCATATGTTGGCCTGAAATAATGCCGGAGTGTTAGCGCACTCCGGCGATCGGGTCTATATACTAGAGTTTCGAGCAACTAATAATTAACCCTACACAAATCTATGAAAAAACATGATTTTTCCAACAGGGAAAACGTACCGCCCATGGCGGATATGTTTTCGGGCAGGAAAAAATTGCTGCGTGCAGGCTTAAAGAGTACCTTATTCTTTATGCTTCTTGCGAGCGGTACTGCTATTAAGGCACAGCAGATCAGCCTTTCGCTGCAGAAAGCGCCACTTTCGAAGGCGATTTCCGAAATACGGAAAAGCACAAAGTATGACTTTGCCTATAGTGAAGAACTATTAAAAAAAGCTGGTCCAATTTCCATCAACCTTAAAAATGCCAACATTACCGAGGTACTGAATAAAATGTTTGCTGACCAACCGATTTCCTACAAGATTGCTGATGGCATTATCATTTTAAAAGAAAAACCAGCAAACGGAAATACATCCCCTTCAAAAAATAAGGAAACAATTAAAGGGAGGGTTGTAGATGAAAATGGCAATCCACTTGTGGGCGCCACCATTCAGGTAAAGGGAACAAATTTTACAGTAACTTCCGACAATACAGGATCTTTTGAATTGCCCAGTGAATTTTCTGATTCCGATCTGCTGATATCCTATCTGGGCTACGCAAGAATGGAAGTCTCGGCGAAGAGTGCTGAAAGAATCGTACTTGTTACGAATTCCAATAGGATAGACGAGGTGAGTGTTGTAGCCAGTGGTTACCAGTCCATTCCCAAAGAAAGGGCAACAGGATCTTTTTCAAAAGTTGACAATGCGACTTTTAACCGTCAGGTTTCTACTGATGTAATCAGTAGACTGAAAGGTATTGCACCATCTATATTATTTGACGAACGTTCAGGTTCTCCGAAATTGACGATCAGGGGGCAGGCTACAATCTTTGGTAACGATCAGCCGCTAATTGTTGTTGACAATTTTCCTTATGAGGGTGATATCAACAATATCAATCCGAACGACATTGAGGATATTGATATTTTAAAGGATGCGGCAGCGGCATCCATCTGGGGAGTTCGTGCTGGTAATGGTGTGATCGTCATAAAAACTAAAAAAGGACGAGCAGACCAGCCGATGAATATAGGTTTTACTTCTAATGTCTCCGTAGGACAGAAGCCTGATCTCTACTATATTCCAAAGATAGCACCAACGGATTTTATTGATATTGAAAAAATGCTTTTTGAAAAGGGCTATTTTAACACGATAATCAGCAATACCGCAACTAACAGACCATATTCTCCTGTCGTCAGTATTCTAAATGACCAAAAAAATGGGCTCTTAACTCAAGATGAAGCTAACTCAAGATTAGATGTATTAAGAAAATATGATTTGAGAGATGATATGACCAAATACTTGTATAGAAATAGTATCAAACAACAGTATGCTTTGAATTTTAACGGCGGAACTAAAAAGTACATTTATTATTTTTCTACGGGTTTTGATAAAAATCAAAATTCGGAAAAAGGTAATTCATTTAGTCGTATAAGCTTAAATAGTAATCAAGTATTTCGCCCTATTGAAAAACTGGAAATTTCAGCAGGTCTTTCCTACAACCAGAACAATCAATCTACTTCGAATGTAGTATCAATGCTTAGCAATATGGGGCAAGAACAGATGTATCCCTATGCAAGGCTAGTCGATGATGACGGGAAACCAGCAATACTTACAAAAGATCACAGCACAGTGTTAAAGCAAAAAGCACTCAATGCTGGTTTGCTAAACTGGGATTTTATACCACTGGAGGAAATAGATATGCAGGATAATAAGCTTAAGCAATCAGAAGTACGATTAAACACTGCAATAAAATACAGTATACTTCCTTCTTTATCAACAGAATTTCGCCTGCAATATGAGAATCAACAGGTGAAGCGAAGGAATTTTTTTGATCAGGATACTTATGTGATGCGAGATCAAATTAATAGATTTACGTCATTTAATAATGGTATTTTGACTCGTAATATACCATTAGGTGGTAGACTTGACAATACAAATGGTGAACTAACCGCCTTAAATGGGCGTTTTCAAATAAATTTCGACCAAGCTTGGGGTAAACATCAGGTTAATGCCATAGGAGGATTTGAAATTAGAGAAACAAAAGCTAACAGTATAAGTTCGAGACAATATGGTTTTGATCCCCACATTGGTTCAAGTGTTTTAGTCGATTATTTAACGCGATTTAGTCAATATGGTAAAGGTGGTTCATCACTTATTCCAAATAACGACAGCTATTCAGAAACTACTGATCGAATACGATCTTATTATATGAATGGTGCTTATAATTATGATTTGCGATATGTAATTTCTGCAAGTGCAAGAATAGATCAGTCAAATTTATTTGGTGTTTCAACTAATCAAAAATCAGTTCCGTTGTGGTCCGTTGGCTCGAAATGGAACTTATCAAAAGAGCAATTCTATAATATTGATTGGTTGCCTGTATTAAGCTTTAGAACGACAATTGGCTTTAGCGGAAATGTAGACAGAACTATTACTGCATTTACTACTGCAAAATTTGTTACTAATTCCACCAACAGATTACCAAGTGCTGAGTTACAGAACCCACCAAATAAGAATTTAAGGTGGGAAAAAAATAGAATGTGGAATATAGGATTCGATTTTGCTTCTAGCGAAAATGCCTTATCAGGAAGTATTGAGTATTTTCAGCGTAAAGGTTCTGACCTTATTGGCAATGGAGAGATTGATCCTACTACTGGATATATCTCTTATCGCGGCAATTTGGCTAACATGAAAGGAAAGGGAATTGACATTGAACTTCAATCAAAAAATATTAGCAAACCTAATTTTAAATGGAATTCAATATTTCTTTTTTCTTATGCCTTGGATAGGGTGACAAAATACCAGAAGCAAACTAGTCTTTCTAACTTTGTTGATGATAGTTACAAAATTTTAAGGTTAACATCTGGTTACACTCCTGTTGTTGGAAAGCCACTTTTTAGTATTTATTCCTATCCATTTGCCGGTTTAAATTCTGAAGATGGTCAGGTTCAAGGTTTACTGAACGGACTACCCTCCAAAGAATACTCGCAGATCACTCAATATTTAGCTGAAAATCCCGAGAATAATCTAGTGTATAATGGGAATGCTTTGCCTCCTTACTTTGGAGCCCTAAGAAACACAATTTCAACATATGGAGTTGAGTTATCATTTAATATCACATATCGATTTGGCTACTATTTCCGTCGTAATTCTGTTATGTACAGTTCTCTTTATAGTACATATTACACACATGGAGATTATTATAATAGATGGAAAAAGCCAGGTGATGAATTGATTACCAACGTTCCAGCAATGATTTACCCTGGAAACGGAGTCGCCGATAATTATTATAAAAATTCGGAAATACTTGTTGGAAAAGCTGATCATATAAGGCTTCAAGATATTTCGTTAGCTTATAATGTTGGTAAAAACTTACTAAAGAAATATAATATAAATAATATGAAGTTTTTTACTTACGTAAGTAATCTCGGTATTATTTGGAAGAAAGATAAGTCGGGATTAGATCCAGATTTTCCGACCAGCAAACCTATCAGGACAATAGCATTTGGTTTAAATTGTAATTTTTAAAAATTGATTATGAACAAGTTCATTACATATATTTTTTCAATTGCCTCGTTGTACCTTACTGTTTCTTGCAGCAAAGGTTGGCTTGAAGAAAAAAGAGATATAAAATTAATTGTTCCTACTACTTTGAACGACATGGATCTACTATTGAATGCAGATGTGTTCCAAAGTGATGGACGTGGTGCAACTGAAACCGCATGCGATGATTATGATTTCACGTTGGAACAGTATAATGCACTTTATAATGCATTTGATAGAGATTTAGTTATTTGGAAAACGCAAGAGTTTCCAAAGTTTGGAATTTTGGTATGGGATGAGTGGGACATGGCTTATTCGCAAATTCAAGTTTGCAATGTAGTCCTTAACGGTTTGTCCAAAATTAATCGAACAAATAGTAATAAAGAACAATATGATAAAATAAAAGGAACTGCATTGTATCACAGGGCAAAGCAATTTTTGAATCTTGCGTTAACTTTTTGTAAATATTATGACTATAATACTGCGGAAACTGAGTTAGGTATCCCTCTCAAATTGACTGAAGATATCGATGAAATTGTCGATAGGGGTAGCCTTAAAAAAACTTACGACCGGATTGTTTCGGACTTAAAAGAATCTGCAATTCTATTACCTTCTGCCTCGACAATAAATACTCAGATTGCAAAAGCAGGTGCTTATGGGCTGCTTGCTAGAACCTATTTATTTATGGATGATTACAAGCAAGCGTCTTCAAACGCTGATTCGAGCTTTAAATATCACTCATATATTGAGGATTTCAACAAAATCGATTTGACCAGTGACTATCCCTTTTACGATATTTCCAAAGAAATTCATATATATAGTATGCAAAGTAAATATTCTCCGAATAGTATTACAGGCAGAATTAACCAAGCGCTTATCGAAAGTTATAATGCTAATGATCTAAGGAAACAGATTTTCTATAAAGTGCAAAGCGACGGTAAGTATACGTTTAAAGGCAGTTTTACTGCTCAGCTCTTTTCTGGAACGTCCACTGGGGAAATACTATTAATAAGTGCAGAATGCAGGGCGAGGCTTGGCGATTTTGAGGGAGGTCTTGAAAAGATAAAACTATTATTACAAAATCGTTTTAAAACAGGCGCTGCAATTCCTATGCCTACAAAAAACAAGCATGACGTTTTGAGCTTTATTTTATTAGAACGCCGAAAAGAGCTAGTAACAAGAGGCCTCCGTTGGCAGGATCTCAAAAGATTAAATAATGATATCGATTTCGCTCAGACCCTAACAAGGACAATTGGCGAAAATACTTACACACTACCGCCCAAAGATCCGCGGTATATAATGCGAATCCCACAATACATAATAAATTATAATCACATAACACAGAACTCTTATTAAAATAACTTATAATGAAAATATTAAGTGTAATTTGCATATTAATATCTTGTTCAGCGCTTTGTCACTCTCAAACGAAAATTTCTGGTTTCGTTAAAGATGCCGTTAATAGTCCAAAAGAACTGGTCCTTACTGTCTATGATCCGTTTTCAATCTATAATCCACAGATAATAGAAGATACTGTTATTACAAGAAATGGAAACTTTGATTTTACTTTTAATATTAAAAAAGAGATGATCGTAGGTATCGAGCTTAGCGGAAAATCTATCTTTTTTCCCGGAACCTATAAATTAGTTATTTCGCCCAATGATAGCTTATATATAAATATAGATGATAGTAAAAAATTAGGAATTCTAAATCTTAATATTACTGGTAGAGGCTATGAAAAGGTGGATTTTAAAAAAATGATTCTGCGAGATGTTTTTGCAGTATTCAAAACAGATCCAAAATACCAAGATCAAAGTTTGTACTATAAGTTTTTAACAACAGATAGGAAACTCAATATTATTGATTCAGTATGTAATAGCTATAATGGATTTTTAGATGCTGAGGTTCGCAGCTTAATAAGAGCAGAAGTATATGAAAGTCTTTTAGAAAGTCTTTTTATTGCTGTTAAGAGAAGTGATAACGATTCATCGAGGACATATTTTAAAAAATTTATTGTCGAAAAGAATAGAATGGAACCGTTTATTGAGGAAAAGAATATCTTTTATGCAGGTGGAACATTACTGTCAGAGTTTATCCTACTTAACGAGTTTAAAAATCCACTTTTGTACGCGGGCGATCGTTTTAAAACTGATAGCGCAATTACTTATTGTAATTTAATTATAAAGTATTTCGGAAAGAATTCGCACGTTAAAAACTATTTACTATCTAATTTTATGATCTCATATTTGAATTCTAAAATATTTGACAAAACAAGTGAAGTACTATATGATTTTTATCTTAAGAATACTGATCAGCTTAATCCCTTTTTAACCGAAGTATCAAACAGTTATTTTCGTTCACAGCGTTCTTTACAGGTAGGGAAGCCATTCTTTAATTTTAGTCTTGCTGACACGGTAGGTAACTTACATGCATTGCCTGATTTTAAGGGAAAAGTTTTAATTATTGACTTCTGGTTCACAGGTTGCAGTGGTTGTAAACAAATGGCACCAGCATTGGATGCAATCGAAAAAAGTCTAAATGATGAAAATGTTATATTTATTTCAATTAATGTGGATAAAAAAGAGAGATGGCTTAAGGGTATTGGGCAATATAGTAGTAAAAGTTCCTTACAATTATATACAATGGAAGAAAAATTCCATCATTCCATTATTAGGTCATTAAATATTTTGGGCTACCCAGCAGTGTTTGTTGTGGATGGACGTGGAAATTTTGCTGGCATTCCTCCAGACCCACGAAATGGCCAAGCGGATTTTATTCAATTCATAAAAAAGGTAAAAAAAGAGGTCGCTAATTAAGCGACCTCTTTTTTTATGGTCTAGCACCATTGATCTTATGATTACCAGTTGGCTGCCCGGTTTCAATATTATATTCTTGTGAGCATAAATTTGGTCTGGTCGGTTGACATAAGTTTGAACTTCCTACAGGAGATCCCATTGATCCATCTGCGTTAACGTAAAAATCTCCTACTGTGTCTTCTTTCTCTTGATTTGCCGGAGCAAAAGAGAAAGCTGCGAAACTTCCGATTGCAATTGCTGCAATTCCTAATGTAATTCTTAAATTTTTCATGATATTGGTGCTTTTTAAATCAAAAAGCTAAACTTTGGTTAGTTTTTCGCCTACTCTTGGTTCAGGTTTTCGGCTACCCCTGTTTGGTTATTAGTTTTTTAGTTATAAGTGGTCTGAACACTATCGTGTGGGGCTCGCTTTAGCGATGAAAAAGTGATCAGACCAATGCTATTAATTGCCAGTGCAATGAAATTAAAATAAAGCTGATCGTTCCAGTTCATACCACGGAATACTGCTATACATGAGCATGGAATGCTAGGTGCAAATTTCAAAATGTAAATAAGGTATGCAGTATAGATGATTATAACTGTAAGGGAAGCTAATAGTCCTAAGCCCCTCCAGTTCTTCTTGATCAGTAATATAACAATACCAAGGTGTGCAGCCTGCAAAACATAGGGTAAGACATATCCTCCTGCAGATAATAGGTAAGCACCCTTAATCTGCCTATTGAATGTGTCGAAATCGAAGATTTTACTGGCGAATGTATATGCCCATAATAAGATGAGGATAAAAATGATCAGTTCTGAAATGATGTTCTTAATTCTCATGATGTGATAGTTTGGTGGTTGTTATAAATTTTTCGAAGGCAGGCTTTATGTGAATAATCAAAAATCTGTTTTCAAAATTTTTATTTCATCAAATTTAGAGTGCCTTTTCGGTCAATTCCAAGAACTTGTTGTATCAGAAGGGACACGGACAGCGTATTAAATCGCACGGACAGGTTAGTGTCTCCACTGATCCTTATCTTTTGGAGGAGGATCTGCAATCTCGACTCCACTATCGTCGAACTGTAAATTAGATGCTGTTTTCACCGTATCATTCTCTGTTTTTTGATACGTCGTTTTCTGTTTTTCTTTTTGCACCAGGCTGGTATTTTCCGGTGCCATATCCATTTCGTCCTGTCTGCACGATTCCATCGAGCAAAGGGAGAAAAGGATTATCGATATTGAGATAACCGTCTTTTTTTTCATGTTAAAATTTTTAGGATTATCTCGGCCGAGACGTGTTGAATTCTGATGACCAAATTATCAGTCTTGGCGCTAGTTTGAAACAGTTTGTGGTCTTAGGACATACACGGACGGTCTATTAATAGTGGTTTCCCGAAGTGTAACGAACTGAAAGAAAATGAACTATTACAACCCTAAAAAATTTCTACTTTGCGATCTTTTTAATAGTGTATTAGTGGTATCGGACGTGTATTAGAATCCTCGGACGGTGATATAATTTGTTATTTATAGAATTGTAAGTGTTTGCTAATCAGTATTAAATAAGTGAAGTGGATGGTGGGCCAACAATCTGTGCGGTGATTTATGTGGTATATTGTATTTTTTCTTAATTTTATGGTAATACTTAGCCATGAACCACCTGCCTGTTCGTTTTTTGTCAATGATATTCCTTTTTCTGTGCGAATCGTTGTTTGCACAGAAGGAAAAACTGAGCGAATTTTATCTGATCCAAAGACAATATGAAAGCAGGGCAGAAAATGATTCAACTGCTTTACCTCTCGTTCAAAGTCTGATCAGAATGGCAAAAGCCAAAGAAAACCAGATGCAATTGTACCTGGGTTACACTGACGCAAGGTACTATTCACCTGATCCCGCACTAAAATTAAAGTATGCAGATAGTGCAATATCCGTTGCTGTAAAAAAGAAGAATGACAGCCTTCTTAGCAGTGCCTATCTGAGTAAGGGAGTTGTTTACTATTTCTATCTAAAAAAGTATAAGCTTGCACTGAATGAATATTTAAAAGCTTTTGAAAAAAACAAGAGCAGAAAAGATCCATATTACCGCAATAAGATCAATTACCATATCGGAGTTGTAAAAAGCTATATCGGATATTATGCCGATGCGCTGAGTGATTTTGAGGAGGCACGGCAATTTTTCGAGAATGAAACCAAGAAAGACCTGCACCCGAACCTCATGTATGGAAACCAGCGCGGATATAACAACACCTTGCACCAGATGGCGGTGTGCTACCGGAACCTGCATGATTTTAAAAAGTCCGATTCGCTGGTTGCTATAGGGCTGGGAAATACATGGAAGAACAGTGATTATAAACAGGAACACAGTTATTTTTTAAAGGAAGAGGGCATAAATAGATATCGCAAAGGGGATTTTGACGGCGCAATCCAATCGCTCCAAAATTCATTGCAAAACCTGATAACAATTAATGACTTTTCATGGTTGACGGTATCTTATGCTTATCTGGGAAAGGCCCAGTGGAAGTTGGGGCACGCCGAAGAGGGTATTAAGAATTTTGATAAAATTGATTCGATCTTTAACCGTCATTCTTTCGTGCTACCTGAAGTGAGGGATGTTTATGAGGATCTTATCGTTTATTATAAAGATAAAAATGACGCCAGTAAAGCTTTGTATTATACTACCCAGCTTATTAAAGTTGATAAGGTATTAGAAAAAGATTTTATTTATCTCTCCTCTAAAATCCATAAAGAATATGATACCAAGAGGCTTCTGCAGGAGAAAGCGCTGCTTGAAAGACAGATATCAATGAGAGGTTGGCTGATTATAACGGCAATTTTTATTACTGCTTTCACTGTCTTCTATATCGTCTTGCGCATCAGGTCAAGAAAGAAGGGTGCAGGAAACAACAGCCTGTTTGGTATTAACTTTGGTAGTAGTTCTCCAATACCGATTCAGGATGGTACTTTTAGAATCCGCCATTATAGCAGAACTGAAATAGGTCAGGACGTCGTTGATGAAATTCTGAGCAAGTTGGAAGAGTTCGAGCTGAATAAAGAATTTCTTGAGCCAAAGATAGATCTGAAATCCGTCGCAAAAAAGTTTGAGGTCAATTCCAATTACCTCTCCAATGTCATAAATGAGCATAAGGGAGCAAGCTTCAATCGATATCTTAGTGAACTGCGCATAAATTATATTACTGAAAAACTGATTACCGATCCACTGTACCGAAAATATAACAGTGCGACATTAGCGAAAGAATGCGGAATTGCTTCCCGAACAAATTTTTCTGCGCTATTTACAGAAATAAACGGAATATCATTTTCAGATTTTATCCGCAAAAACAAATATGAGAACGGAATCATCGTCGATCCGTAATAATTTATCCTTTCAATCCTTGCGGAAAACCGTAACATTATCTAATTATTAAAATTAATTTAATGCAAACAGGAAGGGATGTTTTTCTATAAAGCATGTGTTTTTTGCTCGTTCACTTTGTTTTACATTTGAATTATCCGTATTAAGAATTATCGTTCAGTATCATTTTTCATTTTAGCTCCGATAAGAATACAAGGGAGGATTCCCATGAGCAATAATGCCCAAAACCAAAATGGATGAATGGCATTTATCCAGAGCCATATTACGACGAGCATTATGCTGATACCTATAATATACTGCTCTCTGTTTCTTCCGCCGCACAACGATGTTACAATACCTCCTGCGATACAGCTTAGATAAACACAAGCTAATTTGACGACAAGCTGAATGATATCGGAAAAACTCCAAGTATCCTGATTAAAAAGTAACAGCGAAGCTGGAAAAATGATGCCCTGTATTTTCGCAAAGATTGAACTTAAAAGTCCAATGGTTCCAAATCCAATGATGATGGAAAGTATTTTTTTGAAATTCATCACTCAGCTGATTTTAAAATTTAACTGTTCTTCCGTAAGTACGATCGGATCGGTCATTATTCCTTTTATTTGGATGTCGGATGCAGCCCTGAATGTATTCACAAACTGATCAAGCTTTTGTGCATCGGCGGGGATAAAAGATGCAGCGTTATTTCTAGCATTGCTCTGGAACTTACGGATGATCGGCCGCATCAGGATGTTGTAATTGCTGCATGCAGATTTTAAATCATCGGGTGTTTTACTGATAAAATGAGACAAAGCCTTTGCTCCATAAATTGAAAGTGAAGCTCCCATCCCTGACAGTGCCGTAGGGCAATATCCTGCGTCACCCAGCAGAACCATGTTTCCATTGACCAAGTCCGGAGCATCTACCATTCCCATTTTATCGATGAAGATTATACCATCTTCTGCAAAACGACTGAGCAGATCCTTCACCTCGACGCTATAGTCATTGAAAGAGTTTTGCAATAGTTCCAGGGCTTTTTGTTTTAAAGTAGCTAGGTCACCAGTATGGCGGATGTAGCACTGAATGGCAATTTCATTGTTTGCAATCGGGTAGATCGATAGCATTTTATCCACATCAATGTAGATTTTAAAATCGCCCACAGCATATGAATGTTCCATCTGTAGTCTTCCACCCATATACAGTGTATTGAAATCTTCCATTTGTGAATCTGTAAAATAACGTTCGCGTGTTGAAGAACGTAAACCTTCAGAAACAATAACAAGGTCAGCTTCCATTCTGTGTCCGTCAGATAGTGTCACCACCGTTTTGTGATCTGTTGAAGCAATCTCAGAAATCGTGGTGTTAAAAAGTACGTTGACGTGGTCTTTTAAGTTGTCATATAGTACGTTATGAAGTCCGCCGCGGGAAATAAGCACTGAGCGTTCGATATTTTGGTTCATTTTTTCATAGCTGATGCGTTGAATTAGATGCTCGTCTTTTTCTAAAAAGCTCACAAACTCGGATGGGGAAGACGCGGCATGCAATTCCACCATCAAACCAAGTTCTTCCATAATCCGTACACCGAAACTTTTCAGGGAGATAAGGAAACCTGCTTTAGTAAAAGAAGGAGCTCTATCAATCACCGTAACTTGATGACCTTGTCCTGATAGTAATTTTGCTGCTGTTAATCCTGCAATTCCTCCGCCAGATATTAAAATTTTCTTTTTCATTTTTATAATATTTTAAATGCTTATTGCAAAATTAGTTTTACATTTAAGGATAAAATAGTCCTCATTGCAATAAAAATAGTCCATAAAGTGAATTCGACAGATAAGAAAAAACAAATGCTTGATCTGGCTGAGAGATTGGGGATGCCGGCATCTGGTTTTAACGGCTCCCTAGATTTTCTGCGACTTAACGAGATTCATATCGTTGATATGCTTCCGGAAATATTGTTGATGATCCGGTGCGTCATTGCGGAAGAAACTTTTACTTACCGGAGAAAACCTATTAATGTTGCTAAAAAAGGCCTGCTTTTTTCTTTCCAAAACATTATTAGTGATTCTTCATATCATAATGAGAACTCTCATGACGAAAAATTCCTTCCCACACAACCTCACGTCCGGATAACGCCTTTTCACCTGGAAAGTGAAGTGGTATTTCCTAAAGGTTTTGCAATTAGCCAGATCACGATACTGATCGAACTCGATTTTCTCAAACGATTTATAGGTAAAGATCAGGAGGCATTCGGTTATCTTTTTAATGATGAAAAAACATTACTGATCGAAGAATTTATGTCACCTGAGATTGCTGATCTTGTTAGCGAGATTGCCAATTTTCCAATATTGGGGACACTTTCCGAAGCATATTACAAATTGAAATCATTGGAATTGCTTTACCTGCTTTTTAAAAACCTTTCCAAAAGGGAGCATTTTATTCATCAGAGCCTCCGAAGTAATGAAATAGCAGGTCTTTACCGTGTCAGAGATGCGATTTCATCTTCTCTCGAACAACCTTTGACTCAGGGGGATTTGATAAAAATTAGTGGTATAAATGTGCTTAAACTCAGGAAACTTTTTAGGCAGGTTTTTGGAAAGGGCATTTATGAATATAGTCAATACCTAAGGATGCAGGAAGCGGCAAGGCTGCTAAGGGAGAAACATCTTTCTGTCTCTGAAGCCGGATATCAGTTAGGTTTCACTAATCTGAGCTATTTCGGGAGGTTATTTGAGCAACATTTTGGAATGAAGCCAAAAAAGTGGAGTGAAAAACAAAAGTTGAAAGAAAATTGAACTTTTGGATGATTGTAACCAGAAACTTGCTACTGTAAGAAATCAACAATTTCATATAAATAAGACCATCATCTACAGTATAAATTCAATGAAGCTTATGCAGATTAACATCAATTTACAATATAGGGAATACCAACGTTCCAATTGACGTTGTACCACTCCAAAAATTGAGGAAACAATTACGATTGAAATGACTGTCAACATTCAAATTATTAGAGAACCTATCTGCGAAGCCACTGGGATACTGTGTATCCCACAAATAACCCGCAACGGCTGTCGAAGTGGGGATAAGTAGATGGAGAAAGCCGTTGCAGCCGATTTTCGCGCCAAAAGCCAACGGCTTTTGGCCGCCGGCAGTTTTTTCAACTGCCGACCGCGATAGGTTGTGATTTAAAATTTTCCAGGTTGAGGAAAAAGCCCCGATTTTCTGTCATTCCAGTTTTCAGTAGGTTCCAAAGAAGGGAAGCCCCCAATTGAGCAATTGTACTGTTAATGAAAAGATCCTGTCTGGCTAGTGATTCAGCAAGTGAACAGCTTGGCGTATCATCATTTTGCTCGGAGTTTTGCATAACTTCGCCATATTCTTCAATGATTGACGGCAGTTTTTCAAAAGTCTTAAATTTTTTTGAGGTCGGTTGTTCTATCTTTCCGATCGTGGACAATAATCCCTGTCCTGAAAATTTTGTGTTGCCCAGATCAAGCCAATATCGACCTTTGTCCCTGTGGAATCCATATCCATCAGCAAGTTCATTAATTATTTCGGAAATTTCTATTCTTGATGCGACTGTGTCTGTACAGGATATATAAATTGATGCCCCTGCACCACTCGGTATTTTTCCATCGGAATCCCGCTGAAATTTTTTTGTCTCTGCTTTCCAGTTTGTTCCTGCCCATCGGTTAAGGCGGTTTATAATTGCCTGTGATTTATAAAGACTTTTTTCGGATTCGGCAAAACGTTGTCTTCCGATATTGGAACCTGTAACTATATCATCATCCCAAAGATGCACGTCCAGTCCTGGGTGTTCAAGTTCCAACAGGCTGTGATTGATTTCCATCAGCGCTGTCATAAACTTGGAGCCTGTACCGCCCGCACCGATTACATGCACACGAATCGGATTTGTGGGACTTAACAGGTAGTTGTCCAAAAAATGGATATTTGTTTTGGCTGTTCTCATAACAATATGTTTTTAAGTTTTTTAGCTGTTTTTACGAGCTTGTCATTCGGAAAAGTTTTTCCAGTGCCTACAAGATTTTCCCATAGTATCACGCAGTTCCCGTTAACAGGATTATGGTCAGCCATCAGATGGGAAAAGTAACTGTTGAAAAAGTAATTCTCCCACAAGGTCATCAGCTCATTGACTGATCCTGTTTCAGTGGTGGCAATATCTACCGTACCCATGCAAACCGATCCATTTTCATAGACATTAAAAAATGGCGCATAATAGAGCGGGGTGTTCAGCGTGGGTTTTCTGTTTGTTGAAAGGGCATACAGATGTAGTGTCTGTCGGTCTGCGATCCACACCAAAGGAGGAATATGCGCTTTACCCGACTTAATGCCGAGGTTCTTATCAAAGAAAAGTTCCCGAAATCCTGCTTTTGTAAACCAGACTATTGTCGATGATGTTGCATCAAAGGAAAGCAGGTTACTTTGCAGAATGCCGTCTGATTTAAGGAGGTTCAGATTTTCCTCATTGACCTGCAATGCCGTTGATAGCCTTTGACCTTCTATCACTGAAAGGGGGTGCGGATTTACAGGCACGCCATTTTCCATATCAAAGTATTCGACATAAGATTCATTATATCCGTTATTACCCTGATAAATTACCAGTGCGCATATCGGGTCAAAGTAGGTTCCAAAACTGTTTGTAATATCTTCCATGATTTCTAGTGTTAAAAATTATGTTCCTGCCAAAGTCTGATCAGGTTGTTTATGGAATCAAAAACCTTAGTTTCAAAATCGAAATTGTTGTTTTCAATTTTTCTGTTGTCAATAGGTAAAAAACGTGTTGGTTCATCTACTTCGGAACATTCCTGCAAGTCATTGTTTACGAAGTCGCAGAGTGTTTCAAATAGATTTCCAGTAATAGATGCGCAGAATGAAACATAGTTGTCCAATGTGATGGGACGGTCATATTCATCGGTTATTTCCCTATATCGCAAGGGGAAGTATTTGCGGTCTATACGCACATTTGGGTAGGTGTGATAAAGTTCGTAGAATGAACTGGCAATCCGATGGACATCGCTCTCAAAATTATTTTTCGGTTCAAAGGTGGTAAGGAGTTTCTGAAATGACCGTAGATGCTTTTTATCTGCAATTAATTCTTTGATATAGTCACCGATCAGCTCGGCATCACCGAACTCCAATGAACTTTCGTCGTTAAACTCGTCGTCCTCATCCTCTTCGGCATACGAGTTTTCAAGCATGTCATACATGGAGTGCAGATAGCTGTCTTCATTTCTATAATAGGGTACAACAAGCACCTGATAGATGTAAGCATAAACAGAGATCAACAATTTACTGGATTTTGCTGTCTTTCTTTTATGTAAGATCGTATATAGCGGAATTACAGGGATATAGTATAATGTTGAACCTGTGTTATACCTGTCTTCCCGAGCAAAAAATGTACTTGTTCCATCGTTGACCAACCTAATTTCTTTCCAGTCGTTGGTACGGATTTTAAGTTGCTCTTTAAAATGTTTGAGCGATTCAGATATGTTGTACGGAAAAGGAAGGCTTTTACAATCCTGTACCGAAATATTCAGTTTTTTGGAGATCATGGAGAGGGACTGATAAAATTCCCTCTCCAATTTGGTACTGTGGTGTTTTTCTCCAATTTCAGGCTCCTGCAACCTAGAATAGAATTGCACTTTCAAAAAGGCATTGGTAACATCGCAGGTGGTACGGACTGCCGTCTGTCCCTGCGGAGTTCGCCTGCATCTTTTGGACGTTTCATCCATTTCCTGAACTCGCCCAACTGGCGGTGCAGTTGTGACTGGCTTTCGAGCGTAGGAAGTTTTACCGTCTGCGGATATTTTTTTTGCATGGTTCATGGGTTTTGAATTTTGGATTAACCTTTTGTTCCGATTACCGTCTCGAAGCGATATTCTACGATATCGTCAACGATTGTCGGACGTGAAATTTTCGCTGTGGTCAGGGCAGGGTAGTTGCTCGAATAAAAATTGAGTACCGCCTGTAGATTCCATTTCGGTTCAGGATCATCAAGCCTGATCTCCTGTTCTTTTTCTTTGAGGATAAATACCCGCTGAAGTGTTGTTGCTACTAACATAATATTGTATTTTAAGGGTTAAACTCCTGTTGTTCGGGCTGTTCTGCTTTTGGCTCCGAAGCTGACCAGAGATCGGGGACAAACTGTTTTTCGTAGCTGTCCTGTTTTTTTCTGATTTCTTCTTTATGCTCAGGGTAGTCCGCTACTTTTGGCAGAGCAGACCAAGCTTCCTTGTATTTACCTGCATTGGCGAGGGCATCGGCTTTTTGGACTGCTTCGCTGTATTTTTTGCCCTTAGCCTTTTCTTTGTCTGATTTCTGTTTTTCCATTGCGGAATTCGCCTGCGCCGTCTCCAGACCTTTAAGAAAGTTCTGCATATTTGAAATCACTCCGTCTGCCATCTGAACAGGTTTTTTGATGTGTTCAAAGAACCCACTGTCCAGTTCTTCGGGACTTCCTTTCAGGTTAAAAGGGGGAATGATATTCTTCGCTTTGTCCCCGCAACTGTCGTTTTCAATCAAGATAGATACGAGTATCGTGCTTTCTGTTGCCTTTGTAATGGATAGCGTCAATTTGCTGTTGATGTCCATCATCGCAATCTGTCTGAAAAAATTAGCTGTTTCCATAATAGTTCATTGCTTTATCGCTTACGCATTCTGTGATATAGGATTCTGAAAAGCCCTGTTCCCGTAGGTAATTTTCATAGGTTTTCATTTCCCTTTTAAATTCCGCTGCACCTTCCTCGCCTGTGAGAAATAGTTTATGTGCTGTTCCATTTTTCAGTGCCTTTTGAATATCCCGATACAGTTCTTTGATATGCCTGCGCTGATCGGAAAGTTTACGCACTTCCATTGCGAACATCTGATACCGTGATAGAATGTCCAAGAAGGTAAATGCTTCGGCAATGTTTTGATTTTTGTAATTTTCCACAAACCTGTTATAGAGCCAGTCTGCGAACTTATATTTTGCCAGTGTTTCCATTTTTGATTTTTATGAGATTGTTTTTTAAATTCCTGTCGTAGTTCATGCGGAAGCCGTTGTCATGGATTATTTTTTCAAGGCATTCCCTGACCATGTGAAGTTGTTTCCGGTCTTCTTGGCGAATGTTCAGAATGTGGAGGAGTCCGAACTGCATCAGCATTTCAGCGATAGTCTGTAATGCTTTCGGTTCGGTATCAGTTTGATTATTCATGATCTTTGGCATTTAGATTTTCTACGTAGCTTGTATAGCGTTGCGTTATTTCTTTTCCTTTTCTGAACTTTTCCGAAGTGTAATTAAAATGTTCCTCGAACATGGTTACCTTTTTATCTACCAAATTGATATAGTAGCGGTAATCTGCGTTAGCACGTCTCTCGTCCATCGTACAGTGTTTTTTAAGCAGTTCAATTTCTCTATGACTATTGTTAAAGCTGAGCAGGGGAATGAATAATTGCTCTACGATGTAGCCCTGTTCGGGTGCGCTCGAACTATCGGCAACACAGATAATCTGCTGTCCGCCTGATAAGGTGATATGTAAGTTTGATCGTGTCATGATGTTTAATTTTTGGAGGTTAGTATTTCCTGTATCAGTATGAGGTCGAAATCAACCGTTCTGAATTTCATGTCCTCAAATGCTTCATAATTTGCCATCCCGCTCGGATGCACCCGAAGGCTGTCACTTTTGATGCAGTCAAAATGCCTGCATAGCTGTTCTATTTCGCATTCCTGAGCTTCCAAGAAAGCAATTTCATTTCCGTCGAGCCACTGCTCGTAGAATGGTATTTTCGCTGTCCTGCACAGCAGGAAAGAAATGCCGTGATCTTTTCGGGCGATGTAGCCCGAAAAGGATTCCACGTTCAGCAGTTCGAGCAGGTCTGTTGTCTCCAATGACTTTTTTAGCCAGTCCCCCCAAAGGGGGATAATGGCTACCTCGTGATTATTCCGCCCTTTCTCGCTGAATGCTTTTAGAAGGATGACGTCCGTCATTTTAGCTGATTTTTTCATGGCGAAGTATTTAAGTTGATTTCAATTAGTTTCCTTGTTCCGAACAGCATGTATATGGCATACTTTAATTCACTGCTACATTCTTTCTTCTCGGTATAATGCAGGATAGCGTGTAAAGTAAACAGGGAATCGTAGCCGTCAAATAATTGATCCCTAAACGTTTTTTTATTTCTGTACAGTCTTGTACCGTTCCTTTTGTAGCTGTTCTGAAAATTTGCTATAAACCTGAACCAGAGGTCAGCATCTATATTTTTTTCTGTCCACTGCGCATAGACCTGCTCCCGATTGTCCATGAATAGGTCGGCTTCCTTTTTCATGAACTCGGTCAGCGCTTTCAGTTCATCGGGAAATAGGTTTGCCAGTAAATATGCCCTATCCAAATTGTTCATCTGCTGTAAGTTTTTCATTTTTTTAAATTTTAAGGTTTCTTTTTAAAGTCGATGGTAACGACGTTGTCGTCCCCGAAATAGAGTTCTATTGCCAGTCTCAGCATGGGTGGTAAGTCCTGCGAACCTGCCAGTCTGATCAGGCAGTGGATACCAAAAACACTGTTGTCCTGATAGAAAAATTGGTCAGCAAAAATCCTCGGGTTTCTGTAAAGCAGAACACCGAATTTTTCGATTGTCTGCTCTGCGTTTTCTACAAGCCTGTACCAATAATCAGCACTTGCAACGCAAATTGGGTGGCCACGCTTTTCTGATATCCTGCTCTTTTTCCCGCAGGGGTGCTATTTCAGTTTTTATAAAGTCGGTCAACGTTCCAAGATGATCGGGGAAAAGCCTTGCTACCGCAAACGCCCTTTCCGTGTTGTTCATTTCTGTTAATGCTTTCATGATCGTGTGTTTCAAGTAGGTGGCAGTTTTTTACAATCCTGCCTGCCACCTGTTAAGATTTGCTTAATTCAACTGAAATATGTCCGTTCCTATCTTCTCAAATGAAGTGCAGAGGTCAAACGCCTTTTGTGATTTAAGTTGTGCAGTACCACCAAGTACAATGCTCTGTAACTTCGCTTCGCCATCCTTGTAATTGCGGACATTCTGAAAGTAGCCAGTAACGGCATTATATGCTCCGAACAGGGTTCCTTTGGTAGTTTCCAGTTGCTGTGTGTCGTTCATCATGGCGTAGGCAAAGGCATCATCCACGGTATTTTTAAACATTGTTGAGAGTTCGTCTTCTGCACCTTTTTTGAGCAGGTTATATGATTCCTTGTTCGGGCATAAGGCGAGCTGTAGCAGTTTTCTGACCTCGCTGTCCTTTACTTTGATCGTTGACCAATGGTTGAAAATACCGTCCATCTGCGTAGTCATATTATTCGCCAGTCCCATGACTTTGTGTGCATCGTTGAGCCGTTGTTTAGCACCTGCGGTATGTTTGATGCGAACAACGTTGCTCATATTTCTCAGGGAAGCATTCAGTGTGTTCTGACAGACGATACGAATAGGAGTGAAGGCAGCCGTTATGCTTCCGCTTCCGTCATGGCTTGTTGTCAGGAAGATGTATTTTTCAATGACATCGTCTGAATTTCCGATGCGGATATAGTTGGGAAGCTTTGCAGTGATGAATATGCGTTCGCCCTGTCCGAGTGCCCCTGCGGTTTCGTAAAGTATTCCACTGCCACCGCCTACAATAGAATCAAAAAATGAAAACGCATCTTTATTCTGTACGATATGGTAGTCTTTACCCACTACACCGAGTACGGTATTGTTATCCGTGCGGATATTGGCAAAATAGTTAGGCACTTCAATTTCAGTGTCCTGTATAACGATGCCGTCCGAAATTTCCACTATGCCCGAACCTTTGGTATAAAGAGGGCTTTTTTGCACCTCGTAGTCCAGCCCTGCGTGTCTGATTGCTTCTGCACTGGTCGGGTAGTCCTGCACGATCTGCCCCAAGCCGTGCCAAGCCTTTTCCTTAACACTGAAAAATGAATATCTGCCCGTTCTATTGTTGAAATTTAAATTATGTCCCATGATTTCTATTTGTTTAAGGGTTAAAATGATTTGATTTTGCGCTGTCCTGCTTAGAATGGGAGGTCGTCTTTTTCGTCCTCTTTTGCAGGACTGCCGTTCTGCTGTTTGTTACTGACCTGTACGGAATCTTTTTCCGATGCTGTTCCCCATGCGGGTTTTATATTGGAGGTTGTGAAGTTCAGCCCTGCTTTTAGGTTGCCGTCCTTTCCAGTCCACGCCCTTGCGCTGATCTGCCCCGTTAGTTCGACATAAAGCCCCTGTTTGAGCCATGAAACTGGCTTTGCACTTCGCCAGTAGGCACATTCAATAAATGCGGTATTGTCCACCCATTCCCCTTGTCTGTTTTTGTAGCCATCATTTACCGCTACACTGAAGTTTACCACTTCCTTACCTGTTGTTGTTTTACTGACCGTTGCATCTTGTGTCAGTCTTCCTGAAATGTTCATAACTTTTTGTTTTAGTTGTTCTTCAATCCTGTTAAGTTTTTCATTCTTCCTGTCCTGCTGAGCCTCGGCCCCGAATCATTTTTTTCAAAAGAAAAAACAGGAAAAAAAAGAAAGTCAATCAGTAAATCGGGCAATTGCTGTAAGGCAAAAGGAAACGGAATAAAGGATGGGATAGGGGGGCGGCATGTGTTTATGCCGTAGTCTTTTGCGGGATGTGGGTTGGCTGCACGATGTACCTTTGAATGTCTTTTTCGACTGTTCTTTTGATAAAAAGTGATTTCCCAATCCTTATCCACCAAAAATATTCACGAGGTATAAAGGCACTGTTATTCCATAGGTAATCGAAAGGTGACTGCCCCCGGACAGGATCTGGACAACTTTCGATTTGCTATGATGGGCGGCATAAAAAGCTCTTTTTCGCTCAGGTTTTGCGGTGGAAGAAATGTGCTTTTCGGGAGGGGAAGGATCTCAAGCTAAATGAAAACAGTAAAATAATATTTGAATACTTTTTCGACCATTCTTCGCTAAAAGTGATTGTCAAAAACTGATTTCTCAAAATAATAAAGGCATTTATAAAAAATGTATTCCATAGGTAATTGAAAGGTGAATGCTTCTCGGGCTGTATCTGGACAGCTTTCAATTTGCTATGAAGGTGGCAAAAAAGCTCTTTTCCGCTTAGATTTTGCGATGGCGGAACTGTGCTTTGCCGTGAATGAGAAGAAACTTAGGACTTATCTGAAAACAGTGATTTAAAAAAATATGACTTCGCGTGAGGGATTGACGTGGAAAGCCCGCAGGAACGAGGACTTGTAGCACAAAGCCCGTTGCTCTAATGCACACGCCAAAAAGAGATAAAGCAGTACTCCTGTTCTCCATGTGATGCAAAGGCTATTATAGATGATATGCTCAGTATAATTCTCTAGTGTTAGGCCCGTTTAAAAAATTCTTTAGGATAACAGTGGTAAAAGTTATCTGGATCAGCATCTGACTTGTGAATGGAAGCCCTTATTTTAAAAATCTAGGGAATACAGTTTTTGAAAAAGTAAATTGTTATCTTGCATTACAAGCCAACTGGTGCCGCAACGGCACAATAAAATATAGACCATCTTAAAATTATTTTGATTAAAAATGAAAATTACGCCATTTGCAATAGGTAAGCTTACACCGTTTATAATTGACGGCAGAACAGGTCGTGAAATTATCAGTCTCTTCAATAAATTTGGATTTAGGGATGTTTATGATGAAAAGGGGCTTCCTGATATCGGTAAGGCCAATGGCCAACGTCCCTCAAGGACAGAGTTTACCCAGAAAAGGTTAGGAGAGCTAAACGATAGTCATTCACTGCGCGAGCTGCTTAATGACTGTATAAAGCATAACACAGCTTTAGTTCCAGAATTCCAAAAGATACTGGAGCCTGAAAAATATGGAATCATATATGTTAATGGCGAATATAATGTGCAGGGCGGTGTTGTTGTCAAAGCGCCGCCAGTTGTAAACCAAGCTCATTTCCAGGATATTCAAAATAGAATCCTGGATGCACTGGATAGTGCTGAAGTTTCTATCACACTTGTAATAGCCTGGTTTACAAATAAAGTGTTATTTCAGAAAATTTTGGAAAAGCAGAAGCAGGGAGTGGAAGTCAAAATTGCTATCTATGATGATGGAATCAACAAAAAGCATGGTGTTGACATTGATCTTGTCCCAAATGTAAGGTTAAAGAGAGGGATTAAAGGAGGGTTGATGCACAATAAATTTTGTGTTATCGATAATCAAGTGGTCATTACAGGATCTTATAACTGGTCTGATAATGCAGAATTTAAGAACGATGAAAATGTGACTGTTGAATATGATCCTAAGCAGGCTACAAGGTACTCAGTTGAATATAGAAGACTAACAACTCCACAAGCACCAGAGTAGCGCGAAAGATAGCTGGAATTTATGAGAATGTTCATTACTCCAAATATCTATTATGATTGTTTAAAGTTCGAATACGTATATTAAAATCATAAAATCTAATAATATGACTGAAGGAATTTTTGGTTTATTAGGAGTATTAATCGGTTCTTTTATAACCTGGTACCAGAATTCGAGATCTCAAAAAAATGAGGCGGAAAAAAATGCAAGGTATCTCGCAATAAGAATTGTCTGTGTTTTGGATAGATATCTGCAGGAGTGTGTTGATGTGGTTAAAGATGACGGGCTAGACTGTGGTCAAAGAATGCCGGATGGCTGTCTCAAACCCCAGGTAAAAATCCCGTCACCTCCAATTTATCCGGATGATGTGGACTGGAAAAGTATAGATCCCGAACTTATGTTCAAATTACTCTCTTTCCCTTCGGAAATTGAAGAAGGAAACAGGATGATAAATTTTGCCGGAGAAATTGCCGGTCCTCCGGATTACGAAGAATGGTTCGTAGAGAGGAAGGTCTTTTATAGTCAGTTTGGTTTAATGGCTTTCAAAATGTCTGCAGAGCTGGCAGACAGATATCATATCAAAAAGAAAACCTATAATAACTGGAATCCGGTCAATGATCTCACCGACGAATTAAAGTCAGCCTTAAAAGACCAGAAAAAATTAGACGAAGAGCAAAGAGAAATTATAAAAAGAATTTTAGGATAACTGAAAATTTTGCATTTTAAACTCCTCTACTAATTAGATTTTTTTAACTTTAGAATCAACATTAAATTCATATTATGTCAGAAATTGCCCCAAAAGTATTTATTTCATATTCTCATGATAATGACCAGCATAAAGAATGGGTCCTTCAGTTAGCGACAAGACTACGATCCAATGGTGTAGACGTTATTTTGGATAGATGGAACTTAACATTAGGTTCTAGCCTTTCGCTGTTTATGGAAAAAGGGCTTTCAAGTGCAAACAGGGTTATCGCTATATGCTCTGATATCTATACTAAAAAGGCTAATGAAGGAAAAGGTGGTGCAGGATATGAAAAACAGATTTTTACAAATGACCTAATTTCAGATCAGAATACCGACTATATAATCCCGCTTATCAAGAATAATACAGAAAGGATTCTACCAACAAGTCTTAATGGGCGCATGTACATAAATTTTGACGATGTAGCACTGTATGAAGCAAGATATGAAGAATTACTTCGGGATTTATTAGGTGAGATTGCTTTGCCTATTCCCGTTATTGGTAAAAATCCCTTCGAGAATATAATAGCTTTCCAAGCCCAGAAAAAGTTTGTTCCTAAATCTGAAAAGTATCTTTCACCTGCTACAAGTGGCACAGTTTCATTTGACTATTCAAACAACGATGGTACTTATGCTATTGGACAGCATGAACTACAGTTTCATATCAAGTTTTCGAAGGCAAGTAAAGAGAGAATACACATATATAATGGTACAAACACTGTTTTAACCGTAGCTGCGGTAAAGGACGTAGATGAAATTAACAAGATTGAAGATGCCCGCAATTACGATACGTCTTCTAGAGTTCGAACGATATCCCTAGGGCAGATTGCAGTATTTCAGAACAGAAGTGGTTTTTTTGCTGCTATCAAAATTAAGGATATTGACGATGATAGTAGAGGTGATAAAAATGACCAGGTAATTTTTGATTATGTAATCCAAACCAATGGGACACCAATTTTCAAAGAAGAGATTTAGCCATAATTTCACTATAAGAATTTCACATTAAACAACTTGATTCAATCTGATGCTTACACTTGATCCTTATTCAAAGAATTCTGACTGCATTTGACGAAATATTATAAATCACAAAACTAAATAGATTAAATCATAAAAAAGCCCATATTGATTAACTATTCATTCTTCTTCAATACGTGCATTAAGTTATATAAAATAGACTTAATGTTTCAGAAATAAAAGAGTACGGTGGATAATATGTAATATTGTAATACTAATTATGAAATAATTTTCTTTAATTAAATAAACATGAGTAAAAAACTGTTTTCTGAAAGAGATATTTGTACAAAATTTATTACTCCTGCCTTAGAAAATGCTGGGTGGGATAAAATGAAACAGTTTCGAGAAGAAGTCAATTTTACAGACGGTAGAATTATCGTTAGGGGCAAATTGTCCAGCCGTGGTAAAAAAAAGAGGGCGGATTATATTTTATATTATAAACCAAATATTCCTATAGGAATCATCGAGGTAAAAGAAAATAATCATGAAGTAGGTGCAGGAATGCAACAAGGATTGGAATATTCTGACATTCTACAATTACCATTTGTTTTTTCAACCAATGGAGATCGTTTTTTATTCCATGATAAAACTAACTCTACAAACGTTGAAACCGAAATTGAATTAGATGATTTCCCTTCACCGGAAAAATTGTGGAGTAAATATTTAGAATTTAAGGGGATTAATGAAAACGACTCTAAATCTATTGTTGAACAAGATTACTATTTTGATGGTTCCGGAAGATCTCCGAGATATTATCAGCAGAATGCTGTAAATCTTACGCTCGAAGCTATTGCTAAAGGTCAAAATAGAATTTTGTTGGTGATGGCAACTGGAACCGGTAAAACTTATACTGCTTTTCAGATTGTTCATCGTTTATGGAAGTCAAGAACCAAAAAAAGAATTTTATTTCTTGCGGATCGCAATTCCTTAATTGATCAGACCAAAAGAGGGGATTTTAAACATTTTCGTGATAAGATGACTATTGTTCAAAAACGACAGGTAGACAAGTCTTATGAAATCTATTTAGCAATTTATCAGGGCTTAACGGGAAATGAAGATGAAAAAAATATATTCAAACAATTTAGTGAAGATTTTTTTGATTTAATTGTTATTGACGAGTGCCATAGAGGAAGTGCTAAGGAAGATTCGGCATGGAGAGAGGTTCTTAACTATTTTAAATCTGCTACGCAAATAGGTCTTACTGCAACGCCAAAAGAAACAGAGACCGTAAGCAATTCTGAATACTTTGGTGATCCAATCTACACTTACAGTTTAAAACAGGGGATTGAAGATGGATTTTTGGCACCTTACCAGGTTATTAGAGTTACCTTGGATGTAGATGTCGAAGGTTGGAGACCAGAAAAAGATAAGAGGGATAAAGATGGTAATGTTATTGAGGATAGAATTTACAATAGAAAAGATTTTGACCGAAATTTAGTTATTGATAACCGAACTTGGGCAGTCGCAAAAAAAGTGACCGAGTTTCTGCAAAATACAAGCCGATTTAATAAAACAATTGTCTTTTGCAGAGATATAGATCATGCTGAGCGAATGAGGTCAGCAATTGCAAATCTAAACTCTGATCTTGTATTGCAAAATCATAAGTATGTTATGAGAATTACCGGTGATAATGATGAAGGAAAAAGAGAGTTGGATAATTTCATTGATCCCGAACAGACTTATCCTGTTATTGCCACAACATCTGAACTGATGACTACCGGTGTAGATGCTCAAACTTGTAAAGTAATTGCATTAGATACCGAAATAGGATCAATGACAAAATTTAAACAAATTGTCGGACGTGGAACCAGAGTGAACGAAGAATTTGGTAAGTTGTATTTTACCATCATGGATTTTAGAAATGTAACAGATTTGTTTGCTGACCCTAACTTTGATGGTGATCCCGTTAGAATAAAAGTTATTGATGAAGACACTCCGGCAAACGATGATTTTGAGAATGATGTTCCGGACGAATTACAAACTGATGAAAAGAGCAGTACAGATCAATTGAATTACCCTAAATCGGACTATCCAGATCCCTTTACTGAAAAGAAAACGAAACCTGCAAAAGTTTACGTAAACGGTGTGGATGTTACTGTTTTAAATTCAAGAGAATTGTATTTTGATAAAGAGGGTAAACCGATTACTATAAGTTTAAAAGACTATACCAGAGATATTCTAAGTGAAAAATATACTTCATTAGATCAGTTCTTAAATCTTTGGAGAAATTCCGATAGGAAAGATGCCATTATCCAGGAATTGGCAGAACAGGGTGTTATGGTTGAAGAACTTTTACAGGCAGTAAATAAAGAATGTGATCTTTTTGATATTATTTGTCACGTTGCGTTTGATCAAAAACCCTTGACTCGTACAGAACGTGCAAATGAGGTTAAAAAAAGAAATTATTTTGCAAAATATGGTGAGCAGGCAAGAAATGTTCTTACTGCATTGGTAGATAAGTATGCTGATGAAGGTGTTGAAACAATTGAATCAATGGAAGTATTGAAGCTAAACCCAATCTCTGAATTCGGTTCGCCAATGGAAATTGTAAAAGCATTTGGCGGGAGAGAAATGTATCTCAATGCTTTAAAGGAACTTGAAAATGAAATCTACTCAATAGCTTAAATTATATTACCATAATCTTGGTATAGATTTTTTAGGAACGTACTTTTGCAAAATAATAAGATGTAAAATGAGTATTACAGGGGTAATAGATAGTATAAGAAAAATAATGTGGCAGGATTCAGGGCTAAACGGTGATGCTCAACGGTTGGAACAATTGGGATGGATGCTGTTCTTCAAGGTTTTCTGTGATAAAGATCAGGAAATGGAATTAATGGATGAGAATTATGTCTCTCCAATTCCTGAAAAATACCGATGGGAAAATTGGGCATCCGATGATGAAGGAATGACAGGAGATGAATTACTTTATTTTATAGATCGTGAACTTTTTCCTGCATTAAGAAACTTAGATTTAAGTACCGGGAATCAACGTGCTGTTATCGTTCACGAAGTATTTGATGGTAACAATAATTACATGAAAAGTGGGATCAATATTCGTAAGGTTTTAAATAAACTTAACGAGATTGATTTTAATAATACAAAAGATAAACATGCCTTTGGAGATGTTTACGAAGGTCTTTTAAAAGATTTACAGTCTGCCGGAAAATCTGGAGAGTTTTACACACCAAGAGCTATAACACAATTTATCACTCATATTCTTGATCCCAAATTAGGAGAAAAGGTTTTGGATCCGGCGTGCGGGACAGGTGGATATTTAACTGCGGTTATCGAAAATATCTCCAAAAAAGTTTCTTCTTTGGATGATTTAAAGTCTTTACAGGATAATATTATTGGATGGGAATATAAACCATTACCTTATTTACTTGCAACCACCAATTTAATTTTACACGATGTAGAAATTCCCAATATTACCTACCGTGATTCGTTAGATAAACCATTGTCAGAATATCGTGAAAAGGATCGTGTGGATGTTATTGAAGCAAATCCTCCGTTTGGGGGAATTGTAGCGAATAACAATGAAAATAATTTCCCTCAAAACTATCGTACCAAAGAATCTGCAGATCTGTTTCTTATTTTAATGATTCACTTATTAAAAGTAGGTGGACGTGCAGGAATTGTTTTACCTGACGGATCTTTAACAGGGGATGGTGTTAAACAAAGAGTAAGGGAAAAACTTTTAAAAGATTGTAGATTGCATACTATTATCAGATTACCAAATTCTGTGTTTCAACCTTATGCAACAGTAGCTACCAATCTCTTATTTTTTGATAAAGTGCATCATAATAACGATACTTCAAGTTTTGCAACAAAGGAAGTTTGGTATTATGAACACCGATTACCGGAAGGACAAAAGTCTTATAGCAAAACAAAACCCATTAAAGAATCTGAGTTTGATCCAATTAAAGAATGGTGGAATGATCGTGAAGAGTCGGAAAAATGTTGGAAAGTTTCAATTGACATTTTAAAGGACCGTAATTTTGATCTTGATATTAAAAATCCACATAAAGCTGAAGAAACAGTGGAATATTCTTCAATTGAACTTCTAGAAAAATTGTCACAATCATTTAAAAAGTCAGAAGAGATATTTGAAATTCTTAAAAATAGTGTTTCATAATGGTATTCAAAAAATATAAACTCTCTGAACTAATTATCAGAAAAAAGGAACAGGTTAAACTAGTAGCTGATGCTAAGTTTAAGCGAATTACAATTCGGATGAATCATAAAGGGGTTGTTCTACGTGATGAAGAATTGGGTTCCAAAATAAAATCAACAATGTTTAAAATAAATGGTGGTGATTTCGTATTATCTGGAATTGATGCTAGAAATGGTGCATTCGGTATTGTTCCTAATGAATTAGATGGCGCAATTATTACTAATGACTTTTGGTGTTTGACTCCAAATGAAAATCTGTTAGATAAGCACTTTTTCTTATTCCTTACATCAACAAAATTTTTCGATCACATTTGTAAAATAAGTAGCGACGGAACTACTCAAAGAATTAGATTGCAAAAAGATAAATTTTTTAATTTTGAAATTTCTATTCCTGAAATAAAATACCAAAAAGAGTTGGTTAAAAAATTCAATGATATAAGAATTGCAACTATAAATTTAAAAAATGAGCATAATGATCAAATAGCTCTTATTAATCAACTACGTCAGGCATATCTCCGAGAAGCAATGCAGGGGGAATTAGTTAGCAATGAGACTTCTGATGGGAAAACTGGTGCTGACCTATTACATGAAATTCAAGCACAAAAAGAAAAATTAATCAAAGAAAAAAAGATTAAAAAATCTAAACCTTTACCACCAATTTCTAAAGAAGAAATTCCGTTTGAGATTCCTAAAAATTGGGTTTGGTGTAGATTAGGACAAATTATAAATTTAAATTCAGGACAAGATTTAATTCCATCAGAATATAATGATAAAGAAAAGGGAATTCCTTATATAACAGGAGCTAGTAACTTACAAAATGAAAAAGTAATAATTAATCGTTGGACCGAACATGCCAGATCAATTGCATATAATGGCGATCTGTTATTAACTTGTAAGGGATCTGGTGTAGGTAAAACGGCAATGTTGGAAATTGAAAAAGCTCATATTGCAAGACAAATAATGGCGCTCAGTACAATTTCTTCACCATTGGGATATGTGTACATAATTATCAAGAATAGTGTAGAAGATTTTAGAATAAAGTCAAAAAGTCTAATACCGGGAATAGATAGAGATACAGTGTTAAATGTGTATACACCATTACCACCTTTGGAAATTCAAGAAAGAATTAATGCAAAGCTAAATGAATTAATGAACTATTGTGACGATTTAGAAAATTCAATTAAAATAAGTCAAAGTTACAATGAACAACTTCTTCAACAGGTTTTGAGAGAAGCACTTGAAGTAAAGGATGGAAAGGACGGAAAACCACAATTAGGTGAAGAAGAAAGTCAAATATATCCTATGAGAAAGGTAATTAATAAAAATTGCGATACCGGAGATATGGCAATTCTTGCAGGCTATATCATAAAAACGTTAAGTACAGAGAATTCGAAGGATTTTGGTCGCGTGAAATTACAAAAGATGCTTCACCTGGTAGAGTATCATTGTCAATTGTCTTCAGAATTAAAATATCATAAAAATGTAGCCGGACCGTATGCTTGGGAATTAGAACATGTAATAGAACCAAAATTAAAGTCTCTAAGATTTTTCGATATTAAAAAGGATAAGTTTGGTGCAACTTCAAAAGTAACTTACACACCTTTATCAGGTTCGAATGAATTATCATCTTTATTTTGCCGGGAGTTTAAAAATCAGGCTGAAAGCATCAATAATCTTTTAGATAAGTTCCGAGATAAAAATTGGGAGTTTTGTGAGATGATTTCGACTATTTATGCTGTTTGGAATAACAGATTGATAAACAAAGAACTGTACTCGGATGATATTTTGAAACAAGATTTCCTTAATTGGGATGATAAGAAGAAGAGATTTATTGATCAGTTGGATTACGCACTTGGATGGATTAGAAAAGAGAAAATTGAACCGGTGGGGTTTGGAGCATATATTTCAAAGAATTAGAAAAACAGTGGTAATTTTATATTGGGCAATATTTTGTACAAATATTGTCCAACATTTCATCGTATCAACAGGGAGTGTAACACGAACTGTGTCATAGGCTTAAAACTTAAAGCCTCTTTTCAGTTTGAGTCTATCCCCAAATCTAATATAAAGTTGGGATATGGTCAAATCACGGTTATGCATTGGCATCGTCCATTTTTTTGCGATATCCTTTATGATCAGATATATTAATTTCATTAGTGCCTGTTCAGAATTTTCCAACATAATAAGAACCTAGTTCTTTAACTTATTACCGGTAATCGCTTACATTTGAATAGAACGTCTGATTTATCTTTTGGAACAAGAAAAATCCCACCAAAAAATTTATTTACGAAAATAATTGTCCTTTAAAAAGGAAAGAGCCAACTTTTGGATATCTCTAAAAAAGCACAGATTCTTGTTAACACAGAATTATCCGATTGTTCTGATAATTATCTGCATCCAGTTAATGAATGCATTCTATTTTCCAGCTTGAAGTGTTCATCGTGTAGACCGGCAATTTTGACGGCAATGTTTCGTTGAAAATTGTTTTATTAGGAGCAATAATAGCTTGTATTTTATCTAAGACTGGTGAAGTAAGTATTTTATAAAATGCCGTATCGGCGGTCTTTAGGAGAAAATATTACATAAAGTATTAAATATAAGTTAAAAATATCATTTTTGTGTGATAAAAATTTATATATTTGATCACCAATAAATGACTAAAAACTTATGAAAAAACTCTTCCTGGGATTATCTCTGGTGACTGGCACATCTTCCTACGTGCTTGCAAACTCCATTGAGATCGAAAAAATGATCTTGACCAAACAGAAATTTTTAAAGAGCAATGCTTTATGCAGGTGATCATTAATCATGAGACACCGTGCCGCATGTATCTGTATTCCTCAGCAAGTCCCAAGTACAACGTTAATTGCCGACAGGGACAAGCGGAAGGTACTACGGACACTTATTGTAAAGTACGAACTGAGGCGGGATGGAATCAAGGTTCCGATCCAGCAACACTATCAAGCTGTAACTAATCCAACCATAATTAAATTAAAATCTATGAAAAAATTCATTTTGACCGTGACCGTTTTAGGGTTTGCTGGTTTTTCTTATGCTTCTTCACCTATTGTAAAAAAAGTGGCCGTTGAAAAGAGACTTGCCGGTTGCTTTACGCAGACAGTAACCCAATATGAAGATCTTCAGGGCAACTATGTAAGTTCTTCTGTTGGACCGAGAGTGTCAGTTGAGTGCGCGCAGGGACAGCTTGAAGGCTCTACCCAGACAACTTATGTCCATCAGATCTCTCCGCTTGCTGTGTATTGGCTAGGTTTTCCTTAACAGCCATATAGGTCAGTTATTGATCTGTCAGAAAACAGATTAAAAAATAAAAACCATTACTCACCTGAGTAAGGAATATGTGTAATTACCGATAAACAACAAAAATCTTATCTTATGAAAAAACTCATTTTAGGTTTATTCCTAGTTGCAGGATCATCATCGTTTGCTCTTGCTAACACCATTGAGATCGAAAAGGACCTTGATCAGGATCAGTGTTTCAAAGGAAACTGCTACGCGCAAGTTATTGTAAACGTTGAAAATACGTGCGGACAGTATCTATATTCTTCGGCTAGTCCAAAATATACTGTCAATTGCAGACAGGGACAGGCAGAAGGCTCAACATCTACTTATTACGAAGTTAGAACAGAAGGTGGATGGAACCCAGGCTCAGATCCTAACCAAGCGACATCATGTCCATAGAATAAAATAAAAAAATATGAAAAGAATCATTTTAACAGCGACCGTTCTAGGTTTAAGTGGCTTAACGTATGCCGCTCCCGGAGTGAAAAAAGTTAACGTAAAGAAGCTTGCTGGCTGTTTTACGCAGACAGTAACCCAATATGAAGACCATCAGGGGAACTACATCAGTTCTTCTGTGGGACCGAGAGTCTCGGCTCCGTGCGCATCTGGTCAACTTGAGGGTTCTACCACAACGACCTATGTTCATCAATTACATCCTTATATTGATCTATGGCCTTAAAAAACGTGTTAATTTTTTTATTGCTGACCATTTTTGGATATGCTGACGCTCAGGATAAGATTATCGTGGAGTACGATTATACTTTTGCGCATATGAGTAATTTAAAATCATTTGTCATAAGTGATCAAAAAAACTCCTATTTTTTCTTTGCCAGTGATCCGTCTGTCAGTTATAAAAAATTAATAGAAACTGACTTTACATCAATTAATCCGTATCATGTCTATGACTATGATCTTTCCAGTGAAAATCTCTACCAGCGGGTGTACATGGTTCCGAAAAATGAAAAGCAGCCGCTCCCGAGATTGGCTTCCGAAAAGCTGAAGAACCTTGACTGGAAGATCACGAAGGAATCAAAGGATATTCTCGGTTATAAAGCTTTTATGGCCACCGCTAATTTTAGGGGAAGAGAATATACTGTTTGGTTCACCAAGGATCTAAATGTCGAAGTGTTTCCTTGGAAACTTAAGGGACTACCTGGTGTTATCCTGGAATTTCAGGATAAAGATGGTTTTATAAGAGGTACTGCAAAAACAATTTCATTAAATTCGCAGGATCAGATTCCACCTAAAATTCTCGCAATTTTTGAGAAAAAAACGACTGACCACATCATGCCGTTCAAAAAAATGATAGAATTGGAAAATGTTATCTTGCAGGACGATATGAATAAATCTATCGCTGCACTGCCAGCAGGAACCGAGTACGAAGTACCGAACATCAGAGAGTTTTGTATGGAAACCCACTTTGAATGGGAACCTGACACCAAGAAGCCTTAATGAAATATTTATGTTTATTATTCTTTATACTAATTCTTAAGATCTCCGCGCAAACGAAGATTGCAGGAACTGTACTTTCAGATAGTAAGCAGCCGCTTCTTAGAGCCAGTATCATTCTTACGGATACACATGATAATATCATAGCTTTCGTCTTTAGCAATAAGGACGGAAGCTTTTCGTTAAATACGGATCAATATGGCAGCTTTAACCTGCAGGTTACCGCGGCGGGGCATGAAAAGAAAAATATTCCGATCTCGTTCATCAAAAAGAATTCGGTAATCGATCTTAACGGTATCGAACTTAGCAGGGATAAAGTCAAGGAAATCAAAGAAGTTGTCATTACCAGAAACACACCGGTCAGGCTAAAAAAAGATACGACTGAATATAATGTGCAGAGTTTCTCCAACGGAACAGAACGCAATGTGGAAGAACTGCTAAAAAAACTTCCCGGCATCACGGTTGAAAGTGACGGGAAAATAAAATTCAGGAACAGGGAGGTTGAGCGGGTCATGATAGAAAATGATGACCTCTTTGAAAAAGGTTATCAGACCCTTACACAGAACATGCCTTCCAAACCCCTTGAAAAAGTTCAGGTGCTGGAGAACTACTCCAAGAATAAACTGCTAAAGAACATCGAAAATACAAACCGTATTGCCCTTAATCTTACACTGAAAGAAGATGCGAAGGGAAAATGGTTCGGAAATTTATTGCTTGCTTCGACAAGTTACAAAGAGGACATGAGACAGGGGAAGGTCAACGTGATGAATTTCACCAAGAGACGAAAGGTCTATTTTCTTCTTAATGCGAACAACCTCGGACTGAACGAAATGAAAGGCGTTGAATACCTGATAGATCCGGCTTCGGAGAATGAGGTAGAGAATGTGGGTAACAACGTGGGCATATTATCGGTTGTCAATCTTCATCAAAAAAACAGCATCTTCCAGGATAAGCGTACCAACTTCAACAATGATAAACTGGGTTCACTGAACTATATCTACAACTTCAAGAATGACTGGAAAATTAAATTCATCACTGTATTCAACGACATCGAGAACAGAAATTACATCTCCAGTTTTTACCGGTTCAACTATGCGGGACAAAATTTCGCAAACGTGGAGGATAAGACCTGGAAGCAGAACAACACGAATCTGGTCGGAAAACTTGAAATTTCAAAGGAATTCAGGAATAATTCGAATTTTCAGTTTTACAGTAAAACATCATCCCTGAGAGAAAACAACGATAATATTTTTGTCTTCAATGAACAGCTAAATAATCAGATAGGAACCAACAGGCTGTTGTCTACTGAAAATAAATTCGTCTATACCAAAAAAATTGACTCTTCAAAAGCTTTAGTTGCCGTTGCAAGATATATTTTTCAGGACAGGCCGTATGATTTCACTGATGATAATGATGTATTCCAAAAAGTCACGGGTAATCCGGACGTCAGGAAATCCCGGCAGACCATCAGCTCCAAAATGAATTTTGGCGGAGTTAAAGTTTCTTATCTTAAAAAATATTCGGAAAAAGAATCGGTTGAGATTCAGGCGGGAAATGAATATCGGAGGAACCGGTTATCTTCAGATCTTTCACTTTTTGATGCGGACAACAATATGGTTAATTACGATGACCGGAGTTTTAGCAATGATGTTTCGCTTGAGCAGAATAACCTGTATGCGCAGGGAAAATACCTCCGGAAAAACAAGAAGTGGCGTTATGGCGCTACGATGATGGGTCAGTTTATTTACTCGGATCTCAGAGACGAGAGTACATCAGGATTTCATCTGTTTCCGACCGTCAATATTGGGTATGAAAACAGCAGGACCGGAAATATCAGTTTAAGCGCCTCCAGAAAATTTTCAACAGTAAGTATCAATGATCTCTATACCGGATACATTTATCAGGGAAACAGGAATTTTAACAAGAGCGAGGTTAGGTTTACAGTGCTACCAAGCTACAGCTTTAACTTGAGCTACAACATTGGGCAGATCAGCTCGCAATATCTGTCCTTCAATGCTAATTTTGCAAAAAATGATAGCTACCTCTCAAATAATATGATCGTGAATCCAACTTTTACGTTCAGTCAGGCGATCCTTGTTAAGAATAACAGCACGTTTTCCGCTAACCTGGAACTTCGCAAATACCTGAATTTTATCAAGACCAGAATAAGTCTTTTAGGTTCTTATTCGGATTCGGAATATGAAAACAGCATCAATAGCGGGCCACTGATCAAATCACGGTTTTCTAACCTCAAAACAGGTTTTGAGATGAAATCAGGTTTTATGGGATTTTTCAATTATGAACTTGGTTATGAGATCGCCTTCAATACGATTGTCTCGGATGTAAACTCAAACAATTATCAGGATCAGAAAGCCTTCGCGAATGTATATTTTAAGGTAAATCCGATGTTCAGGATCGAGTCGTCGATGGAATATTATAAATTTGGGAACACCGGTCAGGATCCAACACATTTTTGGGATATCAAGCTTAATTACACGTGGAAAAAATACAATAGCGATATTTATCTGCAGGGGAATAATTTGCTGAATTCCAATAGCATCACCAAGTATTCTATCGATAATATCAGTGAGAGCCTCTACACCCAGAAGCTGATACCTTTCCATGTCGTCTTGGGTATCAATAAGAATTTTTAACTCCGCCAGTCAAACGCTCCGTATCTGGCGTACTGATCGCAAGAAAATTTTTTATATAAATAATTGTAATGGAAGTTTTATATGATATTCGCATAAGAGTTAGCATCAATGATATTGAGGCTGGATTGTTATACAAGTATTTAAAGATGCACCCTGTCGAAAAACGCTGCATTAGGGAGGGGTATTTTGGTTATTTTTTTAAAGATTTCCCGCAAAAAAGAGAATTCGATTTAATGCTGAATTTAGAAACAATTGATTGCTGTTTGAGGGTATTGGAGGATCAGGATCTGAATGATCCGCTGGAAAACCTGCTCAAACGTGACCTGCTTGAAAAAATTTATCAATGGGCAGATATTATCAATAAGGAGGAATACGCAATCGAATATTTTCAGAGCAATTATTATGCGATTTGCCTTGAAAAATACGGCGATGAAGATACCTACTTTAGTTTTGAAAATTTTTTAAAGGAGAAACCTCTGCAGAGCCTTAATCGGAAACCCGATAAAGAAAGGCTATCAATTTGGCGTAGATTAAAAAATTTTTAATCTTTAAATTATTATGGAATATGGGATATTTTTTTAAAAATTTAATTTTTGAATTTTGTTGATCGGTAAATAAATTACTACTTTAATATACAATTAAATACAATTATAAGCCAATTGATATGATAAAGAAATTCGTGGAACCGACTATTCAGCGTATTCATCGCTTGAATGCTGCTCAGACTCTTAGGCTGCACAATGAACATCATTTATTGAAGGATTATGATATGTCCATTGTGAAAATCGAAAAAGGTTTCTCAGCTGAAATTAACTTTAAGATTTTAAGCAGTTACAATTCTGATGCGATGTATCGTATAAAGCTTCCGCAACCCATAAAGCTCATCAATGAAGAAGTGACATACTACATTCCTGATAATTCAATACTTCTTCATCAGCGATTTAATGATTTGTCAGGTGATGATGATTCTGCAGTTGATATTGTTGGCAGTATCGATAGGTTATCTACCGCGGAGACTGATTACAATTTTGATGAAAGGTTCTTAAGGTTTGTTGTTCCAGTAAATAACACTAAGAATAAACTTAGAGACATAAGGGGCTGGACCTATGCAACAGATGTGCCTACAGATTATAAAACACTTTTGAAAGTAGTTATAAACGGAACTGAATATCATTTTTTTGAATTTAAACTAGGTGGCGATTTTTATCTGTTTATCGATTCAACAGTAGAATCTAGACTTTCAGAATTTACAAATGTATGCTATAGTGTTTTATTGGCTTTAGGTTTTCTCTACGGAAATCTCTATTTAGATGAGGGATATATGTTATCCTCAACATCAGACCAATTTACTGAAATAAACGATATTAGTTTTTCGATTTATCGCGAATCAATATTGAGCACTTATAGAATTCATACCACCAATGCGTATTCTGTTCATGATATGACCGGCAAGGATGAAAGAGAGCGGGACGAGAAACACGCTGAAGTGAAAAAATGGATTAGTAAAATAGTAGAAATTGAAGAGCCAATATTCAGTGCAATCTGTGAACTTTTTTATAACCACGAACCCATATCACGTGCTGTAATCATTACTCTTCAAGCTAATTTACTTCCTCTTGAAATAAAAGGTTCTGCATTAAGTCTTGCTCTGGAAGCTATAACATCAGTTTTCATAAAACTGTATAAGGGAAAAATTCCACCGCCTGTTGATAAAGTACTTTTCAAAGAAATTAAAGCAGGTATGGTAAAGATATTAAAGGAAACATTGCCAGACGAGGAGCAATATGAAGATGCTCTTGAAATATTTAAAACACGCATAGATAACCTTAATGGGCTTACTAATATGGGCAAACTTCAACAATCATTTGCTGTAGTGGGTTATACGCTAAAGGAATATGAGAAAGTAGCATTGAAGGCTAGAAATAAATTTCAGCATGGGGAACTTCCCGTAACAGATGATTCGGAAGATGTAATTACTCAGCAAGTTTATTTTATGACCATAATTATGCATCGGTTAATCTACACGCTTATTTTAAAGCATATTGGATATAAGGGGTACATCATTAATTACCCACAATTACATTCTGATTTAACCAATCTGGATTTAGGTGAGGACGTTTTTTATGAAATATAAATCGTCAGTTTTGAGCTGGTTAATCTTTTTACCATATTTTGAAATAGTAGCTATTTTGTACTAGCTCTGATTAGTTAACCTCATAGGCAAGTTCGGGGACATCGGCATAAACAAATGCTTTCGTTGGTGTACCCGTTATCTTAAAATCTTTCTCAATGGTATAAGCTTCCATTTCAGCTGCTTTGATCTGGTAAGTAGCCAGTTCAATAATCTGCTCCTCAGTGAGGTCTGACATCATCCACTCCCAAGCCAATTCATCGGGCAGCATTGTGGGCATACGATTCTTGCTGTTGTGGATCTGTTTCATCAATGAATTGGCCTCGGTGGTAACCAGCGCAACCGTATCGACCGTTTCACCAGTATCTTTATCAGTCCAGTTCTGCCAAATGGCCGCGATAAAGAAATATGCCTTGTCCTTTAAGCCGATATGGTATGGATATTTATCAGCTGTTTTAAGCGGTTGGTTGGTTTTTTTGTTCAGGCGATGGATATGTCGCCATTCATAGAACTCACTGGACAAGATCAGACACCTTCTTTCCAGTGCAGCCTTCCGGAACATTTTTTCACGGCCAGTATTTTCATCGATCAACAATAGTTCTTCGCCTTTGGCATTCAATGTTGTATAGGGCTGACGCCATTTACCGGTACCGTCCTTGTACCCAAAACGCATTTTTTTGACATCTTCTCGGTTTTTTATATAGGATGGTACAAAACCCCATTCCATTTGCACAATGTCAAAATTGCATTTGTCTTCAGTAGGTTTTAAAACAGCAATATTTCCGTAATTAAAACCTTCATGTATTTCCTGATCAAGGAAATCATAGTTCATAACGGCTTTTTCAAGATCCATTAATCTGATGAATTCTTCCCTTGATACGCGTTGTCCATTGTAATAACACATAGTTTTATTCTTTTAAGTGTTTACTAATTTCTTTTCCAAACTCTTCGGCCTCCTTCTGACGGCCCTGCGGAATACTTGTCCATGTATCGCCATTCCATGTTTTCGCGCGCGCAACCACCAGGGGTTTTCTATTATCGGCAAATGAAAGCCTAAACACCTGCTGACCATTTACAATATGTTCAGATACAGCAATTTTCAAGCCCTGAACTTCTATCTCAAACATATTTTCAAAAAATAATGCCACAAGTTTATGTTAAGTAGTCGATATCGCGAATTTTGTCTTGTTTAGCGTTCATTGTTACTTTGTTAAGCAACTAAATGATGGCCCATCGCTTAAAATTATTGTTCAGTATAAAATTTATGGACACAATGTAAGTTATCTCTTAAGATAAAGCACTCCGTTTTATAATCGTCACCATATGGGCATTTTTCAATTTTAAGCTGTCTAACGGAATAAAATTCTATGTTATTGATCACTTCATCATTTTTTTGATATTCTTTAGGTAACCGGTCATAATTCAAGATATCATGATTCAGTTTTTGATCACCTGTATAGAATAATGAAACAACAATTATTTTTTCAACGTTATCAAAAAAAGTCTTTTCGCGGTCTTCTTTTCCTACGAGTTTTCTGATTGTTCTACCGTCGTTAACTACATCAGTTATAAGAATAACTGTTTTATATTTCTTGTCCTCATTTTTAAGATTAAGCTTATTTTCAAACTTGTTGTGATCGAGCCACCTATATGAATATGGTAAGTATGTATATTTTTGTGGATATTTTAATGAAGCCTTGCTTGCAATCATATTTCCTTCATATCCTAGTCCTATGATTAGGTCCGCTTGCTCGACAAGCTCCATTTTCTCGAGAACATCAATTATAGTATTCTGTGCAAAATATAAATCTTCGAAATTTTCTAGTAACCGTCCAATATCTATCCAGTTATGTGCACGTGAGGTTTCACTCCAGTGAAAATGACCTTGGTGGAAAAGCTTTTTTTCTTTTACAATTTCGTAAAGGTTTTTCTGTAAGACCTTATTTTCGTAAATTCGAATTTCAGTTTTTCTCTCTTCTTCGTGTGTTACAGAGGGCTCTGCTTCACGATCACCATCTGTATCAGTTGGGAGTAGTGGAAATGGTTCCGCTGATATAATTTCCTGTTGATCAGTGTTTTCTGGCAAAAAATCAATTTGATCGTTTTCTTGCCTTTCTGGGACCTTTCTTAATACAAAATTTTCTAACTCAACTTTCTTGATATCTTCATAACTGTATTTTGCCCATGCACCAAATGCTCCTTCTCTGGTGCTGCTTATTGTGCGAAGTTCATAGACTTTATTCTGAAGAATAAGATTACCACCTGAGGTTTCTATTTCATATACTTTAAAAGTTGCTCGAGGATTACCTTTTGAGGAAAATGGCCCAGAATCACTTAAGATAACACCTTCGCTATCTGCAAGGGTTTTCGAGTTTGCAGTATGTTCATTTCCATTAAGAACACATTTTACCCTGTTCCTTTCAAGAATAGTCGATAATAGTCTTCGGTTGGTCTCCTGCCATTGTCCAAATTGTTTATCCTCGTGTTCCCCTTCTAAATTATGGTGTAGACAAAGTATGAGTTCATGATTTTTATATTCCTCTCTAAACTTCTCTAATTCTTTTTCAAATTCAACAGTCGGCAGGAAACCATGACCTCCATTCTGATCAACGTTAAAATTTGAGTTAACTGCAAGTAGCAGAATGTCACCTATTATTAGATGATCAAAGATGCTTTTCTTATAATCGAAGTCTTCACCTTTTATTTTATGGTAAAACTCATTGAAGTTTTTAAATTTTAAAATTTGATGGTCTTCTCTGGCAATTTTTTTTCTTATTGCATCTTTAATGGTGTCTCTATGAACGTCGTGATCACCTGGGATTAACAGTATCTGCTCCTTAGGAAGCCGCAGTTCTGCCATTAATAGATCCAGCAAATGAGATGCTTCCTCAAATTCCGCGGATTCGCCAATATTAGAAATATCGCCAGTGACCAAAAGATACAGTTTGTTATACTCTAATTCTTTAACCTTATCTGTAAATAGTTTGATATAGGCTGTGTTATTTGCTCGTTCTAAGGTTAAGTGGGAATTACTGTTAGCAGGGCCAAGATCACCACTTTGATCAGAAACATGCAAATCTGAAATATGTAAAATTAGATCATTCATCTCTTAAATCCGTTTTAATTTCATCTTCTTGTATAGTATTAACTTCGTTGGATGAAACATTATTTTTTGTATCGATTAATTCATCTTCAACCTCGTCAGTCAAATCAGTTTTAATTTCGTAGTTTAAGTCTTTGTAATTTGTCTTGTCAATGGAAAAAATTGCTAAAGTTGCATCTTTTTTATCGATGTGACATTTTTTAAGGGTCTCAGTTTTGATTAGAGATATATTTCCCAAATATGACCCTCCAAGGAACTGGATGATATTTTTCACAATTTTTATTTCCGTTCCCAAGCAAACCATGTCTGAAACAACAATATAATTTTTTTTATCAATGATGTTTTTGCCAAGCGAACTATACAGTTTATTAATCGGCCCAATTTTATCAAGAATTAAAACATCCAGTTTAAGCAAGTTTGAAAGAATGGATACGATATATGCACTGTTTAAACTTTGACAGACTAGGATAGGAGTGTCCTGTTTCTCATTATTTTCCTTTGAATAAAATGGAATTGGGCCTTTTTTTCTCCATTCTTTCAAAACCTTAGAAGCAAGAAGGTAGATGGCGTACATCAACAATCCTTTTTTTTCAGACATGAAACTTTTAACGTTGATGTATGATGTTAGGTAAACAAAGGAAGATGTATGCTGTTTTCCATGCTCCTCTGAAAATGGTTTTAGTTCATTTTTAAAATGCTCTTTAAAAATGTCCTCAATTCTGAACTTTTCCGGGTAAAAATTATTTTCATTTTCATAGAAATAAAATCTATGAAATCCTTCTTTTATGCGGGGATCCAGCGTTATTTTATCGAAAAAGATAATATCCTTGGCCAGGTTGTCCGGATGATTGAAAAAACCATGGCACAGCGCTTTTGCAATTTCTTTTGTAATATTTAAAAATACGATATTATAATCTTTCCTGAGGTCATTGAAATATGTATCCAAGTTAGGCTGGATGGCTTCAATTTTGCGAAAATCGAAAGCTATGTTGCTGCTTTTTGGAGCGGATTCCATAATGTCTTTATTGACTCGCTCCATTGTTATTGACTGGAGTCTATCACAAAAAATGCCCAGATTAATATCTTCTAAAAAATTCGATGTGATTACCTCTTCACTATGGAGATTATAGTACATGAAATCCCCTGCGTTCATTTTGGATATGATCATAATTTAACGATTAGGAATTTCTACTTCGATATGAACCCCCTTGAATTTTACGTTGAAAAATCTAATAGAGGAAAATTGTGTTTCCTCAGAGTAATAATCGATTGTTACTGTGAGCATTTTTGCAAAAAGTTTCTTGATCTGATTTTTAGACTCTATTATACTCTTTTGATATAACGATTTATCCAAATCCGTATTTTCATTGAGTTTATGGGTATATAAAATTGATGTCCTAATTTTTTGAAGTGATGAAAGATATTTAAAGATTCTATTTGTTACTATAATCTGGCAATTATCGGTATGAAGCCTAAAGGAACCCTGCGAATTTAAAACCACATTTAGCATCAGATCAAAAATTCCTTCTCTTTCTTTAAGAGAAGAGTAAAACAAAGCCTCAAATATGTCGATCAAATTTTCAATAAAAGCAGGTGAAAACTTAGTTTCTATTTTCTCTAACAAATTTCTAAATTCATTCTTGCTGTAATAAAATGGAAAGAAAACTTTTGAATCCAGCGATTTTTTTAATCCAATCCCATTATCAGAAATCGAAAATTTGGTTCGATACCTGTCAACAAACATCATGGCGTAAGTGGTTGATCCAGAATGAATGACTCCATTGGTGATGAGCTCGGACAAGATGTCGATATATGTATTATGATACTCAATGGTATTAGGGTTATCAAATAATAATTCTCGAAAGTGTTCCTGTACGTAATAGGAGGTCATTGAGTTTATTTGGTCCCGTAGAAGAATATCATTGAAGAGCTGAAAGTCAATAGTTGAATAATCATCTTTTTTATAAGACCTAACTAAGTGATCTTTTCTTATTTCCTTCCCCTTGAAGGCGCCTAGATACTCTTCATTATAGGAAATTATACTATTTCCATATTGATGGTAGTAGTCCTTGTCTCCAGCAGTTTTAAAAAAGTTTGCTCTATAAAGAAATTCCAATGCTGAACTTGTTGCATGGTTATTATTTAAGAATAATCTTAGGGGACTTTTATGAAATTTACTTAACTGCTCTAAGATGCTTAATAATAATGGAATAGTTATAGGGTCAATCCTGTAGTTCGAACTATAAATTTCGTCATCCCCATTTCCAAATAATCTGAAGGCAATCTCTTCAGAAGGATGTTCCCTATAATAATTTGCCAATTTTTTTAGAAAATCACGATAGAAAACAAGTGGAGTGAAGTTGACATTGCTGTCAATAATTGGTATAATACTCTCCATAATAACTAAAAAGCACTCTTTGATTGGAGATGCTCGGTAAATATAATAAAAAAGAAATTTAATTTAAGGGAATTGCATTGGAAGAAATCGAGTTTTTGAAATGCTTTTCCATGATTCGACATTATTATAGCTTTGATCAATGATCTCTGTTTTCAGTTTTAATAGTGTCTGGTCCATAGCTTCTTCCTTTATACGAATCTTTGGACAACAATAAAGACCTGAAATGATACTTTGATATTATTTCCACCTGCTTATTCCTAGAATTTCCGGAAGATTCAAATCAAAAATATTGCGCTCCATAGATGAATTTAAAATCCAATTTTTTTCTGTAAATATGGATGAATAATTGTATACTAGGATAAACTAAATCTGACGAACTGACTAAATAAATATTTAATTCATGACGCAGGTCAGCTTTTGTTTCGTACCTACTTCTCAGACAACTTTTATGAAGTTTTAAAGTACCTGCTGTTCCTGTTTGCACTAAAGGATTTTGTATATTTGAGTTTAGCTGATAAATGATATACTGAAACCGTATAATTAATATTTTTCAATGAACGAAGAAGAAATCCGTGGGAAGTTATTATTGCCTTTTTTGAAAGATTTAGGATTTGACGAATCTGAAATTTCTTTAGAACGTAATTTTAAAATTAGGTTAGGCAAAACGGTTCGTCCGATTAACGGACGTTCTGATATCCTCTGTAAAAGAAATGGGCAAAACCTATTTATTGTAGAGTTGAAGAACGATTCAATTTTAATTGATCAAAATGATATAGAGCAGGGAATATCATATGCCAGGGCCTTGGAAGGAAATATTGCTCCTTTTACAATAATTACTAGTGGAAAGGATACAAAGATTTTCGATTCAGTGTCAAAAGAAGAGCTGACTGGTAAAAATATATCAGAATATTCTGAATTCTTTAAAAATGGCTATTCTTTATCAATGGACGAAGATCTTCGAATAAGATATGAGGCTTTAGCTAAGTTTATCTCCTTTTCTTCCGAAAATTTAAGATTGTTTTGTAAAGGTCAGGTGCAAGATAGGATGGGCCCTATTATGGGATCGAAAGATTCGCCCTCTGCTAAATTCATAAGTGAACTTTATTGTGAAAGGGAAGACCTTTTTGCACATTTTAATAATTTCCTGAATTCCGACGCTAAGATTTATGCGATTGTGGGTGCGGCTGGAGTTGGAAAAACAAATTCTGTGTGCTCACTCGCTCTACAAAGTCTGGAAGACAAATTTGTGTTTTTCTATAATGCCGCATTGTTACACAAATCCCCCCTTGAGCACATTGCCCAAGATTTAAATGTTGTTTTTTCGGGAAAGAGCGACAGCATGCTGGTACTTAAGAAGCTTAACGAGTTAGGTAGAAGCATCAATAAAACAGTTCTAATTTTTATTGATGCAATTGATGAAAGTACAAATCAAAATATCTCATACGAATTAAGTGAAATAGCACTATCCTGTAGAAATTTTGACAATGTTAAAATTTGTATTAGCTGTAAATTAACTATTTGGGATAGTATTTTAAAGATAAATGGAACAAAATCTCACCTACATGAAGAACTGGAGAAATATCCTGAGATTACCAACCATCCACTACATAAAACAGGGTTTTTATTGCAGGACTTTACGGAATTGGATCTGATAAACGTCATCCCCAAGTATGAAAGTATTTTTGGGTTTAAAGGCCCTATCTCAAAGAGTTTGTTGGAAGAATTGAAAAATGGATTCTTTTTAAAAATCTTTAGTCAAGTTTATAAAGGTAAGGAAGTTCCTGAAAAAATTAACGATATAAAATTGATACGAACTTATTTGCAGGAATCACTGGAAAAAACAGAAATCGGTATACAACCTGCGCTGAGAATACTTTCAAAAATAGGAAAAGTATTGCTGAACAGTAAATACACTTCACGTGAATCGCGGGATGACAACGGAATCGATATAAACAATGTTCTGACAGGTCTTAAGCTTGGTGTGAACGAGGGTCTGTCCGAGGATTTATTCGCCAGAAATATCCTTATTAGATCAAACAAGGAAGATTCATTCAACATATCATTTTACTTTTCAAAAATTCGCGATTATGTTATTTGTTTTCATAGTTATAAATTGAATAAATTAAGCGATGATGAGTTCTACGGACTACTCGAAAAATTTTATCAGAATTATATCGGTCAGAGCGCTCTCGCTTTCTATATGGAAAATGCATCTTTTTCCCATAGAAGAACATTATCGAAATTTAAAAAAGACAAAGCGATCAAGTATGTAAAAAAGTACAATAAATATTTAGATAAACATTTTAAGAATACAAAAGCTCTGTTTGACCCAAAGACAAATGGAGAAATAGGGATAATCCTTTCTAACGATGAATTACATGAGAATGGCTATGCGCTATACCAAATGCAAAAGGAGTCTTCGGATAAAATTAGACTGGAAGATCTTAAAGATTCTTTTACAGAAGATAACTATGATTACCTTCTAAATTTGGGAGTAAATTGTGTACATGGAAGCAATCAGGAATTCTTAGTAGCTGACCAGCAAAAGATATTAAAGCAAAATATACTTAAACAATTGAAGGAACTGCTGAAAAAAGGCCGATTACCTGGCTATAGTTCAGATATATTGCTCTTAGAACAGGTATCATTAATAATATACTATTATCATAAAAAACTAAATTATGATTATAAAATAGACGATTACTATATTCCACGGTTTGAACAGATATATCCTATTAACCTCACTGAACTTAAAGATAAAATTTATCTCTTTAAAGTTTTCTATCATTTTAGAAATAGGGAAGGACTCTTCGCAGAAGATTTGGACATAGCTGTGGAAAAGGCCTTACGAGAAAACTTTATCGCACCAGATTTACATACAGTAGGAGATTTCCCACCATTTGAAGAACTGGGTAAAATTGTAGATATTTTATTAGAAAGGGGATACTCAATAATAGAAAATCATCATCTGCCTTTGCCGGACAAGTCTGTCTTTGAAGCACAGGAGTTTGAAAAAAGCGCTAAGGGAAGAAATTATAATCAGTTGAGAGTTTATCAATTTAGTCAGTCACAGGCTAAATTATATACCGAATCCTTTTTCAATCATGTTGAATCGTGTTATAAAAGTTTTGTGGAAGAAAATTTTCCAGCTTATAAAAAAGAGTTCCAATTTTATAACAATTGTCCGCACGAATACTTCATTTATTGTGATAAAGATGGCCTTCGCGGTCGTGGATTTTTTGGCTATAAACCTTCAAAACAGGGTCGGGTAGGTGTTCATATCAGTAAAATTCCTGCAGAGGAAGTTTTTAGATCAAAATCGGCTCATAAAGAGGCCGACATATCTGTTCTCAGGGTATTTTCATTTGGTAATTTTATTTATAATGATAATCTTTTGAACCATAGACAGACTTTTTATGAGTTCAGAACTCCTGAGGTCGATAAATTCTGTGTTTTAAGAAACTGGGTGTACAGATTAGTCGAAGATGATATCGAGAAGGTTTTTAAAAATTATGATGTATAGACAGTTAGATCTATCTTTTTTTTTTCGGTAGTACGAAGTTAGAATAGCAGAATTCAATTTGACTTTTCCATTTAATCTATATTGTTAATTAAAATTAATCATCATTCAGCAGCAAGCTACTTAATTTGAACTAAATGTAATTTAAATAACGGAATATGCAGGGGGGCAATGTGCTTTGCTGCAAGAACAGAAATGTATCAAATACTAGATGAGCGGTTGGAGGAGAAATCTGCAGCGCATCGAGGATCTAAAACGGAAAGTGCGGCCAGCCCTCAGGCACTTTCATCGGTAAAGAAATGTTCAGGTTATTCCATCCATAAAATGGTAAGAAGTGTACTGAATGCCTTCAATATGATGTCCCTGATTACGCTTTGGGTTCGTTGCACACCTCAATGCGGATTTAATCCTGTCAGTGCACGAATTCTCGTCAAAAATAATTAATTTGCGAATAACAGCAGATAGCCATTGTATTTGTTTTCTGATCCCTATAAAAATACTATTGATGAATAAGATAGACTGGAATTCATTTAGAGTTAAAAATGAAAATTACACGAAAGCGTTTGAAGAATTATGTTATCAGATTTTTTGCAGAAAGCATAAATTTTCAGATGGTATCAGAGCCGATTTTAATCAGGCAGGACTCGAAACGTATCCCAAGAAATCAGCATCAACAAGCAAAATCGTCGGCTTTCAGTCTAAATTTTTTGAACACCAGACGGACTACAGCCAAATCAAGAAATCCATTGAAAAAGCACTGAAATTATTTGGAAATGAACTGGATGAGATCACAATTTTTCTAAACTCAAACGCGAAATTAACGTCAGAAGGCGCAAAAGAAATTGTATCGATTGCCAGGAAAAGAAATATCAGGATCAACTGGTTTACGCAGAGCAAGTTTCAGATTGCTCTGAATCAACCTCATAATCTGGATATTTCTCAGCTTTACTTCGGGTTTGGCGATGAGCGGAATTTTATTAAAAGCAATATTTCAATAGCAGACTCCAACTTTATACAATCGTCAGGGTTTCTCATACTGCCGATTGTCAGGCTTCCAGGAAGAGAGCTGACTGAAATAAAGCTTAGTGCAAAGCTCTCAGTACTGACTGGAAATGCCGGTTCGGGAAAGAGTATTTTGATAAAATACTTGTTTTGTGAGTATGCCAAATTGTTCGAGGGAAAAATGATATTTGATAAAAATCGTGTTTTGCCCATGCTGGTTAACCTCAAGGATTGTTATTCCGATAGCCTGGAAGACTTGATCAGACAACGTCAGAAAGATTACCGGGTTCGGAATCAAAGTATCCGTTTTATTTATATCCTCGATGGATTGGACGAATTGAGCAGGTTACATGCGGATCTCGCCCTGCGCTTTGTAAAGAGGCTTGCGGAAGCGGACAGTACGGATAAAATTATGATCTCCTGCCGAAGGGGAAGCCTTAACAAGCTTACAATCAATGAATACTTTGATTCATTTGACAGTTATGATATTAGTGACCTGACACTTGAGGACATCGAACGCTATTTCCAACAGAAAGATGACCAGCAAAAAACCGATAAACTGCACCGGCTCAAAGAAGAGAACCGTCAGCTCATTGAAGGAATCACGGATATTTTTCTGGTAAAACTGCTGTGGGATACCATTGATGATATTACAGAAAATACAACGATCATTGATCTGTTGGAATTGAAAATAAGTGGTCTGCTCAAAGCAGTACAGCACCGTAAAGACCTCGACGCCCTTAACCTGCTGGTTCCGAAGGAAAAGGAAATCATAAGGATCAACGAAAAATTATCCTACCGTTTTTCTAAAAAATACCAGTATAGATTTAAACATTCCTCCATCGGCAAATTTTTAAGCAGGGAGTTCCCGCAACTGGATTTCAAGGACATCAACGCGATTGCCAGCTACATTTTAAATACGTTTTTCGATAAAAATACAGCGGATGAAAACAATGATACGTATATCTATCAGCACCGGAGATACCAGGAGTATTTTTATGCGAGGAGATTAAAGAAAACGTTTGAAAGGGATATGGGTATCATCCGCAAGACCGGCGTTGTCCTTAGTCCGGATTTCTTTGATGATATATTCATGAAATATCTTCAGAAAGAATATAAAAAAACAAATAACTTTCCTGCCCTGGCTCTGCTGGCAAGTATCAAATATTACCAAAAAAACGGAGATCAGTGGTATATCAGTGATTCATCACAGTTTATTGATGCGTTAGCCTGTCAGAAGCCCAGAACTTTGGAGTTTTTGCTTAATGATGATATACTGAATACGAAGAGCTACATATACGGAACCTATGAAAATGCGCTCAGGTTCTTTGAACACGGAAAAATCGAGGCGGCATTAAGTGTAATTGAGAAGTGCAATGGAGAATTCGGCAGGTTTGAAACCACCACTGAAATGAAAGATCTTGAGGGCCAACTGTACTACAAATTCTCCATTCAGGGGAAAGGATCGAAAACGTATGTTTCATTCTTCTTAAAAAAATATCGCAAATCCTATAAGGACTTTGATACAGACTCCAATTCACTGCTGGATAATCAGTCCCCCATGGAATATGTGATAAAATCTTATTTTAAAGTAGGCTTAAAGCATTTTAAACAGCAAATGACCACATTGGTCAAGGAGCTAACGGGTGTTGAACTGTGCTTTTTACTGGACCTGTTGTCGAGCGTAGAGTTTTTGCCGTTATTTTTTAAGAACAAAACGTTGCAGGAGGCTATTTCAGAGCAGCTTGCCAGATACAGGAGAAGGCCCACCCTTGACAATCTATCGGTATTTTTCTTTAGGAAACTACTAAAAACGACAGTGACAGACAAACAAGTGAATGAAATATTTACCCTTCTTCGGCCAAGTCACGGTCATGTGCGGGAATTTAGTTTTAAGAGGCTTATCCATCCGTTTGCTCTTAGTTATTTTATAGCAGGCGACGGAAGGTTTATCCAGGAAGTGGATTCATCTGGAGATTTCCCCGCATCGGAAGATGTTGTTAAATATTCCGTGCTGTATGATTTCTATTGTAATGCTTTAGAGCAACCCACATCCTTTTCCAAAAATCTGGTCGCTTATAGAGACAGGTTTAAACATTTTTACCACAGTAGGTCAAGGGTAAAAACACTGCTTTCGGAGCTGTGGGCTTATATTTTTTATTTCTCTCAAGGAAACAGAACTGAATATTTGCAACTGACCGCCAGACTTACTTTTGATTTTGACGAGCTGGCCTTTTTTAGCCGGCTAAACAAAATAGATGCGGAGTACTTTGCCAGCATTGTCACAGAAACGGAACTTTTGCCGTATGAAAATTCCTTAAAAAATTGGAAGCAGGACTATTCGGAATATATTGACCGATGCTTTGCACTGAGTGGAATGTATTCGCAGTTCAATACGGAAAAATCCTTAAGCTACATAAAAGAAGCGTTAATCAATAGCAAACTCCGTCATGGCTGGAGGAAAGATATTTATATATCAGAATTTTTTAATGAGTCTTTTGCCAAGATCCTGTCGAGAAACTGGTTAACAAAGAAAGAACTCAAGAAGTATGCCGCATCGGTATATATAATGAACTTACGGTTATATGAAATTACGGACCGGGATCATACGCGCTATGGAATTTTAAATTTTCTGGAAGCTATGGCCCCGTATGATCTAAAACTTTCTTACAAATTTCTGGAAAAGTTTAAAGAAAAGAATCTAGAGAAACACGTCGAGAACCTGTCGATCATAGCCCTTTTGATACAGGACATTAAAAACAACGCAGTTCCTTATCATAAAGTGGGTGACATCCTAAATAGTTGGAGATTCCGTAATAAGTATGAACAGTCCTTATTTAACGTCGAAATGGAAGTCCTTAGCAGTGATTTTTATGATGATCAGGTCAAAAAGCTCTCCTTTGATAAAGCATATAATATTGTTGATATGGTAAAGGGTAAGTTTGATTATCAGGACGGGGTATTGGACAATTACTATGAGTTATATGATTTTTACTGTACACTCTATGGAAAGAAAAATATATTAGTTACCAAAACAGATAGCTATGGAAGCGATAAGGACATCAGCCAAGGTGAATTTTCGGCGCTCATAGATAAGGTCGTGGATCATAATGGTCTTCAGGACTTATGTTCAATGTACGGTAATTATCATAATAAAATCGAAATTAAAGATAAAGAGATATGGCGAAGGTGGATCGAAAAAATGGTATCCATCGACGGGAATATTGATCTTTTTATGGCTTTGACGGATAAACAACAATTCCTAACATCCGGTTTCTGGGGAATTTCCAATTCAAAATACTTCGAGCTGGGGGTGGCATGTTGTCTGGAAAATCCGAATACAAAAGACCAGATGGAATCTTTTCTGATTAATAACGGCGGCCATGGTTCGTTTTACAAAATGATCTACGTTTACGCAGCAATGAATGAAAAGGAAAAAGCCTTAGCCATGTTTGAAAAATTTCATCAATTTTGCCATTTTCTTATTACGTAAATACTGGCTTGCGAAGTTGAATGTTTCTAGAGAAATTGTGCGCTTGATATGATTGACCTTACGGATGGAAGGACCCAATAGACCTTTGACCCGGCTGCCAAATTTCCAGGAAATGGCCCTGAATCACTTCGCGAGTCCTCTAGTAGATTTATCTTATTTAATGCTTTCAAAGAAGGATAATAGTGGAATCAAGTCCTCGACTAAAGCCTACCATCCCCAGTGAGAGGGATTTACGTGAAAATACAAATAGCTAAGAATTAAGGGTTTTGACCTAAAAATGCTTATATTTGCGTAAAGAACTTAGTTTATTGTAATTAAGATTTTAAGAGAATTAACAAGATAGATGAGCGGGTGGCCCATATGTGGCATCTTTCGATTTACAATTCGTAACTAGTTGGTTTGTAGATTGATAGAAGGGTAGGTGGCAATCCCTCACTCTCCGCTTAGGGAGACGTTTATTTTTAAACGTCTCCTTTTTTTATATCCTAAATGGCTTGATTTCCGATCGGCAAAGGAGGGACTTCTTATTCATATTGGTAGTTAAACTACATTCAAAAAGCTGGTACAACTTTTAAAAAGGGTTTTCACATTCTTGATAAAACCAAAGTTCTTTCTTTGCTATTTGATTTATCTAAATTGGATCTTCTAAAAATAAATTCTAAAACTGAATTTATGTATAAATATTTCAATTTTAAATGAAATAATTCACGATGCTCAAGTTGGCATAAATACTTTATTAACAGGTGTTTAACATAATAAAATATTTCTATTTTCATTGACTTAAATCCATATATTTGATTTGTAATTTTAAAAATTATCACAATCATGAAAAAACTATTATTTATTGCTATGATTGGTATAGCAGGTTTTGTAAGTGCAAAAGGAAACGTGGAGAAAGTAAATTCTAAAACAAAAGAAGTTAGGGTTGCTAAAAGCACTAAAAAATCTAAGAAAAAACTTCAAATGCAATGTGGAACATTTCAGGCAAGCTGTACATCTGCTTATACTTGTCAGGATTGGAGTGCTGATCAATGGATAGAGTGGGCAGAAAAAATTCAGGATAATTATTGTCAACTATAATTTATCAGTCACAAGTTAGTCATTTCTTTGAGCTCAATAGGAAAGAAGTGTTGACTATTAATCAAAATAATCGTTCAAATAATAAACCTTGTTTGAACGGTTATTATTTTCACAAAAAACAGCAATGAATTTCACAAAGAAACAAACCTTAACAATTTTATTTTTATTTTTTTTCTCTTTTTTGTTTTCTCAAACAGCTACTGGTGATTCATTAAGAGGAGAATTTACCTATTTACTTCAATATAAACCTAATACTCTAAATCAAGATAACGTTTACAAAGAACTTTTTACCATGCAAATAAGTGATAAACGTGCTTTTTTTATTAGTGAAAACAGGTTGAAATTTGACTCTCTTTTCATGGAGCAGTATAATAAAAATAGGAGTAATTTTAATATTGATATGAGAGGGTTGCCTTCATCAAAATTTAAGTTTTTAATTATCCAAACAACTGATAATTCTGAATTTTATGAGTCAGTTGGAACTGCTCTTCTATCTTATAATACCCCTGTAATTCGTGACTGGAAATTGATTGATGAAACCAAAGTAATTAATTCTTTTCATTGTAAAAAAGCAGAGGTTCATTATAAAGGAAGAGATTGGACAGCTTGGTATTCAATGGAAATTCCTTTTCCTTATGGACCATACAAATTTAGTGGTCTTCCAGGCTTAATTGTTAAAATAACAGATAAGACAGGGGATTATGATTTTGAACTTGTAAAATCGGTATCAAGTGCTAAGTTGAAGGGAAGAATAATAACAATAAATAAAAGACATTATCAAAATGCTAAGTTAGTCACAAAAAAAGAGTTAATTCAAGCAACAACAAATTACAGAGACAATATTAAATATGAATTAGAAAAAATGGGAACTGTATTTTCAGAGGGGCAAAGCAGACAAAAAATAAGTGAAACAGAGAAAAAAGGTTATAACCCTATTGAATTAGAGTAATGAAAATTTATTTTCTTAACACTTTTTTTAACCAGGAAAGCATTGTACATAAATTCAAGTATATTTTAAGCATTTAAAAGCTGCTAAAAAAGTGTCTGGAACTTAATTGTTGAGGGAATTACTTTGTCTAACAAGTCGTAGAAGGTTGATGTCTGTTTCTGAATTAATAACGAGTTTTTATCAGTAATTTACACTTTTCATGTAAGACAACCATCAATTCATTTTTTCTTCTAATTCCCGCTTCAAAGTAGAAATCCGTTCATCTCTATCATGATGATGCCAGCCCGGAGCATTGAATATATACCCCAGTTTCGCTTTCCATGAAGGTGCATTCCGGACATCCTTTATCATATTTCCAAACTCATCAAAAACGATATGAAAAACATTATAAGTATGAATATTATGATAGATTCCATAATCCGTCGTTTTCTTTTCTTCCGCTTTGTACGTGCCGAAAAGATGATCCCAAATCATCAAAATGCCTCCATAGTTATTATCTAAATCCTCAATTTTTCGGGAATGATGCACACGATGATTGGAAGGAGAATTGAATACCTTATCGAACCACCCTAATTTTCCAATAGCATTGGTATGCGGCCAAAATTGAAAAATCAGGTTAAACTGATGCATCATAGCCATCATAATAGGATGAAAACCAATAATGATAAAAGGGATATACCAAATGTCCCGATATATAATTTCAAACCATCCCTGACGCAATGCAATAGCAAGACTCAAATGAGTAGCCGAATGATGATTGACATGACCTGTCCAGAACAATCTGATTTTATGACTCAACCGATGATGCCAGTAAAAGCCAAAATCCTGAACAATCATAACCAGTAACCAAAGCCACCAGTGATCTGCATGCCATTGTAAAGTGAAGAATTTATTGAAATCTTTGATCCCGAAAATATCAGTAAGCCTAAAATGATTGTAAATCCAAAAAAAGTAGGATAATGATATAGCTTTCATCCCAAAGTCTAACATTACTGCCCCTATCCCCAATCCGATACTCGATACATTATCTTTGATGAGTCTTTTGGTGAATACTTTTTGAGGAATCTGATACAAAAATATTTCCCCTACTATCAACAAGATAAACACAGGGATAAAATAGGTAACAGGATCAGTAAAATCCAATGGACAGAATAGGGCAATACTATGAAAAAACCGGTTATCTTTTCTTTTCATAAGTCTTGATTTTATCGGATAATTCTGTTCTTTTTTTCAAGACCAACCACTCCCAGCACCAACATCAATTGGGCTAAAACATAAGTAATCATCACAACAAGTTCTTTCCCAATACTGCGCTGTACGAATATATTAATGGCCAATACGGAATCTGATATTACAAACAAAACAGCTCCCAGGATTAATAATGAAGAATAAGTTCTGATGCTAAAATACAGCATCGTAGCAATGGTAATTCCGTAAATCACCACGGTTATCTTCATTTCGTTTAAATAAGGAAATATGTAGTAAATAAATGAGCCTAAATAAAGCAAAACAAAGGGAAGCCAACTCCATGCATTTTTCTTTTTAATCTTAAAAAAATAAGCTATGTAACAAATATGAGCCAACAAAAAGCTTCCCAAACCGGGCATAAATCCCCATCCAAATAACAAAAACACATCACCCAAAAAACTTAAAATTAATCCAGATAAAAACCATTGGTTGATCCGATATACGTTTTGCTTAGAATAAGTAAAATAAAACAAGATAATAACAGGTAACAACAGTGGCTTGGTAAGAAACCGCCAGGAACTATGATCCATAGCAATAAATACTAAATCAAATGCAAAAACAATGGAAAGAAGGACTAATAACAATTTGATATTGAAAGATTTTATCATGGTATTATTTTATTGCAATTCTTTAATTATCTTTTTACTTGTTACAACATGGATATATCTCAGGTTTGTACCAAGTTATTCTATATGTGATACTTAGCTAAGATTGTTAAATTACAAATAAAATGAAGATAAAATACCTTTGATATATAAAAATACAATGCATCACACTTTAGTTTATTTTATATTTTAGAAATCGACTATTATTAGAAGTATTATTTAAGTTTATGCAGTTTAATTACATCTTTTCCAAAGTAATTTTCGAATTTTTTGGAAAATTCTTTATCCTTGAAATTTAGGATTGTATGACGACTATCAAAAGCAATGATCTCAAGAAAGGATTCAGAAATTAAAAATTATTGCTAGATTTCCAGTCAGCTATATCTCCGGGTAGCTTGGTCTGGATTTTGTATTCAGGTTTGAAAATAACTAATAACCAGAACATGTAATAAGTTAGAGTTTATTATTATGAATTTGTTATGATAATCAATGAAAATTTTTTACTGGAGTTCAATGTAGAATATGGTAGCTTTTTTTCTAAAGAAGCAATATACAATAAAGATGGCGTCCGTCTTTATTTTTTCCAAATTAAAAACAGTAGAGTTGGATTAATGGTTTATCAGAAGGGTGATATTGGGTACAATAGCCTTGCAATAGGAAAGCTGAAGAAATCCAACGTCACATTCAATAATAAGACAACAGATCATAACTCATATTAAAAAACGAAATTATCTCAATCTAAAACGTTATCAATATGCTTTGGACTGTATGTATTTTGTGTATGACTATCTTAGGACTGATGTTTGTGTTGAAAAAATTTAATCAGCCTTATCTTATTGCTTATATTATTGCCGGGGTGTTATTAGGTCCTTATGTACTAAAGCTATTTAACAAACCGGAAGAAATAGAAACGATTGGCGAAATAGGAATATTACTGCTGATGTTTTTTATCGGAGTGGAAATTAATATTCCCAATAAAAAGAGCCTTATCATTAAGCCCTTATTGGCTCAGGGGATGAAAATACTCTTAAGTTTTATATTTGCGTATTTTGTGGGTGAGTTACTCCATCTGAATCTTGAAAGTGTGCTCCTCATCGCCATTCTGTTTATGTTCAATAGTACTGCAGTTGTAGTTGAGTTTCTGAAGAAGCATGGAACCCTGCATACTGCCTTTGGAATTATTATCCTCAATATTTTGTTATTACAGGATCTTCTTCTGGCTCCGGTGCTCACTGTGTTGAAATTCTGGAATAGCAAAGATTTCAGTATATGGAATATGATGCTTCCCATTGCCATATGTCTTGGTATTTTTTTGATATTCCGGAAAATCAGACATCTGAAGGAAATCAAATTGTCAAGTACATTCCTTGAAAATGACCATGAGCTGCAGGTATTTTCCGGCTTATTGATCTGTCTTGGCTTTGGTCTTATAGCAGAAACGGTCGGAATGAGTGCGGCACTGGGAAGTTTTATTGCGGGGGTCTTAGTCGGAAAAATTCAGGCATTTCGATGGCTGGAACATTCTCTTCTTCCATTTAAGGTTTTCTTTGTGGCACTGTTTTTTGTATCCATTGGTTTACGGCTGGACATCAATTATCTGTTATCCAATTATAAGCTTATCACGATAGGAACTTTAATTGTACTGATAAGCAACAGTATTATGTCGGCTCTCTTTTTCAGAATGCTGAATTTTAAATGGCAGGATAGTTTTTATGGAGGTGCTTTACTTTCTCAAACAGGTGAATTTGGAATACTGGCTATTTCGATTGCTTACAAAACCGGTATGGTAGAGTACGATCTCTATAAAGCCGGGCTGGGTATTACCTGCTTATCCCTTTTATTGTCCACAATATGGATAAGTTGCGGTACATTTTTCAGGTTTCGTAAAAAAAATTGTATTTAGAATAAAGAATAAAAAAACATACGGATGGCGAATGTTCTCAGTACCATGATTTTGTGTCAGTGGTGCTGAAAAAATGACAGAAAACCGGAAAAAATTTCACACTTAATCAAATGGTATTTTTTTTGTAATTTTTGATGTACAGCTGGCCAGCTGACGTGTTTTTAATGATTGTTAAACTTAATTAAAATGATTACAATGAATAATCTAATAAGAAGAAACGGAAACAGCAACCTGGGCTTTTCAAATGTCTTTGACGATTTTTTTGGTCGTGAACTTTTTAACTGGGGCAATAACAATTACTCATCTACCAGTACAACCGTACCATCGGTAAATATAAAGGAGAATGGAGATGCTTACGAAGTTCAGGTCGCAGCACCAGGTATGAATAAAAATGATTTTCAGATCAGGCTGGATGGTAACCTGCTTACCATTTCATCAACGAAGGAAGATCGTAAAGAGTCAAAAGATGACAATTTCACACGAAGAGAGTTCAGTTACCAATCCTTCCAGAGAAGTTTTGAGCTTCCAAAAGATGTGGTGGATCAGGATAATATTAATGCAAAATATGAAAATGGCCTTTTAATGTTAACCATCCCGAAAAAAGAAGATGCGAAGCAGAAACCTCCAAGAATGATTGAAATATCATAGAAAAATTATAAAAAAATTGGCTACTAAAAAGTAGCCAATTTTTTTATAATTTTTAAAAGGGCAGATTAACTTAAATCTTTGAATCGAATGATTCACGGTCTTTAATTGTAGCATATCCTGTGACTGCCAGAAAATCTATTCTATCCAAAAATGCCCTGCAGAATACGTTTGGGCTTTCCCTGCCACAATTACTCTTTCATTTTTATTTTCACAATAGAGCTGGCCGCCTCTTTCAGAGATCTGGCGGGCAAAAAGCTTATCCTTCCCTAATCTTGATGACCAGAAGGGAATCAGTGAACAGTGTGCAGAGCCTGTAACAGGATCTTCAAGAATAGAAGACTGCGGGGTAAAGTATCTTGATACAAAATCACTGTCAGTGCCTGCTGATGTCACGATAACACCGCCCGGGTCCAGGTTGATAAGGTCAAAAACGGATCTTTCAATGTTGATATTTTTTACATCTTCTTCAGAATCGTATACCAGAACATAATCTCTTGCTTTGAAAACTTCCTTAGGCTGTATATTAAGTGATCTGGATATGATTTCCGGAAGAGTAGAGGCTTCGGGCATTCTGGAAGGAAAATCCATATAATAAACTCCATCTTTTACATCTACTGTCAGGTCACCACTTTTTGTTTCAAAAATGATTCTATCATGCTGATAATTGAGGATGGAAACAAGACAATGAGCGGTAGCTAGGGTAGCATGTCCACATAAATCCATCTCTATTTCAGGGGTAAACCATCTCAGATGAACACGATCTCCATTGTCAATAAAGAAAGCGGTTTCTGCTACTGCATTTTCACGGGCTATTTTTAAAAGGATTTCATCGGGTAACCAGGTTTTTAATGGAACAACACATGCCGGATTTCCATGGAAAACAGATTCTGTAAAAGCATCTATCTGATATAATTCTAACTTCATAGGTTGTAAAAATTTTGTAAACTATAAAGATAATCCATTTTCATCAGGAAGTTCTCCGATATTCCTGAAAAAATTATTTCAGATTCTATTTTTATACAAATAAATAATGAGTTTTTATGGTCCTGTTTTGTAATAATTTTTCCACATCCGGGTGGCAATTTTCTTACAGGTGTTTTTCAGGAAAAGCTTTCGGAAAATTTAGTTTTGTACTAAATAAAAACGGGAAACAATGAAAAAATATAATCATAATTTTCTTCATTCAAGTCTTTCGGGAATACCCATGGCTGAAGTCTTCAATCTTTTGAAAAGACTCTGAATCTGCAATTGTTTTCCTAAGATTTCTTCACTTCATTAATAACTCATAATCAAATAATAATGTTTAAAAACTTTACTACATTATCAGTAGCAGTGGCTTTGCTCTCTTACGGTATTGTGTCTGCTCAAAGTGTCGGAATCAATACAGCTCAACCAGGTTCAACACTGGACGTGAACGGATCATTAGCTGCAAAATACAGCACTGTTACTGCCGCAGCGTATACACTGTCTTCTGCGGATTTTCATATCTCGTATAACGGAACGGGCAATGCTGTTTTTACCTTACCGACAGCAATATCCGGTGCAGGTAATTTCAAAGGCCGTATGTATACGATCAGAAATAATACCGCTTTTACCATTACAATAAATCCTTCAGCTTCAGAAACAATTAATGGTAATGCAAGTATGGCAATAGGTCCTAACCAGAGCCTTCAGCTGATCAGTACAGGTCTTACGGGAGCTGCTTCTACATGGGATATTTCAGGAAGTGCAAATGTAACGGCAAGCAACGGGCTTACAGCCATAGGGCAGGATGTGAGGCTTGGCGGTACACTTTTACAGAATACAGCGATTGATTATTTAGATAAAGCCTTGTATTTCAGGAGCAATGTAGATGGTGCAGGACTTACATCCATCAGCAACACGAATTCCGGGACTAATGCTTCCGCTCTTCTAAGACTCACTAATGATGTGGGAAGTTCTATGGATATGTTCCTGAACTCTTCCACGAAAACAATAGAAGGTGGAGCTAATGCAGGAGTCATAAACAATATAGGAGGAGCGCTGACGATCGCGGGAAATAATAATGTTGCCCAGTTGAAACTCAGCCAGGCCAATGGAGGCGATTATCTTTTTAATGGGGACAGAAAGCTTAACTTCAATGGAAACGGTGATATTACAGCTTTTGGGGCTGCCGGTAATTCTGTGAATGCTTTCAATGGTCTTCTTACCTTAAAGGGAAACAGCAATAATCCTGCATTTGCCCAGGTAACGGTTGGTACTACAGGTCTTAGATACTATTATGGTAACAGCGCTAACAGTATGCTTGATATTGATGGTAATGGAGATATCAATATGAACAGACCCGAAGTTAGCGGTATTGGAGGAAATAAAGTGGCGGCCACCAAAGGACACCTTGATTTAAGCGGATACAACACACTGAATGGATCTGTAACCCAGATTTATCTTGGGGCGGAAGGGTTCAAATATAGTTATAACGGAAGCACAAAAGTGACGATTGACGGTAACGGGTTGGTGAGTGCTGCAGGTGGTTTTGTCAATACTTCGGATATGCGTTTAAAAACTCAGGTTAAAGAAATAGGATATGGTCTTAGTACCATTATGGCATTGCAGCCGAAACAATACGAGCTGTCTGCCAATAATCAGATTAAAGAAGGTAAACCGGCTGTGAATCCGGCACAGAAGACTCAGCATAAAATAGGATTTCTGGCACAGGATCTTTATAAACTAATTCCTGAAGCCGTCTTTAAACCAAAAGATGATACCAGAGAGGCCTGGGCTGTTGACTATGCTTCACTTGTTCCTGCCCTTACAAAAGCTATTCAGGATCAGCAGGCTGAAATAGAAGAGCAGAAAACTAAGATCAAAAAAATGGAAACAGAAATGGAAGCCATCAAAAAGAAACTGGGATTGTAATAAACAGGTACAATATTTTGGACTTAAAGTTATTGCATTTCCGATTCTAAGAACACACACACACAGTAAAAAGAAAATACCTATCCTTTTGGAAAACTATTTTAATAAAGCATTCCCTCGGCTTTTATTAAAATATTCCGGGATTTAAGGTTTGAAATTCCCAAATTTTTTATTTTCCCATACGTCGCAAAAGCCTGCAGATAGCAGGCTTTTGTATTAATGAATCTGGTTTTACAAATAATCTTATTTCAGGTTTCTTAAAAAAACATCCAGCTTATCGAAAGGAACAATGTCTGTTTTGTCGTAAAGATCTATGTACAGCGTCAGGAATAATTATTAACTCCTTCGTATTCCCACTAATTTTCCCGGTATAGGATACATCAAAAGGCCAGTATAATAAGTCTACTTTCTGCCATGTGATTGGCATAGGGATCGGATAATTGCTCATTCACTGTCCCGAAAGGTTCGCTTATGGGAGATTATTTTTGATGGTTGTCATTGTTCTTCATTACTGTAATTCATTATATTAGCTTTTTAAAGTATATAATTTGCACTAAGGATATATAACTCTAAGGTGCAGCGATGTATTTCACAGAAAAACATTAACCACAAAGAATTTAACCATGAAGCAGACTGTTCTTACAGCATTCTTTCTCTTGTTTGTATTAGGTGCAAAAGCACAAAAACAATCTATCCCCCCTGATACAATTTCTGTTTATTTCGATGAGCTGAAGACAGCTTCGAAAAAGAATATCGGACTTTGGAACAAAGATTTATATGGTCCTATGATTTTAATCGATTCGAAAACCAGAGAGTTTTTTGCCAGCGATCCGGATTCGGAGGGAATACTGAAACGTAATGGTACTCTCTATTCTGGAGTTTTACCTGCCACAGTCAACATTGCAAATACCGCTATCAATTGGGGCGGAAAAAGATGGGCAATGATCATGCTCCCGCTTTCTCAAAATAAAGAAAACAGGATTAATCTTTTGGCTCATGAGTCTTTTCACCGCATTCAGCCTTCATTGGGGTTTAGTCTTAACAATGCAGAAAATAACCATCTGGATCAGAAAGAGGGCAGAATTTACCTTCGTCTCGAATTGGAAGCGCTAAAGCAGGCAGTCCGCTCAAATTCAGAAAAAGAAATAAAGCGGCATCTCACCAATGCATTGATCTTTAGGAAATACAGGAATACACTTTACAAAGGTTCAGAAACTACAGAAAACCTGCTGGAACTGAATGAGGGAATTGCTGAGTTTACAGGGCTCATTGTGAGTGGCAGAAATAAAGATCAGACAAGATCATATTTTTTAAATGGCATAGAAGGTTTTATGAAAAATCCCACATTTGTACGTTCATTTGCTTATTACACCACACCTGTTTATGGGTATCTGCTGTATCATAAAGATCCGGACTGGAACAAAAAAATTGATTCAAAAACAGACCTGACCGGTTATTTCATTAAAGCATTCGATATACGGATTCAGACTGACCTGCAAAAAGCAGTTGAAAAGCTATCTGACAATTATACTGGTACATCAATTATAAAGCAGGAAACCGATAGAGAAGAACAAACAAAAAAGCGTATTGCCGAATACAAACTGAAATTTATTCAGCAGCCTCACTTTGAAATCAAATTTGAAAAAATGAATGTTTCCTTTGATCCGAGAAATATTATGCCTGTAGAAGATCTAGGGACAGTATATCCCAATATCCGGATTACTGATTTGTGGGGTATTCTTACGGTTGAAACCGGAGCATTGATGAGCCCCAACTGGGATAAAATTTCAATATCAAATCCAGTGAAAACTGAAAATAAAAAAGTATCAGGAGATGGGTGGATTCTCGAACTGACAGACGGCTATACCATAGCTAAAGATGAAAACAATGGAAATTATAAATTGATTAAGAACTGATATCCATAAAAAAACATCACTATTTAGGTGATGCTTCTTATTTTGTAATGAAATTAATGATACCATTTCTTTTTCAAGAATAAACTGGCTTTTACCAAGAGTATTAACACAGGAACCTCTACCAATGGACCAATCACCCCTACAAATGCCTGCGGCGAATGAATGCCAAAGACCGAGATGGCCACAGCAATAGCCAGTTCAAAATTATTTCCGGTGGCGGTAAAGGCTATAGATGCATTTTTATCATAAGGGATTTTTAATGTTTTATTGATGATAAAACTTACAAAAAACATCAGGACAAAATAGATCACCAATGGGATTGCTACCTTAATGACATCCATTGGTAACTCCAGTATTTTAGACCCTTTTAAGCTAAACATCAGTACGATGGTAAATAATAAAGCATACAATGTTACAGGAGATATTTTAGGAACAAATTTCCTGTTGTACCAGTCTGCACCTTTTGATTGAATCAGAAAGTATCGGGTGAGAAAACCTGCCAGAAAAGGAATTCCCAGGTAGATGAGCACACTTTCTGTAATGTCTTTCATAGAAACATTCACATTAAAACTTGCCAGACCAAGTTGAGTAGGAAGTACATTGATAAACAGCCAAACCAGAAAACTGTAAGTGAACACCTGAAAGATGCTGTTTAAAGCCACCAATAATGCTGAATATTCTCTGTTGCCTTTGGCAAGATCATTCCAGACAATAACCATAGCGATACATCTGGCCAGCCCAATGAGTATTAAGCCTGACATATAATCCGGTTCATGCCTTAAAAAAATGATCGCAAGACCAAACATCAAAACCGGGCCAATAATCCAGTTTAGCAATAAAGAAATGCTGATTACTTTTTTATCTTTAAAAACCAATGGCAGAAGAGTATAGTCAACCTTGGCCAATGGCGGATACATCATCAAAATGAGTCCGATGGCCAGAGGAATATTGGTAGTTCCTACAGACTGAGAATTGATGAAACCAGGAATAGCAGGGAAAAAATGTCCCAAAGCAATCCCTATCCCCATAGCCATAAAGATCCATAAGGTAAGATAACGGTCAAGAAATTTTAATCTGGGCTGCATGATTATCTTTTTATTTTAGAAAAAACATAAAACATTTCTGCTGCAATTTGTAAGCTTCTTTCAGCATATACAGCTGTTTGTTCCGGGGTGTGATCTGAAACCTTAGGATCTTCAAACGTGATCGGAATTCTCTTTTCCGCACCGGGAATAAAAGGACATCCGCCATCTGCCTGCGAGCAGGTCATAATCGCTGCAAAACCGGATACAGGATTGAACGGACTATCATATTTTTTAGAAAAGCCAATGATCGGAAGGCTGTTATCATCATATTTTACAGCATATACAGGATTGGTAGTATCGGCAATGCTGAAAACTGAAAAACCTTGTTCTGCTAAAACTTCTGCGATCTTAGGAAACAATGCCGTTGTTTCTGTTCCTCCGGAATAGCAACGGACTTCCGGAATTGTAAAGAAAGAAGCCGCTGCCTGTGCCCATATCTGTGCCAGATGGCTTCGTCTTGAATTGTGAGTGCAGATAAAATTCAGGTTGATTTCCTGTTTATCATCCACTTTTTGCTGGATAAAGCTGATCAATGGTTCAAGAACCTCTTTTCTATCGCTATCTGTATTTTCCCATTTCAGAGATTGAATCGTGTTTAATAATTCCTTATACATAAGATTTTAATAAAATTAATTAGCAGCATCCTGATCCCGGAGTACAGGCTGATGTTGGGTTTACAGATAGTTCAGACAGGTTTTTCTTTTGTTTTTCGGAAGGAATTCCGCAGGCTTCCTGAGCAAGGCAGGCTGTTGTTTTGTTTTTCAGGATGAAGTTTTTCCCGTTAAATTCAAGGTCATATTTTCCAATGGTTTCTCCCTGATATTCAACTTCAATTTCGCTATCTTCTATCCCGAGTCTTTCTTCAGAAAGCTGAATGATATGAAGCAGTTTTCCAGGTTTTAAACGATGCTCATAATCATCGGCATCCCAGAGCTGGAAGTTGACCACTTTTTCATTTCTGATTACGCCGCCGCAATCGATGAAGTTTTTAATAATCTGTCCGACTTCCGTTACATGGAAATGTTCAGGAACAAAATGTCCGTTTTCCAATTGAAATTCTACATTTTCCAGGGTAGAAAGAATTTCTTTAATTTCTGATAGTCTCATAGTAGATTAAAATTTAGTGTTATAATTTTCTAGTGTTATATTGCAATATTACGATGTTTTTGTTCAAAAAAATGCCTTAACAGCATTGTTTTATACTAACATCCTGATTAAAAAACAGGTTGAATTCATTTTGAAACTGTTTCCAGTTGCTTTCATTAATGCAGTAGCATACAGATTTTCCTTCAATGGAACCTTTGATAATTCCAATATTCTTCAGCTCTTTTAAATGTTGGGAAATGGTAGCCTGAGCCAATCCAAGTTCTTCAACAAGATCATTACAGATACATGCTTTTTGATTAATGATATACTGTAAAATAGCGATTCTTGCCGGATGTCCCAAAACTTTAAGCAGAGAAGCCAGCTTATTTTGCTCGTCAGTATAAATTTCTGTTTTAGTAACTCCCATTGTTGTAATTTTATATTGCAATATTACGATGATAAATTAATATAACCATGAAAAAACTTATTAATTTCAGATAAATAAAATTAAATTATTGAATTTCAGTATATTAAAATTGTTTTGTTATGAATGATACAGTTGTAAATCAAAAAAGATGAAGCTTGTTTCCGCTTCATCTTTTGATTTGTTGTTACGGTAAACTAATCTTTTTACCTTGTTCCGGGAAGATATAATTTACCTTTAGAGGATTGTTTTTCAGTAGCTCTTTTTTGATAAGTTCTGGATTATCACCTGTCGGTTTTCTATGCGTAACTACTATATTAAGGCCTTCAAGGCTGCTTTGTCCTGTCTTTTCTTTGAGTTTGCTCAATTCCTCAATCAGCAGATTCGGAGTAAGGTGCCCGAACAGCAGATGTTCTGGCTGACTGTTGGGGAAAGAAACTTCAATTAATATCGTGTTGAGCTGTCTTTTTTTAACAAGTGGAGCTGTCCTATTCCAAAGTTGATCCAGACGGTCAGATTTTTCTATACGGTCTGCACCGGTATCTCCAAGATAAAGCAGATAATGATTTTCTCTTCTTACCAATGCGGCACTGCTTTTATATGGATTTACGTGGCTCAGTTCATAGCCTGTTATAAAAAAAGGTGTTTTAGGCGCTGGAATCTCAGTTCCTTCCTTGAGTTCATTATAATGGTATTTTCCAAGGATTGGTTTTTGTCCCTGATCTGCAAAATTGATCCAGGTATCTGTAATAAAGTAATGATTCTGTAAAATCTGAATCACAGGAGCTATGGCGAAAATATCTTTCTTGGAATCAGCCGGAGAATTGATGATAAGCCCTGACAAATGATCGAGATGACCGTGGGATACAAAATACCCTTTGATCTGATCTTTTAAAACCGTTTCTGCTGATCCTTCAAGACTTTTCAGTTCAATCGCTTTTCGTATTCCGGCATTTACGGTACCGGCATCCAGGCAGAGAAATGCATTGTCTTTTGGAGCGCCTACCAGATAGGCTGATAAATTGTCTTCCTGCTCACCACCATATATTCCTAAGGGAATTACATCAAAATTTTGTGCCTGGCAAACAATATTCAGAAGAACCAATAAAGAAAGTGCTGTTTTTTTCATAATACGTATAATAGAAAACCATCTTTTTCGGGATGGACAGAGCAAATTTACGCTATTTTTTGACGACTGAAGCCGTTTATCAGTAAAGCCTGCTGAAATGAGCAGGCTTTATTCTTACGATTATTTTATTGAGGTTGTTGCTGGGTGACACAATGCACCATTCCTCCATTGGCGAATAAATTACGGCAATCGATTCCAACTACCTGTTTACCAGGATAGAGCTGTTGGATGATGTTGTTGGCAACTGCATCATTCGGGTCATTATAATTAGGAACCAATACACGGTTATTGGCAATATAATAATTGATGTATGAGGCGCGGCCCACATTTTTCCCGTAAGTAGTGATCACATCATTTCTTGTTAAAGGTACTTTTACAAACTGATAGGCAGCTCCGGTTTTTGTGGTTGCATCATACAGTTTATCAATATCTCCATTGGGAACCTGCCAGTAGTTAAGATCGTCCGGATTCATTGTGATAATGGTAGATGAATTAGCAAATCGGGCAAACCCATCGATGTGCATGTCTGTGATATCCAGACCGGCTTTTCCATTCAGCCAGATAAATTTGGTTACTCCGAGGTTTTTAGTAAATATGGCTTCTGCCTGTTGTTGCGTCATTCCCGGATTTCTGTTATTATTCAGAATAGAACTTTTACAAGCCATCAACACTCCGTTTCCGTCAATTTCCACACTTCCTCCTTCATTGATCATGACTGAATTAAGATTGATTTTTGGTATATTGGTATCGGCTGCTATTTTTGAAGGTATTACGTTACATTTGCTGTAATCGGCTTTGTTTCCCCAGCCGTTAAATCCCCAGTCCTGAATGAATAACTGTCCGTTCTGATCTTTTACATAAATAGGACCGTTATCCCTTACCCAGAAATCATCCGTTGGATAAATTTTGAAGTTGATATTGGTAAGAGAAACTCCAGCATTGTTGAGCAGGCCTATAATACGATTCTTTTCTGCACCGTCATAAGCAATAATGTGAACTTTTTCACTTTGTACAAGTTCTTTGGTCATGGCTACCCAGGTGGCGTCCAGACGGTTTCGGTAGGTAGTTCCATATTGATACTGATGTGGCCACTGAAGCCAGGTTCCTTCATGGGGAGCTGATTCTTCAGGCATTTTGTAAACAATGGTTTCCGGATTTACCATACCCGGTAATTCTGTTAAGTCTGCTGATGAGCAGGATAATAGAAGAAGAGGTAATAATGGGAACATGATTTTCTTTTTTTGCATAACTGATCTATTTTTAACAGGGCAAAATTAGATCGATTGTTTTTCTTAAAGTTGTCCCAAATTGACAACTTACTTCAAAGGTAATAAAATATAGGTCAGTTGTTTTTCCTGATCATCTTCGTTTTCAGCATGATTTTCATACTTTTCAATGATAGGAGTGTGTGAAAACTCAAGACCTGAATTGAAAATCCAGCGTGAATAGATCTTCGTATACGTGTCGTCTATTGTTTCGTAGCTTCCATGATGGGTAAAGCGGGCATATTTACCTCCGAATATCATTTTTGAAGGTAGCTTTTTATTTCCGGACTGAACGGATGAGCATGCATCATAGCGGCAGTTGATTTCTGTTTTTATTAATGGTTCATCGGCTATAACTCCAAAATATTCTATCCCGGAGTCAGGGAAATCATTTTCCTTGAACTTTTCCCACAGCACTTCAATCTCTTCATTGTTATAATAGGTGTTCATGCTCTGATAATATACCTGCACAGGCTTCAGATATACAATTTCGGGTTCCAGTAAGACTTCTGAGATAACAGGGATGATGGCATCTCCACAAAGAAGTTGTTCCTTACTTTGTTTTGCAGCTTTAGGAGAAATCCCAAAATGTTGTTTAAAGGCTTTTGAAAAGGAAGCGATATTGGCAAAACCCACTTCAATGGCAATGGAGGTGAGATTTTCCTGAGTATAAAGAATCCGTTTATAGGCATTTTCTACTTTCAGCCTCTGTTGGAACGCACCTATTGTTTCCCCACAGCTGTACTTGAAAATGCGCTGGATATTCCGGTAAGAATAATGAGAAATGTCTTCCAGTTCCTTTACAGAAACAGGCTGATCATAATTCTTTTCCATGAAATTGATAACTCTGTAAATACAATTCAGGTTGTCTTCCATAAGCATTGAAATTGTCCGAAACTGGTGGTATGAAATAAATTACAAATAAAAGAAATAAAAAAAATATCTTGACAATATCGTATTTTAGCTTTCGGCAAAAATAGCTTTTAAAAAAAATGAATTTTACCGCTTTAAAACAAAAAACCAAAAAATACATTCAATATGGAAAAAGATTTGTCAGAATTAACCGATCAGGAGCTGATAGAGAAAAAAAGAACTATCGAAGCCAGAAATGTTGTGAATGCTATCATCCTGGGAGTATTGGCTGGAATTTCTATTTATAGTACCATAACCAAAGGGATCAGTTTCACTACTTTCTTACCGATACTTCTTGCTTTTTTTGTGGCCAACAGCTGGAATAAAGGAAAGAAAGGCTTGAAAAGGGAAATGGACTCCAGAAATGTGAAGTAATGCAGGAGTTTAACAGAAAAACAGAAATTGGTGCTGTAGCCTATTTTCGGTATTGCATCAGAAATGGAGATGTAAAAGGAGCATTAAGCTGTTTTCATCCTGAAGCAGTCTACATAGACCGCGATGGAAGAGAATGGAGAGGACCTGAGCAGATAGAAAGGGCAATGAATGAGATTTGTCGCTTAAAACTGGATATTCAGGGTGAAACTCCGCATATCACTGTTGTAAATGATCTGGCGATGTGGTAGGATCAGTGGGAAATAACGGGAACTGCTCCTGATGGGCATTCTATTCATATGACAGGCAATACTTCCTGTATCATGAAAAGAAATGAAGAAGGAGAGTGGCTATGGTTGGTTGACAATCCTTTCGGTTCTGCTGTGCTTAAAAATGACAATCTGGTATAAAGTCTTTCAGAAACAAATAAAAAACCTTCAGCTGAACTGAAGGTTTTACTTTTATAGTATTTTACTGATTTTTAGTTACGTAAGAATTGGCCAATCCCGGGAGAATCGAAAGTGAATGCATTCTGATTTTCAGATTTGTCAATTTTATTGCTGATCGTTAATGCCCAAAGCACCAGTTCTTTGCAGAAGTTCTGATCTTCTTTGCTCAATTCGGAAGCATTTTCTTCCACTACAGTTGTCAGAGGTTCTATCTTATCAAGTTTAGCATAGAATTCTTCATCCGTATCATTGTAATTAAGTTCTAAATGATTTTTGTTGAACCACCTGATCAGGTCAGTGTACGGTGTTTTGATCCCTTCTTTTTCCAGTTTTGAAATACGTGGGAACAGGCTTTCAAATTGGGTCATTACGGCTTTATCAATTAAGATTTTGGCTACGTAATCAGCACCTTCCTGTTCACCTTCATAGACCAGTTCGATTTTCCCTGTGATTGATGGAATGATCGACATGAAGTCAAGCAGACGTACAGTAGTTCTCTCTGCTCCGGATTCAATTAAACGTAATTTGGCTGCTGCCATTAAATTTTCCATAGCACTGATGGTAAGACGGGCACTGACACCACTTTTCGCATCCACATATTCGCTGATACGGGCTGCAAAAGCAACTTCTTCCAGGAGATCTTTCGCCAGATCAGGAATCTGGATCTGTGCTTTATCTTCAGCAGAAATCAGTGCTTCCTGTTCTGTAATTTGTCTTGCAAGAGCGATAGTTTTTGGATAATGGGTGAAAATCTGAGACCCGATCCTGTCTTTCAGCGGGGTTACAATACTTCCTCTGTTGGTATAGTCTTCCGGATTGGCTGTGAAAACAAACTGAATATCAAGCGGCATTCTCAGCTGGAATCCACGGATCTGAATATCTCCTTCCTGTAAAATATTAAACAGGGAAACCTGGATTCTGGCCTGCAGATCCGGCAATTCATTTAAAACAAAAATAGAGCGGTTGGCACGTGGAATCATTCCGTAATGTAAAACACGTTCATCGGAATAGGGTAGTTTCAAGGTAGCTGCTTTAATAGGGTCTATATCACCAATTAAATCTGCAACATTCACATCGGGAGTAGCCAGTTTTTCGTAGAAACGATGAGAACGGTGTACCCACGAAATTGGAGTTTCATCTCCTAATTCAGCAAGCAGATCTTTGGCAAACTTTGAAATGGGATGAAAAGGACTGTCATTAATTTCTGATCCCTTTACGATAGGCATATATTCATCAAGCAGATCAACCATGCTTCTTGCAATTCTGGTTTTTGCCTGGCCGCGTAGTCCCAATAAATTGATGTGGTGGCCGGCGAGTATTGCTTTTTTCAATTGCGGAACTACCGTGTCTTCATACCCCCAAAGTCCTTTAAATACGGGTTCTTTAGCTTTAATTCTTGCAATTAAATTGGCTTGGATTTCCTCATTAATTGTTTTATGAGTATAGCCGGTTTTTTTTAATTCTTTGAATGTAATATCGTTTTTCATTGTCTTGTAATACTATTTATCAGATCAGGTTTTTATTTTAAATCATTTAAATCTGATCTTTATATTCTTCTTATTCTGTTTTTCTCGTAATCTTCAAAAATCATCTGTCCTAAGCCTGATAGCCCTGTGAGGAATGCTTTTCCTTTGTTTTGAGCTGTGAATTCCTCCACAAACTGACGCAGATAAGGATCCTGAGCAATCATGAAGGTGGTGATAGGAATTTTCAGTTTTCTTGCCTGCGCTGCTCTGTTGAAACATTGGTTTACAATTTTTTCATCCAGACCAAAGCTGTTCATATAAAATTCACCACTAGGAAGCTGAATACAACTAGGTTTCCCATCGGTGATCATAAAAATCTGTTTGTTGGTATTTCTTTTTCTGCGCAGAATATCCATGGCCAGCTCAAGTCCGGCTACGGTATTGGTATGATAAGGGCCTACCTTCAGATAGGGAAGGTCTTTGATCTTAATGGGCCAGGCTTCGTTACCAAAAACAATAATATCAATGGAATCTTTCGGATATTTACGCTTGATCAATTCCACGAGTGCCATAGCTACTTTTTTGGCTGGTGTAATTCGGTCCTCACCATATAAAATCATAGAGTGGCTGATGTCGATCATCAGGACGGTACTCATTTGTGCCTTGTGTTTTGTTTCCTCTACGATGAGGTCTTCTTCTGTCAGGCGAAGGTCTGAGATTCCGTTGTTGATCTGTGCATTTTTTAAACTTTCCGTCATATTCACGGCGGCAAGATCATCTCCGTATTGGAAGGAACGGTTTTCGCCATCTCTTTCATCCCCGATTCCTGTTTTGTTGGTCCTGTGATTTCCGGCTCCGTTTTTCTTCAGTTTTCCAAAAATCTGATCCAATGCATATTCACGAAGAGCGGCTTCAAGTTTCGGAGTTAATATATTTTTACCTTTTCCACTTCCTGTGTTGCTTTCTTCAGGATCTTCTTCCCTAATGTAGCCTCGTTTTTTCAGATCTTCTTCAAAATCCTGAAGGGTGTATTCATCACTGAAAATATCATATTCCTGATCAAGCATGTCCAGCCACTCGAAAGCTTCTTCAATATCTCCGGAGGTGTGGGTAAGCAAATCTTTGAAAACATCAAAGATGCGGTCAAAATGTGATAATTCCTCCGGCACATGTTTACTGAATATAAATCCTTTTCCTGGATTAAAATTTTTATCTGTCATAAGATGATAAAGAGGTTTTGCAGTTATTTGCTTTTGAATATTTCAGAAAATGTAATGAATTGTCTGAAGTATTCTTTATTTCGTTTCAAACTGAAAAGTTATGAAAATATCATCGCAAGATTTCCGTAGAAAAATAGAAAATACTAATGATGGTGATATGGAATAAGAATATAACAGCTTGTTGTTTGTTAGAGCTTAAAAAGAATCTAAAATTAACTGCGGTTGTGAGTTACTGTCAAAATGGAAATAATAAAGCTCCGAATTATTCCGGAGCTTATTACACATCATCTTACTATTAATACATGGTTACCATCCTAAATAATATTCAGGATCTAACCAGTAGGGCCAGTCTAATTTAAAATGAGTCTGAAGCATTTTTTCTGCTTCACAGAAAGCACCTTCCACCCAGCCTTGCTGATCAGAATACGCTTCCCCGATAATATGAATCTGTTCATCCATCAACGGTTTTCTCATATAAGGCATCACATCTTTTACGGAGAAACCTGCTTTCCATGCATGATATCCTGCACCGTAAGGATCATCTGTCCAGTCTCTGAAATAGGTTACATACGGTTGAGGAATATCTACTCCGTGTAATTCTTTCAGCTGATTTATCAATTCATTCACCATGAATTCTGTAGCCTGGACATCGTCAAGCTTATGCAATTCTTCCAATGAGGCAGATCTTGCAGCTCTTACTTTAAACAGCACTTTGTCATCAGAAAGTGCTTTCCAGAATGTTTCTGTTTCCATATCACCATAGCTTCCCAATAGCATTGAGTTTTTAGTTTCAGTATCGGTACCGAAATAATAACATTGTCTCATAGGTAAGTCTGTAATAGAATGCCCGGAATCAATCCCCAGATCTCTCCACCACGGACCTTCAAAACCCATAAGGATTTTAAATGCGGGCTCCATGATGATGGAACGGATATTTTCGTTCAGTTTCTGGTGTCTGTTGGCATCAAAAAAGAAGTTATTCTGATCCAGAAGTTCAAGTGATTTTCTTGGCATACCCAATACGATTGAATTGGCATACACTTTCCATGTTTCGTTGCTTTGTATATTCAGGAAAGTTAATTCGTATTTATGGGTAGCGGTCAAATGATGATCTTTGGTGAAAGTAATCAGCTTGTTTTCAGACCAGATGCGTGCTCCTTCATATTCCATATAAGTGTTGGCTACTGCATAGGCAATACTGTCATAGCCTTCCTCAATGGTTTTGTAGGTAGTATCAGCAGAGAAATCTCCTACCATATACGGAAACGCTTCTGCAGAATTCCAGTTGATGGTATTGGAATAATATCCTCCGGCATTTGCTAAGAACTCATATCCTTCCTGAGAAACCTGGTCTTTGATTAAGTTCCAGAAACCAATATCGTTTACCAGGCGTTTGTCATAAGGAGAACCCGGGAAATTGTAAACCATTCTTGGTTTTATAGCATCCCAGTCTCGGCTGGTCAGTTTGAAAGTGTAATCATAACCATTAGGATCAGCAGTAATCAGATCTTTATAGGTTGCAGCTACCCATGGGTCTGCCATTAAAACATTATATATAATTTTGTTGAATAACTGATCAGAGCTGAAACCTTCATCATTTTCATTCAGATAGTAGCGTGTAATCAGTTTATTGCCTTGTTTCTGTTCTTCTGTCCATGCATTCTGTTTGAAACGCTCTTTTCTGATGTACATCAACAGTTTGTCAGGGTCTCCCATATGGAAAGGAATAGGAGTCATTTTATCTTTCAGAACAGGGGTTCTTTTGCTCAGATCTGTTTCTTTCAATGGGTAACCTTCAATCAGAGTTGTTACAATTTCCTGAGAAGTCAGATAACGCATTCCTCCGAGTTCACCCCAGAAATTCATTCCCGGCATCATGACAGATTCCAGTCTTCCTCCTAATTTGTCACTCATATCGAAGATCTGGACTTCATGACCTTTGTATTTTTGGTCTGCTACCAAGCGAAAGGCTGTATATAATCCGGAAGTTCCGGCACCGATAATGGCTACTTCTACTTTCAGATCGCGCTGCATTCCTGGATACAGCGGTGTATTTTTGTTGACGTTTTCTTGATTCATGGTTTTATAATTTTTAAAGGGCTAAGAAATATTTATATCCTAATCGGAAGGGGGTAATATCGAAATCTGTATGTCCATCCAAGGCAAGATCCGACATGATTTTTCCTAAGAAAGGAGTGAATTTGGCTGCCCATCCGGTAGCGTACACCACAATGTTTTTATGGTTGGGAACATAAGACGGAGCAAAATCAATCAGTAGTTCTTTATTAGGAATTGTACTCAAAGCGATAAGGCATGTTGAAGTATATTCCGGAACGATGCTGAGTCCGCTCATATGATTCTTAATCCATTCTGAAGTATAAGCCAGTTCCTGAGGGTTGGGAATTAGTGTTCTGTCACTCGGTTCTTCCAAAGGTTTGATTACAAAATCCGGTGCTACACGAATGTATTCGGGATGATCCCATTCCACGGAAGGAAAGCCGTAGAATTGATTGCCGTTTTCTCCGCTTGCATTCTGAAATACAAACCATGTTGGATATTGTATCGTAGGGTCGGTCTTTTTAAAATAAGCAGAAGACATATTCCAGTAAGTGGCTTCTATTTTAAAATCAAGCAGATTGATCACACTGTTGATATAAGGTCCGGGAATGATGGCCAGTTTTTTAGCGATATAAATTCCGTTGGGTGTAGTAAGCTCAAAAAGATCACCGTTTTGTTTAATTTCAAGCACCGGAGAATCTTCTCTGAGTTCTACGGTTTCTTCCTTCTGACAAAGAGCTAAAAGTGTTTCAATAGTTGCTTTAAAATTGATGCTGGCACCATCAGGTTGGAACAGGCCTGTATAATTATCCGGTAAATTTTTGAAATGATACTGCTCTTCAATTTCCTTTGATGTTAAAGTCGTATAAGGAACTCCTAAAGCCTGTAATGCTTTTTCTGCCTCCGCAATATTTCCTTCAGTGGAGTGTACTTCAGGGTCTCCAAACCAAAGTGTTCCAACTTTATCCAGCAATTGGGCGTCTGTCTTTTTCTGCAATTCATCCCAATAAGGCTGTGCCTCTAAAGCCATTTGTACCATATATTCATCCGGATAAGGAATCCGGAACTGGCGTGATACTCCTGCAGAGCTGCCTAATTGATTCACAAAAGTATATTGTTCCAGTACTAAAGTCTTAGCCTGACGCTGACCGAGATGATAAGCTGTAGCCAGTCCTATTGCTCCTCCGCCAATGACGATTACGTCGTAGTTTTCTGTAATCATAGGTTATTTTGTTTTATGTTTTATAATCGTAAGAAGAAATACAGAAAAGTAAAGACATCCATATGAAGGAATGAACCCTCATTACTAATTTTTAATACTCTCTGAATCTTATTTACTACGATAGTTTAAGTGTTGAGACCAATCTTCCGGTACATGTGAATATTCTGGTTTTCCATTGAATAGTGTCACGGTTAATAAGCCTTTCAAAGTAACAAAGAAGAGCATATATCTTCTTAGAGTGTTAATTACCAAATGTGGTATTGAGTAGAAATACGGAATGCCAGGAAATCCATATCCAGAAGGCTGTTTCAATAATTACAAGGTGGATATGGAATAAGTGGTCTATGAGTTATATGCTCATTTTTTTGACTTATTGTTTACTATTTGTAATAAAATGAACAGAAAAATAATATTTTACTGAGCCTCAACTTTTTGCAATTGATCTAAAAAAATAGATTTACATACATAAAACTGAATGTTTACAAAGCATTTTAATAGTAAAAAAAAATAAATTCTGTGAGTTTAATCAAATATTCATTATTATAAGAAGACAAAAATTACTTTAACTTTGCCAATTGAATGATGTATGCATATTATGAAATTATTGAAAATAATGCTATATTGTTAAAGGCTAATATCTAATGGACTTATGTCATCAGGAAATTAATTTAACTGATAAACAAATATGAAAAATAAATTCTTAAATTTTAAATTGAGAAAACTTGTTCATTACTCTTTGATCCTTTGTATTTTACTGATACAGGTCATTATTGCCACATTTTTCTACAATGAATTTGTCAATGGGAAGAAGCTGAAGTTTATTAAAGATCAGCTTGAGGAAAGCCGTGCATTGGGAGGATTGACTGATAATTCCAGGAAAGATTTCATGGATGCACAGGATCATCTTCAAAAATATATGGCGACTCAGGATAATAATGATCTGCAGCTCTATTTCCAGTCATTGAGAAAGCTTAAGACTAATTTTGATAAAATTGGTGAATATGAAAATACAAGTCCGAGACTGAAAAAAAATCTGGCGCTTCGTAGCAAGGATACCTTAAAGACTGCAAAATTGAAGACATTGATAGATTCAGTGTACCAGACTTCTCTGAATCCACCGGCAAAAATTGAGGATAAGCAGTATGAGCCTGCCAAGTATAAAAATGATTTTGAAGATTTCAAGATTCAAACCCGTACGTATGCGGATACGGTTAAAAAGAAAGGCTTTTTCGGGCGTTTAAAAGATGCGGTAACAGGGAAAGTAGATGTTCAGAAGGAGAGTACGGTGATTACGATGACCAATAATAAAACTATAGATCTTTCTCAGGTAAAATCCAAAATGGACAATACGATAAAATCTATAGACAAGCATTATGCAGCTGAAGTAAAAAAGGTTCAGCTCCTTGCAGCCATTAGTCAGAAAAATAACTTACAGTTTTACAGCAATTTCAGTAAACTGTTGGTGTACAGTAATAACTTAATAGAAGTATACGAAAATGCTATCAAAGATTTTAAATCTGAACTGGAAAGAGAATACAACGAGCAGAGTTCGAATAATAACAAGATAAGGACTTATCTCGTATTGGGACTGATGATTCTGATGTTTATTGTTTCTATTCTGATCATGTATTTTACAAGAATGGCTTTTGTTTATGAACAAAAACTGGATGCAGCCAATAAGGAAATTAAAAAGAACCTTAATTTCAAAAACAGGATTTTGGGAATGTTAAGTCATGACTTGAGATCTCCTTTGAAAATCATCAATATTTTCATAGATAAAATTCACAGATCTACTGAAGATGAGACGATAAAGGATTATCTTAAATCCATCAAGTTTACCAACAGCACTTTGCTTCTGCAATCTAACCAGATTCTGGAATACACTAAAAATGAAAATGCAGAAAAAGAACTTATAAAATCTGTTTTTAACCTTAAAGATGAGATCAGTTCTATTGTAAAGGTCATTACTCCTTATCTGGAAACGAGAAACAACAGGTTTGCGGTCACAGACAGAATCCCTGAAAATCTAGTAGTGTATTCGGATAATATCAGAATCAATCAGATTTTTATGAATATTCTGGGAAATGCCAACAAGTTTACAGAAAACGGACAGATTGATCTTGTATTGGCTACAGAATCCCTTGGAGACAATAAAATTACCCTGATCACAACAGTAGCAGATACCGGAGTAGGAATATCAGAAGCTGATCTCGGTAAAATTTTTGATCCTTATTATCAGGGAATGGTTTCTGATGAAGTGGATAATCTGGGAGCGGGACTTGGGCTTAATCTGGTAAAAGAAATTGTAGAACTTTTCGATGGCGATATATCTGTGGAAAGCAAATTGCATAAAGGAACTAAAGTGACATTCAGGATCAATTTAAATAGTAATAATAATGGAAACACCAATTCAAAATAAAGAGATTATATTCCTTCTGGCAGACGACCACAGTATTGTACGTCAGGGAATGGAAATTGTGATCAGTGATATTGTTCCTGACGCTAAAGTGTATCAGACTTCATCCCTACATCAGGTCTTGGAGCTCATAGAATCAAAAGGAATAGAGATGGCTATCATTGATGCCCATTTCCCGGACGGAAACAGTCTTCATATTTTACCTCAGATGAAAAGTGTAAATCCTGATATTAAAATTTTGATTTTTACAGGACTTGAAGAAGAGTTGCATGGTCTTAAATTCATCAAAGCCGGTGCTGATGGTTATCTGAGTAAACTGAGTGAAGAGGAAGAGGTAAGGGAAGCGATCACGGCCTTTATCGAGAAGGGTGAATATTTCTCTGCTCTTTTACGAAATCTATTGGTACAGTTTGTTTACAACCCGGATCTGATAAGTCCCCTCAACATTTTAACCAAAAGAGAAATGGAGATTGCAGAACTTTATGCTGAAGGGTATGGAAACCTGGAAATTTCAAACAGTCTGAATATCAAACAAAATACAGTAAGCACAATCAAAAAGAATATTTTTGAAAAACTAAAGATCGAAAATATAGTTGAGCTGGTAGAGCTTGTCAAAACCCATCATAAACTATAGTGTTTCAGGATAATCACCACTTCAATGAGTCAGGATATTATATTTCATCGATAAATATCTATAAGTCGATCGATATGTATCGATGGGGTTTATAGGGAATTTTATTTGAGAATGTTGTTCCTTTGTACTATGAAATTTAAGTAATGAAAAAGCAACTGAGAAATGCTTTTTAACTTCTGAAGTTTCAAACACAAAAACAACAAATGATTATAACTATACAAATAATAAAACTGTAGTTATAGAAACACAAATGATGAAAAATTAATAAACACTGATGAAATTAGAAGTGTATGAATAACCTTAACCGGACTTCTTAAAAAAGCCAAATGATCAAAAAAAACACAAACACATATAGTGAGGTTCAGTGATAGGTTACATTACAAACACAAAAAGGAGGCATACAGCCTCCTTTTTGCGTTTTTTATCAAATGATAAACAAATGCTGCCATCGATGCTTTAGTTTTGCATCAAAAAAAGATGTCAGGAGAAAAAGACTTAGCGGTACTGATTCAGAATATGGAACCCGTATTGAATAGAGGAGAATATGTATTTTGTACTGTTGAAACTTTAGGTGGAATACAGGATATCGATAGAATTCTGTTTTTCTTTCGGGAAACTGAAGCGGTCACTATTGTTTTAGAAAAAAATATTGCAGATGAATGGTCTTTAGACTACAGTTATATTTCTTCCTGGATTACCTTGAATATTCACTCTTCTCTGGAAGCGGTAGGACTTACTGCAGCTTTTGCCAATGCTTTGAGAAAGGAGAATATTAGTTGTAACGTAGTGGCAGCTTATTTTCATGATCATATTTTTGTAGCAGTAAAAGACGCTGAAAAAGCAATGGATGCCCTTGATGCATTGAGATCAGCTCAGGAACTTTAAACATTGTTTTGAGTTTTTACTTTTTATTTTCACCTTGTAAAATGTCTAATTGGGCGGCTAAAATGTCCTGTTGATAAAGCTTATAAGTGTTCTTCCTGTTTTTGTGTTTTATGTTTGCACCATAATCATACAAAAATAAACGACAATGAAAACAATCAGAAAAATCTCAGCCGTAAGCTTATTATGTTTAACTCTTTTTACGGTAGTGACCGTATCCTGCACTGAAGAAAATGAGCCTCCCACGACACAGGAGATACAAAATAACAGCCACCAAACTGCCAAAACCCAATTCATAACTGTTAAAGGAAATGCCATTGCCTACCGTGTTTTAGGAAAAGAAGACGGAGTTCCTCTGGTTCTTCTTCCGGGATTGGGAGGTTCAATGGATGACTGGGATCCTGCAGTGACTGATGGACTGGCCAAGAAGTATAAGGTAATTATCTTTGACAATAAAGGTGTTGCTTCTTCAAAAGGAACAACGCCCAATACGGTTCAGGCGATGGCTGATGATGCTGTAGATTTTATTAAAGCTCTACATTATACCAAAGTGAATATCATGGGATTTTCAATGGGTGGATTTATTGCACAGAGAATAGTACTGACTAACCCTTCACTGATCAATAAAGTGATTTTAACAGGTACAGGCCCACAGGGAGCAATCGGGTTATCTAATCTTCCCAATATTATTGCAGGAACAGCCGGATTAAGCCCGGAAGCTTCATTTCTGAAATTCGGTTTTACAGAATCTGCTCAAAGTATTGCAGAAGGAAAAGCATCTTTCGCAAGGGTTCAGCTTCGTACTACGGATAGGGATCTTTCTTTAAGTGATGCCACTTCAAACTCGCAGTTTACCGCTGTATTGAGTTGGGCTCAACCTAATCCTGATGCCCTTACAGAAATACAAAAAATCAAAAATCCGGTACTGATTGTTCATGGTGAAAACGACCTTCCGGTATCTGTTCAGAATGCGAAAAATATGGCTCAGCATTTAGACCATGCAGAACTGGTAATTTTCCCGGATTCAGGACACGCTTCTTTCTATCAATATCATGATGCCTTTGTTGGAAAAGCCATTGAATTCCTTGGAGAATAAATTAAAATAATATCAATATATTTATGAAAAACTCGCTGAAGTCCTCAGCGAGTTTTGTGTTGATGGATAAAAAATTAACTGAATTTCTTCACAGCCTCTTCACTCACTGGAGTAAAAAAGTTAATCATATTGCCATCCGGATCACAGAACAGGAGAGATCTGTTTCCCCAGGGCATTGTTGTGGGCTCTTGAATAATTTCGGAAGCTATACTTTTGATTCTTTCATATTCTTCGTCAACATTTTTAACCAAAAACTCAATGATGGTTGATTTTGTTCCTGCAAAATCGGTAAGACCTTCCGAGAACATTTTCATTGTTCGTGTACTTCCGACAGCGATCGTAATAGAATCGGTAGAAAGTTCTGCAAAATCTTCCGTATACCATGTGGCAGTTATACCCAAGATCTGTTCATAAAATGCTACTGTTGCTTTAATGTCTTTGCTGATCATTCTCAATGAGGTAAGTTTCATAAGGATACTTATTTGTTTAAACTAATTATAAGCAAAGGTAACAGGTGTTTATGACAACAGACTGTCAGTAGAAATAAACGATTTTTAATTTGAATAATTTTACTAATAAAAATTAGCAATATGAATTAACTGTTTAACGTTGATAATCTGTATTTTCCGTCCTTCGGATCTGATGAGTTTTTCCTGTTTGAAATCATTGATGATACGCGCTAAAGTTTCTCTGGCCGTTCCTACCATATTGGCAAGATCCACACGAGAAAGCGTAATAAATACTTCTTCATCAGGAGCATCACTTGATTTATATTTATCATGAAGAATCAGCAGGCTAAGAGCGGCTCTTTCTCTTACGGTACGATGAGATAAAACAGCAATAAGGTTGGCCATCACACTGAATTCATGACTCAAAGATTTCAGTAACAACCTTGAAAGTACTGATGATTGGCTTAGAATATCCAGAAAGCTGTCTTTCGAAATAAAAGAAATAACTGAATTCTCCAGTGTTGAGGTCGTATCTCCATAAGATTCGTTGCTCAGGATCGCAGAATAGCCGAAAAATTCTCCGGAACTGTAAATGTAAATAATCTGTTCCCTTCCGTCATTATCAACCTTGTATTTCTTTATTTTACCCTCATTCAGGTAGTAAACGCCGTTAGGTTTTGTCCCGTCCGTAAATATGGGCTCATTTTTACGGTAGTTTTTGGTTTTCATTGCTCCTGTAAGCAGATTTTTGTCATACTCGGGGAGTTCATCAAAAAGATACTGATTATTGAAAATAAATTTTGAGATCATAATTTTTTATACGGCTGTTGAATTTACGCTCAGTTTTTAACTTAAATCACATTTTAAACCCATCTATATCACATGGTTTTTTTTCTGAACGAATTACTTTTACAAAAGTAATAAAATTGGTACTGAAATAAGAAACAGAACATTTCAGAGAGGTTTTAAAGGCATTTTCATGTCATAGACTGATCTGTTATTTGTTACGGAAAAAGTAGAATTTTACGTTAAAGAGGATTCCGTAATTCTATAAAGAACACTGGATAAATAGTTAAGCGGATATGTTTTTCACGGCTTTATGCTGACATTTCTAATTTATTTTTTTTGCTTATTTATTTTATCCAGCTGTTTTTTGAGTAAAATTTTAAAAAAACACAATATACAACCCTTATAGAAATTTAAAATGTTCAGGCACAGAGGGAGAAACAGAACCTATTTTCATAATCTTAAGCTGGCATCAGCACTTTCTTTTGTTGCCGGAATAGTGAATATTGTGGGAGTATTATCTGTTAAAATACTTACCACTAACATAACGGGGCACTTTGCCTTCTTTTCCGAAGAAATTCTACTCAGTCATTATAGTGAAGCTCTTACTTATCTTGTCTTTATTATGTGCTTTCTGGGAGGAGCATTCTGCTCAAGCTTTATGGTTGAATTTTCTTCCGGACGTAGCATGTTTCGCCCGCATCTTATTCCTTTGATTACTGAAATTCTGATATTAGGTTTTGTGGGACTATCAGATGATAGGCTACTGAAACTATCAATATCTCCTTATACCATTGCCGGTCTTTTGCTTTTTGCAATGGGAGTTCAGAATTCATTAGTAACAAGAGTATCCCAGTCTGTGGTGAGAACAACTCATCTTACGGGATTATTTACTGATCTGGGAATAGAACTTTCAAAACTTTTCTTTAAAGAACGGGAAAATGAAAAGAAACAGCTTACAAAGAACATCACTCTTAAACTGGTGATTATCGCCTTCTTTTTTTCAGGATGCATTATTGGCGGTTTTGGGTATAGCATGATCGGTCTCAAAACATTGATGGTTACAGCAGGATTTCTGTTTTGTGTGATCCGGTATGATAAGCTTCTGTATAGATATTATGCTTTAAAAAGGAGATTAAGATAGAACAGAGAATAAAAAAGGATATTCCCATCATTGGAATATCCTTTTTTAAATTTATGGAGTGGTCATCTGCTCGATAACAAAAGTTTGTGTATCTGTAGTATGGGCTGAAAAATATCCCAATGCTCCATTACTGATATTACTTGGAGGATTGGTTGGAGTTGCAGTTCCGCCATTGCCGCCTGAAATCTGAAGTAAAGCACTGTAATACGTAAATACGTTGTTATCTATAGATTGCATCTCTACATGAATTTTATCTCCTACTACCACTTCATGATCTCTGCCTTTATTATCGTCATTAGGAAGAATCAGAGGCTGTTGATTGGGTAATCCGTTATTCACATTATCTGAAAAAGTATTCATGTACTTTTTAGTAAGATCATTGATGGTAAAGCTAAAAAGATAGCGGTTTCCTAATGGTAATGGATCTGTAAATAATGGTAAGAGGGTATACGTGGTTTTATCTCCAAATTTGAAAGAACTCTGCTGTAATCCATCGAAATTGACCACTTCAGGCATTTTGCTCTGAGCGCTATACTGCTTTCCTTCGGACTCTACTTTCAAAGTATAGGTTCTACCAGGTTCTCCGGCAAAAGTAGTCGTTTGATAGACTCCGTTTCCTACATAATGAAGGGTTTCTGTTTGACCTGTATTATCACTTAAAATAACCTGAGCGCCAGTAACAGCCGGATATTGATTAGGTGATGAAAAGCTTACTGACTTGGTGATTTTCACTGTGTAAGGTCCTGATTGATTGGTTACATTTCCTTCAATGACAATGTTTCCGCTTTGATCATTCAGGTCCAGGTCGATCTCTTTTTCACAAGAAGTTAATGCAAGAAGAGATACTATGATATATAATGTGTTTTTCATGATTTAGAATTTGAAATTATAAGTGATGTTGGGTACCCAACGGAATAAAGAAGTCTGCATCGCACGGGTTGTTCCGGGACGGTCAGGATTGTCTTCAAAGTTGATGGTGTAGGCATTTTCTCTACCATATAGGTTGTAAATACCGAATGTCCATGAACCACGGAATCGTTTATTGGAACTTGGTTCATAAGTCGCACTCAGATCCATTCTGTGATAGGCCGGCATTCTGTCTGCATTTCTGTTACTATACTGGAATATGGTTTGTCCGTTGAGTTCATATTTTCCGGTAGGGAAGGTAACCGCATTTCCTGTGCTATATACGAAAAGTCCCGAAAAACTCCACTTTGGATTAAGCTGATAGGTCGCAACGATAGAAAGGTCATGGGTTTTATCCATTCTGGCATTGTACCATTCGTTATTATTGATTCCGTTAATCTTTCTTTCTGTTTTGGAAAGGGTATAGGAAATCCATCCTGTCAGTTTTCCGCTTTTCTTTTTGGCAATAAGTTCGAGACCGTAAGCTCTTCCTTTTCCGAATAGCAGTTCACTTTCTACATCCGCTCCAGTGTCAAAACCAATTTGAGCTCCATTTTTGAAGTCGATTTGGTTTTTCATGTCTTTATAGTAGATTTCAGCGTTCAGTTCATAATTATTGTTGTTGAAATTTCTGCTGTAACCAAGGCTGATCTGATCTGCAATTTCCGGTTTTACCGTGTAACTGCTTCCTATCCACTGGTCGGTAGGGTTTCCACTGTTGCTGTTGCTTAAGAGGTGAAGATTCTGGGTATTTCTGGAATAACCTCCTTTTACACTACTAAATTCATTGATGCGGTAGTTGGCGCTAATACGTGGCTCAATATTCACATAGGTTTTTCCGAATTTTCCTTTTTCTAAGAATTTACTGTCGGTGAGCACACCATTCTCATAAGTATTGAATGTATCACCTCCCAATATGCTGAACATGGAGAGCCTTGCTCCATAATTAATCGTTAGCTTTTCCGTTGCTTTATAATCATCATTAATATAAACGGCATTCTCCCATGAATATCTCGGATTTCTTGCAAAGCTGCTCACTGTAGTGCCGGAAGCACTGCTCGGAGTAAGGGTATGATAAATAGACTGCAGACCAAAACGTACAGAATGTTTGTTTCCTGCAAACCAGGTAAAGTCCTGCTTAAGATTCCAGTCACGGATTTTTGAATTTAAATCAAATACAGTATCATCATTTTTCAGACTGATTTTATAATCATAATTACTGTAGATGAATGACGTATTGGAGAATAGTTTACTGCTGATAATGCTGTTCCATCTCAAAGTTGCCGTAGTATTTCCCCAGTCGGTATTGAAAGTATCTCCCAATCCCAGAACATCTCTTCCAAAATATCCGGACAGGTAAATACGGTTGTTTTCATTGATCTGATAATTCGCTTTAAGATTCAGATCATAAAAATATAATTTGTTGTCTTTATAATCTTTATTGGTTTTAAGAAACAAATCCGCATACGTTCTTCTCCCTGAAACAATGAATGAAGACTTTTCTTTTTGAATGGGACCTTCCACACTCAATCTGCTGCTGATAAGTCCGATTCCTCCATTGATGTTATAATCTTTGTTGTTTCCGTCTTTCATTTTAACATCTAATACAGAAGAAAGGCGGCCTCCGTATTGTGCGGGGCTGTTTCCTTTAATGATGCTGGCATCTTTCAGAGCATCACTGTTGAATGTACTGAAAAATCCAAGAAGGTGAGAGGCATTATAAACCGGAGCTTCATCCAGTAAAATCAGGTTCTGGTCGGTAGCACCACCACGTACACTGAATCCACTGCTTCCTTCACCGTTGCTTTTAATGCCGGGTAAAAGCTGTATGGTTTTCATTACATCCTTTTCTCCAAACAGAACAGGAAGTTTTTCGATATTTTTAATGCTTAATGTTTCTGCTCCCATTTGAGCCGAAGTCAGGTTTTTATCCTTTTTAATGCCGGTTATCACCACTTCATCAATTGCTTTTGCTGCAGTTTCTGCAGGAAGGAGGGGAAGATCAACTTTTATATTCTGATCTACTTTGATTTGCTGTTCAAAATCCTGATATCCAGGGTAGGAAATAATCAGGGTATAATTTCCTTCAGGTAAGGAAAGTGAGTAAAATCCATACTCATTGGCTACAACATTGATGGTAGGATCTTCACTTACTTTTACAGAAACTCCGATGAGCAATTCACCGTTTTTTTTGTCTTTCACGGTTCCACTTACGGAATACGTTTGCTGGGCTATTGCCAGGGTACTGAAACAGAGCGCAGCGGTGGCTGCAGTGATTTTTAAAAAGGATGTTTGCATTAGTTTATTTTAAAGTAGTAGATCTCTTGTATAGGAATTAATGTTTAATTGATGTATGATTAGTTAGATGAATAGGGGATTTGTTACACGTAACAATTTAATTATGAAATAAATCCATTGGAAATTGGGTTTTGTAAAAATTTAATAGCAACGATAAAATAAGATGGTTACATAAATAATACTATTATGCATTGTATATTGATTTATTGTTGTTTTTCTGTTGATTTTGTTGAAAAACAAATTATTAACGCTTGTTGAACGAATTTTATTACTGTTAACGTGAAATTTTCAGTGTAGTGTTTGTTAGAATCCTGAGATGTAAGGGATTTTTATTTTAAAAAAAGCCCTTCCTGTCTTTTGATCAAAATATTAATCCTATATTGGCTGGGAATTAAGCGGGAGAATATGGAAAATATGAAGATCTGGTTAAGAAAAAATGGCTCTACAGCAGTACTTACAGTATTGTTTATTATCATTTTGGTGAATAAAGATGCAAAGGCATGGCTGATGAGACAGGTGGCTTCCACAGGAATTCTCAATTCCAGGATATCAGAACCAAAAGAAACCCTGAATAATGCAGCCAAAGTTTCCTATGCCGGGCTGATGCTGAAAAATGAAGATGGAAAGGTTATCGATCCTTCTGCGTTACAGAATAAAGTAGTCTTCATTAATTTCTGGGCCTCCTGGTGTCCTCCGTGCCGTGCTGAGTTTCCGTCTGTTCAGAAACTGTATGATCAGTACAAAAACAATCCGGATATGGTATTTCTTACAGTAAATCTGGATGATACTCCTGCTCCTGGAAAATCTTATTTAAAAGAAAAAGGCTTTACGGTTCCTTTTCTTACGCCGGCCGGAAATATCCCTGATGTATTGTATAGCGGACCTTTACCAACCACTGTTGTACTGGATAAAAAAGGAGAAATCCGCCTGCATCATAAAGGATTGGCAGACTACAGTAAAGATTCATTTTATAAACAGATTGATGAGCTTTTGAAAGAAAATCCATAATTTTTAATAATGATGATTCCTTTTATCCTGCCAACTCTTACAGCAATAGAAAATGAAATCCTTAAAGAAAAAAGCGCCGTGCAGAACTTTCCAAAGGTTATAGATTTTCCTTTCTCTGAAAACTATAAAACGCTGGTTACTCAAATAAAAACATCAGAAATATCTTCTGAAACCATTCTGTACAATTCAGTGGATGCAGTCAATGAAAATAAAGAATTTAACTTGCCGGAGTACTGGTGTTTTGCTGGCAACGGACAAGGTGACCGATGGTTTCTGGACAGGGATCAGAAGGTTTTTTTCTATGATTATGATGATGAAGGGAAGCTGAAGCCGATGCATATTAATTTTGAAGAATGGCTGCAAATGACATTCATTATCCATCAGCTGGATGACTGTTTTGATCAATATGACCATATCACTGAGCCGGTTCGGCAAGAGTTTTATAAAGCCCTGAATACTATTCATCCCACATTAAGTGATATGTATCCGTTTACATTGTAACGCTTATTTTATCAGCAATGAATGTAAATGTCTAAGTGAAAAAACAATACTTTTACCATAAGAAATAGAATATGCTGCATCAGCTAAGAACCCATATTGAAAAAATAATTCCTCTTAATGATGATGAATTTGAATTCATATCATCCTGCTTTACTTATAAAAAATATAGGAAACATCAGTTTCTGGTACAGGAAGGGGAAACGGTTCCCTATAATTATTTTGTCCTGAAAGGCTTGCTGAAGCTGGTTTATTCTGACGAAACCGGAAAAGAACATATTGTTGGATTTGCCATGGAAGACTGGTGGGAAACAGATTTTCCCGCTTATTATCAGCAAACGGCAGCAACAATGTCTCTGGAATGTATTGAAGATACGGAAGTACTGTGTATTAAGCTGGACGATTACAGAAAACTTTGCGCTCAACTTCCAAAGCTGGAGCATTTCTTCCTTGAAAAAGCATATATGGGATTTATTACGGCTCAACAGCGTACCATTTCCATGATGACAACAGGAATAAAAGAACGCTATGAGCAGCTTTTGAAAAAATATCCTTCTCTTGTTCAGCGTGTTCCCAAATCTCTTTTGGCTGCTTATTTAGGGGTGTCCAGAGAAACTTTAAGCCGTCTGCCTCTGTAACGCTGTGATCAAACTCACACTATAATCGTGATCCGTATCACAGGAATTTGCTGTATTTGTTCTGCAATTTTGTACAGTAACAAATAACAAATTCAAGACAATGGAAAAAAGAACGGTTAATCCTTGGAAATGGCAGAATGAAAGAAGCTATTCACAGGCGGTAGAGGTAAAAAATGTGCAAAGTACTTTATATTGCTCGGGACAGGCAGCTATTGACCCCGATGGAACATCCAGTAATAAGGGTATGAAATCGCAGCTGGAACAGGCTATTGCCAACCTGGAAGAAGTGATTACTACAGCAGGGTATAAATGCAGCGGTATTGTAAGATTAAATATTTATACTACTTCTACGGAAGAACTCTGGCCTCATTTTCCTATTCTTCAGGAATGGATTGGCAGACATAAAATTCAGCAGGCCGTAACAATGCTTGAAGTGAAAGGTTTGTTTGAAACTTTAAAAGTGGAACTGGAAGCAACCGTGCTCAAATAGATTATCGTTTAAAATTAAAAGAAACCTTCTTATATATTAGAAGGTTTTTTGTATTGTTTAAAAATATTATCTGAAAGATTGATAAATCTGATTTTTTCAAAAAGTAGAGGGTTTATATAAGAATAACAATCTTATGAATATAAATAAAAGTTTCTAAATAACTATGCTTATTATATAATCTGTGAATGGAATGCTGATAATTGAAATTGAGTTTATTGAAAAATTAACAATTATTTTTATAAGCCTAGTTCTCTTTTGTGTGAAATTTATTATATTTGTTTTAATATAAGTGATTATTTAGGTTGAATCTTTAATTTTATCACAATAATTTTAGCTTTTTGTTTTTAAAATCATTTTAATGTTGATCAAAAATTATTTATTATGAAACGTAAACTTATCTATTCTTTATTTCTTCTAACAGGAAATTATATTTTTATAAGTGCGCAGGTAGGTATTCAGACTTCCAATCCACAGGGTGTTTTCAATATTGATGCAGCCAAAGATAATCCTGCTACAGGAACACCTTCGGCGGCACAACAGGCCAATGATGTAGCTGTTACTGCCGCTGGAAACATGGGAATCGGGACTACGTTTCCAACGAATAAGCTTCATATCAATGGAACCGATCCGTTGCGAGTACAGGGGCTTTCTGCAGGAAATACCACTACAGATCCTCTGTTGGTAGTGGATGCGACTGGTGTTGTTAAAAGTATCGGTACATTAGGCGCTTTATCTATTCCAAATCCTGCAGTTTTCAGGCTGGAAACTGCACAGACCAATTTCTTGCAGGCACAAGGTGCAGGCGGATCACAGGTGGTCCCTATGTCTGTGGTTAAAAATACCATTCCCGGTATGAGCTATAACGCAGGAACAAGTACTATTACATTTCCTGCAGGAACTTATCAGATGACTTTTGTGTATGAAGCAACTCATAATGCAACAGGATGTACTATCAGCTCATATTTTATAGATTTCCCTCTTAACACAGGTTCTACTCGAATTCACAGTACGGCTTCACACTCAGAAGGAGCCCTTTCTAATCACGGAGGTACCATAACCTATGCTACCACTGTTCCAGCCAACAGAACATGGACGATAACTCTTGGAAGAGGCCAATCCGGTAACTGTGGAGGAGCAGGAATGAGTCTGGCTGCAACCTCTACCCAATTACTTGTTTTCCGTATCGGAGATTAATTTCTTTAAAGTTCCCATATCAGGCATTATTCTTTTAGCAAAAATTCTAATAACACAAATACTGAAACACCAGCTTACCCTGGTGTTTACTGTTGTATAAAATAGCGCCTGCTGTACATTAAATGATCATTAAAAATAAAGATTGCTTATATTTATACAGATAATCAATACTCATTGCAAAGATGAATATTCAACTTTTTTCAAAAAACGCTTTAGTGGGAGGAGCAACCCAGGGAATAGGAGCAGGAATTGCTGTAGAACTGGCAAAATGTGGAGCCAATGTTACTGTTATGGCCCGCAATAAAGCAAAACTTAAAGATTTCGTTGCTGCACTGCCAGTCATCAATCCTGATCAGAAACATGGATACCTGGTAGCAGATTTTTCAGATTTTGAAAGTTATAAGAAAATTATAGAAGGATTTTTTAATGATCATTCGATAGATATTCTGGTGAATAATACCAATGGTCCGGAACCGGGGTTGGCAGTGGATAAAAATACAGAGGATTATCAGAAAGCATTTGATCTTCTTTTTAAAACTGTTTGTGAAACAACATTGCTGGCTTTACCTCATATGATCCAACAGAAGAAAGGGCGTATCATTAATGTTTCATCTCTTTCAGTAAAAGAACCGATTGGAAATCTGGCCTTGTCCAATTCTATCCGTTCTGCAGTGATTGCGTGGGCCAAAACGCTTTCCAAAGAAATTGCACAGCATAATATCACGGTAAATAATGTCTTAACAGGATACTTCGATACTGAAAGAATTCAGAAACTCGTTGCTCATGAAGCGCAGCAAAGCGGCAATTCTGAAGAAGAAATAAAAAAGGCGAGGGAAAATAAGATTCCGATGAAAAGATTCGGACAACCTGAGGAGTATGGACATCTCGTGGCTTTTCTGGCTTCGGAATATTCAAATTATCTTACCGGAACAAGTATTCCTTTGGATGGAGGATTGAATAATACCTATTAAACTTTTACCATTTAAGAAACTAATAAATTATTCCAAATAAATAAGGTAAATGTAATAAACCTTTTTCTTGAGTTGTCATATCAATATTGGAAAATATGATATGAAAAACTGGTCTTTTAAAAAATGGAACACCGTACTGGGATGGTTTCTTTTCGCTATTGCGCTTATTACTTATCTTTCAACGATAGAACATTCCCTTAGTTTTTGGGATTGTGGAGAATATATCTCTTCAGCTGTGAAACTGGAGGTAACCCATGCGCCGGGAGCGGCTTTATTCCAGATTATGGGAGCGGTAGCCAGTATTTTTGCATTAGGGAATGCAGAACATTATTCTATTGTAATCAATGCTATGTCGGCTTTATTCAGTGCATTTACGATCCTCTTTCTGTTCTGGACAATTACCCATTTTTTAAGACGGCTTTTACATAAAGATGTTGAAGAAATGACAAAACATGAGGAAATATCAATTCTGTTTGCAGGAGTGATTGGTGCTTTATGCTTTACGTTTTCAGATACATTCTGGTTTTCAGCAGTGGAAGGAGAAGTGTATGCAATGGCTTCCATGTTTATTGCTTTGATGGTCTGGCTCATTACCAAATGGGAAAATGAATATAAAGCCGTAGACAGCGAGAGATGGATCATTCTTATTTTCTTCATTATAGGGCTTTCTGTAGGAGTGCATATGATGTGTATGCTGGCCATTCCCGCCATATGCCTGGTGTATTATGCCAGAAATTATACTTTTTCGTGGAAGAGTTTTATAGTGGCCAATTTGGTTACACTTGGAATTCTTGCCTTCGTATTCAAGATGATTTTTCCTTTGATCATGACGATGTTTGGAAATCTTGAAATCTTCTTCGTGAACGGGCTGGGACTTCCTTTTCATTCGGGGACCATGGTGGCGTTTGTTCTCATGATCATCATCAGTTATCTTCTGATTAAATATGCGAAGAAAACAAAAAGAAAGATCTATCAGACTGTTGTTTTATCTCTGGTCTATATGATCATCGGGTTTTCATGCTGGCTGGTAATTCCGATAAGAGCCAATGCCAATCCTCCTATGAATCTTAATGATCCGGATACGGCCATCGGAATGAGAGATTATTATAACAGAGTGCAATACGGTGACTGGCCTACCATTTACGGACAGAATTACACCGCCTTTCTTGATAAAAACGGAATGGAAAAAGATGAAGATGGAAGCTACAAAAGAGACATTACCGGAGATATTTACGAAAAAGATGAAAAAACCGGGACCTACAGAAAAACGGGGGAGAGTTTCAACTATGTGTTTAACAAATCCCATATAAGCTTCATGCCAAGAATGTTCAATCAGGATAATGAAGTGATGGCAAACTATATTTCTTTATATGGAGCTCCTGATTTTACTTTTAATTATGAGAATGAAGACGTTGCAGATAATCCGGAAGCGAAAAGGATTTTTGAAGAATTAAGAGCAAAATATGAAGGAGATTCTATTACGGTCGAAGATTATCTGAAAGTGAAGCCTTATGATGTTATCAAGGTGCAACGTCCGTCTTTCACTCAGAATATGGATTATTTTATATCATTTCAGAACGGATATTACTTTGTAAGATATCTGATGTGGAACTTTGCAGGAAGACAAAATGATCTTCAGGGGCACATGGAAAATACCAATGGAAATTGGATATCAGGATTTTCTTTTATTGATAATGCTTTATGGGGAGATCAGGATCATATGCCTGCCAAATTTAAAAATGAAAGTACTGTAAAGTTTTTCTTTTTGCCGCTAGTTTTAGGATTGATTGGCTTCTTTTTCCAGCTCAACAGAGATTTTGGAAGATTTTATGCGATGCTTTCACTGTTTATTCTGACCAGTGTGGGAATTGTTTTCTATACCGGAGTAAAACCGTTTGAAGTGCGGGAAAGAGACTATGCCATGGTAGGTTCATTCTATGTCTTTGCCGTCTGGATTGGTCTGGGAGCAGGAGCCATACTTTGGCTGATTCAGTCTAAGATTAAATCCAATGCTGTCAATATTATTCTGGGAACTATTTTATTAGGGGTTCCTTTGATGATGGGATTCCAGAATTATACTTCCCATGACAGAAGCAAAAAAACTGCAGCTCGCGATTATGCCTATTCATTTTTACGGTCATTGCCTAAAGATGATATCATTTTTATTTATGGTGATAATGATACCTTTCCGGTGTGGGCTATTCAGGAAACAGAAAGATTCAGGGATGATGTGAAAACAGTCAACTTTACCCTTTTGGCCACTCCATGGAATATTGATCAGGTGAAGAGAAGAACCTACAATGCCATGGGAATTCCAGGTGAATTAACGCATGAAGAATATAGAGACGGTGTCAATGATCAGGTGTATCTGATGAAAAAAGAAGATTGGGAAGGACTTTTCCAGATGCTGAAAGAACAGGGAGCGCCGGAAACGGCTTTCCAGGAATTCAGAAAATATCTGACTCAGGATTCAATGACCCTTAAGGATGCTATGAAATTCCTGAAATTACAATCGTCTAAAAAAGATGAACTGCTGAAAATGTACTTCGGCGAAAAACAATATGAAAAATACAATATTATTCCTGTCAGTAAATTTATCCTTCCCGTCAACAAAGAAAATGCTGTAAAAGCAGGAATTATTAATCAGTCCGATCTTCCGGATGCTGTAGATCAGATCATGATCAATTATGAAGCGAATACCCTTTATAAAAGCAATCTGATGATGCTGGATATGTTAGCTAATTTCGATTGGAAACGTCCGATCAGTTTCTCTTCAGGCGGGATGTACGACAGTGAAAATATTTTTTATCTGGATGAATATCTGCAGTTTGACGGTTTCAGCTACAGATTGGTTCCCATTCATACGCCTCAGGGGCCTGATGGCGACAAAGGAAGGGTAGATGCCCAATCTCTTTATCAGGTGGTGAAAAATTTCAGATGGGGAAATTTTAAAGATCTGAGTATTTATTATGATGAAACAGCCACATCGAATATTTTAGGCTACAGAATGTCGGTGAGCAGAGCTGTATCTGCACTTGTGGCAAGCGGGCAGAAAGCGAAAGCACTCGAGTTACTGGAACTTGCTGCAAAAGAAATTCCTGCTGAAAAATACAACGATCCACGTTCACTGAGCGCCATGGTTACCGGATATATTGTTGCAGGGCAGGAGCAGAAGGGGCTTCAGCTGGCAGAAAATCTAAAAAAAGGAATATTTGAAGAATACGATTATTATCAAAGTCTTACTCCTTCATTTAAAGCCGCAGCCAAAAGACAGATGAGGTCCAAGCCGATGGAATATGCATTGGTGGTTTCTGCTGTTACTGAAGGCTACAAAAAGCTTGGGCAAAATGAAAAAGCACATGCGTATCTTTTAAAAGCAATGGAGCCTATCGACAAAAAATTCAATATCTTCATAAAAGGGCTTCAGCAGATGGACAAAGAAAGAGCAGGGAAAGAAGCTGAAAATATACGCCAGATCGTTCCCTTTTATCAGTATTTATTCAATGTTATGGAGCCCTTTGATTCCACCTATTCCAGGAAAAAAGAAATTGAGGTAACCAATGCGATGATGAAAGTGACACAGTAATAATCAGTGATAAAGCCTTTAAGCATAATGTTTAAAGGCTTTTATTTAATTCAGGGTCCAATTTAATCTGTAAAATTCTGAATAGCTTTATTGCTCTTCCTTAAATCAGAAGGTCTGGATTGGGTAAACTCATGAAAAGTATCACTAAAGGCACTGATAGAGCTGTATCCAACGTCATCCGCTATTTCATTGATAGGCTTATCGGTATTTAGAAGTAACTCAATTGCTTTAATAATTCTTAATGTTTTCAGGTACTGCAGAAAAGAAATGTCCATATCCGCTTTGAACAGGCGGGACAAAGAGCGTTCACTCAAACCAAATTTACTGCTTACATTAGCCAGAGTCAATTTTTCCCCGATATTCCATTCCAGATAAGATACAATCCGCATCATTTGTTTATTATGGGTGGCGGGAAGAATAATAGGCAAGGGCTGTTGATGGGTTTTAGGAAGGATCTTTTTTAATGCTACCAGAAATTCAAAGTTTTCATCTTTTGCAGTTACATGCTTTTCATCCCATATTTCAGAATATTTGATCATCTGAATCAGCAGTTCTGATGCCGGATAAATGCCCAGTCTGCTGTAGAAAGGATCTGAAATATCATCATAGGCATAGAAGTAAAGAGACCGCAAAACCGTTGCCGTATGTCCGATCTCTAAAATATGCTCCATTCCCTGCGGAATCCAGAAGAAATGCCTTGCCGGAACCACATAGGTCCTGTTGTCAATCGTAATATAGGCGATACCCCCTTCCACATAGCTCAGCTGTCCTTTCGTATGTTTGTGAAAAGGAATCAGTTTTTCTGATTTTTCATGCATGACAAATACACTTTTGTCGTCTTTATCTATGTCCGGAAGTGCAGCAATTAATCCCATTAAAAAGTTTAAAATACCAAAGAAAATACAAATATAATCATTTGGCCGGAATCATGTAAAAGTTGACTATTTTAGATAAATAAAATATCCGGATTGCCAATAAATTTGCAGTGCAATAATTCAAAAATTCAAATGAAAATTTATGTCGCCGGATTGCTGATGTTTGGAGTTTTCTCCATCGTATCAGCGCAGACCGGCAGTCCAGCAAAGGATACCATACGACTCTCCCTGAAGGAAGCATGGCAGAAAGCGGAGGAAAACAGCCGCCATATCAGAATCAATACCATTAATGTAGACATTGCCGAAGCCGAAGTAAAAGACGCTAAAAGAGAGCGCCTTCCGGAAATAGAAGTCAAAGGCTCTGCTGAAAAAGCGTCCAACATTCCTATCTATGAGAACGGAATCTTTTCAAAACCTACCCAGCATGAAGTTATCCATACGCTTTACAGAGCCGGAGCAGATTTTTATCTGAACATTTATAACGGAAACAAACTGAATCTTAAGATTAAGGAAAATCAAACGCTTCAGAAAATTAAGGATATCCGGAAAGAACAGTCCGTTTCAGATATTCACTACAAAACAGCATCGCTTTATCTGGAATTACAGAAAACCTTAATCTTCAGAGATCTTATCAAGCAGGATATTGATGATCAGAAAACACAACTGAAGGAAATACAGACTCTTTATAAAAACGGAGTGGTTTTAAAAAGTGATGTTTTAAGAATTGAACTTGAACTTTCAAAACGAAAAATGGCACTGGTGACCATAGAAAATGATATCCTCATCGCCATGCAGAAACTGAATATTATTCTTGGAATTCCGGATGAACAGGTTGTTATTCCTGAAGCGCCGTTTAATCAATGGAATGAGAATACAACGTATGATGAATATCTGAAACAGGCATTGGATCATTCTTTTGATTACCATGTTTCTGAACAGCAGACAGCGCTGAGTATTATCAAACTGAAACAGGTAAAAGCGAATGTAAGACCTAAAATAGGGATGTATGGCGAATTTTATTATGCCAATCCACAGATTTTTCTCTATCCGTACAATCCGTATTGGTATTCATTGGGGATTGTGGGAATTAAAGCTTCATTTTCCATCTCTTCCCTTTACCACAATACCCACAAAGTAAAGGCAGCCCAGCTTGAATTTGAAAAAGAAGAGGAAGTGCACAGGGATACGGAGGATAAAGTAAGACAGCAGGTGAAAGAAGCTTATTTAAGGTACCAGGAAGCTTTGGAACAGATAAAAGTGGCAGAAGCCAATGTCGCTCAGGCAAAGGAAAATGCACGTATTATCAAAAATACTTACTTCAGCCAGACTTCTCTTATCACAGAACTGCTGGATGCAGATATACAGCTGCTTCAGACAAAATTTGAACTGGAAGCGGCTAAAATTATGGCACAGAACAATTATTATTTACTACAAAACATTACAGGCGTTTTATAAAACAATGAAAAAAAAATATACTCCCACCGATAGAATGATCACGAAGATCACAGGATGGATTTCAGTTGTTATCGTTGCCGCACTTGCTGTCTGGGGCGGTTTTACCTTAAAAAATTATTATGCCTATGAGCAGACCAATGATGCACAGGTTCAGGAATATGTCAACCCGATTATTTCAAGAGCCGGTGGATTCATTGTTGCCGTAAAATTTGAGGAAAATCAGGAAGTTAAAAAAGGAGATACTCTTTTAATCATTGATAACCGTGAATATATTCTACAGGAAAAACAGACTCAGGCAGCCATTCAGAAAGCGCGTGCCCAACTGAGAGTATTGGAAAGTACAACAGGAACTACAGAAAAGGAAGCTGCAGCAGCGATGGCTCAGGTAGATGCCAGTAAAGCAAAGGTCTGGAAGCAGCAGCTTGATTATAACAGATATAAAAAACTGTATGATGAAGAATCTGCTACCAAACAGCGCCTTGAAGATGTGAAAGCAACCCTGGATGTCAATGAAAGTGATTATAAATCTTCGCAGGATAATTATGCAGCTTCTGTATCCAAGATTAATGATATAAGGGCAGAAAAAGCCGTTGTTCTGGCAGAAATTGCAAGACTGGAAGCATTGCTGGACCGTCACAAACTAGACGTAAGCTATACGGCTGTTACTGCTGCTTATGACGGAAGGATGGGGCGTAGAACCGTTGAGGTGGGGCAGATGATTGATGCCGGAGAAACGCTGGCTTTTATTGTCAATAATGAAACTGATAAATGGGTGGTAGCCAATTATAAAGAAACGCAGATCAAAGACATGCATATCGGCGATCATGTGAAAATTGTGGCGGATTCTTATCCGGACAAAGAATTCCAGGGAACGATTATTTCCCTTTCTCCTGCAACAGGTTCGAGTTTTTCATTGCTTCCACCGGATAATTCCACCGGGAATTATGTAAAAATTGTACAGCGTATTCCCGTAAGAATCAGAGTGGATGGACAAAGAAGCCAGATTGATGTTCTGAAAGTGGGAATGAATGTGAATGTTTATGCCAATAAAAAGCATTCCAATGGCTAAAAGACAAATGCCCTATTTCAAAAAATGGGCACCGGAATGGTTGGTGAAGATTATTCTTTTTTCAATGACACTTCCTGGAATCATTATCTTTTTTCTGCCACTGTCTAATGTGAATGCAGCAGCAGGATATTATGGATGTGAACCGGCAGATATCCAGTTTTCAATAGCCTTATTTTATGCAGGGTATGTAGGTTTTTACAGCCTGGAAAGACGATTTTTCAGTTTTCTGGCCGCAAAAGAATATTTTCTTCTGTTTACCACATTGCAGATTCTGGCTTGTCTGATATGCTATTTCACCCGTGAAGTCTACATTTTGTTTCCGGTTCGTTTTATGCAGGGAATGTTGTTTGCAGGGAATGTAAACCTTTCTCTCACCCTTATTTTCACCCGGCTGAGCAGTGAAAGAGGGCGGGAAATCAGCTTTTCAGTGTTTTTCGGGATCTTAATTTGTGCTTTGCCGTTTAACAACCTGATTACCGCCGACCTCATAGATTCGTATAATTTTAATATCGTCTATAAAACTGCCATCTTCTCCTATCTTCCGGGACTTATTTTCCTCACCCTGGCAATGAGCAACTACAGAACCCATGCAAGATTTCATCTCTATAAACTCGACTGGCAGAGTTTCGGACTGTTCAGTACGATGCTGGTGCTCATAGGATATATAACCATTTTCGGGCAGGAATATTATTGGCTGGAGGATAACAGGATTTTGGGAAGCGTCATTGGAATTATTGTCCTAGGTGGAATATCAGTATTTCGCCAGCAGGCTATTAAAAGGCCTTATATTGATCTGCGTGTTTTCAGATACCGGAATTTTAAAGTAGGTCTGCTGATTCTTTTTGTGATGTATATATGCCGTTTTGCTTCAGGAATTGTCAATACCTATTTTGCATCGGAGCTGCATCTGGACCCATTTCATATTTCCTATATTAATATTTTCAATCTTACAGGGTTGATTATTGGGGTCATTATTGCCTGCTGTATGGTTTTGCAGAAAAAAAATATACGGTATATCTGGGGACCGGGCTTTTTAATGCTATTGATCTTTCATGGATTAATGTATTATTCTTTTGATGTTCAGGCTGATGAGTTCAATTATTATGTTCCCTTATTTCTTCAGGGATTAGGTGTGGGGTTGATTATGGTTCCGACGATTATTTATATTATTTCTTCCGTTCCTGCTGTTATTGGACCTTCCGCTGCTGCCATAGCATTAGCCATACGATATCTGGGTTTTTGTATCAGTATTGCCCTGATCAATTTTTTTGAACTCTTTGAAAAAAGTCGTCATTATAATGCTTTTCAGGATCATTTAAGTGCTGTCGATCCGGAAGTTAAAAGCTTTCTCCATCATCAGACTGCTAAGCTTATTGCTCGCGGAATGCCGGAAGATAAGGCTGTTAAAGCTGCCAATAAGCTGTTGATTGGCAGAATGAATGTTCAGGATCATGTCCGTTTTGCGATGGATTATTATGAAATGATGGTATGGCTTCTTGCCGCCTCACTGTTATTGATTTTCCTTTTCCCATATCTTAACCGCACTGCTCTTTATTTAAAATCACGCAGATTATCTCCTGCGTAAAGAGAATTTTAATGTTAATCATCGAAAAAGTATAGCTTGTCAGCTAATTTTATAGTAGAGTGCTGAGACTGTCTGATAAGGCAGTCTCTTTTATTTTGATAAAGGATAATGATTACTTCTGGCCGGAATTGTATGTTTTTTGTCATTGCAGACAAAATCCTTTCTCTCTACATTTGTACTCATACAGAACGAGATATGAAGAAAGAAGGGCGAAAAACAGCAATGAAAAATATAGTGCTTTTAGCATTGCCAGAGGTACAGCTGCTTGATATTGCCGGACCATGGGATGTTTTTACATCAGCAAACCGTTTTTTAAATGATAAACAGGATTCCGGCTATCATGTGTATCTGGTATCCGGAACTTCAGAAAAAGTAATATATTCAGGTTCAGGAATGCCTTTATCATGCAGCCATACTATTTATGATATTGATTTTTCCGTAGACACTTTACTGGTGGCAGGTACCACATTGAGCGTGCTGGATGAGGTCAATCCGGACATTTATCATTACCTTCAAAATATAGCTCCTCACGTGAGACGAATGGGATCTGTCTGTGTAGGGGCGTTCATCCTTGCCAAAGCTGGTCTGCTGGATGGCAAACAGGTAACTACCCATTGGAAGTTCGCAGATACTTTACAGAAATCTTATCCAAAATTGGATGTCAATATTAATCCTTTTTTTATCCGTGACAGGCCAATTTATACTTCCGGAGGTGTTTCTTCAGGGATGGATCTTGCATTGGCTCTATTGGAAGAAGACTTTGGAAAACCTTTGGCTGCCGAAGTTGCCCGTCATCTCGTCCTGTATTTAAAAAGATCCGGAGCACAGTCTCAGTTCGGAAATGCATTGCCGGAATATGAAATAATGTCTCCTTTTACAAAACAAATCCGTGATTTATTGAAAGATAAGCTTGGAGAAACTATTACGGTGGAGTATATGGCAGAATTTCTGAACATGAGTGTCCGTAACTTTTCCAGGGTATTTGTAAAAGAGTCAGGAATGACTCCCGGCAGATTTCTCGAAAAAATGAGGCTGGATCAGGCTAAAAATATGCTGGAATATACTGATATGAGCATCGATATGATAGCTGATAAATGCGGATTGAGTAATGCTGTTTCTCTCAGCCGCTTATTTCTTAAAAACATTTCCCTCTCTCCGGCACAGTACAGGAAGGCATTCAATACTACAGAATAATAGCTTTTTCTTGTTGATTTTACATAAAACTGACAATCATCAATTGTCAGCAGGGAAGACCTGTGCTATGATCTGAAAATAATAATCTTAAATAATAAAATTATGAATCACGTACCAAACGGCAAGACAATGAATGTAGCATTTTTAATCTATGATCAGGTGGAAGCACTTGATTTAAATGGCCCTTTAGATGTTTTTGTTAAAGCGAATGTTCTGGAACCCGGCAGCTACAATTGCTTTACCGTCGGGAAAACAAAAGAGTCGGTGTATATGGAAGCTAATACGATGGCTGTTATTCCTACTTATGATATCCATACCTGTCCTAAACCGGATATGATTGTCGTTCCGGGAGCAAATCCTGAATACATTATGAAATATATTCAGGACAGGGATTTTCGGGAAACTGTCCTGAAATGGATTGAAAATCATTATCATGCAGGAACAGTTATATTTACGGTATGTACCGGAAGTATGCTGCTATCAGGGACGGAAATGCTTGCTGATTATCATGTTACTACCCATCATATGCTGTTGGATGCCCTTGAACAGCATAATCCGGATACTAAGGTAATCCGGAATGTACGATATATTGATCAGGGCAATCTGATAACTACTGCGGGAATCACAGCCGGAATAGATGCCGCTCTTTATCTGGTTGGAAAACACCTCGGACAGAAAACAATGAACACAATTATAGAAATTTTTGAATATCAGAATGCAAAATCTGGAAATTTAGCTTAAACGAGAACCTGTTGATTTGCAAATTTCGCCGATCAGAGATCGGCGAAATTTATATTTTAGATTGATGTCCTGTCATTACTGACGAAAACTGAGTACTTTAATACAAAGAGGAATGAAACCAATTGACACCGCGATATAAACAGCTACCCGAATATAATTAAGGGTTTTCCAAAGTGAAATTCTGGTTATGATTTCCTGTGAAACAGAAGTGGCAGATGCTAAGTTCTGAAACTGTATAATGTTCGGAGCAAAAAAAGCTAATGTCCAGACTCTTACTGCTACGTGGATAATGAGTAAAATCAAAAGCCAGTTCCTTACCGGATCTATTTTCCAGCAAAAAGCAATTGCAAGGATAAAGGTTATTTCATGCAAAGAGTGAAGGATGATCCAAAAAAACTTCAGGCTTACTCCATTTTCATCCTGAAGCAGCTTCAATGTATCGGGTGGGGAAGAAGCCCATTTAGGTACAAATAGGAGAGTTTCGAAAATCTGTGCCCCGTTCATAAGAAAATAAAGTAACGTTGTGATGCACAGCCAGATTTCTGCGCGGGTTATATAAGTTGCTGTTAAACTTTCCATGATTTTGTATTGATTTATGGGTTATTTAAATGATCTGTTGTTTCTTTCATAAGAACGGTAGCTTCCCTGAAATAACGTTCAATAGTTTCTATTTCCTTTTTAGAAAAAGTGGAAACGAGTTTCATGGTTTTTTGCTGCAGCTCTTCAAAAATAGGACCGAGTAATTTCATGCTGTTTTCTGTATTTGGTATGATTATTACTTTTCTGCGGTCTTCTTTGGTGAACTCTCTTTTAAGAAGATTCTTTTTCTCCAGACGGTCTATCAATCCGGTAACAGCTCCGGTTGTAAGACCTGTCAGCTTAGATATTTCACCTGCTGTTATGGATTCGTACTGCAGAATAAGTCCCAGATATTTATGATCAGTGCTGGAAAGCCCGGCTTTCCTCGCAATGGCTTCATGCATAAAGATTGAGGCGTCAGAGTATGCTCTGCTGGCTTCACGAAAATTTTGTATATTATTTTTAGTCATTAATTAAATTATTTTCTAATTATCTTAGTTGCTAAGATAGTGTTGTTTTTTGATTTACCAAAATAAATTTTTTACTCAAAAAACAATATTATCCGCCAGCTCCTATTTTTGCTGAGAATTTGAATTAAAAAAGTAACAGCGTAATTAATTTATAAACAAGTGTTTGACTTTTTTAATGTGAAATTTATGATAAAAAAAGTTTTAAATAATTTGGATTTAAGCAGTGTTTTTCTATCTTTGCAGTCCCTTAAATAAAGGGATTTACTTGAAAAAGTAAGTGGCCGACTCGGTAGCTCAGCTGGTAGAGCAATACACTTTTAATGTATGGGTCCTGGGTTCGAATCCCAGCCGGGTCACAATCTTAAAGATGCAAAAATCAAAGCATCAGAAAAACACAAAAAAACCTGCAAAAAATAATTTGCAGGTTTTTTATTTATAGTGTTCGCTATAATGTTTTAAAATGGCCGGTTATTTAAATTAATGGACCAGTTGATTGTACTCGCACTTTGCAATCGAAGTTCAGTAATAGCTTTACTCTTCATTTTTGGGCTTAAAGTTTTTCCCGACTCCCTGACGGAGAAATGTAATTTTTCCTTGTACTTTTTTTGCTTTTTCAAGGACTTCCAATGCTTTTGTTCGTTCGTTAATTTTGCCAGCGTGTGTTATATTGTCCTGACGTTCATTTTTTTTCATACATCAATATAGTGAATTTATTTGAAAAAAACAAATTATTGATAGTAAGGTTGTTTCAAATTTTAAGAAAATAAAATTGATTTACTGATCGTCCGCGAGTAGCAAAGGGATTCACTGCAGTTTTCAATTTCATCGGAAGCCTTTTGGGTGCATTTTTGAAATTTACATTAAGAACCTCCTAAGACGTGTGAAATTTTTAAGTCTGATATTGTAAAAGTTAGCGGAATCACAGGCATAAAATGTCCGGGAAGTATTGTAAATAAAGAAAAAGTTTCTATCTTTGCAGTCCCTTAAATAAAGGGATTTACTTAAAAAAGTAAGTGGCCGACTCGGTAGCTCAGCTGGTAGAGCAATACACTTTTAATGTATGGGTCCTGGGTTCGAATCCCAGCCGGGTCACTTGATAAAGCTTCAACATGCGTTGAAGCTTTTTTTGTTTAAGAAAATCACAAACTGTAAAAGTCTCCGTTTTAGAGTAATTTGCCTACATATCTGAGCAGTTGCTCATCGTAACTTTATTCTATCAAAATAAACAAATGTTAATTTAAGTCTATTTTTCATGCGTTTTACAAGATTTGGAATTTAAAATGTATATCTGTGTCAGAAGCATTAAAATTTTTGTCTCTGATATTGTAAAAGTTAGCGGAATCAAAGGCATAAAATGTCCGGGAAAGTATTGTAAATAAAGAAAAGTTTCTATCTTTGCAGTCCCTTAAACATAGGGATTTGCTTGAAAAAGTAAATGGCCGACTCGGTAGCTCAGCTGGTAGAGCAATACACTTTTAATGTATGGGTCCTGGGTTCGAATCCCAGCCGGGTCACAATAAACGGACAAACTATTTTATAATGGTTTGTCCGTTTTTCTTTATACTGAGATTTTAATTTTGTGATATTAATATAAGTTAAGATGAATACATTCGGAATTACATGGTTAAATAAAATGATTTAATTTATCTACGACATGTATCCAAAGCCTGTCTTTCATATTTTTTTTGAAAAAACCAAAGTGGTCAATTTTTTTTAATCCTAATTCAGAAGGAACCAGTTTTGTGAAAGTGATATCTTCTTTACTGTCAATGTGCTGCCAATATGTTTCAGTGTTTTTCTGGCTGGATATCGTATCATCAGTGGTCCAGAATAGATGAATGGGGAATGTATAATTCTTGAAATGTCCTATAGGAAGAGTAGTACCATAAAATTGAGCATCGAAAAAGTAATCTTTTTTTTCAAGCCAGTTTCGCCACTCATATACAACATTTTTGGGCAGGTTTTCCATTATTCCAAAGGTTTTGGCTTTTACATATCCTGTCATCAGAACACTTATGGGAGTAAAAATATAAAAATAAAAATAAGCCTTCATTCTGTATGAAAACGGCATATTCATATAATAACCTGCAGATACGGCAAAATTGATCATTCCCTTTACATTATCCAGATTTTTCATAAATCCGATTTGCTGGCCTCCGGCACTGTGCCCTATAATCATAAACGGAAGATCGGGAAACTTTTTATTTAAAAAAACTTTGATGGCGGGCATATCTTTTATTCCATAATCTGAAAAGGTAAATTCACAGGTTTTCAGATTTCCGGAATAAGAATCTCCGCTTCCTCTGTAATCCCAAAGACAGCACAGAAAATCATTTTCAGCAAGATAGGTGAGAAAAGACAAATAGAATTCTTTTTTTGTTCCCGTACCACAGTTAAATTGAATTACTGCTTTAGGATGATCCGGAATAAGAAGTATACCTTTAAGCTTTACACCATCATCACATATTGTTTCAAAGTTTTCCGTTTTCATGCTTTAATTTAACTTAAAAAATAATGATACATTGTACTGCTTAGAGCTGTATCCCTTTTCTTTCTTAAATTTAGTAAATACCCTAATTCCATTATAATATTTAACTATGCAGAACTTGGTTTCTGGATCAGGATTCTGATGTTATTCAATTTTTTTAGGTATATATTTCATCATGATACAATGGCCGCTATTTTGGGCAGAAGTTTTTTCTACCTCCAAAAATCCTGTCTTTCTGTATAAATTATAAGCCTTATCATTTCCAGGGGCAACTTCTAAAAGAATTTCAATGTCATTAAATTGTCTGCCTGCTTCATGAATAACAGCTTCAATCAATCCCTGACCTATATTCTTTCCTTGAAACTCCTTCTTTACATACATTTGGTAAATTGTACCAGAGTTTTTGTCACTTTTAACAAAAGTACATATGCCTATAAGCAGATCATTTGCGTAGGCACCCAAAACAAATCTTCCAAAAGTTTGTTCTTCAATATCACTTTCTATTTGGAACTTTTCAATTTTCAGGGCTTCATGATAGTTGGCTCCAAATGATTCCGGGAACTTTTCCAGACTTTCCAGACGGATTACGCGGTATGTTTTGCTTTCTTCGGGAAGAAGTTTTCGATAGCTAATAATATTCATGCTGATCAGGTTTTTATTTACATCAGTATACAAAGATGGAGATAATTTTTTAGCAACAGAGTTTTAAATAATTTATTAAAATTTTAAAACGATCTCATCTATCTGTAACAATTTTCATTTCAGATAGTCTTATTATAAACAAAACATATACTTTTTGATCAGAAAAGCATATAAATGCAGTCTGTCAATTTTAAAAAGTGCTTGTTTAAGGGGGAATATTACATTACTTTATTTGAATGTTACATTTTTGCGAAATAACTCGTTTATTTCATAAGGAACATGATAAATTATGTATATTTATAACACTAATTGGGGAATAATATTGAAATAACGGTAGGAAATTATCAACTTATTTGTAAATAAGTGAATAGGTAGATATGTAGATATATAGGGAAAAGTGGTGGTGATGAGAAAAATTGATTTAATCATTTTTAAAAATATAAAGACAAACTCAGAAGGTATAAAGAAAATAATAGCCTTTCCAATCTGCATGGGAATATTTTGGGTTATATTTTCATGTCATAGTGAACCTCAAAATAAAGTGAGAGAAAACTTTGATATATCTCTGTTGACTGAAAGTTCAGAACTTCAGTTGTCCGGTCAATATGAAGCTTTTGTCAGGCTTAATAAAGAATATCTGAGAAAAGCCGCCAAAATGAGGTACACAGGAGGAAAAGGACTCTGCTATCTGAATATGGCAGGGGTAAATGTTTCTGCAGGGAATTATGAAAAAGCCCGGTACTTTTTCAATAAAGCAGAAAAAGGCCTGTTCAATTCTGAAAATACTTACCATAAAGCAGTCTTCTATGATGATTACAGTCTGTATTATTCTCACCTTAAACTCAACGATAGGGCTATAGAATGTAATAACAAAGCATTTTATTACTTAAAACAGGCAAAAAAAACGAAACTTACCCAGAAACTTCTGCCCAGACTTTATGTAAACAAAGGAATTTACTATGCATGGAAAGGATGGTTTGGAACCTCCTTAAAATGTTTTAGAAAAGCAAATATGTTGGAAAATTCAGCCTATACCAATTGTATGGTGGCACAATATTATTTATTTACCCATAAACCTGATTCTGCGGGTATATACATTGCCAGAGCAGATGAAAAAATGATCAGCCAGAAAACAACGGATGTGGAATCTCTTTGGGTTTATTATACAATGGGATATTATTATAATGAAATTGATAATAGTGAACAAGCTGAAAAAGCCCTTAAAAAAGCCCTGGAGATCAACATTAAGACAAGACGAACCTATTCTTCCCATATCAAAGAAGTCTACAAAGCACTTGCAGAATTATATAAGAAAAAAAATGATGGCGGTAAGGCCTATTTTTATCTGAAGAAATATATGGAAGAGGAAGGAAGGTTTGATTCAGAACGATTTGTCGTTATGAATAAAGCTACCGAAGATTTTATTTCAGAAATGAAACAGGAATCAGACTGGCATAAAAATGATCTTCCGTTATTTATTGCATTGTCTATCACCGTACTTACCGTTTCAGGGGTATATGTCCGGAAAATAATTAACAGGTTACAAAAGAAGAAAAATACTTTAAAAGAGCAAACTGATACGTTGAAAAACCATGTCCAGACCAAGCAGCGACAGGAAGTGATTGAGCTTGCTAAAAGGAATGATTCTTCTTTCTTGTTGAAATTTAAAGAATTCTATCCTGAATTTATTAAGTCACTTCTGGAGATCAATCCCGATCTTGAAAATTCTGAGCTGGCTTTCTGTGCAATGCTGAAATTACGCTTTTCATCCAAAGAGATTGCAGACTATACTTTTGTACAGCATAAATCTGTTCAACAGAAGAAATACAGGATCAGAAAAAGACTGAATATTCCCGGAGAAACAGATATTTATGACTTTTTTGAAAACTTAGCAGAATAAAGAAATATATCACAATAAAAGCAGCAGGATTCTGTTTTATGAAAAGATTTTATTATTGATCTTATCAGAAATAACCATTGAGAATTTTAAAATTAAACAGGATTGTTATTCTAAAAAGATCATTATTTATACAGGAATTTTAGCTTAATTAGAGAAACCTATGATGCGTATTTTTCTTTCTGTTTTACTGTTTGTTTTAGTTTCGTGCCATTCTCATTCAAAGAAAGAGGCTGAAAAGAAATTTGACGTTGCCTTGCTAAAACAGAATGAAAAGTTCAGAATTGCCGGAGCATATGATTCATTGATTAATCTTAATAAAAGATATTACAAAAAGGCCGATGAAATGAATTATGCAGATGGGAAGGCGCTCTGCTATATCAATCTTGCAGAACTCAATATTTCCCTGGAAAATTTTCAGAAATCACAAATTCTCTTTGATAATGCCAAAGAGATTCTGGATGATTCTGAGGATAACTTACACAAAGCCAGGTTTTATAATGTTTATGGCCGTTTCAATGTAGAGCTTCGAAGGCTTGATAAAGCTTTTCAATATAATAATGAAGCAATGAGTTTTATAAAGAAAAGTGAGAATTATGAACTTAAAAATGATATTCTTTTCAGTATTTATTTGAGGCAGGCTATTTATCTCATGCAAAAAAAAGAATACGAAAAAGCACTGGAATACTTCCATAAAGCAAAAAAAATAGATGATACCGGCCTTGCAGATTGTGCGATAAGTGATTATGTGTATATGCATAAAGACAAAGATTCTGCATATAAATATATAACGATGGCTTACAACAAAGCTAATATCAATGGTAAAGAAGACGGAATAGCCCTCTATGCCAATACCATTATGGGAGAGTATTTTCTTAATTATAAACAGTATGATAAAGCGGAAATAGCTCTTAATAAAGCTTTGAAAATCAATGAAAAAACGAAACGTATTTATGCTTATTATGCTAAGTATATTTATAATGATCTCAGAGTTTTATATGAACGTACCGGAGATAAAGAAAAGGCTTATCTTTATTTGAAAGCTTATACAGATGCTTTTTACAGAACAAATACATCTTTACTGGCTACTATCAATCAGGATATGGAATCTTTTATTGCAGTAACTCAGCAGGATGCTAATCATCATAAAAGTAAAATCTATTGGATTGTTTCTCTGTCGTTTATTGGTCTTTGTCTGCTGGGATTATATGCCTGGAGAATTATTATTGCGTTGAGGAAACGGAAAAAAGTTCTTGCCATAGAAGCTGAGAATCTGAAAATAAGAATGAGTGACAATAAACAGGAAAAAGTTATAGAACTGGGTAAAAAAAATGACCCTGAATTTCTGGATCGTTTTAAAGAAAGTTACCCCGAATTTATAGTTCAGCTTTTAACAATTAACCCCAATCTTGAAAATTCTGAATTGATTTTTTGTGCAATGCTTAAACTTCATTTTACTTCTAAAGAAATAGCAAACTATACCATGGTTCAGCACAGGAGTATTCAGCAGAAAAAATACAGGATCAGAAAAAAATTAAATATTCCGGGAGAAACAGATATTTATCATTTCTTTGATACCTTAAAATAAACCAAAAAAAAACTGTCTGATTTATCAGGTCAGACAGTACTCGAAATATTCTCTTTTCACCACCCGGTTTTTTAAGTGGTCTCAATGGTCAAATATGAAAATTTTTAATGGAAACAAGAAAAAAGACTATACTACATGGGTACTACATGGTGTATTCGATTGCTTAAATTGTTGGTATTTAAATGATTGTGATTTGTAGTCGATTTGCTAACTTATTTTTAAAAAAGAGCCGGTGTTCTTCGAATGTGTTCCTTTTTTGCACCGCGTCTTTTGATTATTCTTGTTTTAATTCATCTTTTTTTCATCTGATATTCAGTATTGTTTTTTCATCCGTCCTTAGATGGAAATTTTTAATAATATGTACGTATAAAAACACAACTATTTAAGACAAAATTAGGTGTTAAATCTAAGTGGTTGATAATTAAATATTTGTAATTGCTGTTGTATATGTGTAGTATCATTTATTTTTGTTTTTTATTTGGAATATGCAAGTTTTGTGGAGTGATTTGTTGTGAATTTTGCATCATGGATTTCATTTTGTTGAACTTATGATAATACTTAAGTGGACTGATCAGACTCCAAAATGATCTTTTGATAAAAAATGAGTTACCTATAATCATACAACCAAAGTAATTTTAAATAAATCTATGAAAAAAAGAATTTTATTCGTTTGTGCATTAGCATCTTGTTTTACGGTTTTCAATGCTCAGAGATGGGAATCTGTCTCTCAGAAAACTTCACAGATAAGAGAAGGAGTAGAAGTACAACATTCTTATAGAGTGGATCTGAAATCTCTTCGCGAAATGCTAAGAAATGCTGAAGAAACCGGGAAGGGTGCAACGCCGGTTATTATTTCTCTACCAACTGTGGACGGAAAGATTGAAAAGTTTGCTGTCTATAGCAATCCTGTACTTGATAAATCCCTGGCCGATAAATATCAACTGGGATCTTATACGGGAGTAGGTGTGGATGATCCATCTAAGTATTTAAGATTCAGTACATCTCCTAATGATATGCAGTCTATGATCATTAAAAATGGTATATTCCAGTTTATAGAGCCAATAAGTGCTGATAAACAGACGTATGGAGTATTCTATAAAACAAAGAATGAAGGAGAGCATGGCTTTAAATGTGATACCGGAGAACGTGATTTTAAGGATATTAATAAGCTGGTAGAGAATGGTAAAAAAATGCTTTCCGGAGTTGGAATCGCCAGCAGACCTACCAATACAAAATACAGAGATTTTAGAATGGCATTGTCCGTTACAGGAGAATACAGCCAATATCAATTAACTGCAGCAGGAACTCCGGCCAATGCAACCGACGACGTAAAGAAAGGAGTAGTGCTGGCTGCCATGAATAATACGATGACCCGCATAAACGGAGTTTTTGAACGAGATTTCGGAGCTCATCTGACCGTTCAGAATCTTCCGGATATCATCTATCTTGATCCGGCTACAGATCCTTATTCTAATAATTTAAATTTACAGTTGCAACAGACCCTTACTTCTGTAGTAGGAAATACCAACTATGATATTGGGCATGTTCTTAATCAAAATGCAGAAAGAAGCGGAAATGCAGGGGGAATCGGAATTGTCTGTGTAGATCCGGCCACTAATACTGAAATAAAAAAAGGTTCAGCTTATACCCAGGGACCTGTTCCTGTAGGTGAAGTTTTTGACTTTACTGCAGCTCATGAAATGGGACATCAATTGGGAGCTAATCACACATTTTCAAATACTTCTGTCACAGATGCCAATCAGGGAGCCAATGTAGAGCCTGGAGGAGGTACTACTATTATGGGCTATGCCGGAATTACCTATGATAATGTGCAGGCTAACGCTGATGGATACTTCCATTATAAATCCATCGATCAGGTATTAACTAATTTAGAAAATAAACTTAATTGTGGAGCCTCTCAAAATATAAACAATAATACAGCGCCAGCTATTAATCCTTTGGTGGCTTATAGTATTCCTAAAGGAACCGCTTATTATCTTGAAGCTTTAGCCATTGATGCAGAAAATGATCCTGTAAACTATACCTGGGAACAGAATGACAGTACAGATGAATTTTCTACAATTTCAGGGGATAGCGGATGGGGATACAATCCAAAAGGAGCTTTATCAAGATCAGTTCCTGGTACGGCAAACGGAAGAAGATATTTTCCAAAGTTAGCGAGTGTTATGAATGGAATTCTAACAGACAAGCAAGCATGGGAAACGGTATCTTATATCCCCCGAACATTGAATTATGCTGTAACAGTAAGAGATCAAAACGCTCAGCGTCCTATGGTTTCAAGTTCAACAACTACAGTGACTGTAGGGAATGACGGACCGTTCAAATTCAATGGGCTTACTGCATCTTCAGTATTGTATAATGATGCAGTAAATACAATCTATTGGGATGTTGCCAATACAAATGCTGCACCTTATAATACAGCGAGTGTAAAAATTGATTACACTACAGATAATGGAACAACCTGGACAAATCTGGTTGCTGCAACACCAAACACCGGAAGTTATAGCGCACAAATGCCAGGAAATATAAATGGAGCTATAAAACTAAGAGTTTCAGCTGTAGGAAATATCTTTTATGCCGTGTCTCCTGCTATTACTGTGGGGGCTGCACCTACATCTTCTACGTCCGCACCTACAGGTATTTCCACTATAGATACGGAGATTTTTAAAACAACGGCAAGGGTATCCTGGAATAGTGTTCCGGGAGCTACTTACTCTGTTAATTACAGAAAAGCAGGAACGGCAAACTGGTCTAATGCTGTAAGCCAGGTAAATTCTGTAGTTCTGAATAATTTAGAAGATGAAACCACTTATGAAGTGCAGGTAGCGGCTGTAGTTAATTCTGTTTCCGGGACTTTCTCTAATAATTATACATTCAAAACAAAAGGATTAAAGACCGGAGTTGATTACTGCCTTTTAAATTCAGGTTCACCTTATGTAGGATCCATCTTAAAAGTTACTGTTGCAAATCTTGATTATAGTGATCTTACAGCAAGATCCTATAAAGATTTAAGCGAAGATCTTACTAAGGTAGTTAATTTGACACAAGGTAGTACCTATACGCTTACGCCTAGAATAGGGAATCTGTTGCAAAACGGAATACCGGTAAATCTATCTGCCTGGATTGATTACAACAGAAACGGAGTATTTGAAGCTACAGAAAGGGTAGGACAGACTTCAGCAACAACAAATGCAGGTAATATAGGGCTGCCAAGTTTTAACTTCACGGTTCCTGCTACCTCTTATTCTGGAGATAAGGTGTTAAGAATGAGAGTGGTTGGTAAATTTTCAACGAGTGCTTTGAATAGCGTATGTGGTGAGCTGGCAAGCCAGGCGGGAGGTATTATGGATCTTCCTGTGAAAATTACTGCGAGTACCCTTGCTGTGAGAGAAACGGTAGATACAAAATCATCAGAGGTATCTATTTATCCTAATCCTGCAGATACATTTGTAGAAGTGAAAAACCTTAAAGGTAAAGGTGACTACAAAATTTACAGTGCGGATGGAAGACTTGTTCAGGAAGGTAAGATTGATGGAAAAATCAATGTAGCTTCTCTTGTAAAAGGAATGTATGTGATCACCATAAAAGATGAGAAAAACACTTACAATAACAAATTAATCAAAAAATAAACAACACAAATGAATCTCCGTATCAGGATCTAAAGGCGGAGAGAAAAAGAATTATTTCTAGAGGGAAAAAAGGCTGTCTTCAACTGAAGGCAGCCTTTTGATGATCATTAATCCAAATGGCTATTAAAAAAATCAAGCATAGTGGCTAATGAGGTTTCAGAGTGCATTCGTTCTCCATTTTCAAGGGATTCCTGCGTAGCCGTAGCAGCTCTCTTACGCATATGATGTTCGTAGACGGAAATGGCTTCCTGTAAGGTTTTACAATTCTCATCTGTTAAATATTCACTCAGTTCAAGGGCGTCCAGCATAGCCATATTAGCACCTTCTCCAGCAAATGGAGGCATTACGTGGGCTGCATCCCCAATCAGTGTGAGGTTGGGAAGAGTTTCCCACGTTTGATCTAAAGGCATAGAGTAGATCAAACGTGGAATAAAAGGAGTTTTTGCATTTTTAAAAAGTTCCTCCCAGATTGGGCTCCATTCCGGGTATTCTGTTTTGAACCATTTTAGCATCTGTGCAGTATCAGAAAAATCAAGACCGCAAGTGGCAGGCCAATGCTCATCTGCTTTAAAGCTTGCATAAAATCCGAGATCTCCATTGCCTTTTTGACCCATTAAGATATTTTGAGAATTTCCAAATGCCATTATTTTTCCCCCTTTGATCAAAGCATTAATCTGAGGAGCATTTTCTTTTGAAACATTTCCTTCCAGCATAATGATTCCGGAATAAATAGGTTTACTATCAGTGAGATAAGGGCGGATTTTAGAATTGGCACCATCTGAAGCAACGACAAGATCAGCATACACAGAATTTCCATTTTTAAAATGCAGCAGCCAGCCTTCACCCTTACGCTCCATAGAGAGAAAATGACTGTCCCAGACAACGGTTTCAGGATCTAGAGATTCCAGCAGCATATTTCTTAATGGACCGCGATCTATTTCAGGACGAAAATTTTCATGGCCGAAATCTTCTTCAGGCTTTGTTTCATGATCGTTAAAAAATATTTCGGCCTTTTCATTCATGATCAGAGTTCTGTCTGCACCCGGACGGAAAGCCTTTTTAAACTCTTCAAGAAGTTCTGCTTTGCGTATGGCAGCCAGCCCAGAATCTTCATGCATATCAAGAGGAGAACCCTGTACACGGGCATTTTTATTAAAATCTCTTTCGTATACTTTTACATTTGCACCTTTCAGTTGTAAAAGTCTTGCCAGTGTAAGTCCTGCAGGACCGCCACCAACGATTGCTATTGATTTATTGTCTATAAGCATTGTTGATTTAAATTTTACAATGCAAATTTATTTTCCTTTCAATACCGATAATAGTACAAATCGGTCGTTTTTATTTTTGAATAATTCTTTAGGAACAACTCCTGAAAATTTCTTCACTTCTTTGATGAAATGATTCTGATCGGTATAATTGAGTTCCGGGAAAAGTCTTCCCTGGGCAATATGTTCCAATGATGTTCTGAAACGTAAAATAGTAGTGTAGGCTTTTAATGACAAGCCAAGCTGTTTGGTAAAATAACGATTGATCTGTCTGCTGCTCCAGCCTGTTTTTTCGGAAAGTTCCTGTACGCTCATTTCCCCTTTTGAAGTATACACCAATTCAAAAAGTCGGCGTTTTCTCTCATCTATTTTCTGAGGAAGAAGTTCTTTTATTTTTTGAGTGGCTTTTGTACAGCAATGATTAAAATCCTTTATATCGTCAGCTTTAAAATTCCAGAAATCAGGAGAGAGTTCCTTTCCTAGGTTTAATAAATCGGCAATAGAGGTATGTAAAATATATTCAACTGCTATAGGTTTAAAGCTGATAACAAAAGCAAGGGTATGAGGAGCGATATATCTTTGCTCAGGATAAGTTTCCAGCCCGAGAAGGGTAATATGAAAAGGCTCTGAAACGGACTCTGAAAAAAATAAATCAATTCTTCCATCAGGAATGATCACCACCTCTTTTGCTTCATCCGAAAGGTTCTGAAAAGTACCCAGATTTTCAACGAAATCTGCAATCTCCTTATCAGGTTCGATAAAGTTATAAGTGAAATCAATATCCATAATGTTGGTCCGTTTAATACTTATTTTTAATGAAGAAAATTACAAAATTTGCTATAGATCACCAAGTCATGTGAAATTCATCGTGATAATTATTAATGAATCTTTCTGATTAAAAGTCCTAGGGAATCAAATTCGAACATTTAAAATATAAAACCCTTTAAATTATGGTTTTCCGTAAGTTGTAGCCATTCTTTTTATTTAATATTGCCGGAAAAAAGATGTCGACCATGGAAATTTTATTGATCATTATTTTATTTGTACTGATAATATATGCCTTCAGTACTTCAGGAAAATTAAAAAAAGAACTCCTTCAAAAAAATACTCAAATTACAAATCTGAACCAAGAAAATAGTCTATTGAAAGTAGAAATTTCTAAACTTCACCTTGATAAGGTTACTCTGAGCAAAAAGATAGCAGAATTATTACAACATAATGATGCATTACGAAAATATCAAGATATTATTGATGTAAAGGTTGAATGTGATTATCTTCTTAAAAAAGCTGAAAGAGATAGTCTTAGATTGAAAGAAAAAGCTGGGCAGGAGTTTTCAGAAGCACAGAGCCAGGCACGGGAAATTCGTAGAAATGTAAAGGAAATCACTGAAAAGAAAACCAGAGAAATAGAATTACTGTATGAAAATGCTGTGAATGAAGCTAAGCGTATTGTGGAAAATGCAGAATTAAAGGCAGAATCAATAGGTGGAGATGCCTATCGAAGTTTAAAAGAAGCAGATCAGATTGCTGATAGAATAAAAGCAATGAAAAATGTGATTCAAGGTTATGGTAATGAATATCTGATACCAACATATACTTTATTGGATGAATTGGCAGAAGATTTTGGCCACAAAGAAGCGGGTGATAATCTTAAAAAACTCAGACAAAATAATAAACTTATGATTATAAGCAGACAAGCTGGTATCTGTGATTATATGGATGAATCAAGAAGAAATACAGCTATTGATTTTGTTATTGATGCCTATAACGGCAAAGTAGATTCTATTTTGGCGTCTGTAAAGAAAGATAATTTTGGTATTCTGAAACAAAAGATGGATGATGCATTCCAATTAGTTAATTTTAATGGACAGGCTTTTAGAAATGCGAGAATATCCGAAATATACCATAGTGCGAGAGTTGAAGAATTACGTTGGGCTGTAGTTGCCCAGGAGTTAAAATGGCAGGAACAGGAAGAGCAAAGACAAATTCGTGAGCAGATTCGAGAAGAAGAAAGAGCACGTAAAGATTATGAAAAAGCAATCAAAGAGGCAGAAAAAGAAGAACAGACTTTAAAAAGGCTGATTGAGAAAGCTGAATCTCAGGTAGCTAGAGCTAATGAGGAGCAAAAAATACTTTTTCAGCAGCAGCTTGAAGAATTACAGCAAAAGCTTACCCAGGCTGAAGAGAAAAATCAAAGAGCAATCTCAATGGCACAGCAGACCAGAACCGGAAATGTATATATTATTTCAAATATCGGTTCATTTGGAGAAGATGTTTATAAAATTGGTATGACAAGACGTTTGGATCCTTTAGACCGTGTTCGTGAGCTTGGGGATGCAAGTGTCCCTTTTGAGTTCGATGTTCATGCCATGATATATGCTGAAGATGCTCCCGCATTGGAAAAACAGCTTCACAAGAAATTTTTGAAAAGTCAGCTTAATAAAATTAATCCTAGAAAAGAGTTTTTTAAGTTGAATATTCATGATGTTAGAAACTATATTGATTCTATTGGAATTGCTTGCAAATGGACACTTGCAGCAGAAGCAAAACAGTACCGTGAAACTTTGAAGCTTGAAGAAGATATGAAAACGAATAAACAGCTTGAAGCAGAATGGGAACAATATCAGGAAGTTACAGATCCTGTTACTTATGATGAAGTTCTCTCAGAAGAATAACTTTTCTACAAAAATAAAAACCCTTTAAGCCCAATGTTTAAAGGGTTTTGTATTTTATAGATATCATTTCTTATGATGTGAAAAATTCCCCTTCTCCGGAGGGGAGGCGAAAATTCAGAGAATTTTTGACGAGTGGTTTTACAATTTCTGATTAACCAAACTTCCACAAATTATTGCTATTTTTAGACCTTAAAATAGATTTAGGACAATACCTAATGGACAAATCATCACTTAATACCTACTTTCATTCCTTATTCAGTATCCAAGCTGAGGTGGTGGAAAAAATTACAGAAAAATTCAACCATTTTAATTTAAAAGCGAATACTGTTTTACTGGATAAAAATGCAATCAGTACCAAAACCTATTTTCTGGAAAAAGGATATGTCCGTTCATTTATATTGAATGAAGATAATGAGGAAATCACAACAAATATTTATACGGCTCCCTGTTTTGTAAATGATTTTCTGTCCTTTTTCAGACAGCAGCCTGCCAAAGAAATATACCAGACCGTAACCGATTGCGTTTTCTGGGAAACAGGATTGGAAAATGTACAGCACAATTTCCATAATATTCCCGAGTTCAGAGAGTTCAGCAGGCTTCTTTTTGTTCTTAATTATTATAATATTCATGACAGGCTGATCGAAATGGCGAGTCAGAAGGCTTCCACAAGATATTTTAACCTGATGAAGAAAGATCCTGATATTTTTCAACATGTTCCTTTGAAAGTGATTGCTTCTTACCTTGGAATTAAAGACAGCTCACTGAGCAGGATCAGAAGAGATATTCATAAACTGTAATTTCTTTTCATTTGTCAAGTGATATTTTAAATGTCATCGCTGATCTTTGCTTAAAAATAATTTCATGAACAAAAAACATATTGTAGTAGTAGGATTGGGTGGTGTAGGCGGTTATTTTGGTTTTAAAATCAATCAGATTAATGAAACTACAGGAAAATATACCGTTTCGTTTGTTGCCCGCGGAGAAACTTATGATAAAGTAAAAGAAAACGGATTGACATTGCTGTCTCCGGAGCATTCCAATTCACAGACTTATCCTAATGATATCGTGCAGAACATCAGTGAGATCAAAAATCCTGATCTGGTACTGATTTGTGTAAAAGAGTATGATCTTGAAAATGTCTGTAAACAATTACTGCCAGTCATTCATAAAGATACTGTCCTTCTTCCGATGATGAACGGAGGAGATATCTATGACAGAATACGCACCATTATTCCTGATCATACTGTTCTACCAACTTGTGTATATGTAGCTTCTCATATTAAGGAAAGAGGAACTGTAGAACATAAAGGTAATGCAGGTAAAATCATTGTGGGAAGAGATCCTGAGCATTTTTCTGCACCTATAGAATGGATTACAGAGCTATTGAGTGAAAGTAAAATTGACTTTGATTTTAAAGATAATTCATTAAAAGATATCTGGACAAAATTCATATTTATAGCAAGCTTTGGATTGGTAACAGCTAAACATAACTCGTCCATGGGAGCGGTATGTACCGATGAGCAGCAAAAGAATGAAGCCACCGGAATTATGAAAGAAATACAACAGATTGCTGCTAAGAAAGGAATAAATCTTCAGGAAGATATTGTTGAAGCTACTTTTAAGAAAGCTTCTACATTTCCTTTTGAAACTCCAACTTCCTTACAGCTTGATATCAATTCAGGAAAGAAGGATAACGAACTGGAATTGTTTGCAGGTGCTGTATTGAAATATGGTACTGAAACAGAGGTAGAAACTCCTTTTACTCAAAAAATTTATACCGAGATTAAAGCAAAATAACTTTGTGCTAATACCAGATAAAAAAATGATAAAGAAGGCGGGTTAAAAACCCGCCTTTATTGAAATTAAATATAAAAGATAGAAGCTGATTAAGCACTGTGCATGAATTTTTGTCTGTCCAATAGTACTTCTTCCGTTTCCCTGTGATCAGGATCATCCACACAGCAGTCTACAGGGCATACAGCCTTACATTGAGGCTCTTCGTGAAAGCCTTTACATTCCGTACATTTTCCGGATACGATATAGTACACTTCATCTGAGACAGCAGGATGGTAAGCGTCAGCATCATCTTTTGTGCCGTCGGGGAATGTAATATATCCTGAAAGCTTGGTTTTGTCTTTCCAGCGCCAGTCGATAGCACCTTCGTAAATGGCTGAGTTGGGGCATTCAGGTTCACAGGCTCCACAGTTGATACAGGCATCTGTTATTTTTATAGCCATATTGTTTGAATTTAAAGGGTTTAAAAAAGGGATTCCGTCAACGTTGAACGATTCTGAAATCCCTGCTAAACTTAAATGACAGCAGTTTAACACTGTTCTTTGAAAATAAGCAGCATAAAGTGTGCTATTTTTTATTTAAATCATTAATATGCAGCAATTTCTGCCGGTACTTAGTCAATAATGGCAATTTTTTTAGAAGCTGCAATGCTGATAAGTTTGTCAAACTTATCGGAATACAGATCCGAAATTTGAGTGGATTGCTCATCCGTAAATAATGATGACCTGACAATGGGAACGCTAAATGGCAATGGCCATGCACGCAATGATTTGGCAATAGAATCCATGGCATTGATTCCCTGCATGGCCTGCAGACCATCTGCCCAGCATACCAGCCCCACAGTTTTATCCGTAAGATAAGGTTCGTATCTGTTGGCAGTTACTTCAAGCCAGTCCAGACAGTTTTTCATCACTCCAGGAATACTTCCGTGGTAAAGAGGAGCCAGCCAGATATGCAAATCAGCATCAGTGAACATCTGAGTCATACGTTCTACAGCCAAAGGAGTTTTGTTGAGAGTAACATCGAATAAAGGGATTCCAGAATCAGCAAGGGTAAAAATATTCGTGTGAATTCCCAGCATTTTCAGACGTTCTGAAAAATAATCTGAAATCAGTCCGGAAGTAGATAAAGTTCTTCTTTCCAGTGATCCGTTGAATATGATAGCTTTCATTTTTTTATTGTTTAAAAATTACTTTAGGTAACCCTATCTCGCCGTACATCAATGTTTTTACCAGAGGTTTTAATAATCCTGCTGCTAATAAATACAAAGCAGGATCATGACTGGTACTTGCCCGGACCACCACTTTCTGATTTTTATACCGTTTAAGATCAGCATAAATGAGACGTCGTTTCCAGAGATCGAGCAGTATTGTTTCTGCGTTATTTAAATCTACATAAGAAGCATAAGGAAATAATTTTTCCATAATCAGCATATAAGCCCAGGGAGGAATAATGGCATCCGTAGAACAGATAATTCCTACTGCTTTTTCGTTGTATATAGAAAAATCCACCACAGCAATTGATTCCTTAAATTCTTTCTCCTTGACAATCATTCCCATGAAAAGATGATCTTTGATATCCAGTTCTACAATTTCCGTAGTGGGTTTGTATTCTGAAAGGTCAAGGGCAATAATGCCTGAAGCCTTTGCTTTATTGATAAAATTTTCCTCAGTCATAGTTAGTTTACTTTTAGTGTTACTTATCTCACTTTTGATAAAGCTTCTTCATATTTTCTTTCTACAGCAGACCAATCTAGTACAGACCAGAAAGCATCAAGGTAATCTGCACGTTTATTCTGATAATTCAAGTAATAGGCATGCTCCCAGACATCTATTCCCAGAATCGGAAAACCTCTGTTTGTGGGAAGAATATCCATCATCGGATTATCCTGATTAGGAGTAGAGCTGATGGCCAGTGATCCGTTGAATTTTACAAATAACCATACCCATCCCGAACCGAACTGCGACAAACCTGTTTTTTTCATTTCTGCTTTTAGATTGTCAAGACTTCCGAAAGTGGCTGTAATATCATCATGAAGCATCCCTTGAGGAATAAGCTTAGGTTGAGGGGAAAGAATTTCCCAGAATAAAGAATGGTTATAGTGGCCGCCACCATTATTTCTTACAGCAGGGCTGTATTCGCTGATTCTTTGCAATAAGGAATCCAGATCAGGATTCGTTTCGTTGGTTTGTGCCAGTGCTGCATTCAGATTATCTACATAAGCCTGATGATGTTTCTGATGGTGAATCGTCATTGTCTCTTTATCTATAAAAGGAGCCAGAGCATCATAAGCATAAGGCAATTGTGGTAATGTAAATGGGTTCATCGTATTTATTTTTTTGATTATTGTGCCACAAAGGTAGAAATATATTTTAATAAAACAACTTTTAGGTTGTTTTATTGCTTTTGTGATTTGAATCAATAAGGTATTGTAAATCTTTATTTTAGCTTTGTTTTTTGAAATTATAGAAAATGACTATATTTGTTGTTGAAAAATAAAACAACCTAAATATTGTCAAATGAAGAAGCCGGCAGCAGATCGTATTCTGATGTTTTTAAAGATGAGGGGTGAAGCTACCTCCCTTCTTATTGCTGAAGAATTGTCAATCACTAAAGAAGGCGCAAGAAAACACTTGCTCAACCTTGCTCAGGAAGGATTGATCCGGTCTTCGGTGAAGAGTGAAGGAGTTGGCCGTCCTTCTACTTATTATACGCTTACAGAGAAAGGACTGTCTCAATTCCCGGATACGCACGCAGATGTTACCGTTCAGATTTTGAAATCAGTGAAAAATCTTTTAGGGGAAAATGCTTTGGAATTATTGATCAGTGACCGGGAAAAAAACACCCATAAACGGTATGAAAAAGTACTTTCCAAGACAAAATCTCTGGAGCAGCGTCTTGAATCTCTTGCAAAAGTCCGTAGTGATGAAGGCTATATGGCAGAATGGAAAAAAGAAGGCACAGACTATTTTCTGATTGAAAACCATTGTCCGATATGTGCGGCTGCAACCGAATGTCAGGGCTTCTGTCGGGCAGAATTATCCAATTTCCAATCTTTGATAGGGAAGGAGTATAAAGTGGAAAGAGTAGATCACATTATTTCCGGTGGACAGCGCTGCGTGTATAAAATCAGCCAATAACTTATCATTTATCATTAAAAAAATGGTTGTAAAAGCAGTAATATTTGACATGGATGGTGTTCTGGTAGACTCAGAAAAATTCTGGACCCAGGCAGAACTGGATGTATTTTCATCTTATGGAGTGCAGGTTACGGATGATCTTGCGGCACAAACAAAGTATATGACCACTCAGGAAGTTACCGAATTCTGGTATAAAAGATTTCCCTGGGAAAATTTTGATGCCTCTGATCTGGAAAATAAAGTGGTTACAAGAGTAATCGAAATGATACAGACCGAAAACTGTACCATGTCTGGTGTAGAGAAGTTTATTAAAAATCTTAAGAACAAGGACTACAAAATAGGGCTGGCTACCAATGCTCCTTTACGTGTAGCACATGCGGTGCTTGAAAAGCTTCAGATTCATGACCTGTTTGATACCATTCACTCATCAGAGTTTGAAAATCAGGGAAAACCTCATCCTGCCGTATATCTTACTTCTGCAAAAAATTTGGGAGTTTCTCCGGAACACTGTATTGCTATTGAAGATAGTCAGTCAGGGCTTAAGGCAGCAAAAGAAGCAGGAATGCAGACTATCATTTTCACCAATAATGACGAAAATTTAGATTCAAATCTTGCCGATTTTAAAATCATGGATTTTAATACCATTTTTCTGCCGGTATTTGGTGAATAGTGAATAGTCAATCCGCTTCGCTGTGAATTTTAACAGGTGTTATAAAAATTGACTATTGACTGCACAGCAAATTGACTATTGACATATCCTCGCATCTCGCATCCCGAACCCCAAAATCAATACTTCGTCAACACCTCCATCAATAACAAAATAGAAACCAGCTTTTTAGAAGACTTATACTCCGGATTCAGTTGTTCACGGATTTCTCCCAAAGCTTTGCTTAGCTTATTGCTCACGGTCTTGTTGCTGATTCCCAGTGCTTCTGCTGTTTCATTGACCGACATATTTTTCCTGATTCTCATATCGTAGACCTGTTGCTCTGTTGAGGGAAGCTGAGAAACCACCTCATCAATCATGGATAACAAAGCAGAAATTTCATTTTCCTCAAGAATTTCAAAATAATCTGAATCTGCCATTTCAATTTCATTCGGAATATCAAACTCGTCAATACTCAGAGTAGGAGGAGCTTTTTTGTAGCTGTTATAAAAATCAATAATCCGGTAATGAAGATGACGGAGAAGGTAGCCTTTGGCACTTTCTGTTTCATCGGTTTGTATCACATCTGTATTTTCAAGAATCTTCATCCATAGATTCTGAAGAATTTCTTCAGAGACTTCTTTATCCCGTGTCCGTACAAAAACAAAGCGATATAGACTATCCCAGTATCGGTCATACAGCAGCATAAATGCAGGACGGTCGCCTGATTTTATTTTCTTTAATAATATATAGTCTGTTGGGCTCATATTGTGATACAAAATTACCTAAAGGAAAATTAACTTTTTGTGAACTTTGGGTGTGATAAGATTAAATATTTCTGAAAAACAGGACTCAAATATGACGTTAATGTTGAGTAAATGTGAAAAAGGATGAAAATTATTAACAATTTGGTTGTAATGTGAATATAACGTTAAGAATACCCTGGGGAAGTTTTTCATTTTCTCTGTCTTATAGATAGAAGTATCTGTGAATACATGAAAGACCTTATGAAAAAACTTTTACCATATAAAAATATTGAAGCCTTTGTTTTCAAACTTTGGGAACGGGAAGTTTCGGAAGACTCAATCTCTGAAAAAGAAAATAAACTTTTAAGACTATGGAGAACTCAGACAGAAAAAAATCTGGATGCTATTCATATGAAAGAATCCAAAGAAAGAGTATTATCCGGACTGGAGTATTATTTTCCTCAAACAGATAGTATTTCTATTTCATCTGTAAAAAGCTTTACAACACATCTCTATAAAATGGCTGCAGTTATTATTCTGCTTTTATCATTGGGCGGAATATTTACCTACACCATGTTCATTAAGCCTGACGTATATATTGCAAAATCCGGAAATCGTATTGTTCGTCTTGAAGACGGATCTGTGGTTACTCTTTTACAAGGCGCTGTAATGACTGTAGAGAAATCTTTTCCTGCGTCCACCAGAGTCGTGGATTTAAAAGGAGATGCAATCTTCTCTGTGGCAAAATCTAAAACACATCCATTCATCGTTCGTGCTGATGGTTTCAGTACCAAAGTATTAGGAACGGTATTTAAAATCTCACAGTCCGGGAAGAGAAAAGCGGTTGATCTTTATGAAGGAAAGGTGGCTGTATCCACTCCCGGGGTTCCTGTTTCTTTCCTTAAGCCTAATCAGAAGTGGACCAACTTCGGAATTGCTCATACTACGGCAGTTATTTCACTGAAACCTGTAAAAAATTCAGCAGACAGAATTGCTGCAATATTGTCTCTGAGTTTTAACGATGTTCCTTTAAAAGAAGTAGTAGTAGTCCTGGAAAGCAATTATCATACAAAGGTTCAATATCCTAAGGAAGCTGAAGATAAAAAAATTACTGCTGATTTTACGGGAGGAACGGTCGGAGAAAATATTGAATCACTGGCTTTCATCCTGGGACTGGAAGTACAGAAAAAAGAAAATACCTATATCCTTAAGAAATAAATCATTATAAAAAATAAATAATCATAATCAAGAGAACACTATTAAGTATGAAAAGTTTGAAATGTGGGATTACCATAGCAGCCTTATTTTTTACTGTAGCCGCAGAAGCTCAGGAGCTGGTGCAGAAAGTAACATTTTCTGTACCTGCCAACAGACCGTTGATTGAAGTTTTGGAAGAATTTGCCGGAAAAACGGGAATGAGACTGGCATATTCCAAGGTAGACATTAAAGAGCTGAAGGTAAAAGGAGTGAAATGTGAAAATACTTCTGTCAACAACTGTCTGAAGGATATTACCAACGGACTTCCTATTATTTACCGACTGCATGGTGATCTTATTTCGATAAAATATGAAAGTTCAAATATTTCCGCATTGGGAAACGGACGAATTTCCGGTAAAATAGTGGATGAAGTAGGAAATCCCATTACCGGAGCAGAAGTCACTGTAGCTCAGAAAACAGTGGTCACTGATAATAACGGTGACTTTACCATAGATCTTCCCTCGGGAACTTATAATCTGACGATAAAAGCACCTAAATATAATACGCTGAGAGTTGAAAAACTGTCTGTTACGAACAAAGAAACGAATGCTGTTTCATTTGCTTTAAACAAGGCCTCAGATAAAATTACAGACATCAAAGAAGTAGTAATTACTGCATCTCGTAAAGCAGATACTCAGGCGGGACTTCTTGCCCAGCAGAAGAAAGCAGCCCAGATGAGTGATGGTATTTCAGCGGAACAGATTTCCAAAACGCCGGATAGCGATGTAGGAGGAACTTTGAAAAGGGTAACAGGAATTACCACCATTGATAATAAATATGTAGTGGTAAGATCCATGGGAGAACGTTGGAACACCGCGGCCATGGACGGAATCAACCTGCCAAGCACGGAAGCGTATAATCAGAACTTTTCATTTGACATTATTCCTACGGCAATGGTAGAAAGTGTGGTGGTAAGCAAATCTGCCACTCCTGATATGAATGCCAGCTTTGCAGGAGGTTACGTAGAAGTGAGAACCAAGGATATTCCCAATGAAAACTTTACAACCGTTACGTTAGGAACTTCGTATAATGACCAGTCGGCTTTCAAAGAATTTCTGACCCGCAAGCGAGGAAAGTACGACTATTTCGGGTATGATGACGGTACAAGAGATTTTCCCAAAGGACTGGAGCCGATGAACTGGACAGATCCAAGGTTTTTTGAACAGTCCAGGCAGTTTACCAATGACAATTTCAGCACCTATAAAACCAGAGGTGATATGGGATCTAATATACAGCTGGCATTAGGAAGAACATATGCTCTTAAAAACAATAATAAATGGGGATTTGCCGGAGCATTTGTCATCAGAAATGAACAGAATAAACTGGATATTGACCATACGGGAAGAGGAAACTGGCTGGATACCACCGGACCTTATGTTGCCGATTGGGAAACAAAGGGAGTTGCTCCAATACCATTTTATAATTTCAAAAACAAAGGGGCTTCCTATAATTATAACTCTACGTTGGCAGGGATGCTCAATTTTGGACTTCAGCTGGGAAAAAACAGAATTTCATTCCGTAATTCATACACTCATATTTTTGATAATACATTAACAAGAGTTACAGGTTGGAATGAATATACCACTGGTAGTGCCATGGCATCCAATGCAGAATTAGCCTATAATTATTTTTACAACGGTGTCATCCCCAATAATGATCCGGCTCAGATCAAAAACTTAGACAGACCTTATACTGATAATACCAACTATCCCATTTTTCAGACCCTTTTGCAGAATAAACTGGAAGGGAATCACAAAATAGGAAACACTGAAGTCAGCTGGTTTGCAGCAAGAACCGGCATAACGTCTGATACGAAAGATTATACCCAATATCTGACCCTCTATGATTTTATTGGAAGTGAAATTCTGACCTATCATAAAATTTATAATACCGGCGGAAATTTCTACAGAGGATATATCGCCAACAAAGAAACCGATTACAATTACGGAGCTTCAGTAAAATGGGATCTGGATACAGGAAATTTTAAAAATACGGTGATGACAGGATATGCAGGAACATTAAAGAATAACACCAACCAACAGCAGAAATTCTTCTTAAGGGTCGATGAGAACCGGGATGTTCCGAATAGCGAAAAAAATTACCTGACGATGTATGGTACCCTTGCGGATTGGTTCAATGGCTCCCATTATGTTCCGGGTGGTATTGGCTGGGAAACCAAAGCATTGTATAAAAATGACAAGTATGAAGGAGAGGTTAATCAACATGCGGTTTTTGTCATGTTTGATAACCGTTGGAAGAAATTAAGGTTAGTCTGGGGCCTTCGTGCAGAGTACTTTAAATATGATCTTATCTCACAACAATTAGATCCAAATGATACAAAGAATGTGGAAAGAGCAGCCGTTGAAGATAAACCGTGGCAATGGATGCCCTCAGCGAACTTTACCTACAGTCCTACCAATAAAATTAATCTAAGGCTTGCTTACAACAGATCTGTGATCCGTCCTCAGTTCAATGAAAGAACAGGACTTCCATATTTCGATCCGATAGCTAATGGTTTAATTTATAATACAGAAATGACATCCTCTGTCATTAATAATTATGATTTCAAATTTGAATGGTTTCCCGGGTTGGGAGAAATATTTTCTGCAGGACTGTATTATAAAAATATAGACAGACCCATAGAACGTGAGGGACATATTTCCAGCGAAGGAAATTTATATCTCTATAATGGTAATTCGAAAAATGCAAAATTATTGGGAGTGGAAGCTGAAGTAAGAAAGAATTTAGGATTTATTGCAGACGGAACCTTTCTGGAAAAGCTTTTCATAAGCGGAAATTTTACGTATAACCATACCAAAGTAGTGGCTTTTAAAGATCTGTACAAAACAGGTGATAATGATGAAACCTATGAAGTGAAACGCCCGCTTTACGGACAGACTCCTTATGCTTACAATCTTGGATTGACGTATGATGGTGATCGTTTGGGACTGAGTTTTTTATACAATGCTAAAGGAGATCAGTATATCACTGTTGGGTATGCTTACAAAGGAGAAGAAATACAGCGCCCTTATGCTGTGGCAGACGCACAGATCTCCTATAAATTTCTTCGGAATAAAAACCTTGAATTAAAATTAAATGCCAGAAACTTATTCAACAGGGTAAAGGAATACTATAATAATTATAATTCCTATGTGATCCCTCTAGGATTGGGGAGTGCCATTGGAACTGAGCGGGAAGCGTGGGGACTTTTACCTGGTGCAACAGACAGATATGATAAGAACATTGATAAGATTATGTTTCGGGCCTACAGCGGAAGAATGTTCAGCCTAAGTGTGAATTATATGTTTTAAAAACAAAACTTAAGACATACATGGTTTAATAAAAATAGAAAAATATAACATAATAATTAAGACGGTACAATGAAAAAGTTAATTCCAATTATAATATTATCCTTCCTTACAGCTTGTCAGCAGGAGAGGCTTGAAGATAAGCAATCTTCGTTCGAACTGAAGGCAACTTCCTCAGAATATCTTACTGCTTCTGCACTTCCAGTAGTTACTGTAAGTGGTAACATTACCACGAATACAACCTGGAGTGGAGTTATTGAAATTGATGGTATAGTAACGGTAAAAGATGGAGCAACACTGACAATCCTTCCCGGAACTTATATTAAGGCAAAACCCAAAGGAATAGCAGAGCCATCAGGAATGCTGATCATTAATAAAACAGGAAAAATTAATGCCGTAGGAACAGAAAACCAACCTATTATTTTTACAAGCTATAAATTATTAGATGGAAGTGAAGATACTATTGGAGCTGCTGGTGACTTTGGCGGATTGATTATATTGGGTGATGCTTTAACAAACACGCCTTCTACAACAACCATTGAGGGACTTTTCGGACCAGATTATTATTATGGTGGGACTAACCAAAATCATAACGCGGGAATATTGAAGTATGTTCGCATTGAATTTGGAGGAGCAGAGATCTATCCAAATACCATTCATGAAATAAACGGTCTTACATTAGCCGGAGTGGGGAGTGGTACAACTATCGACCATATTCAGGTATCTTATGGTAAAGATGATTCCTTTGAATTTTATGGAGGAAATGTAAATGCATCCAACCTTATTTCTTTTGCACCCGATGATGATAATTTTGATTTTAATAACGGGTATACAGGAACTATCACCTGTGCACTGGCTTTAGCAGATTATAATTCTACTCATAGTCTCAGTGGGACAGTCAATGACTCTCATGGTATTGAACTCGATAATAATATTGATGGAACATCCACAGCATTAGTAACACATCCTGTAATTAACAATCTTACAATAATTGGAGTATGGAAATCTACAATGGGAGAAAAGTATGGAAATGGAATTTATGTTAGAAGAAATGGAAGGCTAACATTAAATAATGCTGTTGTTACCGGATACCCTATAGGAATTAAGGTAGAAGGTACAGGCTCAGTGCTTTCTTCGGGGTCTAACTATAATACCATTCAGGTCCACGGATTTATAACTTCTGTAATAGGTGCCGGAACAGCGGGAATTCCTATGTTGAACTTATCTACTGGACTTTCTGCTTCCGTTTGGGGAATGAATCAGCCATATTTTAACGAAGGAGGATGGAATATCTCACCAAGGAATTGTGGCAATTTTCAAGGACTTTGGACTAAGTATAATTTCTCCATTTTAGAATAAGGAGACGAAATCTATGAGTAAGAAAATAGGCACTTAGATTAAAAAGATATCTTAATTATAGCAGCGTACAGGTTTCGGGAACCTGATCAAAAACTGAAATAATACTGATGATGCGCACAGCAGTACAGTTCTGAAAAAACCGGACGTTAACAGCTTTTCCCAGGCATTAACGATTTTCATGGGAACGCCCGCAATGCAGCTCCTCCTGCAGCGATGGGATGAACACCAAAAAACAAATCGAAGGAATAGAGAGGAAGATATTCCTGAATATTAAAAAACTGATCTGGTATAAAAATAACACGACCGGATTTATTAAAAATTATAACAATGAAAAGACTAACTCTAATTGCAGTGGCAGCATTATCTCTTACAGCTTGTCAAAATGATCAACTGGCAGATTCATCTTCTCCATTCGAAATGAAATCTACTTCTGCTGAGTACCTTACAGCTTCTGCGCTTCCGGTAACCAGTGTAAGTGGTGATATTACTTCAAATACTACATGGAGTGGAGTAGTTGAACTAAATGGAATTGTAACGGTAAAAAATGGGGCTACATTAACAATCCAGCCGGGTACATTTATTAAAGCTAAGCCAAACACAAACAATACAGCTACAGGAGTTTTGGTAATTTCTAAAACAGGAAAAATCAATGCAGCAGGTACAGAAGCTCAGCCAATCATTTTTACAAGCTACAAATTGTTAGATGGAAACGAAGATACAACTGCTGCTCCTGGTGACTTCGGAGGGGTTATTATCTTAGGAGATGCTCCTACCAACACGCCTTTCACAAAAACAATTGAAGGATTATCCGGTCCTGATTTCTATTATGGAGGTACCAATGCTTCCCATAACGGAGGAACATTAAAATATGTTCGTATCGAATTTGCAGGATATGATCTTTTAGCGCCAAACTCAGGAAACGAAATCAACGGTCTTACTTTAGGAGGGGTTGGAAACGGAACTACTTTGGATCATATTCAGGTTTCTTTCGGGAAAGATGACTCTTTCGAATTCTTCGGTGGTACTGTAAACGCTTCAAACCTTGTTTCTTTTGCAGCTGATGATGATAACTTCGACTTCGATAACGGATATACAGGAACAATCACTTGTGCATTAGCTTTGGCAGATTACAACTCTACACACAGTCTTAGCGGATCAAGCCCGGATTCTAACGGTATCGAGCTTGATAACAACGCAGAAGGTTCTTCTACAACATTGTTGACTCATCCGGTGATCAACAACCTTACTATCGTTGGTTCTAAGAACTCTACTAAAGGTGCTTTATATGAAAACGGTATCCACATCAGAAGACACGGAAGATTAACATTAAATAACGCTGTCGTTACAGGTTATCCTGTGGGTATCAAAGTAGAAGGTACAGGTTCTGAGCTTTCTTCAGCTTCAGCATACAGCACCATCCAGGTTCACGGATTTACTACTTCAGTTACAGGTACAGGTACAGCAGGAATCCCTGCAGCTAACCTGGCGACTGGTACTCCTGCAACTCTATGGGGTATGAGCCAGCCTTTCTTCAACGAAGGTGGTTGGAATGTATCTCCAAGAAACTGTGGAAACTTCCAGGGACTTTGGACAAAATACAATTTCTCCATTGTAGAATAATAAAAACTTTAAAAAGCAGGGAACAGCACATGCTGATTCCTTGCTTTTACTTCAAAAATTTTAATCATCAGCATTATGAAAAAAATAATTTTATCATCTGCTCTGTTTTTATCCCACCTGGCTGCAGCACAGTCTCTGGTATGGGGAAATTCTTTTGATACTCCTGCTGACCTTCAGGGATGGACCTTTCATGACCTCAATAGCAATGGAAACGGATGGGTACAGGGAGAAAACATTTATCACAACGGAACTACCTTGGCCTATGGAACTGCAGGTGTTCTCCGCCATTCTATCAATTTGGTTCCAACTGGAAATGCTAACGGATTTACCGCAGAAAATGACTGGATTATTTCTCCTCAGATTGACCTTACCAATACTGCAGGAACCATTACACTGGCCGCCTATATCGGGAGACAGAGATCTACTCATACAATTGTTGCCAGAGAACTTTTTATCTATGTAAGCACACCGCAGAAAGAGGTTCCTACATTATCGGACTTCCAGGCGATGACTGTAGATGCAAACGGAAATGATGTTCAGAGTATGTATAAAATACAGGTAGGTGACTCAGCCAATCCTTTTCCGGCAGATCTTACCCAGTTTGTAGAATCTCTTGTAGATCTTTCTGCTTTTGCGGGAAAAAAGATCTATATCGGAATGTGGTCAAACAGAAAAACAAGCGGAAACAATGTCCAGAACATCAATATTGATGAAATAGGAATTTATGCTACTTCATTTTTGGGAACTAAGGATGTAAAAGGAAACAAAATTGTAACACAAATAGCAGAAAATCCGGTAAGAGAATCTTTACAGCTGCATCTTAACCCAGCATTGAAAGAAAATACAACTGTAGTCAATATTTACAATGCAGCAGGACAAAAAGTCTTAACCACTCCATATGCTAAAGCGATCAACACAGCAGGGCTTACATCCGGAGCGTATATCGCAGAAATTACGGATGGAAAGATTACGGAAAGGCTGAAGTTTATTAAAAAATAATCATTCCGCCCCCTTAGAATCTGATTTTTAGAAACACCATGAAATTTTAATATAAAAGAATGGGTAGCCTTCGCAAAAAGGTTATCCAGAATATATCCAACTAGTTTTTTTATAATTATATTGCCCGGCCCATGGCATGGGCCGGACAATATTTTTAAGTTTTACAAGAAATAATTGAAGAAAGATGAACAAAATCTTCGCATTACTACTGTTATTCACTGTACTGTTTTCATGTACAGACAATAATACCATGGAGCTGTATGATAAAGTGCAGAAACCCGGAGACGTTAATATCAAAGGATTTTCCAAACCTGATGTCCTTCAGCTGAGGTTGAACGGACAGCCTGTATCCATTGAAGGAAAAACGTCCTATACCAATAAAATTGAAACCCAGCTTCAGTTTGTTCTGGATCAGGGAGAAACTAATAAATTGTCTGTCTACAATAATGAAACAGGCGCTGAAATTGCAAAATACAATATTACATATGACAATATAAATGATTATAAAAACCTCTACTTTTTTAATCTTCCCGGAATTTATCTGCAGACCTATGCGGTAAAACCTCAGGTGAACCTCGGGAAAGTAGGTTTTGAATTTATTTTTCCCAATCTGGGAGAATTTTCCGGAAGCTCTCTCAAAGAAGTGAAAGGCATTTTGAAAAGAGAAAACGGAGTAGTACTTGCCGAGTTTGATAATATAGGAAAAGACAACTTTACCGCAGTGAAAATTTATAGCTTCTTCAGCTCGACAGCTCCCATATATCTTGAATTATACAAACCGGGAACTACAGAGCCTTATGCGGGATCTAAAATGATTCAGGTGAAATTAAAACAACACACGGGCGCCAATATGATTGTACTTCAGGAAAAAATGGAAAATGGAGAATGGGTGGTAAAAGGAGATATTGACGTAGCAGAATATCTGTAATTATATATGAAAAACTTTTTAAAACTTCAATATATTGCCATCGCAGTTTTTCTCATTTCGTGTACCAATAATAATGACGAAAGTGCACCCGTTTTTCCGGAGGGAAGTACAGAATTTGTGAATCTATGGGTTCAGGACAGTATGAAACGGTATTATTACTGGGCAGATGAGATGCCTGCAAAACCGGATTATCAGCTTCCTGTAAAAGATTTTTTCAAAAGTCTGCTGTCTCCCAAAGATCGGTTTTCTTTTATGGTGAATACGGAAGATTCCTCTTCGTATCCACGTTCTATAAGGAATATGTACGGTTTTGACTATACCATTGTTCAGCTTGCTAATAATGAAGTGGTTACTGTAGTGAAGCTGGTGCTGCAAAACTCCCCGGCTTTCAATGCAGGACTGGAGAGAGGAATGATCATTACCAAAGTCAATGGAAAAGTAATGACAGCCGCGAATGCCGAAGCAATGGCTTCATCCATTAAAGACCAGACGGTTGTAGAGCTTACCGTTGGAAAATGGCAAAACGGAAGCGTTAAGGATGAAAAAAACATCACCGTTTACTATGGTTTCTCTTTTGAACAGCCTGTTTTATCCAAAGTTTTTGAAAAAAATGGTAAAAAAGTAGGTTATATGTACATCTATGATTTCCCTGACGGAATGACTCAAACGCTATATCAAAAGTTTGGGGAATTGAAGGCCGCCGGAGTAAAGGAATTAATTCTGGATCTTCGATACAATTATGGAGGTTCGGTGTCATCTGCAGCAGCTCTTTGCTCCCTGATTCCTTCAGGATTATCATCCGGTTCACCGTTCATCATTTTTAAAGGAAATAAAAACGGAGGGGAAGTAAAAAGAACATTTGCCCAACAGATTGCTTACGATCCCAAAGCTTTGGACTTTACAACTTTGCGTGCGAATGCTTTGGGATTGCAGAAAGTTTTTATCCTCACATCGAACAGTACAGCATCTGCGGCTGAAATTGTGGTGAATAACCTGAAACCTTATATGCAGGTGATTCAAATAGGAGATACTACGCTGGGGAAAGATATGGCAGGATTTGTTGTGGAAGACAAACGTAAACCCAGAAAAATTTCCTGGCAGATTCATCCGGTGATTTATAAAGTCTTTAATGCCAGCGGAGCCGGAGAATACAGTAGTGGAATTTCCCCGCAGAGCAATGTCAATGAATTTACCGGACTGCCATTATTACCTTTGGGAGATCCCAATGAAACCCTTATTTCTTCTGCACTTAACGGAGGTTATTTCAAATCAGCAGACCACGAAAAGAATGGAAATATCAAAATTTTATTTCAGAGTGATGTGCCTCCGGTTATGATGGAGAAATAAGCTGGATTCAAAAAACAAAAAATAATATAAAAAATATCTTTATCCTTTACCCATTCACAAAATAACTAAAATGATAAAATCATGCAGGGAATAGAACCAAAACTTCACATGAACCTGACCAGCCGAATTGAATATTACCGTCTGCTGATAGAAGCTGCGGAAGATCCTGAAAGCCAGCCTTCGGAGGTGATGACCCAGATTTCAGAACTGGGACATCTGTACGAAGAGTATCTGCTTAATAAGAAAAATCTGGAAAACAGCATCAAAAACTACCGGGCCTATCATAACGATTTGAGAAAAAAGCTCACATCAAGACTGAGGGAGCTCAGAAGAAAGGCAAGACAGAAATAAAGCCCGGAATGTACTTTATCGGTTGGTTTTACGGTGAAATTCATACCTTTATGACATCAAGCAGAAGGATGAAAGACTTATGAATTTTACTCAGGCAGAACTTTCCGGTTATTTACAGGTATTTTGGCAGTTTTCTTGGCCGCAATGGTTGATATTCAGTCTGATCGTTAATATTTTCCTATATCTGTTTTCGATAGGGTTGTATATTTTTATCGAGAAGACTTGTCGTAAAAGTCAGCTGCAGGAGAAGAATCATCCTGTTACCCGATCTGACTTTTATCTTAGTCTGCTTACCATAGGATGTAACAGTTTTGTTATGCTTTTGGGGGCTTTTTTATGGAAAAAAGGATGGATTGTGCCGGGGCAGACAGAATCAGTAATTGGAATAATAGCGGAAGTAGCTGTTTTACTCCTCTTAATGGATTTTCTGATGTATTTATTTCATTTTGCAGCACATTTACCTTTGGTCTATAAAGTTCTACACGGAAAACACCATGAACATATCAGTACCAACTTTTTAAGTCTTTTTGTTCTGCATCCTTTGGAAACCATAGGGTTCGGACTGATGATGCTGGTTTTACTTGTAGGCCATGATTTTTCTGTGATTTCGATTTCAATATATCTTTTGCTTAATCTTATCTGGGGAACGATAGGACACTTGAACAGAGAGTTTTTTCCATCCTCTTTTGACCGCTTTTTTGTGGGAACAACCAGGTTTCATAACCAGCACCATTTGGATGAAAGTAAAAACTTTGGATTTTATACTTCAATCTGGGACAGGTTATTCAGGACGTATAAGTAACTATGGGTACTACAGTTTTATATTATTCAAAACTTTACCCAGCAGATAATTAAAGTTTTTTAATTCTTCAGAGGTAAGTATGGAAGCCGTCTGATGAGTGATAGCCTTACGGAAAGTTTCAGAATTATCTACAATAAACCTTCCTTTATCCGTTACTGAAAGATTGAATTTCCTGTGGTCCACTTTCTCTTGTTCCCGGACAATCAAATCTTGACCGATCAGAAATTTCAGCTGTTTTGAAATGGCTGCCTGGCTAATGTTGAAAGCCAGTGATATTTCCCTTCCTGTTGCTGTTCCTTTCCTCATAATAAATTCAATAATATTATAATGAGCAGCAGTTACTCCGTTAATGTCACCCCGGTTCATGTGAGCCAGAATAAGACATTGGAAATCAGTAAATGTGTTAAAAAATTCTTTTTCAATGAGTTCCATTACAAAAATGCTTAACTTAGTTAAATATTAACAAAGTTAAGCATTTTTATCATGGAAAATATAGAAATTACGAACGCTCGTCAGAATAATCTCAAAAATATTTCCATAAAAATTCCAAAGTACAGGATCGTGGTTTTTACGGGAGTATCGGGATCCGGAAAATCATCTTTGGTTTTTGAAACCATTGGAGCAGAAGCACAAAGACAGATTAATGAAACCCAGAACAGTTTTATCAGAAACCGCCTGCAGCATTATGGCCTTCCGGATGTAGATAAAATTGAAAACCTTAATGTTCCAATCATTATCAATCAAAAACGGTTGGGTGGAAATGCCAGATCTACAGTGGGAACGGCAGCGGACGTGTCTGCTTCTCTGAGACTGTTGTTTTCGAGAATGGGAGAGCCGTTTGTAGGATATTCCAATGTATTTTCATTTAATCACCCTCAGGGAATGTGTCCTGAATGTGAGGGATTAGGATTTGTACAAACTTTGAATGTGAATACCTTGATTGATCGTGAAAAATCCTTACATGAAGGAGCCATTCGCTTCCCTACATTTCAGCCTGGAGGATGGCGTTTAACAAGATATACTTTGTCCGGTTATTTCGATAATGATAAAAAGTTGAAGGATTTCACCGATAAAGAATGGGAAACCCTGTTGTATGCACAGGAACACAAACCGAAACATCCTGATAAAGAATGGGGAAAAACGGTAAAATATGAAGGAATTGTTCCAAGGATTGAAAAAGCATTTCTGAAAAAAGATTCAAAAGAAAACATCACAAGAAAAGACGCTCTGAAGAATATTGTGATTACCAAAACCTGCCCGTCTTGCCAGGGAAAACGTCTGAACGAAAAAATACTGTCCTGTAAAATCGAAGGTAAAAGTATTGCAGATTGTATGGCCCTTTCAGTGGATGAACTGCTTGAGTTTATTACCTCACTGGATTCAAAAGCATATGAAGTCCTCATCAAAGAGCTTTCCGCAAAGCTGCAGAATATCATTACGATAGGATTGCAGTATCTGACTCTTGACAGAAGTACCAACACGCTTTCCGGAGGAGAATCTCAGCGTATAAAAATGGTGAGGAGTTTGGGAAACAGCCTGGTAGATCTGTTGTATATTTTTGATGAACCCAGTATTGGACTTCATCCGAAGGATCTGCAGAATATCATCACTATTATTCAGCAGATCAGAGACAAAGGAAACTCTGTTTTAATCGTTGAGCATGATCCGGATCTGATCAAAATGGCGGACAGGGTAATTGATATTGGCCCCGGTTCAGGAAGAAACGGAGGAGAAGTGATCTATGACGGGGCGTTTAAAGATTTAAAAAAATCGGCAGGTAAAACAGGTTCTTATTTCGCAACAAAACCTTCCATCAAACAAGAATTCAGAAAACCTGATGGCTATCTGGAAATTAAAAATGCCAACAGATATAATCTTAAAAATGTGACGGTAAATATTCCGACAGGAGTAATTACAGTCGTAACCGGTGTTGCAGGATCCGGCAAAAGTACCCTGATAAATCGTATTCTCCCGGAACTCTATCCGGATGTAACTATTATTGATCAATCTTTGTTTGCTGCAAGTGCCCGCTCCAATTTGCTTACTTATCTCGGAATATCAGATATTGTACGTAAGCTTTTTGCACAATCTAACCATGTTTCAGATAAACTCTTCAGCAGAAACAGTGACGGAGCCTGCAAAAACTGTAAAGGTTTGGGAATAGAAAAGATTGACCTGGCTTTTATGGATGATATTGAGCAGCCATGCGAGGTTTGCGGAGGTTCAGGATTTGATCCTGATGTACTGCAATATACCTACAGCGGAAAAACAATTGCAGAAGTCATGAGCATGACGGTTTCTGAGGCCTCTGATTTTTTTAAGGAAGAATTGGTGCTCAGAAATTTTGACCTCCTGATACAATTAGGTCTTGATTATCTGACATTAGGGCAAAGACTGGACAGCTTTTCCGGAGGTGAAAGACAACGCCTTAAGCTGACAAGAGAACTGAAAAATACCAATCAGATCATTATTCTTGATGAACCGAGCACAGGACTGCATCCAAGTGATACCCAAAAACTGCTTACGTTTTTTAATGGACTTGCAGATCAGAATAATACGCTGATTGTTATCGAACACAATCTTGATATTATTTCACAGGCAGACTGGATTATTGATATGGGACCGGGCGCAGGGAAATTTGGAGGTGAAGTATTGTTTGAAGGAACTCCGGTGGATATTTTGAAAAATAAAAAATCATTCACTGCAGAGTTTTTGAGAAAACATATCCAATAAAAACAAAAGAAAAGCATTAAGTTGAACTTAACCATGAGATTGCTTCACCTATGGTTCGCAATGACAGTATAGTTCAACTTAATGCTCCTAAAACCTTATCAGCCTTAATGGTTCAAGATTCTTTTATTTTCCAGCCTTTACCGCAGATTTAATGGCTTTTTCAATCACTCTCCAGTCATAATAATGAAATACTCTGCCATTGCTCATCGCAACAAAAACGCCTTTCGGGAATTTTGGACCCAAGTTAACATGGGTCACTTCAGAACCATCACTTTCTAATGTAGAAACCGGAATTTCTGCAATTCTCCCCTTTGATTGGTCTTCTCTTAAGTAGACATTGAAGGTATCATTCTGCTGATTCGAAACCAGAATATAACCTTTCCCTTTATCAGTAGGATAGATGGAAATTCCTTCCACATCAGATTTAAAATCACCTTTTCCGAAAACAGCTAATTCCTCATTACCTTTTTCCGGATCAGCATAGTATTTATGAACTCCAAACTGCTCATCAGAATAGTAGATATAGCCCATTTCGTCATCTACAGCAATGCTTTCAATCTCTTTCAGGCCACTGTATTTTCCGAATTTACGGACAACTTCTCCGGTGATAGAGCCATTTTTCTCCGTAAGCTTATATTGCCATAGGTAGCCGTCAGCAGGACCAGATTTTCTTCCTACAATGACAAATATTTCTTCTGTCTGCGGATTTTTATACATGGAAACTCCCATCGGACCACGTTCTGTTTCTCCTTCAAATACTGAGATTTCTCCCACTTCTTTCAGTTCAGGAAGCGAATATAATTTTACTTTGTTCGTTTCCCTTTCCGTTACGGCAGCGATGTCTGTTTTCTTTCCATTTAAAATAAAACCATATTCAAGATCAACATTGTTGGGGCGCTTCAATCCTAATACTTTATGGATGATTTTTCCGTTAAGATCAAAGGCGTACAAACCTCCATCCGTATCTTTATCTGTTCCGATGATAATACTTTTTGAAGGATCCTGAGAATTGATCCATATGGCAGGATCATCTGTATCATGAACCACTGTTTCTGTAATAACGGTAGGTTTTAATTTTTCTATAACTTCTTTCTGTCCTGTACAGCTGACCACAAAAGGAAGAACTGAAAGAGCCAGTATATAATGTAGGTTTTTCATGTTTATTTTAAAAATCAAATTTCACTCCCATTGTAAACCTTGGTCTGTAATATTCAGCCTGTGCGGTTCTGCTTGGGATTCCCTGGTAGTATCTTAACGGCTGGTTCGTCAGATTATTGGCTTCTGCAAAAACTCTGAGCTGAGTCGTAATCTTGTAGGAAGCATTAGCATCAAGGAAAAACTGTTTGTCGTAATAACGGTCATCAAATGCCTTGCCACCAAGCTCATCAATATAATGAGAAGCATAGTTCATGGAAACTCTTGCTGAAAAACGTTTGTTTTCCCATGAAAGAGATCCGTTGAACATATGAGGAGCAGCTCCCGGAAACCCTACATCTGTTCTTTCAATGCCTTCTTCATTGGTAATTCCTTTTGCTTTGGATTTAGTATAAGTATAGTTGACATACACTCCAAGTCCTTTCCAGAAAGCTCCGGGAATGAAATCAAGCTGTCTTTGCAAAGCAACTTCAAACCCATAAATATCTACATTGTCACCATTACGCTGCTGGGTAAATTTCCAGTTGCTTTCTCCGGCCGGAATTGGGTTGGTTTGTCCCGCAAAATCATTGGCAAAGTCGTTCGCGGTATAATTTCTTTTGGAATACGTATAAATGAAATCGTTAAGATTTTTATAGAAAACACCTCCGGAAAGAATCCCTACAGACTTGAAATATTTCTCTGCCATGAAATCAAAATTGTAGGCATAGGTTGCCTTCAGATTCGGATTTCCTGCTGCAACAATTTCATCTTCTGAAATAACATTCAGATAAGGAACTAAAGAATAATAGTTAGGGCGGGCAAGAGCGGTAGTAAATGCTGCACGAAGTACAAGATCTTGCACCGGAACATATTTGAAGGAAATATTCGGAAGGACATTGGTATATGTATTGGTATTATTGATTTGCCCTACCAAATCCTTCTCATTCATGACATAATTTCCGGTGTAATCAATCTGGGTTGTTTCAATACGGGCTCCAACGATCATCGATAGTTTATCATTAAAATCCTGATCCCAGCGGATATAACCTGCATAGATCTGCTCTTTTGCATTGTAATTGCTGGAAAGATACTTTTCAGGTTTCAGCTTACCGTTAAATAAAGTTGGATTGAATAAATCCAATCCGCCAAGGAAAGAAGGATCAACAAATGTTCCCGGAACATAATTTCCCGGCTGGAAGTTTTCACCATTAAGGTGTATGGTTGGCACCGATAAAAGACTTCCCATATTGTTAACAGGTGTAAAAGCGTAGAAATCATTCTCTCTTTCCTTTTTCTTCAAACGCATCCGGAAACCGGTACGAAGTCTTCCTTTCTGACCATCAATCACGGAAAACGGAAAACGTACATTTACTTTTGCGCCTAATTCTTTTTCCTGAGTAAAGTTATTGGCATCCGAAAGATCACTCAGTTTATAGCTTCCCAGATTGTCTGCTGCGAGAAGATTGAACATTGGTTTTTCAGGATTGCTAAGGTCAGGAGCGAAGTTCATTTTGCTGTTTTCAAACTCTATATAACGCTGATGAGGCTTATCTTCACTTGCGATGGCGTAATTGACAGCCCAGTCGAGGTCAACTTTAGAACCTAATAAATGTTCTCCTCGTAAAGCATAGTTCTGAACTTTTTGTTTTTCCAGACGGGTATTGTCATTATCGGCATCACCTCCTTTATTTTGTCTTGTGATACTTCCTTTCCAGTCCGTAATCTCAGTTTCATCAGCATTATAAACAGGTTTTATTTTATATCCTAAAGCAAATCTGGTTTCCTTATCATTCCTGAAGTTGTACATCGCAGAAGCATAGATCTTATTTTTGGAATTGAACTCATAATCCATGTTGAGATCAAAACTATGTCTGATACGGTGTTCATTATAATAGCGAACTCCCATTTTGCTTACATAAACCGTTTGGGCAAGATCATTGGCCTGGCTCCATACGGGTTCTATATTGTCCGAACCAAAATTGTTGTTGTTATAGGAAAAACTGAATACCGCGCCTAATTTTTTATCCAGAAAACGGTTTCCGTACACAAATCCGGCAGTGTAATTTCCTTTTTCACGGATGGGATTGTATCCTCCGGCAACGGTTGCGGAAATCCTCTGTCCGTTCGGGGAAGCCCTGGTAATAAGGTTTACGGAACCTCCGATGGCATCGGCGTCCATATCCGGAGTGAGGGTTTTATTAACTTCTATAGTAGAAATCATATCGGAAGGGATCAGGTCCATCTGTACATTACGGTTATCTCCTTCAGCAGACGGAATCCGGTCGCCATTCAGCGTAACGGAGTTCAGATTGGGAGCAAGCCCTCTGATGATAAGGTTTCTGGCTTCACCTTGGTCATTTTGTATCGTAATTCCCGGAACACGTTTCAAAGCATCTCCGATATTGGCATCCGGAAAACGTCCGATCTGATCAGAAGAAATCACATTGGTAATATTGGCGTTATTTCTTTGTTTATTCAAGGCTCTTGCCTGATTTTTCAGAGTCGCTCCCGAAACTACAATGGCTGCAATGGATGTCTCTTTCTTGTCGAAAATAATATTCTGACGGGTATTTTTTTCAGGTTCTACCGTTACAGTATACTCATGCACACCATAACCGAGGTAGTCAATTTTCATGGTATAGCTTCCCGGAGGAACATTCAGAAATACAAAGTTTCCGTGCTCATCCGAAGTGGTATATATATTTCCCGGGCTTAAAGAGATCTTGGCTCCAGGCAGGGCTATTTTTGAATCATCATTGATATTTCCGGACAAAGAACCGGTTTGTGCATAGAAAAAAATAGAGGCACAAAATAAAACAGACGTAAAAATTTTGTTCACTTTTAATATTTTAGATAAAAATAACAGCAAAATTAAACGTCTGTTTGGCAAAGGAGTTGAAGAGAAAATTAAGGTTTTCTTAAGAATTGTTAATATAGAAACTGTTTGTTGAAAGGAAATACGCAGTGATTGTCTACCTTTCAGATCCTAAATTCTTTTCAACAGTATTCCCCTCTAGAAGCAAAGTCAATTCATTACATCGTATAATCTGATGATTCTGGATGGTAAATTCTGCCAATACTTTATGTACCACCTTACTTCCATCTTTTAGGGTGGATTTTACTATGTGGTGGGTAAATATGATATTACCATTTTCAGCGTAACTGATGATGTCAAGCTTTTGTTCAGCCACTTTTTCTTTCAGTTTTCTGATGTGAAGAACAAATTCATCATAAGTAAGCTGAGAATGATCTACAATCTGAATGTATTCTTTTGAAAAATATTTCTCAATTAATAATTCGTCAAATGCCGTATTTTCCAGTATATCGTTGAATACCTGCCGGATAAAATGCTTCATAACTTTATTATTTTGAAGCAAAATTACTCGCCAGCTTATTGACCGGACGATAACAATTGTAAAGAAATTACCTTCGGCTGCGTATTCTGCTTAACGAAACACTGGTAATCCCAAGATAAGAGGCAATATAATGCTGCGGAAAGCGCAGAAGAAGTTCAGGTCTGTTTTTGAGAAGCTGCTAATACCTTTCCTGAGGTGAATCTCTGATAAAAGAAATCAGCCGTTTATTAATTTCACTGAAACGTTTGTAAAAAAGTGGCAGGAAAATATGCTGGAATTCCTCATTTTCCATGAGCCTGTGAAAAGTTTCAGCCTGTAATTCATAAACGGTAGTTGATTCCAGAGTTTCAATAACAAAATCGCTGGGATTGCCATTCAGGAAGCTGTCAAAAGATGAAACTGCCTGATTTTCTGTTATAAACTCCAGGGTAAGTTCTTTTCCGTCCTGATAGAAGAATATTCTTAAGGCTCCTTTTTTTACAAGGAACATCTTATCTGAAATCTTTCCTTCCTCAAGCAGGATAGTTTTAGCAGGATAAGTAATTTCAGTTGATAAATGAAGGTCTGTTTTCAAAAAAGAATGAAGATCAGGAATGTGCATATCTGAAGGATTAATGGGAGGCGTTCAGTATATCCTGTACGATCACTTTAGATTTTTCAATCAGTTCATTGGATCTGTAAAGCTGGCTGGTCAGTATTGAACTTTCAAAAAGAAGATAGATATGGGCTGAAATCATATCGTTTTGAATATCTTCATTGAAGGATTCTCTCAACTTTATTTTATGATCACGGATTACTTTATGAATTTCTTCCTTATCTGCAGGAATTTCCGACAGAATATTCAAAAAACTGCATCCTCTGAAATCTTCTCTTTCATTCATGTCGATCAGGAAATCGAAGGATTTCCGGAACTTTTCTTGTAGTGTTTCTGCTTCTGCTGTGAATTTTTCAAGTTCAGACACCCAGTAATCATATCTTTTATTAAGAAATTCTATGCAAAGATCATCTTTAGACTTAAAATGCTGGTAAAAGCTTGCTTTAGATACATTAGCTTCATCAATGATTTGATTGATGCCCGTATTGTTGTAACCTTGCCGATGGAAGAGAACCATTGCAGTGCTTATTATTCTTTCGCGAGGTTTGGGCATAATGTAAAATTTTTACAAATGTAAATAAAATATGAACAGACTGGTAGGTGTTGGTTTTTAAATAAATCCTTTTGTATAATATAGCTGAATAACAAAGAAAAGTAAGGTAAAAAACCATACGATATAAGGATGATAAGTGAAGTTATTCTTCAGAATATAATGCAACGCTTTGAAAAGCTTGAAAATTCCGATAATTCCAATGATAATAAAAACCAGAAAGACCAGAAAGAACAGGTATTCTCTTGTACCATAGTTGCTTATCTTTCCCAGGCTTTCTATATAAGCATCTACATTCAAAGTTTCTCCAAGAAACATAGCCGAGCTGATTAATATAAAAAAAGGAGTAGAGGTGTATACGGTTGTATAAATAAAAGAAAATAATAAGGTCCGGAAGGTGACGGTATTCACTTTTTCTTTTTTGTACCATAATATCGCAACGGTGAATACTACCGCAGTAATATTATTCATCAAAAATATAAAGAGCGCTTTTTCTACCATACTGAGCCCTTTGATCTTTGAAATAATATTATGCTCACCACCATAATCCATTAAAATTACAGAGACAATCACGGAGGTATATACAGATAGTTTGATAGGAGATAGGTAGTCGTGAAAACGTTCAGCCTCTTCTTTCTCCATTTCATGAACAGACAGATCATAACAGCGTCGCGGATCCTGAAACAATTTGAAGATCGTTACAGGAACCAGTAAAATTTCAATAATAATCTGCAGGCACAGCTTTTCAAAGCTATCGATTAATTTTTCAAACATGTATGTGTATTTTTGTATTTAGGGAACGTTTGCAATTTAATTATTTTTTGCAATACATCTCAAAAGTGAATAAAAAAAGTGGATGATTCTGAGCGAATCATCCACTTTTTTATCTAAAAGGTTTTTATTTTGGCAGCCCTTTTTTCAAAGCGATATGGGCTTTTTCTACTGCTTTTCTTTCTTTCCAGTCCATATACCTTTTTTTGTATCGGCCTTTCATGAAATTATCAAAATTACGCTGCACAGCAAGATTCCATAGGGAATGTGCTTTTACAGCCCAGCTTTTATCCCATGCACGCAGTGAAATAGAGAAAGATCCGTCCAGATATTTCATCCAGTGCCACCAACCTGTAGGCATAAATAATGTATCTCCATGTTCCAGGAAACACTCAATTCCTTCAATACCATCCAAAGCCGGAAATTTTTCAAAATCAGGATTGGCAATATCATAATCTTCCAGTGCATAGGTAGCATAAGGAAGCTTATACAGACGTGTTTTCCATTTGTATTCAAACAGAAGGACATGTTTTCTTCCATTGAAGTGAGTATGGAAAATATGCGGCATGTCGATATCATAATGAAGGAAAGTCACAGAACCTTTACCTCCGAAAAACATACTTGGATATTTATCTAAAAATCCACCCATAAGATTCTTTGGCGGAACATAGTCGTCCAACAGTTTGGGCGCAAATTTTATAGGGTCAAAGAAGAAAATTCTCAGATCTGTAGGCTCTCTCTGAATAAGGTCCACATAATCACGAAAAGGCATTTTCGTAGTCGGTGTATTGATAGGAGCGGCAGGATCTGCTTTGGAACTGTCATAAAGGGGAACTTCAACGTCGCCTACTACTTCCTTCATGTAATCCATCGTCCATTTTTGATAGGCGGGCCACTTTCTTGCCATATTTCTGATTACCACTGGCTTACATGGCTTTAGATATTTTTCACGGAAATCTTCCTGTGAAATGTCATCTACAATATCAATTGGTTTAAGGATTATTCCCATTTGTTCAAATTATTAAGCTAAAGTATTAAATATTTGTGACAATAAAATGGAAAGAATTAAAATTATTTGGAATTAATATAAATAAATAATAAAGGAGCTGTTTTTGCTTTGCTTTTTTTTTTTTTTTTTGGAGTTATTATAATATGATGTTACCTGCTGTTCTTTTAAAATTTATAGTGTTTATACGGTAAAAGATAGTTGTGAAATACAATAATTGTATGTATAATTGCCGTATTAAAAATGACCATGAAACGTTTTACTACTCTTATTTTTTCACTTGTATTTGCCACTGCTTTTTCACAGAAATCAACCAGAATTTTCACTTCAGATATTGATAACTTTTGGGTGGCATATGACAGCATTCAAAAAACAAGTGATTATTCCGGAAAGCTGAATCTCATCAAAAGACTATATAGTGATAAAGCAACAAAAGGCTTAAAAGCTTTTATGAATGCCAGAGATTATAACGATAGTGTATATGTAAAAGTCATAGAAAAATACCCTAAATTCTGGAATTCAGTAAGGCCAAATACCTTAACGATAAAAACCAAGACCAAAGAGCTGGAAGCTGGTGTTGTCAGGCTGAAGCAATTGTATCCTGAACTTAAAGACGCTGAAATGTATTTTACCATCGGTGGGCTTAACGCCGGAGGAACTGTGAGCGGAAATATGGTATTGGTAGGAGCAGAACTTGCCACCGGAATTGGGTCTACAGATGTTTCAGAATTTAAAGATGAATGGTTGAAGGGTATGTTTGCCAATCAGTCTCTGGATAATATCGTTTCCCTGAATATTCACGAGTATATCCATACCCAGCAGACCGGGTATCAAAACAGGGTTTTAAATCAGGCCATAAAGGAAGGATCATGCGATCTGATTGCCGGACTTGTGATGAATGAATCTCCGCAAAGAAAATATATTTCTTACGGAATGGTTCATGAAGCTGAAATTAAAGCCAGGTTTAAAAAAGAAATGTTTACCGGTAATCTTGCTGAATGGTTTTATAATGGAAGACAAAAAGGACAGGGTGCGGATTTAGGATATTATGTAGGCTATGTGATCAGTAAAATGTATTACCAGAATGCCAAAGATAAAAAACAGGCTATAAAAGATATTATTGAACTGAACTATAGTGATAATAAAGCAGTGGAAGACTTTTTGGACAAATCAAAGTTTTTCAAAGAAAAAGCCAGTATGCTTGTTAAAGAATATCAAAATCAATTACCGTATGTAGTGAAAATAGAACCAGTCAATGGTTCTGTAGATGTAAATGCCGATACCAAAGAGCTCAGAATTACTTTTTCACAGGAAATGGTTCCCGGCTACTATTCTTTCAATCTTTCTGATAAAGGAAAAGAATATATGCCGATGACCAAAGTGAAAGGAATGGAAAATAATGATAAAACGTTGGTCTTGGGAGTAGATGTAAAGCCCGGCAAAGAGTATGAATTTATACTTACCAATAAAAGTTTCAGGTCTAAAGAAGGGTACCCTCTGAAAGATGAAAACTTGGTTATAAAATTTAAAACGAGGGAAAAATAGTTTGATTACAAACGATTGATAACCAGCTTTTATATACAGTTTCAATAGTTTGCTTTTTGATTGTTATTGGATCTTTCAGTATTACAGAAAGTTTGGGGTAAATATATTCCTGTTCTGTTTATGGGGCTCGGTTTTATATTATCACTTGTTGTTTGGCAGAGTTCGAAAAAAGCTGCAATAGTAAAAGCTTAGTTTGCTTTGCGTAATTCCATTCATTAGAAAATCATTATATTCGGCTTCGTAAAAATAATGATATGCAAGTATATGAAGGGATTTCTGTGGGGTTGTACCTGTTATTAATGATAGGTATAGGCATATATTCTTATAGAAAATCAACAAGTAATTCAGAAGAATTTTTAATTGGCGGCCGGAAAATGGGAGCTGCCGTAACAGCATTGTCTGCAGGAGCAGCCGATATGAGCGGATGGCTTTTGATGGGGGTTCCGGGAGCAATGTATCTTTCCGGAATTTCAAGCTCCTGGATTGCCATAGGATTAACCATTGGTGCTTATCTCAATTATATTATTGTAGCCCCAAGGCTCAGAATTTATACAGAAGTGGCACAGAATGCCATTACGTTACCTGTATTTTTTGAAAACAGGTTCAAAAATAAAAATCAGCTTCTGAAGATCACGTCGTCTATTTTCATTCTGGTATTTTTTACCCTGTACACTTCTGCAGGAATGGTGTCCGGAGGAAAATTATTCGAATCAGCTTTCGGAATGGATTATACTGCTGGCTTACTCCTGACAAGTCTGGTGGTAGTGCTGTATACATTTTTAGGTGGTTTTCTGGCTGTAAGTCTTACTGATTTTGTACAGGGCACCATCATGGTATTAGCATTGGTGATTGTTCCGATTGTAGCGATTTCCCAAATCGGAAGTGTGGGAGAGACGTTTTCTCTGATTGAAGCAAAAAATCCAAAATATCTGGATCTGTTCAGAGGAACAACGACTGTAAGTATTGTTTCTTTACTGGCATGGGGATTAGGATATTGCGGTCAGCCTCATATTCTGGTACGTTTTATGGCCATTGACAAACCTAAAGATCTGATCAAAGCGAGACGCATCGGGATTACATGGATGATCTTTACTGTTGCCGGAGCTCTGGCCATAGGATTGGTAGGAATCGCTTATCTGCAAAAGTTCGATATGAATACCATGATGAAGTTTGACGGATCAAAGACGGAAGCAGAAACTATTTTCATTTATTTCTCCCGTATATTATTCCATCCGTTCATTGCAGGATTTTTACTTACAGCTATTCTGGCAGCGGTAATGAGTACGATTTCCTCTCAGTTATTGGTGACTTCTAGTTCATTAACAGAAGATATTTACAAAGCTTTTCTGAATAAAAAAGCAACTTCTAAGCAATTATTAATAGCAAGCAGACTTTCTGTTTTACTGGTAGCTGTCATTGCGGTACTTTTATCCCTGGATCCAAAGGATAGTATTCTCAATCTGGTGGGAAATGCATGGGCAGGTTTTGGTTCTGCATTCGGGCCCCTGATCCTGCTGTCGCTTTTATGGAAAAAGGCAACATGGCAGGGAGGCTTTGCCGGGATGATAGTAGGGGGAATCACAGTTTTAGCCTGGGTTTATCTACAACATCCGCTGAAAGACTGGTACGAAATCATTCCTGGGTTTACGCTTTCCCTGTTGACTAACGTGATTGTTTCATTATCAACATATAAGCCTGATCCTGTCATTGAAAGCGAATTCAATGAAGTTCAAAAGATCATGCACGAATAGCATCCGGCACTAAAATATTACAGTTATAAAGAATCTCCTCTTGCACAAGTAAGGGGAGATTCTTTATTTTACATTTAAAATAAAATCGAAAAATTATTATTATTTAACAGTCTGTGCTACAGGTGTTTTACTGTTTTTTGCCATTAATGATTAGCATAATAAGTGCAAGGATAAAGCCTATAATGCTCGACCATATTATATTTTCAATACCATAATGGGCAATCCAGCTCCCTCCAAGCAGAGTTCCGGCTGTAACGGCAAAGTTTCCACAGGAAGTAAAAATACTGTTGATGAACTCTGAAGAATCGGAAACAGATGAGGTCACATTCACATTACTGATTAGAAATCCTCCGGAATGAACTAATCCCCAGCATCCTATTATCCAGATCATGGGTTTAAAATAACTTCCATAATATCCAATCAGGAGATGAATGCCTGATAATAAGATTAAAAACACCAGAGTCGTTTGAAACGGAAATTGGCTCATATATCGTCCCGCAATTTTATTTCCTGCAATTCCTACTGTTCCAAACAGGAGGAGCATGATGCTGATTTGTAGGCCGTTCATTCGGGTAACACTCCTTAAAAATTCGGCCATATAACCATAAGTTGAATACATGGCTGTAATGATAAAAAATGCAAGGAAAATTCCGATCCACAAATGTTTATTCCGAAATATTTCCATGGAGAATTTATTTGATGATATTCCTGTATTTTGAATCGATGGTAAATAGATCCATACAGCTAACAGAGCGACTCCGTTAATAAAAGCAGTAAGTAAAAAAGAAGCCTGCCAAGAGAAAAGGTCAGACATAAAAGTTGCCAACGGAACTCCTAAAACAGTTGCCAATGTAAGCCCTGAAAAAATAATGCTCACAGCCTTTGACTTTTCTTTAGGATCTGAGGTTTGACCGGCAACAGATAAGGCAATAGACCAGTACACAGGATGGAAAAACGCAGGAAGCATTCTGATAATAAGAAGCAAATGGAAATTTGAGATATAGGCTGACAGAATATTGGTGGCAACAAAAATAAGCAAGGAAAATACCAATAGATTTTTTCTTTTGAATGAAGATAATAAGAGAAGCATGAAAGGACCAAAGACAGCTACAATCATTGCAAATATACTGAGTAACCATCCTGCTTTTTCAATGGAGATCCGGAATGTAGAAGCAATTTCCGGCAATACGCCAATCACTCCGAATTCTGTGGTTGTAATTCCGAAAACACCTAGCGCCAGTACATAAAGATTTCTGTTCATATTCATTATTTTTTTGCAAATTTGCAGAATAGACTATCAGAAAACTATATACTTACCTTATAGTTCTATACTTACCTTTTTGAAAGTGATAATCTAAAAAACGTTATTATGCCTGAATTTTTCCATGATAAAAGACTGTATTATACTCCTATTGAATTTGCGTTAAGTCATATTGGAGGAACCTGGAAAATGCCTATTTTGTGGAGGTTACAGGAGAAACCTCTTCGCTTTAGTGAGCTTAAAAAGGATATTCCTCATATTACAGATAAGATGTTGACGAGCCAGTTGCGTGAACTGGAAGCCAAAGAGATGATTCACAGAGAAGTTTTCCCTGTAGTTCCACCGAAAGTGGAGTATAGTCTTACAGAAAAAGGAAAGAAATCGATCCCGGTTATTGAAATCATTATGACATTGGGCTATGACTTCATGAAAGGTGAAGGAATTGTTTTCCCTCCCAAAGAATAATAAGGTTATATTTCCTATTACATAACGCTTTTTTCATACCTTCACCATAAAATTGATTCTATAGCATGAAGCTGAAATTAGGGATATTAGATCAGTCACCCGCCACCATGGGCGGCAGTGCGGCATCTGCATTGAAAAACAGTCTTAATCTTGCTTTAATGGCTGAAGAAACAGGGTTTCACAGTATCATGTATTCCGAACATCATGGTGTAGAAGCGTATGCCAGTTCCAGCCCTGAGCTTTTAGCTGCTATTGTTCTCAGTAAAACAAACCGGATCAAAATAGGAACTGCAGGAATCATGATGAGAAACTATTCTGCCTATAAGATTGCAGAATGGACCAAAATGTTGTCAACCTTATATCCTGAGCGTTTTATTCTCGGTCTGGGAAAAGCTCCCGGAGGATTAAAAGATGCTGTCATGGCACTGAACAATCATAAACCAGTTATTTTATCCAATATGGAAACCAAACTGGAAGAGATTATTCAATTCATAAAAGATAAAGAAGGGATATATGATGGACTTATAGCACAGCCGACTCATGTACAGCATATTCCGGAAATTATGTGGCTGGGTTCAGGAATGACTTCTGCCAGAGAAGCAGCCAGACACGGAGTCGGATATTCGTTCGCCGCTTTTATGAATAGTGAAAATGGAAAGGAAAATACAGATACTTACCTCAAAGAATTTGATAGCACACAATATTTTCCCCGGCCTTCATTACAGGTTGCTGTGGCAGTATCAGTAGCGGACAAAATTGAAGATGCCAGACGCAATGCTTATGGAATGGCCTATCAGTTTTTGCAATCCAGACAATTGGCAAGTCCCAATGCGGTTTTTTCTCCGGAAGCAGTAGAACAGAAAATTTTGGGAACAAAGGAGGAAGAAGAATTCTTTACTACATTAAACAGAATTATTATAGAAACCCCGCAATCTGTAGATCAGAGATTAGATGAGATTTCCCAAAAGTACCATACAGATGATCTTCTGATCCTGTGTAATATGTACCGGGAAGAAGATCGTATAAACACTTATAAAAGTATCATTAAAAATAATAGATAAACTCCACAGTATCAAATTTCTGTTGTGCTATGGAGCTTTATTTATATTATAATTCAAATCCATGAAACAGAATATATCAACATTATATATCATTACAGGAGGCCCGGGAGCAGGAAAAACAACGTTGCTGGATGAATTAAGCCGTCATGAACTGATAACTGTATCTGAAGAAGGAAGAAGAATCATTAAAGAACAGATGGATTCCGGTGGTGAAGGGCTTCCATGGCTTAACAAAGAACTTTTTGCAGAGATGATGTTCGAAGAATCTGTAAAAACCTACCTGAGAATAAGTCAGACAACTTCTGCAGAACCTGTTTTCTTTGACCGTGGAATACTGGATACACTTGGTTATATGAAACTTGAAAATATTCCTGTTCCGGAATCTATGGAGGTTAAAGCAAGAGAAATGATTTATCATAACAATGTTTTCATTCTGCCGCCATGGAAAGATATTTACGAAAATGACCCTGAAAGAAAACAAACCTTTGAGAAATCTATGCTTACCTTTGAATGTATGAACGAAATTTATCAGGAATATGGTTACAATATCATAGAAGTCCCGAAAATTTCAGTAGAAAACAGAGCCCGTTTTATCCTTGATAGGCTCATATAAGGAATTTCATCACTCATCAATTATCACTCATCAATTATGAACCATTTTCCTTTTGAAAAAGAACTGATCGAAATGGCTGACCAGGATCTGTCCGTCAGAGAAAAACTATTGCTGGCTGGAGAATTATCCGGAGGTTATCATCCTGAAATGAAAAATATTCATAGAGCCAATGCCAAACGGCTGCGGGAAATTATAGCAGAAATAGGCTATCCCACAATCTCAAAAGTCGGCGGGAAAGCTAATGATGCAAGCTGGCTGATTATCCAGCATGCCATCGGGGAACCTGAATTTATGAAAACATGTTATGCTATGATGGAAGAACATTCCAATGATATTAACCCTTTGCATAAAGCCTATTTATACGACCGGATTCAGGTTTTTCAGAGTAAACCTCAAAAGTATGGGACACAGTTGACCCCTGAAGGAGTAATTTATCCCGTAGAAAATAAAGAAAACCTAAATACAGAACGCGAAAAGGTAAATCTGCGGGCTCTTTCCGAATCAGATATCAATAAAATTCCGGATGCCGAAGACATTCCGGAAATTGATAGCAAAGACGCTGAATATACCATCTGGAGGAAAAAAGCAGGATGGATTTAAGACTCTTTTAATAAAGGTCTCGGATCAAACAGAACTTTTAAACTACGGATCTTTCCATCCTTTATGTGATACCATCCCGAAGATTCTATTGTTTTTTCTCCCATATCAATATTGTACCAGAAACAAACATCTTCACTGGAAGTAAAAGTCTTAAGAATTTCATACTTAAACTTCATCTGCTTCATATCCTTGATGTACACAGATGCGCCTTCTCTCTTTCCCATTACCCCTATAAATTTAAAATCAGGATCGAGACAGCTTTCCGCCTTGTCAAAATTTTCTTCATTTAAATAGTGGATAAACTGTTCTGCAACGTTTTGAATGGTATTACTCATATAGATTGTTTTTATTGTTGAATACAAAATTAAAGGTTCACTGACCATTCCCTTGTGACTATAATCACAAAATACTTTTATCTCTTTTTGAACTTATTTTAAAACAGGAATTCTTCCTTTTGCATAGGCAATCTGTTCTTTTTCTTTGTTCTGATCAGGATTGTTTTTAAGATACAGCTGATAGTAGGTTACTGCATTCTTAGGCTGCTTCAGATTGAGATCATAAAGAAGTCCCAAACGGTAATAAATAATATTGCTGGTCCCAAAAGTCAATCCTCTTTTGTAAGCGGTCACCGCCTCGTTATACTGATTTTGAGCTTCATAAATGCCTGCCAGTGCAGCATAATAAAGGTTGGTGTGATCTGAAATAGCTTCATCAATAGTCTTTTGAGCATAGAGGGCAGCGTTGTTATAATCTTTCAGTTCACGATAGCTCAGTGCCATAAAATATAATGTGCCTTCATTTTGTACTCCCATGTCTTCCAGCATTTTGTAAAGCATAATGCATTTTTGATAATCCTTTACATAAAAATAAGCCTGCCCCACATCGTTCATTACATTGACATCAGCATGGTTTTTCAGAAGTTTTTCACCAGTTTCAATCACTTCCGGATATTTGGTGAGCTGATTGGCAACCGGCAATAGAGCTTGTTGTAAAGTAAAGTTTTCAGTATCAGCCGCGATCGCTGTTTTCAATACATCATAAGCGGGTTGATATTGTTTGAGACCGTTATAAGTTATCGAAAGATCATAAGCCACATCAGGATCGGTAGCATTCAGTGTATTGGCTTTTTTAAGATAATTAAGTCTGGATTCCGGTGTTTCTGCATAAGCAGCAAGTTGTTTATAAGCACTGAAATTAAGACTGTCAAGCTGAATGATCTGTTGAAGAAAGGTTTTGGCATTAGAAACATTTCCACGTCTGGAGTTAATACTTGCTAAACTGAATAGAGTAGGCAGGTTGTTGGGTTGAATAGTGTTGATTTTCAGATAACTTTTCTCTGCATCAGGCAGTTTTCCAGCCATCATATTACAGTAAGCAATTTGTGAAAGGGCTTTTATATCCTGTGTATCTCCGGGATATATGCTCTGAAGATAATTAGCTGCATCAGCATAACGTTGTGTTTCATAATACTCAAGAAGTTTTTCAGTATCAATTTTTGCAGACTGGGCAGTAAGATTTTTAAAGCTTAATAGAATAATACACAGGCAAATTCCTCTTTTCATCATGGTTATTTTTTAACTAAAATATTGGTTATTTATTGAGCTTCCAAATTTTGGACTCACTTATTGGGGATTTTTTTAATCTTATGAATGATTTACAACAAAACCTTAACCTCAATATCATTAGATTTCTTATATTCACTGTACGGAAAAAGCAAAAGATATGGAAATAAAAACTGTGCAGTCATTCCTTGAGTATTACAGGAAAATAAGAGAAAGAACAAACCGTATTATTGAAGTTGTTCCTCCTGAGCATATTGATTTTTCCTACAAACCAGGGAAATTTACTATTGGTGATCAGATAAGGCACATTGCTGCCATTGAACGGTATATGTATGGAGAGACCATTGCAGGAAGGAGAAGTGCTTATCCTGGATGTGGTAAAGACCCTGCTGACGGCCATGAAAATACAGTTCAGTTTTTCAATGAAATGCACAGGCAGACTCTTGAAATCATTGAAGGATTATCAGACGAAGATCTTACCAGGAAATGTCTTACTCCTGCCAATAGTGAAATTTCCGTATGGAAATGGCTTCGCGCCATGATAGAACATGAAATCCACCACAGGGCAGAACTATACATCTACCTGAACCTTCTGGATGTAAAAACACCTCAAATTTATGGGCTTTCTGCAGAGGAAGTGCAGGAGATCAGTGTGAAATTATAAGGGATCGTCACACTATTAACAACAAAAACCAGCTGCCAATGTACCGCTGGTTTTTTTGTTAAAAGATCTTATATTTTGATTTATTTCTATCTTAAGTGAAAAATTATTTGTTTTCGTTTATTAAAAATTGTTAAATATTTATTTGATATATAGGTGTTTATTCCTTTTTTTTAATCATTTACTTTAGAATTATTTATAAAAAGTCGTAGAACTACGACAAAATTTCAGATTACATGATGAAAATTTTCTGAATAGCGGTTACCGTTTTATCTTTGTAATACCACCAATCCAATTACAAAAAAATTAATAATGATTAAAACCCACATATTATAAGAATAACATCAAGAGAAATCTTGAAATTCAACAGGGTTATAAAGTAAACTTACACTTATACTTTTCCTTTTTAAGACCCTGTTCTGATCTCAATATCCGGATTTCACCATTACCATGGAGTACGGATAACGAAAAATGTATCTGAACTTTGTTGTTCAGATCGATTTCAGGCTTAAAAAAACTGACACCCAATCAATCAAAATATTACAATTATGTTTCAGGACGATCATTCACCCAAAATGCCTGTTTCCAAAGATAAAATTTCAGCTGTAAAGAATATTAAAGAGACATTGACAGATCAGGCAGTCAACAAAGCTGCTCAGGAAATACAGGAAAAATCGAGCGGAACTATTAAGAAAGCTACAGAAAAAATGGCTCAGGTTCAGGCGTATACAGGTGTGGTTCAAAACGGTTCTCAAATGTTTATGAATCAGGTTAAACAACCGAACCCTCCCACACTGGTAGAAGATAAAGTATGGGCTAAACAGCCTACTTCAGGGATTTATAATGCCAGTACAATACCCGGAAATCAAGTTGCTGGGATCAATCGTGTAGTAAAACTTGAAATTGTAATTGACGGAAAAGTGATAAAACATTTCAAGCATTTTCAGTTAAAACAAAGTGCTGTAAAACATCATGAATTCGATCTGATGCTGGCCCACGATACGTTAGGGAGTTCAGAAAACCACAATCTTGAAGAAGCTCAAAACTTTCTTGGAAAAAGAATTACCGTAATTTTCAGATATAAAGATGTTGAAGACGGCCCCGAAAGAAACTTTGTAGGAGTGATCACAGAAGTAGGTTTCAGCCAGGAAAAAGGAAGCCTGGGAAATATTGTTCTTACAGGATCAAGCCCTACGGTTCTTTTGGATGCAGCTCCTCATATTCAAAGTTTTGGCGGAGCACAGGAAATTAGTCTGAACAGTATTGCAGATCAGGTAATCAAAGAAGGGCTCGGGCAAAGCAGTTTTGATTTCAGGGTGGATGCTGCCCATGGAAATGTTTCTTATAGCTCACAATATGAGGAGACCCATTATAACTATCTGGCCAGAATTGCAGAAGCCTACGGTGAACAGTTCTATTACGATGGTGAAGTATTGCATTTCGGAAAACTTCCGCCTCAGGAAAAACCTGTGAAGCTTACGTATGGAAGCAGTGTGAGTGATATCAAGATAAAAATGAAAGCTCAGCATGTGAATCCTTCATTTTATGGTTATAACAGTAGTAAAAATGAAAAATTAACAGCAGGAAGTTCAAAAATTAATCATACTTCAGATATTGCCAAAAGAGCGTATGAAATTTCAGAAAAAACTTTTACGACTCCTTCATTAAGAGTGGCTCCCATAAAAGCGGTGTCTTTCATGGATGTGGAAACTTCCCAGAAAGGGACTGCTGGTAGTAAGGCTGTTGAAGTCTTTGTTATTTCAGGAATTACCACAGTGCCATTTCTTTATCCCGGCTGTATCGCGGATATAGAAATGAGAAAAGCTGAAAGCAGTGAAACGACCTATTTTACCAAACTGATGATTACTGATATGTACCATGAGGTAGATGCCAGAGGATATTATACCGGAACTTTTGAAGCAATAGCTTCTGATACGGGATTTATTCCACGTCCGGAGTTTCATACCCCAAAAGCAGATGCACAATTTGCCAAAGTAATTTCCAATGTAGATCCTTTGAATCAGGGTAGAGTTAAAGTACAGTTCGACTGGCAAAATGGTTCTACCACAACAGAATATATCAGGGTAATGACTCCAGATGGTGGAGGAAGCGAAAAAGTGAGTAAAAATCGTGGTTTCATGGCGATTCCGGAAGAAGGTGACCAGGTGGTGGTTAATTTCGCGCACCAGCATCCTGACCGTCCGTTCGTGATGGGAGGAATGTTCCATGGAGGCGTTGGCGGCGGCGGTGGTGCCGGAAATAATATTAAAAGCTTAAGCAGTAAAAGCGGGCATACAATGAGCCTGGATGATGCTGGTGGGATTACCGTAAAAGATAAAGATCAAAATTCTGTTTTTCTGGACGGAGCAGGAAATATAAGCATAGACAGCAAAATTTCCATTACGCTGAATTGTGGAAGCAGCTCAATCTATATGGATAAAGATGGGAATATTCAGATTAAAGGAAAAGAAATATTTGTACAGGGAGTCAATATTGGAGTTGGTGGAACAACAAGTATCGGAGTTGGAGTAGGACCTGAAGATGGTGAACCTACTTCCGGTGTTGGAATCAAATCTGATACCCTTGATATCGGAACCAATACGCTTTCCATGAGAGGTGATACTGAAGCCAATCTTAGCAGTGGAGGAAAAATTAATGTTGGCGGCGGAAGTGAAACAAATATTGTAAGTGGAACTGTAAAACTGAATTAATGAATCCTGTAGATTTGGAGTTGGTGAAGTTAAAAAGACAATGGCAGAAAGTTGTTTCAAAAAACGAAGAAAAACCTATGCTGATCTGTATAGGCGAAAAACATGAAACGGATCTTTTTGACGGATTTATCAAATCGAAACTTTCTGAAGATGAAGAAAGTGATGATGTTTTTTTACTCCATTATCAGGAATTTAACGGAATGAACTCTTTCGGGCAAACCTTATTGGATGAATGGACTGAGTTCTATGAGATGTTGAAAAAAAGCGAAGAGAATATTCCTCAATGGGATTTGAAAAACCCGGAAGAAAACTTTAAAACAGATGCATATAAGGCATTTTATCCTTTGATGGAATTAAAGAAGAACTTCCCTAATATTCAGGATTCTAAAATTTACATCTACATTGCTCCACTCAGGATCAGTGATACCGGGGAACTTTCTTTATGGGTGAAAGAGTGGTGCAGGATCTGTGAAATGTCAGAGAATAAAGATATTAAACTGGTATGGGCAGAACATCATACCTACAGAACTTTGCCCAATATCTCTTCTGCGCATAGCTTCAGAGTGGAAGTAGACATTCATCAGTTAATGCAGAATACTGCGGCTCACACTAACCGCAAGAAGAACAGTCCGGATACGGATTTTCAACAACAGATTCTTATCGCAAGCAATCACTTAAGCAAAGAAAGATTCAAAGAAGCAGAGCATGCATTGAAAACAGCTGTGAAACTTGCCAAAGGACAAAAGAATAAACAGGGAGAGATTTCTGCTTATTTTATGCTTACCCAGGCTTATACTGCAGACAGGAAGAAAGAAAAGGCAGAAGATACCTACCGCACAATATTAGAAGAAGTAGAACCGGATAGCCCTTTAGCAGTTCAGATGTATATGAATTATGGTAGTTTTCTGCTGGGAAACTCTAAAAAATCCAAAGCAGAAATAATATTTGAAAAAGCTGCAGAAACTGCTCAGAAAATAGGAGAATATGCAATGGCGATTGAGTGTTACAGAATCATCGCTACATTGAATGATACGGTTCTGACAAAAGATAAAATGATCAGATATTTTGAAAGATGTCTGGATATAGCAAAATTGATGGATTCTTCAGCCAGAGAACAGAGCAGCCTTAGGTTTGTAGCCTCAATGCTTATTCTCAAATATGAAGGTGATATCGATAAAAAAACAATACTGGACAATGAAATGAAGACTTATTTTGGTGATGACTGGAAGGTGAGTGTAGAAAAACCAAAAGCAGGGTAATCTCAAATTAAAAGAAATCATGGCAGATCTGAATAAAAAAACAGTAAAACCCATCAAGGTAGCAAAGCCGGATATGAACCCGGACCGCTCCTGGAAGGTCAAAGCAGACGTTACTTCGGTAAGTTGGGATAAAACCACACAGGGCTGGAAAAACGGAATGAAAAATAATTTTGATTCCCTGAATCCTGTTTCTATGGCTAAATCCATATTGGGAGGAGATGCCGGCCAGCCGGAGAAAAGCAGTGGAGGCGGAGGTGGCGACAGTGCTGTGACAACAGAAAGAGCAGCACCGGAAAGCAAAGTGAAACTGATTAAGGTCAATAATCCTGCAATGCCTTCCACAGCTATTCAGCATACAAGTAAGCATTTTGATATCGTACTGGCCATTGATATTCACTGGACGCTCATTCCGCCGCCACCTTCATTTATGTTTATTCCTTTGCCATTGCCTCATCCATTTATCGGGATTGTTTTTGATATTATGGATTATATTACCATCAAGATTCCGGTTCCGCAATTTGCAAGAAATCTGATGCCTTCTCTTCCGGAAAGTATTCCGATGGGAGGCTCAATATATGTTCACGGAAGGCATAAAGCTACCACTACAACCAGTGTGATGGGAGTGGTGATTCCATTCAGACATGTTACATCGCTTATTCCGGTGTATCTCATTCCTTTTCCTCAGGAAGCTCCCCATGAAGGAGAAGTGTATTACGGCTCACAGACCGTTCTGGCACAGGGAAGTAAAATGAGCGGAAATCAGCCTCAACAGGTATTAACGTGTATGGGATTTCCTTTCGGAATGACCATGCTGCCTGCAATGCCGGATAAACCCAAGAAAAATCCATTGGCTTATTTTGCTTTCTACAATAACTTTTCAAGCATGTATATCCAGATCAATACGGGAGGCCCTGTATTGGTGGGAGGAGCCTTTGTTCCTCATACTTATACACCCGGAGAAATGCTGATGCGTCTTGCCGGGATGTTCTTAATGAGAAGTTTAACAAAGAAAATAGGAAAACTGGGAGCAAATGGTTTAAAAAAGCTTAATAACAGTGTTCTTAAAAAAGCTCCTTTCAATAAGTTTAAATTTTCAAATGCTCTTTCTAAGAAATTATGTCATTGGGGGCTGGAACCTGTTAATTTTGCAACGGGTGCTATGTTTTTTGAATGGGAGGATTTCGAAATTCTAGGGAATACTCCTTTAACCTGGAAAAATAAATGGCACAGCGATAGACCTTATGATTTTGGGCCTTTAGGAAATGGCGTTTTTAATAATCACGATCTGTTTATCCTTCCTGAAGAGAATAACAAATTTGCCGGATGGATGCATCCTGAAGAAAATATAGCCATGCTTGTTACCGTACCTGAAATTGGAAAAGAAATGACCTATTTCAGAGATCAGAAAATCTGGCAATACAGACCAAATAACAGTATTTGGGTTGTTCGCAAAGGTACAGACATCTACACTTATACCCGCTTTCATCATGTTACAGAAGGAGTGATATATAAAATTGCAAGGATCGAATATGGTGACGGAACTGTTCGTGAATATGAGTATGAAGGCCGCAATATTGTTCTAAAAAGGATAAAAGATGTTAATACAGAAACAAGTATAGAAACCACTATTCACCCTGAATATAAAAAGATTACAGAAGTCTGTTATTGCTATAAAAACCAAAAAGATCTGTTGGTCCGTTACAGTTATGATGAGCGTGGAAATCTTACCCATGTCTGGGATATTCACAAAAAAGCGATCGTCTTTGAATATAATGGGAAAAATCAAATTGTAAGAAGAGTCAACCGAAATGGGATGAGCTATATCTGGAAATATGATAAAAAAGGGAGGGTAGTATATACTAAAGGTTTGGATGGATATATGGAAGGAAGTTTTCATTATGATGAAGAAGAAGGCTTCACAGAAGTAATATACCCTAAACAAGATAATAAAACAGAACGTTATTATTATGATGATCATTTTCTTGTATATAAAAAAGTAGATGGAGAAGGTGGGGAAACCTGGTATGACTTTACAGCATACAATGAACTGAAAATGATAGGAAGCCCGGAAGGACGTGTTCAGGGGTATACGTATGATGAAATGGGAAATATCAAGACTTTTCACAGTCCTGATGGAGAAGAATATCATTATCAGTATAATGAGTTTGGACAGGTTATTGCCCGTTTTTCACCTTCGGGAGCTTCTGAAACATGGAATTATGATGAGCATGGAAGATTAATCAGTCATACAGATGCGGCAGAAGAAAATGTTTATTATGAATATGCTGATGGAAAAAGGCTTCCGGAAAGATGCATAAGAGAAAATGTTACGGCATTTTACGAGTATAATGAAAGAGGACAGCTTACTCAACTTACCAATACTATCGGAACTGAGCAATTTTGGAAATTTGATGACTATGGAAGGCTGTTGATCTTTAGTCCGAAACCTTTAAGCAGAACTGTTTGGAACAGAGATAAAATGGGAAGAGTGGTTGAAGTGAATGAACAGGGGCAATTACCATTGAAACTTCGCTACGATGCGTATGATCTTCCGGTGTATGCTACAGATGGCCGTGCAGAATGGTTGATGAGTTATACTCCAATGGGAAGCTTAAAGCGGCAGATCCGCCGGAATGCCCTCACCAGTAAGAAAGAAGAAACACTAGCCTTTGGCTATGATGCTTACGAAAATTTAGTAAGTATGACCAATGAAAAAGGAGAGGTCTATATTTTTGAAAGAGATAATAATAACAAAATTATTGGTGAAACCGGCTTTGAGGGACGCAAAACAATCTTTATCCGTGATAAGGATGGTTTGATAACCCAAAGAAGAAACCCTCATGGAAATACAATCTTTTATGAATATGATCTGGCAGGAAGAATAACGCAGGTGGATTATCCGGACGGAACCTGGGAGGCATATCAATATGATACTTCAGGCTTGCTTATCAAAGCAGATAACGAAGATAGCAGTGTTAGCTTTCAGAGAAACCAGCTGGGGCAGATTATCAATGAAAAACAAGGGGAGCATTTAGTTCAATATAAATACGATCAGCAAGCTAATCTTATCGGTCTGGAAAGCAGCTTAGGAGCGAAAATTGATTATTCCTATACTGATCTGGGACAGCTTAGAAACATTTCCGCCAGCACTACAGAGGTAATTTTACCTTGGCAGATGAATGTTGAAACCCGCAGAAATGAGCAAATCCTTTCCCGTGAAATGACCGGGAATGTAGAAAGTACTTTTGAATTAGATCATACCGGAATGCCTATAAGCCAGAAAGTAATTACTCATAAAGCAAATACTACTTTTCATAAAGACTATATATGGGGAGAAGGAAGCCGGTTGTTGACTATACTTGACAAAGTAAAAGGTGGTAGAACAAGATTTGATTATGATGCATTTGGAAGTCTTGCTGCTGCAGAATATTCCAACGGAAAAGTTCAGCATAAAAACCCTGATGAAACGGGCTGCTTATATGAAAGTATAAAACGTACCGACCGTATTTATGATAAAGGTGGAAAGCTGATGCGTGACAAAAACTGGTTTTATCATTATGATGAAGAAGGAAATTTGTTATTAAAGAGTAAAAGGGTGATCAATAATGCGAGGCCAGAACATCAGGAAAAATCAAACAGCGCTCATCCTTATTACAAAGCCATTGCCTCGGATTGGCTTAGCCGCCCGAAAATGCCGGAAGGTGTTATTTTACCTGATGTGAACGATAATTCCTCAGCAGAAATTCAAAAAACTGAATGGGAATCCGGTGACTGGGCTTATTCCTGGAGGGCTAATGGAATGCTGGCTAAAGTAAAGCGTCCTGATGGTAAAGAAGTGAGTTTTGAGTATGATGCACTGGGAAGAAGAATTTCTAAAATTGGCTGGCAGAAAATAACTCGTTATATTTGGGATGGTAATGTTCTTTTACATGAATGGAATTATAATATTGAGGCAAGACCTGCCAATGAAATTGATGATGAAGGAAATATTATAAATAAGCAAGAGCCTGTAGAGAATTTAATAACATGGGTTTATGAAACAGGGAGCCATGTGCCGTCTGCAAAGATTGAAGGAAACAGAAGGACTTCAATTATTTCAGATTATATAGGGAGACCTGCGCAGGCTTATAATGAGGATGGAAATCTGGTCTGGAGTGCCGACTATGATATTTTCGGAAGAATTGAAAATGTAAATGGTGATGAATCATTTATTCCTTTCCGACAGCAAGGGCAGTATGAAGATGAGGAGACGGGACTTTGTTATAATAGGTTCCGTTATTATGATGGAAAAAGCGGGACTTATCTTTCTCAGGATCCAATGGGTCCGCTTGGAGATAATCCCAATCTGTATGCATATACCCATGATAGTAATTCGGAAATTGATCCGCTGGGATTAATAGAGGTTGACGGGGGATGGTCACGAAGAAAAGCAGAACGAGGTTCAATTATAAAAGCAAAAAGACCTACACCTCCTTCTATACATGCTACCAAACATATTCAGGCCACTTCTATGGAAGATGCTAAAGCCAGAAGTATTAAAGGAGTAGGCGGTAAACCCGAAGGATCATATTTCCCGGATGTAGTAAAAGATAACTTCAAAAATTTTGAGAAAAAAGCCGCATTTGATGCCATGAGAAAGGGTAATGTAGTACCTAATGGTGGAGTTACGTACTATATTTATGAACATCCTACCGATATTGGATATAATATGGGAGAAAAAACAAGATTTATGAGAGTGGAAGTGGCTTCCGGTACCATACACAGCCATCCGATATCAGAGGCAGATGCCAATAATTATATAAAAAAAGCAAATTATCCATAACGATGAAAGATAAAGGAATACTAAACACTGGAATTCAGGTTGAAGGCGGATGGAGTATTGATGCAAACGTTTTTATAGACAAAAATTATAATATAGAGGATATCCCTTTTGATGATACCTTATTGTTTAGTGCTGTAAATCACATTACAGGAAAAAATATTTCAGTTACCTATGAAAACAGTAACGTAGGATATTCTTTTGATTTCTGTATGCTATCCAGAAGGTTAGGGGAATGGCATCATGATGGTGCAGCTATTTATAAAACAATAGAGACAGGTCATCAAATTGATAAATTATACAATACATTATCAGAATACCTGAATCCTTCAAAAAAAGAGCTTATCCCTTTAAAAATTTCAAGCTGGACCATTGTTTATAATAATCTGATAAGAAATGAAGCTTTGTATGATGATATAGAATTGATTTTTTCAGCAGTAAGAGGAAAACTTTTTATAGACATTACCTACAATCGGAATTCTGAAAAACCTTACTATATCTATATCGGATTATCAAAATATGAATATTCCCAAATTATTTACAGTTTGAATAAACCGGCAAGAGAATACCAGGAATTATTTTTAAAAAATATAGATGAAGTTGTTGTCATAATTAATGATTTTCTCATAGAACAATACAATTATTTATCTGAAATTTCAAGAAAAACCTGAGTGCTTGTATTGATGTGAAATGGACGGTAAGTCAAAAGCACAACAATAGAGTTTAAATATTTAATCCAAATCCAATTCAAATATATTATGAAAAAAATATTCTCAGAACTTAAAGGTTTTGTGGTGTTTAGTCCACAACTTTTAGCAAAATATCTGGAAGAAAATCACCTTTCCGGTAATAATATTTTAAAATATTTTGTAGAAAACGAACATGGGGATGAAATAACAAAATCAGGAATCGCTATTCCAATTATAGGGGTAGAGGAAGACTATTATGCATTCCGGGTTTCTGTAAATGAGGAAAAAATCCTGAATGATAGTGAAGTAGAGGTAGAGTCAAGAGGCTGGGTTTTTCAGACGGCTAATAATGAAGTAAAAATTGTAGGAATTGGCTATTTAAAAGATATTACTACCATTAATGAGGAAAACAGTATTACGTTATCCTTGGAAAACGGATGGCATACTTTGAAAATACGGGGAGGAAGTCAAAATGGCGAAAGACTATTTGAGTTGCACATGGAAAAACAGGATGCATACCCGGCTTTCAGCGGAGACGTGACTACCGAGTATTACTATGGTTAAAAAATTAGTGAAAAAATATTGAAACGTAAATATTTCATCCCTGAGTTTAAATATCTGATGTTGAGATCTTAATATTCAAATTTTATTTGGCTAAGGACATTGCTGTCTCTTTAAAACACCAGAAATACGAATTTTATTGTAAAAATATTTTGTCAGTAATAAAAAACTTTCTATATTTGCACCACTGAAAACAACGGTACTGCCGGAGTTAAAGGAGAGTTGGCAGAGTGGTCGATTGCGGCAGTCTTGAAAACTGTTGACTGTAACAGGTCCGGGGGTTCGAATCCCTCACTCTCCGCAAAGAAAACCTTAAATCAATTGATTTAAGGTTTTTTATTTTTAGAGTATATCTTAGATTGAAATCAGTATAAATAAGAATACATTATATAGTTTAAATAAAAAGCCCTGCAATTCAAAATCACAGGGTTTATTGTTGAGAATAGGGTCTTCTTTAACTTAAAATCTCACATGGTGCTATACAGATCACCCACGGACATCTTTTGATTCCCGGAGGTGGACAGCATGCTTCAGAACAGCTTACCGCTCCGCCATTAATACTCTTTAATTGGTCTCTTGAAATTTTTTTAGAATTTTTCATAGTCAAGTAATTGTGTTAAACGTAAATTAAGGCTGGTTTCCCCCACCACATCCGTCGTAAGGCATACATTGCCACTTGCCACCGATCAAACATAACTGACCACCTCTGCAATCAATTCCGCCCTTAATTGTTTTCAATTCCTGTCTTTCGATTTTCTTTAAATTTTTCATAATAATTTTTAAGTTTAGTTCTATTCGAAATTAATCAAATTTTATCAACTATTGTAGAATTATTATAAAAATATTTATTTTTAATTGATTAATTATATAATGTTGTATAGAATTGTGTAAAATAATTTAATGGGTGGGTCTTGAGATTCAGTTTTTAAAATTCATTCCATCTTAATAAAATCTTGTCCTTTGACAAGTCCGTTTTCAGATTGACTTGGTAATTTTGATTAAAAGTTTAATCCACCAAATCTGATAATATTATGAAAAATTTATTCAAATTCTCTGCATTAGTGGTCCTAACTGTTTTTCTTACAGTATCAAAATCATATGGACAAAAAATAAAACCTTCTGAAAGCGGCTATGCGCCTGCCAACGGAATCAAAGTGTATTATGAAGTTTATGGTAAAGGAAAGCCTGTTGTGCTGTTACATGGAGCCTTTATGACGATTGACCTGAATTGGGGCGAGCTGATCCCGGAACTGTCAAAAAACAGAAAAGTAATAGCACTTGAATTACAGGGACATGGACATACTCCGTTTTCGGAAAGGAAATTATCACACGCTACTTTGGCCAGTGATGTTACAAAGGTAATGGACTATCTGAAAATTGATAAAGCTGATGTTGCAGGATACAGTTTTGGAGGTGAAGTGGCTTATCAATTAGCGATACAGAGTCCGGAAAGACTGAACAAATTGGTTATTATTTCATCAACATATAAAACTAATGGCTGGCTGCCCGAAGTAAATAAAGCGCTTGAAGGAATGAAACCCGACCTCTTTACAAACAGTCCTATGCATACTGCCTATAATGCTGTAGCACCAGATAAAACAAAATGGACTCCATTTCTGCAGCAGATGATAGCTTCTGCGGGACAACCTTTTGATCTTGGCGATAATAACATTTCTAAAATTCGGGTACCGGTTTTAATCATAGCTGGTGATAATGATGGATTGGACAAAACAGAACTTTCAAAAACTTATAAATTATTGGGAGGTGATGTCTTTGCGGACATGGGAGAAATGCCCAAATCGCAATTGGCTATTGCTCCGGGACAAACCCATGTGAGTCTGATGATGCAGACAGCAATGATTCTGAACTATCTGAATAATTTTTTAAAATAGTTTGAGTATGAATCCAAAATTTGAAGCAGGAATTAATATCGCTATAAAAATTCCCAAAAATAAATATGAAAAAACAGTTGCCTTCTACAGAGAAATTCTAAAATTAGAAGTGGAGGAAAAACCCATTAATAATCCTACTGTTTCCAGAACTCACGAAGTAAAATTCGGGAATAATATTATTTGGCTGGATTGTGTCGACAATTATACCCATTCCGAAACCTGGTTACAACTCACGGTCCCTGATGTAGAAACAGCAACAGAATACTTGCTGTCAAATGGTGTGGAAACCTGTGACGAGATTGAAGAACTTCCTGACAACATGCACTGGATTACTGATCCTGCTGGGACGGTGTTCAATTTGCAGCAAAAGAAGTAAAATCGGGAATTTTATAGATAAGGTTTCACCATAGAATTATATCACACAAATTGTGTAATTTTAATACCTTTAATCATCAAATTATTAAAATTTTAAAATATTCTCATGCAGACGAAACCATTCAATTTCATTGTAACCCTCTTTTTTCTGGCATTAAGTGTGACTGCATTTTCACAAAAAACAGCCGCTTTGAATTCTTTATTGGACAAAAATTCAGAATTTATCTTCCCACAGACACCCGATAAAATATCAAAAGCACTGAATGTAAAAACTGTTTTTTATGAAGATGCCAACGAAGAAAAATATGCAAAATGGCCAATGAAAACAGGGCTGGAACTTTATTGTGGTCTTGGAAAAGATAATGCTGTCAATGAGATGTTTTTCGCAGCTTCAGACAATAAATCTTTAGTGGTGGAAGGGCTTCCTTTTGGCCTTGTGCTGAATAAAAGTACCTTACAGGATAGTAAAACCAGGTTCACTAAATACAATGCTAAAACGCAAAAATTAGGAGCTGACAGTGAATTTCCAGATGGATCAAAACTTGTTTTTAAAAAAGGAAAACATTATGCAACATTGTTTTTTGACAATAAAAACCTGTTGAAATCATTAGGTTTAACACCAACGCTTATTGATCCGGCAGCTAATTAATTGCTGAAAATTACCATCATATCACACCCGTCATTTTTTGATGGGTGTTTTTATTTACCGGATCAGTTACGAAAAAAGAAGGATATAAAATACTCAATGATGAAAGTGCTTCATTCATTTCTTTATTTCCTTAGTTCATTGTTTTCTGATTGAATGGCAGACAGGGTTATCATAGCTTTGACCTGTCAAAACAAAAACAATTAACAAGATAACAGTATGAACAGAGAACTCATTTTTTTAAGAACATTTGCCTTTACAGCAGCCATTGGAATTGTATTTTTAACTGCTTCAGCCTTTAAAATATCCGGAAATCAGAAGTTTACTGAAATAGATGTGGAAAGAATCAATATCGTCGAAAAAGACGGTACGGTAAAAATGATCATTACCAATGTCGGAAAATTTCCTACAGGAGAAGAAAAAATAAACAGCAGGCCCACCAATAAAACAAGAAAGAAACGTTCCGGTATGCTCTTTTTCAATGAAGAAGGAATCGAATGCGGAGGTTTTATCTATGACGGACAGAAAAATCAGAACGGCCACAGTTCAGGGTTATCTCTAACTTACGACCAGTATGATGGTGATCAGGTCATGCAGCTTTTGACTCAGGATTATAAGAAAGGTGACAAAAGAGTAGTGTCCAGCGGGCTTTATTTCAATGATCGTCCTTCAAAAGAATCACAAATAAAAACAGGAGAAATCTTTGCGGAGCTGGATCAGATGAAAGATCCTGAAGCTGCACAGAAAAAATACAAAGAATATCAACAGCAGGGACTTATCGGAGGAGCACCAAGAATGATGCTTGGGAAAACCAAAGATGAACATAACGGACTGTTTTTATTTGACAGCAAAGGAAAACCAAGAGCCAGATTCTGTGTAGATAAAAATAATGAAGCCAAACTGGATTTTTTAGATGATAACGGAAATGTTACCGCATCATTTCCTGAAAAGAAAAAATAATATTGTAAAAAACAGCCCTGTAAAAATATAGGGCTATTTTTGTAAAAAAGTGATCCTTCATAAAACCAATGAAAACCCTTTTAAAAAAGATTAATCAAAACAGATACTTCCTGCTGTTTATCCTTTTGTTTGCCTATGTACAGTCTATCCATACCCGTATAGGAATAAGACGAACACTGGATTGGTATATTTTCACTCCGGAAGCGGCTGTTGTTACACTCATCAGTTCCTGTATTCTGTTTTTTGTCATTGATTTTTTCATTAAAAACTGGCAGAAATCATCAACGTTCAGTATAGCCGAAATCCTGAAAATATTCAGTTTTTCATTGCTAACCTATCTTTTGGTGATGAAAATAATAGGCTTTGTGATTGCTCTTATTTTTGGGAAAGTTGAGAAAAATTTTAATCAGCAAGTTGTTATTCTTTCTACTTTTTCAGATTTGATAGGAGGCTTTATCTATGGAAGTTTTTTTCTGGCGTACCGTTACTACAAAAAAAATACAGAAAATCAGAAACAATTGGCTCTATATGATCATGCCCTGTCTGAAAGTAAAATTAATCAACTGAAAACCCAGCTTAATCCTCATTTTTTATTTAATAATCTCAATATTCTGGATCAGTTAATAGAAGAAGACAAGCACAAGGCTTCAGATTTTCTGAATGAATTTGCAGAAATATACCGGTATGTTTTAGATGTTTCCGATAAAAAAATAGTGTCCGTGGAAGAAGAACTGGCTTTTGCACAGAAATATTTTAACCTGATACAATACAAATACGGAAATGCTTATTTATTAACAATCAATTCTGTTAAATTATCAGGCTATATCATCCCGCTTTCATTACAATTGTTACTTGAGAATGCGGTTCAACATAACCTTGGTACTATTGATAAACCTGTCCAGATCACACTAAAAATAGACAAGACAATAACCGTTTCGAGTAATGTAATCCCTAAAAGAAACCGTAAAAAGACATCAGGAAGAGGATTAAATAATCTTAAGGAACAATATCAACTTTTAACAGATCAGCAGGTAAATATTTTAAAAACAGAAACTCAATTTTCAGTTACCATTCCTATAATTCCAGCATAAAATATGATAAAAGTAGTAATCATCGAAGACGAAATTCCTGCAAGAAACAAATTAAAACGTTTCATCAGCGGACTGGAAACTCCTATTGAAATTGTTGCGGAAATTGATACCGTAGAAAAGGCTATTGTTTTCTTAAAAAATTCATCTGTTGATCTGATCTTTTCCGATATTGAACTATTGGATGGGAATGCTTTTGAAATCTATGATCAGGTGAATATTTCATGTCCGGTTATTTTCACCACAGCGTATGATCAGTTCTGGATGAATGCCTTTGAAAGCAACGGAATTGAATATTTATTAAAACCTTTTTCACAGAGCCGTTTCCAAAAAGCATGGGATAAATTTCTTTTATTAGGAAAAACTCATTCAGAACCACAAGATGTTTTGGCAAAACTTCAGCAAATGCTGAACAACAACAATACACAGAAAAATTATAAGAAAAGATTCACTGTCAGTTCACATCAGGGGCTTTATTTTATCAATACGGAAGAGATCTCTTTCTTTGGAGCAGAAGAAGGAGTTGTTTTTGCTTTTGATACAGCAGGAAAAAAACATCTGTTGAATGAATCTACTTTAAAAGAAATTGAAATGCAGTTAAATCCTTCTGATTTTTTCAGGATCAACCGTAGTGAGCTTGTTCAGAAACATCATATTGAAAGAATAGAGCGATACAATAAAAATACACTTTCCGTTCAGATAAAAGGGCAGAAAGATCATCTTGTCACAAGCCAAAGCAATACTTCCTCGTTCAGAAAATGGATTGAAGAATAAATAGGTTTTCCGGTTTTATTCCATTAAATAGTCAGCCCATGGTTATTCTTTACCTCAGCCATCACAAACGTACTGTGGGTACTCCCTATGGAATCCACAGATCCAAGCTTATTGAATACAAAATCCTGATAATGCTTCATATCCCGTACCTGAACTTTCAGAAGGAAATCAAAATCCCCGGAAATATTGTAACATTCGGCAACTTCTTCGATTTCTAAAATCTCCTTTACAAAATCATAACCTACCGATCTGTCGTGAATTTTGAGCTTGATCTGGCAGAAAACCGTAAATCCGCGATTCAGTTTTTCGGCATCAAGAACGGCCGCATATCTTTTAACAAAACCTTCCTGTTCAAGCCTTTTTACCCTTTCAAAAACAGGTGAGGTAGAAAGATTTACCTCTTTCGCAAGTTCCTTAACGGTGAGTTTAGCATTTTTCTGGAGCAGCCTTAGCAGCTGTAAGTCCTTATCATCGAATTGTTCCACAGAATATTATTCTTTTAAATGATTAAAACATTCAAATGTACAGAATTTTATGCTTTTATTTTTGTTTTTAAAAGTTTAATTTGCTTAATTATTTGATAATAATTGTATTTTTATTCTGTATTGCTAATTTTACACAAAATTAAAAACTTTTACTGATGACCATAGTTAAAGGTAAAAGTACAGTTCTTTACAGATACTTCATCAAACAGAAAAGGTTTTACTTAACGTAGATTAATAGGGAATCGTGTGCAAATCACGAGCTGTCGCGCAACTGTAAGTAACACACCAAAGGTTTCTGTCCTTGCAGATCCACTGCCAAAAGCGGGAAGGATGACGGAAACTGTTACAAGTCAGGAGACCTGCCTTTACTGAATTGACAATGCTTTCGCGGTCTGAAGCTTTGGGGTCATACAGATGATATATCGGATTCGGGTATTTTCTTTTGTAAAGGAAATTACGCTGTCTGCTATGTCATGACTTTCCTGAAACTTCTTCCGATAAAACATTACGAAGCCTTTTAAAGAACTTTCCCAATAAGTTTAATTAAAAAGTTTTAAAAAATGCAAACTCACATCCTTGGCTATCCGCGTATTGGTAGCAAAAGAGAACTCAAAAAAGCCTGCGAACAGTATTGGTCAGGTAAAATCCTTTTGGAAGAACTTCTGAATACCGGAAGAACTATCTGTAACCAAAACTGGAATATCCAGAAAGAAGCAGGGATAGACCTTATCCCGTGTAATGATTTTTCATACTATGATCAGGTGTTGGATATGAGCCTTGTAGTAGGAGCCATTCCAACACGTTACCATGAAGTGGTGCTTAAAAAGAATAATACTGAATTGGATCTTTATTTTGCAATGGCAAGAGGATATCAGAAAGACGGATTGGATATCACTGCCATGGAAATGACCAAGTGGTTCGATACCAACTATCACTATATCGTTCCGGAATTTTATAAAAATCAACAGTTTAAACTGAGCTCAGATAAGATTTTCAATGAATTTGCCGGAGCAAAACAAGCGGGAATCAATGCAAAACCGGTGATTATCGGACTGGTTTCTTATCTGTTATTAGGAAAAGAAAAAGAAGAAGGCTTCGATAAATTGGATCTGGCTGGAAATCTTCTTCCAGTCTATACAGAGATTTTAACCAAACTTCAAGACCAGGGTGCGGAATGGATTCAGTTTGATGAACCTTTTCTGGCGTTGGATTTAACAGAAAAAGCCAAAGAAACGTATCTTTCTGTGTATGCCGAAATCAGAAAACGTTTTCCGAAACTGAAATTTATCGTTGCCACTTATTTTGACGGATTAAAAGATAATGCATCAATTGCTGTTTCCCTTCCGGTGAATACATTGCATATTGATCTGGTGAGAAATCCTGAACAGTTAGATGATATTCTGAATGTTATTCCGGAAAGCTTAAGCCTTTCATTAGGAGTAACCGACGGTAGAAATATCTGGAAAAATGATTACGAAAAATCATTGTCTTTCATCAGAAAAGCTGTTGAGAAATTAGGATCTGAAAGAATTCTGATTGCACCATCATGTTCATTGCTTCATTCACCTTGTGACCTTGATTTTGAAACTAATCTTAATCCTGAAATTAAAAACTGGCTGGCTTTTGCTAAACAAAAAGTAAAGGAAGTCGTAACGCTTAAACAACTGGCATCCGGAACGGAAAATGAACAGGTTCTTGAAGCATTTGAAGAAAATAAAAGAGCCATTGAAAGCAGAAGAACTTCTTCTCTTATCCATAATGATCAGGTAAAACAGAGAGTGAATTCAGTTACTGAAAAAGATGCTCAGAGAATAAATACTTTCAAAATCCGTAAAGAAGAACAGCAGGAAGTATTGCAGCTACCATTATTTCCAACCACTACAATCGGATCATTCCCTCAAACCACAGAAGTAAGAAGCTGGAGAGCAAAATTTAAAAAAGGAGAGCTTACTGCAGAACAATATGATACCTTATTGAAACAGGAAACGCAGAGAACAATCCGCTGGCAGGAAGACATCGGAATTGATGTATTGGTTCATGGAGAATTTGAACGAAACGACATGGTGGAATATTTCGGGGAACAGTTGGAAGGATTTGTATTCACTAAAAACGGTTGGGTACAAAGCTACGGAAGCCGTTGTGTGAAACCTCCTGTGATTTTCGGTGATGTTTCCCGCCCGACTCCGATGACGGTGTATTGGTCTCAATATGCCCAATCTCAGACTGAAAAATGGGTAAAAGGTATGTTGACAGGTCCGGTTACGATTTTACAGTGGTCTTTTGTACGTGATGATCAGCCTCGTTCAGAAACTTGTAAGCAGATTGCTTTGGCAATTCGTGATGAGGTAGTGGACCTGGAAAAAGCAGGAATCAGAATTATTCAGATTGATGAACCTGCCATCAGAGAAGGACTACCATTAAGAAAAACAGACTGGCAGAATTATCTGAAATGGGCAGTGGAAGCTTTCAGAATTTCAGCAAGCGGAGTGGAAGATGCTACCCAAATTCACACTCACATGTGTTATTCTGAGTTCAATGATATTATTGAAAACATTGCCGATATGGATGCAGATGTCATTACCATAGAATGTTCACGTTCTCAGATGGAGCTGCTGAATGCTTTCGCCGATTTCAAATATCCGAATGAAATTGGTCCTGGAGTATACGATATTCACTCACCAAGAGTTCCTTCAAAAGAAGAAATGATTGAATTGCTGAGAAAGGCTCAGAATGTCATTCCTGCCAACCAACTTTGGGTAAACCCTGATTGTGGACTGAAGACAAGACATTGGGAAGAAACTGAAAAAGCTTTAATTGCAATGGTTGCCGCTGCTAAAGAAGCTTCAATAGAATATGCACTTTAAAAAACTTTAGAAATAATTAGATTCAATTATTCAGATCGTGCCATGATATTCATGGCACGATTTATTATGGTAATCCGGTGAAATGTTGTTGAAGTAAAGTTTTACTATTGTGTTTTATAATAAACATGTGTTTCTGAACTATTTTGCCTGTAAAGCACTTGGCGGATAGCCAAACTGTTTTTTAAACGCAAACGAGAAATGCGATAGATTTTCAAACCCAAGATCCAGATAAATATCAGAAACTGATCTTCCTTTTTGGGTAAGCAGAAAATGGGCTTCCTTTAATCTCCGAAGCTGCAGCCACTGTCTTGGCGGAATTCCGAATATCTTTTGAAAATCCCTTTTAAATGCAGACAGACTTCTCCCTGTTAAATAAGCAAAACGCTCTACATTGACATTGAAATGAAAGTTTTTATTCATAAAAGATTCAATATCTATTTTATAGGGTTCGGAAAAATCAAACAAAATATCCTTAAGGCCGGGATCGTAATTCAACAGTAAGAGGAGAGCTTCTTTTTGTTTAAGCTTCAGTATTTCTTCAGAAGCAGGAAGATCTTCATACGGTAATAATGAGTACATAAAAGAATGTAATGCCTTTTGCTCCGGTTTTATATAGGCCTGGACATTGTCCTTTTTTTCTGCCTGATATCCATACTCACGGCTGAAGTCATGAAGCATGGCATCGTCAAAATAGATGGATATGGTTCTGATTTCCCCGTTTTTGGGTGGATATTTTGCGAATTTCAATAAACTGTTTTTCCTTGCAGAATAGAGTTCTCCTTCTTTAAATGTCGTTTTTGTGATGCCATCATTAAGTTCCATTTCCCCGGAGAGCACCAGGCCGAGGCTGTGAATCCGTGCAAACTGTTCTCCTTCCCTGAATTCTGAAAAATGACAGGAGTAATTGATGGGAAAAGGAATATTATTTTCGCTCATAGCTCAAAAAGTTATTTCTTGATCAATTCTTATTCAAACTTACAAAACTTTTCAGGATCATAGAATCTCCACAGCAAAGTAATCCCGAGATATTTTGCTGTGAAGAAGATCATATTAAGCCAGAATCGTTTTGGGTTCCAGGTAAGCTTCCAGTCCGAATACACCAAACTCACGTCCGATACCGCTTTGTTTGAAACCTCCGAAAGGTGCATAAGGATCGTGGGCAAACCCATTAATGCAGATTCTTCCGGCATCAATCTGTACGGCTACACGTTCTGCATGTTCTTGGTTGGCAGAACTGATATAAGCTGCAAGACCATATGTAGTATCATTGGCAATAGCAATGGCTTCCTCTTCATTGGCATAAGGAATAATAGACAGTACAGGTCCGAAAATTTCCTCTTGCGCAATACGCATATCATTACGGACATTGGTAAAGATGGTCGCTTTTACAAAATTACCGCTTTCAAGACCTTTCGGTTTTCCTTCACCACCTGCAAGCAGAACGGCTCCTTCTTCCTGTCCCAGACGGATATAACTTTGTACTCTTTCAAATTGTTTTACACTCACCATTGGGCCTACAAGAGTGTCTTCTTCGTCAGGATTTCCTACTTTTACTTGTCCTGCGGCTTTTTTAGCAAGTTCATTTACCTCCTCCAGCCTGTTTTGAGGAACCAGCAATCGGGTAGGGGCGATGCAAGCCTGGCCATTGTTCATATAAGCCCCGAAAACGGCCGTAGGAATTGCTTTTTCAAAATCGGCATCTTCCAGGATAATATTAGGAGACTTCCCTCCAAGTTCTAAGGTTACTCTTTTCATCGTATCTACAGCTCCTTTAGCAATCGCTTTTCCCGTTAATGTAGATCCTGTGAAAGATATTTTAGCGATATCAGGATGCTGGGTAATTTCATTTCCCACTACATTTCCTAATCCGTTAACGATGTTGAAAACTCCTTCCGGTAAACCTGCTTCATGAAAACATTCGGTAAGCAGCTGGGTTTGTGCCGCACTCATTTCACTGGGTTTGATCACAGCTGTACATCCTGCAGCGATGGCAGTGGCCAGTTTATTACAGATAAAGCTGTTGCTGGCATTCCATGGGGTAATGATTCCAACTACACCTAAAGATTCAAAACGTACTTTGGAATGTCCTACCGTTCTTTCGAAATCATAAGATTCTAAAGTATTGATCGTAGCTGTAAAGGCAGAGATTGCATTTTGGACACTCATTCTGCTGAACTGTAAAGTTCCTCCATATTCATTCACCATAACAGCAACCAACTCATCTTCTCTTTTGCTTACAGCTTCATGCAGTTTTCTGAGAAAATGAATCCTTTCTTCCTTTGTTGTTTTTGAAAAAGTTGAAAAAGCTTTCTTTGCTGCTGCAATGGCCATTCTGGTATCTTCTTCATTTCCAAGAACCACTTCTCCGGTTTTTTGGTTGGTAACGGGATTGATAAGATCAAAAGTTTCTGTTCCTCGTGGCGTAACAAATTCGCCATTGATGTAAATTTTATTAATCTGATTCATTTTTGATGATTTTAATACCACAAAGTTCGGCAGAAACGGAAAAGACGGGTTTGTTGTAAAGTTCAATTTTTCTTTGTTGTATGGTCCATTTTAGAGATTGTCCATTTGGTTTTTTGAATTTACCTGTGAAAAATGCTCTGTTCTTCGATAAAATTGACTACTTTTATCATAACCAAGTAAATAAAACGTTTTGAGAACAACTCTTAAACTTATTTTCGCTTAGTATCAGTCTCAGTAACCACAGGCTGATCGTTCTTTCGTTTGGGTAATTCTGCCCGAACAGGTTTTTATTTCATCATATTATTTATCGTATTCACTGTTAAAGGTGACTTTATCTCTGCTATTCCGGCTTTGACCAATGCTATTGATCAAAACTTTACTACATAGAGAAACTATAGCTTACCTCATCTTTGAATTATACTACAGAGGTATACCTTTCTGTAATGCGTGAATAATATGGAAAAAATCCAAAAAGAATATTAAGCACGATTATAAGTAATGAATACCCAATATATCTGGGAGGTAAAAGCGAAAAATACTCCCTTACTCAAAAAGAAATGCAATCAATGTAACAGCGACAGATTTCAATGCAGTGATAAATTCAGACTGAATGCCCAGAAAAAGAATATTGATATATGGCTGATTTACCGGTGTGTAAAATGCAGCAATACCTATAATATGACCGTATTTTCAAGAATCAGAACAGAATCAATCAGTAAAGAAATATTCCGTAAATTCTCAGAAAACAATGTGGAAACTGCCTGGCAATACGCTTTCTCACAGGAAATGAGAAGAAAAAATAATCTGGAAGCCGACTGGGACAGTGTGGAATATGAAATTCTGTACCCCAATCTTCCCGTAGAAGATCTTATGAATAGGGAAGATGAGTTCATTTCTTTTCAAATACAGTCTTCTTTTGATTTTAATATGAGAGTCTCAACAGTCATGCGAATCTGTTTAGGGCTTTCATCATCTAAACTGAACCTCTTGCTTGCTTCAGGTAAGGTTTACTTTAATGAGAAGCCTCTTCAAAAGAAATATAAGTTCAAGAATGGAGATATTGTTGATATCAACAGGCAGGAGCTGATCAATATTTATCTTATCGGAAAAGAAAATTTTTTCTCAACACAGTAAATGATCAATCATTATAAAAGCCTTCCGGTTGTTGATCGGGAGGCTTTTTATTGAGTTCACTTTATGTATTTCATTGGGATTAATCCCATTTATTTTGGGTTGAAACTGCATATTTTCCTGCGCCGGTAAAGAAAAAGCTTAAGCTTACAAGCATATAGATGACAAGCAGTTCCAACGCCCAGCCTCCAAAGTCATTAAGCTTGAAAATATTGGCTGTTTGCGCCAGTAGGGTAGCCGTGAAGCAATTGGCAGCAAAGATTAATCCTGCCAGACGGGCCCGGAATCCTAAGATCAACAGTACAGGAGCTATAATTTCTCCCACAAATACACCATAGGCAAAGAATGATGGTAAGCCGTACATGATCATCATGTCCTCAATAAACCCAATTCCGTGAATCAACTTACTGATTCCATAAACAGACATGGGAAATCCGATTGCTATTCTGGTGATCAGTAATCCTAAATCAATGTTCTTTTTCATTTCTTATCATTATTTAAAAGTTATATTTTACAAATGCCCCGATATTTTCCAGGGTCTTTTTTCCGTTATTAAACTGGTCGAAATTGGAAGCCAGCCCGTACATCATTTTATTCTGTTTTACTCCTAATCTGACAAACTGTAACCCTCTGGGGTATCCGCTGTCATCAAGATTCCCAATAGCGAGTACACTGAAGTATCCTTTGAAATTTTCTGTAAGATATGGGGTGTATTCAAATGATACAGACTGTTCAAGAGAAAATCCTTTCTGATACGTAGTTCCTATAGAGTAGGAAAGTGAATAGGAGGACTGGATGATTTTATATTGCAGGTAAATACTGAAAAATGCGCCGGGATTTTTCATTCCCAATGCCGCATTGGCACTTAGTCTTTTGGTAAGATTATACGAGAGGGTATTTCTGATGAAGAATATGTTTTCTTTATCTTTGGTATATTCTGTATCAAATAGGGTAAGATTGTTCAGTTTCAACCGTTCATTCAGCTGATAATTGATATTGTGCATATAAGTATAGGAGCGATGTCCTAAAACAAGATCCGGGGTATAGGAAAGCTGCTGTGCATTCAGGCTCAGGGAAGCTGATGCAAGAGCTGTTATAGCGATAATTTTTGCCTTCATATTTCACTCATTAAATTTCTGTGAGCAAAATTATTCAGGCCGGAACGGAATAAACTTAAGAAATCTTAAGAAACGTCTGACAGGTGTTTTTTTCTCAGATAGCTGAGGTATTCAACGGTGATTCCGAGGTAGGAAGCGATCATGTATTGAGGAAAACGCTGTTCGATATTACGGTAAGTAGTGACAAATGTGCGGTATTTGGTATAAGCATCAACGCGGGAATGTTCAAAGGTTCTTTCCTGTAAAGTAACATAGGCAGATTGCATTTTCAGGCGCCAGAATTCTGAGACAGCCGGAACTTCTTTGTACAATAATTCCAGATTATTTTTACTGATCTGGATGATGGTGGTATCTTCATTAGCCTGAATAAACATTCTTGAAGGTAGCTCACTCAGATAGCTGTAAAGATCATTCACCCACCAGTTTTCAATGCCCAGCTGAGTGGTATTTTCTTTTCCTTTTTCATCAATGTGGTACGCATAGAGACTTCCTTGTGCAATGAAACGCATATGTCTGGAAACCTGTCCTTCGCGAAGCAGATAATCTTTCTTTTTAAGTTGTATAATTTCTAATTTGGAACTAATACAGTCAATATCATTATCTTTTAAAGAGACAATTTCTCTAAAGTGTTCTATGAGTTGTGAAACTATTGTATCTGTATCTATCATTAGATTTTGTACGTATAGGCACAAATTTACGCAAATATTAAATTACGGAAGTAAGATGAAACGATTATACATAAGAAGACCACAATTTATCATGTAAATTGTGGTCTTCCTCAACTAAGAACTATTTAACTACGATTCTGTTTTCAAATAACCATAATGTAAAACAGTTTCCTTTCCGAATAAGCTTGAGAAAATATTCTGAAACTCATGGATATATTTACACTTTATGGCGTTCCCGTATATTTTCAGCCCTTCCAGTATTTTTCTGGAACTCAGGTCTATATCATATTTTATAAAAGCTTCCGGTCTTTCATACCGTATACTCTGATCTGAACTGTCTGTTCGTGAAAAGCCGAGCTTTTCAAGCCATTCTTCCGTTATTTTAATCGGTTTAATGGATGCTGCCGGGACCGAAATACTTTGAATATCATTTTCAATTTTAACAAAATAAGCCTGTTCGACATTTTGAAAGATCTCAGCAATGGTATAAATCTGATTTTTATACTCAACCAAGTTCTTGATTTTTAGATCTGCTACGTTCATAATATTTTGATTTTAAATGGTGATATGGTCTTTAGTAAAATAGCAAATAGTATGCCCGACATTGCATTGTTAAATCTTGTTTTGAAGGATATTAGGTTAAATTTTTGATATAAAAAATTAATAATACGTTAAAATAGTACATTATACGTGAATTTTCCCATAATCATGAAATATTGGATGTGGTATCTATGTGGTATTAGTTTTTTATTCCCGCTTTTGGATTGGTATTAATAGTGGTAAGAAGAAGAGCGGTTATAACACTTATCATAAGAACTCCTATAAAAACATTCCAGGAATAAGCATGAAGCAGGTAGCCGGTACCACTTCCCAGAATACTTGAACCAAAATAATAAAAAAGCCAGTAAATAGAAGTAGCAGAAGATTTTCCTCGTTTGGCATACAGTGCGGTCATCTGGCTGGCCATAGTATGAGCAGCGAAGAATGATAGGGTGAAAAGCCCGAGTCCGAAAATAAGGATATAAATGTTTTCAGACAGCAATAAAGCAGCTCCGATAATCATAGTCAGAATGGATGCTTTAAGGATATTATTCATGGGAAACCTCCTTGAAAGACGGCCTACGATCATCGTTCCAAAGACGCCAAAAATATACATCAGAAAGATAAAAGCAATGATAAAGTGGCTTAATGAAAATGGTTTAGCCTCTAGTCTGAATGTCAGGTAATTATAAACACTCACGAAAACACCCATTAATAATGCTGCAGTACAATATAAACGGAGCATGTAAGGATTCGTAAGGAAAAATTTCATCTGTTTTACCTTAAGATGATAATCTGTTTTCTGAGAATTGAAAAATTTTGATTCCGGAAACAGTTTCCAGAATACGGCACCAAGAATAAAACTTTCTATACCGATCAGAAGAACGGCATTACGCCATCCGAATTCCCCTGCAAAAAGAGTCGCCATTATCCTTCCGCTCATTCCACCTATTGTATTTCCGCTAAGATACATACTGATGGCTGCAGGTACTGCCAGAGCATCCACTTCTTCTGTAAGGTAGGCAAGGGCAACTGCTGAGACGCCTGAAACAACAAATCCTTTCAATATTCCGATAGCAATGAGCAGACTTAAACTTGGAATCCAGGTAGAAATAATAGTCAGAATGGCAGATGAAATCAGCGAAAAAACCATAAGACTTTTTCTGGAATAGCTGTCTGCTTTAAAAGCAAAAAACAGTAATCCCAATGCCATACCTATTGTGGATGATGAAACCAGCAGGGAAGTATCACCTACAGACACTCCGAACTGCTCTGCAACCATAGGCAGCATCGGCTGGAAAAGATAAAGCTGTGCAAAAACCGAAAGTCCTGAAAAGAAAATACAAAGTTTTATATATCGGAAACGTGAGCTTCCCTGAAGTGCTTTTTCAGATGAATTCATGATTTTTTTGCATTAAAATGCAGTGGTTTGATGGAAAAATTAAGTGATGTAAATTTCCTGATTATTTTCCGAATTTAAAAATCATTATCTCAATGATATTGATTGGCGAAACAAATCAATGAAGCTGCAGACTGTTGATGTACTCTGAAGGAGTAATATTTTCCATCTGTTTGAAAACTCTGTTGAAGGTAGACTGATTAGAAAATCCTGCTTCTGTGTAAATATACATAAGGGTTACTTTTTCAATGTCATTTTCATGAAGTAATCTTTTTACACACTCAATTCTGTGCATATTCAGGTAATTATTGAAGTTGGGATATCCTTTTGTACGAATTGATTTTGAGATATAACTGCTGTTAATATCCATTTCTGTAGAAAGCTTTGAAATATTAAAATTAACATCTTTATACAGCTGTTTCTCTCTCATCACTGATTCAATTTTTTCAAACAGTTCATCCGCAAAAGGAGCTTTGTCTGCTGTAGGAACCGGCTGTATTGCTGTACTCTGGGCTTTCTCCTCAATTTCATGGTAAATTTCAACCCGTTTTATTTTATCCTTAAAATAGAGCAGGAGTGCAATGACTGCTACATTGGAAATCATAAGGATGGTATCGGTAATTCTTACATCTTCTGGTTGGTGTATCGGGAATTTAAAGCTGAAAGATTTAGAAATAAGGTATCCCGCTATAATATTCAGCAAAACATACATGCTGTAAATAAAAACATACTTTCTTTGAAAGAAAACATAGGCTGCCAGCGGAATCGGAATAAGCCAGACAAAACTCGCTATAGAATTGTTCCAGAAAGCCAGCATAATGTAAAAATTATAAAGTGTCGCAATAATAATGTAGGAATGCACCATGACATTCACCGAGTAGGATTTGCGTACAATCAGATATGTATAGACCATTAAAAAAAGTCCTCCGAAAAGATACCAGGCCATTATTTTATCGGGAATAATAAAAGTAAATATTAAACCAAATAGAGCAAGAATAACAGACATCAGAATATTATAATAATACACCAGCTGTCTTTTGTACTGTTCAATTTTTATGTCTTTTTCGGTGGTCATTTGTGGCAGAAGGTAATTTTAAATCATTCCAATATTTTCTCTTAACAGTCAGATTTCAGAAAATGACTGGTTTAACTTTCTGGTTATTAGAAATTTGTGTTTTATGAGCTGTTTCCTGTTTTTCATTGATTATTCATGGATTTGATTTGTCAGTCCGGATAACTTTGCACCAGCTAGCTCAACAAAGGCTGATTGATGATCTTTCAATTAACCCTAAACGATTTATTCAATTTTTAAATAAATCAAATAATTTTTAAACAAATATACTAAAATGAAAAAAATAAAATTACCTCTTGCCAGCATTATGATGTGTTTTTCAATAGCGGCATTTTCCCAGGTTGGGATCAATACAGATTCCCCTAAAGTAACTTTGCATGTAGAAGGAAAGCCCGATGTGGCTACTGCTGCTGACGGAGTGATGGCTCCCCGAATGACAGGAGATCAGTTAAGAGCTAAAGATAATGTTTATCTGGCAGCTCAGACTGGAGCTTTGGTGTATGTAACACAGGCTGTAACTGTTCCTTCTGTAAAAACAGCAAAAGTAGATAAAGCCGGCTATTATATGTTCAACGGAACTACCTGGAAATTTGCTTTTGGGGGACAAGATAATGATATTCCCATTGGAGATTTAATCTATTATCACGGAAGCATTCCTGCAGGTACTTCGGGAGCCAATACATTGGCCAGTACCTATCTTACTGATCTTCCGGTTTTGGGAGGTTTTCTAAGACTTGATGCCCAGTTTAACAGCAGTTCAGCAGGTACGGGAGCGGCTACCACTTTTAATCCGAGACTTTACAATGTAGGAACTTCAGATGTGAAAATCTGGGTTTCGGAAATGTCTACCCATACCGGTGATTCTGATAATGGAAATATTAAATTATCACCGGGAGCTTACAGACAATTTGATGATGGTGTTTATCTTACCCAGACCCATAATGAGACGGTAACATTTGATATTACAGTACAGGAACCGGAGCCAAGATGGTACAGAGTGTATTATGCATTCCGTGTAGATAATAAATCTACAACAGGAAGCAGCGATGCTACAACCACAGATTCCAATACTTCTGATAATACAAGGGAGTTATTTCTCTCTGTACAGAGACTGTACTAGTACACCGACAGATGATTCTAAAAATACAATGATAAAAAATAACGCATAAAAAATCAATGGGTTAGCTGTTAAAATCTCATGAGATTTGTGTTTTTTCTGGGGTTGGAATACTATGGATTTCCGGCCCCGTTTTAATGCATCATTTCATAGACTTTGATCAGTTCAGCAATATTTCCAACATTAAGCTTTTGAAAAATTCTTTTTTTATAAGTGCTTACTGTAGACATTTGAATATTGAGCCTGTTGGCGATTTCCAGATTGCCATTACCGTCCGCCAGAAGTTTGAAGATTTCGTATTCCCTGGATGATAACTTCTCTACGGGATTATTTCTTTTGTTTTGAATAATAAGACCAATCAGCTCTGCAGGGTAGAAATATCCCTTTTCAATGACCGTTTTCACCGCATTTTTAATTTCCTCTTCACTGCTTTGTTTATTCAGATAGCCTTCAGCTCCTTCCCTGATATATTGGATGGCTACATCTTTATCATATCCTGAGAATATGAGAATTTTAAGGTCATTCTGTATATCTTTAAGCTCCGGAACCATTTTTTTATATTGGGTTCCTGGCATATCAATGTCTAAAATAATTAGGTCATACCGCTGATCTTCAAGTTTCTTTTTCACCTGGTCATAATTTTCAGCAAAATCTATATTCAGACCCGGATAAGCAGTTTCAAGAACCAGACAGGTTCCTGCTCTTACTACATAATGATCATCAGCAATTAAAATTTTTTCATTCATAAAGATTAGTTTTTTTTGAGCGTTACTTCCACAACAGTTCCCTTAGGATGGTTTTGCCTGAAATTCATTTCAGCATTGATCTTTTTTACCAGATGGATAACCATATGCAGACCCAATCCTTTTCCTTTAAAACTGGGGGTTTCCAGTTTTGGATTTCTGAACAGATTCATATAGATAGCAATCTGTTCCTCAGACATTCCTGTTCCTGTGTCACTAATTATTATTGTGGATTTTTGTAGATTTTCGGTAATCCTAAGGGTAATGTTTCCCTGAGAGGTATTCTTAACAGCATTATCAAGGAGGTTATGAATAATGGCTGTTAAAATACTTTCATTTACCCTGGAATAGATGACGCCCTCAGTAAGATTGGTGATCGTAGTTCCTTTTTCTTTGGCAATTTCACAGAACAGTTTATTCTTGGTCTCCAGGATTCTGTTGATGGGATATTCCTTTTCTTCGAAAATATTTTCAGCCTTATAGAGCTCAGTGTATTCTTTCAAATTCAGGGTAAACTGATACAGCTGTTCGGAAGATTTATAAATACTGTCAAAGTATTTTTTCTGAAGTTCTACATCATCAGATTCATGTAATTTCTGAGAAAGCATAGCAATAAATCTGATGGGAGTGGTAATGTCATGACTGATAGTTTCCACCAGTTTCTTCTGATATTCTGTTTCTTTCTGCAGGTTGTTTTTTACGAGCTCCAGGTGAAGAGAGGTTTCCTTCAGTTCAGAGTTTTTATTATGAACAATCTGTTTTAAAGCTTTATTTTTTATCCTGAGAAAATTCGTGGTTAACTGAACGATAATGATGATGATAATAAGGATAATAATGGACGCAGACACTCTGAAAAGCAAGGTCTGATAAAAAAGAGGCTGAATTTTAAAATGTATTACCTTTTCTTCATATTTCCCGTCAGCAGAAATCAATACTCTTACCCTCAGGGTGTAATCTCCGGGAGAAAGGTTGCTGATGGTGTATTTTAATTCTTTTCCTGTGGCAATCTTTTCCCATTCGGTATTTTCTTTTCCTGATATTTTTGCTTCAATGTAAAGGTTTTCAGGATTGGAAAAATAAGGAATATCAATAAAGACATCCGCTGTTTTGTAATCATTTTTCAAATCAAGGATCTGATGAAAATACTGAGGCTCAGAATTTCCGATTTTTACCCGTTCAATATAAATGTTATTTCTTCCCGGATAATAAGTCTGAATACTTTCCGGATTGAAAAATACAAAGCCGTCCATTGAAGGAAATACAAAATCTCCGTTCGGAAGAGCGTAGGCGTTAGGCTCCGAGCTTCCATTAAATTCATTGGTCAGGAAACCGTCTTTTTTGGTGAAACGATAATAAAAAACAGAAGTTTTTTTGCCTTCCGCATACTGCAGTAATTGTTTTTTAGCGACCTTAAACATCCCGTTATTCGACGAAATCCAATAATATCCCTTCTGGTCTTCAAGAATATAATGAGCCGACTGGAGATAATTGTTCATATCGTTTGGCATCTTGATCAGCTTATGATTTCTGAATAAATAGAAGCCGTTTTTCTCTGTTGTAATCCATATCAGATTATCTTTTGTCCTGATAATACTTTTGACATGAATATTTTTGATCAAAGGAGTTATGGCATTGCTTCGTAGTGCTATGGAATAAAGGCCGTCGCTGTTTCCGGTCAGAATTTCATTCTCATTATATTGATGAAAAATATTGACAAAACTTTTAAAAGTATAGGTGTAATCCGGCTGGCTGAATATATCCTTTTTGTACAGATGGAGTTGAGTGCCTGAAAGATCTGTGAAGGTAGTGCCGTAAAGGCTTCCGTTTTTCATAAATGTTTCAAGTCCTTTTTTAACAAAAGTGGAATCCTTTTTTTTATATCCCGAATTTTTATAAAACCTGACGATATGGTTTCTCTTTTTGATCAGAATATTTCCGGAATCGTCATACATCATCAGATAATTGTCATTGTTTCCGAAAAGATGGCTGTTTACAATTCCGTTTCTTCCGAATTCTGTTCCGTCCTCAGCAATAATTGTACTTTGGCTGAAAGGAAGAGATGCGAAATATACATTGCTGGAAAAATCAGCTTCTTTTCTCGATACATAGAAATTGGAAAGCTGAAGAACATTCAGACCATTATTCAGCGTTCCCAGGTACAATTTGTTGAACGCTTTATCATAGAACATCGAGCAGTAGGAATGATTTCCGATTTCTTCAAAATTGACAAGAAATTTCAAACGGAGATCCTTTTCGTTACCTTCTAAAAGATAAATATTGTCGTGGTTGATAATAAAAGTCTGATTGGTAATCTGCTGCCAGTATATTTTCGTATCAGGGTGGTTAAAAAGTGTAGGTTGATCAGAAACAGAAAGCTGCCCCTTGTAGATGGAGTAGGTCTTTCTTTTTTTCAGATCATTGACGAAAAGGTGATTATTCAGTACAAAGATGTAATTCAGGTCTTTATTGGTAAAAGGGAAAGCAATTTTTATTTCCTTTTTTCCTTCCTTATAGATGATGGCATTCTTTTCTGTAAAATGATAAACAGAATTTCTAAGCTGAATAAAATACTGGACGTCATTATAGAAATCCGATGTAATGATATTATTGGCAATACGGTGCAGGATATCGGTACCATTGCAATAGGTCATTTTATCACCCTTAGTAAGGCTTGCCAGTTTAGGAAACCTGTTTCTGATAATAATTTTATTTTCCTGGAAATTATTAAGAACGGTGATGCTGTCAAGGCACGGATCTCCTATAAATTCGCCAAAATGAAGATTATTTACCCTGAAATTATTAAAGGTAATAAAAGAAGTCCCGTCATACCTTACCAGTCCGTTTTCAGTAGAAATCCAGATGAAGCCATATTTGTCTTTGACAATGGCCTTTGCACTGCTTTGGGGAAGCCCGTTATCTATGTTATACCACGTAGATGTATAGTGCTGCCCGAAAATGTTTAGATAGATACAAGCAAAAATTAATGCCCAAACTCTCATATATGTGCAAAACTGATCTATATCTGCTGCTAATGCAATAGACGGTTAATAATAGTATTTGTACAAGTCAAAGTTTTTTTAAAAGGCAGGAACGATTGAGAATAAATTTTTATCATTGAAGTTTTCTGGTCTTTTGTGTTTTATATTTTTTGATCGTGTAAAAATAGTGAAATTATGGCGATAAATTAGTATTGCATATTTTGTTTTCTATAAGTTTTATCATGTATTGCAGACAATAAGCCATTCAATTTTTTTTGACACATTGTTGTATTTCAATAATAAGTGATAAATTTATATCACATTCATTTTAAATTATCTTTTATAGACCTCTGTATTGTGCTGGATTTCTGAATTGTTTTAGAATTTTATAAATGAGAAATATTATCATGTCTGAATAATTTTATTAATTTTTATATGAATGGTTAAAGTTTAATTTAATTTGTTTTGTAGTAAAACTTCGACAAAAAAAAGATGGTTTATTCTACATGATAACTTTGTCAGGGCTTATGGATATTCATATTTTTGCAAAAATATTCTCACAACAATTAAGAAGCTTTATTGTCTAAATAATGATTCTAAGAACACAAACGGTTTTTATCTCAACAACAAAAGAGACTGTTTACTTTTAGTACGGTCTCTTTTTTTATTTTTATTAAATATTCAGAATCCCTTTTTAAATCAAAAAACCTCCCGGAAATGTTGGGAGGTGAATAAAATTGACTGTATATTGAAGTGTAATTCAATCGTTATTGATGGGTTTCAAGCCAATTGAGTCTGCGCTGATCCGGCAGGTGTTTTACTCTGAAGTTTTCAAAAACAGCATTGAATCCTTCTCCGTCCGGACAGGCTGCCATTAATCCAACCATTACAGGAATGTTATCCTGAAAAGGTGCATTCCGCATCATGATATAATTTTTATCATCAAAAGAATAAAATATTTCAACAGCATCCAGTCTTCTCACCGCTTTTATCCATATGGCAGGAGGTGCTTTTTCTAATGTAATGACACTCCAGTCACTTTTATTGTGGGTGACTACAGTGCTGAGATTGTACTTGCCATCTACAAATTCTACTCCGGCTTTGATATAATGTTCCTGATCTGTTCTCAGCATAAGACCCATCTGGTCAAATCTTGCTTTATAACTGCCGGTTATTTTTACTTTTGCCTCAAATTCGCCGCCATATGTGGTGTAGTAGAAAGGAGCGTCATCTACCGTGAATCCATAATGTGAAACCCTCCAGTAATCGCTCTGTGGTGTTACAAACATAGAAAGGCTGTTGTTTTTGATTTCCCATTTTTCAGGTTCATTAAACCAGGTCATTTTCTCAAGACTCTGGGCGGACAACTTTTGAATCAGGGATAAGGCGCAAAAGCAGAAAATCAGTTTCTTCATTCTCTTTGGGATAAGTTCTAAGGGTAAATTATTATTTTAGCAAAAGTATTATTAAACTTCATTTGCGTCAATACTGATAAATAACCATTATGGAAATCCGTGAACAGCTTAGTGATCAATTACTGGATAGCGCCTTGAAAAAATGCCAACTTGATCTAGAGATCTATAAACAGAGAGCGTTAGCATACTCTCAGATGGAAGGTGCAATATGTGTACTGAGCGATATGCAGGAGAATAAAAGCTTTATTTATAAATCTGCGGCAGCAGATGAACTTGGGCTAAAGATGGAGGAAAACCCTGCGGAAATAGACTCCATCTGGGAAGAAGATATGCTGAAAAAGATACACCCTGATGACCGCCTGAAAAAATACATCCATGAACTCCGTTTTTTCAAATTGCTGGAGACCATGGAAATAGAAGAACGTACGGCATATAGTGTGGTTTCAAAAATAAGGATGAAGGATAAAAATGAAGACTACAGATGGGTGAAACACCGTATGTTTTATATTTATTCGCCCGATAACGGCAGACTTAGGCTTGCTCTTTGTCTTTATAATATTGCATTGACTTCATCCGGTGCTCCTGATTTTATGATTGTCAATGTAATCAAAGGGGAAGTGGTTGTAAAAGATAAGCTCGATTATAAAAATATTTTAAGCCCCAGAGAATTAGAAGTTTTAAAATGTGTAGGAGAGGGATATGCAAGCAAAGAAATTGCAGGCCTGCTTTCTATAAGCGTCAATACGGTAAACAGACACCGTCAGAATATCCTGGAAAAGCTGAAAGTAAAAAATTCTATACAAGCTTTTAAAGACAGTTTTTCTTAAATATCCAGCTTGAAATATCCGAAAAGCTTACCTTTTTACTTTGTATCTTAATGATTAAATTTATATCTTGAATACACATTAGCAAGAAACATATACGATGAAAAGAAGCGAAGAAATTACCAGGCAGTATTTTACTTTTTTAGACAAGCATATTCAGGACGTTATTTCCGGTGCTGCTTCTGAATTTATGGAGCTGAATGAGATCGCCAGAGAGCTTGCGGTTTCCCATAAGCATCTTACCGATACCGTTAAAAAAGAAACCGGACAGCACCCTTGTTTCTTTTATGATGAAAAAATTATTCTTCAGATCAAGCAAATGCTCGTGGGATCCGATCGATCTGTGGCAGAAATTGCCCGTATCTTTACTTATGATCCTTCCAATTTTTCAAAATTTTTCAAAAAAATGACCGGCTTTACTCCCGGAAATTTCAGAAATTCCCAAAAAGTTTAAATTGACTACTTTTTTTGTTTAATATTGCTATTGCAAGAGATTTGCGCTGTTTTTTATCTCAGGATAGGGATTTGAACGCTCGAATTGTTGTATTTTTAATGCTGTTTAGTGAATTAAAATGTTAAAATAATAGAAAAATAATCTTTTATAAATGAGCTGTTTGTAAAAAATAATTGCATTTTTTTATTATTTATATATTAATATTTCTTTATTGTTTGATTTTTTTATTAAATTTAGGTAAGAAAAAACTAATTAATTCAAAAGCGAAAAACGTTAAAAAAGATAGATGTCTATTTAAATACTTTGGTTTCCAGATAATAAGATAAAAATATTGTGTCTTTAATAATATTTAATCTTAACAGAGGCGCTTAAGCCTTTTAAATAGTTATATATTTGTTTCTTTTAAACCACAACAAACAAGATTAAGGATGAGCATCAATTTCACAACAGCAACTATTAAAGACTTTGAGAATATACCAGATAATGATATGGCTCAAAGGGCTGAGATTTTTTATGAATATTTAGACTTTGTAAAGTCTAACGGACACATGAACTACAGACTGAAGAACACTTCAGGAACCAATGCAATACTAAATGTAAATATTGCAGACCAAAACAGAGAATTTGTTAGTTTTGTATCAAGTGATTATTTAGGATTTACACAACACCCGAAAGTAAAGCAGGCCGCTATCGAAGGAATAGAGAAATATGGAACGGGAACAGGAGCTACACCTCTTATCGGTGGCTACTTTGATTATCACAATGCTTTAGAAAAAAGAATTTCAAGTTTTTTTAAAAGAACAGAAGATGAAGCCGTAGTGTTTACTACCGGATATACTGCTAACAGCGCTAGTTTACAGTGCTTAATGCAGAAAGAAGATCTTGCTATTTTAGACATGGCAGTGCATGCCAGTGTACATGAAGGATGTGCTTTTACCAATAAAAAAACATTTCCGCACAATAATTTGGAATCTTTGGAACACATTTTGAAGGTATCTGAAAATCTGTACCGTACGAAACTCGTTATTGTGGACGGAGTATATTCCCAAGATGGTGATACCTCCCGAATTAATGAGATCTATGACCTTGTGAAAAAGTACAATGCCTTTCTAATGGTGGACGACGTGCATGGTGTCGGCATCCTTGGGGAAACCGGAAGAGGTACTTTGGAACAGGCTGGGTTATTGGATAAAGTAGACATCATTACAGGTACATTCAGCAAAACATTTGGAAATCTGGGAGGTTATGTCATTGCAGATAAAAAAATAGCTGCATTCATCAGATTCCATTCACGCCAGCAGATCTTCTCAGCTACAGCTCCACCATCATCCGCAGGAATTGTTAAAGCCATTGATTTAATTGACGAAGAACCTATCTGGAGAGAAAAACTCTGGGATAACATCAATTATTTCAAAAAAGGACTTGACGATTTAGGATTAGATACAGGAGTAACCTGCTCTGCGATCGTTCCCGTAAAAATTGGAGATCCTTATGTAACAGGAGATGTTGGAAAACTACTAATAGAAATGGGAATCTATACCAACCCGATTCTTTATCCGGCTGTACCAAGAAAGGACGCACGTATAAGGATGAGTGTTACGGCAAGACACGAAAAAGAACATCTCGACAAAACGCTTAATGCGTTTGATGATATTAATAAAAAATTGCATATTGCGAAAAAATAATAATTATGCCTAGAAAAGTAGTGCAGGGCCCCATTAGGGACAAAGAAAAAACAAAGCAGAAACTGCTTGCTGCAGTTGGTAAAATTTTAAGAGTAAAAGGATATTCCGGATTAAAAGTAAGCAAGATAGCTGCTGTTGCCGGATTTGATAAAAAATTGATCTATGAGTATTTTGGAAGTACTGATAAGCTGATCGATGAATATATCAAATCTCAGGATTACTGGAGCCAGGTCAACCAGGATGTTGATATGGATTTCTCAGACGGTGGTCACGAACTTACTAAAATGGTTGTATTGAACCAGTTCGAAAACCTGAAGAAAAATAAAGAACTTCAGAAGATCATCCTTTGGGAACTTTCAGAAAGTAAACCTATCCTTAAGAAATTGGTTGAACAACGTGAAGAAGTTGGAGAAGTTTTATTTGGAAACATCTCAGATCCTTACTTTGGTGAAGGAGTAGCAACAAGACACAGAGCAATTATGGCTTTGATTGTTTCCGGAGCTTACTATCTCAACCTCTATACAGGGTACAACGCCAATAAGTTTTGTGGTATCGATCTGAAAACTGAAGAAGGAAGAAAAGAGGTTGAAGCCGCTATTGTTGAGTTGATCGACTTTGCATACAGCAAAAAGAAGTAGAAATTGAAAGTTTTCCGATTTGAGCAGAAATACGTTTTTGTTAATAATTTGAAAACTTTTAATTTTCAAATTAAAACTATATTTCTTACTTTTGGCCAATGGAAAATTTTATAGTATCTGCAAGAAAATATCGTCCTCAGGAGTTTGATACGGTTGTAGGGCAATCCCATATTACGGATACTTTAGAACATGCAATTGAAGAAAGTCAATTAGCTCAGGCATTACTTTTTTGCGGTCCTCGTGGTGTGGGTAAAACTACCTGTGCCAGAATTCTTGCAAGAAAAATCAATGAGAAAGATGGCTCGGTTTCAGAAGATGGCTTTGCTTACAATATCTATGAATTGGATGCTGCATCCAATAACTCTGTAGATGATATCAGAGAACTTATAGATCAGGTACGTTTTGCACCTCAGGTTGGTAAATACAAAGTATATATCATTGATGAGGTTCATATGCTGTCTTCTGCCGCTTTCAATGCTTTCCTTAAAACGCTGGAAGAGCCGCCTGCTCATGCTATTTTTATTTTGGCTACAACGGAGAAACATAAAATTATTCCAACAATTTTATCCCGTTGTCAGATTTATGACTTCAAGAGAATTACCATTGAAGACATTCAGAGTCATCTGAAAAATATTGCCCAAAAAGAAAATATCCAGTATGAAGATGACGCTCTGTACCTGATTGCTCAGAAAGCGGATGGTGCATTAAGAGATGCACTTTCTATCTTCGACAGACTTTCTACCTTCTCCCAGAAAAATATTACCCTGGCAAAAGCCGCCGAAGTACTCAACATTCTGGACTATGATCAATATCTGAATATTGTGGATCTCGCCAAGGAAAACAAAATTCCTGAAGTGCTTTTTGCATTCAATGAGATTGTAAAGAAAGGTTTTGATCCCCATATTTTCATTGCCGGATTAGGAAATCATTTCAGAGATCTGATGATGGCACAGAATGCTTCCACCATGGAACTCATTGAAGTAGGAGAGAAAACCAAGGCTAAATTTGTAGAACAAGGACAGAAATGGGCCGCCCAGCAGCTTATTGATGGTATTGAGATCTGTAACCATGCAGATATTAATTATAAGAATTCCAAAAACCCAAGACTTACGGTTGAAATTGCTTTAATGCAGCTGGCTTCACTGACAGCTAATTTGGGTGATACTAAAAAAAAAAGTTCCTGATACTGGCTCCGTTTCTCAGTGAGAAGCAGGAAGTGAAGATGCCGGAAAATGCCCAGGAGAAAAAAGAAGTTAAAGCAGAACAGCTACCTGCAGCTTCTCAGGCAGTTCAGGAAGTTTCGGTAACAAAAACCACCAGACCATTATCAAGACCTGGAATCTCTTCCGGTTTCAGCATCAATTCCTTTTTGAATAAAGAAGATAAAGTCGAAACAACAGAAGATGTTGTGATAAAATCGGATAATCTTCCTCAGAACCATTTTACAGATACAGATCTGCAGATGGAATGGAAAATTATGCTTAAACAGCTTCAGGTAAAAAATAATTTTGTATTTAATGCTGTCAAGACCTTCAAACTGGTAAAAGCAGATGAGCATAAAATCAAAGTTTTGTTCCCTTCAGATTCTGCAAAAGTAGAATTTGATAAAATAAGTGGAGAATTTTTTAACCATTTTAAAAGAAAAATTCAGAATCATATTATTGAGGTAGAATACGTCAGAGACGTTGAAAATCTGAAGATTGAAGTGGTGACGAAAAGAAAAATGTTTGAAAAATTTATAGAAAAAAATCCACTTTTGAAAGATCTTGATGATTTAATGAAGTTTGATTTGACATAATTTTTATATATTTGTCAAATATTTCTGTCGAAAATAATTTTTTGACAAAAACAAATTACAACCAGAAACGCTAAATAAAGACATTTCCAGAATAAAATGGAAAATTTGACTAACACATATCAGTCTTTTTTTGCACCCGCTAATTACTTTTTTAGCGGTTATTTTAGTTTTTCTGCTTCTTATTATAGAAATTTCAGAACGTATTACCGATTTTATTGGTACTGTTAACTGAATTTCTTTCCAAAAAATACAGGAGAAGTAGAGCCCTATTATTTTCCTGATTCCTTTAAACAATTTTGAACGGCATTTTTTGAAAAGAATTATAAATTAAATTTTATAATCCAAAGGGCTATTGCTGTTAACGAAAAAATTATATAAAAAAACAATAAAATTTAGAAGAATGAATTTAAATGATTTAAAAAATGAATGGATCGATGGGCTTACACAGCCTCTAATGATTGCAGGACCATGTAGCGCAGAAAGTGAAGCTCAAATGCTTGAAACGGCAAGGAGAATTAAAGAATCTAATGCCAATGTGTCAGTTTTCCGTGCAGGAATCTGGAAACCCCGTACCAAACCAAACGGTTTTGAAGGAGTAGGAGTGATCGGTTTGAACTGGCTGAAAAAAGTAAAAGAAGAGTACGGTTTTAAAACAGCGACTGAAGTAGCCAACGCACACCACGTTTTCGCAGCCCTTGAAGCAGATGTAGATGTTCTTTGGATTGGAGCACGTTCTACAGTGAACCCGTTTACGGTACAGGAAATTGCAATGGCATTAAGAGGAACTGATAAGCCGGTATTTGTGAAAAACCCTGTAAATCCGGATCTTGCATTATGGATCGGAGCTTTGGAAAGACTTTTAGGACAGGACATTAAAAACCTTGGAGTTATTCACAGAGGATTTTCAACATACCAGAAAACTAAATACAGAAACAACCCGAACTGGCAGATTGCCCTTGATTTCAAGAGCCAGTTTCCAAATATTCCAATGTTAATTGACCCTTCTCACATCTGCGGAAACAGAACTGGTCTTGCTGATATTACTCAGGAAGCACTTAACGTAGGATACCAGGGAGCGATCATTGAATCACACTGCAATCCTGATGAGGCGTGGAGTGATGCTTCTCAGCAGATTACTCCGGAAGTTCTTGCAGACCTTATCGGAAATCTGAAAGTGAGAAGTTCTAATCTTGCTGGTTTTGAAGGAGAGATGGGAAGACACAGAACTTTGATCTCTGATCTTGACTTCCAGTTAATTGAACTTCTTTCTCAAAGAATGAAAATTTCTGAAAAGATCGGTAAACTTAAAAAGGAAAATGACATTGCAATCTTCCAGCCTGAACGTTGGAAAGTCATTACAGAATACGCTACTCAAAAAGCAAAAGAAACTGGAATGTCTCAGGAGTTTATTGAAAAAGTATTCAAAGCGATTCACGAAGAGTCTATTGAAGTTCAGAATAATATTATGATTGAAAGATAAATTAAGGATAATAGGAAGAGAAGTATAATTTTTACTATATATTCAGAAAAAAAATAAATCAGGGCTTAGTCATCAGTATTTAGGGCAATTGAAACATGTGTTTTTAAACCTATTTCCTGAATACTAAGCCCTAATTGCGTATATTTGTACCAGTATTATCTATGAAAGGAAAAATCATTAAATCTACAGGCAGTTGGTACCAGGTTTTGGAATTGGAAACAAATAAAATTTTCGAGGCCCGAATCCGGGGGAAATTCAAATTAATAAAAACCAGACTTACTAATCCACTTGCTGTAGGAGATTTTGTTGAGTTCCAGCTGGAACAGGATGATATAGCCTGGATCACGAAAATTGAACCTCGCTCCAATTATCTGATCAGAAAATCGGTAAATCTTTCAAAAGAAGCCCATATTATAGCTTCCAATATTGATTTGGCATGCTTTATCTTTACGCTGAAACATCCTGAAACGTCATTAGGATTTCTGGACAGGTTCCTGGCATGCTGTGAAGCTTATAATATTACACCACTGATTCTTTTTAATAAGATTGATGTATTGCACGAAGAAGAAATTGAAATTGTAAAAGATATTGAATTCCTATATCAGGAGATAGGATATGATGCCCTGGAAATTTCTTCCTATTCTAAATTGAATCTGGATCAGCTTCAGGAGATTCTTAAAGATAAAACATCTGTATTCTTTGGCCACTCAGGCTGTGGAAAATCTACCTTAGTGAATGCTTTGCAGCCGGGATTGAATTTAAAAACTTCTGAAATTTCAGATACCCACCTGAAAGGTAAGCACACCACAACTTTCGCCCAGATGCATTTCTGGGATTTTGGAGGAAACGTTATCGATACTCCCGGAGTTCGTGAATTTGCAATGATTGATATTGAAAAAGAAGAAGTACAGCATTACTTTCCTGAAATTTTCAAAAAGAGAGAAGAATGTAAATTTCACAACTGCCTTCACATCAATGAACCTAAATGTGCTGTTATCGATGCTCTTGAAACAGGAGAAATTCAGCATTCGCGCTATGCTACTTACATTAAATTGATGGACGAGGCAGAAGAAGCTTCTCAGAAATAATCAATAAAATTTATTTAACAGAACAAATTTTGTTAGAAATAATATAGAGACTATCATTGGATGGTCTCTTTTTCTGTTTAAAACTATTTTACCGAAATGACACCGTTGTCAAGGGTAGTACTTTCTTTTGTTAAAGAATAATATTTACCGCTATTATTTTTTTAAGATTAGTTTAATGTATTTGATGGATTTTATTTTTTGTAATTTATTTTTTGATTTTTAAATGAAAAAAATATTCGTTTTTAAATAACTCTACTTTTCAATTTTACAATTTTGGCAGATAACTCCACTTTTGTCATATTTCTGACCACCATGAGATTGGATTTTCAAAAAATAAAATTATTTCACCAATTGCACTTAAAAGAAGAAAATCGTTAAATATGATTAAATATTAATTAAAAAATTACATAATTAATAAAAAATACCTTCATTTTTTGCAAATAAAAAACCCAGCCGAAGCTGGGTAAAAACTAATAACCATGAAAACTCAAATTAAACATGAGAATCGCAATAGAATAAACAATTACTGTGCCAAAGTTTGTGTTACGATTTCTTAATAAAAGTTATTTTTATGTTAAAAAAAATTAAAATAAAAATCAAAGATATTTTTTGTAATTTTGCGCCATTAAAAAAATATACATTTATGTCTAACATTACATTCACTATGATTAAGCCTGATGCAGTTGCTGACGGACATATCGGTGCTATATTGGGTAAGATTGCTGAAGGAGGTTTTAAGATCAAAGCTTTAAAATTAACTCAGCTTACAGTTGCTGATGCAAAAAAATTCTATGAAGTACATGCTGAGAGACCATTTTATGGAGAATTAGTAGAATTCATGAGCTCTGGTCCTATCGTTGCAGCAGTTTTAGAAAAAGACAATGCAGTTGAAGACTTCAGAACATTAATCGGTGCTACTAACCCTGCAGAAGCTGCAGAAGGTACAATCAGAAAAATGTTTGCAAGAAGCATCGGAGAAAATGCTGTTCACGGTTCAGATTCTGACGAGAATGCATTAATCGAAGCTCAGTTCCATTTTTCAGGAAGAGAGATTTTCTAAGAAAATCATCTTACAAAATAAAAAATCCGGAGAATTTCTCCGGATTTTGTTTTTATATAAATCGATCTTTCAGGTACTAAAGATTGTTTTCAATTGCTCCCACATTTTCTCTATAGAGTTCCAGAGGTTTATTCAGTAAAACAGCAATGACGGTCATTTGCTTGTCAAGTTTTTCCTTTGGAACGTCAATATAAATAATTCCCGGTCTGTCACTCCAGTACAGTTTATTATAGATCGTATGAGGAAGAATAGTGCCTTCACCCACAACTCTTATTCTGGCAATCTCGTTTTTTATCCCTTTCAGAGCAATAGATCCCGTAGGAACTCCTTCCACAAAAAGATATAGTGTCTGCTTGTCTTTTGATAAAGCGCTCATTCCTGGGTAGTGACCAGTAGGAAGGCCTTTTCCTGTTTCAAACAAAGCTTCAGCATGCTTGCTTATCCATTCTATGGTTTCCGGATTTGTTTTAGACGTTTTTTTTATTTTCATGTCAAGACCATCATTGGTAATACCCTCATGTGTCAGTATATTCTGATCATCGTTCAGAGCATTGGCGATATCATAAACAGCTTCCTGAGTATTTTTGTTTTCCAGAATTTCGGGAAGAGGATGCTTTTCCTTTTTAAAATCTTTCAGAAATACAGGAGGAGCGTCAAAAGTAAGTTCTGCCACAGTGACATCCTTGTCAAATTTTACTTTGGAGAAATTCAGTGTCAGTGTTTTTTCAGCGTTATAGTCCATTGTAACAACAGCGGATGGATCTCCGATAATCTTTACTGAAAGAGGTTTTGTTGGCACTCCATAAATTTTTGTCAGGTTTTTGGCCTCTTCAAGATAGAGGAATAAAGACTTCTTTGATGTAGACAGTGAAGATTTTCCTTTATAGTTTTCAAACGGAATTCCGCGGGTTGTTTCATAAATGGCATGTTGATTTTTGGAAGTCCATCGACCAAGATTTTTAAGAATCTCAATTTGTTCCTCAGGAATTGTACCATCTGATCTCGGACCAATGTCAAGCAGAAGATTTCCGCCCATGCTGATCACATCTGCCAGGGTTCTGACAATCATATTGGAGGTTTTATAATTTTTATCAAAAGGCTGATATCCCCATGAATCATTCATGGTGTAGCAAAGCTCCCAGTATGGATTTTGGGGTGGCATAACAGGAATGCCTTGCTCAGGAGTATCATAGTCTCCGTGATGATTAAGCCTTGAATTAATGATAATATTAGAATTGTATTTTTTAAGTAAATCCAGGGTCTGAGCGGCTTCCCATTCTTCGGAAGTATGTTCCCAGTCTCCATCGAACCAAAGAAGATCCGGTGAATATAGGGTAGAAAGCTCATTGAGCTGACCTTGGTAATAGCTGATAAAACTCTGCCAGCGCTTTAGATCATTTTTGAGTTCGTAGCGTTTTTTTGTCCGGGTATTGATATCATAATACGGATGGCTCCAATCCGGTAACGAAAAATAAAGTCCTGTTTTTAATCCTGATTTTTTCAGAGCAGAAACAAAAGGACTTAGAACATCTTTTTTAGCCAAAGAATTTTGAGGGATAGTTGTTGCTCTTTCCGCTCCTGAATTCCATAGTGAAACTCCGTCATGATGTTTTGTGGTAATGATCGCATATTTTGCCCCGGATTCCTTAATGAGGTTTACCCATTGCTCGGGCTGGTATTTTGAAGCTGAAAAACCATTCAGCTGTTTCATATAATTTTCATGGTTAATATAATTATTGAAGAATGACCAGGACTCTGAGATTCCGTTGACAGAATAAATTCCCCAATGAATAAAAATACCCAGTTTTGCATTGCTGAACCATTCCATTTTTTTGCTGTTATCAACTGTCTGAACCTGTGCATCGATACTATGTGCAGATAGTATCAATCCAAGGAAAACAGCTTTAATCAGACTGCTTTTCATATATAGATTTATTTTAACATTAAATATAGATAAAGAAAACATTATAGTATAGCATAGTTTCTGATAATTGTTGTCAAAACGTTTCTTATTATTGTATTTTTATAAATGGAACGTTTATTGTAAAATTTATCTGAAAAAAGAAATTATGAAAATTCCAGCATTATTGATGGCGAGTTTATTAGCGGTAGGAGTATCTGCACAGACGACTAAACCTGAAGCTAAAACAAAAAAGCCTGTTAAAAAAGTAAAGAAAGCGACTTCTACGGATACGGTTGAAAAGAAAAAACCGGGAACACCCAAACCGGTTGTTAAAAAAGATACACTTGTACTTCGTGGACATGGCTGTCCGGCTTGTGGAATGGGATAGAAAATGAGAAAGCCAATATTAGGAGTATCCATGATGGCGGAACCGGATTTTGTTTCTGCTATTTTGCCATTGTTGCACAACAATTCCATTGAAGTGATGGAATGGTCTTTTGATACTCTTTATCATACCAATGAGCCGGACTGGCTTCGGGATCTGTTGAATTTTTACGCGGAAAATAACCGTTTAATAGGGCATGGAGTATATTATTCTTTATTTGATGCGAGATGGACGGCAAGGCAGGAAGAATGGCTGAAGAAATTAAAAGAAGAAGTCAGCCTGCGGAAATACAATCATATCACGGAACATTTTGGTTTCATGAATACTGAGAATTTTCATCAGGGAGTACCATTACCTGTATCTCTACATTCCAAAATTTTACAAATAGGAAAAGACAGATTATACAGACTTCAGGATGCTGTAAATATTCCTGTAGGGATAGAAAATCTGGCATTTTCATTTTCTATTGAAGATGTTAAAGAACAAGGCATTTTTCTTGACAAACTCACGGAAGATACCAATGGTTTTCTGATTCTTGATCTTCATAATATTTACTGCCAATCCTGTAATTTCGAATTAGAGATGCAGCAGATCATTGATTTGTATCCTCTGGATAAGGTAAAAGAAATTCATCTTTCCGGAGGAAGCTGGCAGGATAGTGTTTATAGAAAAAAGCAGGTGAGAAGGGATACCCATGATGATGTTATTCCTAAAGATATCCTTTCTGTGTTGCCCTCTGTGATGAAAAAATGTCCAAATCTTGAATATATTGTCATTGAAAGACTTGGGCACACTTTAAAAACGGAAGAGAAAAGGAATAGTTTTATGGAAGATTTTACTAAAGTCAGAACAATCATTGAAACTTCAGACCTGAAATTAAAGCAACAAAACGGTTGGTGTAAAGAAGAAATTAAACTTCCCGCTAAACCTCTGGAAGATTTGCTTTTATATGAAGAGCAATCAAGGCTTACCCGACTTCTTTATGAGAATGCAAATGTTGAAAACATTAAAGATCTGGATTTTCACTATTTTAAAACTGAAAACTGGGACGCTGAAATGATCCTTACCGCTCAGAATATCATTAAAAAATGGAATCCTTACTAATTCTATTCTCTGATAACCAAAATCAAAATATATGAAAATGACAACATTAGTATTGATCATTACCGCTGTCCTCACTGCTCTGATAGGAGGACTTTTCTATGCTTATTCGTGCTCAGTTGTGCTTGGATTAGGAAAGCTTTCCGACACCGAATACCTAAAGGCGATGCAGAGCATTAACCGCGAAATTCTTAACCCTGTATTCTTTATGAGTTTTATGGGAACGGTGGTTCTTCTTCCCTTATCTACATTTTTGCTCCGCGGACAGCAGCCTGTTTTTATTTTTCTTCTTCTTGCTACACTTGCCTATCTGATTGGCGTTTTCGGAGTCACTGTTGCCGGAAATGTTCCTATGAATGATGCCTTAGATAAGTTTGATATCTCTAATTCTACAGCAGAGACGATCAGGCAGATGCGGGAAAATTTTGAAAACAGATGGAATTTTCTGAATAATATCAGAACGGTCTTTTCAGTTATTTCGATCATTTTTGTGGTCTGTGCCTGTGTCTGGAATAAAGAATTATAATGGATTAAGTGAAAATACCTACTATTAAATTACGTATTTCTACCGATGTGTACGTCTGGTTTTATTCAGATCTTTGTGTTGTTAGCAAGATAGTTTTAAACATTTTCAAATAAGTTGAAAAAAAGATTATAACCAAGACGACTTAAATTTCCAAACAAGAGAAAAGGCAGCCAATGGCTGCCTTTTGTTTATTATTTTGATTCTTTTATATCTTTAAAAGTTCAATGGTTTTTTCCGGACTTTCCGCTGAGAAAACAGCATTTCCTGCCACAAGAACATCAGCTCCGGCTTCAAATAATTTAGAAGCGTTGTCAAGATTTACTCCTCCGTCTACCTCGATAAGTGCTGTAGAGTTGTTACTTAAGATCAGATCCTTGGTTTCTGCAATCTTTTTGTAAGTATTTTCGATGAACTTCTGCCCTCCAAAGCCTGGATTTACACTCATCAGCAATACAAGATCTACATCTGCAATAATATCTTCAAGCATTAATACCGGAGTAGAAGGATTTAAAACAACACCTGCTTTTGCTCCTTTGCTTTGAATATGGTGAATGGTTCTGTGAAGGTGGGTACATGCTTCATAATGAACAGAAACAAGATCAGCACCATGATTGATGAATTCATCAACATATTTTTCAGGTTCCACGATCATCAGGTGAACATCCACAAATTTTTTAGCATGCTGCTGAACGGTTTTCATTACCGGGAAACCAAAAGAAATGTTAGGAACAAATCTTCCGTCCATGACATCAATGTGGAACCAGTCGGCCTGAGAATTATTCAGCATTTCAATGTCTCTTTGCAGATTCCCAAAGTCTGCCGATAATAGGGATGGAGCAATAAGCTTCGTTTTCATTTTTACTTTTTATACTTTTACTTAGATTTCTTTCTTTAAAATGGATTAACAACTAAAAAATAATACAGGGAAAAACACCCGAATATAATAGTTTCTATGATTGTTAATTTGATATGATTAATTTTAATAACCAATAACCTGTCAATTATAAATAATCCTAAAGGTACAACGCTCACAATTAACAACATCTCAAGAATCATATTGTATGCCGACCCTATTTTGGGAGGATCAAATATTTTATATACAGTTAAAAAGATGATGTAACTAAAAAAGACAGCTGTTAAAACCGATATAAAAGTTGGTTTCCGGATCAGATAATAAAAGACGTTTTTCATTTATATTAATGATACTTCAGTTTCATTTCCGGCTTGATCTTAAGAACTGTTTCATAGATAAGTTTGATGACATTACCTACATCCTCCTTAGATACCATTTCTACCGTAGTATGCATATAACGCAAAGGTAAGGAAATTAAAGCACTTGGTACGCCGCCGTTGGAATGGGCGAACGCATCTGTATCAGTTCCGGTTGCTCTGCTGGCTGCAGCTCTTTGGAATGGTATTTTCTTGGTCTTTGCGGTGTCAATAATTAATTCTCTGATGGTGTGGTGAACACTTGGTGCGAAGAATACTACCGGCCCGGCACCACATTTCTGATCTCCTTCTTTTTTCTTTTCAATCATTGGAGTGGTAGTATCATGGGTAACGTCAGTAACGATAGCAATATTCGGTTTGATGGTGTCCGCAATCATGTCTGCTCCGTATAAACCTACTTCTTCCTGTACAGAATTGGTAATATAAAGTCCGAACGGTATAGATTTTTTATTTTCTTTTAGCAGCCTGGCAACTTCAGCAATCATAAAACCACCGATTCTGTTATCCAGGGCTCTGCAGACAAAATATCTGTCATTCATTTCAAAGAATTCATCCGGGTAGGTGATCATACAACCTACAAAAATTCCCATTTCTTCCACTTCTTTTTTAGAAGTTGCACCACAGTCGATGAAGATATTTTCAATTTTAGGCGTAGGCTCGTTCTGGTTGGTTCTTGTATGAATAGCCGGCCATCCGAATACCCCTTTTACAATTCCGTTTTCACCATGGATATGGACAACTTTTGAAGGAGCAATCGTCTGATCAGAACCTCCGTTTCGGATGACGTAGATCAATCCGTCATCTGTAATATAATTGACATACCATGATATCTCATCAGCGTGTGCTTCAATCACTACTTTGAATTCAGCTTCCGGATTGATGATCCCATAGCAGGTTCCGTAATGGTCTACTTCAATTTTATCTACGTAAGGTCTGATGTAGTCCATCCAGACTTCCTGACCTTTATGTTCGTAACCTGTTGGAGATGATGTGTTTAAATATTTCTCTAAAAATTTCAAAGATTTCTTTTCAAATTTCATAAAAAGGAATGATTTTTGCGTTTAATTTTTCTTCTTATAAGTGTAAAAATAATGAATTTTAGTAAGATTATCTGCCTTTTTATTCTCTTTTTTGGAGTAAGTGTTTTCGGTCAGAAGGATGGGATAGTGGCGAAACCACTCAATCAGTACCCGCCTGAATCTCTGAAAGTGGATGAATTTGGTAATAAATATTATTATGATGAACAGCAGAAGATTAAGGTGTATGAAATCAATGGAGAGCCTGTAGTCGTATTGGATGAGTTGGTTTTAGTGAATAAACCGAGATTTAATAACCAGCTGGATAAGAATTACTATTATTTTCTCAACAAAAAGCTGTACAGGGTATATCCGTTATTTGTGACTGCATTGCAGCAGTACAGAGATATCCAGAAAGATATGAATGATCTGGACAGCAAAGCCAAAAGAAAGTTTGTAAGAGAAAGACAGAATATACTGGCTGACCAATATGAAAAACAATTGAGAGATCTTACGACTACCGAAGGACAGGTTTTTGCAAAACTGATGAACAGGGCAACCGGAAAAAATGTATTTGAGATTATCAAAGAATTAAGAGGTGGATGGAGTGCTTTCTGGTGGAATGTAAAAGGAAAAATGGCTGATATTGATTTGAAAGAGCGTTATGATCCTCACACCAACAGAAGTGATGAATTTATAGAGTCATTACTGCAGTCCAACTGGAACTCAGGTTATCTGCAGCCTTATCCCGGAGCTAATGATTTTAAAGTAAAGAAATAATATAAATTCCTGTAAGAATGCTTACAGGAATTTTTCTTTTAATTTGTCAAATACAATTTTATCTATTGGAAGAGGAAAAGGATTGTCCGGTCTGTCGATATCAATCCATTCTGTTTTTTCAATACAGGGATCCAGAATAATAAAGTCTTCCTCGTTAACGATATCTACTATATAATATATGGTAAGAAGCTGTTCGTTTTCTCTGAAACGCGATACCAGAAAATTTTCCTGAGTATAGAAATGTTCCAGCACATTGATTTTCACATTCAGTTCTTCATCAAACTCACGGTGCAGACATTCAAGAACTCCTTCACCGTATTCCAATCCACCACCCGGAAATTTCATTAAAGGTTCGCCGGCATATTCTTCAAATAAAGTCAGAACTTTTTTATCTTTTACCGCACACGCATACACTCTAATGTTGATCTTGTCTATCATATATATAATGTATAATATTTTATAGCTAATGTAAGGAATTTTGTTGGAAAAAGCCGGAAGTTGGAAGCGTGAAGCTGGAAGTTTAATACTATCTGTTTCCAATAATATTGAATCAACGTATTTTATATATTGATTATTATTTTAAAGTAAAAAATCAAGCATTCGGCTGTAAACGTTCAACTTCCTTCCTCAAGCTTCCATTCTACAATTTAATTGCATTAATCATCTCTCTTTTTCCCGGAGGTCCCTGTTTTTTCTCCACCTTGAAATTCAGTTCCTGAAGGATTCTTCTTACACTGCCTTTAGAAGAGTAGGTGGTTAATAATCCGTTAATGGCCATTTTGTCAGCAACCAATTCAAACAGTGGCTTTTCCCAAAGGTCTGGCTGTACTCTGGCTCCAAAACAGTCAAAGTAAACAAGATTAATTTTAGGCAGATCAATGTCTTTCAGGTCGAAAAAGTCACATTCTATCTTTTTTAAATTGAATCCACTAATGATTTCTACTGATTTTTCCCAATCTGCCAGATGAATTTTCTGATAAATATTTTTAAACTCTGGGTTATCAAAAAGTTCAAAGTAAGCCAAATCCTTAACTTCGGATTCATTTATGGGGTATTTTTCGAGCGAAAAATAATTGATGACATGATTTTTGTCAGTTTTTAAATATTCATTAATTGTTACCAAAACATTCAAACCTGTTCCAAAACCGAGTTCTAAAATATTAATTTCGCAATCATTTATTAAATTCAGTCCATTTTTGATAAACACGTGTTCGGCTTCCTGCAGGGCTCCGTGATGAGAATGGTAGTTCTCGTTTAAATCATTGATAAACAATGTTTTACTTCCGTCGTTTGTGGTCTTAATCTCTCTTTTCAAGCTAATTTTTTGTCAAATTTACTCTAAAATTTTTATATTTAGAAAATTATGTTAAATTTGTAGAACATCGTAAAAATTTTAAAAAATGATAATTCAAAAAACTGAAAACTCCAGAATTTCTACATTTGACCCTAACAATTTTTCATTTGGTAGTACTTTCATCGATCATATGATCATTTGTGAGTATGAAAACGGAAAATGGGGTGATGTAAAATTAGTTCCTTACGGTCCGATTCCATTTACGCCTGCTATGATGGGAGTAAACTACGGACAAGCTTGTTTTGAAGGTATGAAAGCCTATAAAGACAAAGACGGGCAGGTTTTCCTTTTCAGGCCTGAAAAGAATTTTGAACGTATCAACAAGTCAGCGAAACGTCTTGCTATGCCGGAAGTGACTGAAGAAATGTTTTTAGACGGATTGAAAGCTTTGGTAGATATTGACAGAGAGTGGATTCCACAGGGGGAAGGAATGTCGCTTTATATCAGACCTTTGATTTTTGCTACAGAGGAAGCTTTGAAAGCAAGAGTTGCTAATAAATATATGTTTGCCATCGTTGCAACACCGGCACAGAGTTATTATTCAGAACCGGTATCTGTAAAGATCTCTGATCACTATTCAAGAGCGGCAAACGGAGGGGTAGGTTCTGCAAAGGCTGCAGGTAACTATGCGGCTTCTTTCTATCCTACACAGTTGGCCATTGAAGAAGGGTATGAGCAAATCATCTGGACGGATGATGCTACACACGAATATTTCGAAGAGAGTGGTACAATGAACGTGTTTGTCAGAATCAACGATACGATCTATACGCCGCCAACATCTGAGAAAATCCTTGACGGAGTAACGAGAGACAGCTTCATCCAGTTAGCGAAGAAAAGAGGTATCGAAGTGAAAATTGAACCGATTGCGGTAAAAACTGTAATCGAAGCTTTAAAGAACGGTGAACTTAAAGAAGTATGGGGAGTAGGTACAGCAGTAGTAACCACTCAATTCCAGGCTTTAGGATATCAGGGAGAAAAACTTTCGCTTCCGAGATTATCTGATGAAGAAAGCTATGCGGCTATCCTTAAAAAAGATTTGGTAGATTTACAAACCAACTTGTCTGAAGATCCGTTCGGATGGAGAGTAATGGTAGATCACGTATTGGAAACAGTATAATACTATTGATATAACGATATGAAAGCCGGGTTTTTCCCGGCTTTTTCATATATGCCTATTCACGTAAAATGGACGAAGAGTTTTTGGCTAAGATCAATGCGTTACAACATTCACATATTTCTGTGTCAAGTTTTGTAATTGATTCCCGAAATGTGTATTTTCGCAAAAGTTTATGAAAAAAATACTCTTCATATCAGCCATAAGCCTGTTGAGCTGTAACAGAAACGCACAGACGGCACATCCCCCTGTAGGTGGGGTTTTAAGCCAGAAAGATCTGGATGTTTCTAAGAACAGGATGAAAAATCTAAATGTCATAGAAAGAGGGCAGATTCAGGATTGGATCAGCAGTCAGTCTGTGAAGTATTATCCAACGCAGCTTAATTATTGGGTAACGGTAGAAGGCTATGATCAAAGAGAAAGGAGGAAAGATGAAACTACAATTTCCTATTCTTATGATCTGTATGATTTTGATCAGACGAAAATCTACGATCAGCCTTTTGAAAGAAGAGATGCCAGATTCGGACACTTTGATGAACTGAGAGCAGTGGAGAACGCTTTGCGTTTTATACATGATGGAGAGGAAGTAACACTTTTGGTACCGTCTTCTTTGGCCTACGGGACTTACGGAGACGAAAAGAAAATAGACAACGACATTCCATTAATCATAAAATTAAAAGCTTTATAAATACATGAAATTGTTTAACAAGAATATAATTCTGGCAGCGGCAAGTATTTCGCTGATGAGTTGTACCCCAATTTATAAAAAAATGAACGTAGACAAAGAAACTTACGAAGGTCTTAATGACGGACTTTATGCCAATCTTCAAACCACAAAAGGTAACATGATTGTGAAGTTTGAGGACAAGAAAGCACCAGTAACTGTAGCCAACTTTATCGGTCTTGCAGAAGGGAAAATCGACAACAAAGCTAAGGCTAAAGGAGTTCCTTACTATGACGGAACTATTTTCCACAGAGTAATCAAAGATTTCATGATCCAGGGAGGTGATCCTCAGGGAACAGGAATGGGAGATCCTGGGTATAAATTCGAAGACGAAAGAAACGACCTTAAACACACAGGGAAAGGTATTCTTTCTATGGCGAATTCAGGACCAAATACCAACGGTTCTCAATTCTTTATTACTGAAGTAGCTACACCTTGGTTAGATGGAAGACATACGATCTTCGGAAAAGTGGTAAAAGGAAATGAGGTAATTGATGCGATTGCGAACGTTGAAAAAGGAGCTCAGGACAAACCTAAAACAGATATCGTTTTAGAAAAAGTTTCTGTTTTCAGCAAAGGTGATGAGTACAAGCACTATGATGCAGCTAAAACTTTCAATGAAGGAAAGGCTAAAATCGCAGAAAACAATAAAGCTTTCATCGCTAAAGAAGAAGCTGAAAAGAAAAAAAGAGAAGAAGAATTCAAAGCTAACCAGGAGAAATTGGTTGAAAACCTGAAAGCTGGTATGCAAAAAACTGAATCAGGCCTTTACTATAAAATTACAAAAACAGCTGACGGTAAAGCGCCAAAAGCTGGTGACAATGTATCTGTACACTATGCAGGTAAACTGGTAGACGGAACTGAGTTTGATTCTTCATTCAAGAGAAACGAACCTATCGAAATTCCAATCGGAATGGGAAGAGTAATCAAAGGATGGGATGAAGGTATCCTGTTATTGAAAGAAGGTGAAACTGCTACATTACTGATCCCGCCTGCAATGGCTTACGGAGAAAGAGGAGCAGGAGGAGTGATCCCGCCAAACTCATGGTTGGTTTTCGATGTTGAGCTTGTAAAAGTAAAATAATTGAATCTTCAAAATAGTATCAAAAGCTGTCCGAAAGGATGGCTTTTTTATTGGCCTCAAATACATTCTGTAACGATTGGCATACAGGTTACGACACATTTTACGATATGGAAAGATTAACCGTTTTCCAGTAAAAGTAATTTTAAACTTTATAATAACCATTCAGCCATGAAAACCCAATCACTTCTGTTTCTGTTCGTTCTGCTGTCAATGAAGACTTTTTCACAGACTAAGACTAATCCTGACGATCCAGCGATAAAAAAATCACTTACTTATTTTGTCAACAGCATTCATCCAAACAGATAGATCAGGCGGTAAGCGGCATATATCCAAAATTCTTCACCATAGTGTCAAAAGAGCAAATGACCCAGATTTTGAATATGACTTACAATAATCCATTTATGAAAATTGAAGTAGAAGATCTGAAGTTTGGAAATATTGAAAAGCCTGAACTCATAACCGGGGAATATTTTTCTATTACCCCTTATTTTTTGAAACTGAAATGCAATGTCAGTTCATTAAATGATGATATGAAAAAGAGAATGAACGGTGCTTTGACAGCCAAATACGGAGCAAATAATGTGAAATATGTCGCCAGCGAAGATTCATATCTCATCAACGCTGCTATGAAAGCCTGTGCGATTTCAAAAGATAAAAAGGCATGGAAATTTGTTATTCTTGAAAAGGAATATAAGAAAGAACTGGTGAAGATCTTACCGAAGAAAATTCTGGATAAGTTCTAAAGAATAAACAATAATTTTTACATTGAATCGTACCGTCCCGAAAAAGACGGTTTTTTGTTTCCTGAAAATACCGTAGAAATACGGATTTCGGTATGAATTTATTACTTCTATCTTTATCAAGCACTTAAAAGAACAAAATAAAAAAATATGTTTGACCTGAATTACGACCAGATAAAGAAGGAAATAGAATCTGAAGTATGCAAAGAACACAGTAGGCATCCGGAATTTGTAAAAACAGATGAAGGTTTTGGAATAAAAGCCTGCTGTGAACCTTTCAAAGAAGAACTGGTTGAAAAGTCAGGGAAAATGATTGAAGAAGAAACAAAGAAGATCCTTGAAGAAATGATGAAGGATCTGTTTAAAGAATAAGTTTTTACGATGTTAAGATAACTTTGTTATCGGAAGCTGCTCCGGAAGGGGTGGCTTTTTTTGTTGGAATTTCCGTATAAATACGGTTTTCCGTAAGGTTGTAGAAGTGTATATTTATAGATTTGAAAATATTACTGACTTTATGGACGGAGCTTATATTGCATTAAAGGGATATAAATATCAATTTGATAGAACAATTTTAGAATTATTTAATAATCCTAAAAAAACAATTCAAATTGAGCAACTTCAAGATTATGGGTATGACGATTATTATGTTCAAGTGAAGTATCATGATACAATCTATAATGATGCAAAGAAAAAAGAAAAAATAAAAGACCCTTTAATTAAAATATTGAAGCAATTTATATCGAATAGAGATAAAAAATTTATTCTTTACATTTATCTAAAAGGGGTTCCGGTTTCAAATAAAGCTCTTACAACTTTAGATTTAAAAAAAATATTGGGAAAAGAAGATTCCCAATTTTTAGAGGTAGATAAAAATGAATTTGTGAAAAATTTCACTCTTATTTATGCCGAAGATTTTGAAATGCAGTACAATTCCGTAATTGAAAAAATAAAATTTTTATATTCAAAAACAGATCGTGAAGCAGAAATATACTATTCCTTAATATCTGCTTTTTTATTAGAAATTGTTACTAAAAATCCTTCTTCTAAAATTAATTTAAGGAAAACTTCTAAAAGTGAAATTGACAAATTAATTTATGATAATAAAAAAATTATCTTCACTTCTAGTTATGCAGATTTTAAATCTAGAGAAAGTCAACTAAAGGCTTTGAATAAAATGTTTTTTAGAATAGGGTTGAATAATGAAGCATTTGAAAGAGTTTTTATTATTCAGACAACTTCATCCTATAATATTGCTTTATTAAAGGAAATTGTATTATTGATAAAAAATAGATGGAGTAATAATAAGATGAATAACTCGCCTAGTAGTGACAGATTTTGTCCTTATATTTATTTTGATGGAATTTCAAATGAAGATCTTGTAAAACTAAAATTTGGATTACAAAAAGATGATTATGTAATTATTGATGGATACGATTTCTTTAACGCTCAATTTAATATTGAAAGTGTTAAAATAAACCCAACAAAAGCAAATAAAATTCAGTTTAAATTTATAAATAATCAGACAGATCTTGAAAAGTTTTTGAAGAAGCAAGATAAAACTGTTGAAATCTACGAGTTTTACTTTAATAGGCCGAGTCCCATTGTCTTTAATGGAAAATATATTAAGATTGAAATAAAACGTCTTAAAGAAATTCAAAATATTATTTAAAATGAAAGATTCAAAAGCAAGTGGTGAAGTAATAGCTGTTTTGCCCAATAAAGTTAAAATAAAAGTAAGTGATTTAAATGCTTTTAAAGGTGCTGAACAATTAAAAGTGGGATCATATATACAAATTTCAGATAATGAAAATTCTGACGTTAAGCTGATAGCTATTATTGAGAGTTTTCTTATCGAAGTTTCTGAAGGAAAGGATGGGCAAGAAGATGAAGGAAAGAGAAAATATTTAATTGAAGCAAATCCTCTCGGAACAATTGAAGATGGAATTTTTAGAAGAGGGGGAGATTCAATTGCTTTACCTCCAAAAGAGGCTACTAAAGCATCAGTTGATGATATAAAAGCCATTTATGAAAGTGGAAGTAGAGAAAGCAAATATGAAAAGTTTTGCTTCGCTCAACTCTCGCAATCTTCAAAAGATAGGATTGATGTTCCAATTAACGGAAATAAATTTTTTAATAAACATTTTGCAATTGTAGGCTCTACAGGCTCTGGAAAATCTCATACTACTGCTAAAGTTTTACAAAATGCAACTAAAGAAAAGAAAAGTGACTTTACAGGATTAAATAATTCTCATATAGTAATCTTCGACATTCATTCTGAGTATGCATCTGCGTTTCCAAATGCAAATATTATAACGATTGATGATTTAATTCTTCCTTATTGGTTGTTGAATGCTGAAGAATTAGAAGAACTTTTTTTAGAATCAGGTGATAATAATAATTATAATCAATCCTCTTTATTAAGAAGTATCATAACCGAAAATAAAATTGTAAAAAATCCTTCTGAAATTAAGGTGTATTTTGATAGTCCTTTAAAATTTGATATTGATGAAATTTTAAATTGTCTTCAAAATCTTCGTAAAGAAACTAGACATACAGAAGATGATTTGAATATTCAATTTGTTGAAGATGCAATTGTATTTGAGTCGGATTCTAAAAAAATTCAACATTATTTTAAAGAAAGCTTTTCATTTATTGCTCCTCGTAGAGAAAGCCAAGCTAGAGGACATGGAATAAGTAAAGGTCCTTATTGTGATGGTTCAATAGATAAGTTTGTTACTAGATTAAATACTAAAATAAATTCACCAAGACTGCGTCAATTTCTTTTCGGTGAGAAAAGTAAAGAAATTTCATTTGAAGATACTTTAAGACAGTTTTTAGGCTATAGTTATAAATCTGAAATTAGAAAAAATGCAAAATCAAATGTTACGATTATTGATTTAAGTGGTGTTCCTTTTGAGGTATTGAGTATTACAGTCTCGTTAATATCACGATTATTATTTGATTATTCTTATTATTATAAAAAGCAAGTAGGCGATAATGATATGCCTTTATTATTAGTTTATGAAGAAGCTCATAAATATGTGCCTAAAAGTGATTTGGCAAGATTTAAGTCTTCTAGGGCATCAATAGAGAGAATTGCCAAAGAAGGAAGGAAATATGGAATTTCTTTAGCAATCATAAGTCAAAGACCTTCAGAGTTATCAGAGACTATTTTTTCTCAATGTAATAATTTTATTGCAATGCGATTAACAAATCCTGATGATCAAAATTATGTTAAAAGATTATTGCCAGATACTCTAGGCGCAATAACTGATATCTTGCCTTCTTTACAATCAGGAGAAGCTTTATTAATAGGCGAAGCAACAGTTATGCCTTCTGTTGTAAAAATTGATAAATGTGATCATGAGCCATCTTCCAATGATATACCGTATCTGGAAAAATGGAAAAACGAGTGGTTCGATAAGGTTGATTTTAAAAATATAACTTCGAAATGGATTAATTAAAATTTAACTGATTTTTAAAACAAAAAACCGCCCCAAACGGGGCGGTTTTTTCAGTAAAAATAAATTGAAAGTTATATGTTCTGTTATCTTTTCTTCATACTCGTTCCGGCTAAGGAACTGATGAATACAAGGCCAAACCCGATATAAGCGGCAAATGCCGTCAGGTATATAATTAAGCTGTTAAAGCTTGGTTCTAAGGCGTATACCAACACAGAAAATGCAGCAAAACTTAACACCAGCATTAGGCTCCATATATGCAATTTTGCAGCATCTTCATTTCTCTTAAAAATCATTTCAAAAAAGGCTCTCATCATTACTAACATTTTAAGGGTTATACATTAATTTATAGCATAAAGGCGCACTCATCACGGTAAAAAGAATATATTCTTTTACTGGGCTAAGGTTCACGATGACTTTGCCATTTATTTATATCGCAATACCGGGCTGAAAGTCCGGGATATTTTTGTTTTTTTTGAATCAATCAATGATTCCTGGTTATTGTGATACCAGTCAGATACGGGTGCAAAACTGCTGTGAAAAACTAACGGGGGGGTAATTGATCACGAGCCCGTATCTTTTACGGCATCGTAGAAAAAAAAGGATTCATATACTAGATATGAACTTGAATCAGTGGAAAAACTGAAAATCCACAGAAAACCTTTTTTCTCATCCTTAGTGTTTTTTTAATTTTTTCTCAATATTTTAAATGCTAATATCATGCCAAAGTTCTGTTTTTGCGATCAACACTTTGTTTCACGGGATTGATGAGGGCAGTGGTGAAGCGTTTTTTCTTCTGTTATTTCCTTAAACATAGAAAAATTTTCTGTTTTTTAAAGCTAATGCTAATGAACGAAGAAAATATTACGGACGAGAAGTATTTTTATGTATTTTAAATAAACAATAAATAACCCAAATGTTTTTTGCACAAATTTCACTAATGGAATACTGTGAAATTTATTATGCATTACTATTAAAATAAAAAAACCGCCTTTAGAAAGACGGTTTCATATTTTACCAGTTTTTATCAATCATACAAATAATCTGAGTCAAAGCGGTGGCTCCCAATAAAAGCTCTCTTCGGTTCACCTTTTCAAAAGTATCTTCTTCTGTGTGGTGAATATCGAAATATCGCTGCGAATCCGGCATCAGCTCTGCAGCGGGAATTCCCATGTCGTGAAGCGGATAAAGGTCTGTTCCTGAAAACCGCTCTTCAAAATTATAAACTCCGTAAGGAAGGAATAAATTCGACCAGCTTTTAATCTGATTTCTTTTCGCATCATCCATATCCAGGGCAATACCTCTCGGGGCAAAGCCTCCGGCATCTGTTTCAATAGCAAAAAGATGTTTTTCGTTTTTCTCTTTTACCGTTTTACCGTACTGGATTCCTCCTTTTACTCCGTTTTCTTCATTGGCGAAACAAACAACCCTGATGGTGTGGTTATTCTGAATACCCAGCTTTTTAAAGGTTCTTAAAACCTCAATGCTTTGTACAATTCCGGCTCCGTCATCGTGGGCTCCTTCACCTACATCCCAGGAATCAAGGTGTCCACCGACAACAATTACACTCTGGTCTTTTTTACCTGTGATTTCTCCAATAACAGAGTGCGAGAGCTTTTCTCCTTTCATTCCGCAGTTGGAGTTTAGTTTTGCATTAACTTTCTGTTTTTTCAGTAAAGCTTCCAGTTCATCTGCAGTCGTGCTTCCGATGGCTACCGCAGGGATTTTGGAAACTTTGTCTTCATAACGCATTGCTCCGGTGTGAGGTACATCATCAAAAGCAGAGGACAGTGATCTTACGATGGCAAATTTGCCTCCTTTTTTAGCGGTTAAAGAAGCAGCAGTTGTTCTGTATTTTGCAGCATCACCATAGGCTTTGAAAGTCTCTACAAATGACTGGCTGAAAGGGTAGTTGAAGAACACGATTTTATCTTTCACTTTTTCAGGAGGAAGTCTGTCATATTCTTCCATAGATTTTACCATGATGATTTCTCCCGAAACATCTTTTCCTCCTGTTCCTTCAGAATTCCCAAGGGAAAGCATTTTAAGGGTTTTCCATTTTCCGTTGGGAGTCTGGATGTTCAGAGATTCTTTTCCTCTTTCCCAGACAGGAATCATCACTTCCTGAAGCCATACTTTATCAGCTCCGGCATCACGAAGTTTCTGTTCTGCCCATTTTACAGACTTTTCATAGGCTTCGGATCCGCTTAAGCGGTGGCCTATATTTTTTGTAAGCTCTCTAAGCTCTGTATATCCTTTTCCGTTGTTCAGGATTTCTGTAGAGATTTTTCTGAACTGTACAGAATCTTCTTTAGACTGGCCAAATGCAGCCATTCCAAAAAGTAATAATGAAGTTCCTAATATCTTTTTCATTGTTTACCAATTTTTGTCAATCATATAAATAAGTTGTGTCATCACCGTAGAGCCCAATAATAATTCTCTGCGGTTGATTTTTTCAAAAGTGTCTTCTTCGGTATGGTGAATATCAAAATAGCGTTGCGGATCCGGTACCAGTTCAGCTGTGGGAACTCCCATTTCGTGAAGCGGGGCAATATCTGACCCTGAATATTTTCCTTCAAAGTTGTAAACGCCATAAGGTAAAAACAGATTCACCCAGCTTTTGATCTGGTTTCTTTGAGGTTCATCCATTTCGAGGGAAATTCCACGTGGTGAAAAACCTCCTGCATCCGATTCTATGGCAAAAAGATGTTTTTCATTGTTTTCTTTGGTAACTTTACCATACTGTTTCCCACCTTTCGTTCCGTTTTCTTCGTTGGCAAAACAAACGGCGCGGATCGTATGATTATTCTGAATTCCTAATTTTTTAAAGGTTCTTAATACTTCAATGCTCTGCACAATTCCTGCTCCGTCATCATGGGCTCCTTCTCCAACATCCCAGGAATCTAAATGCCCACCAACAACAATAACACTTTGGTCTTTTTTACCGGTAATTTCTCCGATCACAGAATGGGAAAGCTTTTCTCCTTTCATGCCACAGCTGGAATTGAGTTTAGCAGTAACCTGATGATTCTTTAATAATGCTTCAAGTTCATCAGCTGATGTATTTCCGATTGTTATAGCTGGTATTTTGGAAATACTTTCGTCATAGCGCATGTTACCTGTGTGCGGAACATCATCGAAAGCAGAGGAAAGAGACCTGACGATGGCAAATTTCCCTCCTTTTTTAGCCGTTAATGAAGCGGCAGTTCTTCTGTAGGGGTTTGCATCACGATAAGAAATAAATGTCTGTACATTTTCCTGACTAAAAGGATAGTTGAAAAACACAATTTTATCTTTCACTTTTTCAGCAGGAAGTCTGTCATATTCTTCCAGTGATTTTACCATGATGATTTCTCCGGAAAGATCTTTACCTCCGGTTCCTTCAGAATTTCCAAGGGAAAGCATTTTTACACTTTTCCATTTTCCATTAGAAGTTTTAATCTGTAATGATTCTTTTCCTCTTACCCAAACCGGAATCATCACTTCCTGAAGCCATACTTTGTCAGCTCCGGCATCACGAAGTTTCTGGGCTGCCCACTGTACGGATTTCTCATAGGCTTCTGAACCACTTAAACGGTTACCTATAGTTTTGGTAAGTTCTCTCAGTTCATTGTATCCTTTTCCGTTGTTCAGAATTTCTGTGGAGATTTTTCTGAACTGGACAGAATCTTCTTTAGACTGACCAAATGCGGCCATTCCAAAAAGAAGTAATAAAGTTCCTGTTATCTTTTTCATTGTTACCAGTTTTTATCAACCATAAAAATCATCTGTGTTATGGCGACAGCTCCAAGAAGAAGCTCTCTTTTATTTACTTTGTCAAAAGTATCCTGTTCGGAGTGGTGATAATCAAAATATCTCTGGGTGTCTACCACAAGCTCTGCTAAAGGAATATCCAGTTTTTTCAAAGGCGAAATATCCTGAATGGCTTCTGTCTGGTCAAAATCATAGACGCCATAAGGCAGAAAATATTCTTTCCAGGGATACACCAGTCTTCGTCTTTGAGGTGACATGTCTAAAGAGAATCCTCGGGGAGAATATCCTCCGGCATCAGTTCCTAAGGCAAATACGTGTTTTTCGTCTTTCTTTTTTACATATGCTGCATACATCTCACGACCTTGCCCTCCGTTTTCACTGTTGGCATACAAAACTACACGGATGGTGTGGTTGTTTTCATATCCAAGTGCTTTGAGTGTTCTTAACACTTCGATGCACTGCACAACGCCAGTTCCATCATCTACTGCACCTTCACCAATATCCCACGAATCCAGCTGAGCACCTAAAACAATTACTTTAGAATCTTTTTTACCTCCAATTTCAGCAATGATATTGGGATTTGTAGTGTCATCTTTTGATTCGGCGGTCATATTGATTTTAGCTGTGACTTTTTGTTTCTTTAAGGTTTTCTCCAATTCGTCTGCAGATCTTACACCAATTGATAAAGCTGGAATTTTAACTTTATCATCTGGTTCGTAGTAAATCATTTTAGCATGAGGAGTATCGTCACTAGCAGTCGTCAGTGACCTTATAATTAATGCTTTTGCACCTGTTTTAGCAATCACAGAAGCGGAAATTAGTTTTGATTTTGCGGCCTGTAAATAGGAATCACTTGTATTAATAATTTTCGGGTCCATAGGAACATTCACAAAAACTATTTTATCTTTTAACTGGCCTATTGACATGGCATTCAGCTCAGATGTGGAATTGATTAAAACGATTTCGCCCACCAGATCTTTTCCACCTGTTCCTTCAGAATTCCCGAAAGAAAGCATTCTGATGTTTTTCCAGTCTCCATTTCCGGCTTTGATTTGTAAAGATTCTTTTCCTCTGATCCAGACTGGTGCTTTAGCTTCCTGTCTCCAGATCATATTAATCCCGATTTCCTTGAATTTTTTTTCTGCCCATTCTACGGCTTTGGTATAACCTGGAGTTGCACTGAAACGTGGACCAATTCTTTTGGTGAGCTCTCCAAGATTATCATAAGCAGTACCGTTAGTCATAATTTCATCTGAAATTTTTCTGAATTCATCATGATAGTTGAATTTGGCAACAGTACCTTTTTTTGTCGGGTTTTTAAGTGGTTTTTTCTGAGAAAATAAAAATCCACTCAAAAAGAGTGGAAGTATAATGAATATTTTTTTCATTTTTTATTTACTTATCTTTTCCGTTGATAAAAGTAGGGAAAAAATAGTAATTTATTAAGGTTTCATGTCGTACATTAATAAAGCAGTAATTAATTTTGGCTCAATAAATGTACATTTCGGAGGCATACTTAATTTTAAGTCTGAAATTTTAATCATGTCATTAAAACTTACAGGATAAATTCCAAAACCAACTTTACCTTCACCGTTGTCTACCTTTTCTTTTAAAAGATTGATTCCATTGATATTGGATGTTCCTTTCACATAAGAAATAAGCTCAGAGCTGTCCGGATCTTCAATTTTCAGAATGTTTTTGAAAATATACTTATCTAAAAGATGGTGATCCAGATTATCCAGAGACATTTCTTTGGAACGAAGATCATGCTTCACGTGAAGAGAATAGAACTTCCCATCCATATACATTGAAATATGGAATTTTTGAGAAGGGTAGTACGATGCTTCTCCTTTTTCGTGAATCAGGAAATATTTCTCAAGTTCTTTCAGGAAATCTGCCGGAGAAATACCATTCAGGTCATGTAAGATTCTATTGTAATCATGAATCTTTATCGACTGGTTGGAAACAATGAAACTATACACAAAGTTGTAAAGCTCTGTACCGTTATGTTTTTTGTTTTTCTCCTTATGGTATTTTGCATTGATTGCTGTGGAACCAATTCTGTGGTGTCCGTCGGCAATATAAAACGAATCAATCTGATCAATCACTTCTTTAAATTGCTGTAGCTTCAGACGGTTATCTATTCTCCAGATTTTATGTCTGATACCCATTGAATCTACATGATTGAAGATAGGAACATTTTTTTCCTCATGATTCATCAGCAATTCAATTTTTGAATTGGCAGGGTAGGTAAGAAGCACAGGTTCAGCCTGCAGGTTTACTTTTTCAAGGTAGTGAGCCAGTTTTTCTTTTTTCTGCGGGATGGTACTTTCATGTCTTTTGATTTTTCCATTCCAGAAATCTTCGATACTTGCCAATCCCAGAAGTCCTCTGAACATCTGTTTGTTGGGATAGATCTGCTCATAAAGATAGTAGGATGAATTGTCCTGGACCAATTTCTTTTCTTCCAGAAGTTCTTCAAAGGTGGAACGGATCTTTCGCAGGTTCCGGTCAATATCTTTAGATTTACTTACAACATAGGGTTTAATCATATTGATGTAAGTATTTTCAACTTGAGCTTTCTCCGCAATCTCTTCCTGGGTGAAATTATCCAGTGGATGGGTAGGGAAAGTACTCTCAAAGTCTCTATGAGGTCTTATTCCACGGAAAGGTTTAAAAACAGGCATATTTATCTTATAGTTTCTTTTTGTAGCTTAATAATTTGTTCTGCAAGTTCGATACCGATTTTCTCTTGCGCATCCACCGTACTGCCGCCTACGTGAGGGGAAAGTGATAATGCGGGGTTCATCAGTAAAGGCAGTTCCGGGTTGGGTTCGTTTTCAAAAACATCCAGTGCCGCTCCGGCTACTTTTCCTGACTCGATAAAATCGATAAGGGTCACTTCGTTGATGACACCTCCTCTTGCAGTATTTACAATATAGACTCCATCTTTCATTTTTTCAAACTGAGGGGTGTCTATAATATACTCATTCGTTTTCGGCGTATTGATACTGATGAAATCTGCATCTTTAAGGAATGCATCCATATCATTGGTGGAAGTGATTTCAAAGTTCACAGACTGTCCGTTGAAGAAGTTCAGTGTAAGAACTTCTGTTTTCGGGCTTCTTGTCAGAACGGTTACTTTCATTCCTAAAGCAATTCCTATTTTTATAACTTCCTGGCCAATGCTTCCAAAGCCGATTACTCCTAATGTTTTTCCTGAAAGTTCATACGCATTACTGAATGACTTTTTCATGGCGTTGAAATGAGTTTCTCCTTCCAATGGCATCAGTCTGTTGGACTCGTGAAGGAATCTCGCCAGTGAAATAAAGTGGCCAAAAACCAGTTCTGCCACTGATTTTGAAGATGCTGTAGGTGTATTGATTACTTTGATGCCTTTACTTTTGGCATATTCTACATCAATATTGTCCATTCCGATACCGCCTCTTCCGATAATCTTAAGGCCCGGGCATGCATCAATCAGATCTTGTCTTACTTTCGTTGCACTTCTTACCAGAAGAACATCCACATTATTATCGTTGATAAAATTAATAACGTGATCCTGAGCCACTCTATTGTCCAGAATTTCAATTCCGGCTTCTTTTAGAGTATTTTCTCCTGCTTTTGAAATTCCGTCGTTTGCTAAAACTTTCATGAGTTATTTATGATGTTAGATTGAAGATGTCAGAAGTTAGATTTTGAGGTCTGTTATCTGACATCCTTTGTCTGATATCCTTCTATTTTTCGGTCGCCTAATATAAGCTATTTTATTGACTTCATTACATCCACCAAAACCTGTACACTTTCGATAGGTAAGGCATTGTATAAACTAGCTCTGTATCCGCCCAGGCTTCTGTGTCCGTTTAACCCGCTGATCCCTGCTGCTTTCCATGCATTGTCAAATTCTTCTTTCTTGCTTTCGTCTGTAATTTTGAAGGAAACATTCATGAGTGAACGGTCTTCTTTTACGCAGAAAGTTTCGAATAACGGATTGTTGTCGATTTCATCATATAAAAGTTTGGCTTTAGCTTCGTTTCTTTGTTCTGCAGCAGCAATTCCTCCGTTTCTTTCAAGGTACTGAAGGGTAAGTAAAGAAGCGTATACAGGGAATACCGGTGGAGTATTGTACATAGATTCTTTAGCAATGTGCTGAGAATAATCCAGGATAGAGAACATGTTTTCTCTTCCTGTTTTACCAAGAATTTCTTTTTTGATAACCACCAGAGTAACTCCGGCAGGCCCCATATTTTTCTGAGCTCCGGCATAGATAAGGTCAAATTTAGAGAAATCCAGTTGTCTTGAGAAAATATCAGAACTCATATCACATACCATCAGTGTATCCACTTGAGGGAAAGATTTCATTTGAGTTCCATAAATGGTATTGTTGGAAGTACAGTGGAAATAATCGTATTCTGCACCTACCGTATAACCTTTAGGAATAAAAGAATAGTTTTCTTCTTTTGAAGAACCTACTACATCCACTGTTCCTACTTTTTTTGCTTCTTTAATAGCTCCGGCTGCCCATGTTCCTGTATCCAGGTAAGCTGCTTTTCCTCCTACTTTCATCAGGTTGTAAGGAACCATTGCAAACTGCAGGCTGGCACCACCTCCTAAATAAAGTACTTCATAATCATCACCAAGATTCATCAATCTTTTTACAATGGCACGCGCTTCGTCCATTACCGCAACGAAATCCTTGCTTCTGTGCGAAATTTCAAGGAGAGACAATCCAATACCGTTAAAGTCAAGGATAGCCTGTGCTGATTTTTCAAATACCTCTTGTGGTAAAATACATGGTCCTGCGCTGAAGTTGTGCTTTTTGTTCATATTTTTATTATTTGGGTGCTTCGGGACTTGGATATCCTTCTGCTTTATTTTGATTTAATTGGATTTTGGGTTAAAAAAACCGCCTCACAGATGATGAGACGGAATTTTTTATTCGCCGTGTAAGAATGCTTTTTTATTAAGAAGAGCTTCTTCAGACTCTACATGATCTTCATCAGGCACACAGCAGTCTACAGGGCATACTGCTGCACACTGAGGTTCTTCATGGAATCCTTTACACTCTGTACATTTGTCTGTTACAATAAAGTATACATCATCACTTACAGGTTCCTGCGGTGAATTGGCATCTACAGTAAGTCCCGACGGCATCGTAATCGTACCTTGAAGAGCCGTACCGTCAGAAGCTTTCCAATCTACAGCTCCTTCATATATTGCATTATTTGGACATTCCGGTTCGCAAGCCCCGCAGTTAATGCATTCATCAGTTATTTTAATAGCCATCGCTAATTTTTTTTAAATTTGCACAAAATTACAAAATTTTACCCAATTTTAAAGTAATTATGAATACCGAAAATCAAGTTTTAGGACTTATTAAATTAAGTAGTTATATAAAAGCGTTTTTAGCTAAGAAACAGGAAGATCACAATGAAGATGATGCTGATATCGAATTATTGTTAAAAAGATCTGAAATAGAGAATCCGTGGTTTACCATTGATAATCAGAAATTTGCTTTACAGCAATGGACAGATCTTCTGACTGAAGAAAATATCAAAAACTGGCTTGGAAATTATTCAATCTCTAAAATTTCTAAAAGAGTTGGACTCATTTTAGCCGGAAATATCCCTTTGGTAGGGTTTCATGATGTAATGTCTGTTGTTTTAATCAATCACATCCCTGTCATTAAGCTGTCTTCAAAGGATAAGTATATGATTCCGTTTTTATTAAAGAAGTGGAATGAATTTTCCAATGAAAATGTAGTTTTTGAATTTGTCGAAAAATTAGAGAATTTTGATGCCGTTATTGCTACCGGAAGTAATAATACAGCAAGATATCTGGAATATTATTTTAAAAATCACTTAAATATTATCCGTAAGAACAGAACTTCTGTGGCGGTGTTGAAGGGAGATGAAACGGATGAAGAACTGCAGCTTCTGGCGAAAGATATTTTCCAGTATTTTGGATTGGGATGCAGAAATGTGACAAGAATCTTCATTCCGCAGGATTTTGTGATTGACAGGTTGTTTGAAAACTTTCTAGGATTCCAGGATATTATCAATCATAATAAATATGCCAACAATTATGATTATAACAGAGCGGTTTATCTTTTAAATCAGGATAAATTCTGGGATAATAATTTTGTAATGCTGAAAGAGGATGATAAGCTTTTCAGTCCGCTTTCTGTAATCAACTTCAGCAGATATGAATCCTTGGATGATGTGAAAAGCTTTATTGCAGAAAATGAAGAAAATATTCAGTGTGTAGTGGCGAAAGGAGAGCTGGAACTGAATGCTATTCCGTTTGGTGAAGCTCAAAATCCGGGTCTGGATACCTATGCAGATAACGTAGATACAATGAAATTTTTAGAACTGGTCTGATTTTCGTATCTTCCATCACTTATTTCACCAAAACAAAAATGAATACTATGAAAAAATTATTGCTGGGACTTGCTCTTGTGGGCGGACAGCTGGTTTTTGCACAGAAAGTAACAGGTGCAAAGGTTGGAAACAGTCCTGAAAAGGAAGTGCAGGCCACTATAAGTAAGGAAAAGGTCAGTTTGTATAATGATAACTTCCAGAAGTTCATTGTTGCTTTACAGGCTTCAGACCGTACGGCTATTGATGGATTGATTTCTGAGAAGGTAAAGGAAATTGTGACGGATGATGTGCTTAAGAAAGTCAAAGACGGTATTGATCCCAACAAAAAACTTGAAGTCTTAAAGGCCGGATATTATAAAACAATGGACGGAATCAATCACCCGAGTATTAAATACAAATATGCAGGAGAATCTTCCAGGGAAGTTATTACCGCTGTATTTGAGGATGACGGAAAAATTCTTGGAGTATTGCCCTCAAAATAAGACTTAATTTATTTTCGATTAACAAAAAAAATATTAACTATGATGACAGATGTTTTAGTCGCTCATTCTTCGGACGTGGAGAAGGCGAATTTTTACAAGAAGACGTATTTGCATGTTGCTTTATCGATTCTTGCATTTATTGGAGTTGAAACGATATTATTAAAAACTGTTCCGGTAGAATTGATTGCCATGATGTTAAGTCAGAGATATATCTGGTTGCTGATTATCGGAGTTTTCTGGTTGGCTTCTGTTTTGGCTTCCAAATGGTCCCTTTCACAAAGTAGATCTACTCAGTATCTGGGATTAGGATTTTATATTTTATTGGAAGCAATTATCTTTTTGCCTCTGCTTTTTATTGCAACCAATATGACAGGCGGTTCAAATGTAATCTTTCAGGCTGCTACTTTAACAATTGCGATGTTTGCGGGTATTTCTGCAGTAGCATTCACTTCTAAAAGAGATTTTTCTTTCCTAAGAAATATCATTGTAATCGGTGGATTTATTTCCATTGGATTAATTGTAGGAGGGATGATCTTCGGATTTAACCTTGGGTTGTGGTTCTCTGTTGGAATGGTGATTTTAGCGTCAGCTACCATTCTATATCAGACAAGCAAATTAAAAGATTCCTATGGAACGAATCAGTATGTAGGTGCAGCATTGCAGCTTTTTGCTTCGATTATGCTTTTATTCTGGTATATCCTAAGCATTCTGATGAGCAGAAGAAACTAATTGATAAGTTGTCCTAGCTTTAAAAATATAGTCCCGGTGATTTTTCATCGGGATTTCTTTTTTTATTTAAACACAAAATTTAAACACAAAGTTCACCAATGTTTTCACGAATAAACACAATTTAATAATATCAATAGGAATGAGCTTTAGCCCGTTTTACTTTAAATAAATCTTTTCCAACGGCTTCAGCCGAAACTTATAATAATATTTAAATATATTTTTGCCCACAGATGCCACAGATTAACACGGATGCTTGCGTATATTTATTTGTGTTATTTGTGAAACCGCTCGTGTTATTCGTGTTTTAAACCAAAACCCAAAAAATCCTGATGAAAAATATCACCGGGATTTTAATTGGTTATTCTTTACAATATTGATGCAACTTTCAGCCTCATGTGACCGGTTAAAGTCCTCTGAAGTACATTTTACAGTTGAAAAAAAGATTCTAAAGAATAGAAAAAAGTATAGTAATGAGGAGAACCTCAGGTATTGTATAGTTTGTGTTTTTACAGTCTTTAGATTAAAAATAATCGAAAGAAGTTATTTGTCAATTGATCCTAAAACCTTCTGAGCAAACGAGTTTAAAGCATCTTTCTCGCTCATTCCGTTTTGTACATTAGCGTGAACTTCCAGCGCTCCGCAGATGTTGGTAATCAATTCTCCTGCAACATTCAGATCTTCTTCACTTGTTCCTCTGAACTCGCAGAAACTTTCCAGTACTTCTAATGTTTTTTCAAGGTTTTCAGGAGTCTGATTCTGATAAAACTGTCTGATTACGGGCAATTTCATTATGCTAATTCATTAAAAAGATTAATTAAACTTTCTGCCTGGTTAGACTGAACCTGGTTCACCAGTTCTCCGTTTTTAAAGATGGCGAAAGTAGGTAAGTTGTCTACTTTTGCTAATTTTCTGCTTTCAGGAAGCTTTTCAGCATCTACATATAAAAATGGAATAGAGTCATTTTCAGATGCTAATTTTTTGAATTTCGGCTTCATGATTCTGCAGTTTCCGCACCATGTTGCGCCATATTGAACCACTACTTTTTCGTTTTCGTTAACTATATTCTGTAATGTATCTTCGGTTAATTCTGTGTACATAAGTTTATTTTTAAAAAATAAACAATGTAACAATCTAAAAAATTGACCAATCTAACAATTCAAGAAATGACTTTTCAAATTGTTATACTGTTAGATTGTTACATTGTTATATTTAAATTAAGATATTAATTTTTTGCTAAGTATTCTGCTGTAGAAGTTCTGTCAGCTTTCATAGCTTCTTTTCCTTCTTCCCAGTTTGCAGGGCATACTTCGCCATGTTTCTGTACGTGAGTGTAAGCGTCGATTAATCTTAAGAATTCTTTTACGTTTCTTCCCAAAGGCATATCGTTTACCGCTTCGTGGAAAATTTTTCCGGTTTCGTCGATAAGGTAAGTTGCTCTGTAAGTTACGTTAGAACCTGTGAAAACTTCATTTCCATCTTCATCATATTCGAAGTCCTGATCAACAATTCCCAAAGTGTTAGCCAATTGTCTGTGAGTATCAGCTAAAAGTGGGTAAGTTACTCCTTCAATTCCTCCGTTATCTTTTGGTGTGTTCAACCAAGCGAAGTGTACTTCGTTAGTATCACAAGATGCACCGATTACTTTAGTGTTTCTTTTTTCGAATTCACCTAACGCCTCCTGGAAAGCGTGAAGTTCAGTAGGGCATACGAAAGTGAAATCTTTAGGATACCAGAATAAAAGAACTTTTTGCTGGTTGTTTACTGCTTCATCAAGGATGTTGATTCTTAAATCGTCACCCATTTCAGACATTGCGTCAATTGTTAAGTTTGGGAATTTTTTTCCTACTAAAGACATAATTTTTCTGTTTTTATATTTAAATTTCTAATGCAAATATATGAAAGATTCATCTATCGAACAAACTAAAGTTGATAAATAAAATCTATAATTGTTTTTGGCGTGTTGTTAAATAAAAAAGCCCTGATATCAGGGCTTTTTGTTTATTTTAATAACCAAATATTTCAGTTAAATTAAGTTTTTTTACTTCGCCTAATTTCTGCATATCGGCCTCATTCACTTTGTCTTGGGAAGCGACAAGGCAGTAGGTGTAGTTCTTATTTTTCATTTCCTTATCATGGAATGAGTTGATGTCTGTGAAAGACAGTTTGGGTGCCTGTTCGTAAACATTTTTTCTCATATCAAAGTTGTTTCCAAGCTTTTGAGATTTCAGATAAGAGAAGATGATTCCATCCTGAGTAATTCTTTCAGAAGCGATTGATTTTTTCAATCCACTTTTCGCTGTTTCGAATAACTGCTCAGACTTTGGAAGGGTAGTCAGAAGCTCATTCATAGCCGTTGTAGACTCATTGAATTTGTCTGCCTGCGTTCCTACATACGCCATCACCATATCTTTGTCTGTCTTCTTACTTGGAAGTGCAAAATAAGAATAGGTAGAATAAGCAAGAGCTTTTGATTCTCTGATCGTCTGGAATACAATAGATCCCATTCCGCCTCCGAAATAGTTGTTGAATAAGCTTACCGTTGGAGTAGTGGATGCATTGTATGGGTCAGAATTTCTTACCCAGAATACTTCTGCCTGTACCATATCATAATGAGCAAACAATACTTTGTTCTTGTCTGTCGGGATCTGCGCAAAAGTTTTAGACTTAGGAAGATCTTTCAGGGTGGCAGGAAGTTTGTGGACAGGTTTCAAAGCTGCTACCACATCATTTCCTGATTTTGGACCGTAATACAGTACTTTGTGCTTGAAATTGAACAGATCATGAAGAACATTAATTAAGTCTTCTGCTTTTAATGCATCAAGTTCAGCATCGCTTAATACATTGTTGAAAGGGTTTTGAGGTCCGTATTGTGCATAGCTTCTTAATCCGGCCATAATTACTCCTTTATTCTGTTTTGCGTTCGCTCTGGCTTTCTTCAACCTAACTTTGTAAGCATCAAGAGCAGCCTGGTCTGCCTGACAGTTTTTGATTAAATCTTCAAATAAAGAAATGGTTTTATCAAAGTTTTCATTTAAACCTTCCAGTGATACGTAAGTTTCCTCGTTTCCTGCACTCACATTGAAGCTTGAGGCAAGTTTGTAGAATTCTTTACTGATGACTTCAGAAGACTTGTCTTTCGTTCCTAAATACTGAAGATATTCCGCGGCTAATGGAAGGATTTTGTTGTTCCATTTTCCTGAATCAAAGTGATAATACATTCTGAATAAAGCATTATCAGTATTTTTTACAGAAAGTACCTCTACATCAGCTAATTTGTTTTTAGCGATGTCTTTGTCATAATTCAACCATACCGGAGCGATAGGGTTTTCAGGCATTTCATCAATCTTCTTAAGGAAAGGAGACTGGTCTTCTCTGTTAACGGAAACCGGTGTAATGGTTGGTTTGTCAACTTTTACAATACTCTTGTCTTCACCTTTTCTTTTGTAAACAGCAACGTAGTTATTGTTCTGAAGATATTTGGACACAAAATCCATGATATCTTTTTTCGTCAGTTTTGAAATCTCATCAACATACTCAAGCGATGCTTTGTGATCAACCTCAGAAGTGAATTCATCCATCAGGATGCTGGCTCTTGAAGAATATTTTTCATCCTTCTGAATAATACCTTTCTTCTCGTTGTTGACGATAGACTGGATAAGGTCGTCAGAAAACTCGCCCTTTCTCAGTTTATCAATTTCCTGAAGAAGAAGATTCTTTACTTCATCCAGAGACTGTCCTTCAGTAGGTTTTCCCTGTAAAAGTAAAACGGAATAATCTTTCAAAGCATAGGCTCCGGCATAAGCTCCCAGTAGTTTCTGTTTTTTTACCAGATCAAGATCGATCAATCCTGCTTGTCCATTAGTAAGCATGTTTCCAACAAGATTCAGCATTCTGGCATCTTTGGTAGAAGCTCCAGGAAATCTGAAACCAAGCATTACGTTTTCAGGATTCGGTCCTACCACTTCTTTTACAATCGGAGCAGTGATCGGTTTTTCCTGTCCAACTTTATATTCAGGGATTGCTTTAGGCTTCATATAAGAGAAAGCCTTGTCAATTTTTGCAATCACCTCATCCGGATTAAAATCTCCGGACATGATGATTCCCATGTTATTAGGGACATAATAATTGTTATAATATTCTCTGATCGCATGCAGAGAAGGGTTTTTCAGGTGTTCAATGGTTCCGATGGTGGTTTGCTTTCCGTAATTGTTGTTAGGGAAAAGGTTGGCAAACATCGTATCAAAAACTTTATCTCCGTCATCATCAAGAGATCTGTTTTTCTCTTCATATACTGCTTCAAGCTCAGTATGGAAAAGTCTTAGAACCGGTTCTCTGAATCTTTCTGCCTGTACAGCAAGGAATTTGTCAAGAACATTCGCAGGTACATCTTCCGTGTACACCGTTTGTTCAAAAGAAGTGAAGGCATTGGTGCCGTCAGCTCCCATACCAGCCATCATTTTATCGTATTCATTTGCGATTGCAAATTTTGCAGCCTCTCCGGAAACCCTGTCAATTTCTTTGTAGATTTCTTTTCTTTTGGCTTCATCCTTGGTCTGGTTGTACTTTTCGTAAAGAGCGTCAATCTGATCTAAAAGAGGTTTTTCTTTTGCCCAGTCTTTAGATCCAAACTGATTTGTCCCTTTGAAAAGCATATGCTCAAGATAATGAGCAAGACCTGTGTGGTCTGCAGGATCAGTTTTGCTTCCGGCTTTTGTTGCAATATACGTTTGTATTCTCGGATCTTTATTGGTAGGACTCAAAATAACCGTTAAACCATTTTTCAAAGTGTAATACCTTGCAGAAGTAGGGTCGTTGGTCACGTATTTGTACTTGTAGCCATTGGAAGTCGCTTCTTTCCATTGGAAATCCTGGCCAAAAGCATATCCTGCGAAACTTGCAGCGGCAATACTTGTAGCGATGGTTAGTTTTTTTAACAGATTCATTGCTGTCGTGTTTTATTTTGGGTTATTAATTTGTTAATTGAATTTTTCCAATAAGTTTTTAATACGTTTCATAGCCTCTCTTAATTCCTCCTCAGAAGCAGCATAAGAGAATCTGATACATTCAGGACTTCCGAAAGAGAATCCGCCTACACATCCAACATGTGCATTTTCCAGAAGGAACATGGCAAAGTCGTCCGAGTTTTTAATTTCTGTTCCATCAAGGGTTTTTCCAATATAGTACGAAATATCCGGGAAGAAATAGAAGGCAGCCTTTGGAAGAACCACTTTGAATCCCGGGATTTCTTTGATCAGTTCATAGACAAGATCTCTTCTTTTTTTGAAAGCGTCAATCATGTATCTGTATTCGGAAGGATCTGCTTTCAGCGCAACAATAGAAGCTCTTTGTGCTACCGTATTAGCACCGCTGGTCATCTGTCCCTGTACTTTTTCACAAGCTTTTGCCAGCCATTCCGGACATGCAGAATACCCGATTCTCCATCCGGTCATAGCAAATGCTTTTGACATCCCATTGATTACAGCTGTCTGTTCATATACTTCCGGAAACTGAGCAATTGAAGTGGTATTCGTTTCATAATTGATATATTCGTAAATCTCGTCAGAAATTATCGTTATCTGAGGATATTTGGCAATTACTTTGGCAATCGATTTTAATTCGTCATAAGTGTAATATCCACCTGACGGATTACATGGCGAACTGAAAAGTACAGCTTTGGTTTTCTCTGTGATAGCTTCTTCAAGTTGTTCTGCAGTCACTTTGAAATCGGTAACATAAGATGTAGGAAGCATTACGGAATTTCCGCCCATCATTTTTACCATTTCATCATAGCTTACCCAGTAAGGTGCAGGAAGCAGAACTTCATCACCATCATTGATGATAGCAGCCAAAACATTGATAATAGCCTGCTTAGCTCCATTGGAAACACAAATCTGGGTAGGTTTGTATTCCAGATTATTATCTCTTTTTAATTTATATGCAATAGCCTCACGCAATTCCAGAAATCCCGGAACAGGAGAATAGTGGCTGTAATTTTGATTGATGGCATCGAATGCTGCCTGTTTGATATTGTCCGGAACATCGAAATCCGGCTCACCAAGAGTTAAACTGATCACATCTATTCCGCTGGCTTTCATTTCTCTGGCTTTGTTTGACATGACAAATGTCTGGGAGTATCCTAATCTTTTTACTCTATCTGAAAGTTTATCCATTGTATTTTTTTGAATTTTAACAAATATATAATAAAAACGTGTTGTGGAGGTAATAAAAGTAAGGGTACTTTAAAGATTTTTGTCAGGTTTTAGTCAAATCTTCTGTTAGGTTATAAAAATCTTTTCTTTTGATGTGTGAGACTGATTTTAATCTTAATTTTAGTAAAAAAACTTAATTCCAGGAAGAAGATATTCAAAGTGGGAAAATGCTAAAACTGGGTACTAGTCCTATTGAAAGAGATTAAAATAAATTCTCATAAGGAATGATTTTGCAGCGTAGGGTTTTGTATCTTTAACAACCTAAGATCTGTCCTATGAAATATTCCGTTTTTTTATTACTGATTTCCTGTAGTGTTTTCTCGCAGAGATATTCAAAAGATGATGAAGTGAAAAAATATGTCTCGCAGGTGAATGAAGATTCATTAAAATCATATATTGGAAAGTTGGTAAGCTTTGGAACCCGGCATACCTTAAGTTCAACAGATGACCCAAAGCGTGGAATAGGTGCGGCAAGGAACTGGGTGATCAGGAAATTCAATGATTATGCTAAAAATTCAGATGGAAGAATGGAGGTGTATCTACAGCAGGAAGATATTCAGCCGGATGGAAAGCGAATTGATAAAATAGTAAACCTTGGAAATGCTGTTGCTTTTCTGAAAGGAACAGATCCGAATGACAAAAGAATTTTCCTGATCGGAGGACATCTTGACTCAAGAGTTACTGATGTGATGAACAGAACTTCCAAAGCGCCTGGTGCCAATGATGACGGCAGTGGAGTAAGTGCTGTGATAGAATCCGCAAGAATACTGAGCAAATCTTCATTTCCGGCATCTATCCTTTTTGTGGCTTTTTCGGGAGAAGAACAATCTTTATTAGGTTCAAAGCAATTAGCTGAGAAAATTAAAAGAGAAAATGGGCAACTGGAAGCTGTTTTGAATAATGATATGATCGGTAATCCCAAAGCAGGAGAAACAGGAGAGATCAACACCCGTATCCTTCGTGTATTCAGCGAAGGTCTGCCTTACAAAGATCTGGATAAAAAAGCAATGGCAATCAGAAATATGGGCTTTGAAAATGATAGTGAATCCAGACAGCTGGCTCGTTATATCAAAGAAATTACAGAACAATATGTGAAAGGATTGGAGATTAAGCTGATCTATAGAAATGACAGATTTTTGCGTGGAGGAGATCATACCAGCTTTGTGAATAACGGATTTCCTTCTGTAAGACTGACGGAATATTACGAAAACTACGATCATCAGCATCAGGACATAAGAATTGAAAACAATAAGCAGTATGGTGATCTTCCAGAGTTTATAGATTTTAAATATCTGAAAAAGAATGTCGCAGCCAATGTTGCCGTATTGGCAAGCCTTGCAAAGTCTACCTCGAAACCGGAGAAAGTTGAAATGGATGTGAAAGAGCTGACAAATTCAACAACTTTACATTGGGAAAAACCAAAATTTGGAATCCCCACAGGATATTATGTGCTGGCAAGAGAAACACACAGTCCGGTATGGCAGAAAAAAATATTCACCACTGAACTTTCTATGAAGATTCCACTTTCGAAAGACAATTATATTTTTGCGGTACAGAGCGTGAGCTCGTCAGGAAACCTGAGTGTTCCTGTTATACCAGGAATTGCAAAGTGATGAATTTTGCTGAAAAGCTGAGTTTGCAGCAGGATCAGGAAAAGTAGATTTGAATACAAGAGAAATAAAACTTATTTTTGCGGTTTATAATAATTCACATGTCTGCATCGTTACTATTAAAATATTTCCCGGATCTTACTGAAAAACAGAAAGAACAGTTCTCAAAACTGGAAAATCTGTACAATGAATGGAATGAAAAGATCAATGTAATTTCCAGAAAAGATATGGAATCCCTATATGAAAAGCACATTCTGCACTCGTTGGGAATTGCAAAAGTGATGGAATTTGCACCGGGAACCAAAGTTTTGGATATCGGAACCGGAGGTGGTTTTCCGGGGATTCCTCTGGCGATCCTTTTTCCTGAAGTAGAATTTACCCTGATTGATTCTATTGGGAAGAAAATCAGTGTAGTACAGGCTGTGGCAGACGGAGTTGGATTAACTAATGTTACCGCTATTCATGGAAGAGCAGAGAAGCTGAAAGAAAAATTCCATTTTGTAGTCAGCAGAGCAGTAACCCAGATGCCGGAATTTTTAAGATGGCTGAAGGGGAAATTTGAAAAAGAACAGTTTAACCCTAAACATAACGGAATTTTATATTTGAAAGGCGGTGATCTTGCTGAAGAGCTTGCCGGACTTAAATGTGAAATTTTCAATCTTAAACACTATTTTGATGAAGAATTTTTTGATACTAAAAAAGTAGTTTATGTATCAAAAGGTAATTTTAATTCCTGATTTTGATGTGAATAAGGAATAATTTTTGCTAACATTTGTTAATAATCAGAAAAGTAAAGGTTATGAAAAAACTTTTAAATATTGGATTTTCAGTATTCGTTTTAGGCGTGCTTCTGGTTTCGTGTGATGATGATAATTATCAAACGATTGAATCTATTGGTAAAATTAAAATAGACAGCGTAAAAATTGTCAATGATACCATGGATGTTTTTGCAATACAGAGCATCAAAACATATTCCACTTATCCATCTCATTGTGAGGGTTTTTATGGATATGATTATGTTTACAATACCAATCTGGAAAGAACGGTTACTTCCTATAAATATATTACCAACGGACCTTGTACACAAGGGAATTACGTTGGAGCGAATCAAATCAATTTCAGTCCTCAAAGAAAAGGTAATTATACTTTTAAATTCTGGAATGGAGGAAATAACTGGATCACAAAAACAATTGTAGTGGAATAATGAGATTGACTTTTGTACTATGTTTATTAGCAGCGCAAGCTGTAACCGGACAGAAAATTATCTGGGAAGAAGGTAAAAAATTAACATGGGATAACTTTAAAAGCCCGGTTAGCAAGAAAAAGAATCCTGATGTAGCAGCATATACCCATTGTGGCTGGGAGTTTTATTCTGAAAAATCTTCTGATCCGAAGGCTCCGGTTACGATTACCATCAAAACCCTTTTTCATGAGGATAAATCCTGGAAAGATGTCAAAAGAATGGATGATTATATTCTTCTTCATGAGCAAAAGCATTTTGATATTGCAGAATTATTTGTGAGAAAATTCAGAAAGGCTGTTGCTGAAAAAATTAAAAATTCTGGAGATTATAATAAATATTTCAAAGCCATTTATGACGGAATCGCTATTGATTATAAAAACTTCCAGATGTCCTATGACGGCGAAACCCGTCATGGAATTGATAAAGAAAAACAAACCGAATATAATCAGTTGATTTCTGAACAACTAGATAACTTAAAAAGCTATAAAACCCTTTGAAATTCCTCAATAAGATCATCCACGAACTGCTGGCACAAAACACTGACCTTTCTGCGTTTAATATCATTCTGCCCGGAAAACGTCCCATTGTGTTTATCAGACAAATTCTGGAGGAAAATAACTATTCAGGGTTTCTTCCCAATTTTTTTACGATTGAGGAACTCATCAATAAAATAGCAGATCATCAGACTATTCAGGGGATTCCGTTGTGGCTTTTCTCTTTTGATGTGTACCGAAGCCTGAATCTTATCCCCAGAGATGATTTTTCCGATTTTCTGAAATGGTTTCCCACCTTACAGAAGGATTGGGATGATATTCTCAAATTCTCAGATAGCGATCAGGCAGTTCTGCAGTATATGTTTGATGAGGAAAGGATTAAAGAATGGGCTCAGGATCTTGGAGAGGATGATGATGTCCCAAGAAAGAAGTTTCTTAATTTCTGGCAGAATATGAACGTTTTTCTCCCTGTTTTAAAGGAGAGACTACAGGAGAGAAACTGGGCTACTTCCGGAATGATTCATGAGGCGGCTAAAGCCAGGATTGCCGACTTTGCAAAAAATACCAAAGAAGAATTTGTTTTTTGCGGCTTCAATGCCTTTACTCCGGTAGAAGAAAAGCTTGTAAGAAGCCTTTTGCAATGGAATAAAGCGCAGTGTTTCTTTCAGGCTGACCGTTATTATTTCGATGACGAGAGACAGGAAGCAGGAAAATTTCTGAGAAATCATAAAACCTGGAAAGAATTTGATGATAACAGATCTTTTCAGTGGATAGAAGACGATTTTAACCAACCTAAAAAAATTAAGGTATACGAAGTGTCCGGGAATGTAACCCAGACCAAAGTATTGCCTGAAATCTTTAAAGAGATCAATAATAAAACCTACTCCAATACAGCAGTAGTACTACTGGATGAAAATCTTCTTCCGGCCAGTCTTGATGTAATGCATGGTGTTGATAATTTGAATATTACAATGGGATTCCCGTTGAAAAACTTATCTTTCTCCAATGCCGTGAAACGTCTTTTCTATCTGCAGAAACAATTGGAAAAAAATAAACTGTCTTATTATTACAGAGATGTTTTCCCCATTTTGGAGGAACTGCCAAAATCTGTAGAAGATGAACAGATTATCAATGATTTTAAAGCCAAAGTAGAAGAACGGAATATTGTTTATATTTCCAGGAAACTTTTACATGAACTGCTAAGCGGGCTGTCTTATTATGGACTTCTTCAAAAAGCAACAGGAACCAACGGTTATCTGGATATGCTTATTGAGTTCTGCCAGCAGGTAAAATGGCTTGAAATAGACGATATTCAGTATGAAAATGTCTCTCACTTTGAAAATGCATTCAGAATCATCAAAAACCAGCTGACTCCTTACAATATTGAGATCAAAATGGAAACACTGGAAATCCTGATCAACCAGCATATCAATTCTGAAAGTATCGATTTTCAGGGAGAACCTCTGAGAGGACTTCAGATCATGGGATTACTGGAAACGCGTCTCCTGAACTTTGAAAACGTTATTCTGCTTTCCGTCAACGAAGGAAAACTTCCCCTTGGAAACTCTCAGAATACCTATATTCCTTTTGATATCCGAAGGTTCTTCGATCTTCATACTTTTCTTGAAAATGACAGCATTTATGCCTATCACTTTTACAGACTGATTCAGGATGCGAAGAATGTACATTTACTATACAATGCTTTAAGTTCCGGAATCAATACCGGAGAGAAGAGCCGTTTCATTACACAGATCGAAATGGAAAGTTCTCATGAGATCGAACATCTCATTATTGAAAATTCCTCTGAACCTATTGCCACCAAACCGATAGAAATTTCCAAGACACAAATTGTACAGGAACGTCTTCAAAAATGGAAGGAAAAAGTATCTGCTTCCCACCTGACGAGTTATCTTTACAATCCGATTGATTTCTACCTTTCCAAGATTTTAAATACTTCGGAAACGGATGAAATTGAAGAAGAACTATCGATAAAAAATTACGGAAATCTGGTTCATTATTCACTTCAAGAAGTGTATGAGGTGTTAAAGGGTAAGGTTTTAAAAGAAAGTGATTTAAAGAATTCAGTTAAAGCAGTAGATGAATATATAAATATTGCTATTGAAAAATTGAAGCACCAGCCGGAATTTTATGAAAAAGGGATGAATTATATCCATAAGGCCATTGCTAAAAAGGTCATTGAAAATGTGCTGAATCATGATCTTGAACTCATAAAGCAAGGTAATAAACTGGAGATTATTGATATCGAAAGAAGGTTTGAAAACATCGATTTTCCTCTTGATGGAAATGATAAAATTTCTTTCTTCGGATTCATTGACAGGATTGATAAACTGAACGGTACTCTGAGAATTATTGATTATAAAACCGCCAGGACTAAAAATCTTACTGTAAAGATTGATCAGGATAACGTAGATGAATATTTCCATAACAGCGACAGGAAACAGGCCCTTCAGCTTTGTATTTACCATTACGTAGTACAGCACCTTCCTGAGTTTTGGGGTTTCCCGATTGAAACCGGAATCTGGAGTTTTGCAGATGCTAAAAAGGGAATGGTTGCCCTGCAGTTTGATAAAGGAAATATTGATGATGCCATGAAATCTGTAAAAAGCCTTATCCTGGAAATCCTGAATCCGGATATCAATTTCGTGGAAACGATAAAAACATATTAAAAATTTTAGTCTTAGTATATTTTTTCTCTCTGTTTATTCTTAATAAATAAGCTGGCTTAGAATCGTTTACTTCACGAAATGTTGTGATAAAGCAGGTAACTTTTTGTGTATCTTTACTACTTATTAAAAACTTATAAAGTTTAAATCAGATACATTAAGCAGTACCAATGAAAAAGATCCTGATATTTTTAGCCATTGCTTTTTCTCTCATTATCAAATCTCAGCAAAAGAATGATTCCCTGAATATTGCGCTTCAGAATGTAACCAAAGATACTAAGTTTGGCCTTGCGCTCAGTGGCGGCGGTGCAAAAGGATTTGCCCATATCGGGATTTTAAAAATGATCGATTCATTGGGAATCAAAGTCGATTATATCACAGGAACCAGTATGGGAGGAATTCTGGGTGGATTGTATGCAATGGGATATAATGCAGACCAGCTTAAGCATACGATCTATAAAATGGACTGGAACAGGATTCTGAGTAATAAAATTCCTTACAATAAAGTCAATATCAGTGAAAAAGACGAATATGATAAGTATATCCTTGAATTTCCGGTAGTCAAAGGATTTCCCACACTTCCAAGTTCTTATATTGAAGGGCAGTACATGGGAGAAGTTCTTAATACGCTTACTTTCAACGCAAAGCATATCAACGATTTCAGTAAACTGAGGATTCCTGTGCAGCTTACATCTTCCGATATTGAAAACGGAGGTCTGGTGATGCAGAAAGAAGGATCATTACCACTGGCTATTCGATCTACGCTGGCTATTCCTGCCGCCTTTGCTCCTGTTTATATTGATGGAAAGCTTTTGGTTGATGGCGGTCTGGATCGTAATTATCCGGCCAATGAAGTTCGTGAGATGGGTGCCGGTTTTGTGATCGGAGGCTACACCGGATTCAGACTTTTTACGAAAAAAGAGATTGAAAATCCGATGAAGATGATCTATCAGACTCATGCCATCCGCTCTGTAGAAGATTTTAAACATCAGAAAGAATTATCAGATATTCTGGTCGACTTTGTAGATCCACTGGGAGAAATTACAACGAAAGATTTTGCCAAATTCAGAAGGATCATAAAAATAGGAGAGACTGAAGCGAGAAAACATCTTCCTGAGTTTGTAGCTCTGGCAGAAGCTCAGCGAAAAGCCGGAATTACGTATGAACATACGATGATTGAAGAAGTGAAACTGCCTACCACTAAATTTACTTTTAACGAAGAAGACGGAACACCCATTACAGATGCGGCTGAAATTGAAGTACTGAAAAAGCAGATGGGACTTACGGAAGGGAAGTATTACGATGCAAAAACGGTTAATGAAGCCATAGACCGTGTATTTGGAATGCGCCAGTACGTTAAAGTGTACTATACCTACACGAATGTAAATGATGGTCTTGTGATGAATGTATTTGTGAAAAGAGCGAAAAAAGGGGTATTTAAACTCGCGCTGCACTATGATACGGAACAGTCCGTAGGAATTATTGTCAATTATACATACAGAAATATTCTTCTCAACCGATCAAGATTTCTGGCAACAGTGGATATTTCGGAACGTTTCAAAGCTAAACTTGCTTACCAGCAGTTCCTGGATAGTGGAGAACGTTTATGGTTGGATCTGGAAGCCAAGATGGTTCACCTGAAAAGTAATGATCTGAACTTCAGACTGTATGATATCAGTGAAGATGGCGGTGACCGTTTTCCTAACCATATGTACCGTAATATAACCGGAAAAATTGCACTGAATTATAACATCAATCCTAATGCTTATCTATCTCTGGGAACGGAATTCAGTACGGAAAGAATGTACAGTTTACTGGATAAGGTGGATCAGTCGAAAGTAGATAATTACAGTAAAAAGCTCTATAATCACAGCAATTTCAATACTTTCCTGAAATTTGAACAGAATAATCTCAATAAAAGATATTTCACTACAAAAGGGAATCATCTGCAGGTGAGTACGAGATTTTATTACGGAGATCGGTATGAGCTTTATGATCTGAACACTGTGCAGCCCCTCCTGTATCTGATCCTTAACCCGAAAGAATCTTACTATTCTGAACCTAAAAACCTTGTTTCATTTACATTGAATGAGAACTTTTTCTATCCCATCACAAGAAGACTGACAGTAAAAGCGAATGTGTTTCTAGGAACGAGTTTCGGTTCCAAGAAAGAAGATAAAGTTCCGTATTTGTTTTTGAATCAAAAGTATAACCTGGGTGGGAGTGAATATAATTATGATCTGCTAAGCCCTGAATTCAACGGGCTTCGTCAAAAAGAACTTCCGATGACTTCTGTGGCTAAGGCTGCTGTGTCATTCCAGTACAGAATTATGAAAAAACTCTATCTTACTCCTTCATTCAGCTATGGAAAGGTGAGTGAAGAGTTTTCTCCTTTTAATGACAGTTTTGATATGTTTGGGTACGGATTGAACCTGGGCTACGAATCCCTTATCGGTCCTATCAGCATGAATATTTCCAGAAACAGTCAGCTTGATTTTTCAAGGATCTATTTTAGTGTCGGATTTAAGTTTTAAGGATATACTCCTTTATAATGCTTTTAAATGATCGAAGCAAAAAGCACTTCATTGCTGAAGTGCCAAAATTAACTTGAAATGAGATATGAAGAGTGATTGTTTTTACAGTTTTACTTTCTTATTAATGGTTTTTCCATTAGAAAGGGTGATTTGTACTAGATATACACCCGGTTCAAGATTTCGGGATTCAAACAACGGTTTGTTTACTTCCTGCTGAATAATCAGAGCGCCGGAAATGTTATAAACGCTGATGTTTTTAATATCATTGCCGGATTTAGCTACAATTTGTTGTCTCTGCGTATAGATATCAGTGTTATTTTCTGATGATATTGTTCCTCCCACCGCTTTACTGAACTGAAGATTGTAGTAAGGAGTAACAACTTCAAACGTATAGTTTTTGCTTTCCAGATCATGAATATTGATTCCTCCGGTTTCCCGATACTGTTTTTGGGAAATACTTTTGATCATGGTTTTATTTTCATCAAAAATATGTACAGCAGTAAGTTCCTCCTGATCTACTTTTAATTGCAAAAGGGATGCATTCACAGATTGTACAATTTCGTTTTCGGTAACTTCCTGAGGTGTGTTTTTGATGTATGGAATTATTTTATTTTCATTGTTTTCTGATACTTTCAATAAATAAACTCCATCTTTTAAAGTTGATAAATTTTGGTTGCTGGCTGTCCTGCTCTGGGCTTTTTCTTTATTGAAATCTGTAATTTCTACCAGTTGCATATTGCCCAGATCCGGTTTGATCTGTGAAGACAGAAGGGAAGGTTTTTCAGATGTTTTCTCTGCTGATTGTTTACCGAAAATTGATCCTGCAATCGCCCATTCATTAAGAAGGCCGCCGCTTCTCAGGGTATTGAATTTCGCATTGGAAGCTAGTGTAAAAGGAAGAATTCCTCCCACATGTCCCAGTGGTCCCCAGTAAAAAGAATCCAGTTTATACTTATTAAGATCCCACCATGGATAATAGCCACGCTGAACATCAATAGTTTTAGAAGTATTTTCAGGCGGAATCGCTAGATCGACAGTTGAATGCCCCAATGTCATGGGCGTTTTATTATACCAGTCGTATACATCCTTAGGTTTCATACATAGCCTTAGCTTGTTATTGGGATTGTTGGTAACATCATTGACGAAACTGGTGGTAAAGAGCTTTCTCCATATAACAGGCCCCCACAAAAGTCCGCCGTTATCCTGAACAACATGATAGTTGTATTTATCGAGGTATTCTGCAGAAATAACTTCTGAAATGTCATTATTATAGGTTTTATAACCTGTATTGTTACAGGTATGAAGTACATTCGCCAGGAATGAGGTGAACGGATAAATATCTTTTTCAAGGACTCCCTTATTTAAAGTTACTCCTGAGAAATCATACGGCCCGTCACCCATGTAGGCATATTTGAATTTTATATTATTGGGATTTGAAATGCTTAATCTTTTTAATGTAGACATCGCAGCATGGGCGCCCTGAGAATATCCGGCTAAGAAATATTCGTCATAACGTTTAATATTGAGTTGTGCCAGTACTTTATTCGCTGCGGTTATAAAATCTATGGTAGCACCCGCTTCTGTGGCATAATCTACATAAGGGTGAGTACCATCTCCAGTTCCCATCCCTACGTAGTCGGGCGCCATCAAAATATATCCGTTGAGTACATAGGATAATTCAACAACAAATCCTGCTGTTAAAGCCCCTTTGAAATTAGACGGAACATTATTTCTGCTGTCTGTTGTTCCGTGATCGGATACTACTGTTGAGAGTTTGAAAGGTACGTTAGGGTACATCAATAGTCCTGTAGCTTTTACAAGAACATTGTTTTCATTTTTGGTGTAATAGGTAATTTTGTAACCTTTCAGTCCAAGATTGAAACTGTTCAGATAGTTGGCAAATTCCGGAGCATTCTGATCACCAAGATTATTGGCGATAAAATTGATAACTCCTTGTGGTGTTAAATCCAGTTTCTGCTCGGCACTTACAACATCACCCGCCTGCTGTGCAAAGTAAAATGGAGCTGTAAGACTTAGTAAAAAAGTTGTGATTTTTTTCATATTGTTTGTTTTTGTGTGGTATTAAAGTAATAATTTTAATAAAATCACAAAAACTTTATGATATCAATAATTATTCATTGAATATAAGATCTCTGCAAAGTGAGTAAACAAAAGAGTCTGACCATTGGCCAGACTCTCTATTTATATTTTTATCTTTTTTAGAAAGCGTTGATTCCTGTAATATCCAATCCGGTGATCAGTAAATGAACATCATGCGTTCCTTCGTAAGTAATTACAGACTCAAGATTTGCAGCATGTCTCATCATTGGGAATTCACCCATGATTCCCATACCTCCAAGGATCTGTCTGGATTCTCTGGCTATTTCAATAGCCATATGTACATTGTTGCGTTTAGCCATAGAGATCTGAGCAGGAGTTGCTTTGTGAGCATTTTTAAGATTTCCTAACTGAAGACATAATAACTGAGCTTTTGTAATCTCTGTTAAGAATTCAGCTAATTTTTTCTGCTGAAGCTGATAAGAACCGATTGGTTTTCCAAACTGTTTTCTTTCTTTGGAATACTGAACTGCAGTACAGTAACAGTCAATCGCAGCACCTATTACTCCCCAGGAAATTCCATATCTTGCAGAATTTAAACAAGATAAAGGTCCTTTCAGTCCTGTTACTCCCGGAAGCAGGTTTTCTTTCGGAACTTTTACGTTGTTAAATACCAGTTCTCCGGTTTTGGAAGCTCTTAAGCTCCATTTATTGTGAGTTTCAGGAGTGGTAAAACCTTCCATTCCTCTTTCCACGATTAATCCCTGTACTTTTCCTTCCTCATTTTTTGCCCATACTACAGCAATGTCGCATAAAGGAGAGTTGGTGATCCACATTTTAGCACCATTTAAAAGATAATGATTACCCATATCTTTAAAATAAGTTTCCATAGAACCAGGATCAGAACCGTGGTTTGGCTCTGTCAATCCAAAAGATCCGATCATTTCTCCGGCAGCAAGCTTTGGAAGATATTTCTTTTTCTGTTCCTCAGAGCCGAATTCGTTGATAGGAAACATCACCAATGAACTCTGTACCGAAGCAGCAGAACGTACTGCAGAATCTCCTCTTTCCAGCTCCTGCATAATCAGACCATAAGAAATCTGGTCTAATCCTGAACCGCCATACTCAACAGGGATATAAGGTCCCAGCGCTCCGATTTTACCCAATTCTCTCATAAGATTAGGAATATCTGTATGATTTTGAGCGGCCTGATCTATCTGCGGCATTACAAAACTTTCAACCCAGTCTCTTACGGATTGGCGGATGAGTTTATGTTCTTCAGTAAGTAAAGCATCAATTCCATAATAATCAGGGATGCTTGTAAGAGGATAATATGACATGATTTTTTGATTTGGTTAAAAGTAACATTTTTCGTGATGTCTAGAAAATTTTTTTAAAAACTTGTTTTACTATTGATTCTCAGAGGGCTACTGTTACTTTGTTTATGATTTTAGTTAAATTTATATTTTTATGACTCCTCATCATTAGAGATAGGATACTGATTGGTAGAGTTATGAACTTTAGTTTTAAATTTATACAGATAAGGAGCTTTATTGGCCGAGCCGTCATAGAGTTTTTCCATTCTGTCCAGAATATTTAAACTTAAAATTTTTCGCTGAAAATTATTTCTTCTGAATTTCTGTCCTAAAATAGTTTCATAAAGAGCCTGAAGGTCTTTCATTGTAAATTTTTCAGGAAGCAGGTTACTTGCTGCAACCTCTGTATTGATATTCATTCTCAGGTATTCAAGACCTGTCTCAATAATTCTGTCATGGTCGAATGCCATTTTAGGAAGGTTGTTGACTTCAAACCATTCACAGCTTTCATTGAAAGCGTCAGGGAAAGTATCAGCCAGAGAAAAATCAATAAGGCTGCAGTAACCTACTGTGATAAAACGCTGGAAGATCCAGTGATCTTCAGGAACGGTTATTCCTTTATTTTTAAGGAGAATCTGATGTACATTGTTCTCTGTACGGTCTATTCTTCCGAAGGTGTGAAACTGTTTCAGAAATAACCCTTTAAGATGTGTTCTTTCAAACAAAACCCTTTCAGCAGCTTCTCTCAGGTCTTCATCATTAAAAACAAAACCACCCGGAAGTGACCATAGATCCAGATCATGATATTTTAAAAGCAAAACTTTCAGAATGTTATTATGAAAGCCGAATATGGTGCAGTCAACGGAAATATGCGCTACGAAATCTTTCGTGTCAATGAGTTCCTGTAGCGTTTCTTTACTTTTTGTGTCTTTAATTTTCATGGCAGTAAAAATAAAACTATTTTCTATTTGTGACAGTAAAATATATAAAACTAATCACAAAAAGCAGAATTACAGAAGATAAGATGTATAATGGATAATAATTCAACAATTGTTTTTCAAACAAAACAGCCATAATAATAGAGCTTACAGAGCTGCCAAGAGAGGAGAAAATAACAATAAGAGAGGTGAAAAGATTAATCTTATTTTTATCCACCTGCGCAATCATTCTTGAATTGATCACAGGGTAGAGGGGTGAAAGAAACAAGCCAATAACCGGAAATAAAAAAAGTAAGAATCTCGAATCTTCGGAATCAAAATACTGTATTCCCAGTATAATGATCAGTAAGGTGATAATAAGAGTCATACAAGTAATATAATACCTTGGTAATGTAAACCTTTTGATGATATTGGCAGTAACCGTTCGTCCGGCATAAGAAAAGACGGATAGAAAAGAAGTGGCCTGAAGCGCAAAAAAAGAATTGACCTTCAAATGGTTTTTGTAAAAAGAAGGAAGCCATGAATTGAATCCTTGTTCTACAAAGACGATAAAAAAGACCACTCCTAAAAATAAAGCTACTGCAGGGGTAGTAAACCCTGATAATTCTGAGAGAATACTTTTACTTTCCATAGGTTTTGACTCTACTATTTCTATCTTCGAAAGCAGAAAAATAGTCAACACAGATAATAAAGCAATCAGCAAGAAACCAAACTTCCAGAATTCAGAATACTGGCTGGAAATCACCCATCCAAAACCCGTATTCACAACGAAAATCCCGATCATAAAAGAAGCTTCTACGCTATTCATGGTCTTTGCAAGGGATTTTTCATCCGAAATATTATTCCTTATAATCCCAAAAACACAGATTTTACCAATAGCGAAGCAGGCTCCTATAATCGCAAACCACAATTTATAAAACCAGAAAACCTTTACAAAAGGAAGAAGGCAGGAACAGAATCCAACAATGGCCAGGGCAAGGATCAATGCCTTTTTAGGTCCTGTCTTGTTGATAAAGCTCACTGCAAAAAGCGAAATAAAAGCAATAGGTAGATCTTTAAAAGATTCTAAAAGTCCCAGTTCTCCATAGGTGATTTTCTCTTCTGACAACTGCAGAATCACCAGTCCCATACAGTTTAGAACCATTGAAAAAATGAGAAAGGTAAGTTTTAACGGAAGAGAAATTTTTGAAGGCTTGACGATCATTTTGGGAGATAACTTTATTAATTTTTTATGAAATTTTATGAAATATTGATGCTAAGATAGGGCTTCTAACCCTGAAAAATAAAAGAAAAATTAAAATATTTATGAATAGAATGTTAATTAATTAAAAAAAAATATATTTTTATTGTCTCAATTTGAGAATTAAACAATAACTGTATATGAATGTAAGAATATCAAGAAGCGTAGGAGTGGTTGCCGTCCTCTATTTTACGGCCAACTTCAGTGCCCAGACCACCAAGGTGAAGGACACACTTGCGAAAGAAAACAAAATAGACGAAGTGGTAGTCATCGGTTACGGTACCCAGAAAAAGAGTAACGTAACAGGAGCTATTTCCAGTGTAAGGGCGAAGGATATTGAGGATATTCCTTCAGGAAAGCCTGAACAGGTCCTTCAGGGAAGGGCGGCAGGTGTTTCTGTGGTGACCAATTCCGGACAACCTGGGTCTGCAGCTACAGTAAGGGTTCGTGGTGTAACAAGTTTTGGTGCAGGAAGTAATGATCCTTTGTGGGTTGTGGATGGAATTGTTGTGGATAATATCGCATGGCTCAACCAGTCTGATATAGAAAATATGGAAATTCTGAAAGATGGTGCCTCCGCAGCGATCTATGGGGTTTCTGCAGCTAAAGGTGTTATTCTTGTAACGACAAAGAAAGGGAGAAAGGGAAAGATGAATTTAACCTATAATGGTTTTTACGGGGTGGGATCGGCGTCAAAAAAATTGGATCTTTTGAATGCCAGCCAGTATGGAACTATTATTAATGAAGCTCTGACTAATGCTGGAAAGGCCCCGCGTTTTACTAATCCTCAATCTTTTGGAGCCGGTACAGACTGGCAGGATGTAGTTTTCAATACTGCTGAAAGAAAGTCTCATGAATTCAGTCTGAGTGGAGGAAATGACAGATCTACTTTTTATTCTTCTTTTGGATATTATGAACAGGACGGAATTGTCCTGAAGGATATTTCAAATTACAAAAGGATGAATGTAAGGCTGAATTCTACCCATAAAGTTTTTGATTTCCTTACCATTGGACAAACATTCTCCTATACCCACCAAAAGACGAAAGGAGTTAATGCCAATGACGAATTCGGAGGTCCTTTAAGTTCAGCGATCAATTTAGATCCTATAACACAGGTAGTGGTTACAGATCCTGCCTTATTGAATACAAGCCCATATAATAATGCAGGTATTTCTCCTTATCTGATTAGAGACGCTTTCGGAAATCCGTATGGTGTATCAACTATTGTAGAGAATGAGATGACAAATCCATTGGCATTCAGACAAACTCAGCTTGGAAGATACAACTGGTCTGATGATTTTGTGGCGAATATATTTGCAGAGTTAAAGTTTTTACAACATTTTACTTTCAAAACTACTCTTAACGGAAAGCTGTCTTATTGGGGAAAAGAACAGTTTACACCCAAATATTATCTTAATACCAATTCAAGAAACACAGTATTTAATAGCTTCTTAAGGGAAAGCAATAGAAAGCTTGAATGGAATACGGAAAATACATTAACGTATCAGAATAAATGGGGAAATCATAATTTGAGTGTATTAATTGGACAGGGAGCTTACTTTTATAATATAGGTTCCGGAAATAATACCACCTATATCAACCTGCCGGTTAATAACTGGGAGGACGCGTCCTTTAATTTTGATGTTCCTCAGGAAAATCGTTCAACGTCAGCTTATGACGGGGTTGAAACCCATAAGGCCTCTTATTTTGCCAGAGTGATTTACGATTATGAAGATAAATACCTGTTTACCGGTACTATCCGTAGAGATGGTTCTTCTAAATTTGCAAAAAACAGACATTGGGGGAACTTTCCTGCTTTCTCTTTGGGATGGAATATCTCCAACGAAAATTTCTGGCCGGAGAATAAGATCGTTAATACCTTGAAGTTCAGGGGAGGATATGGTGTTTTAGGTAATGATGCTATTGAAAACTTCAGGTTTGCCAACTTCCTTAAATCAGGAAGCAATTATACCTATGGTGATAATAATATCATTATCGGATACGCTCCAACTACTCTTGAAAACCCGGATCTTCGCTGGGAAGAGACTTCTCAGTTGAATATTGCTGCCGATTTGAAATTCTTAAATGATTTTACTTTGACAGTGGATTGGTTTAAGAAGAAAACAACGGATATTCTTCGCCAGGTAGATATTCCTGGATATGTAGGTGCTCCGGACAGACCTTGGAGAAATGTGGGGGATATGAACAATACTGGAGTTGAAGTTAATCTGGGATATAAAAAGACCTGGTCTGATTTCGGAATTTCAGTAAATGGTAACTTCTCCTATTTAAAGAATGAAGTAACAAGACTTGAAGATGATAAAATCTACGAAAACTTTGCATCTTTCCAGTCTATGGGACCGGTAACAAGATTCCAGGTAGGTTCACCTTATGGAGCTTTTTATGGATATCAGAATCTGGGTATCTTCCAGACACAGGCAGAAATTGATGCCTATAGAAATGCCAGTGGTGGCCTGATACAGCCTAATGCCAAGCCTGGTGATTTCAAAAGACTTGATGTAAATGGCGATGGTAAAATCAATCAGGATGATTATGCTTATCTGGGAAGTTCTGTCCCTAAGTTTACCTATGGTTTAACATTAAACCTTAATTATAAGAACGTAGATCTGATGGTGTTTTTACAAGGTCAGGGCGGAAATAAGATTTTCCAGGGTCTAAGAAGACTTGATCTGTTCTACAGTAATTACCAAACTACAATTCTTGATCGATGGACAGGACCAGGCACTTCAAATACGGTGGCAAGATTGGATGCTGATGATAAAAATGAAAATTACACCAAAATGTCCGACTATTATCTTCAAAAAGGAGATTTTATGAGAATTAAACTGGTTCAGCTGGGATATACGCTGCCGGTAGAAATTTCCAAACGCTTTGGTGCCAGTAAAGTAAGGTTCTATGTAACAGGAGAGAATCTTTTCACTTTTACAAAATATACAGGATATGATCCTGAAATTGCAGTTAATGATTCCTATGGTATAGATAGGGCATATTATCCACAGGCCAGAACATTCATATTTGGTGCTAACATTCAATTTTAAAAAACAGACATGAAAAATAGATTCTATAAAGCAATAGTACTGATCGCACTTACATCAGGTATTGGATTCAGTTCCGTATCTTGTGGTGATGAGTTCATTGAAGATGTACAGAATAAAGGAGCTTTTGACTCCAATAACTACTTCCAGAATGAAGAGCAGTCTTTTAGTGCGCTGGTATCAGTGTATGACCTGCTAAGAAAATATTCTGGGGGGTTTGAAAATACGGTTACTTTCTTTAACGCAGCTTCCGATGATTTCTATTCCGGTGGCGGAAGTCCTACAGATGGTACCGGAATACAAAGTTTTTCCAACTATTCTATTGATCAGATCACTGTTCCCAAAACCTACTGGAATGATTTCTATCAGGGAATTGCCAGAGCAAATCTCCTTATTCAGAGAATTCCGGGTGCTAAAATGAATGATCAGGTACGCAAAAGATTTATTGCTGAAGCTAAAACGCTGAGAGCACTTTACTATTTTGAGCTGCTGAAAATGTTTGGAAATATTCCTCTCATCTTACAGCCTATTACAGCAACCGATGATTATTATAATATCCCTCAGACAGAGACTCAGAAAGTGTATGAGCAGATTGAATCAGATATTGTAGCATCCATCAATGATCTTCCATTATCTATTGCACCTACTAACAAAGCAGAGGTAGGAAGGATAAGCCAGGGGACAGCCAGAGCTATCCTGGGAAAAATTTATCTGTATAACAATAAGAAAGATCTTGCTGCAGCCCAATTTGCAGAAGTGAACGGAACACCGGGACAAGTCAGCCAGTACGGATATAAATTAATTGCTAATTATAATGACCTGTGGAGACAGGACAACAAATTCACCACAGAATCTATTCTGGAAGTGATGCATACCAATAAAGGAAATTCAGACTGGGGCTTCTGGGGGCAAGGTAAGGATGAAGGAAACTCTATCTGTATAATGATAGGACCGAGAGGATACGATAGATTAAAGACTACAGCACCGGATATTGTTTCAGGATGGGCATTTAATACTGCAACAGAAGATCTTTATAATTTCCTGAAGGACGATCCGAGGGTGAATGCCACGATCCTGAACGCAAAACAACTGACTGCAAGCGGAGAGATCAAATATTCACCCGCTCATAATGATACCGGTTATTTTTTGAATAAATATCTTCCCAGAAGAGATGAGGTATCCAATCTTCCCGGAGCTCCGGAGCTAAACTACAGCAGGAATTATATCGTAATCAGACTGGCAGATACTTACTTAATGGAAGCCGAAGCATTAAACGGCTCAGGTGCAAGAGCCCAGGCTTTATTGGATGCAGTAAGAGCCAGAGTTGGACTGCCTTCAGTACCAGTAACACTGCAAGCTGTTAAAGATGAACGCAGACGTGAACTGGCTGGTGAAGGGCACCGATGGTTTGACCTCGTAAGATGGGGAGAAGCACCTTCCAAATTAGCATCTAGAGGATTTAAACCCAATAAGAATGAACTTTTACCGATTCCTTATAATGAACTTCTTAATACGAAGATCAAACAAAATCCTGGTTACTAAAATATGAAGTTTCACAACTTATATAGTTTCTTTAGAGGTGCCGCACTACTTAGTGGTGTGGCCCTTTTTCCTTTATCATGTACCTCAGTGGCATCCAATAAAGGAAACGAAGTTCAATACTGGCTTACAAAAGGAGATGAAAGTGTAAAATTACAGCAGCAGACTCCCCTTAAATTTGTAAATAACACCAACCGCTTTCAGAATATTGAAATTGATGACACTCAAAAATTTCAATATGTTGATGGCTTTGGCTATACATTAACAGGAGGAAGTGTTGAGGTAATCAACCGGTTGTCGCCTTCCAAAAGAAAAGCACTGCTTAACGAACTTTTTGGAAATAATAAAAATTCAATATCCGTCAGCTATTTAAGACTGAGCATAGGTGCATCTGATCTTGATGGTGAAGTCTTTTCATATGATGATCTTCCTGAGGGACAAACTGATCCTTCGCTTTCAAAATTCAGTCTGGCAAAAGACGACGCTTTGATTAGTATGCTGAAAGAGATTCTGACAATCAATCCTTCTATTAAAATTATTGCTGCTCCATGGTCTCCTCCGGTTTGGATGAAAGACAACGGTAAATCAAAAGGAGGAAGTTTAAAACCTGAATTCTATGGAACGTATGCTCAATATTTTGTAAAATATATTCAGGGAATGAAAAAAGAAGGGATTACCATTGATGCTGTAACTCCGCAAAATGAACCCCTGCATCCTGGAAATAATCCAAGTTTGTATATGCCGTCTGAACAACAGAGAGATTTTATTAAGTACCATCTTGGGCCTGTTTTTAAAACAAATAGCATTACTACTAAAATTGTTGTGTATGATCACAATTGTAACAAACCCGAATACGCGATTGATATTTTAAAAGATTCTGAAGCTGGCAAATATATAGACGGATCTGCTTTTCACCTTTACGAAGGCGATATTTCTGCATTAAGTACGGTACATAATGCTTTTCCGGATAAGAATTTATACTTTACTGAACAATGGACAGGTTCAAAAGGCACTTTTACCGAAGACCTGAACTGGCATACAAAAAACGTAATCATCGGATCTATGAGAAACTGGAGTAAAATTGCACTGGAATGGAATCTTGCCAACGATCCGAAATTTGCCCCTCATACAGATGGCGGATGTACAGAATGTAAAGGAGCTATAACCGTTTCCGACAGTGAAAATTTCACCAGAAATGTTTCCTATTATATTATTGCACATGCTTCAAAATTTATTCCTGCAGGCTCTCAGCGCATCGCTTCCACACAGACGGATAAACTTTCAACGGCTGCTTTTAAGACTCAATTTGGGAAAATAGTTTTAATTGTACAGAACGATAATCAGGCAGATGAGAATTTTAATATTAAATTTGCCGGGAAAACCGCTGCAGTAACAATTTCAGGACGTTCTACAGCAACCTATATTTTTTAATTTGATACTATGAAAAGAGTTTATTTCTTACTGGCATTTTCTGCATTTGGATTGAATGCTTACGGACAAAAGACCATTGATCAGAAAGTAGCGGAGCTATTGTCTAAAATGACTTTGGAAGAAAAAGTAGGGCAGATGGTTCAGTACAGTGGTTTTGAATATGCCACAGGACCGCAGCATTCCAATTCAGCTGCTGTTTTAGAAGAAATTAAAAAAGGAAAAGTAGGTTCCATGTTGAATGTAGCAGGTTCTGAAGAAACCAGAGCTTTTCAGAAACTGGCCATGCAGTCCAGGCTGAAAATTCCTTTATTGTTCGGGCAGGACGTTATCCATGGCTATCGTACCACATTCCCTGTCAATCTTGGACAGGCTGCAAGTTGGGATCTGGCCATGATTGAAAAATCAGAAAGAATTGCCGCAACAGAAGCTGCCGCTTATGGTATTCACTGGACGTTTGCGCCAATGGTGGATATTGCCAGAGATCCGAGATGGGGAAGAGTAATGGAAGGTTCAGGAGAAGATACCTATCTTGGAACAAAAATAGGACTGGCAAGAATTAAAGGATTTCAGGGTAGAGGCTTGGGAAGTCTTGATGCGGTAATGGCATGTGCAAAACACTTTGCAGCCTACGGAGCCGCTGTAGGCGGAAGAGATTACAATTCTGTAGATATGAGTCTCAGACAATTGAATGAAACTTATCTTCCACCATTCAAAGCGGCAGCAGAAGCAGGAGTGGCCACTTTCATGAACTCTTTCAATGATATTAACGGAATTCCTGCAACAGCCAATCAATATATTCAGAGAAACCTCTTAAAAGGAAAATGGAATTATAAAGGTTTTGTAGTGTCAGACTGGGGAAGCATCGGAGAAATGGTTCCTCATGGTTATGCTAAAGATGGTGCTGAGGCAGCCGAAAAAGCAATACAAGGCGGAAGCGATATGGATATGGAAAGCCGTGTCTATATGGCAGAGCTTCCAAAACTGGTGAAAGAAGGAAAAGTAGATGCAAAACTGGTAGATGATGCAGCGGGTAGAATTTTAACCAAGAAATTCGAAATGGGGCTTTTCGATGATCCTTACAGATTCAGCAATGAGAAAAGACAAAAAGAGCAGACTGATAATCAGGAAAACAGAAAATTCGGAAGAGAATTCGGTTCAAAAAGTATTGTTCTTCTTAAAAACCAGGGAAATATTCTTCCGCTTTCAAAAAGTACAAAAACTGTTGCTCTGATTGGCCCTTTTGGCAAAGAAACAGTAGCTAATCACGGTTTCTGGTCTGTTGCGTTCAAAGATGATAATCAAAGAATCGTTTCACAATTTGACGGAATTAAAAACCAGCTGGATAAAAACTCTACCTTATTATATGCAAAAGGCTGCAATATCGATGATCAGGATAAAAGTCAGTTTGCTGAAGCCATAGAAACTGCAAAAAAAGCAGAGGTTGTCATCATGACGCTGGGAGAAGGCCATGCGATGAGCGGAGAAGCCAAAAGCAGAAGTAATATAGGATTTACAGGTGTTCAGGAAGATTTGTTAAAAGAAATTGCCAAAACAGGTAAACCTATCATTCTGATGATCAATGCCGGGCGACCTCTGATTTTCAACTGGGCATCAGACAATATTCCTGCCATTATGTACACATGGTGGCTGGGAACAGAAGCAGGAAATTCAATTGCTGATGTTATGTTCGGAACTGTAAATCCAGGTGGCAAACTACCAATGACTTTTCCAAGAACTGTTGGTCAGATTCCTGCGTATTACAATCATTATAATACAGGAAGGCCGGCAAAAAATAATACAGACAGAAACTATGTTTCAGCCTATATAGACCTGGATAATGACCCGAAATATCCGTTTGGATACGGTTTAAGCTATACCGATTTCAAATATTCTGATATGGTTCTGAGTTCCACAAAACTTACGGGAAATCAAATACTGAATATCAGTGTGACTGTTTCCAATATAGGAAAATATGACGGAGAAGAAGTGGTACAGCTTTATATCAGAGATCTTTTCGGGAAAGTTGTAAGACCCGTAAAAGAACTGAAAGGCTTTCAGAAAGTATTCATCAAAAAAGGAGAAAGTAAAAAAGTAGATTTTAAATTGACACCAGAAGATTTGAAATTCTTTGATGATAACCTGAATTTTGATTGGGAAAGCGGAGAATTTGACATTATGATAGGTACGGATTCTCAAAATGTTCAGGCCAAAAGAATCACCTGGACGAAATAAATTCAATTCAAGAGGAGCGGATTAAAACCTGCTCGTTAAAACGGCTTTAGCCAAAACTTAAAACCTACATACATATGAATCTCAAAGTTAAAAATCTCATCAGAATTTGTGCAGCAGGAGCACTCGCCCTTTCTGTATTCAATTGTGCTTCAAACAAACCAGATACTGGAATAAAACTGATTTGGAGTGATGAGTTTAACGGCAAAGGCCTTCCGGATTCATTAAAATGGAATTATGATACCGGAGGAAGCGGTTTTGGAAATGAAGAAGCTCAGTTTTACACCAAAAACAGGCTTGAGAATGCCAGAATGGAAAAAGGAAATCTCATCATTGAAGCCAGAAAAGAAAATCGGGAAAATAGTAAGTATACTTCTGCAAGACTTTTAACTAAAGGAAAATTTGCTTTTCAATATGGTACAGTAGAAGTTAGGGCGAAACTTCCTAAAGGCCGTGGAACCTGGCCTGCCATCTGGATGATGAGTGAAAATATGAAGAAATGGCCGGATGATGGTGAACTGGATATCATGGAACATGTGGGCTATAACCAAGGGTATATCCATGCTTCGGTTCATACCAAAAAATACAATCATATCCAGGGAACACAGAAAACAGATACTTTGTTTGTAAAGGATGCAAGCGAAAAGTTCCATGTCTATAAAGCAGACTGGACACCGGAAAAGATTGATGTCTATATAGATGATAAGAAATTTTTCACCTACGAAAATAAAGAGAAAAACAATGAAGCATGGCCTTTTAACAGACCTTACTTTATCATTCTAAATCTCGCTGTAGGAGGATTTTGGGGTGGAAAGGAAGGTATTGATGATACCATTTTTCCACAGAAGTATTATATAGATTACGTAAGAGTTTATCAAAATAAATAATGAAAATGAGGACCGGATGGGTCCGGAAACAGAAAAAATCATGAGAAAACTAATTGTAAGTTGTTTTGTAGTAGGCGTTGTCATGAATGTCAATGCTCAGAATTATTGGAAAAAAAATGCAGGAAAAACAGCTAAAGTGGTTCTTACCAACTCAAAAGCAAATGAGAAGATGGTGGATAAGGGAGTAGTTACATTTGAGCAGTTCGGGCAGCCTAAAGAAACGGATGCCTGTATTTTTGTAGCTCCCCATTTTAAATATCAGAAACTGATAGGAATTGGAGGTGCCATTACAGATGCCTCAGCAGAGACTTTTTATAAAATGCCAAAGAATAAGCAAAAAGAAATTCTGGATGCTTATTTCGGAAAAAATGGATTGGGATACACTGTTGTTCGTACCAATATGAATTCCTGTGACTTTTCCAGTGATTCTTATACATATGTAGAAGATAATGATACTTCGTTAAAGACCTTTAATGTGGCTCATGATGAAAAGTATAAAATCCCAATGATTAAAGAAGCTCAGAAAGCTATTGGTAATAATTTTACATTTTATTTCTCACCATGGAGCCCACCAGCATGGATGAAATCAAACCAAAGCTTGTATAAAGGCGGCAGATTGGAAAATCAATACTATCAGACATGGGCAGATTATTATATCAAATTCATCAAAGAGTATGAAAAGAGAGGAATTAATATCTGGGGATTAACTGTTCAGAACGAACCCATGGCTACCCAAAGCTGGGAATCATGTATTTATACCGCTGAAGAAGAAGGAGAATTCCTGAAAAAGAACCTTGGACCAACGCTTTGGAAAAACGGATATAAAGACAAAAAAGTAATGATCTGGGACCACAACAGAGACCTTATCTATCAAAGAGCAACGACTACTTTAAGTGATCCGGAAACTTCAAAATATGCCCATGGTATCGGTTACCATTGGTATGAAACGTGGAACAACAAAACTCAGCTTTTTGACAATTTAGCAGAAACACACAGAGCTTTTCCTGATAAATTCCTGGCTTTTACGGAAGGATGTAAAGAACAGTTCAATATGGATAAAATCTATGATGTAAGCCTGGGAGAGCTGTACAGCAAAAATATGCTGAACGATTTCAACAAAGGAAATGCTTTATGGACTGACTGGAATATTTTATTGGATGAAACCGGAGGACCTAATCATAAAGGAAACTTCTGCTTTGCCCCGATTATTGCTGATACCAAAACAGGAGAGGTATTCTATACGTATGAATACTATTATATAGGGCATGTTTCAAAATATATCAGACCGAATGCGCAGAGAATAGGAAGTTCTTCCAACAGAGCAGCCCTTACATCTTCTGCTTTTATGAATGAAAACGGACAGCTGGTAACCGTTATCATGAATGATTCGGACAATGATATTGAAACCAATCTATGGATAGAAGGAATGGCTGCTAAGCTGAATGCTCCTGCACATTCTATACAAACCGTAATTTTATAATTTCATATTAATTTAATATTATTTTTGACAGAACGGGCGGCCTTTATTGAGGTCGCCCGTTTAGATTATATCATGTTACAATCTTATACTATCATTGTACAGAGAATTTTCCTGAAATAGTACCATTTATGCTTTTAGCAATATAGAAATATACACCGTTTTTTATATTTGAGGTTGAAATTGTAGTTTTTCCCCCTTTTACTGTCTTGTGTTGTATTGTTAGCCCATCTGTGTTTACAATTTTTAATTCATAATTTCCATTTTCAGGAAGGTTTATGGTAAGATTTTCCCCTTGTTTTACAGGATTAGGATAAACGGCAGAAGTTATTTCCTGTTTTGCAGACATGCTTGACGTTGTGGTTGTTACCTGTTCAAGTATCCACTGATGATTTATTCCTGCCGTACCATTCATATCCTGATCCCAAATGTTAATATTAGTACCTGTTGTTTGGGAATTGGCAGGATTATCCATCGATTTCATATTTGATAAAGCGGTGCCTATAAGTATGGTATTGGGTGTATAGGATTTTAGTACCCATTGCTGATTGTTATTTCCGGTTTTGGAATACTGTATCAATGTAGTTCCGTTAGTAATATTAGAACCGGGAACATCAATTGCCAACCCGGAAGCATGGTTAATAATAATATAGTTTTTTCCTATTTTTTCAAGCTTCCATTGCTGTGCAGGATTAGTACTAAACGGATATTGTACCATCTTAACATTTGATGCAGAACTATAATTTGCCGGGCTTATATAAAGGTTACTTCCTGCATTTTTTATTCTGTAATAGGCATTCGGGTCAATGACCGGAGGTGCTATGATATTAATATTGTTATATCCGAAATTAGAAGTTTGCTTAAATATATCGTCCAATACTACACTTACATAATATTTTCCGGATTGAGAATTAGCAGGAAGAGGAATACTTACATTTCGGAGATCAGGACGGATACCGGAAACTACTGCAACCGGAGTATAATTATTCCCCCAGCTGGCTTCAGTATACAAAGCTACTTTATAAGAAAGCTGCGGACTTGTTTTTTCTGAACTTGCCCAAGTTACATTGACCGAATTAGTGGATGAATTATATGTAGGGGTAACGGTAGTGACATTAATAGGAATAGTTGAGGCAGGTTTTGTACCTTCCTGAGTAATACTGTTAAAAGTTACTGAACCACCTGCTGGAGCAGGTGTTGTTCCACACGATGTTATTTTAATGGCAGTATTGTTAAATGCTGTTTGTGCTCCCCAGGATCCGGTTCCTGCTGAAGCGGTATATCTTAATGGTTTTGACCAGTTTCCCTGTGCATTCATACTCCAGAAATTTCTGTAATATCCACAACGGGAATCTTTATTCAAGCTAGAATTCCAGTTCTCTACGAAACCTCCCAGTTTTGTTCCGGTAAATGAAGCATTATTTTCCGGCGTTATAATGGTCACATAATGTTTCCATTTTCCTACACCGTAATCATACATAAAGAACCCTATTCTTGTCTTTCCATCACCGGTAGACCACCTTCTGGCAACTGTTGCGTACCATACTCCCGGTACCCATGGCATGGGATTATCTGTATGAAGACCTGTTCCTTCTCCTCCGAAACCATCTACCAAAGTATTGGGCGCTGCATATTCCGTTTTACACTGTGGAAGGCTGGAGTCCTGTATGTCCCACATAGAGAAGATGTTATTATACACTTCATTCGGTTTGTATTGAATTCCTCCATATCCTCCTCGCGGACCTAAAGAAAAGTTCAGCGTTGAATAATAGGTGTTGATTTTTTTACAGGTATTGTCTACCATTACTTCCGAGTACCAAAGTTCCCCGGTATTAGCCATATCAAATCCTTCTATATAAGGCCCCCAGCTTGGGCAGGTCTGAGCCTTTATAGGATTAAAAAATGAAATTGCGGCAATAAAGTGTATTGAGGCAAAAAAAATTAAATGTTTTTTCATAAAACTTGTTTTTAGTTGATGATGTTAAATTATAAATTATTTTGTTTTATGATTTATATTATAGAAAATTAATATTTTTTTATGGTAAATTAATATTATTATTGTTAATTAAAAAAGATATTTTTAAGAAAATAATAATATTTTAATGTTGGGTTTTTACTTTTTCTTTTTCTTAAAATAGAGTTGTTGTTGACTTTCTTAACTAATAATTATTTCACACATCCGATATATATTATAGATGGTATGTATTTTAATAATGAGCAGGTATCTTTATTTATTTGGATAATGTAGCAGAATGCAACAACTTTTGACTGTCGGTAATAGTGGCCTGGAAGAATTCGCCAAATGAGGAGTATCCGGATGATACAAACAGAAAACCCATGAAAAAATTTTCATGGGCTTTACTTATTTTGAACGGAACTTTATTAGTCCGCTATTGTTTTATGAATGATTATTCAGCGTCATATTTACTGATTACTCTCTGAGTAACTCCTGAGCTGCTGAAACCTCCATCATGGAAAAGATTCTGCATGGTTACTTTTTTAGTAAGATCAGAGAATAAAGTTACACAATAATCTGCACATTCAAGAGCTGTAGCATTTCCTAGCGGAGACATATCTTCTGCATATCCAAGGAATCCTCCGAAACCTTTCACACCGCTACCGGCAGTAGTCATTGTTGGAGACTGAGAAACCGTATTGACACGTACTTTTCTTTCTCCCCAATAGTTTCCGAAAGTTCTTGCGATGCTTTCCAGATACGCTTTGTTATCAGACATATCATTATAATCAGGGAATGTTCTCTGAGCTGCAATATAAGTAAGGGCCAAAATACTTCCCCATTCGTTCATACAGTCTTTTTCCCAAGCTACACGCATTACTTTATGGAAAGAAACAGCGGAAATATCCCAGCCTTTTTCCAACCAGTCGTAATTCATTTCTGTATAATGTTTTCCTTTTCTTACGTTGATAGACATTCCGATAGAGTGAAGGATAAAGTCGATTTTTCCAAATTTTGCAACAGCGGCATCAAAAAGTTTTTCAAGATCTTCTATAGAAGTAGCATCAGCACCTATTACTTCAGAACCTGTTTTTTCTGCTAAACCATTAAGTTCTCCCATTCTCAAAGCAATAGGAGCGTTTGATAAAATGAATTCAGCACCTTCCTCATGGCATCTTTCAGCAACTTTCCATGCGATAGATTGTTCATTAAGGGCTCCAAAAATAATTCCCTTTTTGCCTTTAAGTAAACCGTATGACATAATTTTTTAATGTTTATTATAATACAAATGTAACAATAATTGTGCTTATGGCATAATAAAAAATGGAGCCTTATCAATTTAAGACTCCATTTTATTGAAAATATTTATATGACTGAAATACTAATTGGTTTTCTTATTCCATTCTGCCTTTACATCCTCTGCCGCATCTTTGGTTTTTTCCCATGCCTCATCTGCCTTATCCTTGATATCTTCCCATGCATCGGATACATTAGCTTTTACCCTGTCTAGCCAGTCTTCCTGGCTGGCTTCCTGATCATTATTCCTCTTTTCATTGATATAATCTTTAGCCTTGTCTGCCAATTCATTGATTTTCCACTTGGCTTTGTCCGTTGCATTCTGTAAAGAATTTTCTACATTGTTTACTGCATTTTCCGCTTTATTGTACTCTGAATTGTTCATAATAGTATAAATTTTAATTTGGTATGAGTAATTAAACAATAACCATTCCTAAAATAGAACCTCTCTGTTAAACTTTTCATAATATTTTGTTATATTTTACTAAATCTATAGTAAATTTAAAGTATAAAATTGATAATTATGGAAAAAATACGTTGTGGCTGGTGTGAAAAAGATGATCTCTACAGAAAATACCATGATGAAGAGTGGGGAAGGCCTGTGTATGATGATGAAACAATATTTGAATTCCTGATTCTTGAGAGTTTTCAGGCTGGCTTGAGCTGGTATACCATTTTGTCTAAAAGGGAAAATTTCAGAAAAGCTTTTGATGATTTTGATTATAAAAAAGTGGCAGCTTATTCTGACAAAAAGATTGAGGAACTGATGAATAACCCCGGAATTATCAGAAATAGGCTTAAAATTCTGTCAGCTGTCAACAATGCACAGAAATTTATAGAAGTTCAGAAGGAATTTGGAAGCTTTTCCCACTATATCTGGGATTTTATTGATGGAAAACCAATCGACAACTGTCCCGAAACATTATCCGACATTCCTGCCACAACAGAGGTTTCAGATCTTATTTCCAAAGAACTTAAAAAGAGAGGATTCAAATTCGTAGGTTCTACAGTCATTTATGCTCATATGCAAGCTACCGGAATGGTCAATGATCATTTAAAAAAATGTTTTCTTAGAAAATAGCCGTTGATTTTTATTCAATATTTAGTGAAATTTATTGTTGATTTTGTAATTTAAAAAATTAAACGCAGAATGGGATATATCAGAAAGGCCTAATGAATGCTGTATTGGTTAATTGCTTGATATTAAACATTTTTCATTATTTTGTGATTAAATTTTATATTAATCACTTTAATGTGTTTTTAATTACGATATTTTTAATTTAATTATGATTTTATTAAAAATTTATATATTTGCACCTGCAAAAAAATGCAAGTAATGCAAAAAGACTATAAACTTCTGTATACACTTCTCTTATTCTTAATAAGTATTTTTACATATGCGCAAGTTGGGATTGGATTACCGAATCCGGATTCGTCAGCGATGCTTCAGATTAATGCCAATAATAAAGGAGTACTCCTTCCAAGTGTTGCGCTTACCACGACAACGGACAATATTACCATACCTTCTCCGGCAGAAGGTCTTATCATATGGAATAACGGAAATTCTACTCTGAAAGAAATTGGTTTCTATTACTGGTTCGAATCAAAATGGAATAAAATTTTAGCAAACGGTGGGAATACCACTAAAACAGAGGATGGAAACAACTGGAACCTTACAGGCACGAATGTAGGAAATTATGGAGGAGCGAGTACAACGCTTGCTTTAGGAACAAAAACATATGATGATCTGATCTTTAAAGTAAATGCATTAACAGCAGGAAGACTTGGAGTTGACAATTCTGTAAGCCTCGGGATAGGTTCAAATGCAGGTCAGAATGGTATTGCTTTGGGAAGCGCAAGCTCAGCATTTATGGGAATTGCTATTGGGAGTGCCACTTCAGTTTCAGGTAATGAAGCTTTAGCTGTAGGAAATAAAACGACTGCAGCAGGATTCAGATCTACAGCAATAGGTTTTCATGCCCAAACCGGCAGCAATGAATCTGTAGCTGTTGGAAATAACTCATCAGCAGATGGATTTCAGTCCATTGCATTAGGATATAATGCCAAAACAAATAGCAATAGTGAAACTGCCTTAGGATATAATGCAGTAACAAATAGTCAGAATTCTACTGCTTTAGGCTCGGGAGCCAATGCGTCAGGACAATTTTCAACCGCTGTAGGATATGGAGCTGCTACTTCACAGGCCAATGCTATTGTTCTGGGGAATAACAATGCAAATGTAGGTATTGGTACAAATACTCCGAATATCTCTGCAAAACTGGATGTAAGCGGACAGTTTAAATTGGGAGAAAAAGGCAGTGTTCAGAAAAGTCAGATCAGTTTTGAAGCATGGCCTGGAATTTCAATTAATAATTTGCCTCCGGGAAAATCTACAACCATCGATATTACCGTTCCGGCAGAATATCAGCCTGGTTCCACAAGAGCTGTAGTGGTAGTTTCTCCGGCAGGAGATTTTGTAGGAAATTCTTCATTTTCCATCTCGAATCCAAGAATGACTTCTGCTTCCTCTATTACAATTAATCTCACTAATATTTCAGGAACAGCTAACAGTTTGTATTCCGGACATTTTTACGTGATGATCAATGAATTTTAAATAATAGGTTTTTTTATTATAGTTGATATGGTGTGAAGGACTTCCGGACTGGAAGTCCTTTTTATGGATTGTCAATTTTTATTTAGCTTGCGGGATTGAAGTTCCTTGCGGGCATTTTGCCAGCTTTTTCTAATAATAAGATATAAAGGGAAAAAAGCCAGAGGAAGCGGAGTGATACCGTTGAATCCTTTCTTAGCGGTAACATAAATGCAGACGCCTACCAGCATTCCCATAATTATACAAAAGGAAATATGAGCTGCAGAGCGTTTTTTTTCTTCCTTTGTGAGTTCTTCTGTAGAGAGTTCTGAAAGCTTATTGTTTTCTGTCTGATGTGTGTGTTTCATGTTCAATCAGTAATTAGTTTTTGCTAAAATAATAAATAAGAAGAGGCTAAAAGAAAATTTTCTGCAAAAACAGAATTCGGCTTATAAAAGATTTTAATTAATAAATATTTTAAACAAAAATATTGTGCACAAAGTAAATAGATTATCTTTGTTTCTTAAAATAGAACGATGATACCTTTGTCAGAACATTTATGTTTTAAAACATATGCCGTTTCCAGATATATTACGGGTTTATATAAGCCTTACCTGGAGGAAGTTTCACTTACATATCCTCAATATCTTGTCATGACCGTTTTATGGGAATATGGCGGAATGAATATAGGAAAGATTGGTGAACATCTTCATCTGGACAACGGAACGCTTACCCCGCTTTTGAAACGTATGGAAAAAAACGGACTGATCATCAGAACCCGTAGCTCAGAAGATGAAAGAGTTGTATTGATCAACCTTACAGAGCAGGGAGCAAAACTCGAAGAAAAAGCAAAATATATTCCTGAAGCTGTTCAGAATTGTATGCATCTGAGTAATGAAGTAAAAACTCAACTGATGGCTTCTTTAGACGAAATATTATCCATTCAAACCGTGTCCGAACAATGAAGAAAATAGGAATTATAGGCTATGGCTGGCTGGGAGAAAGACTCGCATCTTCCTTATCCGGAAAATATACACTGGCAACTACAACTACAACAGAAAGCAAAGTAAATTTACTCAATAATAAAGGAATTCATGCTGTAATGGCTTCTTTCCCGGATTATCAGCTGACAGAATCTCTTTCCCAATGGGGAGAAGTTAAAAATATGGAAGTTTTGATTGTTACAATTCCTGTTTCTGAAAAAAGCTGTTGTGTAAGCTCTTTGTATAACAGGATTCAGAATTTGTCAGCTTTTATAGGAGACTTTAAAGGACAGATGTTTCTGATGAGTTCTACAGGTGTTTATCCCGATATTGCTAAAGAATTTACAGAAGAAGATGTCCCTTTGGAGAAAATATCAGGCGAAAGAATGTTGAGAAATAAATATCCCCAACTTAATATTCTGAGACTTGGCGGTCTGATGGGAGACAACAGACTGCTGAAAAATTATAATGTAGGTAATCTGGATCATGCTGTAAATCATATTCATTATGCTGATATCAGCAGGATTATCTCAGAAATGATTAAACAGAAAAGTGAATCAAAACTTTATAATGTTACGGCTCCTGTACATCCTGCGAAAAGTCAGGTGATTAACGCACAGAAAAATCTACTTGATGAAGAAGAGTTTGAAGTGAAAGGGAAGAAGGTTCTGTCATCAAAGCTGGTTTCAGAGCTGAATTATACATTTCAATATCCGGATCCGAGAAGTTTTCATTTGTAATCATGGCATTTGTATTAATGATTATCGACCTTTAACTATTTTACTTACAAGATTTCTATTGACAACTCTGTAATTCCGCAGGAATCTCTACGCTGTTTTTAAAGTTTTGTATTTAGATTCCTAGGGAATGATAAGGTGAGTGGTAAGCTTTGTTCATCATAAAAGAATCAATATTTTCAGCAAGATACAATTCATTAGGAACGGGCTTTAGCCCGTTAAAAAATAGATAAAAATTCCATTGGCTTTAGCCAAAACCTAATAAAAAAACCTCCGGAATCTTTTTCCGGAGGTTTTAATTTTATCAATAAAATAATTACTTAATAATTCTTTCCAATACCCATTCAATAAGGTTTTTTTCAGAAGCATGGTGGTCTGCGGAGAATTCTCCACGTCTTCTGTTGGCAATAACGTTATTTACGGTAATGGCTTTGTGGCCTAATAATTTTGAAAGAGCATAGATCGCAGAGGTCTCCATCTCAAAATTGGTAATTCCAAGATCATTCAATGTTTCCAGGAATTGATCATCTACCGCTTTCAAACGAAGCTGTCTTCCCTGTGGAGCATAGAATCCCGGGAATGTTGCTGTATTTCCGTGGTATTTGGCATCTTTGTAGTATGCTCCCATTTCTTCTGCCCAGTCTGAGAAATAAAGCATTGGCTTGATTCTTTCGTAAGGGAATTTTTCTAAGAAGCTTTTAGAAAACTCATTTTCGAAGTTGTAATCCTGATAGAAGTGCATCAATCCGTCCAAACCTACAACGTTCTGCGTTACCAGCATATTGTCTACCTGTACATCAGGGTTTACACTTCCGCAAGTTCCCATACGGAATAATTCAAGAGCCTTGTGCTCAGTCTTGAATTCTTTGTTTTGAAGATCAATGTTTACCAAAGCATCCAGTTCGTTCATCACGATATCGATGTTTTCAGTTCCGATCCCTGTAGACATTACGGTGATTCTTTCTCCACGAAGCTTTCCTGTATGCGTATAGAATTCTCTTTTATTTTTTTTGATTTCTACGGTATCGAAGTATTTTGAAACTTTTGCCACTCTGTCAGGATCACCTACAAGGATGATTTTGTCAGCAATATCTTCAGGTAAAAGATTCAGGTGGTATACACTTCCGTCTTCATTCAGAACAAGTTCTGAGGCAGCAAGTTTGTTTAGCATAATATGTATATTTTTTGTTTTTTTAATTAATCATAATGGCTTCTTTATAAGGAGATGCCATAACCTCGTAGATGTCATTGTATTCTTCTACAATCCTTTTCTGTCCGTTCATAACCTCATATACAGTAATGATCGTCTTTTCAATGTTTTTAGGATCTTTCCTCTGTGAAGTGATTTCGTAGAAGTGATCATCTTTTTTAAGAATAGAAATCAGTTCTTCCTTTGTTGAGTTGTTGGAAGTCATCATTCCGGGGAACTCTGTAACAATATCTTTCAGGTCAGAATAATTTTTATAAGGCTTGGTTATACCATTGGAATGTACATAGACATTGGGAATGTTTTTATCTTTTTCCAGGCGGACCAAATAATAATCAGCCCCTCTTTTCTCTGCATATACAGCCATTTCCTGTGGCTTTCCGGATATCTTTTCCGGTTGCTTTTTTTTCTGGGAAAATGCCGTCATAGAAAGGAAACTTGCCATAACAGCAAACCATAGTTTTGTTTTCATACTCCTATTTAGTTTTTTTGATGTGTTGAATTTAATTTAAAAAATCCTCTCCCAATAATCTCCCGCCATTATTTTCCGGTATTTCGAAGAACCGTTCTCTTTAGAATAATGAATTTGATTTCGGGGTTTAAAATTAGTGAAAAATATTGTACCGGAAATATAAACATTATTTAATCTGTTATTAAAACTGAGATAACATCAGATGAATATTTTTGCCGCTAAAAATTCATGAGATCTTATCCACTGCTTGTAATCGTCCTTCTGATAGGATTTGCAGTAATGTCTTTTAATCCTGTTTATAAAGGAAAAGAAAGCGAAAATACATTTGTCAATAAAGGGTTGTCCGACTTTAAAACCAATCTTGAACAGCTGAAATCAGATGTTGATAAGTTCTCTGAAGACCGTATTTCCCTGGAAGAGCTGCAAAAATCACTAAGCAGAACAAGAAATTCATTTAAAGAAGTTGAATTCTATATCGCTTATCATTATCCTGAATTTACCAAAACCCATCTTAATGCAGCACCTTTGTTTCATATCGAAGCTGCAGGAACTTCAGCCTATACACTTCCTCCCGAAGGATTGCAGGTACTGGATGAACTGATATTTTCCGACGAAGCAATACATGAAAAAGAAAAGATCAAAACCATCACTACCTTTTTGTATAACAGCTATTCCGGGTTTTACTTAAGTGCTTTAAAAAATGGGTTGAGCAAAGGAAATAACAAAACACTGCCTTTGCGAATAGAGTTGATCAGGATCTATTCACTGGGTGTTTCAGGTTTTGATACGCCGGGATCTTTGAATATTTCTGAAGAAACCAGCCATGCTTTTGCAGGAATACAGCAGTACATCAATGATGATCCTTATTTTAAAAACTATAATACTCAGAAAGCTAATCTGATATTAACAGAAGCTATCGGCTATCTTTCAAAAAATACCGACTTTGAAACTTTTGATCGTATTGAATTTTATAAAAAATACGTTCAGCCTTTGTATGAAGAGCTGGGAAAATGGGACGGAAGACCTGATGATCTTAAAGAGTTTTCCGGATGGAATGTGGGAAACAAAAACTTTTTCAGCAGTGATTTTTTGGATCCTTATTTTTATACTTTATTAAAATCTTCAGAAGATAGTCCGGAACTCCGTAACCTTGGAAAATCCATTTTCTACGATCAGAATTTAAGTGGTAACGGAAAAATGAGCTGTGCGACTTGCCATCTTCAGGAAAATGCTTTTACAGATCTGAAGGCAAAATCACAAAGTAATGTGGAAGGGAAAACGGTTTTGAGGAATTCCCCATCTTTATATAATGCTGTTTTTGCCAAGAGGTTTTTCTATGATCTTCGTGCTTTCTATCTTGAACAGCAGGCAGAGCACGTTATTTATAATGAGCAGGAATTTAATACCAGCTATGAAAGCATTATCCAGAAATTAAAAACAAAACCTGAGTATAAAAAAGCGTTCCGAAATGCCTTCAAGAACGGGAAAATCAGTAAAGAAAATTTTTCAAAAGCATTAAGTTCTTATGTGGCTTCATTGTACTCATTTGACAGCGATTTTGACCGTTTTATGAGGAATGAAAAAGAGGTTTCCAATGATGTGAAAAAAGGATTCAACCTCTTTATGGGAAAAGCCAATTGTGCAACCTGCCATTTTACACCCACCTTTTCAGGATTGGTACCTCCATTTTTTAATGAAAATGAATCTGAAGTCTTGGGAATAACAACCAGACCGATCAAACAGCTTCCGGTAGAGCTTGATCAGGATTTGGGACGAGGAAACAGCCCTGTGAAAAAGGAAAAATCATGGATTTATGATTATTCATTCAAAACAGTAACGGTGAGAAATATTGCCCTTACCAAACCTTATTTCCATAACGGAGCTTTCAATACCTTGGAAGAAGTCCTGGATTTTTATAACGAAGGTGGAGGAGAAGGTTTAGGATTAAAAATGAAAAACCAGACGCTGGCATCCGATAAACTGAACCTCACCGAAACAGAAATAAAGCAGATCATCGCCTTTCTGAATGCTCTTACGGATGTGAGTAAATCAAAATAGACGGTTTTCTTGGTAGTAATTCGGAGTGGGAGTTGCAAGGTATGGTTTTGCTTTGAACCATTAACCTCTTGGGCAAAGGCAAGTATTCAGGGCAATAAAAAAATGGTCTTACATCACATATCCGTACTCTTAAAGCCAGAGTATTTGTTCATTTTCCTTACCACGATCAAAAATTTTTTTCTTTAATTGTTTTGTTTTACATAAAATGTTTTCAGGCTTTTCAGTACATTAAATCTATTGAAGTTTGTGTAGGTATATGATAAACACTGAATCATTATAATTTTATTAAATTAATTAAAAATGTAAAATATTAGTAAAATATTCGCATGTTGTTTAAGTATTATTGGTATTGTTTAAATTTACTTCATTGATAATGATTTAATAATTAAATAATAATAATGATGAAAATAAAGCGACTTCTTTTACCTACTTTGCTGATCTCAGCAATTTATCATGCTCAAACTCTTCCGGCAGCAAGAAATGAAACTGAAGAGGATGAAGACATCGAATACGAATTAAGGCACAAGTCCCAACCCTGGTTTTCTGAAATGAAGGACAATGCCGATTACTTCAAAGTAAAAGCGAGTTTCGACAAGTATTTTGGCAATCACAGGTGGGAAAAAAGCAAGCCAAGAAGTATTGGCGAAGACTGGTTAAGAACAAAGTTGTTTTATCTGGATAATCAGGGGAAAGTTACCCCTGAACCTTTATTGTTCAATCAACCTAAAGTAAAAAATGTAGCCTTATTATCTACACAAACACAAGTTGGTGACTGGACAATAATAGGACCGGTAAATAGTGCAAGTACAAACTATTCCGATAAATATAATCATGGAGGGTATGTGTTTTTAATCAGGATAGATCCTACCAATGCTCAAAAGATGTTTGTATCCTTCGTAACCGGAGGGCTATGGCGTACTATAGATGGAGGAACGTCCTGGAATCTTGTAGACAACGGTTTTCCTGATTCTAAGTATAATGACATTGACGTATGTATTGCTAATCCGCAAACAGTGTATGCATTAAGCGATACCCAGGTCATTAAATCTATAGATGGCGGGCTTAACTGGACTGCCACCACGATGACTTCCGCAAACTATTCTGGAAAAGCTTATGATATTGCAGTTTCTCCTTCAAATGCTAATATTGCTGTTGTTCACTGGGGAACTTCATTGTACAGAACAAGTGATGGCGGAAATACCTGGAGTGCCGTTCAAACCGGTCTTTCTGCAGATTATCAGATTGGAGATTCTTCAACGCAGAGTGAATCTTTGGAATGGGATCCGAATGATGGGAATTCGGTTTATTTTGCCAGCTCATCAAACAATAATATTTTTAAGGTTTATAAATCAACTAATCAGGGAGCTAGCTTTACCCAATTAAATTCTACTACCTTAGATACTACTGCCAATGGGCAAATTGTTGGTTGGGTTAAAGTTTTTTTACCCACAAATAATACTTCTTCGTTCTATGTAGCAGCAGGCAGTGGTGCTAATGCCTATGGGCATCAGGCGGTTAACCTTTATAAATTTAATAAAGCTACCGGAGCCGTTGAAAATTCAAGAATCAATATGGTTCCTGGTTCCGGAGGAATTAACAGTCTGCATCATGGCGACATACAAATGGACCGTAATGATGAAAATAAGATTGTATATGGAACTTATGGAGTGGGTCAAATCAGGATTTCCACAGATAATGGAGTAACCTTTACTACTCCTGCGTCATACACTCATTCTGATATCAGATCCATGGATTTCGTGAACGGAAAATTTGTAACAGGAAGTGATGGGGAAATGGCAGCATCCGGCAATTTGGGAGTCACAATGACTACTTTAACCAACAGTATTGGTAATCATGAACTTTGGGGTTTCGGAAGTGCTTTCAAAACCAATCTGGTTGCATCGGGGAATAATCACGGCCCGGTAATGATTAAGGAAAGTGCCAATGGTTTTGATTGGTATAACGGAACAGGGGCAGATCAGGGGAATACGGACGTTAATCCGTTGGATGACCGGTATATTTACAGCCAGGGATATAGTAATTACCGGTATTTCAGGACCGGCGTGAATACACTGATTAATGAACCTAATTTCCTGGATTTAGGAGGAATTTATGCTTATTTTAATTCCATAGAATTCCATCCCAATAAATACTATACCATGATTACCCATCATGCAGGTCAATATCCGACAGGTAATCCGAATTTGGCAACATGGAAAAATTCTCTTATTAAAACCGAAGACAACGGAAATAGTATATCTATTGTAAAAACCTTTGGCAATCAGGTATTCAGAGAAAAGATTTCTGCTAAAAATCCCAATGTAATGATTGTTGTTGAAGGTTTAACCAATAATAAACTTTGGAAAACGACAGACGCTGGGCTTACGTGGACTGATATTACCCCTAATACGACAGTAACTTCCGGACAAACCAATATATCAGATATTGCCATTGGAGATGATGATCCAGACAAAATATGGATAACTTACAGCGGTGTTCAGTCTGTATGCAAAGTATTAAAGTCAGGTGACGGAGGAGTAACCTGGACTAATCTCAGTTCTTCTGTACTCACGACTTCTCCGATTACGAAAATTATTTTCCAGAGAGGATCAAACGACGGTGTGTATGTAGGCAATAAAGCAGGAATATTTTACAGAAATAATGTGATGCAGAATTGGGTAATGCTGGGTAATGGCTTGCCCATGTGTGATGTACGTTTTATGTTCATCAATTACAATGAAAATAAATTAAAAATAGGAACATCCAGAGGTGCATTTGAGCATGCTTTATATGAGATAAGTCCTCCCAGTGCTTTAATATCAGTTGGAAATAATAAAATTAGCTGTCCGGTTGCAGAAAAAGTCCAGTTTAAAGATTATTCCGTTGTACGTAATGCCAGTGCTACATGGCAATGGAGCTTTCCGGGAGGAACACCCTCTACTTCCACATTAGAAAACCCATTGGTTTCTTATGCGGGAGCCGCGAACGGAACCTATCCCGTAACTTTAACGGTGACAGATCAATATGGAACAAGCACGCAGACACTCAATAATTTTATTGAAATCAATAATCAGTGTGGAACAAGCCAGCCTGACAAAGTTCCTGGAAACAGTATAAAACTTACAGGTCAAACCACAGGTGATTATATTAAAATAGATAACGCTAACCTTAATAAAAATTCTTTTACATTCTCTTGCTGGATAAAACCCAACGGTATCCAGACCGATTACAGTGGTGTTTTTATGTCTCAGGATGGCAGCAATCCATTTGGAATGAATTTCAGAGAAGGCAACAACACAATCGGCTTTCACCCGGGCTGGAGCTGGTCATCCGGTTTGCAGGCTCCTGTAGGGCAATGGTCACACATCGCATTGGTAAGCAACGGAACGAATGTAAAAATATATGTTAACGGAAAAGAAAGTATAAATAATACAGCATTACCGTCTGAAGTTTTCAACCTCTTGTTTTTAGGAAGCTATGGAAGAGGATATACGAACAGATTTACCCAATTGGAAATGGATGAAGTTGCAATCTGGAACAGACCATTATCTATTGATGAAATCAGACAATGGAGACATTTGACAAAAAGTATTGCCGGAGATCCTATTTTAAATGGATTGGTGTATTATCTTCAGTTCAATGAATCGACCGGGAATATTACGGTTAATAAAAACAACTCAGGAACTTTTGCATCTTATCAGGGAACAGGATATACAAGATTAACTTCAAATGCCCCGGTTTTTGAAGGAGTAAGTGAAAAAATGAATGTTACGTCTTCTGGTGTGAAAGACTTTACAACTGCCGGAGTTGCTATGGAGTTTAATTCAGGTACTTATCCGAATGGAGATGTATGGATATCAAGAGGTACAATTAATCCTGACCAATTACCAAATACGGATACTAATTTTGAGTTCTATACGATTATAAACAATTATGGGACAAATCTTACATTTTCACCGCTTACATCGTTATCATTTTATAAAAATGCAGGATTTGGCAATTATCTGAATCCATCTTCTTACAGTCTCTTCAAAAGAGGGAGTAATGACTTTGGAAGCACCTGGGGAACAAGCGTCGATAATGCAGATCAGGTTTCCGGTACAGGTCTTAATACAAGGGTTACTTTTAACACAAATTTAAATGTAAATTCTTTCAGTCAGTTTTTCCTTACCAATTCATCTTCTGCATTATCCAGAGTTAATTCCGAGGTTGCGAAAAATCAGTTGCCAAGAATTGTTCCCAACCCGTCTGCTCAGGGCACTCCAATCTCAGTCCGCGTGCCAAAATCTTGGGTAGGCTCACAATTAATTATTTATGATATGTCCGGTAAAAAAGTAGCAGAAATATTCAGTTTAAAATCTGAAGAAAACATTATACTGAACCTTCCAAAAGGAGCATATATCGCATCTTACATATCTAAAACCAATACATCTCAGGAAAAATTCATCATTAAATAAATTAAAAAAACAATATTTGATTTATAAGGTATGTCAGTTGACATACCTTATTTTTTGATTGTCCTGTTTCTAAAATTTTATAACCTTAATAAGGATTTCAGATACTTGTGTTCCGAAAAGAAGGTTGGGACCTTATGCTTTTGTAACAAAAAATTAATCCACTTAACATTAGGTTTTTGATAAGTTAATATTCGACGATTTAGATTTAAAATCCTATTAACAGAGAAAAAGCGCTAAAAAAATAGTTTTGCAAGGTCTAATAAATCAAATAAAAAATGAAGAAAAAACTACTAGCAGTGGGAGCTTTGGCTATACTGGCCAGTTCTGGTCTTCAGGCGCAGACCTTGATATTCAATAAGAATGCGTCATGGAGCTATAAAGATAACAACCAGGCGCAGCCAGCCGGTTGGAATGCCCAAACCTATGATATTTCAACATGGGCAGTAGGAAACGGCCCGTTAGGATATGGAGATCCTGTAACTACCACAATCAATTCAGGGCTTACTACAGCCTATTTTGCTAAAGATTTTACGGTAGATCTTTCAACGCTTTCCGATACTATGGAGTTTGGTGTGATGAGAGACGATGGTATTATTGTATACCTTAACGGAGAAGAAGTTGTAAGAGATAATATGCCTGCAGGTGCTGTTACATTCAATACTTTCTCCAGTACTACTATTGATGGGGCAGCAGAGAGTGTTTATAACATTTTTTCAATTCCAAAATCAAAATTTGTAAACGGTGTTAACAGATTTTCTATTGAATTACATAACAGAAGTACAACCAGTTCAGACTTAAGAATTGATGCTTATCTGAAAACGACTACCAATACAACTATTCCTGTAGCTTGTAACGGAACGCATATCAGCTGTTTTACTTCAATTGTTCCTACAGCACAAACCAATAAGTTAATTATTCCGGCTGAACACAAATACCAGCTTATCTTAAAAGAAGGAGACAGCTATACCGAAGGCGGAGGATTGGTAGGAGGTCAGAATGACTTTACCGGTTATGTCCCAAAAACAGGAAGCAGTACGAACGGATATCTTTCTGTCAACCATGAAACGAATCCCGGAGGAGTTACCATGGCAGAAATCAACTATAACGCGACTTCAAAACTTTGGCAGCTGACAAAATCAAGAGCGGTAAGTTTCTCAGATCCAAGTTTGGTACAGACGATCAGGAACTGTTCCGGAGGAATTACGCCGTGGGGAACTATAGTCACTGCAGAAGAATCTGTAACTTCCAATGATGTGAACAATGACGGTTATAAAGATTATGGCTGGCTGGTAGAGATTGATCCTGCTACTGCTCAGGTTATATCTAAAAACCCTAACGGGACAAAAGGTAAGCTTTGGCAGATGGGAATCATGAACCACGAGAATGTGGTGATCAATAATGCGGGAACTATAGCGTATTATGGAGAAGACGGTGGAACTCACTTGGTGTACAAATATGTAATGGATACTCCTAATGATCTCTCTTCTGGAAACCTTTATGTATTAAAACTGGATCAGGGATTAACGGCTGCAGGAGATCCGGTAGGAACTACAGCGACATGGATTCAGGTTCCGAATAAAGAAAAAGTAGATCAGAATAATACCAATACCAACGCCCTGTCATTAGGTGGAACAAAATTCAACGGGGTAGAAGATGTTGATATCAGCCCGCTGGATGGTAAAATCTATTTTACAGCCAAAGGATTAGACAGAGTATACCGTTTACAGGATAACGGAACTACTGCTTCTCAGGTAGAAACATTTGTAGGTGGAAGTTCTTCTGTATATTCTTTCAATACAGCTCAGGGAATGAAATCTGAAGCCTGGGGAGACGGAAATGACAACCTTACTTTCGATGAACTTGGAAACCTTTGGGTACTTCAGGATGGTGGTAAAAACTATATCTGGGTCATTGCTCCGGATCATACACAGGCCAATCCGAAAGTAAGACTATTTGCTTCTATGCCGGCTGGTTCGGAACCTACAGGATTGACATTTACACCTGATCATAAATTTGGTTTCTTCTCTATTCAACACCCGGATTCAACAATTTCTACAGATGTAGATGCTACAGGAAATACGATTGATTACAGAGGGAAATCAGCAACAATTGTTATTGCCCTTAAAAATAATCTTGGAACTGAAGGAACTTTAGGAACTATTGATACTAAAATTGAAGAGAATACAGTAACGGTAGCACCGAACCCAACTTCAGGAGTGGTAAAAATCAATTCAGCAAAAGGATTGAAAGATATTTCTGTAACAGCTTACAGCATGGACGGGAAAATCGTTTACACGAAGAAATTCAACGGAACCAATAAAGTATTGGATCTTGATTTCACACAACAGTTAGAAGGATCACGAGTTTTAGTTTTAAATATTGAAGCTGAAGGAGGATTCCAGAAAACAGTTAAACTTGTAAAGAAATAAATTATTTATAATTCTTGTCTGTCGGCAGCTTTGGTTGCTGGCAGACCTTTTATTTTTATGAAAAAGCTTTTCTTATTGATTTCCATCATCTCACTTTCTCAGATCAAAGCACAGATTGATCCGGTGAAATATCCTACATTTACCAATATTGAAGATGCTTTAAAAAGTAAAAAAGCGGTTTACAGTATAAGTTTCAGAGAAAAAGGTCTTTTCAATATTCCTCCTCAGATTGTAAAACTGGATTCATTATTCTTTTTGAATATCATGGCGAATAAGCTTGAGAAAATGGATCAGGAACTTTTTGCTTTAAAAGAACTGGAAATTTTAAATGTGAATGAAAACAGCATTAAATTTATTCCTGATGAGGTAAGCAATCTGAAGAAACTGACTACTTTTTCTATGAATCTGAACAGCTTGACAAGCATTAATCCTAATCTTGCAAAGCTTCAGAACCTAAAAGTGGTACATTTTGATGCTAATAATCTAAATACATTTCCCGAAGCCCTTATGGAAATTCCCGCGTTGGAAGAAATCAACCTTCAGGGAAACCAGATAAGCTTTATTGCAGACAAACTGGATCAGATCAAAAATCTGAGATTCCTGAACCTTTCAGATAACCAGATCAATGATCTTGGAAATCTGTCTTTTCCGGAAAATTTAAAATATCTTGAACTGCAGCAGAATGCTATTATCAGGCTTCCGGAAAACCTTTTTAAAGCAAAGAAGCTTGAATTTCTGAATGTAAGCGGAAATCATATCACAGAAATATCGCCCAAAGTAAAAGGGCTGAAAAATATCGTCAGCATGAATCTGGCCAATAATGATCTGAAAGACATTCCTGTAGAAATCAAACAGCTTAAAAATCTGAAAACATTGATTCTTACAGGAAATCCTATAGAAAAATCTAAAATTGAAAACTTAAAAACCTTACTGCCGGAAACCCAGATCTATTTCTAGAATTATCCGCCAACACGTTTGGTTTTATATCCCATTTCTTTAAGGATATTCATTATTTTATCACGGTTATCTCCTTGAATGATAATCGTTCCATCCTTCTCAGAGCCGCCTATACCCAAGGTGGTTTTTATTTTTTTTGAGATTTTTTTCAGGTCTTCCTCGCTGCCTTCCCAGCCTTCAACAATCGTTACAGGCTTACCGTTTCTTCCTTTTTTCTCAAATTTGCATACCAATGGCTCTTTCTGCTTGAATTCTTCTTCAGGCATCTCAAAATCCTGCTCTTCATGATCAGGAAAAAGATTCTTCAATTGATCTCGTAAATCCATACCGCAAAATTAAAAAGAATTAGCGATTAATGAACTGAAATAATCAACGAAATTTCAATTTTTGAAGCCTGTCAGGTTCAAACCTTGACAGCGTTTATTTCTATTCTGTATAAATTTTTATATTTTTAAACCGTTTGATAAGATATCTTTAAAAACTAATATGAAAACCAGATATATTTTTACATGTCTTCTTTTAGCCTCCGGAATTGCAAAAGCACAGACAGGTTTCTCCACCGATCCATTGAACGCTGTATTTGAAACCAGAGATACAGACCGGTTCTGGAAAGCATTCGATAAAATGGATGCTTCAAAAGAAAATCCTTTTAAAGATTATATCAGCAACGGATCTCAGGGCGTAAAAGGTTTTATGGAATACCGCATAATCAATGCTGATTCGTTATATACAATGGTAAAAAAGAGAAAAGAAGATTATCTTAAAAGCCGGAATGTTCTGCTCGGAATCAACCAAAAAGAAAAAAAAATCAGGGCTGTTTACAGTGCATTGAAATACTGGTATCCACAGGCAAAATTTCCTCCTATATATTTTGTATACGGAAGGTTTAATACAGGAGGAACATTTACTAAAGACGGCATTATGATCGGTACCGAAACTCTTCAGAATCTGGATGGCATTGCAGGACTTGTTTCACATGAGACGATTCACTTTCAACAGGATATCAAAGGAACTGATAACCTGTTAAAATATACTTTAAGTGAAGGGAGTGCCGATTTTATCAGTGAATTGGTGTCTGGAGAAACCAACAATAGTCCGTTTTATCAATATGGAGAAGCAAATTTTGTTCAATTGTGTAAAGAATTTGTAACGGTACTTAAGAAGAATGATCCTACAGACTGGCTGTACGGAACCAGTAAAAAAGATAACAGGCCTAACGATCTGGGCTATTGGATGGGATATAAGATTTCTGAGGCGTATTTTAATAAACAGTCAGATAAGCATAAAGCTATTGACGACATCTTACATATTCAGAATCCTCTTCTGTTTCTTAGGGAGAGTGGCTTTCTGGATCAGTATATCAGAGAATATGCAAAGCAAAAAAACATAAAATTCGAAGATTTTTTTAAAGAATAATACGGAATGCTGCGGGTAATTTAAAAGTTCATCATTATACGAACCGTGTCAAGGTTTAAAACCTTGACATGGTTAAAATTTCAAAAGCAATCAATTGATCATTAGCAATCCATAAAATTCAAGACTTCAAATTCTTCTATTCATAGGAAATTAGGTAAATTTGTCTAACAAAAGTTTTACAAAATGTCGAAAAAAGCAATACTGGCCATTCTTGACGGATGGGGATTGGGAACAAACCCTAACGTTTCTGCAATAGATAAAGCAAATACACCATTCATAGACAGCTGTTACCAGAAATTTCCACATACAACGCTTGAAGCGAGTGGGCTGGCGGTAGGCTTACCAGCCGGACAGATGGGAAATTCTGAAGTAGGACACATGAACCTGGGAGCCGGAAGAGTAGTATACCAAAACCTGGTGAAGCTGAACATGGCCGTTGAAAACGGAACATTGGGCCAGGAAAAAGTGATTCAGGACGCCTTTGAATACGCCAAAAAAGAAAATAAAAAAGTACATTTCATCGGACTGGTTTCCAATGGAGGAGTACACTCACATATCAATCACTTAAAAGGATTACTGACCGCTGCAAAAGAGTTCGGTTTAAATGAGAATGTTTTTGTTCACGCATTTACCGATGGCAGAGACTGTGATCCACATTCCGGATTAGGGTTTATCGATGAACTTCAGAAACATATGGAAGCAACTACCGGAAAGCTGGCAACAGTGGTAGGAAGATACTATGCCATGGACAGAGATAAAAGATGGGAGCGTGTAAAATTAGCTTACGGTGCCCTTGTGGAAGGAATAGGAGAACAGACAACGGATGCTTTGGCAACAATCAAGATGTATTATGATAATAATGTAACCGATGAGTTCCTGAAGCCTATTATTTTAATGAATACCACTGCTACAGGAAATGTAGTGCCGGTAGCAAGAATCATTGAAGATGATGTGGTGATCTGCTTCAATTTCCGTACAGACAGAGGACGAGAGATTACAGAAGTTCTTTCCCAGAAAGATTTCCCGGAATTTGGAATGAAGAAGCTGAACCTGTATTATATCACATTGACAAACTATGATAAAACATTCCAGAATGTACAGGTTGTTTTTGATGAAAATGTTCTGACGGAAACCATGGGTGAAATTCTTGAGAAAAATGGAAAAACCCAGATCAGAATTGCAGAAACAGAAAAATATCCTCACGTTACTTTCTTCTTTTCAGGAGGAAGGGAAGAGGAATTTAAAGGGGAGAGAAGACTGCTTTGCCCAAGCCCGAAAGATGTTCCTACCTACGATCTGAAACCGGAAATGTCGGCATATGATATCACCAATGCTATCGTGCCGGAACTGGAGCAGGGAACTGCTGATTTTGTCTGCTTAAATTTCGCCAATACAGATATGGTAGGCCATACAGGTGTTTTTGAAGCAGCAGTGAAGGCAGCAGAAGTGGTAGATCAATGTATAGAAAAAGTGGCTACAGCTGCCTATGAAAACGGATATGCTGTTTTCATTCTTGCCGATCACGGAAACTCAGATGTAATGATCAATCCGGACGGAACTCCAAATACTCAGCACTCTACAAACCTGGTTCCTTTTATCGTGATGGATAAAGACCATACATGGAACCTGAAGCCTGGAAAACTGGGCGATGTAGCCCCTACAATCCTTAAAGTAATGGGTGTTGAAATACCAGATGCAATGACTGGAGAAGTTTTGGTTAATTAATATTCAATAATATTGTTAAAAAAATGCCGTTATGCTTTAGTAGCGGTATTTTTTTTATGATTTATGTCAGATAAAGTATGCAAGTCATACTTTATTATGCGTTAAATAATAAATAAATCATATCTTTGTAAATTAAAACTGAATAGTAAAATGTATCAAAAGCTTGTTAGGAAAGAAGTAATGGGATTATTGGAAAAGGAAGTAGGTTCTTTTCTTGATAAATTTTTAACGCCAATTGAAAAAATATGGCAGCCTTCCGATTATTTACCAGATCCTTCAAGTGAAGAATTTAAACACGATTTAGAAGAAATTCAGACCTTTGCCCGTGAAATGCCTTATGATCTTTTTGTAACATTGATTGGGGACTGTATCACAGAAGAAGCTCTTCCTTCCTATGAGTCTTGGTTAATGGGAGTTGATGGAATCAATCAGGAAGAAAAATTAGGCTGGGCCAATTGGGTAAGAGCATGGACTGCTGAAGAAAACAGACACGGAGATTTATTAAACAAATATCTTTATCTGTGTGGAAGAGTAAACATGAGAGAAGTGGAAATTACCACTCAATACCTGATTAATGATGGCTTCGATTTAGGAACCAGCATGGATCCATACAGAAACTTTATTTATACAAGCTTCCAGGAAACAGCTACCAATATTTCTCACAGAAGAGTTGGTACATTGGCTAAACAATCAGGAAACGGAAAATTAGCAAAAATGTGTGGTGTGATTGCTGCAGACGAAGCAAGACATGCTAAAGCATACAAACATTTCGTAGCAAAAATCCTTGAAGTAGACCCTTCAGAAATGATTCTGGCATTTGAAGATATGATGCGTAAGAAAATTGTAATGCCTGCCCACTTAATGAGACAGTCCGGACAAAAAGCTGGTGAACTTTGGGGACATTTCTCAGATGCTGCACAAAGATGTATGGTCTACACAGGTCAGGATTATATCAATATTATGAAAGACCTTTTAGATGAATGGAAAATTGAGCATGTAAAAGGACTTACAGAAAAGGCAGAAAAAGCTCAGGAATACCTGATGAAACTTCCTGCAAGGCTACAGAAGATTACAGACAGAGTTTCTACTCCGGATCTTCAGTTCCAGTTTAGCTGGGTAAAAAGCTAATTAGATCTATTATTATTTAAAATATAAAAGTATTGAGTGCCTTTCTTTTTGGCACTCTTTTTATTTCTTATCTTTGCAAAGCTAAAAAAAGAACAAAATGTTAAATAATAAAAAGATTGCTGTTGACTTTGACGGGACTATTGTTGACGATGCTTACCCGGCAATTGGAAAACCGAAAACTTTTGCATTCGAAACTTTGAAAAGACTTCAGTCTGAAGGATTCAGATTGATACTTTGGACATACAGACACGGAAAAACATTAGATGAAGCGGTAGAATTCTGTAAAAAAAACGGAATAGAATTTTATGCTGTGAACTCAAGCTTTGAAGGAGAAGTTTTTGATCCTGAAAATCAGTCCAGAAAATTAGATGCAGATTGGTTTATCGATGACAGAAATTTAGGTGGATTTCCGGGATGGGGTGAGATCTACAATATTATTCAGGAAAGAATAGAATTCCGCGTTGAAGGAAAAGAAGTTCTTGCCTATTCAAAACTTAAAAAAGAAAAGAAAAAAGGACTTTTCTGGTAGAATAAAACAATTTAAATTTAACAGTGTACCAATTTACCAATCCATATTGTTACACTGATCTATTAATACATTGGTAAATTAATACAATGATTCAATTAAAAACAATAGACGAATTACGTCTGATGAAGGAGAGTGCCCGACTGGTTTCTAAAACATTGGGAATGTTGGCAAAAGAAATTAAACCGGGGATTACTACCTTATATTTAGATAAACTGGCTCATGATTTTATTAAAGATCATGGTGCTGAGCCTGCATTTTTAGGCTACGGAGGATTTCCGAATTCTCTTTGTATCTCTCCCAATGAGCAGGTTGTTCACGGTTTCCCAAACAATGATGTAGTAAAAGAAGGAGATGTTCTTTCTGTAGATTGTGGCGTTATTTTGAATGGTTTCGTAGGAGATCATGCTTATACTTTTGAAATCGGGGAAGTGAAACCTGAGGTTAAAAAATTATTGCAGGTTACCAAGGAATCTTTATACAAAGGAATTGAGCAGGTTGTCAGAGGAAAAAGAATAGGAGATATCTCCCATGCCATCCAGACACATTGTGAAAAGGAAGGGTATGGAGTAGTAAGAGAGCTTGTAGGACACGGATTGGGAAGAAAAATGCACGAAGATCCGCAAGTTCCTAACTATGGAAGACAAGGAAGCGGAAAAGTAATTAAAGACGGTTTAGCCATTGCAATCGAGCCGATGGTTAATATGGGAACTGAAAAAGTAAAATTCCATAATGACGGTTGGACAGTAACTACTTTAGATAATTTGCCTTCTGCTCACTTCGAGCATGATGTAGCTGTGATCAATGGTAAGCCGGTATTGCTTTCTACATTTGATTATGTATACGAAGCTTTAGGGATTGTAAGTGATGAAGAAAAGCAGTTCCAACTGGATTTTTAATGAAAAAGGTAACTAAGCTTTTACTGAATAAAATTCCACGTCCTATGCTTATTAAAATGAGCATCTGGGCTAGACCGCTTATTTATCAGTTTTTCAAAGGAGATCAGTTCTTTGATCCTATTGATGGAAGATCTTATAGAAAATTCCTTCCGTATGGATATGGAAAACAAAGAGAAAATGCTCTTTCTCCCGGAACGTTAAGTTTGGAAAGACATCGCCAGATGTGGCTGTATCTTCAGAATGAAACCGATTTTTTCATTAAGAATTATAAAGTCCTCCATATTGCGCCCGAACAGGAATTTTTAAGGAAATTCAAGAGAATGAGCAACCTGAATTATATCTCTGCAGACCTATATTCTCCTATTGTAGATGTGAAGGCTGATATTCTGGATTTACCTTTTGAAAATGACAGTTTTGATATCATTTTCTGTAACCACGTTCTGGAACATATTGAAGACGATGCAAAAGCAATGAGCGAGCTATACAGGGTAATGAAGCCCGGCGGGTGGGGAATTCTTCAGGTTCCGATGAAAAATTCATTAGAGAAAACCTATGAAGACTTCACGATTAAAGATCCAAAAGAACGTCAGAAACATTTCGGACAGTACGATCATGTTCGTTGGTACGGAATGGATTATTTTGACCGTTTAAGAAAGGCGGGCTTCGAAGTAGAACAGAACTTCTATTCACAGACATTCTCTGAAGAAGAAATAAAAAAATTCGGATTAAGACATAATGAAATCTTACCTGTAGTTTATAAGAAATAAAATAAAAACCGTTTCAGCCAGTGAAACGGTTTTTTTATTTACATGAAACGTTCTGTTTTTATTCTTTGACAAAAGGGTAGGACTTATAATTTTCTATCGTTACAATATATTGCCCTTTCTGTAAATTGCTTGTATCAACTGATGTTTTGTTGCTGTTGGTTGTAGTCTCAAATACCAGTTTTCCTGACAAATCGTAGATCTTAAGAGGAAGGTTTTTCTCAATATTTTCGAGATGCAAAACTTCTTTTACAGGATTTGGATATGCTTTAAACGTTTTCGTTACTGCAGCAGTCTCTTTAGTGCTCAATTGGTCAGTATTGTTATAGTAAATTTTGTTTCCTGAAGGATCTGTAATCACCAAAGTTTTTACAATTCCGTTGGTTGTTATTTGGTAACTGTAAATTGAGGCATATGCTCCTAAGCCATAAATATCACAGTTTTTCTGATCATAAGCACGAACAGGTGCTGCATTTCCGCCATTATAAAATAAAAGAGTACATGCACTTGATGTTTTGATCAGATTGTTGCTTCCGGGCATAATCCCAAAGCCCATCATAGAGGTGTTATAATATCTAGAATTGATAACATAGCTCGTTCCTCCCGCGGAATTAAATGTAGTTGCGGGAACTCCATTATCTATTAAAGGTGTATTGGTAGTCTGGCCACTGCTTGTTACCATTTTGGAAATATACCAGTTATTGGAAATTAATTCAGAGGTTTGCTGGGCAGTTAGTAAGCCACCTGCTAAAAGGAATAGAATTTTTTTCATAGGTTAAAAGTTTCCGATAAAGATATAAAAGAATTTCTTTTTCTTGTCAAATAAATTAAAACCTGAAAATGATTAAAAAAAACCGCCTTCAATACGAAAACGGTTCCCACTTTTAAATATAGATAGAAATTTATGCGCTTTTTAATGTGATGAGGATACAGCCTTTAATCCTACCACAGAACCTATAAGTGTTACAATAAAAAATACTCTCCAGAAACTTACAGGATCCTTAAAGAATATAATTCCCATTAAGGCAGTTCCTACTGCTCCAATTCCCGTCCATACCGCATAAGCAGTACCGATAGGTAAGGTTTGAGTAGCCTTGATGAGTAAAAGCATACTGATTGTCATTGTTACCAGGAAACCCGCGTACCACAGGTACATTTCAGTTCCTGATGTTTCTTTTGCCTTTCCCAGACATGATGCGAAGGCAACTTCAAATAATCCTGCGATAACTAATATTAACCAATTCATTTTTTAAAATTTTACTACTGCAAATTTCAGAATTTGACAGGAGAAAAAATTTTACAATTGTTAAAAAATGAAATTAAAGAAAGAAAGATGGGAGCTGGAAGAATGAAGATAGAAATGAAAGATTTGTCATATCAATAGGAGCGGACTTTAGTCCGCTTATAATATAAAAGATCATTCCGTTGGCTTTAGCCCAAACATAAATTAAGGATCAAAGAATTTTTTAATCTACTTGATTTCGGCCCGTATTCTACTCAAACTTACCTGAGTAATCCCAAGATACGACGCAATATACCCCAGCTGAACCCTTTTTAACAGTTCAGGTTGATACGCCATAATATCTTTATAACGTTCCAGAGAAGTTTTGAACTGTCTGGAAATAATCAGTTCTTCAGACTTTATCATTTCTGCTTCTGCCAGCTTTCGTCCCCAGTTGGCAATATGGATATCTTCATTGAACAGTTTTCTTAGGTTTTCTGTTTCCATTCTGTACAGATCACAGTCTTCCAGAAGTTCAATACTTTCATAGCCGGGTTTGTCCTCCACATAGCTTTTCATAGAGAGAATACATTGTCCCTCGCTTCCGAACCAGAAAGTAATATCATTGTCAGCTGTTGAAGAATAAGCCCGTGCGATCCCTTTTCTTATAAAATAAAGATAAGGAATCACTTTATCAGCTTCCATCAGACAAAAGCCTTTAGGATGGGAAACTTCGGTGATATACTCTTTTAAACTGTTTTTTGAGGTCTCAGGAAGGAGGTAAACCTTATCAAGAATCTGGTCTATATTCATAAAGATGAATTCTAATAGTCAAAAATATCAGTTTTAAGTAATGCAATACAAAATTATCAGATATTTTTTATCAGAAATATTGCAATATGTATAATCAAAAATTTTTCTGATTTCAATTTATTTATTGTCAATACTACAAAGGAAAAGAGCAAAATTTTTCTCCATTGGAGAGGTTTCAAAAATTCAAAGAATTTTTGACCGCTTGGTGAGCCCGGCAATTGTGATCCAGGGGAAATTTCCTTTTCTCACACTGTATTTAGGCATATAACTCTCTTTTTTCTTTTAATTGTTAAGATTAACCGTAAAGACCAATTTTGTTTTACTAACTTTGCAGTTCGTAATATTATTTTTATGCACAAAGCTGGATTTGTAAATATAGTTGGAAAGCCCAATGCGGGAAAATCGACCTTGCTTAACCAATTGATGGGAGAGAAGTTGGCGATTGTAACGCAGAAAGCTCAGACAACCCGCCACAGAATTTTTGGTATTTATAATGAAGATGATCTTCAGATTGTATTTTCTGATACTCCGGGAGTATTGGATCCAAAATACGGACTGCAGGAGAAAATGATGGATTTTGTAAAGGACTCTTTGCAGGATGCTGACGTTTTCCTGTTTATTGTAGATGTTACCGATAAAGCAGAACCATCAGAATTTTTAATTGATAAACTGAATAAAATTCCTGTTCCTGTACTTCTTCTCTTAAATAAGGTAGATCAGACGGACCAGGCAGGTCTTGAAAAATTGGTAGAAGATTGGCATGCAAGAATTCCAAAGGCTGAGATTTTACCTATCTCTGCATTGAATGCCTTCAATACAGAAGTTATTTTACCTAAAATAAAATCTTTGCTTCCTGAGAATCCGCCTTACTATGATAAAGACCAGTACACAGATAAACCTGAAAGGTTCTTTGTTAATGAGGCTATTCGTGAGAAAATCCTTTTGAACTACGATAAAGAAATTCCATACTCTGTAGAGGTAGTGACTGAACAGTTCAAAGAGAAAGAAGGAATTATCTTTATAGACTCTATTATTTATGTAGAAAGAGATACTCAAAAAGGAATTATAATCGGGCATAAAGGAGAAGCGATTAAAAAAGTTGGAACTGAAGCCAGATTGGACCTTGAGAAGTTTTTCACCAAAAAAATTCATTTAAACCTTTTTGTAAAGGTGAAAAAAGACTGGAGAAAGAACGACAGGGATCTTAAAAATTTCGGTTACAGATAGACTAAAATAGCCTGTAATCCCGTTGTATTAAAAGATTTTTTACTACCTTAGTATAAATTTTTTAGTACATGAACTATAATAATTCAAATTTCAGCTCAATACCTAAAGATATTATTTTATTGGCAGTAAGAGTGTTTGTTGGTTTTGCCATGCTTTCTCATGGTTTTCCAAAGCTTCAGATGCTATTGACTGGTGGTAAAATCGAATTTTTTGATTTTATGGGATTGGGACCACAGGTGTCATTGATTCTTACGGTTTTTGCTGAATTTGTATGTTCAATACTCCTGATATTAGGGCTTTTTACAAGAGTTGCTCTGGGATTTTTAATCTTTACAATGATCATTGCAGGTTTTGTGGTACATGGAGCAGATCCATTCGAAAAAAGAGAAATGAGCCTTATTTATCTTTCTGTTTATCTTTTGCTTATGGTAATTGGAGCTGGAAAAGTTTCAGTAGATCATATGATTGAAAGAAGAAAAAGAGCTTCAGACTGGTAATCTTACAACCATACAAAATAAGGAAGGCACTTCAGAAAATGAAGTGCCTTTTCTGTTATTAATAATTACAGTTAGGTAAGCATTCCCAGATCAGGGCTCCGTTTTCATCTCTTACTCTGCAAGCCATAAAGCCTGCATCACATAGTGGAGTATTTCCTCCCTTAATCAATTTTAAATTTCCTTTTGATAATTTTTTCTAATTTTTCATATTATTTTAATTTGTAAGATAAATGTAAAAAAAATAAATATGACACTAAAAGGAGTCTTATTTTAAATGTTAAAATTCTTTTAAAATTCACTACATTCGTAGAAAATGAATTTATAATGAAGATAAAACTGACTATTTGCCTCTTGGCATTTCTCAATTTTTATGATGCACAGGAAAATATTAGCTATCAGAAACCCTCTGCCGAGATTTTAAAACTTGCAGATTATGAAAGACCTCCGAGTGTTCTGATGAACAGCAAAAAGGACTGGGTAGTGTTTACGTATCGCACTACATATAAAACATTGGAAGACCTCAGTCAGAATGAAATGAAGCTTGGCGGACTTAGAATCAATCCTGTTACCAATATTTCAAGCAGCATGATCTACTCCAATAATCTGAAGATCAGAAAGCTCAATGATAAAAATGAAATTCAGGTAAAAAATTTACCTTCCCATTCAAAAATTGCCTACGTTTCGTTTTCACCGGATGAAAAGAAGCTGGCTTTTACCAATACAACCGCTAAAGGAGTAGAACTTTGGATAGTGGATATGGAAACAGCATCTGCCAAAAAGATTACAGCAGATAATCTGAATGCTAATTTAGGAATGCCTTATATATGGTATAATGACTCTCAAAGCTTCCTGATCAGAACGCTTCCACAAAACAGAGCTGCTCTTTTAAATGCAGACGAAGATCTTCCGACAGGCCCGATTGTTTCAACAGCGGATGGTAAGGTTTCCCAGAACAGGACTTATCAGGATCTTTTGAAGAACCCTCAGGACGAAAAAAACTTTGAGACCCTTACTGCTTCTGAAATTTATAATGTAGATCTTACAGGAAATCTTAAGAAACTGAAAGATCAGGATATGTATACCGGCTTAAGTTTTTCTCCGGACGGAAACTATCTGCTGGCTACTATTATTAAAAAACCATTCTCTTATATTGTGCCACTGAGCAGATTTCCATCAACAACGGTGGTGTATGATATGAAAGGAAATACTGTAAAAACAGTAAATGACGTTCCTTTGAATGAAATCATGCCAAAAGGATTTTCATCCGTAAGAACCGGAAAAAGAGAAATGGCATGGAGAAGCGACACTCCGGCTACTCTTACCTATGCGGAAGCTCTGGATGGAGGAGATCAGTTTAAAACAGCAGAGTACAGAGACGAGATATTTACCTGGGAAGCTCCGTTTACAGCGGCTCCGAAATCTTTCTTCAAAACAAAGCAGAGATATAAGGACGTGGTGTGGACTAATGATCATTATGCTATTGTTTCTGAAGGCTGGTATGATACAAGAAATACAAAATCTTACCTGTTGGATCTTAACAGTGGAGAATCAAAAGTTTTCGATGACAGAAATTACCAGGATGTTTACAGCGATCCCGGACATTTTAATACAACGAAAAACCAATACGGAAGATCTGTAGTCGATATGAAAGGTGGAAAAGCCTATCTTATCGGAGATGGATTTACCAAAGATGGACAGCATCCGTTTATCGACGAAATGGATATTAAATCTTTGAAAAAGAAAAGACTTTATACCTCTAATCTTAAAAACGCTAAAGAAGGGATTGTAGATATTTTAAATCCTTCAAAAGGAGAAATTCTGACCACTCAGCAGTCACCAAGCCAATATCCGAATTATTTTAAAAAGAATATTAAATCTAATAAAGCAGAAGCCGTAACCAATTTTGCAAATCCTTTTGAAAGTATCAAAGACGTTTACAAAGAAGTGATTACTTACAAGAGAAATGATGGTGTTACCCTGACAGGGACCCTTTATTTACCTGCAAACTATGATAGAAAGACAAAGAAAGAAAAATTACCTTTATTAATCTGGGCTTACCCTAGAGAATATAAAGATAAGGATACTGCAGGACAGAGTACTCAAAATGATAATGACTTTACATTCCCAACGTATGGCTCTTTTGTATATTGGACAGCTAAAGGGTATGCTGTTTTAGATAATGCTGCTTTCCCAATTGTTGGGGAAGGAAAAACAGAGCCTAATGATACCTTTATTCCTCAGTTGGTAGCCAATGCTGCTGCTGCCATTGATGCAGTAGATCATTTAGGATATATCGACAGAAAGAAAGTGGCTGTAGGAGGGCATTCTTACGGTGCATTTATGACGGCAAACCTTCTGACTCATTCTAACCTTTTTGCCTGTGGAATTGCAAGAAGTGGTGCCTATAACAGGACTTTGACACCATTCGGGTTCCAGAGTGAGCAGAGAAACTATTGGGATGTTCCGGAAATCTACAACACGATGTCTCCGTTTATGCATGCGGACAAAATGAAGACCCCACTTCTTCTGATTCACGGCGATGCAGATAACAATCCGGGAACATTTACATTGCAGACGGAAAGATACTTCCAGGCACTGAAAAATTTAGGTGCTCCTGTGAAAATGGTTCTCCTCCCAAAAGAAGCCCACAGTTACCAGGCGAAAGAAAATATCTTACACGTTTTATGGGAACAGGATCAGTTCCTTGAAAAGTGCTTGAAGAAATAAATAAAGAAAGAGACTGTTTATCAAAAACAGTCTCTTTTTTTGATTAAAAATATATTAAGGAAGTTGGGGCGTTGTTATATCGTATTTAAAAGCGCTTCAAAATCTCATCAATACTCTTAAGCTCCATAAAATTAGGATGTTCCAGATTGACATCATGCTGTTCGTGGCTCCAGGTGACATGATAAGGAATATGAGCGGCATAACCACCGATTTCTAGTACCGGCAGAATATCTGATTTGATAGAATTTCCAAGCATCAGAAAGTTTTCAGGTTGGCAGTCCAAATGTTTCAAAAGCTTTTTATAATCGTGTTCTTTTTTGTCACTCATGATTTCAATGTGATGAAAATAATCCTGTAATCCCGAATTTTTCAGTTTACGCTCCTGATCCAGCAAATCGCCTTTTGTGGCAACAACCAGTCTGTATTTTCCTTTTAAACTTTCAAGAGTTTCGGTAACTCCATCCAATAATTCTATAGGTTTCTGAAGAAGCTCCTGACCCAGAATAATAGCTTTATTGACTAATTCCAATGAAGCTGTATTATTAGAAACTCTAGTGATGGTTTCAATCATACACAGCATAAATCCTTTTACTCCATAGCCATACAAATGGAGATTCTGCATTTCTGTTTTAAACAATTCCTGTGATACCGAATGTTGTGGAAGATAATCTTCAAGAAGTACACAGAATTCTTTTTCTGCTTCCTGAAAATAAGGTTCGTTGATCCAAAGTGTATCATCCGCATCAAAAGCAATGGTTGTAATATGATTATTCATTTTTGTTTTGTAATTTTCTGTCCGTAAAATTCAGTATAAAAACTCAATAAGAAAAGGACATTTGTCCCGGGAGAATATGTTAAGGACGAATCAGACATTTTTAAACTATCTTGATGAACTGCACAAAAAGCAGAATAGAAGTGACGATTTTATAGTAAAATCTTTTTCTGCAGGGGATCAAATACTGGTACAGGATCATCAGCTTTCTCATGTCATGATGATTAAAGAAGGGATTGTCAAATGCTTTCTGGCTGAAGAAAACGGAAAAGAATATATTGTTGAATTTCTGGGAAGCGGTGAAATCATCGGGGAAGTGGAATTAATCAAAAATATAAACTGTCTGTGCAGTATTGAAGCCCTCAATGAAGTGACAGTATATGCAGTAAAGATTCCGTTTTTTAAAGCTTTGATTAAAAATGATCTTGCCCTGAACCACCTTCTTTTAGAGTCTTTTGCAGAGCGAATTATCAATACTTCCAGCAGAGCATCCTATCAACAGTTATATACGATAGAACATACTTTAAAACAATTGTTACAAATGCAGGCTAAGCAGAATATTCATATCTCCAAAGAAGATATGGCGGCTTATTTAGGAATTACAGTAAGAAGTTTAAATAGAATTTTAAAAGATTTAAAATAATTTTCCTTGCTCCTTAAAAATATTCAAAGTTTAAATTTATTACGTCTTTGTGTAAAAAATGATTGTATTGTTAGGGGTGTATTTGCTTTAATTATTAAAAATAAAATAAATTGAGTGTGTTTTTACAGGGTGTTTTTAAAATGTAGTATTTTTGCATTACAATAATTTGACTTCAATATTCATGGAAACATTAAAGTTCAGAAATGCTGAATTAGCAGATTTAAATAAAATCGTAGCCATCTACAACTCAACCATTGCTTCAAGAATGGTCACTGCAGACATGGAAGAAGTTTCTGTGGAAAGCAAGCTACAATGGTTTGAAGAGCATAATCCCCAGACAAGACCGCTTTGGGTAGTTGAAGATGACCAGAAGCAAACCGTTGGTTGGGTAAGTTTCAGTTCATTCCATGAAAGGGCTGCGTATAACGGTACGGTAGAAGTAAGTATTTATCTGGACGAAACCTCAAGAGGAAAAGGATACGGAAAAACCATTCTTCAGTATTGTATTGATAACGCCGGAAAATTTGGAGTAAAAAACCTTGTAGCCCTTATTTTCCTTCATAATGAGCCAAGTTTGAAATTATTCAGATACTTTGGATTCGAAGATTGGGGAAGCCTTCCTAATGTAGCGATTCTGGATGGTGTGGAAAGAAGTTTGAAGATCTTAGGGAAGAGGATAGATTAAACTGAGCAGAAAGGCGGATAAGCTAGTGTCTATTTGTGAATTTAATTTATACTGTTTGTGTTTAGAAAATATGCATAATTATATAGATATAGAAAGGATATAGCGCACTGTTCTGTTGTAAATTAACGAATATAAAAAAGGCTGTCTCACATTGAAACAGCCTTTTTGTTTTTATGAATTCTGCTTAATTCTTTTCGCAGACATATTCAGGAATCGTTTCACCAGGAAAACAGCGGAAACCGTTAATCCCAGTCCAAGTGCGATCCACATTCCGAATGCGCCCATTTCTAAAGTAACACAGAAGAAATATCCCAAAGGAATGGTAATCACCCAGTATGCAATAAAGGTATAAATAGAAGGAATTTTCACATCCTGCAAACCTCTCAGCATTCCCAAAGCGGTCACCTGAATTCCATCAGAAAGCTGGAATAAAGCAGCGATGATCATCAGTTTTGCAGCCAGGGTAATGACTTCCACTTCTTCTTTTTTCGTGAAGAAGGTAGGAAGGATATTTCTGCCTAAAATAAACACCAATCCGCAGATGCACATAAAAATAAAGGCGATTTTCAGGTTGTTGATTCCTACCTTTCTCAGTTCCACAAAATTCTGTTCACCCAGTTTTCTCCCAATCATTACCGTAGAGGCAACACTGAATCCAACACATAAGTTGAAGGTAAATGAAGCCATGCTTAATGCGATCTGGTGAGAAGCAATATCGTGTGCTGAGATCAGCCCGCAAATAAATGCAGCTCCGGCAAAAGCAGTTACTTCAAAGAACATCTGTAAAGCTGTAGGTAATCCAAGTTTCACCATTTTATCAAACATCTGCTTTGAAAAAACCTGAATTTTTAAAGAGAAATCTTTGATATAGCGTCTTGTTCTTTCTTCTTTTACCAAAACAAAATAAAGAAAAACCACCATAAAAATTCTGGAAATCAGAGTAGCAAGTGCAGATCCCTGTACACCCATTGCCGGAATTCCCCAAAGTCCTTTGATAAAGACATAGTTTAAGGCAATATTGATGATGTTGGCAATAATGGTCGCTTTGGTAACTCCAATGGTATAGGATAAACCTTCAGAAACTTCACGAAGGGTCTGAAAGGCCATGAATGGTATCATACTGATCACCATGATACTTAAAAAGCTTACCGTATCAGGAATGATCTTGGCGGGCTGTCCGGAATGATAGAGGAGTGGCATTCCCAAAAGGAGAATGACCATCAGGATAATTCCGACCGACATATTGATAATAAAGCCGTGGCTGAATACAGAATTGATCGTAGCGTGATCCTGTTTGGAGTGCGCTTCCGAAACCAATGGTGGAATGGCAAATGAAAAGCCCAGGGCTAACACAAATATGGAGAAAAACACAGCATTCCCCAATGAAACAGATGCCAGAGCATCGGCACCCAATAATTTTCCGACAATAATATTATCGAATAAGTTTACTGAAACTTGCCCCACCTGAGTAAGCATTACAGGCAGAGCCAAAGTCAGGCATTCTTTTGTATAGTTTTTGTTTAAAAAGTTCATAATATTTTAAGATTCATATAGTTTATCATTCAAATTAGGTCAAAAAAAAATTTGCAGTGGTAACACTGCAAATTTTTATAATATGGTAAATAATAGGCTATTATTTCCTTACAAAACTTGCAACGTCACCTTCAGAAACAGTGTTTCCACCAAGAATAATCAATCTTTCAACAACATTCCTTAATTCTCTGATATTTCCAGTCCACGAAAGCGCTTTTAAAGCATCAATAGCTTTATCGTCAAACTTTTTCGCAGCAGTACCATGCTCATCAGCAATCATACCAGAAAAATGTTCAACCAATAATTTGATATCCTCTTTTCTTTCATCCAACGGTGGTACATAAATTTCAATGACGGAAAGTCTGTGGTAAAGGTCTTCTCTGAATTTTCCTTCCTCAATTTCTTTCTGCATATTTTTATTGGTTGCCGCAATTACTCTTACGTCAACTTTGATTTCTTTATCACTTCCCACAGGAGAAACTTTGCTTTCCTGTAGAGCTCTTAATACCTTAGCCTGAGCAATAAGGCTCATATCTCCAATCTCATCCAGGAAAATAGTACCGCCATTGGCCTGTTCAAATTTTCCCTGCTTATCTTTAATAGCACCTGTAAAAGATCCTTTTACGTGTCCGAAAAGTTCAGATTCAATAAGTTCAGATGGGATAGCAGCACAGTTTACCTCTACCATAGGGCCTCTTGCACGCTCACTTTGATTGTGGATTGCATGAGCTACCAGCTCTTTTCCTGCACCGTTAGGTCCTGTGATCAGAACTCTGGCATCAGAAGCAGCTACCTTTTCAATCATATCCTGAATCTTTTGAAGAGCAGGAGAAGTACCAATCATCTGGTATTTCTTACTTACTTTTCTTTTTAGAGTTTTATTTTCAGTCTGGAGATTTTTGTTTTCTTTCTTCAGGGTTTCTTTCACCAATGCATTTTTCACACTTGTAATAAGTCTGTTGATATCAATGGGTTTGGAAATAAAATCATATGCGCCCTCTTTCAAACAGGAAACAGCGGAATCAATGTCTGCGTGTCCTGAGATCATGATAAAAGTAGTTTCTGGTTTTAAGGCAAGACTTTGTTTCAAAAGCTCGGTTCCTGAAAGCTTAGGCATTTTAATATCAGAAATCACTAGGGCGAAATCTTCTTTTTCTACCTGCTTGTAACCTTCAAGGCCATCTTCGGCGATAACAAATTCATAATCGGTGAGTTCATCCGAAAGAATACTATGAAGTACTCCCGAGATTGCTTTTTCGTCTTCTACTATAAGGATTTTTTGCATAGTTGCAAATTTAAATTTTTTGTTTCAATTATTAGCAAAAACTGTACCTAAATATTCTATTTGGAGTAGTCTCTTCTTCCAAAAATAGCAGATCCAACCCTCACAGAGTTAGCCCCACACTCGATTGCTATCGGGAAATCATCACTCATTCCCATTGATAAAGTATTTAATGCTTTTGATTGATTTAATTCATCAAAAAGCTTCTTCAGTGTTAAAAATTCATTTCTAACCTGCTGCTCATCATCGGTGAATGTTGCCATTCCCATTAAACCAGTTATTTCCACATTGGGAAAATTGCCTTCAATAGATTGTTGAAAAAGAGCTTTCGCTTCAGAAATTTCAAGTCCGAACTTACTTTCTTCTGCTGCAATTTTTACCTGCAGAAGAACTTTAATCTTCCTGTTGTGTTTTCCTGCTTCTTTATTGATTTCTGTTAATAATTTTTCAGAATCCACACTTTGTATGGTATCTATGAAAGGAGCAATGTACTTCACTTTGTTGGTCTGTAAGTGACCAATCAAATGCCATTGGATATCCTGAGGAAGAAGAGGAGCTTTTTCCATCAGCTCCTGGACTTTATTTTCTCCAAAAACCTTTTGTCCGAGATCATAGACTTCCTGTACTGCAGAAACCGTATGGGTTTTAGAAACAGCAACCAGCTGCACAGTGGATGGCAGCTGGTTTTTTATAGTGTTGTAGTTCTCTTTAATACTCATAATACAAATGTCCGAAAATTCTCTGAATATTCAAAGCTTAGTGATATCAGGTATGCAGCGGTTATTAATTCAAAACCTCATTGATTTTAGGATATTGAGATATTTTTCTGAACACAAACCTGTTGCTTTTCTGCAATTTTTCAATAAACATATCCAGTTCATTGATAGAGTCTGTATCTCTCAGATACTGGTCGTGAGTAAGGAATACAAGGTGTCTGGATGTTTTCTCAAGGTCGTTCATGAAAATACTGTCTACTTTCTTAATCATGGCTTCATGACTTCCTTTTAAAGTCATTTTCTGAGAAGGTCTCCATTCAAGATCCCAGCCAATTACTTTATAACCTGCTTTTTTAAGGCCATCTGCTGCTAAAGTGGAACTTTTAATATCTGTTACATTAATATTGTTGAGCCTCCAGATATTTCTTCCGGGAGTTCTTGCTATTTTATCGGTAAGCTTCAGACTGTCTTTGGCGATGTCAAAATCGTGAACTACAGCATCAGCATTTTTATAAAAATCTGTGTATTTGTTGTGAGCATGAGAAAAACTGTGATTGGCCAGCTCTACCAAAGGGTTTTGCTTAAGCAATAGCAGATCATCCTTCTGTTTTTTGCTTCCATAAGCATGCTTTCCCACCAGAAAGGCAGTGGCGCAGACATTTCTCTTGTCCAGGATTTTTAAAAGATTTTCTGTCCCCTGATTGGGTCCGTCATCAAAGGTAAGGTAGATCACTCTTTTATCCGGGTCTACGCTTTCATCATCCATATTACTGGAGACTATTTCTGCGGAAGGATGTTCCTGTGAACTGACGACGGGGTCATTATTCACTTCATTCTTGAAATTACAGCTGTTCAATAAAGCCGAAGTTGTACTCATCAATACAACCATCCCGAGAAAAGTCATATTTTTTGACTTTCCCGCAAAAATTTTTCTCATAAAAATAATGGAATTTAAATTGTTAAAAATCGTTAAAAATAACAGGTGAAAATTAACAAATTATATGCCAAGCTGTGCAGTTGTTTTTCTTTTTAAGTTTATTTTAAGAACTTTATTTTAAGGGAGATTTCCATTACCTGACAAGTTGTAAATTTATGATTTTCTTTTCTTTAAAATTTAACATTTATAAATATGAAAACGATAGTATTTTTCTATATTTGTTAAGATTTCAATATTCTTCAATTGACGGAGAATTATTTTATTTTAACAAAATCGAATCATTCTGCCGGAGTGTTATTCCAAAATATGTTTTAGATACAGCGAATTTTTAATAGCTGCCGTTCCCCAGGTATTATTGAAGAAAATAAATGAGGTTTGGGTTGTATTTTTAATCTTTTCAGCTAATGCATCCATGAAATCATTACTATATTCTGATTTGTAAAGAACAGGTTTTCCATGAAGCCTGTAATAGAGTATTTCCGGATGATTAATAATAAGGTCTTCAGGAAGATTGCCTGGAAAACTTACGCCTGAGAAGACAATATCGTATTGTTTTAAAAGATCAAATATCTCTTTTTGCCACCATGAGCTGTGCCGAAATTCAATGACGTTCAGAAATCTGGAATCGAGATTGTTGATAATCCGTTCTGTGTTCTCTACCGTGTTTTTAAAGGAAGGAGGAAGCTGATATAGAAATCCGGAAAGTTTATCCTTCAGGCTGTTTTGAATATGATTGCAAAATTGAGCAATCTCGTCTTTGGAATTTTCAAGCCGGTTTTGATGGGTGATGGCTTTTGGAATTTTAATGAAGAATCTGAAATTATCAGGTGTTTCAGCATGCCACTTCAATAATGTTTTTGAGGTCGGTTTTCTATAAAAAGTAGAATTGATTTCTACGGCATTGAATGTTTTTGAGTATAAAGAAAGAAAATCTTTACTTTGGGCATTTTCGGGATATAAAGACCCTTTCCAGTCGTTATTGTAAAATCCCGAGCACCCTATGTAAAGATTTTCTTTTGTCATGTTATTATTTTATATCCAGATCTACAGAGTTTAATCTTAATGAATTCAGTATCACAGACAGGGAACTGAAGCTCATGGCTGTAGCTGCAATCATTGGTGATAAAAGAATTCCAAAGAATGGATACAATAATCCTGCCGCAACCGGAACGCCCAGTACATTATAGATGAATGCGAAGAACAGATTCTCTTTAATGTTTTTGAGAAGTTTTTCACTAAGTAATTTAGCTTTTGCAACGCCTAAGATATCTCCTTTCAATAAAGTAATTTCAGCACTTTCAATCGCAACATCTGTTCCTGTTCCCATAGCAATGCCCACATCAGACTGTGCAAGGGCAGGAGAGTCGTTGATTCCGTCTCCGGTCATAGCAACGATCTTACCTTGATGCTGTAGTTTTTTTACCTCATTGAGTTTATCTTCAGGAAGACAGTTGGCTTTGAAATGTTTGATTCCTAATTCATCAGCAACAGCTTTCGCAGTATGTTCGTTGTCTCCGGTCATCATGATGACGTCTATACCTTCACTCATCAGCTGTTTTACGGCTTTCTTAGAGCTTTCTTTGATTTTATCTGTAAAGCTTACGAATCCCAGCACCTGCTGTTCCTGTGCGATATAAGAAATAGTATGAGCTTTAGACTGAACTTCTACTGCTTTCTGTTTTAAGCTCTCCGGAATCATAATCTGATGGGAGGTCAGGAGACTTTCATTTCCAAGATAAGAGGTCTTACCGTTGATATTTCCTTTGACTCCTTTTCCTGAGATATTCTCAAACTGATCTACTTTTTCCGCAGTCAGATTTTCTTCTTTTGCTCTTTTTATGATGGCATTGGAAAGTGGGTGTTCAGAATTTTGATTCAAAGAAAAAGCCAGTTTTAAAATCTGATTCTGATCTCCGTTTACTGTTTCAATATGTTCTACGGAGGGTTTCCCTTCTGTTAAAGTTCCTGTTTTATCAGTAATCAAAACATTTACTTTATTCATCTGTTCCAGAGCTTCTGCATTTTTGATAAGGATTCCGTTTTTAGCACCTTTCCCTATTCCTACCATTAAAGACATGGGAGTGGCCAGACCAAGGGCACAGGGACAAGCCACAATCAAAACGGCAACAGCATTCACAAAGGCAAATAGAGTCCTTTTTCCTTCCGGGCCGAAAAACTGCCAAAGAACAAAAGTAAGTACTGCAATAAGAATGACTACAGGGACAAATACTTTTGAAACTTTATCCGTAAGCTTCTGGATAGGTGCTTTGCTGCGGCTGGCTTCATTCACCATTTTGATGATCTGGGAAAGCAGTGTTTCATCACCTACTTTTTCTGCCTTCATAATGAATACCTGGTTACCGTTGATGGTTCCGGAAGATACTTTATCGTCTACACTTTTTTCAACAGGAACAGGTTCTCCGGTAATCATGCTTTCGTCCACAATAGAATTTCCCTCAATGATTTTTCCGTCTACGGGAATTTTTTCACCAGGTTTAACCTTTAATAAATCTCCTATTTTTACCTGGGAAAGCAGTACTTTTTTTTCTTCACCGTTTATCATAAGATTGGCTTCATCAGGTGAAAGGTTCATTAATTCTTTAATGGCATTTCCTGTTTTTTTATGAGCTGCTGCTTCCATCAGCTGACCTAAAATAACAAGGGTTAAAATCACACAGACAGCCTCAAAGTACAATGGGATTTCATGATTGTGTCCACGAATTTCATGTGGAATAATGTCTGGAAATATCAGAGCAACAATACTGAAAATAAATGCAGCAGCAACTCCCAGAGCAATCAGACTGAACATATTGAGGTTCCATGTTTTGAAGGAAACCCAGCCTCTTTTCAACAGAAACCATCCTGAATAAAACATTACAGGAAGAGTCAATGCAAGCTCAATAAATCCCTGAACCTGATGAGAAAAAGGGAAATTGATCAACATTCCTCCCATAGAAAGAATGAAAACCGGAATCGTAAACGCGAGTGAAATAATGAACTTTCTTTGTAATAGAGTATAGGTTTCATCTTCGTCATCATCACCGCTGTCCGGCATTCTCACAAGATCCATTCCGCAGATCGGGCAGTCTCCCGGTTCGTCACGAATGATTTCCGGATGCATAGGACAGGTGTATTTTGCGGTTTTCTTTTCCGGATATTTTACAAGATCCATTCCGCAAACCGGACATCCCACATTAGAATCATAGGTTTTGTCGCCTTCACAATACATTGGGCAGTAGTACCTGCCTGCCATTTCATCAGTCACTTTAGGAGCCTCATGATGATGGTCATTATTATGATGATGGTGAGAATGAGAATGGGAATGAGCGTGATGCTGATGTGAGGTTGCTTTTTGGGCGAGTTCTTCAGTAATTGGCTCTAAATCCATATGACAAACAGGGCAGCTGCCTTTTTCATCATATACTTTATCCCCTTCACAAAACATCGGACAGTAATGCTTCCCGATACTATCTTTAAAATTTTCAGGAAGGTTGGTTGATGAATAAGTTGGTTTATAATTAGGATCTTTGGCAAGCTTTTCTTCAATAGGAACCAGATACATTTTGCAGACAGGACATCTTTCCCCTTGTTTGAAATATACTTTATCTCCTTCACATTCCATTGGACAATAGTATACCGAAGACGGAGATACACGGTCCTGAGGTTTTACAAAGGCTGTCTCGGGATGATTGGGATCTTCAAGTCTGTATTTCCCTATTTCTGCCAGGGCATCATTTAATACCGAAAGTTTCACTCCATGATCAGAAGTGATGGTAGCGGTATGGGTTTCCAGATTTACATCGGCTTTAACACCATCAACACTGTTCAGTTGATTTGAAATTTTTTTCTGGCAGCCGGAACAGGTCATTCCGAGTATTTTATACTGTTGTTCCATGATTCTTAAATTTATAGTACAAATTTCCAAAATGGAAAACTAAGGTTGTTATAAATTTAAGGATAATAGTTATAAAATTAGGTGGAGTGGGAGAGTTTAAGGGTAGGAGAGTATAAGAGTAAGAGTGTTTGAGAGTTTGTAAGTGTGAATAGGAATATTTAACTCCTTCACCCTAAGCGCTCAAACACTTAAACTTATAGATTGTCGAGTGCTTTGCGATTGTGTTCTTTGAGTTTTTTGAATTCAGTAGGAGTGAATCCTGTTGTATTCCTGAACTGGGAAGAAAGATGCTGTACACTTTTATACCCAAGTTTTCCTGCAATTTCAGTAAGGTTGAATTCGTTGTATAAAAGAAGCTCTTTTACCTTTTCTATTTTCTGAAGAATGAAGAATTGCTCTAATGTGATATTTTCGTTTTGAGAAAATGTTTTGGAAAGAGCACTGTAATCCTTGTGAAGTTTTGAACTTAAAAATTCGGAAAGCAGAAAATCTTCCGAGATATCGAGCTCGCTTATTTTTACAATGATCAGGTTTTTGATTTTTTCTACAGTCTGATGAGCTGAATCCATAATTCTTTCAAAACCTGTATCAAGCAGTTCTTTTTCTATGATCTGCATTTTTTCAGGAGAAAGATCAGCTTCCGTTTCTACTTCTCCCAGTAAGATATTAGCTGTCTTTACATCTGCATTACGGAAAATATTTTCTACTGCCGAAATGCATCTGTTGCAGACCATATTCTTTATGAAAATCTTCATAGGCTGTTGTTTAACCTGTCTTTTACGAATTCTATCTGGGTTTTGCCATGAGGAACAGGATTGCCTTCTTCGTTAAGGTTTACCATGACAATTCTTTCTACCGTAATAATGGTTTGATGAGTCATTTTGTTTCTTACATCACATCTCAAAGTAATAGAAGAAGACCCGAAATGGGTAGCTTCAATTCCAATTTCTATAATATCTCCCTGTTTGGCTGAGCTGACAAAGTTGATTTCAGAAATAAATTTGGTTACTACTTTTGTGTTTTCCAACTGAATGATAGCATAAAGTGCAGCTTCTTCATCAATCCATTGAAGGAGTCTTCCTCCGAAAAGTGAATGATTGGGGTTTAAGTCTTCGGGTTTCACCCATTTTCTGGTATGGTAGTTCATATCTTGTAATAATTTGCAGTACAAATTTAGTGTTAAAAGCTGATCTTTTCAAAAGAATAGTATTTATTGATCTGAAAAGAATCATTCATTTTCTCAATCATTTTCTTTTGGAACGCATGGCTTTCGTTTTTGCTATAGAAGGATCATTCAGTAATGTTTGATATTCTTCGCTTTCTATGGCAATCAGAGCTACTTTCCCTTCTGTATTATGATGGAATCCAAACCCATATTTTTTTGCTAAAGGAGAACACCGTAGACAAGGCTGGCCTCTGGAAAAGAATTTTTCTCTTTCATTCTCTTTCTCATTTTTTGAAATTTCATTTTTAATGGCATAGCATTCAAAAATTAGATCATCGGAAGAATATTGATAAGGACTTTTTATAAGTTGCTCATATTGGAGATTGGCGAGTGTTTTTTCCTTTTTTTCAGGAGGAACCTGTGAACGGAAAACAGGACAATCTTCAGCGGCTTCAATAAGTGTGTTGGTATAATTTGTGGTGTAAGATTTCATATTCTGGTGCAGTATTTAAAATTTTATGAAGAATAGGACAATAAGGAAGTTGATAAATGAAATGTTGTGTGTTATATCAACTTGATTTTGAGGACTCAGCGTTGGCATTTGTTTTTAAATCTTTAACTAATTTTATAACAAAATGTATTTCTAATTAACTATTTGGTAATCAGGTTTTTAAATTGTTTTTATGTGTTTTTTTTGTTTTTAGATTCAACATAATGTGAGAAATATTTAAAAAAAGCTTTGATTTGAAATTTTTAATTGTATCTTGCATACGTTTATATTTGGAATCAATATTTGTTCATTAATTTATGTTGTTTTTCTTTTATATACCAAATTTTTATTAATTTTTTAATTTATTTAAAATGAACATTTTTGTTTCAAACATCAATTACGCAACTAAAGAGTATGAGTTGCACGATCTATTCGCAGAATTTGGTGATGTATCATCAGCTAAAATCGTTACAGACAGAGAAACTGGTCGTTCCAGAGGTTTCGGTTTTGTAGAAATGGGTGATGAAGAAGGAAAGCAAGCTATTGAAGCTCTTAACCAAAAAGAATTTAACGGAAAAACTCTAAACGTATCTGAGGCTAAGCCAAGAGAAGAGAAGCCAAGAAGAAGCTTCGATAACAACAGAGGTGGAGGTTATGGTAACAACAATAATAGAGGCGGAGGCTATGGTAACAACCGTGGCGGAGGCGGAAATCGTTGGTAAAAATATGAAGCGGCTTTTAAGCCGCTTTTTTTATGGAATTTAATTTCCAGTAAATCATTTAATTATAACTTGGGTTGGAAAATGATGATGTTTTGGCATAATTTTAGAAATTATCAATCAATCAAAAAATAATTATAATGAAAAAACATTTATTAGCATTAATGATGGTGTTTGGTGGATTATTAATTAATGCACAGAACATTTATACAGGGCAGAACTTAGAGCAAAATAGAAAATACTGGGCAAGTAACAACCGATACTATTTGATTTTTCAGAATGATGGTAACCTTGTTTTGTATAACAGAGCCGGAGTTGCCATGTGGGATGCAGGAACTAATAACAAGGGAGTAAGAGCTGTTTTTCAGGATGACGGGAACTTAGTCGTTTATACTCCTGGAAATGGGGTGGCTTTTAGTTCTAATACTAACGGTAGAAGAGCGGAAAGATTAACTATTCAGGATGACGGAAATCTTGTTATTTATAATGGCTCAAACCCGTTATGGGCTTCAAAAAGCGATTTGAAAAATAGTGGAAGAGATAATGGCTTTGGCCGCGGAAATGGAAATATAAGTACTGGATACAAATTCCGTAAAGGAGGAAAAGTTTTCTCTCCTAATGGCAGTTATTATCTGACTTTCCAAAATGACGGAAATCTTGTTTTATCATACGATAACGGAGATGCAATCTGGGCATCCGGAACAGATAATAAAGGAAGCAGAGCGGAGTTCCAGTCAGATGGAAACCTAGTTGTTTATGATTCTTATAATAAAGCAGTATGGAGTTCAAATACTTCTCGCAGAGGAGCGAACAAGCTTTCTGTACAAAATGACGGAAACTTAGTCGTTTATAACGATTATACTCCATTGTGGAGTTCAGGAACTAATAGATAACAGACTATTTAGATAAAATAAAAAAGAGACTATCCATATGGTAGTCTCTTTTTATTTATTTTAATTTTATAAGGATATAAACGTTTTCGTAATAAATACTGGCATTGTCATTTTCAGAGTACTTTTCTCTTGTAATTTCACTGAAAATAAGCTTAACGTGATACTTTCCTAAATCAGATTCCATAGCAATTTCTGGGATTAATACATTTCCTTTCTTGTTTTTATTTTTCTCAAATAGTTTAATAATCTGTGGCCCGAAATCTATTTCTTCCTGAGAATTTAAACTGAGTTTTAATGAGGATTTTTCTGTCAGTTGGTCCGTAAGCTCAAACTGATCATTATTCAGTTGTTGGGGATCCCTGCTATACCGATGGAAAAAAATTAAATATTGATAATTCCCAATTTCTACAGCCTGTTCTTTACGAATAAGAACGAGTCTGTTCATTTCGTATGCTCTGTTTTTTACTGTTACATTCACATCCGAGAACTTATTCTGAATATCGTAATTGATACTATAAAATGTACCATTTTTAATATTGTCGGTTAATTCAGCCTGATCTTTTTCATTCAGTAGCGTTGATAGAAATTCACTTTGCTTTCTTTCAGCCAGAAATTCAAATTTATCAGCAATTTCATTACGGACAGTATCAGTAACTTTTTTCTGAAAATTAATCTTGCCTGCACTCATTAGCTGATGCTGGTTTAAAATATTCATCAATTCTGTTTTCTGACTTCTCTTAGCCACACTAAATGCATTAAGGTAAGGGAAAACCAATGCAAAAGCACCAAATAAAAATAAGCTGACAGGAATGAACTTTATTGTAGCTTTTTTGTTGAAAATAAAGTAGACAACAATGCTTAACAACCATAGAGCAAGCAGCAGAACGAAATACCTTGGTTCTGTATAACCATATTCTAAAATTCTGGTAAAAATAGCAGTGAAAAGCAGAACGATCAAAGGAACAATGGTATAATAAAATGCTTTTGAAAATATTCTGACCCAGGATTTTGCGTTTTCTTCTTTCAACGGATGAACCAGAAGTAATGCAAGGATGCCAACAATGCTATAGGCTAAAACAAGGTAAGAAACCCAGCCTCTTGGAAGCTGCCAGTTGATTAATATTTTAACAGAATAAAAATAAAGAATTGTTACATAGATAAGGAGTAACGGAATTAATATAAACTGAGTAAAAAACTTCAGAACAACGGGATAAGTTCCGTCTTTTTCAAGGTTATTTAAGCCTTTGTCATTAAATAAAAGGAAAATAAAACTGCTTCCCAAAATAGCGAGAACAAAGAATGTATCTCTGTAAATTCTGTCATGAAAATTAAAGTCAAAAAGTTTATCAACCGCTAAGATGGCTAATTCCACACCGCCTGTCAGAACTCCTGTAAATACGGCAGTGAGAAAGATATTGATAAAAAGGTTTTTGTTATACTGCCAGAATCTGAGCTCTCTGTCTTTCTCCAGAAACGGAACAAATGATACCAATAAGTGAGAGAGAAGAGCAGTAACAGCAATGATATAAGCGTATACTTCTGTAAAACTGTTTTTTTTATCAGGCAGGATATAATAGAAACCTATAAGGAAAACTATACCGCATACTTGTAGTAGTAATTCTTTCCCGATTCTCTGTGACAACATTTTTAATGCAAACATCAGAGAAATTCCGAGACAGGAACAAATGGTGAACTTAATATAAGAAGTAATTTCGCTACGTTCCGTTTCCACAATGTATATGGCACCAATAACAGCTAATAAAGCCATTACCAAAATCATTGGATATCGGAAAATGACTTCATTGGCCCGGCTTAGAGTTTCCTGGAATTTTGTTTTCATGATTTGGTGTTTTTAAGGTTTAGATTAATCTTTTTTCTTTTTTTTCTTTTTATCCTTATCCTTGTCTTTTTCTTTTCCTTTGGTTTTCTTTTCTTTTTTTGGATTCAGGATTTCTTCAGCTACTTCGAACTTAGGTTCTTCCACCTTTGCTGGCTTTATTTCGATTTTTAGATCAAAATAACCCTTCATATCTTCCTGGGAAATTAATTTTTCACTTAATAAAAGCTCCAGGATTTCCTTCCCTGAATGATTAAAAAAGTTGTGTGAAAGTTCTTTTAATAGAAATTTTTTATACCCATCTAAAGGAACAAGTACGCTGTATTTAAAGATTCTTCCTTCTTTTACAGTAGATAGATAGCCTTTTTCAACTAATATTTTCAAATAAGTGGAAACCGTGTTCTGGTGTGGTTTCGGTTCCGGATGCTGCTCCATAACGTCCTTCAGATAAAAAGATTCCATTTTCCAAAACAGCTTCATAAAGTTTTCTTCTGCGGCAGTAAGATGATTTATTTTCATAGAGTATTCTAATGTTGAAATTGAATATTGCAATAAAGATAGATAAAAGATACCAGAAAAGCTATTCCAGCCCCCATAAATACTTCTTTTACGGTATGTCTTTTTAAAATGATACGTGTGATTCCGACTAAAATAGCGATTCCCAGCCATGCAAAACCCATTTTCCAGTTCAGTGAGAAAAAGAGTGCTGCCACAAATACATTGAATGCTGTATGCATCGAGCTTTTGATAAAAAGATTGCTGATCTGAAGAGCGAAAAGTAGTACCAGAATAAATAGCATGACAAAATCAATGTATCCGTTTCTGATATAATTAAAAAGAAGATAGGCGATCACACAAACTGCAATAAATATATATAAGGTTTTCCTTTGGACACGGTTGGAAACATCCATATTGGTATACCTTCCAGTCTTTACATTCCACACCAGCCATATCACAACCGGAATAATGATCATTAATAATACAGGAAGGAAATAAAGCATAGAATTTTTAAGGGAATATTCTCTGATGCTCATGTAGATAAAGAAAATGATCAGAGAGACCAAAGGATTAAAAAAATCAGAGATGACTTTTGAAATTTTATGTAATAATGAAGATTGTTTTTCTTCCATAGTTGAGATTAAAAACCAAATATACTATTATAACCTCAAAAATCAAATGGAAACCATGAGATGGAATAGGTGGTTTAATGGGTAAGTTATCTGATTACTAAATGTTTTGATGAAGTGAAATGTTTTTGCTTCTTTAAATGAATACTGAATTTTGCAGGAAATGCTTAATATTAATTGATGGGTCTTAGTCAGCATTATCATGTAACCTGTATTCATATTATTTATATTTTCAGGTTGTTTAGCCTTTATTCAAAAAGTTTCCCGGGAAAATATTGTTACACTACAACCTGTCCATCAATTGTGTCAATCTGAGAGTCGGGATTCAATGAAAAACAGAGGTTGTTTACCTGCTTGAGTGAAAAGGTGAGTATACAATGAAAATGGCAGGGAAGGATTTATAGCAGACAAAGATTGGAAGGAAATTAAAGCCAGAACGGTAAAACAATAGGGTAATTTCGTTAATGAAATTGAAGACAGAACTCTGAAAATTACAGATTTTTCCCCGGAAAAGAAGCTGTTGAAATAACCAAAATATATATTAACAATAATTAAAGAGGAATAAAATAGGAGAACAAAATATAAAGAATTCCAATGTCTCCTAATTATATGTTGTTTCGGGAAATACTTATGAATAGGGCGATTTCTGAAATATTACGGAAAGAATGTAATGGATAAAACGTAGCTTTATCAAGCTTCCAAGGGGTCGGAAATTAAGAATAATCCATACAGCCCGCAAATAGATTTTGCAGAAAAATCGAAAAGTTATCTATGTATAGAATAAAAACAAAGTTTTTTTCATAATTTTGCTCAACTATTTCATCATAAAAAAGCAAGAGCTAACACATGAAAGAATTTTCTAAAGAGGTATACCTGAAGTGGTATGAAGATATGACAATGTGGAGAAGGTTTGAAGACAAATGCCGTTCTCTTTACCTAAAACAAAAGATCAGAGGATTTTTACATTTGTATAACGGTCAGGAAGCTATCCCTGCCGGTTTTACACATGCAATGGATCTTACAAAGGATAGTATGATTACTGCTTACAGATGTCACATCCATCCAATGGCGATGGGAGTAGATCCTAAAAGAATCATGGCTGAACTTTGTGGTAAAGCTACCGGAACATCCGGAGGCATGGGTGGATCTATGCACATTTTCAGTAAAGAACACCGTTTTTACGGAGGACATGGTATCGTTGGAGGACAAATTCCATTAGGTGCAGGTATTGCTTTTGCAGATAAATATTTCGACAGAAAAGCAGTAAATATCTGTTTCTTTGGTGATGGTGCTGCAAGACAAGGTTCTTTACATGAGACCTTCAACATGGCAATGAACTGGAAACTTCCTGTAGTATTTGTTGTAGAAAACAACCAGTATGCAATGGGAACTTCTGTAAAAAGAACAGCCAACCACGAAGATATCTATAAATTAGGATTAGGATACGAAATGCCTTGCCTTGCTGTAGATGCAATGGATCCTGAAAAAGTGGCAGAAGCTGCTTACGAAGCTATTGAAAGAGCAAGAAGAGGAGATGGACCTACTTTCATTGAAGCAAGAACTTACCGTTACAGAGGACACTCTATGTCTGATGCCGAGCCATATAGATCTAAAGAAGAAGTAGCTCTTCATAAAAATGATGACCCAATCGAATTGATAAAACATAGAATTTTAGAAAACGGATGGGCTACAGAAGCAGAATTGGAAGTTATGGATAACAAATCCAGAGACTTTGTTGAAGAGTGTATCGAATTTATGGAAAACTCCCCGTATCCGGATGCAGAAAAAGTCTATGAGTATGTATATGCTCAGGAAGATTATCCATTCTTAGACAAATTAGAAAACTAAAAAATAAAAATTTATTTGAAATTTGAAGTTTGAAATTTCTGAAATCTCAAATCTCAAATCTCGAATCTCAAATCAATATAGATTATGGCAGAAGTAATTACGATGCCCCGCCTGTCCGACACAATGACGGAAGGTAAGGTGGCCAAATGGCATAAAAAAGTAGGAGATAAAGTAAAAGAAGGAGATATTTTAGCTGAAATTGAAACTGATAAAGCAGTTCAGGATTTCGAATCTGAAATAGAAGGAACCCTTTTATACGTAGGTGTAGAAGAAGGATCTGCTGCTGCTGTAGACTCTGTTTTAGCTATTATCGGGAATGAAGGAGAAGATATTTCAGGATTGACAGGTGGGGCTGCTGCTCCCGCTGCTGCAACTGAAGAAAAAAAATCAGAAGAACAGCCTAAAGTAGAAACTGCTGCGCCTGCTGCTGCAGAAGTTCCGGCAGGAGTTGAAATTATTACAATGCCAAGACTTTCTGATACAATGACAGAAGGTAAAGTGGCTAAATGGCACAAAAACGTAGGAGATACAGTAAAAGAAGGAGACCTTCTTGCTGAGATCGAAACAGATAAAGCAGTACAGGATTTCGAATCTGAATTCAATGGAGTATTATTGAAGCAAGGTGTAGAAGAAGGAGGTGCTGCTCCGGTTGATTCCGTATTAGCAATCATTGGTCCTGCAGGAACAGATGTTTCCGCTGTAGGAGCTCCAAAAGCTGCCGGTCAGTCAACTGAAAAACCAGCTGAACAAAAAGCAGAAGCTAAAACAGAAGAAAAAGCTGCTCCGGTTGCGAACTCTTCATCTTCTGACAGAGTAGCAATCTCTCCACTGGCTAAGAAAATGGCTCAGGATAAGGGAGTTGATATCAACAGTGTTCAGGGTTCTGGTGAAAACGGAAGAATCGTTAAAAAAGATATTGAAAACTATCAGCCAGCTGCAAAACCAGCTGCTTCAGCTCCTGCAGCAAGCGTTGCTCCTGTTGCAGTAAGCTTTGTACAAGGTGAAGATACAGAGACTCCAAATTCACAAGTAAGAAATATTATTGCAAAACGTCTTTCTGAAAGTAAATTCTCTGCCCCTCACTATTATCTGATGGTTGAGATCAATATGGATAAAGCAATTGAGGCTAGAAAAGAAATCAATTCTTTACCTGATACTAAGATCTCTTTCAATGATATGATTATTAAAGCAACTGCAATTGCTTTAAGAAAACATCCTCAGGTAAATTCAAGCTGGGCAGGTGATAAGATCATTCACAGAGGAAATATCAACATCGGCGTAGCAGTAGCTATTCCAGACGGATTGGTAGTTCCGGTATTGAAAAATACAGATCAGATGACTTATACTCAGATTTCTGCATCTGTAAAAGATATGGCTTCAAGAGCTAAGAGTAAAGGTCTTAAAGCTAACGAAATGGAAGGATCTACATTCTCTATTTCAAACTTAGGAATGTTCGGAATCGAAACGTTTACAAGTATCATCAATCAGCCAAACTCTGCAATCCTTTCAGTAGGAGCCATTATTGAGAAACCAATCGTTAAAGATGGTCAGATCGTAGTTGGAAACACCATGAAACTTTCATTGGCGTGTGACCACAGAGTAGTAGACGGTGCCACAGGGGCTCAGTTCCTACAGACATTAAGAACTTATTTAGAAAGTCCATTAACTTTGTTACTGTAATTTTCTGAACTGAAAATAGTAAAACCTCCCAAATCGGGAGGTTTTTTTGTAAATGGAATGCCAACAAAATCTTATAGTTTAGGAAAAATTTTTACAAAAAAATAAGACAGGAATCATTAAAAAAATTAATAGAAAAGACTTCTATAAATGAATTAACAAAATCTAATAATATTAAATCTAAAATAAAATACAAACCGCTTCAAAAAGCGGTTTTTTATTTGCAGGCAATTCACTACTTTTGAATCATGATTAAAGCAAGAAATATCCATAAATCTTATGGGAATTTAGAGGTACTGAAAGGTGTTGATATTCAGATCAAAACGGGGGAAGTGGTTTCTATTGTAGGAGAATCAGGAGCTGGTAAATCTACATTGCTGCAGATTCTGGGAACTTTGGATCATCCTAGTCAATCTAATAAATATGATACTGAAATTGAAATTGCAGGAGAATCATTTATTAATATGAATGATAAACAGCTGTCAAAATTCAGAAATCAGAATATCGGTTTCGTATTTCAGTTTCATCAGCTTCTTCCGGAGTTTACCGCATTGGAAAATGTATTGCTTCCGACAAAAATAGCTGGAGCTAACGAAAGAGAAGCTATCGAAAAAGCTTATGCTTTATTTGAAGATCTAAAGATAGAGCAAAGACTGAATCATAAACCCAACCAGCTTTCAGGTGGAGAGGCGCAAAGGGTAGCTGTAGCAAGAGCTTTAATCAATTCCCCGAAAATTATTTTTGCAGATGAACCTACAGGTAACCTTGATTCAAAGAACGCCGATGATCTTCATAGATTGTTTTTTGATCTTAGAAACAAATACAACCAAACTTTTGTCATTGTAACGCATAACCCGAATCTGGCAGAAATCACAGACCGCAAGCTCGTTATGAAAGACGGAATGATCATAGAGTAGTATATAAAACCGGATGATGAAGCACTTTATTTTTCTTTTTTTAATTGTAATTTCCTGTTCAAAAGCTGAATCCCAGCAGTTGAACCCATCAGGTATTCCTCAAACAAGAATTTTGGAGATTAAAAATTATATAAAAGGAAAAGAGTACAATCAGGAACTGGCTGTTTTTATCAACTTTAAAATCCCATCCGGGAAGTATCGTTATTTTATTTATAACCTGAAAAATAATACGATTCTACAGCAGGCTGTAGTTTCTCATGGATCAGGCTCTGTCATTCCAAAATCAGATGCTTTGAAATTCAGTAATGTTGAAGGCTCTTATCAGTCATCACTTGGAAAATATGTCATTGGAGAAAGCTATATAGGGAAGTTTGGGAAAGCTTATCGTCTGACAGGACTGGATGCTACCAATAGCAATGCCATGCAAAGAGCTATTGTTCTTCATTCCTACGGATGCATTCCTGACACAGAATCTCAGACTCCTGCATGTCTGAGTTTAGGATGCCCGATGCTTTCCGTCAATGCACTTAAAGAAACAGCAAAATATATTGATAGGTCTCCAAAACCTGTTATTTTATATGCTTTCTATTAATTGATAATATTCATCTATAATTTTTTTCCATGGCCATAAAACTCCTTGCCGAAGATGACAGACCCAGAGAAAAGTTTTTGCAGAAAGGCAAAGGCTCACTTTCTGATTCTGAACTTCTGGCAATTATTATGGGAAGTGGAAATAGAGAGGAAGATGCTTTGGAATTAGCAAGGAAAATTTTGGCCTCTGTCAATAACAGTTGGAATGAATTGAGCTTACTTTCTGCCAAAGATCTGATGAAATTTAAAGGTATTGGAGAATCAAAAGCCATTTCAATTATTTCAGCTTTGGAAATCGGCAGAAGAAGAGCAGTGCAGGATATTCCTGAAAAAACAATTATTGGAAACAGTCATGATGCTTATGCGATTCTCAGAAACCAGCTCTCCGATCTGAGAACAGAAGAGTTCTGGACAATTTTCCTTAATAACAGCAATAAAGTAATTCATGTTTCTCAACTCACACAGGGAGGGATCAGTCAGTCTATTGTAGATGTAAGAACACTTTATAAGTCAGCTTTGGATCATTTTTCAACAGGTATTATCATTGCGCACAATCATCCTTCCGGAAGTTTAAAACCAAGCCGGGAAGATATCAATATCACACAGAAAATAAAAGAAGCGGGAAATACATTAAGCATTCAGCTTTTAGACCATATTATTGTCACGCAGGACTCTTATTTTAGCTTCTCAGACGCAGGATTATTATGATTAGAAGATTGAAATACCATGAAATTGATTTTGTAAAATATGCTCAATGTTTAGAAAATTCCGAACAAAGAAAATATTCTGCAACAAAAGATTTTTTAGATACAACTTCTACAATGCCATGGGAAATTCTTGTTTATAAAGATTATGAAGCTGTAATGCCCATACCTTTTGTAAGAAAATATGGGCTGAAAATAGTGCATAATCCTAAGCTTTGTCAACAGCTTGGGGTTTTTTCCAGCAAAGATGATGTGGATCTTAATGAGACATTTTTAGAATACCTGGAAAAAAATTACATGATAAGGGCGTATCCTTTTAATGATGTCAATCAGCTTCGCACAAAGATCAGAATCAAGAAAAACTTTTTATTATATCCTGAGGCTTATGAGAAAGTATATTCGAAATATTCACCCAAAAGAAAAAGAAAACTTCGGTTAGATGAAGCTGTTTTACAAGAATCAGAAATCAAAACGATCCCTTATGAGAAAGCAAAAGCTTTTATTGAATCCAATACAATAGGATTGAATAAAGACCATGATTTGTTTGAATTCATGAGAATTTTTGAAAGCTTTTATAAGTCCGGATATCTGAAATTCACAGCTTTTTACTATAAGCATAAGATTGCTAACATGATTGCTACGTATTCGGATAGTAATATGGTAGCGCTTTTAGGAAATTTTAATGATAAAGATTATGTCAAATTATCAGGAGCATCCGTATTGATTGATCATCTCATTAAAGAAAATATAGAAACTCATATTTTTGATTTTGAAGGGGGAGAACTACCTAATATTGAAGAGTTTTTCAGAGGGTTTCGTCCCGAATTAAGACCGTACGGAATTATTGAGAATTCAAAAAAGAACCTTTTTAAAAAATTAGGATATCTTGTATTAAGAGGAAAGTCTTTTTTATGATGAAAAGCATTGTTTAGATTGGTTCTAATTAGGTAATATTCCGTAACTTTATAAAATCCTTAGTAAAACAGTTATGTTACAACAGATTCGTCAGTACAAATTATCATACATGCTTTATAACATATTTAAAAAGAATAAATTAAAGCATAATATTCCATTATATAAAAAATACGGAATCAATAAGAACTATTTTTCAAGTATTTCAAGTAAAGATTTTGCACATCTTCCGGCTAGCGAAAGAAGACTGGATGATTCAAAACTTAGGGAAACTCCTTTTTTTAAGAAACTTTCCGACGAAAATAAAGAAAGTGCTCTTCAGTATGATGAAAATGGCTATATGATTCTTAGAAATTTCCTTACTCCTGAAACGGCCGATCAGATCAATGCTGAAATTGATAAACTAATGAAGGATGGGACTTTGAAATTTATATACGGAGGAAAACTGATGTTTGCGATCCACCATTCAGAAATCATTAAAAATATTGGAAGTGATAAAGAACTGTTAGAATTTTTATCTGTTTTGCTTGACGGAAAATCCAAACTTTTCCAAAGTATCAATTTTATCAACGGCAGCCAGCAGAAAACCCATTCTGACAGTATTCACATGACCACGTATCCATTAGGTGGTTTATTAGGTGTATGGATTGCCCTGGAAGATGTAGATGAGAATAACGGAGCGCTTCATTATATTCCTAAAAGCCATAAACTCCCTTATTTCCTGAATTCTGATTATGATAATGAAGGGACAGCTTTGAAAATTGGTAAGAAAAGCTACAGAGCTTATGAAGCTTTCCTGGAGGATAAAGTAAAAGAATTAGGCTTGAAGAAAGAAATCTTTAAAGCCAAAAAAGGAGATTTATTAATCTGGCATGCCAATATTCTTCACGGCGGAGAACCTCACACGGATAAAAACAGAACGAGAAAAAGCCTTGTTTACCATTTCTTTGATGAAAATAGTGTCTGTTATCATGAAGTGACACAGAGGCCGGCGCTGTTTGAACTTTAATACAGAAAAATTCTCTTCGTAAAGCTTTTTATAGGAATACGGGTTTAAAAAGATAGTTTTTTTACATTTGTATTCTTAATATCAGTGTATGGAAAAAAAGAAGAATATTCTTGTTTTTATATTTTCAATCTATGTATGCATGATGTCATACTACCTGTATACCCATCATTATTACAACACTGATATGGAGGCCTATATGGGGCTTATTTATAAAACGGAATATCCTGAAATGAAAATTGAAGAAATTCATCAGAGGGTATATGACGAACTGACGGAAAAGAATCCCGACTTTGCAGGGCTTGGGCCTGTTAATCAAAGGGTTGAGGAAGTGGCAAAAGGAGAGAGTACTTACTATAAAATAATCTCACAAAATCCCAAAGCCTACGAAGAAGAGTTACAGCTTTTTGTGGTAAAACCTTTTTATAATTTTATCGGCTGGTCATTGTTTAAGCTTGGTTTCAGTGCTTCTGCTTCAATCTCCCTGATTTCAGTTATCTCTTATGCATTGATTCTGGTTCTGATTTTCAGCTTTTTGATAAAGACTCTGAGAAATTATTCTCTTGCCTTTATCCTTACTGTTTTAATTTCCTTGTTCAAACCTTTACCGGAGGCAGCCCGGCATGTATCAGCAGATTCCTTATCATGCTTTCTGCTTCTTTTGAGCTTTTATGTGTTTTTAGTGAGAAAAAATTTCTTTTTTGCAGGCATATGGGCTATGCTTTGTGTGCTTACAAGACCTGAATATTTTATTTTTTATTCATTCCTGTATTCCCTTATTTATTTTTATAGAAATAGCTTTCAGATTAAAACAGGTTTATTACTGGTATCATACGGCTATATATTTCTTTCCTTCTTTTTAATACAGGTTTTCAATCAGGTTTCTTGGTCTACACTTTTTATGAACCAGTTTACGAAAGTTCAGATTTATCCTGTGTCGCAGCCTGATCCATTTTCCTTTGCAGATTATTTTCGTTTTATTAAAAGTAATATCATGCTGGAGTTCAATACTTCCTATTTTCCAGTCCTGTTGATTTTTATAGTAGTCATTCTGGCGAATCGTTTTTCATTTCATAATAAAAAGAACCAGTCTCAGGTCTTGTTTTTTGCAATTATTTATGGAACTGTTTTGCTGAGATTCTTAGTTTTCCCATCTCTGGTAAACAGGATGATGCTTGGCTTTTATCTTATAATTATCCTTGCATTGGTCTATATACAAATTTCTAAAGTGGATATCTTTAAAAACTCTTTAGAAGACGGAAAATAATTAGTAATTTTGCAGTCTAAAATTATGACGAGTCTATCAGGATATTTACCCTATGCATTTGCATTGATTATTGCAATTCCTTTTCTGGTTTTGCTCAGACAATTTGTACACTCATACATTACTCTTAAGAACCAGGAAATCAAACTGCTTACCGTGAAATCAAATTCAGAGAACAAAGCACATTCCTACGAAAGAATGACATTGTTTCTGGACAGAATGAAACCATCCAACCTTATCCAGAGGTTTGATAGAGGACTGGCTGTTCATGAGTTTATTTTCCTGACAGAAAAAGCAATCAACGAAGAATTTGAGTATAACTCTTCACAACAGTTGTACATTACGAAAAATTCATGGAAGAATATTGTTGACTCAAAGAATGCGATTATAGAACTGCTTCACAAAACCTATGATGGATTAAAAGGAGAAGTTCAGCTGGATGAATTCAAAACGATTTTCATCATGAATTATATGGAAAGCAACGATTATATTGCTGAAACTATAGAAGATTTAAGAAAAGAAATTTTAATAATAACTTAAAAAATAACAGATAAATAATGATTCCAAATTTTAAAGCACATCCATGGCACGGAATTTCTGCAGGAGAAGATGCGCCAAATGTTGTCAACGTATTTGTGGAAATTGTTCCTTCAGATACTATTAAATATGAAGTAGATAAAGAAACAGGATACTTAAAGGTAGACAGGCCACAGAAATTCTCTAACATTATCCCGGCTTTATATGGTTTTGTACCAAGAACATACTGTGATAAAGAGGTGATGAAACTTGCTGTAGAATCAGGTGCTACTGACGTTACTATGGGTGATCATGACCCACTTGATATCTGTGTTTTAAGTTCTCACAATATCCATGCCGGAGGTTTATTGATGGAAGCTATTCCAATCGGAGGTTTCAAAATGATCGACGGAGGTGAAGCAGATGATAAAATTGTTGCAGTAATGATTAATGACCACGCTTTCGGGCACTTCAGAGATATTTCTGAATTACCGGAAGCTGAAGTAAAAAGATTGATGCACTACTTCCTTACTTATAAAAATTTACCGGATGAGCCTGCAAAATGCAGAATCCAGGAAGTTTACGGAGCTGAACACGCAAGAAAAGTGATCAAAGCTTCTCAAACAGACTATGCAGATAAATTCGGAGGATAAGATTTTTTCCCTAGAATAAAAAAAGCAGATGATTTTTCATCTGCTTTTTTTGTGAATATTTTATTATGTATCAATAGGATTAATTTCTTTTGTATACAGAATTTCCTTCTTTTATCGTTTCCAGAACCTTAATGTTTCTGAGATTTTCAGGAGTTGTGGTTAAAGGATTCTGATCAAGAATAACAAAATCAGCTAGTTTACCAGGTTTAATAGACCCTTTTCTGTTTTCTTCCTGCAATTGATAAGCTCCGTTAATGGTAATCGCTTTTAACGCTTCAAGGGTGGAGATTCTTTCATTAGGACCTAAAATCATTCCAGACCGTGTCTTTCTATTCACTGCTGCGTATACTGCTGTAATCAGATCGGGTGGTGTAACCGGAGCATCATGATGAATGGTAAAAATAATTCCTGCTTTTAATGCTGAATTTGCCGGGCTTATAAAAGAAGCTCTTTCAGGGCCGAAAACACTCGAATAATGCCAATCTCCCCATAAATAAGCATGCGTAGAAAAGTAAGAAGGGATTACTCCTAATTCTTTTATTTTTTGAATATGATCAGGTCTGCTGTTCTGTACATGAATTAATGTTGCCCGCAATTCCGGCTTGTAAATGTTTTCATCTTTTAATCTTTGAATAACACGGATGGCCTGATCAATTGCAGCATCTCCATTTACATGAAGCTGGGCAGTGATGTGATTTTGAAAAAGGACTTTCAGATCGTTGTATAAGGTTTCATCCGTAAAAATAGGGAATCCTTTATAATCCTTAGACTGACCTTCAGGAGGAACTAAATAAGGCTGGGTAAGCCAGGCCGTTTTACCTTGTGGAGAACCGTCGTCAGAAAATTTAAATCCGGCTAATTTCAGGTGATTTTCATATTTCATATACTTTGGTTTGAAACTGTTGAAATCCTTTTTGAAATATTCGTAATCCGGAAAGTAAACAACATCAGCTTTAAGAAGATGTTGGGATGCTGCTTTTTCTAACAGCGCAACACTTTCTCCCATCGTTCTCCCATCACAAATAGTAGTCTGTCCATAGCTGAGCCATTCATTCTGGGCTTTCATCAGATTTTCCATTGCATGAGCCTCTGTGTTTTTGCCTTTACCCATTTTTTCTGTGATGACCAGTAACGCGTTGAAACTTGCATTTTCTTCTAATTTTCCGTTCAGTTTTCCTGTTTTTTTATCCCTGCCAATGTGCCCTCCTTCAGGATCTTTTGATGATTCCGTTATTCCCAAAAGCTTTAGCATGGCACTGTTAGCTACACTGGCATGGCCTGAAGCATGAATAACAATGATAGGATTGGTCTTACTGATAACATCCAGTTCAGCTTTTGTAGGATGACGATGCTCTGTCATAATTGCATCATCATAACCATTTCCGATAATCGGCTGTTGATCTGTAATTTTTTTTTCTTTGATGTAGTTTTTAATGATAATCTGTAAATCTTCAATTGAATTTACAGTGCCATAGGGTTCAGGAGATAAATCTACAACATCCATCATCCCGGCTCTTGAAGTAAGATGTCCATGAACATCTATAAAACCAGGAAGTAGAGTTTTTCCATTAAGATTAATCATTTTGGTTGCTGGCTCTGAAAAACGTTCTGCATCTGATTTTGTTCCCGCAAAAAGTATTTTCCCGTCTTTTATTGCTACAGCTTCAACCTGAAGAGGGGTGTCTTCCATTGTTATAATAGGACCTCCGAAATAAAGTATTTCAGCGTTTTGTTGTGGAATCTTATTTTGACAGCTGCTTATGCTTGCAGATAAAAAAATAGTGTACAATATCCTTTTCATAAATAATTAATTCAAATCATAGTGATAAACAAATTTACAAAATAATATATTATTATTAGTGAATTTTATTATGTGTTTATAATTTCATTATATTTATAAGACTAATCTCAATTTTTTAATATAAAATAATAAACTATGGATCTATTTGTGTTAGTGCCAATTTTTGGTGTCATAGCTTTGCTTTATACATTTCTTCAGAGCAACTGGGTCAATAAACAGAATGCTGGAAATGAAAAAATGAAAACAATCAGCGGCCATATTGCAGACGGTGCAATGGCTTTTCTAAAGGCTGAATACAAAATCTTAACGTACTTTGTTGTTGTTGTCGCCATTCTATTGGCAGTAATGGGGTCAAGTAATGCCAACTCACATTGGAGTATCGGAATTGCTTTTGCCGTAGGAGCTGTATTCTCTGCATCAGCAGGGTTTATCGGGATGAAAATCGCTACCAAAGCGAATGTGAGAACGGCAGAAGCTGCAAGAACTTCACTCTCAAAAGCTCTTAAAGTCTCTTTTACAGGAGGTTCTGTAATGGGAATGGGAGTTGCCGGACTGGCTGTTTTAGGGTTGGGAGCTTTATTTCTGATTATTAAACAGATTTTTGCCCCTGAAGCTACAGTAGATTCTCATGAAATGGAAAAAACCATCGAAATTCTTACCGGATTTTCTCTGGGCGCTGAGTCTATTGCGCTTTTTGCAAGAGTAGGAGGTGGTATTTATACTAAGGCTGCAGACGTAGGTGCCGACCTTGTAGGAAAAGTGGAAGCCGGAATTCCTGAAGATGATCCCCGAAATCCAGCTACCATTGCAGATAATGTAGGAGATAACGTAGGAGACGTTGCCGGAATGGGAGCCGACCTTTTCGGATCCTATGTGGCGACAGTTCTTGCCACGATGGTATTAGGCAGAGAAACTGTTTCTGATGATGCTTTCGGAGGTTTTGCCCCGATTCTTTTGCCGATGCTGATTGCAGGAACAGGAATTATATTTTCAATGATCGGAACTTTATTTGTGAAAATTAATGACAATGAAGGGGCATCCACTTCCAGTGTGCAGAATGCATTAAACCTTGGAAACTGGGGAAGTATTGTGATTACGGCTATTGCTTCCTATTTCCTGGTAACGTATATCCTTCCTGAAAAAATGGTTCTCAGAGGTCATGAATTTACGAAAATGGGTGTATTCGGAGCTATCATGGTAGGTCTGGTAGTGGGAACTTTAATGAGCATTATTACAGAATATTACACTGCCATGGGGAAAAGACCCGTTTCCAGTATTGTGAGACAATCTTCTACAGGGCATGCAACCAATATTATCGGTGGGCTTTCCGTGGGAATGGAATCTACTTTGCTTCCTATTATTGTATTGGCGGGAGGAATTTATGGTTCTTATCTGTGTGCCGGGCTTTATGGAGTGGCAATTGCCGCAGCTGGAATGATGGCTACCACAGCCATGCAGCTTGCTATTGATGCTTTTGGACCTATCGCAGATAATGCCGGAGGTATTGCTGAGATGAGTGAACTTCCCAAAGAAGTACGTGAAAAAACAGATATTCTGGATGCCGTAGGAAATACAACGGCTGCTACAGGAAAAGGATTTGCCATTGCTTCAGCTGCTTTAACAGCATTGGCCTTATTTGCTGCTTTTGTAGGAATTGCAGGAATTGATGGTATTGATATTTACAGAGCAGATGTTCTTGCCGGACTTTTTGTAGGTGGGATGATTCCGTTTATCTTCTCCTCATTGGCGATTACCGCAGTAGGACAGGCTGCCATGGCAATGGTAGAAGAAGTAAGAAGACAATTCCGTGAAATTCCGGGAATTCTGGAAGGGAAAGCGCAACCGGAATATGAAAAATGTGTAGCCATTTCTACAGATGCATCCATCAGAAAAATGATGCTGCCTGGTGCGATTGCTATCGTTTCTCCTTTATTAATCGGTTTTATTTTCGGACCTGAAGTATTAGGAGGGTTCCTGGCGGGAGCTACAGTATGTGGTGTGTTAATGGGAATGTTTCAGAATAACGCAGGAGGCGCGTGGGACAATGCAAAAAAATCCTTCGAAAAAGGAGTTGATATTAATGGACAGACGTATTATAAAGGTTCAGAACCACACAAAGCATCTGTAACAGGTGATACGGTGGGAGATCCGTTTAAAGATACATCAGGACCTTCGATGAACATCCTGATTAAATTAATGTCAATCGTTTCTCTGGTGATTGCACCTACTTTGGCTGTTTTGCATAAAGATAAAATTGAAGCTAACAGAAAAGCAAAAATTGAAAGCCTTACAGGAATTTCCAGTAGTGCAGTAACTGTAAATGGAGATTCTAAAATAATTACGGTCATTCCGGGAGAAATTAAAGGACACCTTAATGAAAACGGAGACTTTGTATATGAAACAGGTAATATTCAGAAAATAAAACTGGACGGAGGAAAAACAATTGCTATTGGTGACGGAAGCCAGCTTTACCAACTTTACAATGTGGTGAAACAAAAAGATAAGTCTGCATTAGATCCAAATAAGTGGTATACCATTGAAAACCTTTATTTTGAAACAGGTTCAAGTGATCTGAAAGCAGAATCCGTGCTTCAATTGAATACTTTGTCAGAAATTTTAAATGCTTATCCTGATCTGAAAATAAAACTGGGCGGATATACAGATAACAGCGGTAATGAAGATAGTAACATCAAATTATCCAATCTGAGAGCACAGACAGCCAAACTTAAACTACTCGAACTAGGTATTTCCGGAGACAGAATAGAAGCAGAAGGATATGGTTCACAGCATCCTGTTTGTGAAGCTAATGATACTGATGAATGCAAAGCAAAAAACAGAAGAATTGATGTAAGAGTATTGGCTCTTTAAAATCAATGTGAAAATAGTACAAAAGCATCGCTATGGCGGTGCTTTTTCACGTCTATCCACGTCATAAAAAATCCAGGCAAAAAATATCAGCCATCATCTGTGAAAATTTGTGTGATCTTTGGGAAAAGCAAATCCAGAAAAATCAAAGACTTCTTTTCAAATGCTCCAAAGCCTGAATAATCAATTCATCTTTTTTAGCAAAACTAAACCTGATATAATCAGAATTATCTCTGGAATTGTAAAAAGCAGAAAGTGGAAGGCAGGAAACCCTCTTATCAATGGTAAGCCATTTTGAAAACTCTACATCTGTCATGTTTTTAGAAATAGTCCTGAAATTAACAACCTGAAAAACACTTCCTTCCGCTTGTTGTTCGATCTGAAGCGGTGTTTCTTTAATCATTTCATTAAAAATATCTCTTTTTTTCTGCATGAGTTTTTTATTGAGATCCGGATCAAATACGTCGAGATATTTTGCGATAGCATATTGTGCAGGAGCATTGGCACTGTAAGAAATATACTGTTGATGACATTGAAATCTTGTTGTTAAAACTTCTGAAGCAAACATATAACTCACTTTCCATCCCGAAGTATGAAACATTTTACCGAAAGAAAAAATACAGAAAGTCTTTTCCCTGAGTTCAGGATGGATGAAAGAACTGTAATGTTCAGTTTCATCATAACAATAAGTATCATATATTTCTTCTGAAATCAAATAAATATCACGATCTTTGATCAGTTCATAGAGCTGATTCCAGTCTTCTTTTTTCCATATTTTTCCGGTTGGATTCTGGGGAGAGTTGACAATGACTGCTCTTGTCTTTTCAGTAATACAGTCTTTAAACAGATTCCAATCTATGGTAAAATCACCATCAAGATCATAATAAACAGGAATTCCTCCATTCATAACAACAGCTGGCCCATAAGTGTAGTATGAAGGTTGAATAATGATAACTTCATTACCTTGATTCAGAATTGATTTAAGTGCAGTATATAAAGCAAAGGTTGCACAGGGTACAATCGTGATTTCCTTTGCGGTAACCGTTATTTGATGAGCTCGTTTTGCATTGAATCTGATAATGCTCTCCATCAGCAGAGGATTGCCTGCAAGAGGTTCATAGTGATGCGTGTTGTGTTCAGCAGCTTCCTTTAAAAATACTTTCAGGCGTTCATCAATATCAAAATCGGGAAGTCCCAGAGAAAGATCAAAGCTTCCGTGCCTGGCTGCCAGCTCGGACATTTCCGTAAAAAAGGAATAATGAGTAAATCCGTAAATTTCTTTCACTTATTTTGTATTTTTATCAAATATAATAAAATTTTAATATCAAAATTACACTTAAGCTTGTGTGTTGGTAGATTTGTAATGAACTGCATATTATTTTGTCCTATTGATTATTAATACTGGGATTCAATAAAAATTGTTATTTTTAAGAAATTTATCTTTTATGAGAAAAATACTTATTCCGCTGTTGGCAATGGCTGTAGTAACCAGTTGTGGAACGGCAAAAATATCTGACGGGAATGCTTCACATCCTGTTTCAACAAAACATAACAAAGCGTTTAACAATGCCTATAAAGAGATTAATGCAGAGGATTTAAAGAAAAACCTTTACGTCATTGCAGCAGACGATATGGAAGGGCGGGATACCGGAAGCAAAGGACAGAAAAAAGCGGGTGAGTATATGATTAATTACTATAAGAATCTGGGTATTTCAGCTCCTAAAGCACTAGGCTCTTACTATCAGAAAGTACCGTCTGAATTCATGAAGAAAAGAGGAGAAGGTAACCTTCCGGATTCTGAAAATATTTTAGCTTTTATTGAAGGAAGTGAAAAACCGGACGAGATTGTGGTGGTTTCTGCTCATTATGATCACGTAGGAACCAAAAATGGAGTTGTGTACAATGGAGCAGACGATGACGGAAGTGGAACTGTAGCTGTAATGGAAATTGCCAAAGCATTCCAACAGGCTAAAAAAGCAGGAAAAGGGCCTAAAAGATCTATTCTGTTTCTTCATGTTACAGGAGAGGAACATGGACTTTTCGGTTCAGAATATTATTCCGAAAATCCTGTTTTCCCGTTAGCCAATACCGTGGTTGATCTTAATATTGATATGATCGGACGTGATGATCCTGCCAACAGAGGAAAACAATATGTCTATGTGATTGGTTCTGAAATGTTGAGCTCCCAACTTAAAGTAATCAACGAAGCGGCGAACAAAAGAACCAACAACCTGGAACTGAATTACAAATACGATGACTTGAATGACCCTGAACAATTGTATTACCGTTCGGACCACTATAATTTTGCCAAGCATAATATTCCTGTAGCATTTTTCTTTGATGGTATTCATGAAGATTATCACAAACCAGGTGATGATCCTGAAAAAATTGATTATCAGTTGCTGGAGAAAAGAACCCAGCTTATTTTTACCACTGCATGGGATATTGCCAACAGAGAAGAAAGAATTGTGGTTGACAGAAAATAATTATTAATTTTAATTGGAATGATATTTTTTTAAACCTTGATAAGGTTAAAAAAATATCATTCCTGTAAACTGCCAGCAAAAACATTACCATGAAAACAATAATCCGGGAAGCAAAGCCAGAAGATATCCCACAAATACAGATTGTGAGAAACTCCGTGAAAGAAAACACGCTGCCAGATCCTGGATTGGTTACCGATAAAGATTGTGAGGAATTTCTATTCCAAAGAGGAAAAGGTTGGGTTTGTGAGATGAAAGATCAGATCGTTGGTTTTTCCATTGCAGATCTGAAAGAAAACAATATCTGGGCACTCTTTGTACATCCGGATTTTGAAAACCTTGGAATAGGCAGGAAACTCCATGATATTATGCTGGACTGGTATTTTGAACAAAATAAAGATTCCGTATGGCTGGGTACTTCACCTGGAACAAGGGCTGAAATCTTTTACAGAAAATCTGGATGGAAGGAAGCTGGACCCCATGGAAAAGGAGAAATCAAGTTTCAAATGATTTCTGAAAACTGGAAAAATAAAAAATTATGATACCAAAACTGAAATCCATCAGACCTTTTATCGGAGCGCAAAACTTTGAGATCAGCAGAAATTTTTACAGAGATATGGGATTTCAAGAAGTGGTTCTGGAATCTAAATTGTCTTTATTTACAAGAGAAGAAATCGGATTTTATCTCCAGGATTATTATGCAAAAGACTGGGTGGATAATACCATGATCTTTATGGAAGTTGCCAATACTGATGAATTCTGGAAAGAACTTTTGTCTCTGGAGCTTACAGAAAAATATGAAAATGTGAGGCTTACTCCTGTAAGAACAATGGATTGGGGGAAAGAGTGCTTTGTACATGATCCTTCAGGAATATTGTGGCACTTCGGTGAGTTTTTTAAGAAATAAATATGATTTACGCATTCGATACCTATTATTATGAGGATTATGCCAATACCGTGTGTATTGCATTTGAAGACTGGACCTCTGAAAAAGAAGTGGAAGTCTTTATAGAACAGATTCCCGTAAGTTCAGAATATGAAAGCGGGGCTTTTTACAAAAGAGAGTTGCCCTGTATTTTGAGTCTGCTAAAAAAAATAACATTAAGACCAGAAGACATTATCATTGTTGATGGATATGTCACTTTGGATAATAATGGGAAAATTGGCTTAGGCGGCCATCTTTATGAAGAACTGGAAGAAAAATATCCTATTGTTGGGATTGCAAAGAATGAATTTAGAACTCCTGATTCCCAACGAAGAAATGCAGTTCGTGGAGAAAGTAAAACCCCACTTTTTGTAACAGCGAAAGGAATAGATGTAGATGAAGTTCAATTAAAAGTACAACAGATGCATGGTGATTACAGAATGCCTACGCTGTTGAAAAGATTAGACCAACTAAGCAGAGCATAAATAATAAAGTCTTACAAAAAGTAAGATTTTTTTTGTCTATGAATATACCGATTGGTATATTTTAATTATCTTTGTTATATTCCTTTGTCAATATAAAAAGGATTTTTTTTAATCAAAAATATACTGATCGGTATATTGTAAAAAATAAATTCTATGAAAGAAGTATTTATAGTCGCCGCAAAACGAACCCTGGTGGGTGGTTTTATGGGAAGCCTCTCTGGATTTACAGCACCACAGTTGGGAGCTATTGCCATTCAGAACGCTTATGAAGGTATCAATCTCTCACCAGAGCATATAGACAGTGTATATATGGGAAATGTGCTAAGCGCAGGACTCGGACAGTCGCCAGCCAGACAGGCTGCGATTTTTGCTAAAATTCCCGTTGATAAAGATGCTACGACAATCAACAAAGTCTGTGCATCCGGAATGAAAGCGGCAATGATTGGGGCTCAGCAGATCCAGCTTGGAATGGAGCATATTGTTATGACGGGAGGAATGGAAAGCATGAGCAACGTTCCGCATTATGTCAAAATCCGTCAGGGGACAAAACTGGGAGATACGAATCTTACTGATGGATTGATTAAAGACGGGCTATGGGATGTCTACAATGATTTCCACATGGGAAGTGCAGCGGAATTAGGCGTGAAAAAATATGGACTTACCAGACAGGAACTTGATGATTATGCCCTTCTCTCATACCAGAGAGCTCAGGAAGCGGCAAAAAACGACAAGATTGGCAACGAATTGATCCCAATATCGATTGAAAGTAAAAAAGGAACTACAATCGTTAGTAAAGACGAAGATATTGATAAACTGATCCCAGAGAAAATTTCCCTTTTGAAACCTGCATTTGAAGCCGACGGAACACTTACAGCAGCCAATTCCAGCAATCTGAATGATGGTGCTGCAGCCCTTTTACTAGCGTCTTCTGAAGCAATAGAGCAACATAATTTAAAACCACTGGCAAAAATAATAGCCTATGCAGATGCCGCTCAGGCACCGGAATGGTTTACCACTTCACCTTCCATCGCTATTCAGAAATTGTTGAAACAAACAGGTCTCAATCTGTCAGATATCGACTTTTTTGAAATTAATGAAGCGTATTCTTCAGTAATTCTATCCAATCAAAAAATTCTGGATTATGATATCAGCAAGGTAAATGTATACGGAGGAGCAGTTGCATTGGGACACCCGATTGGTGCTTCAGGAGCAAGGATTATGACCACTTTAGTGAATGTTTTACGCCAGGAAAAAGGAAAGTATGGAATTGCTGCCATCTGTAATGGAGGAGGAGGCGCTTCCGCAGTTCTTATCGAAAATATAGACTAAAAGGGATAAATTACCTTAGATTTCAATTATTATATTAAAAAAGATCTTTCTTAAAGTTAAATTTGAGAAGGATCTTTTGAGTTGGTAACAGATTGATTATCCATTGGTAAAGCAGAATATTCAATGAGTTCAGACGAAATTTAAGACTCTATTTTTATTAAGCTGACAAATATCATTACATTGTTATTTTTATTCATTCTAAATAAATATAAATTTGTCCCAAGAAATTGAACAAAGAAAATGAAAAAAATAACTACTCTTTCTGGTATTGTACTTGCATCCCTGACGAATGCGCAGCTGCAATATTGTATGCCAACCTTTCAGTACGGAGCTGACAGCAACATGATCAGTAATGTAACTTTCGGAACGATTAATAATTCCTCATCCATTCAATCCTCCAATGCACAAATTTATGAGAACTTTACAGCAATATCTACAGACCTGCAGCTGGGAAATTCCTATCCGATATCTGTGAAAGGGCCATCCAGTACATTTCCAAGTGATGTAGTTGTTTTTATAGACTTTAATCAGAACGGAAATTTTGATGATGCAGGAGAGAGCTTTTATATCGGAAGACTTGATGCCGCTAATCCGGCCAATGCTTTTACAGTCAATAATACCATAGTAATCCCGGTCAATGCTGCCATCGGAAGTACAAGAATGAGAGTTCTTAAAAATACCAATGTTCAGGCCTATTCAAATCCTGCTGCTCCGAACTCTATCAGTTCAGCTTGTGACAGTAGCTTAAGAGCAGGGCAGACGGAAGATTATACGGTTAATATCATAGGAAATACGGCCAGTTTCCCGGCTCCTTATTGCGGTACTGAAAATATTACAAGCTTGACCGTGAGTGAGATCAGTACGGTAGAATTTGCCGGAGTTGTTAGAAACAGTGCACTTGACGGCAATTCTGATGTTCTTGAAAACTTTACAGCAACAGTGTTTAATGTGAACCGTGGAAATACCTATCCTATAAGTGTGACAGGTGGTACCCATGGCCAGAATACCGTATCTGCCTATGCTTATATTGATTTTAACCATAATAATCAGTTTGATGCTGATGAACAATTTAATCTGGGCTATCTGGATAATTCCAATCCGGTTTCCGGTCATGAGTCCGGGATTACAACAGCTAATATTACCATTCCGGCAGGAGCGCAATTGGGAGAAACCCGTTTCAGACTGGTAAAAGCCTATGAATCCAATTCCTGGATGGGAGCTTTGAAGAATCTTCCGTGTCCTTCGGATTGGTTTATCGGTCAAGCAGAAGATTATACTATAAATATTCAGCCTGAGAGTCTTTCAACCCTTGAAGTTTCTAAAGAGGCATCGACCCTTGTTACGATATATCCAAATCCTACCGCAAATTCTGTAACAATCAAGATGAAAGAAGGATTGGAGAAATATGAAATTTATAACATGTCCGGACAAAAGATGCTGGAAGGTAATTCGATGACCGTTTCAATGGACAATTTTATTCCGGGGACTTATCTGATCAAAATTAAGACTAAGAATCAGAAACTCTTTACAGAAAAGATGATAAAAAAATAGACACATCATATCTAAATCATATCCATATCAATTTTTGTTTTTTAATCGACAGGTCTTTTACCTGTCGGTTTTTTATTTGCTGTTTTTAAACTTTTATATTACGATTCAGATCCCAGTAAATCCATCAAATCCTGCTTAGACAATCCCTGAAGTTTTTTTCCGTCAGTGGCAAGCAGATTCTGAGCCAGCTGTTTTTTCTTTTTCTGCAGCGTAAGAATTTTTTCTTCTACAGTATTGGAGCATATCATCCTTACCGCAATTACATTTTTGGTTTGTCCTATACGGTAACTTCGGTCAATAGCCTGGTTTTCAGCTGCAGGATTCCACCAGGGATCTACAAGGTAAATATAATCTGCCTTCGTAAGATTGAGGCCCACGCCTCCAGCTTTTAAGCTAATCAAAAATACACGGATATCTTCATTGTTCTGAAAATGAGCTACTTTTTCACCTCTGTCTTTCGTTTGACCTGTTAAATATTCAAACTGAATATTGTGGCGTTCCAGTTCTGTCTTTATGAGGTCCAGCATACCCACAAACTGTGAGAAAACAAGGATTTTATGATCTTTGGATTTTCCGAGGATCTGTTCCATCAGAATTTCGATTTTAACGGCATTTTCACCGGAGTATCCCTCTTTCATCAGAACAGGGGAATTACAGATCTGTCTGAGCCTCGTAAGGCCTGTAAGAACATGCATGCTGTTCTTGTTCAGATCATCGTCATCATTGGCGGCAATAAATTCTCGAAGTTCCTTTTCATAAGCATCATAAATTTTGCGCTGTTCCGTATTCATTTCACAGTAGATGACTGTTTCAGTTTTTTCCGGAAGTTCTTTGGCAACCTGTTTCTTAGTTCTTCTGAGGATAAATGGCTTTATCTTTTGCTGAAGCTCTATGGCACGTTTGCTGTACTCAAATTTATCAATAGGAATAGCATAAATGTCTTTAAAATACTGTTTACTTCCCAACAATCCGGGACAGGCAAAAGAAAGCTGACTGTAAAGATCAAAAGTGCTGTTTTCAACGGGCGTCCCCGTCAGTACAATTCTGTTTCTTGATTGAAGCAGACGTGCCGCTTTATACCTTTCTGAATTAGGATTTTTAATCACCTGTGATTCATCCAGAAACACATAATTGAAATTAAGCTTTTTCAAAAATTGAATGTCCGAAAGCAGCATTCCGTAGGTGGTAAGAACTACTTCGTAATCAGGCATATGAACTGTTGTTTTTGGACGGTCTGCACCATAATGAAGCAGAACTTTTATGGAAGGTGCAAATCTGCTGATCTCTTCCTGCCAGTTGAAAAGCAGGGAAGTAGGAACGACAATAAGATTCGTGGCGTGTCCCCGTTTTTCCCTCTGCGAAAGGATAAAAGCAATGATTTGAATGGTTTTTCCAAGCCCCATATCATCTGCCAGACATCCTCCGAAGTTGAAACTGTCAAGAAAATTAAGCCAGTTGAGTCCGTCATGCTGGTAATCTCTCAACTCAGCATTCAGCTCAGTGGGAATAGCCGTTTCCGGGATGTCTTTTACTTTTGAAAACTTTGTAGAATAGGAGGTAAGTTCTTCCTGAATCTCCTTGCTCAGAATTTCTTTTTCAAACAGTGACGTTACCTCCGAAAAATTGATTTTCGGAATCTTTAAAAGCTCTTCATCAATTTCTCCTGCTCTGAAATAAGCAGCTATCTTTTCCATCCATTCTTCGGGAAGAATTCCCATGCTGCCATCATCCAGCTGGACGAATTTACTCTTATTCCGGATGGCCCGGTGAAGCTGTTTCAGAGAAGCTTCTTTGGGACCAAATCCTACTTTCAGTTTAGCGTTAAACCAATCCAGTCCGCTGGTAATCTGAATATTGATTTTTGCCCGGTGAGGGTTTAATTTATTGTTTTTTAATTCGTTAAAACCAAGTATGATGATTCCTTCATTTCTCCAGGTCTCAAATGCTTCAAGAAACCAGTTGTTATCCAGGAACTTATCCCTGTGGAGATAAAAATACTGATAGCCGTCCATCTGGTCTTCAAAATCAGGGTGCTGCTGCATCACCAAAGAAGTAAAGCGGGCTTCGGCTGATTCATTTCTTTCTATTTTAAATGGATTTCCATTCTGATCGGTATCAAAAATCTGCTTCCTGGAATAGACCGGGACCTCCACATCACCATATTTCATAACGGGAGTAATTCCTATATAATTTTCCTGCTGACGGAGATAAATGACTTTTTCAGTCTGATAATTCTTGTCTTCAAGTTGTACTTTTGTTGCAGGTCGTATATAATTGTAATTGATATGAATACGTTCTTCTAAAGAAGAGAGAATGTCCTGCATAAATGCTTCATATTTTGAAGAATGAACCAGTAATATTTCATTATGAGCCTTAAAGAACCGGATGATTCTGAGCATGTCAGGATCGTCTACAAAGTTGAAAACGTTACGGTTATAAACAAAATAATCATTTCTGAGAACAATATTTTTAAATGGAAGAGCAATGTCATTAAACAACAGTTCTCCGGTGATTTCAAAAAACGGATCTTTCTTAAATACAGATAATTGAACCTCTGCATCTAAAGTGTTTAATTCAATATGGGAAAGTGACTTTGCGGAAACGGTTTCTGCGATTTCCCGGTCATGATAATAGACTTCCAGCTCCAGAGGATTCTTTACAATGAGCTTTAAAGCTTCTAGTTCTGAAGGATTATAATCTTCACTGTAATTATTCTGAAAAGAAGTGATAGCAGTGTAAAATTTAATATCTGCAGGTTTCTCCGCTTTCCATATGAGCTGCATGGCATCTACGGGAGTGACCGGATTTTTGATTTTTCCTGATTGCGTTATCTCTGCCTCCATAAGAGAGAAGGTCATGTGATTGTAATAACGGTGTTTACCGATAACCATTATTTGCTTTTTACCCGATTCCAATACTGCCAGCTCATCCAGTTTAGAAGGAAGCTGAGGAAGTAGATCTCCTGTCAGCATTACATCATCTACAGGAAGTATTTCCTTGATTTTGGGCAATATCTGAATTTGGCCATCTTTGTATTCCAATTCAAAATACTGATCCAGATCCGGTTCGTTTTCCAGACCATATCCTCTGGCTTTAGGGAGAAATATTTTCTTGCGTAGCGTTTCATCAAAAAACAATCGATAATTTTTATCTTCAATAATGCAGTGAATAATCTCTGCCTGATGAGTACAAAGCTGTTTTTTTTCATGGTCACAGGTGCAGGAACAGAGTAATGAACTGTTGATTTTGCTGATACTGACCACCGGAAAATCCTGCAGTGAAGATTGTTTTGTAAATATTCCTGTATTGTTTTCAATAGCAACAGGATAGATTTCACGAAAATCCCTGATCCCGATAAATGCACTGTCTGAGGTATGTTTCAGCAGGTCATATACGGAAAGTGTACTGATATTGATGTTGTCAAGAATATATTCTGCCATAAAAATAGATCGGGACAAACTTACAAAAAACAAATATATTAAAGAATCCTTTTTGGCTACACCTTACCCCATTTTGGCAACTCGGGCGCTTGTTGTAATGCAGAACTTTGTCCTGTAATTTTAAACCAAGAAAAATGAAAACAATTTTTATAACAGGTGCTTCTACAGGATTAGGAAAAGCAGCTGCCCAATTATTTCAAAACAACGGATGGAAAGTAATCGCGACTATGAGAAACCCTGAAGCAGCAGCTGATCTTGCGGCTTTGGAGAATGTAACTGTACTTCCGCTGGATGTTACCAATCCGGAACAGATTAAGTCTACTGTAAAGCAGGCTCTTGAACTTGGAGACATCGATGTGGTGTATAATAATGCGGGATATGGCCTTATAGGACCTTTGGAAGCGCTTTCTGATGATCAGATCGTCAAACAGCTTAATACGAATTTATTAGGGGTTATACGCGTTACACAGGCATTTATTCCTTACTTCAGAGAACAGAAAAGAGGAATGTTCATTTCTACAACGTCTATAGGAGGACTGGTAGCATTCCCATTGGGTTCTACTTATCACGCGACCAAGTGGGCGCTTGAAGGGTGGAGTGAAAGCTTAGCTTTTGAGCTTAATACTTTGGGAATTGATATTAAAACGGTGTCTCCCGGAGGAATCAAGACGGATTTTGTAAGCCGTTCTCTGGACTCAGCATCCAGTCCTGCTTATGAAGACATGACGAATTCTCTGTTTTCTAAAATGGAAGGAATGATGGAAGCGGCTTCTACACCGGAACAGATTGCAGCAGTAGTCTATGAGGCAGTAACAGATGGTAAAAAACAACTGAGATATGTGGCCGGAGAAGATGCTAAAGCCATCTATGCACAGCGTCTTGAACTAGGTGATGAAGCATTCAGAGAGCAGTTCGGAAAACAGTTTATGTAATCAGTTTTTTGAAAGACAGTATAAAGTAAATTACATTTGTACTGTCTTTTTACTCCAATAATTTATAATTTTATATCATGGAAAAGAAAGATAATATTCCACTGAAGATCTCATCCATATCAGAATTACACGATATGTTGCAGCTGCCCAAGCCGCTTCATCCGTTGGTAAGCCTTGTGGATAATACGAAAATGAGCATCAGAAAAGATATGCTGAAGAGAAGCTTTATCCTGAATTTTTATAAGATCTCATATAAATATTCCACGGTCGGGAAAATGGGTTACGGACAGGGATATTATGACTTCAATGAGGGAGGAATGATGTTTACGGCTCCCGGTCAGGTTCTTTCTACTGATGAGAATGCAGAATACTGCGGGTATACTTTGCTGGTACATCCGGATTTCATCAGAAGTTATCCTTTGGCAAAGAATATCAAAAACTTCGGTTTCTTTTCTTATGATACGAATGAAGCACTGCACTTGTCTGATCAGGAAAAGACAACGATAACAGGCTTGTTGGATAATATTGGAAATGAATTAAATACAGCTATTGATGAAGTGAGTCAGGACGTTATTGTTTCTTATATTGATGTGCTTCTCAATTACAGCAACCGTTTTTATAAAAGACAGTTTATCACCAGAAAGGCGGTTAATAATGATGTACTGGCTAAAATGGATATAGTGCTGGAAAAGTATTTTAACGAGCAGGAAACCTTAAATAAGGGGCTTCCTACGGTAGAATTTCTGGCCTCCACACTCAATCTGTCACCCCATTATCTGAGTGATATGCTTCGTAACCTTACCGGATTAAATGCCCAGCAGCATATTCACGAAAAACTGATTGAAAAGGCGAAAGAATATCTTACTACCACAGGTTTTTCTGTATCTGAAGTAGCGTATGCTCTTGGATTTGAACATCCGCAGTCTTTCAATAAGCTGTTTAAAAAGAAAACCGATAAAACACCTCTGAGTTACAGACAGTCTTTCAACTAAATAAATAAAAAACACCTGGTTCAAATATCAGGTGTTTTTTTATTGTATACTTTTTAGTCAACACGTTGCTTTTCTTTGATCAAAGCTTCAATTTTGCTTTTTGCAGCTGCCCATTCATCATTCAAAATACTGTAATAAGCCGCATTTCTTGTAGTACCATCGCTGAGAACTTTGTCTTTACGTAAAATACCTTCAAATACACCACCGATTTTTTCGATCGCTTTTCGTGATCTGAAATTATCGTCTTTCGTTTTCAACTGTACCCTGTTTGTTTTCAGTACATTAAAGCAGAAGGTGAGGAGCAGTAATTTGCATTCAAGATTGATGGCTGTTCCCCAGAACTCTTTGGTGATCCATGTCCATCCGATTTCCAGTTTTCTGTCTGCCGGATATATTTCAAAAAAGCGTGTGGAACCAATCAGTTTTCCGGTTTCTTTATGTCGTATTACAAATGGATACTGATTTCCGGTTTCTCTTTCTGATAAGGCGAATTCATACGTTTTATAAAACAGGGTTTCTTCAGAACAATCGGTAGGAATCAGTTCCCAGAGTTCTTTATCTGAAGCAGCAGCATATAATTCTTCAAAATGCTCTTTTTCAAGGGGAATTAATTCAACAGTTTCTCCTTCCAAAATAGTTGGATAGGCGATCCATTTTTCTTTCATGGCTCATTTTTTATACAACGAAATTAATAAAAAATGAAAATCTGTATTCAAAAAACAAAGTGATTTTCCATCATAAGGAGATCCACATTTCCATTATTGGTTAAAATGGAACATAAAAATGACAAAAATGAACTACATTTTAATAGCGCAGCGTGTCTAAATTTGCAAAAAGGATTTTTATTACCCTGTTATAATGAACGAGACTCAATCTTTTAATGCAAAAATGCCGACCGCCTGTTTTTTACTATTCTTTGCCCACGGGCTTGTTTTTTCTTCCTGGGCGAGCCGGATTCCTATCATTAAAACTGCTCTTTCCATTACTGAAGCCCAGTTGGGAACACTTTTGCTTCTGATGCCGATAGGACAGCTGTCGACGATGGTTCTGGCCGGAAAACTGATCAGTATTTACGGAAGCAGCGGAATTATTAAAAGATGCTTTATGTTGTATCCTTTTTTTCTTCTCTTAATTGGTTTATCACCTTCTTACTGGACTTTAGGGGCCGTTCTGTTCTTTTTCGGTGTGTCCGGGAATATGTGCAATATTGCCATCAATACACAGGCAATTGAGATAGAATCTATCACGAAAAGAACTCTTCTTTCTTCCTATCACGGAGCATGGTGTTTTGCAGGGCTTACGGGGGCAGTCATAGGTTTGCTGATGATTAATCTCCATGTAGGAACTTTTTACCATTTTGCTGTTATTTTCATTCTGGTAGGAATACTTTGGTTTTACAGTACAAAAAATCTGACCAATATTATTCATAAAGCAGAACCGCAGACCCGTTCAATTTTCAAAGCAGTGAATCCTACACTGATTGGTTTGGGAATTATAGGCTTTCTGAGTATGGCGATTGAGGGCGCAATGTTCGACTGGAGCGGGGTTTATTTTCAAACTATAGTTAAAGCACCTGAAAACCTTGTCATACTGGGGTATACAAGTTTTATCTTAATGATGACTTTAGGTCGTTTTATCGGGAATAAAATCATTGAAAAGTATGGGAAAAAGATTGTTCTGCAGTGTTGTGGACTGCTGATGAGCAGCGGGCTTTTTCTAAGTGTTTTCTTTCCGGAACTGTGGATCTGCATCATTGCTTTTATGATCATTGGCCTCGGAAGTTCCCTGAGTGTGCCTTCCGTTTACAGTACAGTAGGAAAAGTGAGTACAGTAGCTCCGAGTATTGCTTTATCATTTGTTTCCAGCATATCATTTTTAGGATTTCTGATGGGGCCGCCTCTTATCGGATATATTGCAGAAAGTTTTGATCTCAGGTACTCATATGGTCTTTTTGCCTGCTTTGGGATTTTACTGGCGATTATGGCGGGTCAGATGAAAGTCTTCAGGAAATCATAATCAATTTCTTTTTAAGGAGTTTTTGACATCTTTTAAGCATTTTTTGACATGTTCTGGCTCATGATCGTTACCTAATCTTGCATTGTAAAATACTTTTTATCTTTATTAAAAATTTCCTTTTATGAAGCCGGTCTCAGGAATTGTATCAGAATCTGTTATTGACCATTCTTTTTCCGTAAAACGATTGGAAGATGATCTCCTGTATTTCGTGGATTTTGTGAGGCTTAATTATCATCACATTGTAATGATTGAAAAAGGTAAAGGAGTACTGGTGATAGATGAGCGCTCTTTTGATATCACAGATCAGGAAATTTTTTTACTCTCAAAAGGCCAGATCTGCAGATTTGAAAATGATGCTGAAGTCTGTGGCTATCATATTTCCTTTGGCGATTGTTTCTGGGAAAGAGTTCCTTCCAGTGCCAGCAATTGCAAGGCTGTTCTGTTTAATAATGCTGCTGCGAATCAAAAACTGATACCGGACCCAGTTGAAACAGATGAATTTTTAAACTTATGTAAAAACTTATTGACGGAATACAAAGCAACATCTTATACCAATCAAATGGATGTACTGGCGGCCTATTTAAAAATCATGATGATCAAGCTGGCGAATGTAAAAATGGTAAAAGAGGATACTTTTGACAGTCAGGATTATATTATTTACCGCAAGTTTATGGAATTGCTGAGCAGTCAGTATCATAGCCTTCACGCCGTGAATGATTATTCGGAAAGATTGAATATTACGCCAAGAAGGTTAAGTGAATTGTGTAAACGGTGTTCTGATAAAAGTGCTAAAGAAATTATCAACGGACAGATTATAGCAGAGGCAAAAAGACTTCTTCAGTTCAGTTCCCATTCTGTAAAAGAGATTGCTTATCAGCTTCATTTCGGTACACCGGAACAGTTCAGCCACTTCTTTAAAAAAAATACGGAAATATCTCCGGCAAACTATCGCAGTAAGTTCATTCATATCGGAATATAATTTCGACGGAAATTTTGACATCTTATCGGCATTTATTGATATTCCGAAGCATTTCTAATCAGGATATCTTTGGATAAAATTATATAAAGATATGTCAGTATATCGTATGAAAGAAGTTGCGGGAATCATCATCCCGGACAGTAAAATTGCAACAGAAGCCACAGAACTTCTATTAGAACACGGAACAGAATTTATCTACAATCACTCTATGCGTGTTTTTCTATTTTCTTCCTTAAATGCAAAACGTGAAAACAAAGCGCATGACTCGGAACTATTGTATGTAGCATCCGTATTTCACGATCTGGGGCTTGTTTCTCATTACAGCAGCCCGGATCTGAGATTTGAAGTAGACGGAGCCAATGCAGCCAGAGACTTTTTGAAGGGTCATGGTATTGCTCAGGATAAACTTCAGCTCGTTTGGGACACCATTGCCCTTCACACTACCATTGGAATTGCGGAACATAAAGAAAATGAGGTTGCTTTAATGTATTCAGGAGTGGGATTGGATGTGATGGGCGAAGGCTATGAAAACCTGAGTGCGGAACATCGGGAAGAGATTATCAGAGCTTTTCCGAGAAATGATTTCAAAAAGAAGATCATTCCTACATTTTTCGGTGGTTTTGAACATAAAACCGAAACTACTTTCGGAAATATAAAAGCAGATGTATGTGCCTTCATGATCCCAAATTTTGAAAGGAAAAACTTCTGCGACTGTATTTTACATTCTCCATGGTCTGAATAGGAAAATAACTCTTTCAAAAAATAAACAGCCCCGGACATTCTTAGATGATCAGGGCTGTTATGGTTTATATCCAGTTTTCTATAAGATGAAGCCAGAGTGCTTTTTCTTTATCAAGCAGAAATACCGCAGATGATTTTCTCTTAGTCAGGACTTCTCCAGTGACCTGTGTTTCAATATAGGTAGCAAGTCCGTGATGCGCAGAATGATTCACTTCAATATTTTCAACCTGAAGACTTCGCTCAGGAAATTTTCCAAATACAGTCGGAAGCCATTCTTCAAGCATAGATAGGGTAACAGTATCTCCGTTTCCATTAATCATTTTAAAATCTTGCGAAAATCCGGCTAATAATTCTTGATAAAGACTTTCCTGATTTTCGGCTTTCCCCTGAAACCATTTTTCGATATTCCCGTGGAATTCTTCGATTTCGCGAATGATCTTTTCTGTATTATTCATAATTAAATGTATTATATCTTTTGATTTAAACTTATCTTTTAATTAATAATTTTGCTTAATCTGTTTCGTGCCCAGAGCCCAGCCAGCTGAAAAATACCTATCATTCCTACAGCGGCTGCAAAGGCTTCTTTAAACCCCAGAATTGGGATCAGATTAAAGAACAGCGTACCAATAACAGCTCCTCCGGTGACGCTCCCAATCTGAATACCAATACTTACCAAACCTGAAGCCTGCCCGGCTTTATCTTTTGAAACCAGGGAAATGGCCGTCCGCATCATGACCGGCATAATCGTACCATGTCCAAATCCGGCAATAAACAATGTCAGATGAGTCACAAATGAGGGTTTGTGCTGAAAATAAAAAACAGCTGCACTTATCAGAAATCCTGTCATTAACAATCCTAATCCTATATAGATCATTTTGGATGCGTTTAATTGTACTCTGGAAGTAACCAAAGGTGCCAGAAAAAAAGCGAGACCATAAGGAATGATGGCAAATCCTGTCTGCATTGAATTTTGATGAAGAAACTGCTGAAGATAATAAGGATAGCAAATAAATAAACCAGCTGTGAAATTATAAAAGAAAATAATCAGAAGACTTAATGCGAAAGGTTTCTGCTGCAATAAAGCCGGCTCTATAAGTATGGGGCGATTATCTTTGAGCTGTTTCTTCTCGTGTTCTAAAAATAAAATTATTAATACGATTCCGGTGACAAATATTCCGAAAATCCACCATGCCCATTCGAATTTCTGGCCGAAAATAAGAGGGCAGATGATAAAAAGTAAGGCAATAACTAATAATAAAGCTCCCACAAAATCAATACCTGTTTGTTCTTTCGGGTTACTGTTGCCCATAGTAAAATGAATGCCCAGAATACAGATACTGGTAATTGGCACATTGACAAGAAACACCATTTCCCAGGAAAAATTTCCCCAATGCATGCTTAAAAGAATTCCGCCAAATAACTGTCCGATCACCGAAGCAAGACCAAATACCGAGCTGAAAATACTAACGGCCTTAGGCTGTTCCTGACTGTTGAAAAGGTCTTTTATAGAAGCCAGTACCTGTGGAGCAAGCAATGATGCACCAACACCCTGAAACAATCTGAAAGTAATTAACCATGTAACATCCGGAGAAAAAGCGCAGGCAAGAGAGGAAAACAGAAAAGTATACAATCCTGCTATAAATATCTTTTTACGTCCGTAAATATCACCCAGGCGTCCGCCACACACAACAAGTGCGGCATAGGTGAGTCCATAAATGGCTATAACCATCTGAAGCTGATGATCACTGGCGTTCAGTGATTTTTTGATGGAAGGCAGAGCCATATTAACAATAAAATAATCCAGTGGTGATAGAAAAGCACCTGCAATCAGAAAGTTGAGTGCCTGCCACCGTTTCGGATGTATGTTCATATTTTTTTGAGCAAAATTACCTCCTTTGTGTTCTGTTAAAATTGTACTTTTGGAGGAAAATACAGTGTGTCATGAAAGGATTGCCTCTTGAAGAGATTGATGTAAGAGAATTAGAACTGAAAGAAGAGATTGTACTTAAACAAACACTTTTCTCTCATTCGTTTATATTGTGAAGGGAAAAGGATCGCTTACTTATGATGGGCGAAACATTAATTTTTCGCAGGGCAAGCTCTTTATTATTCCACAGAAGGAGGTCTATCGTTTTGAAAGTGAGTCTGCCCAGCTTATTACAATTCAATGCCCGGTGGAGTTTATTGATAAAATCCGTTTGGAAGCGGACCGTATTGAAAGCTGTGAGAATTTACATAAACTACAATACATCAGCCATAATTATCATGCAAGAGCAGGCTGTGTCTTCAGAGATAAAAATGATGAGCGCTTTGCAGAAACCCTTATTCTGCAAATTGCAAATGAATTCAAAAATAAAGCTGAGGATTATTTAATTATCCGCAACTGCATGTCGATCCTTCTGAATCTGATTGCCCGAAATATCATTCAGAGTGAAACTTCAGATCTGCAGGAAAACCGGAAAGCTTTCTCCATCATGAAAATCATTGCATATATTCAGCAACATATAAAAGACCGTGAGAAAACCGGAATTCAGACTATTGCCGGTCATTTTGGGATTTCCGGGAATTATTTCGGAGAATATTTTAAACAGCAGACAGGAATTTCTTATCAGGATTATCTGCTGGACTATAGATTAAAACTGGTGGAAACCTATTTAAAATACAGCAGTGTCAGACTAAGTGAGATTGCCTACGAGCTCCAGTTCAGCGATGAAAGCCACCTTTCCAAACTGTTCAAGAAATACAGAGGAGTAACTCCCGGAGAATACAGGAAAAGTTTCAAGTAAATATCTTTTTATAAGAAGGCTTTTTTTATTAGGTTAAGATTTGATTTTAAAAAATATAAAGTTAACTATATAGTTGACTTTATATTTTTATATATTTACTGCAAATATATTTCAGATGGATTTTGACTTTATTAAAGAATTAGGGTATAAAGCGTTGGATAGCAGACTGAAGAGGATCAGTGACCGCATGTCTCATGATGTGCGGAAGTTTTATAAAGAATTCGGAATTGATGTGGAACCCAATTGGTATCTGGTTTTTATGTTGCTGCAAAAAAAAAGCGAAATTTCTATTACCGATATCGCTGAGCCTTTGGGCTATTCACATCCATCCGTTGTGGCTATCGTCAAAAAAATGAGCGAAAGCGGTTATCTCATCATCAAAAAAGATAGTGTAGATAAGCGAAAGCAGATCATTTCATTATCTCCCAAAGCCATTGATATGCTTCCTCAGCTGAAGCAGATCTGGGACAGTTGTGAAAAAGCAATTCTGAAGGTATTATCAGAAGATCTGTCGATTTTAACGTATCTGGATGATATTGATCAGGAATTAAAAAATGAATCTTTTCATCACAGATTTAAACAGGAATATTTAAAATCAATTCAATCATGAAAGCATTACTTCTCATTACAGCATTTCTTTTTTCCACGAATTTGATTTCGGCAACAGAAACGAAAATCATGATCAGAGCCAAAGCAAGAGATGCAAAGTTTATCGGAACTTCATTGGGCGGCGCTCATATTATCATCAGAAACAAGCTTAATCAAAGGATTCTGGCAGAAGGAAACACTACCGGAAGCACGGGAAACACAGATCTGATTATGAAAACGCCCAAAGTAAGAGGAAACTCCATTGCAGATGAACAGACAGGAGGTTTTATGGCTGCCATAGATATTGATGAACCTACATTTGTGAATATAGAAGTAATCTCTCCTTTGAACAGCAAGCAGGCTCAGGCGGTAGTAAGTACAGAGCTATGGCTGATTCCCGGGAAACATATTCTGGGAGAGGGAATTATCCTTGAGATTCCGGGGTATATTATTGATATTCTGAAACCCAGAACCCATCAGTATATTGCACTGAAAAGTATTAAAGATAAACCTTTCCTGTTTCAGGCCAATATTGTGATGATGTGCGGATGTGTTATTGATAAAGGAGGCGTATGGAATTCTGATGAAATAGAAGTGAAAGGAATCCTGAAGAAAGACGGAAAATTTGTGAAAAATGTAGAGATGTCTTTAGTTTCAACCAATCTGTTTGAAGGAGATCATATCATCAGTTCGCCGGGAAACTATGAGCTTGTTCTGTATGCCTATCATGAAAAAACAGGAAATACAGGCGTGGATAAGGTCAATTATGTAGTTTTCGAATAAATGAAACTCAATATATGGGAATGAAAAGAGACTTCTGAAAAGTCTCTTTTTTTATGCAGAACAAATTATAAAACCTGAAGCTCTTTAAATACTTCTATAATGGCTTCAATAAGTCCTTTATCTACATTTTTTTCGGAAGCAGCATCGGGGAGAAGAGCTCTTAAGTCACCGTGATCATCACGCTCGATAACGACTTCAGTTCCATCTACGTCTACATACAGTTTATATCCGTAAGAGAATGTAGCCAGCTTTCCATTGAAAAGCAGTTCTTTGCCCTTGTAAGTTACCGGTACTTCAAATTCTTCCATGCGTAAGCTTCTATTATAATTGGAGCAAATGTCGGGAAATTTTAATTCATATCATCATATAAACTGTAATGATAAAGCCAGATCGTGCAAATTATTAAAAATATTAATGGAGTAAATCTGTATATTTATCCTTAGTTATGGAGTCATTCAAAAGCAGGAATGATCAATGAATTTGAATTAAGCAATTATGAAAGATACAATCACCATTTTCTGGTTCAGGCGTGACCTGAGATTGGAAGACAATATCGGACTTCACCACGCTCTGCAGTCTGATGCACCGGTACTACCCATTTTTATATTTGATACTGATATTCTCGGCAAGCTGGAAGATAAAGAAGACCGCAGGGTTGATTATATCCATCAGGCTTTGACGGATCTCAATGTTTCATTAAAAAAGTATCATTCAAAAATCAATATCTATCATGGTAAGCCTATAGAAATATTCAGGAAATTGTCTGAAGAATACACTATCAGAAGTGTTTTCTGCAACAGAGATTATGAACCTCAGGCGATTGAAAGAGATAAGGAAATCTATTATTTTTTCAAAGAAAAGAATATTCCTTTTAAAGCCTGTAAAGATCAGGTGATTTTTGATAAGGATCAGATTGTTAAAAAAGACGGTTCGCCTTACACGGTTTATACTCCTTTTGCCAAAAAGTGGCGGGAAGTCTTAACTCCTGAGCATTATCAATCTGTTGAATTGGATTTTAAGAACCTCTTTCAACAGAAATATTCTGAGATTGTGGTATTAAAGGAAATAGGTTTCAAAAAAACAGATTTTGATTTTAAAAAACCGGTTCTGGAGGCGTCTATTATTGATGATTACGATAAGTACCGTGATTTTCCGGCATTACAGCATACCACACAGCTCGGAATTGCTTTACGCTTTGGAACCATCAGCATCAGAAAGTGTGTGGGTTTTGCATTAAAACATAATGCGGTATGGCTGTCCGAGCTGATCTGGCGTGAATTTTTTATGCAGATTTTATATCATTTCCCACAGGTAGTTCATCAGTCTTTTAAAAAGCAGTATGATAATATCCACTGGCGGAATAATGAAAAAGAGTTTAAGCACTGGTGTGAAGGAACCACAGGGTATCCGATTGTAGATGCCGGAATGAGGGAACTGAATGAGACAGGCTATATGCATAACCGGGTAAGAATGATTGTAGCGAGCTTTTTATGCAAACATCTGTTGATCGACTGGCGTTGGGGGGAAGCGTATTTTGCATTAAAACTGAATGATTATGACCTGTCTGCCAACAATGGAAACTGGCAGTGGGCTGCAGGCTCGGGATGTGATGCAGCACCTTATTTCAGGGTTTTTAATCCAACGGCTCAGACAGAAAAATTTGATAAAGACTTAGTGTACATCAAAAAGTGGCTCCCTGAATGGAATACACCAGCATATCCATCACCCATTGTAGAACACACCTTTGCCCGCGAAAGAGCTTTGTCAGAATATAAGAAAGCATTAACATAAATAATGTGATATGAAAAATGCCCGGTAACAAAATGTCACCGGGCATCAACCAATTGATATTTAATATGAAAAGTTACTTGCTAAAGTAACAGGATCATCAGATTGTTTTCAGATACAGCTCCTGTAATTCCTGCGCTGTAAATGCTTTGGAAGGTAAATTCTGGACAAGTTCTCCCTGTTTCATAATACCGATATTGGTAGCAACACTTACCGCATTGAAAATGTCATGAGTTGCCATTAAAACCGTTTTGCCTTCTTTACCCAGCTGTCTTACAATTTCTGTAAACTCTGCTGTAGCTATGGGATCCAGACCGCTGGTAGGCTCATCCAGAAGAAGCACTTTGGCATCTTTGGCCAGAGCAATGGCAATTCCAACTTTCTGGCGCATCCCTTTGGAATAACTGCCCAATGCTTTATGATGGGCGGTTTCCTGCAAACCGGTACGTTTAAGGAGCGCAGACAGTTCATCTTTCTGGTAATCAAAACCTGCAATTTTGGAGAAAAAATCAAGGTTTTCTATTCCTGTAAGGTTAGGATATAAAAGAACGGTTTCAGGAATGTAAGCCAAATGTTTTTTTATTTTTTTTGGCTCTTCTGTTACCGAAGTATCATTAATAAAAGCATCTCCGGAAGTTGCTTTAATGAGTCCCAGAAGAATATTGATGGTTGTACTTTTTCCTGCTCCGTTTTGTCCGAGTAGTGCAAAAATTTCACCTTTTTTTACTTCCAGATTAAGAGAATGAAGGGCGGTGAAATCGTTGTATTTTTTATGCAGGTTGACTGTTTTTAACATAGTTTTCTGTATTTGTATTGTGAAAGAATGATGAATAAAGTAATGAAGATGAGGTAAGGAAGAAGTATCTGTATCCATTTGATAGAGGAAGAGAATTTGAAAACCTCTATCGTTTGCTGTGCCCAGTTGACAGATTCCGCACTCTTGCCTGAGAAAATCAGAGGGTAGAAGAACAGCCTTTTTTTCTCATGGAATTTTTTGAGCGATGAAGCATACTGTAAGTGATTCTGCAGATCAGATTTTGCCAGATGACTTTCTACAAGCTGAGTATGTAGATTGGGAAGGAAATAACCTAAATAGGTTGCTGCCTGATTTCGTTTCTGCATTTTTTCCGTATACAGTTCGGATGATTTTGCAGATTCCAGGTCTCCCATATGCTGCATGGCATAATACCAGGTCCAGGTGAATGCATCATTTTCTTCTACAGTGAAATTGCTGTATTGTGGATAGGCTTTGTAAAACTTTTCCATGGTAGGACGTTTGTCTTCATCCCATTTGTTGTGATAGCCTTCTCTCTGTTCCATCACAGCTTTAAGGGACTCATGAACCGGATAAAGCTTCTGTATCAGAATATTACTGCTCATCGGGATAATAAAATTGATTCCCACCCATACAATCAGAAGAATTAATGCATTCTGAGCCGATGTTTTACGGAACGATACCATCCATCTGCACAAGGCGAACCAAAGAATAATGTATAGCCAGCCACTGATGATAAAAGCAATATAATAAGAATCAAAAGGTATTTTTATCCAGACCGAAGCGATGATAATTAATACAAAATATACAGCTGTAACAGCCAAAAGACGTACGAACATCTTTTGATCCAGAAACTTTTGTAAATTACCGCTCTGAATAGACAGCAGCTTCCAGGTTCCTTTTTCTTCTTCCTCAGAAATCAGATTATAGCATAATGCGACAATCACCAGTGGAAACAGGAAAACAACAACGAAACTAAAGTCAAAATTTCCAACTGCGGCATTGGCTGGATTATAAAAATCAGCATTGTAGCGCTGTTCCTCCAGATTTCGGATGGTTACTCCCTGAATAGAAGGATTCAGGTCACGCATTCCGATATTTAAAGCGGCAAGTCTGGGTGTTTCGTTCACCAGATTGAATTTAATATAATAAAGAACCAGCCCCAGATCATCTTTGTGAAATTTTGTATTTCTTTCTATACTTTCTTTTTGAAATGCTCCGCTTCGGGAGATGATGTCTTCGTTTCTGTCTAAAAATTTTTTTCCTGTATAAATAGCCATCAGCCCAGCTATCAATAAAAACAGCAGTGCAATGATATAGGCTTTGTTACGGTAAAATTGGGTGTATAAATAACGGTTCATTTAGATGAGTTTTAGTTTTCTTCCACTTATTTCGATAGCAATGATGCAGATAACCATCCATAGTACTAATGCAGCAGCAGATATGGGCTGTTGCTTTAAACTTTTCAGAACAGAAGTATACCGATATTGGAAATCCGGGAACTTTTCCCAGTTGTGTTTGTCGATGACGGCAGGCGGTCCGCCATTTTCCGGTTTAATATTACTGATCTTCTCAATCTGCAAATCATTTAAATGTTGAGCCATCTGATAACGATATTCTTCTGCCTGTTTTTGAAACTGGTTATAAGAGAAGAAATCTGTGCCCGTTGCAATCATTGAAAAATTTTTGATCGCAATGGCAGGATTAATCAGTCCTGAAATATCAGTCAGATTTTGCTGTTTACTGTAAATGTTCTGCAGTTCTTTCTGATGTCTGATATAGATATGTGAACTTATTTTTTCCCCTTCCTTCATAACGAATCCGCCATAGTTGAAAGGAAGTTCATTGGTTGTTTTTACCTGATACTTTGCCAGCAGAGAGTCTTTGATTTTTTTGAAATGCGGATCATCAGGATTATGGCTGTCTCCAGACTTTAAAATATCCTTTTCCAGGCTCGTTTCAAAAGCAATCCGGGAAGGGGCAGGATATAAATTCTGCGCTGCAAACTGAATTCCTTTAGGCAAAACAATGATGAAAAGAAGCCAGAAACCAATAAGGCTGATCAACGCAGATGAGGTACTTTTACTATTTGCAGAAACCACTACGGTCAACGTGCAGATAAAAAAGTAATAGATCATATAAGCAGGTAACAGAAATGATAAGCGTAATGCAATATCCGCTGTATTAGTAGCCTCCGACATGAATGCAGCCATGAAAACAATGGGAATGACCGGAATCAGGAAACATAAAGAAAACAGCCAGAGTCCCAGGATTTTACCCCAGATAATATCTCTTCCGGAAGTTCCCTGCACACTGATGATCTTTAAAGTAGCATTCTCACGCTCCTGAACAATTAATCCAAATCCTAGAAAAAGAATAATCAATGGAACAATGCTCTGCAGAATAAATGCACTGCTAAATGCCCCAAATCTGACTAAAGTTCCGGAACTTCCTGCTTCCGAAAGGTTGGCAGTATTTTGTTTATGCGCCTCCAGAAATATAACATTTCCAAGGTAATCATCCAGTCCGTTGTCAAAAATATTTAGTGGATGCCCGATTCTGAAAACCAGATAACCATAATGAGCCATACGGTGCGGATGTTTGTCTGGTCTGTGCTCCCAGTTTTCCCGGACTTCTTTCCGGTATTCTTTTATTTTCGAAAAAGAATCCGTGTATTTTGTATATCCTATACCAATACTCAGCATACAGAACAGGAGTACGGCAATCGTGGTGAGCAGATTTTGTTTTCCTTTAAACAAATCCTGCCAGGTTTTTCTCACCATCAGTTGTAAGTTTGAAATAGCCATAATTTAAAATTTATAAGTAGCAGTTAGTAAATAATTTCTTGGAGTTCCCGGAAACAGTCTTAAATAGTTCTGAGCTCCTATCCAGTAGACTTTGTTGGTGATATTATTCAGATTAAAAGAAAGATGGACAGTCTTTGCAGGAGTATAATACAATGCTGCATCTATTGTTGTATAGGCGGGAAGCTCAAAACTCCTTGTAAACCACGGAACTTTAGAACTCTGATAAAGTATTCCAGCACCAATCCCAAAGTCTTTGAGGAATTCAATAGTTGAAAAATTGTAGCGTGTCCAGATATTCACCGAATTCTTAGATGTGTTTTCCTTTCTTTTACCTATGACATCGGGGTTACTGTCATCCATTATTTTAGCATCAATATAGCTGTAGCCTCCGTAAATATGCCATTGTGGAAGAATATGACCGGAAAACTCAGCTTCAAATCCCCGGCTTCGGTCTGCACCACGCTGCACAAGTTCGTCAGGTTCTGAAGGATTATTGGCATTGATTAAAATATTTTTCTGGTTGATTTCATACACTGCAAGATTCAGAGAAATTCTTCCAAAAAGCTGTGCTTTGATTCCCAGCTCTTTAAGATCAGAAGTCAAAGGTTTGAATCTTGCTGCAGATCCTGTAAGACTCGAGGTATTGGGCATCAATGTTACCGTATTGGACTGAGGTTGATAGCCAGTTAAATAAGTTCCATATATATTAATATGATCCGTTATGCTATAGGTAATACCGAATCTGTACAACAGTTTATTATTGTTAAAAAAGGTCTCATTAGCTTCTTTGAAGTTGGTAATATCCTGAAACCATTCCTGGCGGATTCCCGTTAATATTTTAAACTTTTTCCAGGTAAAAAGATGCTGGATATAAGCTGCATGCGTTGTGGTAAGAGCAGAAGGTAAGGGCGTGATCACATTAAGCGTATTAAAATCCGCACCCTGATAATTTACAGCTTCCGGATTCAGATCAAATGGCGTGACATTAGGCTTAGGAATGATTGTTCCATTATAATTAACGGTCTGATAATCCGATGCTTTTGCAGGATTGTAAGAAGAAGCTACCGAACCGTTCTTCAGCAGAAAACCTCTTGCTGCATTCTGTTGTCCGCCTTTACGTTTCTCCCAAATTTGACTGTCATAGCCTATCAAAGCCTGGTGCTGAACAGCCCCGGTTTTAAATTTAAAATTAAAATAAGCATTAATGTTATCTGTTGCCCAGTTTTGCTTTCTTTGTACAAACTGCATCATGGCAAGGCTGGAAACCGATTTGTTATCCATATCAGGCACAAAAGAGTTGGTTGTTCTATGCTCCTGCAGATTTTCTCTCCAATATTGCTTCATATAGGAAGCATTAAAACTGATGGATTGGTTAAAATGATGGGCAACCGTTCCCATTACTATGAGTTCTCTGGTTTTAAAAAAATCATCCGGAGCTCCTAAATTCAGACTTCTAGGAGTGCTGTATAAATCTGTTTTTGCTGCTACGGCTCCGAAAATCGGCTGTCCTCTGTCAAGGTTTCCATAGAGATCATTGAAAATCATTTCTATATTCACGGATGTTTTTTCATTCGGAACAAAGGTGATAGAAGGAGACATCAGAATACCACTGTTTTTAACATGCTCCCTGAATGAATGAGCATTTTGATACGCTCCGTTAAAACGGAATAATAAAGTTTTGCTCTTATTTAAAGGACCTGTAAGATCTGTAGTGACACGGTAAGTTTCAAAGCTTCCACCTGATAAACTGATTTCGTGGCGAGAATTTGATAATGGTTTTTTAGTAACCATATTGATGGTCCCTCCGGGATCTACACTGGACATGGTAATACTTGCCGGCCCTTTGAAAACCTCCACACGTTCTATATTGGAAGTCATCGGTTGTAAAAAATAATACTGTCTTGTCCTCATTCCATTGATGATCTGGCCTTCTTCATTCTGGCTGATGCCACGGATGTTGTATTGGTTATAATAGCTGGAAGGAGAAACTCCGTTCACATTTTTCATCACATCTCCAAGCTGGAAAGCCTGACGGTCGGTGATCAGTTCTTTGGTAACGGTATTGAGTGTTAAGGGTAGATCTTTGTTTTTCATCGCAACCTTGGTGGCGGCAAAAGAATAGTCGGAAGTATAATCTTTAGACTTTCTTCCGATGACCTCTACGGTTTGAACCACAGTAGATAGTGAATCTTCAGAACGGGATTGAGCATACAGAAATGATGATGCGGTGATGAAACTTAGACTGAAAAGTTTCACAGAATTTGGGGAAATACAATGAATTATTCCCGAATAATTAAAATTACTGGTAGTCATGAACAGGGGTGTACGGGCATTGAATTTGCCCATTAATAAAAGGATATCCTTATAGGTGTGAAGACACAGGTATCCACGGAATTACAGTACAGACTAAAAAATCTGTAAACGAAAATATTAGGGCAGCATAGATTAAGCTACTGCAGAAAATAGATATGGGGGAGCTCTGGAACTGAAAAAGTCCAGAAGACAACGATAAGAAATGGCTTTTGGTTGTGGCATCTCGTTATCATTGGTAGTGTCGATAGCAAAATCCAAATTCAAAGGTTCAGGGAGAAGAACATTACTCATGTGTAAATGAAGTGCACACTGACATTCGTCGTCCTGAGAAAAAGTAGGAATTTTCTCTTCTTTTGAACCTTTTTTATAAGTCACTTTACCTTTGGAGTGCCTGGCATGGTCAAGACATGTTGTAACCCCGCTGACATTTGAAACAAATATCAGAAGTAAAGAAAAAACAAAAAAGACTCTGAGAAATTTTTGCATAATAGAAAAACAAATGTACAATTTAATTTGATAAAAATTGAATGATGAATAAAAAGTAGCAGATATTTTTAGCTTTTACTTGGAATTAATAGATTTGAATTTACTTTATGGAGTACGGTTGTTCATATGAATCTAATCTTAAAAACTTAAGACTGACTTATGTGGTTCCTGATCGTAATGATATTGAAGGAATAGCACATGACTGCGATGGCACTTGTGGATTCCTTATAATAATTGTGTTGCCATTTTAAAATCTATGAAAGCTGAACGGATAAAGGTGAATGATGTTAAATTAACAAGCCGGGTATATCAATACAAAGGTTATTCTGAACATTTCATGGTGTATAGATAATAAAAAGCCGAAAGCAAAACTACTTCCGGCTTTATATTCTATTTCATTTTGTTATGGGATCAAAACAGCTCTACCTCTGATCTTTCCATTTCTCATTCGGTCATAAACTTCATTGGCCTCATCCAGTTTATATTTTTCAACTTCAATATGAATTTTTTTCTGTCTTGCCAATCCTACCACTTCCATAAGCTCAACTCTTGATCCCCAATAAGGATTCGTCATGCTCACCCCAAATGGCAGTCCGGACATGCTGTACTGATAATGACCTCCGCCCAATCCGACAATGGTAAGATCACCATCCAGACTTACAATTTTAGTTCCGAGCTCTATGGTTGACGTTGCCCCTACAAAATCAATAACCACTTTAGCTTTTTTGATTCCTGTAATTCTCTGAATCTGTTCTGCTGCATTGGCATCTTTTGAGTTCACAGTAAATGTCGCACCCAGTTCTTTGGCGAAGGCTAGTTTTTCGTCCGTTACATCACAGGCAATGATTGTACTGCCGCTAACTTCTCTAAGGATCTGCAGAGCAACGTGCCCAAGTCCTCCAACGCCAATCACTACAACATACTCATCGGGTGTTAGTTTAGACAATGATCTTTTAATTGCGGAATAAGGAGTCAAAGCTGCATCAGTAAGCGGAGCGGCAATCACAGGATCCAGATCATAGATAGGAACTAATAATCTTGAAGAAGGAACAAGCATATACTCAGCCATCCCTCCATCTAGTCCCAAACCACCTCCATAAGCCATTTCGGACTGATGGTCACAATAATTTTCTTTGGATTGCTGACAGGGTTTACAATGGCCACATCCCCATGGACCATAGACCAGAACGGCATCTCCTTTTTTATAGCCTTTCACGTCAGGCCCTACTTCTTCAATCCAGCCGGCATTTTCATGGCCTAATGTGAATACTGAACCTCCTACAGTTCCCTCGTCAATAATATGAAGATCAGAGTGGCATACACCTGCTCCTCCAATTTTTAGCAAGACTTCATCTCCTTTAGGAGTGGGTTTTTCCATATCATTGACAACACGGACATCTTTGTGCCCGAAAAAACGTACTGCTTTCATAACTTAATATTTTAAAACTTATACCTTAAATGTACGAAAATTGATTTTGAATAACGGGTGATTTAATTGATATTAAACTAATATATGTCAGTAAATTATGGAGAAAATTCTATGGTGATGTGCTTGTAAATTATTACATTAAAATAGGTGTCAAAAGGTTTTTTGGAACGGTATGATTCAGATCATATTCGATCGTGTAAACACTTAATTATATTTGAGCATTGAAAATTTCATATTTCTGACAAATTACAGTATAACCTCTCAGTGATTCGGGAGGTTTTTTTGTGGAGAAATTTCAATATACAATTAGAACTATTGATTTATAGGTTACATGTAGCCCAGCAGATGATTCCTCTATATTTTTAATACAATTCTAAACAACCATCTATATCTGACGTAAGGTTTTTATTGTCAATTTGTTATAAAAAAACAGTTCCTTTTTTAAATAAGCAAATTAGATAACAACTAGCAATCAGGAAAACATACAAAATAAACTTTTAAATTGGGCAACTCTATCTTTAAACGGCTTAAATTATACTCATGTTCCAATATCTGCTGACAAATTTCTAAATTAATTTGTTAATATTATAAAATGATCTATTTTTAGTATTTTATTACAAAAATACTATTTAATGCCAAAAAAAATTATAAGAAATCTTCAAATTGGAGTAGTGATTTCTTTGATACTTCTGATTGCTAGTTCCATAGCATCTTATATAAGCATACATAAGCAGATGGAGAATAGGAAAGACTTATTAAAAAATAAGGAATCTATAAGCTTAGCAAAAGATATCTTAAATACTCTTTTAAATGCCGAAACAGGAAATCGGGGATATCAGCTTACCGGAAGGGAAAGTTTTCTTGAACCTTTCAATAAAAGTAAGAGTGAATATCCGTTGCTTGTTTCTAACAAAGGTAGACTTCATCTGAGAGATAAAGATCAGATTAATATCCTAAATGAATTGCTGCATACTTCAGAGATGATGATGAAGGAATATGTATTGCTTATTGAGAATCGTAAAAAAGGAATATTAATGAGTCCGGACGAACTTGTACAAAACAAGGAGGCTATGGACAGATGCCGCATGCTCGTTCAGAAATTTGTAAAAAAGGAGGAAGTTCAACTTGCTATAAAAAATGAAGATCTGAACAAGTCTTCCCAGTGGACCGTTTTGTTCATCGTTTTTTCTGCCATGGCAGCCATTGGGGTAACTATTTTTGTTTATATACAACTAAAATCTGACCTTATCCGACGCGGGAAGTTGGAAAAAGATCTGTTTAACACTAAGGAAATGCTTGAGGAAACAAGCTTAGTAGCCCAAGTGGGAGGTTGGGAAGCCAATATGAAGACCGGAAAGCTCTTTTGGTCTCAAAGTACAAGAGAAATTCACAAACTGAAAGATGATCTTCAGCCTACTTTCGAAACTGCCTTTGATTTTTACAAAGGAAAAAGCAAGGAGAGAATAAAATACCTTTTTAACAGAGCAATACAACAAGGAATTACTTTTGATGAGGAGTTTCAGCTTTTGCGTAATGATGGAGTTACGATATGGGTAAGAGTAAAAGGGATTCCAGAATTTGAAGGTAATAGCTGCAAAAGGGTTTTCGGAATCATTCAGGACATTGATGCCTTCAAAAAGATGTTTCTGGAGGTTACCCGCAAGGAGGCTATAATGCAGTCTTTTGCCACTGATGTTCCTGTTCCTTTGGCCATGTTTGATAAAGACCTTAATTATGTTGCCGTAAGCAACAGATGGAAGGAGGAATTTAGTATGAATAATATAGATCTTATTGGTAATAATCTTTTCACTATATCACCTAGTATACCCAAAGAAAGAAAAGAGATTTATGACAATGCGCTGTTGGGAAAAACCTACATCAACAGTGACTATACGCTAAAGGTAGAAGGAAAAGAACAAATTCAGCATTACGACCTTAAAGTCGGACCTTGGTATCTTACAAAAGATGAAGTAGGAGGAGTAATTATTTCCATACAGAATATTACAAATGCTGTAAAGATAAATGAAGAACTAAAAAATGCCAAGGAAACAGCAGATATTGCCAGCAAAGCAAAATCCGAATTTCTTGCCAATATGAGTCATGAGATCAGAACTCCTTTAAACGGAGTTATTGGCTTTTCAGACCTTCTCCTCACAACACCGCTGAATGAAACACAGATGCAATATCTGAATTACATCAATGAGTCAGGGGAAAACCTGCTTAGCATTATCAATGATATATTGGATTTTTCTAAAATAGAATCCGGAAAAATGGAGCTTTTGATTGAAAAATGTGATGTTTATGACATGTTGAGCCAGGTTATCAATGTTATTATTTATCAATCCCAGAAAAAAAATATCGAACTTCTTCTCAATATTGAACCGGGTCTTCCAAAAATACTTTTTATGGATGAAGCAAGGTTAAAGCAGATCTTGATCAATCTTCTTGGGAATGCCGTGAAATTCACAGAAAAAGGAGAGATCGAGCTAAAAGTAGAGAAATTACGTATGGATGATCGTACTATTGCTTTGCGTTTCTCGGTTAGAGATACGGGAATCGGCATCCCTGTTGAAAAACAGAAATACATTTTTGATGCCTTTACTCAGGAAAACAGTTCCATCAGTAAACAATATGGTGGCACGGGTCTAGGGCTTACTATTTCGAACAATATCCTGGGATATATGGGAAGCCATTTGTCGCTGAGCAGCGCAAAGGAAAGCGGTTCTGTATTTTTCTTTGACATTGAGATTCCTTACGAGATCTCTCAATTGAGAGAGGAGGATGAAATAACAATCAAAACGGCCCTGGTGGTTGATGATAATGAAACCAACAGGATCATTCTTGAGCACATGCTTAGCTATAAGAATATCAAATCTACCCTGGCTTCTAATGGGATGGAAGCATTAGAGATCTTGTTGAAAGGTGAGCGGTTCGATGTGATCCTGATGGATTATCATATGCCTCTTATGTCCGGATTGGAAACGATTGATAAAATGACAGGGCTGTTCAACCAGCGAAAAGAGACTTCCCCATTTATAATACTTTCTTCTTCTTCAGAAGAATTGAGCATATTTACCTCGGTTAGGAAAATACAAAATGCACATTTATTGTTGAAGCCTATCAAATCACATGAACTATACAAAACCTTAAAAAAAGTAGATCGAAGTTATACAGTGGAAACCGGGAAGGACCAGTCTGAAAAAGTTTCCCATTTATTTGCCCCGGAATTAGATGTGCTTTTGGTTGATGATAATGTTGTGAATATGGTCCTGAATAATAGAATGATGAAATCTCTTGCTCCCAGTATACATCTAACGGAAGCAGTCAATGGGCTGCAGGCTCTGGAGGAATGCAGGAAAAAGCAGTTTTCCATTATCCTGATGGATGTACAGATGCCAATAATGAGCGGTATTGAGGCAACACAAAATATCAGAATGCTGCCGGGATATGAACACATACCTATCATAGGCGTTACAGCCGGAAATGTGCTGGGCGAAAAAGAAAAGTGCATTGAAGCCGGAATGAATGATTTCCTTCCCAAACCTGTAAGAAAGGCAGATCTTCTTGAGGTGCTCAAAAAATATATTAGAGTTTAGAATTTATAAAAAAATGGTGCTCGATTTCTCCTACTAAGTTATTTTTTATTTAGAAATACTTTTACAAGAAAGATTTTATACAATTTATAAAGCAGAAGAGGCTGTCTTAAATCTTAGAAGAGATAGCCTCTTTTAAGATTGTTATTATCTTGTAATTATTCAAAATTTAATTGTCAAATTAGACGATTTATCATCAAGAGCATTCAGTTTTCTTAGATGCTTCAGCAAAGAGTTCACGTTTTGTAGCCTCACCAGGGATCGAACCTGGATCTAAAGTTTAGGAAACTTCTATTCTATCCATTGAACTATGAGGCCTGGCTAAGATTATAAAATTACAAATTATTTGCCTTAGTAGCGTAATGATCAAGATGTTGATTCAAGAGAAAAACATTAACAACAAATGCTCAAGTAGGTTTTAGGAGTTTTATAATCTGGTTTTCTCTGAAATGATAGAACTTTTTTTTAGATGGGATGAGCTCCCTTAATCTCATTTTATTCCTATTTAAAGCATAAAATGTGGTATGAATTAGTTATTCATAATACTTTAAAAATTGCTACGTTTTGAAATATTGTAAGTATTTTTGAGGTTTAAATATCTGTAACTAATTATTGATTTTAACTTCTATGATTTTAATTGTTGATGACAATCAAAGTAATCTTTATTCACTGCAAAAATTACTAGAGTCCAAAGATTTTCAGGTGGAAACAGCCAATTCCGGTGAAGAGGCGCTTGCTAAAGCCCTTAAAAACGACTATGCCCTCATTATTCTGGATGTTCAGATGCCTGATATGGACGGTTTTGAAGTAGCAGAAACATTGGCAGATTACAGTAAAACAAAAGAAGTTCCCATTATATTTTTATCTGCTGTTAATACAGATAAGAAATTTATAACGAAAGGCTATGCTTCCGGTGCTAAAGACTATGTCACGAAACCAGTAGATCCTGAAATTCTTTTACTGAAAGTAAAAACATTCTATAATCTTCAGGAGCAGAATATAGCAATGAAGAAGGCCCAGCAGAATCTTGAGCTGGAGGTTAAAGGAAGACGTGAATCACAAGTGACAATGAAGTCTCAGATTGACCATTTTCACTTAATGCTGGAGTCACTTCCACAAATTGCATTTACCCTTAATGAAGCCGGAACTGTGGATTTCGTGAACGGTAAATGGTATGAATATTCAGATTCTGAACAGAATTTTCCTGAAATATATCCGGATGATCCTGATATAACAGAAGAATTTGAGAGATGCAGAAAAAAAGGAAAAGCTCTTGAGCTGGAGGTCAGAATTAAAAATGTGGTTTCTGGTAATTACCGTTATCATTTGCTTAGAGTAACGCCGGTATATGATGAAGGCCGTATTAAAAACTGGGTGGGAACTTTTACCGATATTGATGATCAGAAGAAAGTTGAAAAAGAAAAAGATGAATTTTTAAGCATCGCCAGCCATGAGCTAAAGACTCCTTTAACGAGTATTAAAGCCTATGTTCAGTTGTTGGAAAGAAAATTAAAACTCGATAAAGAAAGCTCTGAAGCAGGATTTGTAGCGAAAGTTCAGGGACAGATTGAAAAGCTGAATACCTTGATCACTGATCTGCTGGATGTTTCTAAAATAGAAAATGGCAAGCTGAAAATTAATAAAAAACCCGTTAATCTGGAAAATTTGATCAATAATGCCATTGAAACAATCATACAAACTCATGATCAGCGTGAAGTGAAAATTGAGCGTCACGGAACAAAACCGGATATTTTAATTCCTTTAGACGAAATCCGTATAGAACAGGTGCTCATCAACTTTCTGACCAATGCTATAAAATATTCACCAGATAATAATCAGGTGATTGTCACCACTTTTGTAGATGAAGAAGCTGAAGAAGTAAGAGTGAACGTAACTGACTTTGGAATTGGTATTCCTGATTTTAAACAGGATGCGGTTTTCAAAAAATTCTACCGTGTAGAAGAATCTTCACTGCAATTTCAGGGAATGGGAATCGGATTGTTTATCTGTTCCGAGATCATCAAACAGCACCATGGAAGTGTTGGGGTTTCCAGTATAGTAGATGAAGGCTCTACTTTTTATTTCACATTACCACTAAACTAATTTTAATGCCGAAAAAAATAATAAGAAATCTTCAGTTCGGAGTAGGTCTTTCACTTTTGATTTTAATAGCCAGCTCGTTGGCTTCTTATTGGAGTATCCAAAATCAGATGAACCACCGTGAAAATCTTTCCAAAAGCAGACGTTCTGTAACAGCGGTGAAAGACGTTCTCGTTGCTTTACTGGATGCAGAAACAGGAAACAGAGGGTATCAGCTTACCGGAAGGGAAGATTTTCTTGAACCTTATAAACGGGGATTAAGAGAATATCCTAAAGCTTTGGTACGCGCTGAATCTTTGGATATCGATGATCAGAATCAAATTCAAAGACTTGCAGGCTTAAAAGCAGCAGTTGATCAGGTAATGCAGAACCTGAAACATTTGGTTGAGAACAGACGAAGAGGCATTATCATGACGCAACAGGAAATTACTGAGGGTAAAATCTATATGGATCAGTGCCGGAAAATTGTCAATGATTTTGTACAATATGAAGAAAACCAGGTTGAAATTAAAAATAATGATCTCAACCGTTCGTCCGGTACAACTGTCCTTTTTATCCTTTTTTCCGCCGTTGCTGCAGTGGTTGTCACTGTATTTTTCTATATAAAAATGCGCGCAGATCTTATCCGAAGAGATAAGCTTGAGAAAATGCTTAAGGCAAAAGATGAAGAAATGACGCGCCGTGTAAGTGCTATTCAAAGAATTGCCAACAGAGTAGCGAATGGGGATTACAGTGAAAAAGCGGTGGATAATGCTCAGGATGATCTTGGAGATCTGGTAGAATCTCTTAATCACATGACGGAGTCTCTCAAAACCTCTTTTGATAAGATTAATAAGAGCGACTGGCGTCAGAAAGGGCTTGCGCTACTGAATGAATCCCTGGTAGGGAATAAGACTGTACAGGAAGTTTCCAATAAATCTTTAATGCAGTTGATTGAATACGGAAAATGTATTAATGGTTCTGTGTATTTATATGATGAAGGAATTTTAAAACTTAATAAAGCATTTGGACTGGAATCCAATATGAAAAAAGCTTTTGAACCCGGAGAAGGAATGGTGGGACAGGCTTTTGTTAATGCTAAGACACAGGTTTATAATAACCTTCATGAAGAAGATTTTGTGGTTACTTTTGCCAGCAGTACGATTAAAATTTACGGAATTATATTGCTGCCGCTATTTGCAGACGGCCATATAATAGGAGTATTAGAGCTTGGTTCTACTTCTAATTTTGAGGAAGACAGAATACACTATTTTGAAGAATGCTGTACCAATATAGGAATCGCCCTGAGTGCTGCAAAAAGCAGAGAAAAAGAGCAGCAATTATTGGAAGAAACGCAGGCTCAATCTGAGGAATTACAGGTTCAGCACTCTGAGCTTGAAAATCTGAATACGGAGCTGGAAGCACAAACCCAGAAGCTTCAGGCATCTGAAGAAGAGCTTAAAGTACAGCAGGAAGAGCTGATGCAGGCTAATGCAGAACTGGAAGAGCGCTCCAGATTGCTGGAAGAAAAAAATCATTTAATTGCTGAACGTAATAATGAAATTCAGAAAAAAGTAGAAGAGCTGGCATTAAGTACTAAATACAAATCTGAGTTTTTAGCCAACATGTCTCATGAATTGCGTACTCCGCTGAATTCTATTCTTCTTTTATCCCGATTAATGACGGAAAATCCTGACGAAAATCTTAACGAAGATCAAATGGAATCTGCCAAAGTAATTCATAGTTCAGGCACAAGCTTATTAACCCTTATTGATGAAATTCTGGATCTTGCCAAAATAGAATCTGGTAAAATGACGCTTGAATATCAGGACGTAAACCTTGAAGAAGTGGTAAAAGACCTTAAGAGTCTTTTCAATCCTGTATTTCAGGAGAAAGCACTCCCGTTTAATATCGAAATCGATGCAAATGTACAGAAAGTGATCGAAAGTGACCGTCTGAGAATTGACCAGGTATTGAGAAATTTATTGTCGAATGCCCTAAAATTTACCACAAAAGGAAGCATCGGTTTACACATCAAGAAACATTCTGAAAAACCTGATTTTATCATATTCTCAGTGAAAGATACAGGCGTTGGAATAGCAGAAGATAAGCAAAAAATTATCTTTGAAGCATTCCAGCAGGCTGATGGATCTACCAAAAGAAAGTTCGGAGGAACAGGTTTAGGTCTGTCCATAAGCCGTGAAATAGCAAGACTTCTTGGAGGTGAATTAGTTTTGAAAAGTGAGATAGATAAAGGAAGTGAATTCAGCTTTATTATTCCTGCACACGCGGTGACAGAGATTATACATTCTGAGACAGATCAGGATCTTGTAGAGGTAATTCGTGAAGATGTGGAAGAAATTCAGAATATTCTTGATGAAGGAGAACCAAAAGTAATTCCGGTAAATACCCTTGAAATTCCTGAAGATGTAGCAGACGACAGAGAAAATATTCAGGAAGGAGATAAAGTCATTCTGATTATTGAAGATGATATCAATTTTGCAAAAGCTTTATTGAAATATGCCCATCTGCAGAGCTATAAAGGAGTGGTTGTGGTAAGAGGAGATTATGCTCTTTCAGCGGCTCAGAAGTACCATCCGCATGCTATTTTACTGGACGTTCAGCTTCCTGTGAAAGATGGCTGGGAGGTCATGGATGAACTGAAATCTGATCCTTATATCAAACATATTCCGGTTCATATGATGTCTGTTCTTCATCTTAAAAAAGAAAGTCTGATGAAAGGTGCCGTTGACTTTATTAACAAACCGGTAGCACTGGATAAAATGACTGACGTTTTCAGAAAGATTGAAGAAGCCTTAAAAAAAGGATCTCAAAAAGTGCTGATTGTTGAAGAAAATGCCAAACATGCCAGTGCATTGTCTTATTTCCTGAGCAATTTTAATATCTCTTTATCTGTAGAACATACGGTAGAAGATAGCGTAAAAGCACTGACTTCTGATCTTGTAGACTGCGTTATTCTGGATATTGCGAGCGCAAAAGGAAATGATTATCACGTCATAGAATCTATCAAAAGCCATGAAGGACTGGAAAACCTTCCCATTATCATCTTTACAGAACACCATTTATCTAAAGAAGAAGAGCTTAAAATAAAGCAATACGCAGATTCAATTGTTGTAAAAACAGCGCATTCGTACCAAAGGATTTTGGATGAAGTAGGATTGTTCCTGCATCTGGTGGAAGAAAAAAATAATTCCGCAGAAAGTACTGCAGGCAGAATGCTGGGATCCCTAACAGAGGTTCTGAGTGGTAAAAAGGTTCTGATTACCGATGATGATGTCCGCAATATTTTTTCTTTAACCAAAGCACTGGAAAAATATAAAGTAGAGGTTATTGTAGCCATGGACGGAAAGCATGCTCTGGAGCAAATTCACCACAATTCTGATATAGACGTGATCTTAATGGATATGATGATGCCGGAAATGGATGGTTATGAAACCATAAAGCAGATCAGAAAAATGCCGGCATTTAAAAAACTGCCTATTATAGCGGTAACCGCAAAATCAATGATTGGAGACCGTGAGAAATGCATTACAGCAGGTGCTTCGGATTATATCTCAAAACCAGTAGATATTGATCAGCTGTTATCGCTGCTTCGCGTTTGGTTGTATGAAAGTTAAACAGATAAAATTCTGATGAAAAAGAAAATTTTAATTGTGGATGATGATCCACGTAATATATTCGCATTGAAACTCACCCTTAAGGCCCGCGGATATGCAGTAGAAACCAGTACGATGGCTCAGCAAGCTTTAGATATGCTAAAAGCTGATCCTGATTTTTCAATGGTGCTTATGGATATGATGATGCCGGGAATAGACGGATATGAAGCCGTAAGAATCATAAGAAATACGCCTGAAATTAAAGATATACCAGTTATTGCAGTAACCGCACAGGCTATGCCTGAAGACCGTGAGAAATGTATTGAGGTAGGCGCTGATGATTATGTTTCAAAGCCTATTGATGTAGACCTTTTACTAATGGCAATAGAAAAACTTTCATAGATGCTGGAACCAAGTATCGTAAAAGATGGAGAAATAGAATATCTGATCAACGATGTCTATGAGATGTATGGCTATGACTTTTCAGGTTATAGCAGGGCTTCGTTTAAAAGAAGGGTAAACAGGATATGTCTTTTGGATAGGTTTACCAGCTTCGCGGAACTTAGGTATACCCTTATGAATGATGTGGAATATCTAAAACGTTTTGTAGAAGAAGTTACAGTAAATGTTACAGAAATGTTTCGGGATCCTTCTTTTTTCAAAGCATTACGTGAGAAAGTTCTGCCCCAATTAGGCACTTATCCGCTGATTAGGATCTGGATTGCGGGTTGCTCTACGGGAGAAGAAGCCTATTCTATTGCTATTTTATTGAAAGAGGCAGGGTTGTATGATAAATCCCTGATTTATGGTACAGATTTAAATCCCGCAGTTCTTGAAACAGCCAGAGCCGGTGTTTTCCCGTTATATCAGATGAAATTATATTCTGAAAATTATATGCTTTCAGGAGGAAAACGTGATTTTTCAGATTACTATACGGCCAATTATGATAGTGTAAAATTTGATAAAAGCTTACAGGAAAAACTTATTTTATCTACGCACAACCTGGTTTCAGACAGTTCTTTCAATAGCTTTCAGCTGATTATATGCAGAAATGTTCTGATCTATTTTGATAGAGAACTGCAGGAAAGAGTTTTTAAACTTTTCGATAATAGTCTGGAAAATTTAGGTTTTCTGGCTTTGGGAGCAAAAGAAACACTCAGGTTTTCCACTATTGAAAAGAATTACCATCAGATTGAAGACCAGAAAATCTGGAAAAAGCTTGATCATCATTAATAACCAATGCTATGGAATCACAGAAAAACATTGAATTAATTGTTATAGGAGGATCAGCAGGCAGTTTACAGGTCATTATTGAAATGATCAAAAACCTGAATGATATTCTGAAAATCCCAATCGTAGTGGTGGTTCACCGTAAAGCCCAATCCGGAGACATTCTGAGAACCTTATTGCAGCAGTTCACGAAAATACCGGTGATAGAAGTAGAAGATAAAACTGAAATAGACAATAATGCGATTTATATTGTTCCGGCAGATTATCATTTGCTGTTTGAGAATAAGAAAAATATGTCATTGGACAGCTCAGAAAAAATGAATTATTCCCGTCCTTCAATAGATGTTACCTTCAGGTCTGCAGCAGAAATTTATGGAGAGAATATGATTGGAGTTCTTCTGTCTGGAGCCAATGCTGATGGAGTAGAAGGGCTTTGTTATATTAAAAAAAATAACGGACAGGTATGGATCCAGGATCCTGAAACGGCAGAAGTGGAATATATGCCCAAACATGCCGTAGAAGAAATAGATTATGACCAAATTATCAAACCGGATAATCTGGCAGATTATATCAATCAGTTGTAATAGAATAACCTAAATAATATGAGCAAAAAGAAAATTTTAATTTTTGATGATGACGCTGCTATTTTGGAAGTGATTACCATCATATTTGAAGAGAATGGCTACGAGGTCAGAATCTCAGAAACTTCACATGATATTCTGGAGAAAGTGGCCGAATATCATCCCGATGTTATTCTGATGGATAACTGGATTCCGAAAATTGGAGGAGTGGAAGCCACAAAACTTCTGAAAAACAGTGAAGAATTCAATCACATTCCTGTCATTTATGTTACGGCAAACAATGATATTGCTGCTTTAGCTTCCGAAGCAAAGGCAGATGATTATGTTTCAAAACCTTTTAATCTGGATGATCTTGAAGAAATGGTGGCAAAGCACATAAAAGAGCAGGTGTAAATCTTTCGATTTTCCAAATAAAAAATCTCTCAAATTTTGAGAGATTTTTTTATATATTATTCAGAGCAGAAATCATTTGACTTTTTGTTACGTGATAACTGTTGACGTTATGAATTAAAGAGCGTAATAAAAGATAGAGCTGCGGGTTTTCCATAATGGTATGAGAAAATGTCTGCACAAGAATTAATTTTTTTGAAACTATATTATGTGCAGTGATATATTCAGAGCTAAGATCAATGTCAATATTTAATTCCTTATTCACCTTAAGTTTAAAATATTCATCTATTAAATACTTATCATTAATCAGGTCTAAAGATTCTATTTTCGTTTCGTCCATATTGTTGATAATTAAACTGTAAAATACAAATGTTATACCGTACGGGGAAAAATATGAGGAGATTATAACATTATAAAGAGCAATCTGATTAAAATGAATTTTGCATTGATGATAGGTTTTCTGACCGGCTCTTTAATACAGTTTGGAATAAATAGATGTTCTGGGATTCAAAAACTCTAAAAATCTTTATTTGAAAGGATATATGGATAAAAGAATCTACCCTTTAGGGGTAGATCCAGTAGATAAATACATCTCATTTTTTTAATTAGACAACAATAAAAAGCACAGCCGACAATGCTGTGCTTAAATTTTTATTTCAAATTTAATTGCAATTTCAAGAGTAGTAAGAAAAGCAAATAAAGTTTCCACTTCGATGTTTATTACATAGTAAATGTAGCAATTATTTTAATACGAAATATGAATTAAATGTTAAAATTCACAAGTTATCCACATTTTTTTGTGGATAACTTGTGGAGCTTTTTGAAATTACTGTTCAGAAAGATATTTTAAGCAAAATCATTAAGTATTCTTTCCTCTTCATATGTCACTTTTTTATTCATATTTCCATCAATAGTCATATAATATTTCTTCATGAAAAACTATTTCATTATACAGAATAAAAGAATGACCTTAGCTCATCTGCAAATAGATGAGGTAATTCTAGGGCGGCAAAATGGCCACCTTCATTCATCTTTTTAAAGCTGGTGACATTCACAAAACGTTCTGCCCATTCTTTTGGAAACTGGGCTTCGCGTGGAAATACAAGTACTCCTGCAGGAACGCTGCTTTTTTGATGAACCTGTGTTCCGCTCCATAAAGCCGCTGCATCTTCTTTGTACATTCTGGCCGAAGATCCTATGGTTTGTGTGACCCAATAAATCATAATATTAGTCAGTAATTCGTCTCTACCCCCAAATGCTGCTTCAATCAGCTCCGGAGAAGCTCCTGCATTGGTAAAGCTAATGATCCAGGCTGCCAATCCGACAGGAGAATCATTGAGACCATAGGCCAGAGATTGAGGTTTGGTAGACTGTACCATGGCATAAGCTCCTTCGCTGTACCACCACTGCTGAACAAACTGCGCGAATTCCTGTTCTTCTTTACTCAGTGTGGTGAAATCTTCCTGACCGGTAGGGTATCCCACATCGGTAAGATGAACAGCTTCCAGGACTTCAGGGTATTTTGAAGTCAGTGCTTTTACTACGCCCATGCCGATATCTCCTCCTGCAGCATAAAATTTTTTGTAGCCAAGTACTTCTGTCATTAATTTTTTCCAAAGATCAGCGACTCTTTCGCTGCTGACTGCTGTTTTATCAGAAAAACCAAATCCCGGAATGGAAGGGATAACCAGATCAAAACTCTTTTCGCCTTCTGTAAGCAATGGGATAATTTTATGAAAACGGTAATAGCTATCCGGCCAGCCATGAGTAAGAATCAATGGTTTTGGGTTAGGACCTTTTCCCCTTATGTATTGAAAATGAATTCGAACTCCGTCTATCAATACGATATACTGAGGATGCTGATTCAATTGCTGTTCGCGCATTCTCCAGTTATAATCATTGATCCAGTAATGGGTAAGTTCTTTTAGGTAAGTTTCGTTGGTTCCGTAGTTCCAGCCTGAGCCTTCAGGTTCTCCGGGCCAGCGGGTATTTTGCAGGCGATTTTTAAGATCGGTGATCACCGATTCAGGGATGTTTACTGTAAAGGGTTCCATATTATTATATTTTATTAGTGTAGATGTTTTTGGTGGAATGTGCTGGTAGTAAGCTTATTATCAAAGTTAAAAACTTTCTCTTTTAATATATGTTGTCAAAATCATAATTTTTTGATTTTTTTAATAAGGAAAATAAGTAACTTTAATTCATTAAAATCTCGTAATACATATTACTATGAGTCAGGTGTTACTTTTAAGCCTGAACATCTTAGGTTCAATTTTCTGAACCCTATATACCTATTATTCTTATCTAAAGAAAAGACAATTCATCTTTTATAATACTAATGGTCATTAGCGGTGAATCAGCTGCTGATTATTGATATTTAATATTAAAAAAAATCATTATGAAAATCCATAAAATTGCCATCATCGGCGGAACCGGAAAATCCGGACAATATCTGGTACAAAACCTTCTTGAGAAAGGATATCATCTTAAACTTTTATTAAGGCATCCCAAGAATTTCACCCTTCAAAATCCATTAATTGAAGTGGTAAAAGGAGATGCAAGGGATACAACAGCGATCGATGAATTGATTCTAGGAACTGATCTTGTCATGAGTACTTTAGGGCAGCCAAAAGGAGAGAAGTCTATTTTTAGTGATGCTACAAAAAATATCATTTCTGCAATGAGTCATCATGGAATCGGTCGCTATATTGTAACTACAGGCTTGAGTGTAAATACACCGTCCGATCATAAAAATGAAAAGGTAAAGATGGCGACAGACTGGATGTATCAGAATTACCCTGAGACTACAACTGATAAACAAAAAGAATATGAACTTCTTCTGGAGAGCAACCTGGATTGGACCTTGGTAAGACTACCTCTGATTCATCTTACAGAGGACCGTTTTCCAACGGAAATAAGCCTTACAGACTGCAAAGGAGAAAGTATCAGTGCTGTAGATCTTGCTGATTTTTTAGCTTCTCATATTGAAAATTCTGAGTATATCAGGGAAAGTCCGTTCTTGTATAATATAAAATAGTAAAGAATCTATAAAGAAGAAGCTGCCACAAAAGCCAAATAATTTGGCTTTTGTGGCAGCTTTCTTTTATGGGATCAAGATTTTCTATTTCTTACGGCCATACATCAGGATGCGCTTGAATGCATAGATAGCCGGATATTTTGTAAACCTTTTGGCGATACGAGATTTAAATTCGGAGATGAATTGTTCTTTCTGTTTTCCTTCCAGACGTTCTACATAAGGTAATAATGCTGTTCCTGAAATAAAGGTGTATAAAGCCTCGTGATCATTCGCAATGATGGGATATACTTTCTGAAATATTTCAATCTCCTGAATTCCGTTATCAAATAATATCTGGGCATAATCATCCATTGAAAGCACCGGAGAATCGCGGTTAAAATGATTTAACTGGGATGCATAAGGCTCCTCATCTGCCATTTCCGTTAGAATCTGGTTCAGAATATTTTCTTTCTGGACGGGCATTTGTATGGCTAACTGTCCATTCTCTGAAAGTAATCCAATGATTTTAGGAAATAAAGTTTTGTGATCATCAGCCCACTGTAAAGCGGCATTACTGAAGACAAGATCCCATTTCTGATCAGACAGTGCTGCTTCTTCAATGCTCTGAAGCTTAAAATGTAAATGATCGTTTTCAAATTTCTTTGATTTTTCAAGCATTTCTGCTGATGAATCAATTCCTAAGAATGTAGAACCTGTGAGTTTTTCCGTTAGAATAGAGGTTTGTTCTCCGGTTCCACAGCCTAAATCAATAGCTTTTATATTATTTTCAGGCTTAATTAATGCTGCTAAATCATAAAAGGGTTTGTAACGTACATCTTTGTATTGATCGTATAATTCGGGATTCCAAGGCATAAAGAATAATTTTGTAATGGGTTAATAAGTTGAATAAAGATAAAGAATCTAAATAACAATCGGCTGTTTTTAAAACAGCCGATTGTATTTATTGTTCCAATTTTTCTTTGATGTATTTTGCCGTATAGGACTTTTTATTTTTAGTCAGATCTTCAGGTGTTCCTGCAAATACAACTTCGCCACCATGTTTTCCGGCTTCCGGACCGATATCGATAATATAATCGGCACATTTGATGATATCAGGCTGATGCTCAATAACAATCACTGAATGTCCAAGATCAATCAAAGCCTGTAATGACTTCAGTAATTTCTGAATATCATGGAAGTGAAGCCCTGTAGAAGGTTCGTCAAAGATGAATAATGTTTTATCTGTGGTTACTCCTTTTACAAGAAAAGAAGCCAGTTTCACACGCTGTGCCTCACCACCTGAAAGGGTAGAAGAGCTTTGTCCCAGCTGCAGGTAGCCTAATCCTACTTCCTGCAAAGGTCTCAGCTTTGTTACAATCTTTTCTTCATTATTATCTTTAAAGAATTCTAATGCTTGATCTACGGTCATATGAAGAATATCAGAGATGTTTTTTTCATCAAATCTTACTTCAAGGATTTCATTTTTGAATCGGGTTCCTTTACAAACTTCGCATTCAAGCTCGATGTCTGCCATAAACTGCATAGACACATTGATTACTCCTTCTCCTTTACATTCATCACATCTACCTCCATCCACGTTGAAAGAGAAATGCTTAGGCTTGTAACCCATCATTTTGGCCACTTTCTGCTTGGCAAAAAGATCACGGATATCATCGTAAGCCTTTAGATAGGTGACAGGGTTTGAACGGGATGATTTTCCAATCGGGTTCTGATCAATCAATTCAATATTTTTGATCAGTTTTTTCGGGAATTCTACAGAATCATAGTCTCCTTTTTTACCACCCATTCCAAGTTGGATCTGGATGTCATTGGTAAGGATCTCTTTCATCAAAGTAGACTTTCCACTTCCTGAAACTCCGGAAATGACTACGAGACTTTCCAAAGGAACGTCTACATCTATATTTTTAAGGTTATTCTGACGCGCACCTTTAATATGAATCCATTCTTTTCCTTTTCTTCTTTTTTTCGGAACTTCAATTTCAAGTCTTCCCGTAAGATATTCTGAAGTAAGGGTATTGGCTTTTTTCAAATCTTTATAATCACCGGCAAATACCAGTTCGCCACCAAGATAACCTGCTTCCGGACCAATATCAATAATATAGTCTGCCGCTCTCATCACATCCTCGTCGTGTTCTACTACAATAACGGTATTTCCAAGGTCACGAAGATTTTTCAATACTTCGATCAGGTTTTCGGTGTCTTTAGAGTGCAGTCCGATAGAAGGTTCATCCAATATGTAAATAGAACCGACCAGAGAACTTCCTAAACTGGTTGCTAAGTTAATTCTCTGGCTTTCTCCTCCTGAAAGGGTATTGGACGTTCTGTTTAAGGTTAAATATCCTAATCCTACCTTTAATAAAAATTCCAGGCGGGTGGTGATTTCATAGATCAGTCTTTTGGCTACTTCTTTGTCATGATCAGAAAGCTTCAATCCATTAATGACAGGAGCCAGCTCATCCAAAGGAAGCTCAATCATCGATTGAATATTGTGTCCGTCTACTTTTACCCAGCTTGTTTCTTCACGAAGTCTCAACCCTTCACATGTCGGGCAAAGGGTTTTTCCTCTGTAACGGGAAAGCATTACTCTGTACTGGATTTTATAAAGGTTTTCTTCAAGCATCTTGAAGAAATTATTGATGCAAGGGAAACTGCTCCTTCCGTCACCTTTCCAAAGGAAGTTTTTCTGTTCTTTTGTTAATTGATGATAAGGTTTGTGGATAGGGAAATCACCTGCTTTTTTGATGAAATCTTTTTTCCATTCGCTCATCGTTTCTCCTCTCCAGCAGACAACGGCATCTTCGTAGATGGATAATGTTTTATTAGGAACTACAAGATCCTCATCAATTCCGATTACTTTTCCGTATCCTTCACACGCCGGACATGCTCCGTATGGGTTATTAAAGCTGAAAAAATGAACGTTGGGTTCAAGGAACTCCATGCCGTCCAACTCAAATTTATTGGAAAATTCTTTTACTTTTTCTGTATCGATGTTCTTTAGTGAACAATATCCGCGTCCCTCATAGAACGCCATTTGTATAGAGTCTGCAAGTCTCTGTAAAAAACTTTCGTCTTCTTCGTATGAGAAACGGTCGATGACAAGATTAATAGTCATTCCTTTTTCAGGAGTAAAACCAAAACTTTCAAGGTCTTCAATTCCTGCAACATTTCCATTGATTTCAAGCCTTGTGAAACCTGCCAGTTTTAAAATATTTAAGGTTTCTTTGAAATTGTCAACATCATATTCCAAAGGAGCAGTTAATAGAAAGGAAGTATCTTTTTTTGAAGCCTTGATGAAGTCGACTACATCAGAAACCGAATCTTTCTTCACTTCTTCTCCCGAAACCGGTGAAAAGGTTTTCCCGATCCTTGCAAACAAGAGCTTCATATAATCGTAAATCTCTGTAGAAGTTCCCACAGTAGAACGCGGATTGGAAGAAATTACTTTCTGCTGGATGGCAATAGAAGGTGCAAGTCCTTTGATATCGTCCACTTTTGGTTTTTCTAATTTTCCCAAAAACTGACGGGCATATGAGCTTAAACTTTCTACATATCTTCTCTGTCCTTCTGCATAAATAGTATCAAAGGCCAAAGAGGATTTTCCACTTCCTGAAACACCTGTAATAACAATAAGTTTATTTTTCGGAATCAGGACGTCTATATGTTTCAGATTGTTAAGATGTGCATTCTTAACGAAAATCTGTTTCTTTATGTCTATTTCTGTTGTGTTAGCCATATTTTGTTTATTCATAAAAGTAACTGTAAAGCATTAAAACTTTCAGTATAATGGTGTTTTGCCTTAGAATTTTCCCAGGCTGTCATCAATTGAACTTTTGCCGGTATTCCCAAATTCATCTGATATTCTGCAGCTGTAATTTTTTAGATTGCCGATAGAATTACCGTTGAAAAAGAATGCTTTCATCGTAAAATTAAGACCCACAAAATTACGAAATTTTAGCGAAAAATTTACGCTTATCTTATTGTTAAAAATTGTTATTATCAACATGAAATAAGAAGGCGAAAAAGGAAATAAATCTGTTGATGAATGATAAAAATGAATATTTTTTGTGGACTTAATGTTGTTTTACGGTTTATTTTACAGTGTTTTATATAATTTTTAAAAATATATTGTGTTTTTTTGTTTAACTATTGTTTTATGTTGTAAAATTATTTAAAATTGTAGCCGTAAATATGTAATATAGAAATGAGAAAATTATTCAGAGATCTAGTTACACATTTAATGAGAAAAAGATAGAATTACTCCCTCACACAGATGCAGCATTACGTTGCATCTTTTTTTATGACAACTATCATTTGCCTGTCTTGGTGAACTCTCTTACTTTTGGACTCTGTTAAAAAACTACGGAAACGATTATGATCAAAAAGATAGGAAGTGCTTTTTTTCTGGGATCTTTACTTTGGGTAAATGCACAGGAAAAGACAACAGATATTGAAAGCATCGAATTTCAGGGAAAATTTATCTCTACACCTTATAAAAGTGCCAATCAGAACATCAGTGTTATCACCAGAGAAGACATTGTAAATTCTCCGGCTAAAAGTATAGACGAAATCCTTCAACAGGTGCCAGGAATGGATATCAGAAGGAGAGGAGCTAATGGTGTGCAGAGCGATATCGGTTTTCGTGGTAGTTCTTTTGAGCAGGTTCTTCTGTTGTTGAACGGAATCAGGATGAATGATTCCCAGACCGGACATAATAATATGAATATTCCGGTAGATCTGGATGAGGTAGAAAAGATAGAAATCATAAAAGGTCCGGCTGCAAGACGTTTCGGGCAGAATGCTTATGCCGGTGTTATCAATATCGTTACCAAAACTACCCCAGGGAAAAAAGTAAAAATCAGTGCAGAGGGTGGAGATTACGGCAGCTATGGTCTGGGATTTAACGCGCAGATCGGAAATGAAAAATTCACGAACTCCCTGCAGGCGAATTCAGCTTCATCAGAAGGGTATATGTTCAATACGGATTATGAGATCAGAAATGTATTTTATCAGGGAAAGCTGAATATCAAAAACGGAGATGTAAGAGTACAGGCCGGGTTTTCGGAAAAGAAATTCGGAGCCAATGGTTTTTATGCTTCCAGTGCTGCTACCAAACAGTATGAGGAAACACAGGCCTCTATTGTAAGTGTAGCTCATCAGCAGACTTTTGGAAAGCTGAAGCTTAACTCTAATGTGTATTGGAGAAGAGGGCAGGATATGTATCTTTATGACAGATGGAATCCGGATTTTTACCGAAATATGCACATCGGAAATAACGTAGGTGGAGAAGTGAATTCCAGCTATCAGTGGGGGTTGGGAATAACCGGAATTGGTGTTGAACTGAGAAAAGAATTTTTAATAAGCAGTAATTTGGGTGACCGAAACCGTTTTGTATCTCAGGTTTTCTTTGAACATCATTTTTCATTACTGGATAAAAAACTGAACATCAGTCCGGGAATTTCATGGGCTAATTATTCTAAAGAAGGAAATTTCTTTTATCCGGGGCTTGACGTAGGCTATAACTTTAATACTAATTCTAAAATCTACGGAAATATCGCAAAAGTACACCGTGTACCCACTTTTACCGAACTTTATTATGTGAGTAAAACAGAACAGGGAAATCCGGATTTACAGCCTGAAAATGCTTTGTCATCAGAGATAGGTTATCAATATCAAAATAACAGAATTTTAGCAAAAATAAGTGGATTTCTTAGGAATTCCAGCAACTCTATTGACTGGGTAAAAAAAGACCTTAGTGATAAAGTATGGTATGCCCAGAATGTAGGAGATATCAAAACAAAAGGAGTCGAAGCCGAGTGGAGCCACAGACCGACAGACTGGTTAAAATATACAGTAGGATATACTTATATTGATAGTAAATATGAAGAAAAAGCTGGTGTGATTTCAAGATATATTCTGGACAATCTGAAGCATCAGTTTGTGTCCAAGTTAGAGGTGAAATTCCTGAAAAACTTTACCAATGAGCTTGTTTACCGTTACAACGAAAGAGTCAATCTGGGAACCTATAATCTTGTAGATGAGAAGCTGAGTTTTGCTAAGAAAGATTATTCAGTGTATGTGTTGATTAACAATTTGACCAACACAAAATATACTGAAGCATTTGGGGTGGGAATGCCGCAAAGGTGGTTCCATATTGGGTTTTCTTATACAATTAATATTAAGTAGGTGTTAATTTAATATTAATGAAAGTTAATATTAACAAATTGTTAAAAAATATACATTTGCAAAAATTTTTTATGAAACGTCTTATAGGCTTAGGTTTATTACTTGGAATATCTTTTTTTAAAGCACAGGAACACATTTCCAGCTTCAATGCAGTGACTCTGACCTATAAGTTTCATCCGAAATTTTTCCTTTATGCTGAAGGGCAGATGCGTGGTAACGAAGATTATACCTACCCTGATTATTATGAAATAAAAGGGGGGCTAGGGTATAATCTTACCAAAAACCACAAACCTTTTGTAGGACTGGGAAGATATGTTAACTATAAAGAACATAGCCTGAGCAGAGAGGAGTTCAGGGTATGGCTTCAGGACGTTATTGATATCAAGAAAGGTATCGTAAAGTTTGAAAACCGTTTCCGTGCTGAAAAGAGCTGGTTTTACGAGCCAAAAACAGATCAGACTTCCCAGAGAATGCGTTACAGATACCGTCTGAACGTTAGTGTTCCTTTGAACGCTAAAACCATTAAGAAAGGAACTGTTTTCGCTAATGCTTATGACGAGGTTTTCTTTGTCTCTCCGATGAAGCCTACTTTCGCCAGAAACAGAGTCTATGGCGGTTTCGGCTATCAGATCGATGATTATTTCGGAATAGTGAGCGGATATCTGTGGCAGCGTGAATTTGAAGCAAAAGGAAACAAAAATTTACATTTCGTTTACCTTGCTTTAAATATCAATATCGATGGAACAGATCATCACACGAAGAGTTACGATTTCCCGGGTGCGGATTAATTCTTATTTAAATCTGCCTGAAAGTTTAGCAGCTCGAGTTTAGAATTAAGATAATGATCATTCAGTAATGTCTGATATTTTTCAATTACTGACGATATGGCATTTACTTCATGTTCAAGGTATTTATCTTTGTTGAAATAAATATATTCAGAGTTTACAAATTCCTGTAAGAGGTTTTTATCTTCAGCTTTTAAAGCATCCTGGTAAGCCGAGTTTTCAATCAGTTGCTTGGTTATCAGTTTAAAAGGTTCTTCTGCTTTCAATAGTTTGGCCCTGTGTTTACGTATTTCTTCAAAAGGTAAGGTAACAGCCATAAACTGAAGATAGGGTGTAAAGTCATTAAGGCCTTTTTGAAAATCATCGAATTCCTTATCGATTAACGCAAACTTTTTGTATTTGTTAAGAAGGTCTTTTTTCAGGTTTTCATTGGAGATATGATAGTAATGCTGAAAAATAGCTTTGTCATTTTCCAAAAGTTCTTCTTTTACTCTCGCCAGTTCATTTTCCAGTTGAGGGATGAGGCCTGCAGCATCTTTTGCTTTGTATAAAGTGCCGTCAAATCTGAATGTTTTTATTTCTTTAGGATGGGAAACCAGATAATGCAAAATCTGTATATCACCTTCTATCCCTGATTTTTCGTAAACTAAAGATACCTTTCTGTCATTGAAAAGATCTTCGCCCTGATGAGCTGGAATATCAGAAATAACAGATTCAATGTTTTCTATAACAGGGTTATGCCTTTCGTAATATCCGTTAAAATCTGAACTGAAGGTCTGATAGATATTATAATCGAGATACAGCCTGACGAACGCTTCATCCTCTATTACTTCACCTACATTTTTTACCGTGCGTAATGTCAGGTATTTTGAAGTCATAATTTCACAAATTTTATCAAATCCGCTGATAATTTCCTTTGCATATCTGTGGTCTGCAGCTGTATTTCTTGTTTTGTTTGTTTTAATCCTTTCAATTCTTTTTAAAATATCCGGATGTGAAGTCCACTGATCTTCAATTTCTATTTTTGATTTATTATAGCGGGTAAGATCTTCAGCATCTATTTTTGGAAGTCCGTTGATATAAGGGTGGTTATTCCTTTCGGATAGGATTTTCATTAAAGAAATCTGATTCTTGTACAGATCTTTTGGAAGATATTTCTGTTTATTTTCAATATAAAAATTAAAAGAACTAATAAAAGCAACATCACTTAATTCCAGTCTTAATAAAGATGATGTCTGCTCATCAGGATTGGTTATATAGGTTGAAATAGCATCTGCATGATATTCCATTTCTCTTTGCAGAGAAGCATGATTTTTGAAAAGAAAACTGGACATGCCTTTAAGCACGGACTGAAATGCATTAATAAAACTAACTGAAATCAAACCAAAAATTTTAAAAATAGCATTTCCTCCGGAAAATTCCATGATAAAGTTTTCGTAGTCTTTGTTATTGTAAACGGTTTCAAAAATAATTTTTTCTGCCTGGCTTACATAACCGCCGACTTTCATGCTTTTTTGAGAGAAATGTCCAAATTCGTGAGCCAGAATTGTCCGCAATTCTCCTACACTTGTAGTATTGATCAACCCAACTCCAATTGTCAGATTTTTCTTTACCGGCAAAAACATGCTCCAGAAAATAGAATTATAGCTTACACTGGCGTTTACGTCCGGAGAAAGAAAAACTTTTTGAGGAGCTTTCACTCCTGTTTCAGCCACAATTTCATCAATAATAGCAAAAAGCTGAGGCTGATGGGATCTGTTAACCTCCAGCAAATGACGCGTACTGTAATGGTTTTTTCTAAAAATAAATTTTACAAGGAAAATAAAAACAAAAATTCCAACACTTAATAATCCTGCTGCACCAAAAACGGTAAAGTAATTGAGAGAAATGCTTAACAGTTTTATTGCTCCATATCCTAATAAGAATATCATAAGGAGTGAGGCGAGTATAAGTATCAGATAGATCAGGAAAAAAACTGAAATGGATACAATAGCAGAAACCAGCTTAGATTGATAAGCTGATGAAATTTTGGGTAGGTTATTAGTCATGTGTGTTTTTTTTTATTTAGTATTTCTCTATCAGATAACGATAGGCTTTCAGATATTTATTGAACCTTTTGATATCTTTAGGGGTAAGCTCTCTGTTGACTCTTCTGAGATCCATATTGTCTCGAAGGTCATTGAGCTTTACAGCAACAGATAGCAGAGATCTTTCTGTTCTTTTGATGAATTCATCATAATCTTCTTCCGGATCAAGCTTTGTAAGGCAGCTGATGGCAAAAATAATATATTCAGGAAATCCTTCCGACCTTAAATAGTCCAGACTAAACTCCTGTGGATGGTCTTCTACAACATCGTGAAGTACTCCAACGATTTTTTCATCCAGTGTTTTACAATAGTTCATCACCCGCATTACGTGGGCAATGTAGGGAGCATGGTATTTATCGGTTTGTCCTTTATGAGCCTTATCGGCGATTTTGATTGCTTTATTCAGTAATTCTTCTTTTGTCATTTCTAATGAAAAATAGAGTACAAAAATAAAAAATGCCTTAAAAAAATAAGACATTTTATGAAGAATATTTTATATGATTTTAAAAGTCTGTTTCGTCCTCTATATGAGCATGAGGAGCATTGTTTTTTACAGATTCTATTCCGTTTTCCATACCATTGTCAGATTCATACATCTGGCTGGTTCCGATGATCTGTCCGTTTCCGGCTTTTAGATTAAAATAACATCTGCCGTCATTGGCTGTATTTCTTTCAAATTTTGCGTCTTCCTGTGCATTGAGTTTTACGGATCCGATTCCGCTTTCACAGGAAGGTTTGGTACTGTATCCCTGGCTGGTTAAAATAACCTGCCCGTTTCCAGCTTTGAGGTTGAACTGAAAGTCTCCGTTTGTTCTTTTAGAGATAATAAATTTTCCCATGGTAATAGTTTTTAGTTTGTGTTATGTTATTTGGATGGTAGTATTTTTTTCCGATTGACCTGAAGCTTATCTGGAGTAATCGAATTTAGAATTTTATATTGTGAATAATCCTTTGAAGATTCTTTTAAAGCCAGATAAAGAATTGTATCATTGGGCTTAACCGTTAATATTTTGTAAAGTTCTTTTTGAGGTTGATCGGGTTTCAGAGCAAAATATCCCGGGAATTTCCCTTTAGCAACAATTTTTGTGGTATCCATCTTGGGAACAGGAAGTAAATTATCTTTTTTTTGTGCTGAAAAAGTAACGGAAATAAGGAGTATTGGAAATAATAAAATTTTCATGTGTTAGTTATTTTAAAATAAAAATAATAATTTTTTTTGAATAACCTTGCTAAATACCATTAATTTCAATGGATGTCATAACTGATAAAGATCAAAAAAGCGCCCCAAAATTGGGACGCTGAATCAAATTTATGTTATTAAAGATTAATAAGATCCTTTCTCGATATAGTGAGCGGCTACTTTTTCAGTAAGCGCTACTACATTCGGATGGTTGGTATATTTAGTGAATCTTCTTAATCCAGAAAGCATCATTCTCTGCTCATCTCCTTCAGCAAAAGAAACAATTCCTTCTTTAGCTGCAGTGATGATTTTCTCAACAGCTTTGTAAAGATTTAACTGAGCCATAGCTGCTTCTACAGATTCAGGAGAGAAGTGTTTCTCTGCTCTTAGTACTGCAGATTCTGCCATGTAGATCTGGTTAAGGATTTCAGATGCATTCAATAATAAATGCTGTTGTTTTTCAATATCCATCATATATTTCTGAAGAGCTGCTCCGGAAACCATTAGGAATACTTTCTTAAGGTTTGCGATAATTGCTTTTTCTTCGCTCATGAATTCTGAATAATCAGGAACTTCAAATGAAGGGATACCCATCAATTCTTTGCTGATGGCCATAGCAGGTGATAAAAGATCCAATTCACCTTTCATCGCTCTTTTAATAAGCATTCCTACGGCTAATAATCTGTTGATTTCGTTGGTACCTTCATAGATTCTTGAAATTCTTGAATCTCTCCAAGCCGCTTCCATAGGAGTGTCTTCAGAGAATCCCATCCCTCCGTACACCTGGATTCCTTCGTCTGCTGTGTGCTGGGCAAGGTCAGAAACGAATACTTTAAGGATTGAGCATTCTACCGCGAATTCTTCAACACCTTTCAGTTCTGCTTCCTGATGGCTTAATCCACCTGCTACTAATTCGTCAATTTTATCCTGAACGTTTTTAGCTGCTCTGTAAGAACCTGCTTCACTTACGAAAACTCCGGTTGCCATTTCAGCAATTTTCTTTCTGATCGCTCCGAAAGTAGCGATTGAAACACCAAACTGTTTTCTTTCGTTAGAGTACTGGATAGAGTGGTTTAAAATTCTTCTCTGTGCATCAAGACATGCTGCAGCCAATTTGATACGGCCTACGTTCAATGCATTCAAAGCGATCTTGAAACCATTGTTTCTTTCTCCTAAAAGATTTTCCACAGGAATTTTCATATCATTGCAGAAGACCTGACGGGTAGAAGAAGCACGGATACCTAATTTATGTTCTTCTTCTCCGAAAGTTAAGCTTTCAGGGTTTTCAAGTTCCGATCTGTTGATGACAAATCCTGTGATATTTTTATCATCATCAATTTTAGCAAATAATGTAAATGTATCTGCAAATCCTGCATTGGAGATCCACATTTTCTGACCGTTGATGATATAATGTTTTCCGTCTTCGGAAAGTTTTGCTTTTGTTTTTCCTGAATTGGCATCAGAACCAGCATCTGGCTCTGTCAAACAGTAAGCTCCGAATTTTGTTCCCGTTGCTAAATCCGGAAGGTATTTTTTCTTCTGCTCTTCAGTTCCGTAAAGAACGATTGGCAGGGTTCCAATTCCGGTGTGTGCACCATAAGCTGTAGCCAATGAACCTGTAGTTCCTGATAGATAATCACAGGCAAGCATTGTAGTCACAAAGCCCATTCCAAGACCTCCGTATTCTTCAGGAACAGCGATTCCCAACATCCCCATTTCTCCCAGTTTACGCATGGTCTCTTCAGTAAATGCGTAATCTTTCTTCTCAAAACGTTCTCTTTGAGGAACTACTTCTCTATCTATAAATTCCTTCGCAGAATCACGAAGCATCTTTTGTTCTTCATTCAGTTCTTCAATACTGAAAATTTCATTTGCAGGAATCTGTTTGATCAGGAATTCCCCGCCTTTTAATGTAGCCATATATTATTTTGTTTTTTAAATTTTTTGAGACATTCAGATAATAGACGGATAGATGATAGACTTTTATACTGTCTATTTTCTTTCGGTCCCTTATCTCCTAGTCTTTTGTTTTCTTAGTCCCTGTTTAAAGTATTCTGAAATACCATTGTTGCTTTTTGAAATTCTTCAATCTTAATTTCAAAGATTTCAGTTTTTTCATCAGATAAATATTTTCTATGATTTGCTAACAATATTTATGTTTGCAATTCAAATGAAGAACCTAAAGAAATATCCAAAAAATGACTAAAAGACTGATTTGTCCTGCTTGAACCTTCAGCTATATTTGATGGAATTGAAATTGCACATCTGTCCATTTGATTTTTCAAACCATACTTTTCATAAATCGGAAAAGTATCTGTAAGATCTAAAGTTAATCTTGATAATTCCATACTCATTTGCCAAATTTTAAGCTTTTTAAAATTGTGCCTCTTAAAAAATCATTCATTCATTTTTGGTGTCTTTAAGTCTATTATCTATCCGTCTATTAAAGAAGTTCAAAAATAGAAGCTGCTCCTTGACCGGTTCCTACACACATAGAAACCATTCCGTACTTGTTGCCTCTTCTTCTCATTTCGTCAAGAAGTTGTACTGTCAGTTTTGTTCCTGTACATCCAAGCGGGTGTCCAAGGGCGATTGCTCCTCCGTTTACGTTTAAGATATCAGGATTTAAACCTAATTCTTTTTTAATAGCAACAGATTGAGAGGCGAAAGCTTCGTTAAGCTCGATCAAATCGATATCTTTTAATTCTAAACCAGCCTGTTTCAATGCTTTTGGAATAGCATAAATTGGCCCCATTCCCATGATTCTTGGTTCTAATCCGGCTGCAGCATAAGCCACTAATCTTGCCTCAGGCTCCAGTCCTAATTCTTTTACCATTTCCTCACTCATTACCATTACGAAAGCGGCTCCGTCACTCATTTGAGAAGAGTTTCCGGCAGTTACGCTTCCTCCGTTGGCAAATACAGGTCTTAGTTTTGCTAATCCAGCTAAAGAAGTATCAGCTCTAGGCCCTTCATCTACAGAGAAATCAAACTTTTTAGTCTGCAGTTTCTGATTTTCGTCCAGGAAATTATATTCTACAGGAATCGGAACAATCTGGTTGGCAAATTTACCTTCCTGATTAGCTTTTAAAGCCTTCATATGAGATTCAAAAGCAAACTGATCCTGTTCTTCTCTTGTAATATTATATTGTTTTGCAACTTCTTCCGCTGTGTAACCCATTCCCCAGTAATAATCAGGGTTTGTTTTTGCGATATCCGTTTCAGGAACCGGCTTATAACCTCCCATAGGAATATATGACATAGATTCTGTACCACCCGCGATGATACAATCTGCCATACCAGCCTGAATTTTCGCAGAAGCAATAGCAATTGCCTCACTTCCTGATGCACAATATCTGTTCACGGTTACTCCCGGAACTTTATCGGTATTTAACCCCATCAAAGAGATCAGACGCGCCACATTAAGCCCTTGTTCAGCTTCCGGCATTGCGTTTCCTACGATAAGGTCATCAATTCTGTTTTTATCTAATTGTGGTAGCTCAGCCATTAATTTTTCAATAACGGTAGCCGCCATGACATCAGGTCTTGTAAATCTTAAACTTCCTTTTGGAGCTTTTCCAACGGCAGTTCTGAAACCTTTTACTATGTATGCTGTCTTTGACATTGTTTTATTAATTAATTGTTATAAAAATTAACCATACTGTTTGTCATGCTGGAAGCATCTATTCAATGTTTGGATCCCTTCGGAATGACAAAGTGTTTGTTAATTATTTTTGAAAGTATTAGTTTCTTAATGGTTTTCCGTTCTGTAACATGTACTGGATTCTCTCCAGAGTTTTTCTTTCTCCACAAAGCTGAAGGAAAGTTTCCCTTTCAAGGTTCAATAGATACTGTTCCGTTACAACTGTTGGCTCTGATAGATTTCCACCTACCATCACGTTGGCTAGTTTATCAGCAATTTTCTTATCGTGTGCAGAAATAAAGTTTCCGGTTAACATCTGGTCAGTTCCTACGTAGAACATTCCTAATGCGTCTTTACCCAAAACTTTTACTTTCTGTTCGATGGGCTGGGTATAGCCTTGCTCTGCTAATAGTTTCGCTACTTTTTTCGCTTCAGCAATCTGTCTGTTTTTGCTTACGGAAACGATGTCTTTTCCTTTTTCAAGGATTCCCATATCGTAAGCTTCGTAAGCAGAAGTAGCTACTTTACCCATAGCGATGTTCATGAAAGCATCACGAAGTCTGTTATTTTTAACATCATCATTGTGGAATTCTCTGGAAGTTCTTAAAGTCAATTCTTTAGTACCACCACCACCAGGAATGACTCCAACTCCGGTTTCTACAAGTCCTATATACGTTTCTGCCGCTGCAACCACTCGGTCTGCATGCATGGTCATTTCGCATCCTCCACCTAAGGTCATTCCGTGAGGAGCAACTACTACAGGAATAGAAGAGTAGCGTACTCTCATCATTGATTTCTGGAAGTAAGCAATTGCCATATTCAAATCATCCCAATCCTGCTCAATAGCCATCATAAGAATCATCGCAAGGTTGGCTCCTACAGAGAAGTTAGCTCCCTGATTTCCTACAACCAATCCATCATATTCTTTTTCTGCCAAATCAATCGCTCTGTTTAATCCGTCAAGAACTTCACCTCCAAGAGAGTTCATTTTTGAACGGATCTCAAAGTTGATAATTCCGTCTCCCAAATCTTGGATAGCAGCCCCTGAATTGCTCCAAAGCGTTTTATTTTTTCTGATATTATCTAAGATGATGAATGCATCCTGACCAGGGATCTTGTTGTATTCTCCTGAATTTTTATCAACGTAAATGCTTTGACCCTCGTCATTAACTTTATAGAAAGTTTCTACATTTTTCACCCAGTCAGAAACTTCGTATCCTGCATCTTTTGCCAGTTCAATACCTTTCTGAACACCTACGGCATCCCAGATTTCAAATGGACCGTTTTCCCATCCGAAACCGGCTCTCATCGCATCGTCAATTTTATAGACCTCGTCAGAGATTTCAGGTACTTTATGCGAAACGTAAGCAAATAATGCTCCTAAAGACTTTCTGTACAATTCACCAGCTTTATCTTTACCACCAATTAATACTTTAAATCTGTCAATCGGTTTATCTATAGATTTTGTTAATTCCAGAGTAGGGAAGGATGATTTTCCTTGAAGTTCATACTCCAAAGTATCAAGGTTTAATCCGTGAATTTCAGATTTTCCTTCTGCATTTTTCACTTTTTTATAGAAACCTTGTTCTGTTTTTGAACCTAGCCATTTATTATCCATCATCTTCTGGATATAAGGAGGAAGGGCAAATACATCATTGAAGTCATTCGCTTCAGCACCGCTTTGACGAACTCCGTTGGCTACCATTACCAAAGTATCAAGACCTACAACGTCAGCTGTTCTGAATGTAGCAGATTTTGGACGTCCGATTACGGGACCTGTTAATTTATCAACATCAGAAACGGTAAGTCCTAATTTCTGTACATTGTGAAGAAGATCCATCATAGAAAACACCCCAATTCTGTTGGCGATGAAAGCTGGTGTATCTTTGGCTAAGACAGTCGTCTTACCCAGGAATTTCGCTCCGTAATTCATATAGAAATCGATGATTTCAGGAGCTGTATCGTTGGTTGGGATAATCTCTAAAAGGGGAAGATATCTTACCGGGTTGAAGAAGTGTGTTCCGGCAAAGTACTTCTTGAAATCCTCGCTTCTCCCTTCTGTAAGGAGATGAATAGGAATACCGGATGTATTGGAAGAAATTAATGTTCCCGGTTTTCTGAACTGTTCAATTTTTTCGTACACAGACTTCTTGATATCAAGTCTTTCAACGACTACTTCAATGATCCAGTCGGTATTTTTTATTTTCGGCAAATCATCATCGAAATTTCCGATTTTGATTCTGTCTGCAAACTTTGGTGAATAAAGAAGTGCAGGACTTGCTTTTTTAAGTTTTTCAAAGTTTTCGGAAGCAATTCTGTTTCTTACTGCTTTGTCATCTTTGGTCAAGCCTTTTTTCTGTTCAGCTTCAGTAAGTTCAAAAGGAACAATATCCAAAAGTGATACTTCAACGCCGATGTTGGCGAAGTGAGCAGCGATTCCGCTTCCCATAATTCCTGAACCAAGAACCGTTACATGTTTGATTCTTCTTTTCATATGTAAATTTTTATTTGTATAAGATGATATGAACCCGAAGGCTTCATCATAATTTATTTTCTGTTATTTAATAATTCGTTGGCTATTTTCATGATTTCACCCATCACATCTTTGAAAGCCTCCAGTTTTTCCGGAGAAATTTTTTCCATCACCTTCTTGTTGAAATTCACAACGACTTCCTTAGACATATTTCTGGAGTTTAATCCTTTATCTGTAAGTTTGATGATCACCTCTCTTTTATCAGTGGTGGTCTTCTCCTTATAGATGTATCCGTTATCTTCAAGAAGTTTGATGATTCTCGTTAATGAAGTGGGTTCAATAGCCATCTTCGGTCCAAGATTGGTACTTCGAGTTCCTTCTTTAGGATCTATTTTTAAAAGTGTGAGTGCCTGTACCGCTGTGGAATCATGTTCCTGGGCTAATTCTGTGTACATTTTAGAAACAGCCAGCCAGGTCTGCTTTAAAATTAAATCTACGTTTTCTATTTTTTCCTTATTATGATCCATCATTTTTGCGCCAATGGTTTTACCCAAATTTAATAAATATTATGCATGCATAATATTTATTAACGTTAAATTTTGTTAATAGACTGTAAATAAATGGATTAAATTGTATGATTAGCATAATACTATGCATGCATAGTATGTGGATAAATCAAAGAAAATCAAGTATTAATGAATGTTTGAGACTAAAATGATGATTTCTTCAAAAGATTCACATTGATAGGTGGAGGAATCCTTAGCAATTACCCAAAATGGGTTCTGAAATTCGAAATTCAGGTCAGACAGGTCTTTTTGGAAGTTTTTTTGAAGCAGAGAATACAGCATTTCCTTGTGAAATTGTGGTGCAGAGATCACCGGCGGAATAAAGGTCTCATTGATTTGAAATAAGGAAGCATTCGTAAGTTCATTATGCTGAATCAAAATGTCCTCAACAATTCCAGAATACAAATTATTTTCCTTTACATACCATATTTTGTCTGCGAATTCTTTGGCCAGTCGCCAGTCATGGGAAGAAAAAAGGATAAGCTTGTTCTGTTCTTTAGCCAGCTTTCTCAGGGTTTTTAGAATGATGATTTTATTTTTTTCATCCAAATGGGTAGTAGGCTCATCCAGAATGATAATAGGCGAATTTTGGGTAATAGCACGGCCAATAAACGCTTTCTGAAGATTTCCATCTGATAGGTTTTTCAAAAGAGTATATCGGTACTGATTAAGTTGCAGTTCTTCAATAATATGGCCAACCTCTTCACGATCCTCTTTTTTAAGTTCAAAATAAAAAGGGTAGTAGATATACTTTCCCAGAGAAATAAGATCTTCAACGGTATAATGCTGTGGAATAACTGACTTTGAAAAGACAATGGCAATATTCTCCGCAATCTCTTTTACCGAAAGATTTTTTACATTTTTTCCATTAATAGAAATTTCCCCATTCAGTAAAGGGAGTTGATGCAGGATAGATTTGATTAATGTTGTTTTTCCTACACCGTTATTACCAATCAACAGGCATACATCACCAAGCCTTAAATCTGCATTGGCATTGGAGATTAATGTGGTATTGTATCCGATATTTGCCTGTTTGATCTGTAGGTGCATGTTTTTTGTTCGTTTTACGCGAAGACGCGAAGTTTTTTACAAAAATAATGTTTTAAGGCGCAAGGAATTTGACTTTGTCAAATTTTTATCATGTTTATCTTATAAGTTGTTCACAATTCTTGTTACTCCGTTTTTGAAGACATCAGATTGAAAGTTAAGTAATAGTCCCAATTTACAGTTTGTCATTTTTAAGTAAGTTAAAAGCTGCGCTTTATGAGTAGGTGATATATACTCAACTGTTTTTATTTCCAGAATTACTTTGTTTTCAATAATCATATCGAGTCTGAAAGCGTTCTCTATTTTCAAATCTTCATAAATGATTGGAAGTAGCTTTTGCTTTTCTACTAAAAATCCTGCTTTTGTTAACTCATAGAACATGCATTCTTCGTACACATGCTCAAATAATCCTGCTCCAAGTTTTCTGTGAATCTTTAAACCTGTTTCAAAAACTACTTTTGATAATTCATTTTCTGTCATTTGTGGTGTTTTGCTGGACTTAAATATATGAATAGTTGCTTAATAATTACAAAGACTGTTACTAATGATTTTGGAACATAGTATGCCTATTGTTGCGAAATGTTGGATAAACGCGAAGACGCAATGGTTTCCAATATTTTTATGTAATATTGTAAGGCCCAAGAAAATCAAAGATTTTCAGCAAGGTATTGGGGATATTTTTTGGTTAGAATATGAGGTGTTCAATTTTATCGGAGATAAAATCTTTGCGCCTTAAAACAATGTCAAACTCATTTTTATTGCGTCTTTGCGCTTATCCAACAAAAAAGTTACCTCTTATTCTGCTTCAACAGCATCAACAGAATGACAGGAATCCCGAATACAGAACTTATTACATTCAGAGGAATCTGACTTTTTTCGGCAATGACAGAGAAAAATAACATGATAAGCATTCCCAGAAACATATCGAGAATCTATTCCTAGCATAGTTGAGCTTAAATATATGAATTGTTAGATAAGTATAATAGATGTAAGTATATACTTATCAACATTCAAAACTATACTATTAAGTTTATTAGGAAGTCTGTTGGGTAAACGCGAAGACGCAAAGGTTTCTAATATTTTTATGTAATATTTTAAGGCGCGAGAAAATCGAAGATTTTCAGCAAGGTATTGGAGAAATTTTTTGTTTAGAATATGAGGTGCTCAATTTTATCGGAGATAAAATCTTTGCGTCTTAAAAATATAAAATTTTTAAAAGTTTTTTGCGCCTTTGCGTTTATCCAACAAAAAAATCACACTTTATTCTGTTTCAACAGCATCATCAGAATCACAGGAATCCCGAATACAGAGCTTATTACATTCAGAGGAATCTGTGTTTTTTCGGCAATGACAGAGAAAAATAACATAATCAGCATTCCCAGAAACATATTAAGAATCCATTGCTGCCATAATCTGGATGGATTATAAACAAGTCTGCAAAAGTGTGGCACAATGATTCCAATAAACAGAATAGGTCCTAAAAATGCAGTAACAGAAGCAGATAGGAGAGAAGATGCTACTATGATTAAGAGTTTCAGCTGTTTCAGATTGACCCCTAAACTTTGTGCATAGGAATTACCCAGAGAATTTCCAATAAGTGGTTTTATCGCTCTGAAGCAGATCAACATTCCGATTAAAACCAGAACGGAAAGTACATAGATCTGATTCCTCGTTACCATATTATTCGCTCCGAAAGACCATAAAATATAGTTTTTAAGACTTTGATTTTCTGCATAAAACTGAAGCAGAGAAACAATAGCTCCGGCAAAAGCAGATACCAAAAACCCAAAAATAATAAGATATGATTTGTCCTGAAATCTATTGGACATAGAGAGGAGTACCAACATCAACAGTAAGCTGCCTCCAATAGCTGATAAGCTGAGAAAACTATTCTGTAAAAATTCAGGAAGGGAAATAGTATGGGAAAAGAAAATATAAAAAGCAACTGATAAACTGGCGACTGATGTTATCCCCAATATATCAGGTCCTGCCAGTGGATTTTGAAAATATTCCTGCATCAGGAAACCAGAAGTAGGAATGGAAATCCCAGCCAGCATCATTACTAGGACACGGTTGATACGGATTTCAGCAATCTGGCTGTGCGCAGAATCCTGAAAGAAGTCCTGGAAGCTTAAACTTAAAAATCCTGTGTTCAGATTAATAATTGCGCTTGCAATAATGACAATCACGAATAATAAACACAGGATTTTAAATCTTTTTGACATGATTCAGAAAGAGTTCAGTCTATTTATTTTAGGAAAGAATCGATTTTAGAATTCAAAACATCTTCCGTCATCATTCCCAGATATTCGTCGGTTTTATCACCTTTTCTCATGAAAGTAAAGGGAATAGAACCTCCGTCCCATTGTTTGAAGTTGTTGTGAAAGAAGTTTGGATCTAATTTTTGTCCATCCAGTAGGATAATGCTGCCTCCCAATTTATTTTCTGCAGCAAAATTTTTAACAGCACCAGCCCAATCTGCCTTATCATCAAGGTTCACGAAAGTGAATTTTACAGGTTTGCCTTTCAATTCCTCCATTTTACTTTTAAAACTTGGAATTTCTCTGATACATGGGCCGCACCAGGTTGCAAAAAAATTGGTTACATATAAAGTATCATTATTTTTTGCCAAATGCTGGCTTACATTGTCAGGGGAAAGTTCTTGGGGGATAGCTGTACTTCCTTCAAGTTCTGTAGTTTGAGATACAGAAACAGGGTCTGCGCCAGCTGTGTCTTCAGTTTTCTGACCTTCTTTTTTACAGCTGTACAGTGCAGTAAGAAGTAACGTGGATAAAATTATCTTCTTCATAAATTATTTTTTATCTATTTTTGAATTGAAGTTATGGAACAACAAATCTATAAGGGGAAACTGATACAGTTTCATCCGTTAAAAATAGCGAAAAAGGAAGAGCTGACCAAAAATACTTTTTCTCTGGAGTTTGATATTCCTGAGAATTTAAAAGAAAATTTCAGGTTTGAAGCCGGGCAGTTCGTCAGTATAAGATTTCAATCACATGGGAAAGAAGTTATTAATGATTATTCAATGACTTCAGCTCCTTATGAAGAGAAAATATGTCTGGGGATAAAGGTGAATTCCTCTGAAGGAGCTACTTCGCAGTTATTTCAAAATTATAATGCTGGTGATGAACTTTGGGTAAGTGAACCTTCCGGGAGATTTACCATTGTATCCAAACCCAGTGAATTCAGAACTATTGTTGCTTTTGCAGCAGGCATTGGAATTACCCCTATTTTAAGTCATTTCAAAAATATTCTTCACAATGAACCCAGAACGCGGTTGTTTTTATTTTTTGGAAATAAAAGTTCAGAAGATTTAGTCTATCGCGAACAGTTGGACAACCTTGCCAGAACATATGGTGACAGGCTTCAGATATTTTATTTCTTTTCTCAGGAGAAAACAGCAGATCAGTTTTTCTATGGCAGACTGGATGAGAAGAAGTTACATTTGATCATCAATCAGATCCTTCATTTGGATGATACAGATGAAGAATCCACCATTTGGGATGCCGTGGATGAAGTATTGATATGCGGAAAAGGAGAAATGATCAAGACATTGGCCAATGCATGTTATCATCACGGAATTCCGAAAAAGAATATTCATTTTGAACTTTTTGAAGAATTTAATGATGATATTTATCCTGTAGAAAAAGAATTTCCTCTGATTGAAAATATTGAGGTCGAATTTACCATGCTAGGGAAAAAATATACGACCCAGCTTCCTGATAACAAGGATAAAATCCTTCAGCAGCTTCTGATGAAAAAGTTTCCTGTCCCTTATTCCTGCAAATCCGGAATCTGCGGAAGTTGTGAATGTTCTTTAGATGAAGGGGAAGTGGAACTATTAGAAAATGAGTATCTTACCGAAAAAGAGGAAGAGCAGGGACATATTTTAGCCTGTATGTCTATTGTGAAAAGTAAAAAAATAAAGCTTAACTTTGATCTTAGTTGAGAGTTATTAGGAACATATTTAACCTTGGGTTTATATCACTGGAATTGGGAGTTCTGATGATATGCTTCTGTAATGTGTGGGTTTTCGGGCTTACCAATGGGAGAACTTATACCAAAATCTCAAAAATTCCACCTCGTGAAATTGCTTTGGTTCTGGGAACATCTCCAAAAATGAGATCCGGAAAATCCAATCCTTATTTCACCAAAAGAATGGATGCCACAGCCCTTCTTTACCATCATGGGAAAATCAAGAAAATTATAGTAAGCGGGGAAAAAAGCAAAGGTTATAACGAACCGGGAGCAATGAAAAACTATCTGATCAATCAGGAAGGTGTGCCTGAAGATATTATTGTGGAAGATCCTAAAGGTTTTAATACCTATAAAAGTATTCTTCGTTGTAAGGATGTTTATAAGAAGAAGAATGTCATCATTGTATCTCAGGGATATCACAACCTGAGAGCATTGTTTTTTGCAAGAAATAATGATATGAATGCTTTGGGATTTGATGCGCAGGATGTCACAAAACCCGAGAGTTTCTACAGAAACCAGACGAGGGAAATCCTCGCCCGTGTGATTGCTGTAGTCTATTTTATTTTAGGCGTTTCTCCGGATTAGAAAGGATATCCGAACGCGATATTAACTGTTGGTTTGAAAGGCTGGATGAATTTGAATCTCCATCGGTCGCCTTCAGGTTTATTCGGGTCATAGATCTTATACGCAAGGTCAATTCTCGCCGTTACATAAGCAATATTTAATCTTAATCCGAATCCACTTCCGATACCCACCTGTTTCCAGAACTTACCGAACTTAAATTCATCTCCATATCCATCGTTATAGTTACGAAGACTCCATGTATTTCCGATATCGGTAAATAAAGCGCCTTCATAAGTTTTATTGAAAGGAATTCGATATTCAATATTAGTGGTAAGTTTTAGATTGTCTGTCATATAGGTACGAACTCTTTCATCCACCTGGGAATCTGCAGGACCTAATCCTCCAAAGGCTACCCAGGCTCTGATATCGTTGGAACCTCCGTTGAAATAAGACTTGATGATGGGCATATCCTGAGAGTTTCCGTAAGGTATTCCAACTCCGATAAACTGGCGCAGCACCAATGTCTGGTTTCCGTTAAATTTGAAATATTTTCTTGTATCAATATCAAATTTTACAAACTGTGCGTAAGGCAGTCCGAAAATAGTTCCTTGCGGGCCGGTAACAATACCTCCGCCGTTATCTTTTTTATTGAATATACTTAATATATTTCCCGCAAGCTCCACTTTTCCGTTAAAATAAAAGGCATTTGGATATTCTTTCTTTCCAATTTCACTATAGACAAAATTGTAGATCATGGAAGAAATAAGGACATCCTGAGTTTGTCTGTCTTTGTTCACCAATGTTCCGGTAAAGGCTGTTAAAAGATCTCTTCCCTGCTGATTAAGGCTTCCACGGTAAGCATCGTTCTCAATAATCATTTTGGAAACTTCATCTACACTGAGTTTTCCATCTTTATAATCTTGTCCGGTCTGCGCAGTTTCCGGGTTAAACATAAAATAATTTCCGAATACTTCATCTTTTACCCTTCCGTCATTCACAAAGTAGTCATAGTACGCATCTTTATTTTTTGTCAGACTGACCTGAGTATTGAATAAAGTAAGCTTGTGATACACCTGATCATTAACACTTGCCTGATAGTTCAGTCCCGTATTGAAAATCAACCTTCCCAAACCGATGTTGTTCTGTATGGATGCCCCCAGCAAAATAGATGATGTAGGCGTGTATCGTTTTGGAATGAATTTATAATAATTAAAAGGAAGCAGCAGTCTTGGGAAGTTCAGGGATGCCTGAGCCGATATTTCGTAGGCTGCAACTCTTTTACTGATATCTTTTGTACTTCTGATAGAACCAAATGTTCCTGAAAGACTGGTAGAAAGGTTTTCCGCTCCTCTAAAAACATTTCGGGTGGTAAGGTCCACAGAAGGAGAGATCCCCAGGTTTAAAACCTGAGAATAGTTAATATCTGTTCCCACTTTAAGTTCGTATTTCGGAAGTGGTTTCAGTACATATAAAACATCAACAATACTGTCGTTTGGAGAGGTCATTCCGCCTTGTCTCAGAGAGTCTCTTGCTTTAACGATGCTAAAGTTATTCATCGATAAAAGATTTCTCTTGGTTACGTCCAGTTTCGTTTGGTCAAAAACCTTTTTACTGTCCGGAATAATAGCTCTCCACACCGATGAAAGTTTATATTTATCATTCATCGTATGGAATCTTATTCTCCTTAAGCTATCTTTTTTGGTGTTTTTAGGATAATCACCGGGTTCATCCACAATGGCAACATCAATATTTCCAAAAGTGGCTATTTTATAAGGGGTATCCAGGGAATCTTTATGAATTTCCAGGGTTAAAGGAACCTGTTTTCTGCTTTTAAGGGAATCTGCAACGAAATAAACTTCATCATTGGAAGCATTGAACCTGTAGAAACCAAACTCTCTCATCAGATCCGTAATTCTGGTCACCTCTCTTTCCAGAACGGTCTGGTCAAGGATCTGTCCGGATCTTACAAGACTTCTGTTCAGATTATAGTTGTAATACCCTTTGATCCCCTGATCCGGAATATTATAGAAGTAATCCTTGATACGTGTAGGATCATTATGTTTGATGGAATAATTAACCGATGCTTTTTTGGAAGCGGAATCCAGTGTATGTTTAAAATTGACATCAGCATCCCAATATCCCCTGTAGGTAAGTCTTTTCTTGATAGATTCAGCACTTTTTTCACTTCTTGTCTGATCAAGAATAACCGGCGGTGTTCCCCAGTTGTGCAGTAAACGGTCGAAAAGAAGACTTTTTCCGACACTGCTTTTCATATTATATTTAAGGAATAAAGAATCTCTCAGCTTCTGATTTCTCATCTCACCGGGATAGGTCATATATTCATTAAGTATGGTGTCGTATTTCGGATCCGCCATATTGTACAGAAGGAGACTTAATGGCATGAAAAGAAACTGCTTTTTATTGGGCTTCTGCTGAATATAATCTTTAAGTTCCTCATCGAAAAATACTTTCTTATCCTCGAACTCTAAACTGTTCTTGGTAAGCAGATATTCGCCCTCAGGAACTTTTTTTGTCGTACTACAAGCATAAAGGAGACCAACAAATGTTGCAAATGAGATAATTTTATAATATTTTTGAGGAGAATTCTTATAATGCTTACAGCTCATACAATAAAAGTTTTACAATCTTTAGATAAAAAGAAGTTCAGACAAAAATACAATTTGTTTTTGGTTGAAGGTAATAAAATCATTTGTGAACTTTCTAATTCTAACTTTAAAGTTAAAGAAATATTGTCAACCGATCCACAAAAATTGGACCGTAGTGATATCCCTGTTACCCATATCTCTGAAAATGAATTAAAAAAACTAAGTTTTCTTAAAACTCCAAAAGATTCCGTGGCGGTATGTTATCTTGCCGAGGAAGAAAAATGGGAAGATAAGAATATACAATTGGTTTTGGATGGAATACAGGATCCCGGAAACCTGGGAACCATTATACGTCTTGCAGACTGGTTTGGTATTGAACAGATCATCTGTAGTGAAGATACCGTAGATGTGTACAATCCGAAAGTCATTCAGGCAACCATGGGATCTTTTACCAGAGTGAATGTGGTGTATACTGATCTGGTGGAATATCTTTCTAAGACAGAGAATGTAAATATCGGAACAGATATGGAAGGAGAGAATATCTATACTTTCCAGAAACCCGAAAAGCTAAACCTTATTTTAGGAAATGAAGGAAACGGAATGAGACCGGAAACGGAAAAACTTGTACAAAAAAGCATCAGCATTCCAAGATTTGGAAAATCCCAGTCTACAGAAAGCCTCAATGTGTCAATGGCTGCCGGGATTATTTTAGGACAGTTATTTTCAAAATAGAAAATCAGAAACCAGAGGTTAAAAATTATTGTAAAATATTACTGAATAATATCCGGCGCCTGGTTTCTGATATCTGATTTTTATATCAATTGCTCCATACTTGAAACACTTTTATTTTTCTGATAAACCTCCATCTTTTTTCTGACATATTTCAGAGCAATAGGAGCAAGGTAAATCAATGCTGCACCAATCAGTTTTTTCTTCCAGTTGGAACTTTTCATATTCTTTTTGGCATAGTTCCCTACGATAGCAGTAACCCCTAGTTTTACAAGCCCGTCTGTAAGATTTCCTCCTTTGAAAGCAGAGCTCGCAATACCTACAGCTGTATTTTTGCTGATTAGAAGATCTTTTACTTCTGAAGTAAGCTGTTTGGCAATGACATCTTTTCTTAAAACTACTTTTTCATCACCGTCTTCATCAATCTTTTCCTGAAGATACTGATCACTTAAACCATTGGTAAATGCACTTAAGCTTTCTTTTGTATTTTTGAAGGTAAGAAGATTTTCCAGATCACTTATTTCACCCTGAAGCAGTTTTTTCTTTCTTCTTAATTCTTCTATGCTCTCGTATTTTCTGCCCATAGTTTAATGATTTAAAAATTTAATAACCTGATCTGCAACAGTATTCACAATTTTAGTTTTGAAGGCAACTACAAACGCCATTACCAGCGCATAAAATGCAGCCACAATTAAGAATCCATAGGAATAATTATCCAGTGCTTTTCCGATAAGGAAAGCGATTCCAAAGTTGAAAAGGATAATAAAAAAAGCAAAAGCAACAAGCAGTACTACAAAGTAAGTAATGAGCCCGGCAGAAAGTGACGACTTTTCAGTCGCTTCAATTTTCAGAAGATCTATTCTCTTGGAGGCGTATTCTTTAATAGTTTCTATCATTGTTTTTTTTTAAAGTTACAAAAAAAGGAACTTTCGCACAAAAGTTCCTTTCTGTAATTTACTTAAAAAAGATAAATTACTTATTTTTTCAGATCATTCAGTTCCGCTTCTACATCTTTTGCCAAATCTGCAGTTTTAGAAACAATCTGATCTTTGTATTTGTCATATCCGTCTTTCACTGTATGTGCTACGCTGTTAGCTGTTTCCTTGAAAGTAGAAGAAATATTGCTGTACTGGTCTTTCACCTTTTCAGAAACCTCACCGTATTTGTTCTTTGCCTGATCTTTAAGATCATTTGCCTTCGTTTTAATTTTTTTTCTGGTTTCTTTACCTTCTTCCGGTGCGTATAACATTCCTAAGATTACACCTGCCGCAGCACCTGCAAGAAGTCCTGCCAATATACCTGCTGTATTATTTCCTTTTCTAGACATTTTAAGTTTTTTAATAATTAATAATAGATTAGTTTTTACAGTAATAAAACTTACAATTTGTATACCAAAGGAGGCCTGAAGCCTATTAAAAATTGTTAAATCTTTTTGATGTGAGATAAAATAAGCTGTATGGTTTCTTCTTTGGTGAGTGTCGAATTATCAATAACAATAGCATCGTCAGCCTGCTTCAATGGGGCTATTTCACGCTCACTATCGATCTTGTCACGTTCTATCAGGTTTTGTTTTACCTGTTCTTTATCTGCTTCTATACCCAGTCCTTTCAGTTCCAGAAACCTTCTGTTGGTTCTTTCATCAATACTGGCAGTAAGAAAGAATTTATAGTCTGCATTTGGCAGAACTACTGTCCCGATGTCACGTCCGTCCATAATAACGCCACCTTTTTCTGCCAAAGTGCGCTGTGACTGCAGGAGGAAATCTCTCACCTCTTTTTGCTTGGCAACAAGGCTCACATTATCAGATACGATATTGGTACGGATTTCCGTAGAGATATCTGTGTCATTCAGGAAAAGAATAAGCGTGCCGTCGCTGTTTTTAAATTCAAGTTTAATCTGGTCAAAAGAAGAGAACAGCGTATTCAGATCAATCTCACCGTTTTCGTTCAGACAATGCTGCAAAGCATACCAGGTAACTCCTCTGTAAAGTGCTCCTGTATCCATATGAATAAGTCCCAGTTGATCAGCAATGATTTTTGAGATAGAACTTTTTCCGGTAGACGAGTACCCATCGATAGCAATTACAGGTTTTTTCATACTGCAAATTTCAAGATTTTTTTTAGAAAATCAAGAAGAAGTAAGAAAATTTCAGAATAATTAAGAAATTTCCGGCCAGGAAGATTATTCTCCTCTGTGGCTGGAAAGGTCCATGGAAATTCCTATCTGATTGACGTTCGAAGAGTTGTGATATCTCACGTGGGCATAATCAATACGGAATCTGGAAACTTTAACTCCAAATCCAGCAGAAAGTCCCGAGAAGTTTCTTTGATCTGCAACAGCCAGTTCATTTCCTCTTTTTACATTATATCCCAGTCTGATATTGAAATTCTTTTCCGGAAACAATTCTGCTCCCAAAGAAAAGTGGTCTGCGATCTTTCTGCCGGCACCCACTTTTTGCCCGTCCAGGTTTTCTTCTGAAGAAATATCAAACTTCTGAAGATCATGTGCGGTAATGGTGATGGCAAGAGGAAAATTCTTGATGATTTTGGTATATCCCAGATCAACCCTGAACGGAAGATTCTCTCTTGTTCCGTTAAAGGATTTCAGCTGGAAACCAAAATTTCTCATCACAAGTGATAGTACTTCTTTATTCTTTTTATTATGATAGGTAATTCCCGCTGTTCCTGAGATGGCGGAAGAAGTATAGTTGTCAATTTTTGAGGTAATGAAATTAAGCCCTCCACCAATCGTCCAGTCTTCCTCAAACTGGTAGGCATAGCCTGCGCCAATCGCTACATCTGAAGCTTTAAATTCTCCGTTTTCAAAACCGCTTTCATCTGTCCTCGGAATACTTCCATAGCTCATATACCTTGCATTGATGGTAGCCATGTGGCCATTTTCAAAGTCTTTGGCATAAGCAATCGTTCCGTATTTCGAGTCGGCAAGGTAAGCCGTTGCGTTTACAGAAAGCTGTTTGTCAGAATCTTTATTTAAAAGGGCAGGGTTTGCAATAGCAAAGGAAACATCATAATCTCTTACCGAAATTGCATCTCCGCCCAAAGCAGCCTGTCTTGCAGATACAGGTACATTTAAGAACGGATAGACATTTGTTCCCGTTTGCGCATAAGAAACAATTCCTGATAGAAATAATGAAAAAATGATAATTTTCTTCAACTCAATTTATAATTAATGCAAAAATAATCCTTTTTCGTACTTTTCAAAATATTTCTTACATTATTTCTATTTAAATATTTTTCTTTTATCAATATCATTAATGATTATATTTGCAAAATCAAATTCCGGGGAAACCCGTACTAATAAAAAGTTACTTAAAAATAAAAGATGAAATATAAAAGAATCCTTCTGAAACTGAGCGGTGAGGCCTTAATGGGAAACAGACAATACGGTATTGACAACGAAAGACTGCAGGAATATGCATCTGAGATCAAAAAGGTAGTTGAAAAAGGCTGTGAAGTAGCGATCGTGATTGGAGGAGGAAATATCTTCCGTGGGGTAGCAGGAGCTGCAAAAGGTATGGACAGAGTGCAGGGAGATTATATGGGAATGCTTGCTACTGTTATCAATGGTATGGCTTTACAGGGCGCATTAGAAGATGCAGGAATCAAAACAAGACTTCAGTCGGCTATCGAAATGGATAAAGTAGCTGAACCTTTCATCAAAAGAAGAGCAGTAAGACACCTTGAGAAAGGAAGAGTAGTGATCTTCGGAGCTGGAACAGGAAATCCTTATTTTACCACAGATACAGCGGCTACCTTAAGAGCGATCGAAATCGGGGCTGATGTAATCTTAAAAGGAACAAGAGTAGACGGAATCTATGACAGCGATCCTGAAAAGAATGCAAATGCTGTAAAATACAATTCATTATCTTTTGATGAAGTATTTGAGAAAAACCTTAAAGTAATGGATATGACTGCTTTTACTTTGAGCCACGAGAATAAATTGCCAATCATTGTATTCGATATGAACAAAGATGGAAATTTAGAAAAAATCGTAGACGGAGAAAATGTAGGTACTTTGGTTAATTTATAATCAATATAAGCTCTAAAAAATATAAAAACACCTGTTACAGTAATTGTGACAGGTGTTTTCATTTTAACACTAATCTGAATTATTTATCCACACCAGCATTTTGTGTGACGTTTTCCTTTTCAACCAAAACATAACGGGAAGAAATCCATCCGATGATCTGATCGATTATTTTTAGAATCATCTCTAATTCCGTGACAGCAGTTACTCCCGGTACCAGCTTCACATCGGGTTTTGGTAATGGCTGTGATAAAATAAGTCCTTCTACCTGTGGATTGGATCCTTCCGCAGGAATACCATTATACATTCCCACATGCTGTACTGATAACTGAAGCATGTAGTCTTGCAAAGACTCAGGAGGTGTCTTGATGCTCACCGAGGAGGCGCTTGAGTGTTGGAGCTGACCTGGGAGCGATTGGTTCTGTATTCTTGTATAACTGGCTCCTGAATTTGAAGAATCAGCAATCGCCATCTTTTGTAAAGCATTTAATAAGGCTGCCGTCATATAGGTAGGAGCCTGACCATAAATAGTTGCTATTTTTCCCAGTTCCGATACCGGCCATGCATGAGGAACAACGTCCAGATCATTCCAGTGCATGGTATTCCAGCTTTGATAAGTACCTGTCTGCTGCTGCCATCCCGGAGGCAATGGTGGGAATTTACTGTTGAACAGGTTGGCAAATGCAGCCTCACCCGGCGTTGGTCCGGCAGTAGGATATACAAGTGTTACCCCAAAAGAATCCAGATCTTTATTCTCTTTCAGGTAAAGGGCGAGGGTAGGAGATAATGCTCCGGCAAGACTGTGCCCACAAAATATGATGGCTGTATCCGGATCCGGACTTAAGCTGGCAAGAAACTGTTGAAGTGTGGTATTGGGTGAAGCAGCAGATGGAGGACTTTCAAGCCCGAGAAGGATACTTATACCAGTAGCAGTTCCTTTTGAAATATAAGGATCAGTGCCATTATAAGCTGATGGAGCGAAATTGGAAGGATTATAAGTGGTCCAGTTTACTACTTCTGCCACTGAGAAATCTTCTGTTTCCCAATCGTAAAGAGAGGAAGGATTAGTGGCAGCAATAGCCACAACGTAGGTAGGCAATGTAGGACCTCCCGGAAATGCGACAGCATTAGACTTAACGACATATAATGCATTATCTGCAACACCAGTAGGAACTCCCTTTTCATTTTTTTCTTCGATCAGAGCAGGGCCCCAGACCAGATCCCAGTTTCCTAATTCCGCTACTGCTGAAGGATTAGCTATGGAAGGTATTTTCTGATCCATTATTTTAACCGGAGGAACATTGTTAAAATAATAGGATAAATCATACTGAAGCTGTTGCTGCAGTTGGATACCAAAACCGTTGTAGCCTCCGGCACGGTTGGCAAGACCTGCCATACCGAAAACTTGTTGATAGGCATCTAAAGATGGATTTGTCATGATGTGATTGGTTTAAATTAGTTTATAATTGTTCATTTCTGCAAAATGTCTTCTCCAAGACTTTCCGTTTGTAATGGCAAGTTTTCCGTTTGAAATACCTGCCGACGTTTCGTTTAAAAGAATAGAGTAAAGGACGTTATTAAAAATGATATCACACTAAGTAGAAATAACCAAAATATTCGGTAGGTATTTGTACCCGGAATTTTGCACTTAGAGATCTATGTTAATAAAAATCAGTGTTATTCCTCCTTGCGTTATCTCAACAATGAAGCTGGGTTCTCCGAGGTGCAACTAGAAGTTAACGGAGTCAACCGCTATGTAGGCAAAAGGCTAGAATCAAGGATTTGACAATAGGAAGGAGGAAATCAATTCTGAAAGAGAAAAAAAAAACAAATGAAGATCTGAGAAATTAATTGTTATTTATTTGAGGAAATATCCAAAAACCGTGTGGTATTTTGTAAATTCAATAATTTCTCTATCTTTGGGACTTAACTAAAACTAAACTAATAACTATGAAAAAATTACTTCTGCTAGCAAGCAGTGTGTTGCTATTTTCTTGTTCAACCAATGAAGAAATAGGAAATCAGGAAAAATCTACACTTTCTGAAGAGAAAATTCAAGCTTTTAAAAAAGGTTCCGAAAAAGGCTCATCTGGTGATCCTACTACTTTTAAGTGTGGTTCAACCAGTTTTATTAATCCTATCAACGTAAATCCGAACTATCCGTACATCAGTAATTACGAGGTATTGTACAAGGAAGGAACTCCAATGTGGGGAAGAAACCAGATATATCTTGATAAATTTGTTGCACAGGCTTTGTTTCCGTCTATAAATGGTCCCTTTCTAGGTGCTCCGACAATCTACTATGGATATAATGCATACGGGGATTTCCTGAGCGATCCTACTCCTTATGATAATAATGCGGAGTATTCGTACGGGCAAGATGCTGATAATGCTTCATTCTACGGAGATATTTTCCCTTATAATGCACCAATGACGAATGATGCGGCTAATACTGTCTATCATTATTTTAAGACTTATATTGACCAATGGACCTCTCAAGGTAAGCATGTAGTAGCAGTACATATTTTTACTGAAAGCTATCTTTGTATACCTGCCGCAAAAGGCATAAGAATAAGATTGAAATTAAGTAATTAATTGTCTTCCTACTTTAATAGTAATGATAGCCTTCTCTTGGAGAAGGCTTTTTGGTTTAATTGCCAGAAAAGCTAGTGAACATGGAAATTACTGCTGAAGATTTAGTAAATTCCATGGACAAAACAAAATGATTTTATATAGTGTCCTATTTAAAAATATCAACGTTTTCACAAAATACAGAATGCAGTCTTACCAGAATATGGAAATAATCATTATTTTTGCAGCACTGAATAGCAAAAGGAATTTAAAATAGTAAGAAAACACTGATTTTGACAGCGTTTTTAGTTTAATTGATTGATATTCAGATGGATTAATAGATGTGTAATTTATCAAACTATACTATAATAATGGAAGAATTAGATCTTATATTAGAATCTGTAAAACAGGACATGGATGCAGCGGTAAAGCACCTGGATCACGCATTTCAAAGAATTAGGGCAGGACGTGCTTCTACGACAATGGTTCAGGATGTAATGGTAGAATACTACGGAGCAATGACTCCTATCAACCAGGTTGCGAATGTTTCTGTTCCGGATGCAATGACAATCTCTATTCAACCTTGGGACAGAACGGCAATCAATGCGATTGAAAAAGCAATCATCAATTCCAACTTAGGTTTTGCACCTTCTAACAACGGGGAAAACATTATCCTTAATGTTCCGCCTTTAACAGAGGAAAGAAGAAAAGAGCTTGCAAAACAGGCTAAAGTGGAAACTGAGAACACTAAAGTAACGGTAAGAAATGCAAGACAGGACGGTTTGAAAGAACTTAAAAAGCTGGAAGGAGTTTCTGAAGATGTAGTAAAAGGCGTGGAAGAAGAAATCCAGGCTTATACTGATAAATACGTTAAACTTTGCGATGAGCATCTTAAGACAAAAGAAGCTGAAATTATGAAAGTATAATTTTCAGTTTTGAAAAATAATAAAGAGATTTCCTATAGGAGATCTCTTTTTTTTTGTTTTTTTGCTGTTTTATTTAACTTTTTATAATGCAATGCATTCTTATTCCATACTATATTGTGAAGTATTTACGTTCATTCATTATATTTAATGAATTATTCCTGACGTTCAATTAAAAAACAGGAAACAGATACTATAATGATGACAAAAATAATCGGGGTAGGAAATTATATCCCATCGGAAACAATAACCAATTTATTTTTTGATAAACATATTTTTCTTAATGAAGAAGGGATTTTATTAAAGGAGAATAACGCTTCCATTACGGATAAGCTTAAAAAGATTACAGGTATTGAAGAAAGGAGATATGCACATAGTACACAGGTCACTTCAGATCTGGGCGTCATTGCGGCGCGTGCAGCTATAGAAAATGCAGGAATCGATCCTGAAACATTAGACTATATTATATTTGCCCATAATTTTGGGGATGTTCGCTTCGGAACGGTTCAGTCTGATACGGTGCCCAGCCTTGCTGCAAGGGTGAAGCATGTATTGGGAATCAGAAATAATTTCTGTGTGGCCTATGATGTTCTTTTCGGATGTCCGGGATGGATTGAAGGGGTAATTCAGGCTCACGCGTTTATCAAATCCGGTATAGCGAAGCGATGCCTGGTTATTGGAGCAGAAACACTTTCCCGTGTGGTAGATATCCACGACAGAGACAGTATGATCTATGCGGATGGAGCAGGAGCAGCTGTTCTGGAAGTAAATCAGGATGATGATGCCGGGATCAAATCCCATTTGTCAGCTTCTTATACCCTTGAAGAAAAAGACTATCTGTATTTTGGAAAATCTTACAACAACGAAAGATGCCCGGATACCCGATACATTAAGATGGATGGTCGTAAAATATATGAATTTGCTCTCGTGAATGTTCCGGATGCGATGAAAAAATGTCTGGACAACAGTGGATATTCTATTGATCAGCTCAATAAAATTATCATTCATCAGGCGAATGAAAAAATGGACGAAGCCATCGTGAACAGGTTTTATCAGCTGTATGGAAAACCGGTTCCGGAAAATATCATGCCTATGGTTATTCATAAATTAGGTAACAGCAGTGTGGCTACGATTCCTTCTTTGCTGACGATGATTTTGCAGGATGAACTTGAACATCATAAAATCAAAAAAAATGATATTGTGTTATTTGCTTCAGTAGGAGCAGGGATGAATATCAATGCTTTTGTGTATCAGTTTTAAAAATAAAAAGAGGTTTCCAACCGGAAACCTCTTTTTGTATATTCTATTTACAGTTCTCATTGTAATCATAGATCACTTCATTGATAATTGAAAGTTTATCCACCGTTGAATTGTTGATTTCATCCCGGATGAATTTTCCAAGACCGCTTCTTTTTTTCTCTTCATTTTTCAGGGAACCATATTCTCCCTTTGTCATTTTTACTTTTACGTAAGGGCAGTCTGCCAGGATAATTTTGGCTTTTGCGGGCGTTAATTCTTCAGCTTTTCCTCCTTTCTTTGAAAAGATATAATTGGGATTCTCTCTTAACCGGTCTGTTTCTCTCTGCGTGATGGCCTGAGTACTGTTTGCAGAAAGAGCCGTAGGATAGCCATAAAGCTTATAAACTGTAATTTTACCTTCTGCTACTACTTCAGCAAACTGTTCCGTTCTGGATAGGTTGTTGAGTGCCTTAAAGCCGGCTGATAATCCTGTTGAACTTTCAGAGCTGTTCAGAGCCTCTCTCATGTTTGAGTATTTTACCGACTTGAAAACCCTTGGAGTGTCACCTTCGTATAACATGTATTCTTTGATATCGTCTGTGTCGTAGGTTCTGAATTTTATCTTATTCTTTACTTTGTCAATATCAGCAATGGCCGCAAATTTTACTTTTAACTGATTTTGCCACGGACTTGAATAGCCGCCGTGCAGATGTACAACACCTTCAATTTTCTTTCCGGATTTGTCAATGATGTAGCCGTATTTTTCACCGTTGTAGGTTCCGGTTTCATCCTGATACTGAGCATGGGCATTGAGCGATACAAGACCGAACAGGCCAATAAGTAGTAATTTCTTCATGGTTTTGTTTTAAATTCCCACAAATATAAATTTTTAAATTCAAAATCATTATCAATTAAATATTGTAATAATAATCAACAAAAAAGCTCCGGAATTTCTCCGAAGCTTTTAATTTTATTTTAAAATCAGAATTATTGGTATCTCTGATGTTCCTTACTTTTGGTAAACCTTTTGGTGATAGGTTTGAACAATGCTTTGTATTTTTCTGCATCAAACAGTTGCGAATCTGTAAGTGCTTTATACGTCATCCAGACTCCAAAAGGAAGAAGGATCAGGTTGGGAAGCCATGCTGCCAGATAAGGATTCATTTTCCCACTCCATGACATATTTTCCACCCCGACATTCATGACATAAAAGATGATGAAAATAACGATAGCGATGATGACCGGAAGCCCCATTCCACCTTTTCTGATGATAGAACCTAAGCTGGATCCGATCAAAAAGAAGATGATACAGGTCACAGAATAGGCAACAATTCTCTGCTGGTAAATAACGACTTTACTGAAGTATTTTACGTTAGAACTGTATTCATTCTTTTTAGATTCCAGTGTTGATTTCAGGTTGTCTAATCTGTTATAGGAATTGTAAATGATTTCCAGTTTTTTTTCACCTTTTACGGTGTCCAGTTTAATCTGGGTCTTCGGAGCTACTTTATGTTTATTCCCTTTATCCATGTAGGTAATCACAGAATTGGTCTGGTTAAGAACCTCAGAACCGATGTTATCAAAGAACTGTTTATTGTCTTTTTTGGTTTTTGTAATCGTTCCGTCAAGCTGGTTATAGGTCTGGAAACGGTAGTCATCCGTAATCTGTTCTTTTTCGATCGCTTTATTGATGATTTCACTAATGTCAAAGTGGGATACCAATGTATCAAATTTAATAGCCTGGTCCGGTTGTTTCAGCCTTACGTTATCACCTTTTCCGGCAAAAGCATCTTCAAATACATAGCCGTTATAAAGGACAAGCTTTAGAAAATTCTTGTTAACAGCCGGAACAAATTTTCCTTTTTCAGCCACTACAGATTGTTGGTTTTCATAAGCATTGGCTTTTTTATGAACAAAAACGCCTTCAATATTTTCACCGTTTTCCCCATAGATCTTGTCAAACTTTACCATATAACCTGGAATCTGATCAATAAACTGTCCTGGAGTAAAGTTGATAGCCGGTTTGGTTTGGGCAATATTGAAAAGCATGTTCTTGGCTTTCTTCTGAAAGTCCGGAATAATATTATTAGAGAAGAAAAACAGCATGATGGCAAGTGCCGTGGAAATCCCAAGAAGAGGAGTCATTACTCGAGTCAAAGGAATTCCTGCCGCTTTCATTGCTGCAAGTTCGTAACGTTCTCCAAATTCACCAAACGACATAATACTCGCCAGAAGGATCGTAAGCGGGAGAACCATACTGATGACGTTCACCCCAAGATAAAAAAGAAGTTTAAGGATTTGCCAGTAGCTTAATCCTTTTCCCATAAACTGTCCCAACTGTACCCAGATAATGTTTACAATAAAAATGAAAAACAATACGCTGAATATAAAGAAAAACGGTCCAAAGAAGGTTTTTATAATGTATCGGTCTAGTATTTTTAACATGCGCCAAAATTAATCAAAAAGCCACAAAGTTTACTTGTGGCTTTTTATATTTTGTTATTTTTTTAACGTTAAAAGTAAATTTACATAGTTGCGAATTCACTTTCAGCTTTTTAAAGTTCTGTAACGATGTAGTTTTTAAACTTATTTTTGTCAAAAACAAACATATTAGGATCCAGCTCCTGGTTTTCTTTATACTCTTTAATAGCAATTACAGCAACATCTTTGTTGTTTCCATGCTGTTCCAGTTTTACCATTTGTTTTTTCGCTGAATCTACAAAAAGGTATACGTATTTTATTCCGTTCGCTTTTACCGGGGTCAGTTTAATAAAGTCAGCATTCACGCCATTGACCACTTTCTTACCGTTGTATGTTACGTTATAATCGTTTCTATAGGTTGTAAGGTAGTTGATAGGGGAGAACATGGTACTGCTTCCGTTAGGTTTAGCAATAGTTACTTCCATATCATCGGCGTTGATATTGTAAATTTTATTTCCGTCGAAGATCTGCTCTGTATCCATGATCTTCAGTTTGTATTTTTCTCCTGCTACGTAATAAATACCAGGTTCTGTTTTTGTTACCTGCCCGTTAAGACCGCTTCCAAAAGAAAATTTGAAGTAAGAATTCTTTTTAGAATTGTAGTTGGCTGTAATATCATCCAATATCTTTTTAGCTTTAGCATCAATCTTCTGAGCGTTGGCCATACCTACTGAACCTACAACAAAACTTCCCAATATAACTTTTGAAATAATATTTTTCATTTTCTTAATTTAATAATCGTTAGATTTTCTTTAATTCTTAAGGTTAAAACGATGTGTTTTTCCTTTAACTACGCAGATCTTCCAAAAACTGTTCCAAAGAATGAAGGTCACTGATCAGAACCTCTCTTGCTTTTGCTCCGTTAAAGCCTCCAACGATACCACTTGCTTCAAGCTGATCCATAATTCTTCCGGCTCTGTTATAACCCAGTTTCAATTGTCTCTGAAGCATTGAGGTAGATCCCTGTTGCGTAGAAACAATGATTCTTGCTGCTTCTTCAAATAAAGCATCTTTTTCGTTCGGGTCAAAAGCACCTACTGTACTTGTTGAATCTTCAGATACGTATTCAGGAAGTAATAATGCTGAAGAATATCCTTTCTGTTCTCCGATAAACTCTGCCAGTCTTTCCACTTCCGGAGTATCTACAAAAGCACACTGAAGTCTCAGGATCTCATTTCCGTTGAAATAAAGCATATCTCCTTTACCAATGAGCTGATCTGCTCCCGGAGAATCAAGGATGGTTCTGGAGTCAACACTGGAAATTACTCTGAAGGCAGCTCTTGCAGGGAAGTTGGCTTTGATCATCCCTGTAATTACGTTTACGGATGGTCTCTGTGTAGCTACAATAAGGTGGATTCCTACGGCTCTGGCAAGCTGTGCAAGTCTGGCAATCGGTAATTCAACCTCTTTTCCTGCCGTCATGATCAAATCTGCAAACTCATCTACTACCAATACGATATACGGTAAATAACGGTGCCCGTTTTCAGGATTTAATTTTCTTTCCGTAAACTTCTTATTATATTCTTTTAAGTTTTTACAGAAAGCATTTTTCAGAAGATCATAACGGGTATCCATTTCAATACAAAGAGAGTTCAGTGTATTGATTACTTTATTAGTGTCTGTGATGATGGCTTCTTCTGCATCCGGTAGTTTTGCCAGGTAATGTCTTTCAATTTTAGAATATAATGAAAGTTCCACTTTTTTAGGATCTACCATGACGAATTTCAGTTCGCTCGGGTGCTTTTTATAAAGAAGGGAAGTAAGGATAGCATTAATACCAACAGATTTACCCTGACCTGTTGCTCCAGCCATCAATAAGTGAGGCATTTTTGAAAGGTCAGCCATGAAGATTTCGTTGGAAATGGTCTTTCCGAAAACTACCGGAAGGTCCATATCTGTATTCTGGAATTTCTGAGAAGCAATGACAGAACGCATAGAAACCATCGTAGGATTTTTTCTTGGTACTTCAATACCAATGGTTCCTTTTCCTGGCATTGGCGCGATAATTCTGATTCCTAATGCAGAAAGGTTCAATGCAATATCATCCTGCAGTTTTTTAATCGCTGCTACTCTGATTCCTGCTTCAGGAACAATTTCATACAGCGTAACTGTAGGCCCGATTGTTGCTTTAATTTCTGCGATTCCAACGTTGAAATTCTTCAGAAGTCCAACAATCTTATTTTTATTTTCTTCTAATTCTTCTTTATTGATAGAAATTTCTTCATTTCCGTAATCTTTCAGTAGGTCTACAGGCGGCATCTGGAAGTTGGCAAGATCTAGCTTGTGGTCATATAAACCATGCTTTTCTACCAGTTCCTGAGACTTTTTATCAGAATCATCCAGAACATCAACCACCTGTGCCACTTCTACATTGAATTTAATGTTTTCCTGTGCCGGAGCTGTTGTTACTGCCGGAGACGGAGCAGAAGGTCTGATATCAAATGCTTCCTCCGGGCTGGAAACCGGAACAATGGGCTTGGTAGAAAGGTTTAAGCTTACCTGTTGAGAAACATCTCTTGGCTCTGCTTCAAAAGAAGTATGGTTGGGTGTTGTAATAGTTTCTATCTCGTTTGAAACCGGAACTTCAGGGAATCCTTTCGGAGCACTTACAGGTTCTGGTTCTTTCATTGTACTGACAGGAGTTGTAACGGGCTTGTTGGCAACATCACTCACCGTAACTCTGGAAAGCGTCTCTTCTTCCGCTTCCTCTGCTTCCTCTTTCAATTCCTCATCAGCTTCGAAATCATCATTGGAGTCCGGCATCATAGATTTTACTTTTCCAATCGTATTTTCATTGATCTTATCCAGTTTTGCCTTGATAGAACTTGGGCGAAGATTGAATTCAAGAATAAAATAGAGCAGAATGCTTGCTGCTAATACCGTCCACAGGCCTACTGCTCCGATGATGGAGTTAAGATAGTCCATGATCTGATATCCATAAACACCGCCTAAAACACCCTGGCCTTTCGTAAGTGCCCCCATAAAAATAGGAAGCCAGCAGATGAAAAATAAAGAGTGGCCGATCGTTTTCCACGGTTTGAAGATTTTCTTCTTAAGGATCAGTGTTCCTACTACAAGGAACAAAAATGCAATGATAAATGAAGCAATACCAATACTTTCAAAAATGAAAATATTTCCAAGCCAGTCACCTACCTTGCCAAAGATATTGGACGATTTTATGCTTTTGTCCAGCATGGTTCCGGCCTGGCTTTGATCTGCTTTCCAGTTCATCAGATAAGAGACGAATGAGAATGCAAGAACAGCCGATAAAAGTATAAAAGTAAGCCCGAAAAAAATACGTGGCTTAGATAAGATTCTGCCTTTTTCAGGCGATTCAGTCGGTTTTTTTTGTGTCTTTTTATCCATAATATCAATGTCGCAAATTTAATGTTTTATTCAACACTAAATGAATCTTTTTTATCCAAAAAACATTTTGGTAATCCCGCTTTTATAAAGGTTATTTAAAATTTTTACTTTAAAAATATTTTCTTTTATGACAGAATAAAATAAGGCTATTTTTTTTGCTTATCCAAATCTGATACCGTTAAATTATATTAACTGTTTGTCAATAGTTTTTCTTTAAAAATATAATAAAATTTTCGTTCTAAACCGATGAGTACGAAAAAAATTAACAATATTAAGTTTTTAGATGTCAATAGTGTTTTTTGAACTAGTTCAAAGGCCAGGCCATGAGACCTCTGTAATTTTGACCTATACAATTTTACTCATGAAAAATAAATTTAAAACTATACTGACCTCTTGTCTGATATTAATTTCAATGATTACAATGAATGCACAACAACAAAAAACGGAACACACGGCACTATTAATTATCGACGTACAAAATGATTATTTCCCGGGCGGAAAAATGACGCTGGAAAAAAGTGTACAGGCCGCTGAAAACACCAGAAGGATTTTAGAATATTTCAGAAACAATCATCTTCCTGTTATTCACATCCAGCATATTTCTACCAATGATGGTGCAGCGTTTTTCCTTCCAGGTACAGATGGAGCTAAAATCAATCATCTGGTTTTGCCGGAGAAAGATGAAAAAGTGATTGTCAAGCACTTTCCCAACAGCTTCAGAGAGACGGATCTTCTGAATTATCTTCATTCAAAGAACATTAAAAATCTGGTGATTACAGGAATGATGACAGATGTCTGCGTGGAATCTACCACCAGAGCTGCTTTCGATTTCGGGTTTACCAATATCATTATCGGTGATGCCACAGCCACCGGAAACCGTGAACTGAATGGGGAAGTGATAAAGGCTGAAGAAGTTCAAAGATCCTTTTTGGCGGGGATTTCTGCTCTTGGAAACCTGTATGCCCTCGTAATGAATACAAATGAATTTTTAAGCAAGTAGGCTTCTTTGGATACGCAAGGGCACAAAATGATAGTAAAAATTGTTTATCTCCGATAAAAATCTAAAACAGGTTATCTTGCTGAAAATCTTCAATTTTCTTGCGTCTTAAAATAAACAATATGTATGGTAAAACTTTGCGTCTTTACGTTTACCCAACAAAAATTGAAGTTCTATTGCTTATATATAAAAACGACTTAACATCACTTAATTCAATAAAGGTGTCAATAATTTTGATAACTTTATTTTGTTTAAATTACAGAATGCCCGATCTGCTCTATAAAAATATCAGTAACTATGTAAATCTTTCCCAGGAGGATTTCAACCAGTTTACAAAACCTTTTGAATACAGAAAGTTCAAAAAGAAAGAAATCGTTCTCAAAGAAGGCGACTATTGTAATTTTGAAGGATTTGTTTTGACTGGCTGTTTCAAGGTCTATTACCTGAATGAAAATGGATTGGAACAAACCCTTTATTTTGCGGTAGAAGGATGGTGGATCACCGATATTGACAGTCTTATCAATACCGTTCCCAGTATTCTCAATATTGAAGCCCTTGAAGACAGTGAAGTTTTGATGATTTCTAGAAAAGATAAAGAAAATCTGTATAAAACAATGCCACAGATAGAAAAGCTTTTCAGAATCATGAACCAGAAATCTTCGGTAGCGTTGCAGAGAAGAATTCTTTCCTTAACGGGCAAAACAGCGGACAAACGATATCTTGAATTCCTTGAAAAGTATCCTGGATTGGAACAACGGATTACCCAGCAGCAGGTAGCATCCTATCTGGGAATTACCCATGAGTTTTTAAGCAAAATCAGGAGGAAAATGTCATTGGAAAAATAAGTATATTGCAACAGTTTTCTTTATCATATTAGGATTTGTATCCGATAGGATAAAGAATGATAATTAATAACCGATTGAAGACTTTTTAATGGAATTTTTTGGTGTCCCCGGAATTTTTATTTTCATCTTTTTAATATTGGTCAGACCTTTAACAGTCTTTTTTCATGAAATGGGACATGCCGTTACCGCTTGGCTGGTGACAAGAAAGAAAGTACATGTCTTTATGGGTTCTTACGGAGATAAGGATAACAGTTTTCTCATCAATTTCAAAGATTTTTCTTTTTATATTTTTAAAAATCCCCTTAAATGGGGAAGAGGACTCTGTGAAAGTGAAGAAAAAAGATTTTCTGTCAATAAGCATATTTTATATGTATTTGGAGGGCCGGCTGCATCATTATTACTGGCTTTACTCTCTTATTTAATCATTTCAAATACTCAATTTCTTACTTTATTTTTCATCATCTTAATGGTTTCTTCAGCCATTGATTTTTTAATCAATATTTTTCCGAGCCACAAACCTATTTATATGAGTGATGGAAGATTAATATTTAACGATGGAAAAGCTATTGTCAATCTTATCCGTCAGAAGAAACTGCCTAAAGAATATACAGAAGGAATCTATAAATTTAACGAAAAGAAGTATTGTGAAGCGGCATCAATCTTTGACAGTTTAATGCAGGAATCAAAAGATCTTGATATCTACAGGATGGCAATAGTATCTCATATTAATGCTAAGAACTTTGAAAAAGCAAAAGAGACAGCCATTACATTCAAAGAAAATAATTCTTCCATGACTACGGATGACTGGACGAATTTTGCATTGACCTTTACTGAAACAGGATCGTTGGAAGAATCTCTTGAATATTATGATAAAGCCTTAAAAATAAATCCGGACAACAAATTTGCTTTAAATAATAAAGGGTATACACTAATTCTCCTCGAAAAATATGAAGAGTCTATCCCTTTATTAAACAAAGCTATTTCAGTGGATAAAAAATTTTCATATTCCTATAATAACCGCGGACTGGCAAAAATTAAATTAAACCTTTGTGAAGAAGGACGCAAAGATATTGAAGATTCATTAAAGCTTGATTCGCAAAATGCTGATGCCTATAAAAATTTAGGAATTTACCATATGAAAAAAATGGAGTATCAGGAAGCGATGGATTTGTTTTTAAAAGCTAAGAAAATGGATGGATCACTCACCGGAATTGATACTTTAATCAATAAGCTGAAATTAAAAATGGAGGTGAATCATACTTTGGATACGTAAAATGTTTTATATGAGTTGATTATGTTGAGAATATGGAATCGGTTATAGAGTTTCTCAATCAGTCGGATAGGCAATATAAATCCAGATATTTACATTTTTAAAAATTGAATTTTTCCTAATGTTTTCGCGCTTATTAAGAACGTTTCAAAATAAGCAAAACCAAGGCCAAAGTGATAAAAAACAGCTTTTTTTAAGCTCTTTGTGGTTTATCATGCTTATTTTTGCATGTCAAGTACAATAAATCATGAAGAAGCTCCAAGATATTCTTATCTCAACCAGGACAATGGCTGTATTGTTGCTGGTGTACGCATTCGCGATGGCTTATGCAACGTTCTTAGAAAACGACTACGGAACTCCTACAGCAAAAGCATTAATTTATGAGGCTAAATGGTTCGAACTGATCATGGTCTTACTGATTCTCAATTTCATAGGAAATATCGGAAGATACAGACTGTGGAAAAAAGATAAGTGGCCGGTTCTTGTTTTCCACCTTGCCTTTGTTTTTATTTTTATCGGTGGTGCCATCACCAGATACATCAGTTTCGAAGGACAAATGCACATCAGAGAAGGTGAGACATCCAACGAAATCGTAACCGATAAAAATTTCTTTAAAATTCAGATCGAAGAAAAGGGTGATGTACTGAATTATCAGGATGTTCCTTATCTGATGTCTCCGTTACACAAAGATTTCAAAGCAACTTATGACTTCCACGGAAAAGAAGTGAAAGTGTTTGCCAAGGAATACATCCAAAGAAAAAAAGACAGCCTTGTAGCTGAGCCAAATGGTGCTGAGTATCTTCATTTGGTTTCTACCGGAAATACCGGAAGACAGAACATTTACATCAAACCGGGAGAAACAAAATCCATCAACGGTACTTTGGTGACATTCAACAGAGCTATTGAAGGTGCTGTTGAATTCAAAAATGAAGGCGGAAAATTATTCATCAAAACTCCTGTAGATGCAAGCTATATGACCATGGCTACTCAGGCAACAGGAACTACAGTGAAAGATGAATTCCAACCTTTGGCATTAAGGAGTTTATATACCATTAACGAACTGAAGCTGGTAGTACCTGAAGGTCTTAAAAAAGGAAGACTGATGGCTATTGAAGGCGACAGAAAGAAAGATGCTAATGTTCCTGATATGCTTCAGATTGAGCTTCAGGGTCCAAAAACAAAACAAATTGTAGATCTTTCTGTTGAAAAAGGAAACCCGAATGCTTACAAGCAGGTGACGATGGATGGTTTAAACATCATGGTAGGTTTCGGACCTAAAGTGTACAACACCCCTTTCGCATTGAAACTGGATGATTTCGTGATGGAAACATATCCTGGAAGTTCATCTCCGAGTGCTTATGAAAGCCACGTAAAAATCATTGACGAAGGTAAAGAAACTCCTTATAAAATCTATATGAACCACGTTCTTAACCATAAAGGATACCGTTTCTTCCAGTCGAGTTTTGATCCGGACAGAATGGGAACCGTTCTTTCCGTAAATCACGATTACTGGGGAACATTGATTTCTTACATCGGATACGGACTTTTATTCCTTGGAATGTTTGTCATTTTCTTCTGGAAAGGAACTCATTTCTGGAAATTAAATAAAATGCTGGCTGACGTGAATAAAAAGAAAGCAGCAGGTATACTTTTATTGTTCTTAAGTTTAGGTTTACATGCACAAAAAATCGAAACTCACGGAACTACCGACGGAAGCAGAGAACATATTCATGTGGAAGTAGACAATCATTCTCATGCTCCGGCACCGTCTGCCCAGCCGCTTGATGGCGCTGCTCCAAAGCAGAACTCTCTGGCAACTCCAATGGGAAAAATGAGAACTATTTCTCCGGACGAGATCATTGCAAGAAACAAAATCAGTAAAGAACACGCTGATAAATTCGGATATCTTTTGGTTCAGAACTTTGAAGGAAGAATTGTTCCTATCAATACAGAAGCAATCGATATTTTAAGAAAATTATACAAGAAAGACGAATTTAAAGGAACAGACGGAAAATCTCTTACAGCCAACCAATGGTTCCTTTCTATCAATACAGATACTCCGAGCTGGACAATGGTTCCGATTATTAAAGTAGGAACTAAAGGAGGTGATGAGCTGAAGAATAAAACAAAAGCAGATGAAGATGGTTATACTTCATTGATGAACCTTTTCCCTGCAGATGCAAACGGTAATCTTACTTACATTCTTGAGCATGATTACAACACCGCATTCCGTAAGAAACCGGCTGAACAAACAAATTATGATAAAGAAGTGATTGCTGTAAACGAAAGAGTACAGATCTTCAATGAGTTTTTCAGCGGTCAGTTTATGAGAATTGTTCCTGTGAAAAATGATGCCAACCATACATGGCATTCATGGCTGGATCAGAAATTCGAACCGGATATGGAATCTCAGCAGGTAATGGGACCTTATTTTGCAGAAGCGCTTACGGCACAAAAAACCGGTGACTGGAGCAAAGCAGATGCAGAATTGAAAAAGCTTTCAGACTATCAGCAGAAATGGGGTAAAGCAGTTGTTCCTGCTAAATCCAAAGTAGATCTTGAAGTATTTATGAATAAAGTAGACATTAACTTCAAATTATTGATCTTCTACACGCTTATCGGCGGTCTTCTTCTTATATTAGGTTTTGTTGAATTATTCAAATCAAATAAAGTATTAAATAAAGCAATTAAAGTAATCATTGCGATTGGTTTAATTGGATATCTGTGTCATTTCTTAGGACTTGTTGCAAGATGGTATATCTCAGGACACGCTCCTTGGAGTAACGGATACGAAGCAATTATCTTTATCTCCTGGGTAGGTATTACGGCAGGTTTAATCCTGTACAGAAATGCCAATGCATTGATTCCTGCAGCAGGATTTATGGTAGCTGTTATCATGATGGGATTTGCCCACGGAGGTTCAGCACTTGATCCGCAGATTACACCACTTGTTCCGGTATTGAAATCTTACTGGTTAATTGTTCACGTAGCTATTATTACCTCAAGTTACGGATTCTTCGCACTCTCGATGATTATTGCGGTGATCTCATTAGTATTCTATATTATCTCCAATAAAGAAACGTATAAAATTCACCACGATACGACATTGAAGGAACTCGTAATTGTTTCTGAAATGTCATTAACGATCGGATTGTTTGCTTTAACGGTAGGAAACTTCTTAGGAGGAATCTGGGCGAACGAATCATGGGGAAGATACTGGAGCTGGGATCCGAAAGAAACATGGGCTTTCATCTCCATCATGGTATATGCATTTGTACTGCACATGCGATTAGTACCGGGATTGAGAAGCAGATGGGCATTCCACGTAGCAACAATGTTTGCATTCTGCTCAATGGTAATGACTTATTTTGGAGTAAACTATTACCTGAGCGGACTTCACTCATACGCAGCGGGAGATCCGGTACCTGTACCAGCCTGGGTATACATCGGAATCTCAACAATGATTATTTTATCAGCTGTTTCTTATATAAAGTTTAAAGCTTTAACAAAGAAATAACGATCTGAACATATAAATTTAAATCCCGGAATTCACTTTCCGGGATTTTTTTATTTCTATTGTTGCTGGATTTGGGATGAGTTGTGTTAACCTAAGGTTCGCAATGATTTTGGGATAAAATATCGTTCGAAAAGGCGTTTCACTCAGCAAAGAACTAGCGGTCTTAGCTAAACGAATTGGCTTTGCGAACAAAAGTATAATACATCCTAATAAATTAACCTTCCGAACTTTGCATTAGTTAAAAATTCCCGGATCCCGAAACTCGCACCTCAAAAAAATCAAAATTTATCATTCATAATTCAAAATCCATCACTATCTTTATGATATCAAAATAATATCAAATTAAAATTCAATCATGGAAAAAACATTAAAACCCATGTCGGGTTATCTTACATTGGTCATTTGCCTGGCCTTGTTTGTTGCAGCAGTATACTTCTTTGTGAGTGGAGTAGATCAAAGTATAGCCTATGTGGTTATCTCTATGCTTTGCTTTCTTCTTTCGTGCTTTTTCTTAAAAGGGTTAATGATTATTCAGCCTAACCATTCGAGAGTATTAAATTTCTTTGGAAAATATGTAGGAAGTGTAAAAGAGAACGGATTATTCTTTATCAATCCTTTATATTCATCACAAAAAATTTCTTTACGTTCCGAAAATCTGCAAGGTCAGACTTTGAAGGTCAATGATAAAATGGGTAACCCTATTGAAATTGCAGTTGTAATTGTATGGAAAGTAGGAGATACTTATAAAGCGGCTTTTGATGTGGAGCGTTATTCAGACTTTGTAAAAATGCAGAGTGAGGCTGCCGTAAGACATTTGGCGATGAGCTTTCCTTATGATAATTTAGAAGATGATCATGCTCCGATTACATTAAGAGAAGGAGGAGATAAAATCAATTCTATTTTGGAGCAGGAACTTACAGACCGTCTTTCAAAGGCAGGAATCGTGATTCAGGAGGCAAGGATTTCTCACCTGGCTTATGCTTCGGAAATTGCGGGAGCAATGCTTCAGAGACAGCAGGCAACAGCTATTGTTGCTGCAAGAACAAAGATTGTGGAAGGAGCTGTAGGAATGGTAGACCTTGCATTGAAAAAGCTTTCGGAAGAAAATATCGTAGATCTTGATGATGAAAGAAAAGCGGCAATGGTAAGCAATTTAATGGTGGTTCTTTGCGGTGAAAAAGCAGCAACTCCCATATTAAATGCGGGAACACTTTACAATTAAGAAGTGAACAATTAATAGTTAGATTTTAGTGCAGATAGCTTTTACACTAAAATAGTCAGAAATAATGTTAGAGAATTTAGAAAATGAAATCAGAAAAAGCTCAGAACTCTTCGGAAAGCAAAGGCAAAAAATCCTTTGTGATAAGGATAGATGAGTCTACTTATAAACTTCTTGAAAAGTGGGCCAATGATGAATTCAGAAGTGTGAACGGACAGATAGAATACCTGCTGCATCAGAGCCTGGTCAACGCAGGGAGGAAGAAGAAAGAGTAAATGAAAGGAAAGAATTGAGGAAGAAGAGTAATCTTTTTGGGAGGCAGATCCATAGAAAATTATGATAACCTCCTTTTTTTAAATTACAGAAAATATAAAAAAGACCTCTTTTTTTGGCTTTACAATAAAGAAATAATAATTTGATTAACCTTATGTCAAAAAGAAAGCAGAGAAAATTTCTCTGCTTTTTTATTGTATACAACTCTGGAGACTATCTGCTCCAACGTAGAATATGACCAGCCAAATCAAGCCTTTTATGGTAAAGAAAGCTAATCCAGCCCATCCCACACGCTTGAACCACTTTTTAAGCTTTGAGTTGTTTTCTTGTGAATTTTCCATTGGTGATTATCAAAAAGATTACCCGACAAAGATAAGCATGTTTGTAATTAGTCCAAATAAAAAGCCTGTTAAAAATTAAAGTTTTGAGGTTCACATAATATTTTTATCTTTAGAGAGAACGAAAAGTAAGATTTTATGTCAAAAAAAGTAAAGGATTTCGGAATTGAAAAAACACTTAGAAATCTTGGTATCAAAGAAGAGAACAAAGGGACTTCAGTGGGCGGAAAATATTTCGCTTCAGGAAAGGTGATAGAAAGCATTTCTCCTGTAGACGGAAAGTTGATCGCTAAAGTAAAAACTTCCGGAGAAAGTGATTATGACAAAGTAATTGAAACTGCTCAAAAGGCATTTCAGGAATTCAGGCTGATTCCGGCTCCCAAAAGAGGAGAGATGGTAAGACAGCTGGGCTTAAAATTAAGAGAATATAAAGACGACCTTGGTAAACTTGTTTCTTATGAAATGGGGAAATCATTACAGGAAGGTCTTGGTGAAGTTCAGGAGATGATCGATATCTGTGACTTTGCAGTTGGACTTTCAAGACAGCTTCAGGGGTACACTATGCACTCTGAAAGACCTGGACACAGAATGTATGAGCAATACCATCCGCTGGGAGTTGTTGGGATTATCACCGCATTCAACTTCCCGGTAGCCGTATGGTCCTGGAACACTGCATTAGCATGGATCTGTGGTAACGTTACCATTTGGAAGCCATCTGAGAAAACACCGCTTTGTGCTATTGCATGCCAGAATATCATGATGGAAGTTTTGAAGGAAAATAATCTTCCTGAAGGAATTTCAAGTGTATTGGTATCGGACCACGAAATCGGGCAGAAACTGGTAGATGATAAAAGAGTAGCACTGGTATCTTTCACTGGATCTACAAGAGTTGGAAGAATGGTTTCTTCTAAAGTAGCTGAAAGATTCGGGAAGTCTATCCTTGAATTGGGTGGAAACAATGCGATCATTATTACAAAAGAAGCTGATATTGATATGTCAATTATCGGAGCTGTTTTCGGAGCTGTAGGAACTGCGGGCCAAAGATGTACTTCGACAAGAAGACTGATTATCCACGAAAGTGTGTATGATGAAGTGAAAACAAGATTGGCAAAAGCTTATGGTCAGCTGAAAATCGGAAACCCATTGGATGAGAAAAACCATGTAGGACCGCTTATTGATACTGATGCTGTAAACCAATACGAAGAAGCCATCAAAAAATGTAAAAAAGAAGGTGGAAAATTCGTTGTTGAAGGCGGAGTTTTATCAGGTAAAGATTACGAATCCGGATGCTATGTGAAACCTTGCGTAGCGGAAGTGAAAAATTCTTATGAAATTGTTCAGCACGAAACTTTTGCACCAATCCTATATTTGATCAAATACAAAACATTAGAAGAAGCGATCGCTATTCAGAATGATGTTCCTCAGGGATTATCTTCTGCGATCATGACCCAGAATCTAAGAGAGGCAGAATTGTTCCTTTCTCATGCTGGTTCAGACTGTGGTATTGCCAACGTCAATATCGGAACATCCGGTGCTGAAATTGGTGGAGCTTTCGGTGGTGAAAAAGAAACCGGTGGTGGAAGAGAGTCAGGATCTGATGCCTGGAAGTATTATATGAGAAGACAAACCAATACTATCAATTACACCGCACAACTTCCTTTGGCACAGGGAATTAAATTTGATTTATAAAAGCTTTACTTAAAGCACTCAAAAAACATAAAACTTAATAACCTGAATGATTAAACTCTTCATTTTTGGATCATTTAATCGTTCATTTATTAAATCACACTACAATTTATTATGGAACACACATTAGATATAAAAGCAAATAAAGTAAAAGAAACAGTAGGAAAACATGTGTTGGCAGACGGTTTCGATTTTGTCATGGATATTGAAAAGTCACACGGATCATGGCTTTATGATAAACTGACAGACAGAGAATACCTGGATATGTTCTCTATGTTTGCATCTGCATCCATCGGATACAACCACCCTTATCTTGTTGAAAGATCAGAATGGTTAGGAAGAATGGCTGTTAATAAACCTACTTTGGCTGACGTTTACTCGGAAGAATACGCTCATTTCCTTGAGGTATTCGAAAGAGTGGTTATCCCTGAAGAATTACAATATGCTTTCTTTATTGAAGGCGGAACAATGGGGGTTGAAAATGCAATGAAAGCATGCTTCGATTGGAAAACCCGCAAAAACTTTGAAAAAGGATTAGACACTGAAGCTGGAATCTGTATCCACTTCAAACAGGCTTTCCATGGAAGAAGTGGTTATACTTTGAGCCTAACCAATACTTCTGACCCAAGAAAGTATCAATATTTTCCAATGTTTAACTGGCCGAGAATTTTAAATCCAAAATTAAAGTTTCCCATCACAGAAGAGAACCTTGAAGAAACTATCAAAAACGAAAATCTTGCTTTACTTCAGATTGAGGAGGCTATTTTGATGCACCCTGATAAAGTGGCTTGTATTATCATTGAACCTATTCAGGCTGAAGGAGGTGACAATCATTTCAGAGACGAATTCTTATTAGGATTAAGAAGAATCTGTGATGATAACGAAATCTTACTTATTTTTGATGAAGTTCAGACAGGGATTGCTATTACAGGGAAAATGTGGGCATTCCAGCATTTTACAGCAAAACCGGACATTATTTCTTTCGGGAAAAAAGCTCAGGTTTGTGGTGTATTGGCTAACAAAGAAAAATTTGATCAGGTTCCGAATAATGTTTTCAGGGAAAGTTCAAGAATCAACTCAACATTCGGAGGAAACTTTATCGATATGCTTCGTTTCCAGTTGGTAATGGAAGTGATTGAGAAAGAAAATCTTGTTGAGAACGCAAGAGTAGTTGGAGATTTCTTACTGGAAAACTTAAAAGCTCTTGCTGAAAAATATCCTGAAAAAATTTCCAATGCAAGAGGAAGAGGCTTGATGTGTGCTATTGATCTTCCTACTGCAGAGCAGAGAAACCACATGATGAACGAGCTTTTCAATGACGGATTGATTATTCTTCCTTGCGGGGATCAGTCTCTTCGTTTCAGACCTCACTTGAATGTTACTAAAGAAGAAATCCAGCTTGCTTTAGACAAAATTGAAAACAATATTAATAAAATTTAAAATCCGGAATTTGTAATTTTAAAAAAAACATTGTATATTTAGATACTCAAACAATTAGAATATGGAAAGAAGTACGAGAGTATCAGTTTATGAAAGTGATAACCCTTCAGAAATTCAGTTGGTTAAGTCTAAATTGGATGACGCGCAAATTGCAAATACCGTTGAAAATAATTATCTTACGTTTACCACTACGCCAACAGCCACCTCGCTGAAGGTAATGGTAGATCTGGAAGAAGAAAAAAGAGCATTTGAAATTATTGATGCTTACCTTCAACAAAGTGAAAATCAATAAACAATTTCATAATTTTAAATTTTACTACTTCGAACCGAAAATTAATTTTAATTAATTTTCGGTTTTTTAATTGCAAACCATCAAAAAATAAATATTTCAAAGATTGAACGAAAAGCAACAAATCTGATTTTAAATTCTTAAATCATTCAATCTTTTAATCAAATTTTTATAACATGAATCCAGAGATTAAACTAAGACAAGCGGAAATTGAAGACAGAAACATTATTTGGGAAATCATTCAGCAATCCATCGAAAGAAGAAGACAGGATGGAAGTACCCAATGGCAGAACGGGTACCCTAATCTCGGGACAGTGGAAAGCGATATTGCGAAAGGATTTGGTCACGTTATGACAGTGGATGGAGAGATTGCAGTATATGCAGCACTTATTCTGAATGATGAACCTGCTTACAGCACCATTGAAGGAGCGTGGTTAAGTGATGGTGAATTTGTTGTAGTTCACAGAGTGGCTGTAGATGAAAAATTTGCAGGACAGGGAATGGTAAAGAAGCTTTTTGATCAGATCGAAGAATTTACTAAATCCCATGGAATTCAGAGTATTAAAGTTGATACCAATCATGACAATATTGCCATGTTGAAAATCCTTGAAGGCAGAGGTTATTCTTATTGCGGAGAAGTTCTTTTGAAAGACGGAATGAGAAAAGCTTTTGAGAAGATTATAATTTAATCAAAAAGTTAAATCAACTTTCATTGAATTTTTAAAACGCCCTGTATTTATAAACTCTATCAGGTTTGTTCGTTTGGTTCTGAACTAATTTCTACTTTTGTTCAAATTTTTATATTATGCACCAAAGTATAGAAATTGATGAAAAAATTTTTCAAGATGCCGTAAAATTCTATGGCACCGTGTTTAGCTTACCCCCTTTAGCTTCAAAAATTTATTCCTACCTTCTTTTCGACTATGAGAAAGTAGGAATTACTTTTGACGAGTTTGTTGAAGTGCTCTCTGCGAGTAAAAGCTCTGTTTCTACCAGTATTTCATTACTGCTCAATGCCCAGCTTATCGTAGATCATAACAAAATGGATGAGCGGAAACGGTATTTTTTCATCAATGATGAATACAAGAAAATACGATTCGAAAAAATTGTCCAGAAAATGCAGGACGAACTAAGACTATTAGATGATTTAAACAATTTTAAAAAAAGTAAAGACGATGGATACAACGAAAGAATAGAAGTTTACAAAGCACTCTTAAATAAAAACATAGAAAATATTCAGGAATCTCTTAATAAACTATAAAATGAATAATAAGCTAGTTATACTTTCCATTGCAGCGCTTTCACTGACTGCCTGCAAAAAAGAAGCTCCGAAACAGGATGGTGCCAAGCCATATCCTGTTATCTCAGTGGAGTCAAAAAATATAGTGGGTTATCAGACGTTTCCGGCTACCATCCAGGGTAGGGTAAACAATGATGTACGTGCAAAGATACAAGGGTATATTACCCAGGTATTGGTAGATGAAGGACAATATGTTACCAAAGGACAGCCTTTGTTCCGTTTGGAAACCAATATCCTGAACGAAAATGCAGCAGCTTCCAAAGCAGGAATTGGTGCAGCGGCATCCAGTGTTGCGGCGGCTCAGGCTTCTGTAAATGCAGCTCAGGTTGAAGTAAACAAATTAAAACCTCTTGTTCAGAAAAATATCATCAGCAACGTACAGTTACAGACTGCCCAGGCTCAGTTGGCTCAGGCTCAGGCACAGTTACAGCAGGCCAATGCAGCCAAAAGACAGGCTGAAGCCAATTATAAAGGGGTGGAAGCCAACATCGAATATTCTATTATCCGTGCTCCTATTTCAGGGGTAATCGGAAGACTGCCATTGAAAGTAGGAAGTTTGGTAGGGCCGTCTGATCAGACTCCTCTGACAACAATTTCAGATACGTCTGAGATCTATGCTTACTTTGCGATGAATGAAAAGGAATATTTTGATTTCCTTGAAAAATCTCCGGGCGCATCGATGCCTGAAAAAATTAAAAACTTACCTATGGTGGAACTTCAGTTGGCCAATGGAAGTCTTTATCCTGAAAAAGGGAGAATTGAAGCCATTACCGGTCAGATTGATCCTACAACCGGAACTATCCAGTTTAGAGTTGCTTTCTCGAATGCTCAGAAATTATTAAGTAATGGGAACAGTGGAACCATCAGATTCCCTCAGCATTATGATAATGTTCTTGTTGTCCCTGAAAGTGCTACTTATGAGCAACAAGGTATCGTTTACGTATACAAAGTAGAAAAAGGAGATACTGCCAGAAACGTTGTTGTGAATGTTATCGACAGAATCGACAATATGGCTCTTATCAAATCAGGAGTTAATAAAGGTGAAAGAGTTATTGCAGCTGGTATCGGAGGTCTGAAACCGGGAACAGCCGTGAAACCGCAGCCAATTAAAATGGATAGTCTTGTTCAATCAATAAAACCGAAATTCTAATGATAAAAAACTTTATTAACAGACCGGTTTTATCCACCGTAATCTCAATCCTGATTGTGATTCTCGGTGTACTGGGACTGATCTCGTTACCGGTTACACAGTATCCGGACATTGCACCGCCTACGGTGAGTGTTTCCGCAAACTATACGGGAGCCAATGCCGAGACGGTAATGAAAAGTGTAGTAGTACCTTTGGAAGAACAGATCAATGGGGTGGAAGGTATGGATTATATCACTTCCAGTGCCGGAAACGACGGTTCTGCCCAGATCCAGGTTTTCTTCAAACAGGGAATAGATCCGGATATTGCAGCGGTAAACGTACAGAACCGTGTAGCGAGAGCTACGCCGCTTTTACCTGCCGAAGTAACGCGTTCAGGGGTAGTAACCCAGAAGCAGCAGACCAGTGCCCTGATGTATATGTCCTTCTATTCTGAAAATAAAGACCTGGATGACGTATACCTTCAGAACTTTTTGAATATCAATATTATTCCTAACCTGAAAAGGGTAAATGGTGTTGGAGATGCGAACGTTTTCGGTGGTAAAAACTACTCGATGAGAATCTGGCTTGATCCTGCAAAAATGGCTGCCTACAGTGTAACTCCTACCGACGTTACCAATGCCATCAATGAGCAGAGTAGAGAAGCAGCAGCTGGTTCTATCGGCCAGAACAGCGGTAGTTCTTTTGAGTATATCATCAAATACGTAGGGAAATTCAACGATAAGGAACAGTACGATAATATCATCATCAAATCTTTGGCAAACGGACAAAACCTGATGCTGAAAGACGTTGCCAAAGTGGAACTGGCAGGACAGTCTTATACAGGAATCGGGGAGAACGGGAACAATCCTTCCATCAGTATGGGAATCTTCCAGACTCCGGGATCCAACGCACAGGAGATTATTAAAAATATTAAAGCTTATCTGAAATCGGCTGAAGGAACTTTCCCGCAGGGAATCAAGTATACTTTCAACTTCGATACCAATGAATTCCTGGAAGCTTCTATTGAAAAGGTAGTTCATACCCTTATCGAAGCCTTCATTCTGGTATTTATTGTAGTATATATTTTCCTTCAGGACTTCAGATCTACGCTGATCCCGGCTATCGCGGTTCCGGTATCTATTGTGGGGGCATTCTTCTTCCTGAATTTATTCGGATATTCATTAAACCTCTTAACCTTATTTGCATTGGTACTTGCGATTGGTATTGTAGTGGATGATGCCATCGTCGTCGTCGAGGCCGTTCACGCCAAGATGGAGCATGGTATTTCCGATGCTAAAAAAGCAACAGTAGAGGCGATGGATGAGATTACGGGAGCTATTATCTCGATTACTTTGGTAATGGCAGCGGTATTTATTCCGGTGACGTTCATTACAGGTCCTACAGGGGTATTCTATCAGCAGTTTGGTATTACGCTGATTATAGCCATCATCATTTCTGCGATTAACGCATTAACGTTGAGTCCGGTTTTATGTTCATTATTCTTAAAACCTCACGAAGCGCATCATGCAGAATATAAAAATCTGAACCTGTTACAAAAGTTTTTCTATAAGTTTAATATTGCTTTTAAAACAACTACTGAGCGTTACGGAAGAGGATTTGTATTCCTGTTGAGACATAAATGGGTAACCCTGATAATTTTCGCTGTTACCGGAGGTATTCTGTTCTGGGCAAGCAGCAGCATGAAGAAAGGGTTTGTACCTACAGAAGACAGAGGGATTATCTTTACCGATGTTCAGCTTCCTCCGGGAGCTTCTATGGAAAGAACTTACAACGCATTGAAAACTCTTCAGGCTAAGGCATTGAAAGTTCCGGGCGTACAGAACGTAACGATCTCGACAGGTAGAGGATTCTTATCCGGGAACGGAAGTAACAACGGTCTTGCCTTTGTGAAACTGAAACCATTCGAAGAAAGAAAAAAAGACGGACAGACTTCTGAAGATATCACTAAAAAATTATTTGGAATCGTAGGATCTGTTCCTGATGCTAAAGTCGTATTCTTCCAGCCGCCAAGTGTACCGGGATTTGGTAACAGTGCAGGTTTTGAAATGGTATTGCTTGATAAATCAGGCGGAGAATATGCTGATCTGGATGCTAAAACCAATGAATTCATCGGTAAGCTGATGCAGAGACCGGAAATTCAGTTTGCACAGACTTCATTCAATACCAAATATCCTCAGTATCAGATGGAAATTAATGTTCCTCTGAGCAAACAGCTTGGAGTTTCTGTAAACGAGATTCTGGCTACGATGCAGGGGTATATCGGAGGTATTTATACTGCAGACTTTACTAAGTATGGAAAGCAGTTCAGAGTGATGGTTCAGGCTCTTCCTGAAAACAGAAAGAATATTGAAAATCTGAATCAGCTTTATGTGAGAACAGGATCAGGGATTATGACGCCGATCTCACAGTTTGTAACATTGACAAAAGCATACGGACCACAATCCGTAAGCCGTTACAACCTCTTTACTTCAGTGAAGGTAACGGGAGCGAACTCTGACGGATACAGTTCCGGGGATGCAATTGCCGCAGTACAGCAGGTAGCGGATGAAACCCTGAATCAAAACTATGCCGTAGAATTTACCGGATTAACGAGAGAAGAATTAAATTCAGGATCTCAAACGCTTTTGATTTTCGGACTGAGTTTGATCTTCGTTTACTTTATCCTTTCTGCACAGTATGAAAGTTATATCCTTCCGCTGATCGTCATTATTTCTCTTCCTCTTGGGGTAATGGGAGCTTATTTCGGCCAGAAGATCATGGGACTTGAAAATAATATTTACTTCCAGATTGCCCTGATCATGCTCGTGGGATTGCTCGCGAAGAATGCAATCCTTATTGTCGAATTTGCTGTTCAGAGAAGGCATCATGGAGAAACCATCGTAATGTCAGCCATCAATGCAGCGAAAGCCAGAGTGAGACCTATTCTGATGACATCATTCGCCTTTATTTTCGGTTTATTGCCGTTAGTGCTGGCAAGTGGAATTGGAGCAGTAGGTAACAGATCTATCGCTACGGGTGCCGCCATCGGACTATTGATAGGAACTGTTTTGGGATTATTTGTAATTCCGGTTCTGTATGTGATTTTTGAAACACTACAGGAAAAAATTAAACCTATCAAAAAAGAAGATATCAATTTAGCAGAATAAAATTAAGATTTAAGAAATTAGAAGTTAGCAATTAGAGATAAGTCTAAAAACTAACTTCTAACTTCTAAACTCTAACTTCTAATTAAAAATAATGAAGAGTTTATTAAACATCATAAAAGGAATCACTTTTTCAGTTTTCATACTCGGAGCCATTTCATCCTGTATGGCAAGAAAAGAATATGAAAGACCGAAGAATGTTGTAGACGAAAAGCTGTTCCGTACAGATATGCTTCCTTCGGACAGTACGAATATTGCAGATATTTCCTGGAAAGAGATATTTACTGATCCGATATTGCAGGGGCATATTTCTAAGGCACTGGAGAACAATCTTGATATCAGAATTGCTTTGGAAAGTATTAATTCTGCGGAAGCGTATCTTAAACAGAGTAAAGCAGCGTATCAGCCGACACTTTCTATCGGACCCAACTATACCTTTCAAACTCAGTCTATCAATACACAGTTTGGACAGATCATCGGATCAAGACGTTATGTGAACCAGTTTGACATTACGGCAAGTATCGGATGGGAAGCTGATATCTGGGGTAAATTGAAGGCACAGGAGAAAGCACAGCTGGCCACTTATTTAGGAACTGTTGCAGCACATAAAGCGGTTAAAAGTAGTTTGGTGTCTTCCATTGCTTCTGCATATTATCAATTGTTGACATTTGATGCACAGAAGAGAATTATTACGGAAACCATTGCGGTAAGAGAGAAAAACCTTGAAGCTACTAAGGCTTTAAAAACTTCCGGAACAGTTACTGAAGTAGCAGTACAGCAAAGTGAGGCTCTGGTTTTCAATGCCAAATCATTACTGATTGATATTGATACACAGATACAGTTGCTGGAAAATACCATGAGTCTTTTGATGGGAGAACCTTCTCACGCTATCGAAAGATCTACATTGGAAGGGCAAAAGCTTCCCATCGATTTGAAATTAGGTTATCCTACTCAACTTCTGGCCAACCGTCCGGATGTTATGAGAGCAGAATATAATTTAATGAATGCTTTTGAGTTGACCAATGCTGCTAAAGCTCAGTTTTATCCAACTTTAAAACTGACAGGAAGCGGAGGTGTACAGTCGGTAGATATTGATCACCTGTTTAGTGTGAACTCTTTATTTGCCAATGTAGTTGCAGGACTGGCTCAGCCGATTTTAAATAAGAGACAGATTCAGACCAACTATGACGTAAGTCTTGCCAATAAAGAAACTGCCTATTTAAACTTCAGAAAAACAGTTTTGACTGCCGGGAAAGAAGTTTCGGATGCTATCAGGGTTTTCTCTGTTCAGGATTCATTCATTGAATTGAAACAAAAAGAGCTGGATGCCTACAAAAAATCGGTTGACTATTCCCAGGAATTAGTGAACTATGGTATGGCGAACTATCTTGAAGTATTGAATGCAAGTGTGAATTCATTGAATGCAGAACTTAACATTTCCAATGCAAGATACAGTAAAATGAAAGCAGCCGTAGAGCTTTATCAGGCTTTAGGCGGAGGCTGGAAATAACTGTTTTCAGCAATGTAATATCATAAAAACGTATGTCAGGAATGGCATACGTTTTTTATTTCAAACTTAAAGAGTTTGCAAAAAATAGCTAGAGTGTCGCCAATATTTCCATCGCTTTTTTCTCTTTTTCAGATATCGTTTTTAAAATATCCGAAGCCTGTTGAATATATTTTATTTCCTTTGTCTGGCTCACTTTTTCAAACAGCTGAGATACATTTGTCCAGAGTCCGGCAATTTCAGTGAAGGCTTCATAGCCTGTGTTCAGCGGATCAAGTTGAATCAGTTCATAACTTTCTTTCAAAAAATCACGGTATAAATTCCTGAACAGTGCACCTCCGGTTCCTGCTTTTTCCATTAGTAAAGCCGCTTGCTTAAATTCTCCTTCAATATCTTTACTTGTATTGAACCATTTGATAATTTCAGCACTTGTTTTTAAAATCCCTTTGTAAGAAATATTGGTAATGGGTGGATTCAGATATTCAGCTGCATTATTTTTGATCGCAGTAATGATGACTTTTTTCAGATCAAATTTTCTGTCTGTATTCCTGAGGGTATAATACAGATTTTTGGAAGCCATCGGACCTTTTTCAGAACGGGCCATAGCCAGACTTTTTAAAGATGTTTGTACTTGTCCGCCTTGTTGTCTGGTATCAATCAGAAAAGCATTTTCATCATCATAACCATAAATAGCAGCATAATGTCCGGCAAAATGGAAAGGATTTGAGAAATATTCAAGATGATAGCAATCCATTTTCAATCCTACTGCCTGTCCGTCATTGAGAAGTTCTTTAACCTTATCCCAGGCCTTTTGTTGTGAAGAAGTTTCCTTTACGGTTAATTCCAGATTCAGATTTCTGGCTAAATTTTGAGTGAGCAGATCAGGTTTTATCCGTCCTCCTATGAAAGGAAAGTCCATCGTTTTCATATTCCAATAAATAAAACCGAGACCTTCACCCAACCCGAAAAGCATGGGTTCGGAAAGTTCAATTCCAATGTGTTGTAATAATGTTCCTGTGGCAGTAGTTTCACAATGTTGTCCGCTAAAAGGCTTCAGGTTTTCTATTTTCATTTTGGCGTGGGTTATTAATTTTTGGGCAAAGAAAATTACATAAATATCGTTATATATAAATTCCCTTTTTTGAAATTCAGTGTTAAAATCTTTTAAAAGGTAGAATTGATTTGCATATATGTATTCAACTACGTAGTTTTGTACTTTAAAATGTGACACTATGAAATTAGAGATACAATCCATAGGGAATTCCTATTCAGAACACGCTATTGATCTGATTTTGACGATCCAGCAAAAAGAGTTTAATATTCCGATTACTATAAAAGATCAGCCTGATCTTTTGCAGATAGAAAGTTTTTACATGGAAGCCGGAGGTAACTTTTGGGGTGCTTTTGTAGATAATCAGCTGGTAGGTTCTATAGCATTGGTTAAATTTGATGAAAAGGCAGGAGCCATCAGAAAAATGTTTGTTAAAAAGGAATTCAGAGGAAAAGAACTGAATATTGCGCAAGAATTACTGGAAGTTTTAATTTCTTTCTGCCGCGAAAACAGAATTGATGATTTATATTTGGGAACCATAACGGTACTGAAAGCAGCCCAGCGTTTCTATGAAAGGAATCTTTTTGTAAAGATTGAAAAAAGCGATCTTCCCGTGAAGTTTCCTCTAATGAGTGCCGATGATGTTTTTTACCACTTAAATCTTGACTGAATATGAATGTAATCAACGAAGCAGGAATTCTTGCCATATCCACCAGACTGCACCGCCTAAGCGAACAACTGAGGAAAGACGGAGCGCTCATCTATAAAGCATTCGGAATTGATTTTGAACTGAAGTGGTTTCCGGTTATTTTCACCATTTATAAAAAAGAAATGGCAAGTGTTGTTGAAATAGCCAATGAAATAGGATATACCCATCCATCCACCATAACACTGCTCAAAGAACTTGAAAAGCAGGAGTTGATCCAATGGGAAAAAGATAAACAGGACGAGCGCAAAAGGCTTTTTAAACTCACTTCAAAAGGGCAGGAGCTCATTGAAAAAATGAAACCCGTTTGGGAACTGATGTCCCAGATTTTAGGTGATATTGCAGACAATAAAAATAATCTGCTGACTGCCATTGATGAAGCCGAAGAGAAAATTGCCAATCAGTCCTTTTATCAGAGAGCACTGCAGGTGAAGAACTCGAAAAAATAATTTATTCTATTATGATGTCAAGTGGATCTCTGACAGGCATGATACTTTTTAAATATTCTTTATCTTCTGCAGTTAGCTCGTCTATGCCCAGTGCAATATCTTCCCACGCTTTTCCGTCGTGCCGTGTAAGGGCAAATTCAATGGATTGAATTTTAGGCTTTTTATTAAGACCCAATATTCTTAAATCTATTCTTTGTCCTTCTTTTATTTTACCTTCTTCAATTTTTCCTATTAAGAAAAAATTTCTTCCTGTAATCTGAAATGTATTATTGAGCTTAAAGTGAGCAACAGTTAAATGATGCCAGTGATATCCACAATATCTGCATTGCTTAGCATGTGGAGTACGGGCGAGTTTGTGGCATTCAGGACAATTGTTGAAAAAAACTTTTTCGGGAGTTTCTGCCATTATCCGGGTCACAACATTTTGTTCAAAAGTTTGATATCCATGTTCTAATAGTTGTATAACTTCAGGATCAGAATTTATCCAGCCTCGTTCTATCATTAGATTTCTCATATGTACACTTTCAGAACTCTTCAAAGTATACATATGATGATTCAGTGCTAATGATTCATCCTTTGTCATTAATTTGCTAAAGTATCTGATAATATAATCTATAGTTTCTCTGTCCATATTCGATTGATAAGGTAGAATATTTTTAATGATTTATTTTGACTAATTTATCATTTATTTCTTTAATAGGCTTATATTATGGGATGTCATAATTAATTATTTGAAATTTTTATACTGACAAACTATTGTCACTAAAGTATTTTAATTTTACAGTAATAAAAGAAAAGCTATGCGTAAAATTGCAGAGAAACAGACCTTTCATGTCAGGACAAAGACAGAATGGCGGCAATGGCTTGAAGAGAATCATCAAATAGAACAGTCTGTATGGCTTATTTGCAATACCACAAAATCAAATTTGCCCATTGTTCACTGGACGGATCTGGTAGATGAAGCCCTTTGTTTTGGCTGGATTGACAGTACAAGGAAAACCATTGACGAAAGTTCGTTTATGCAGTTATTTAGCAGACGGAAACCGAAAAGTACCTGGTCAAAAATTAATAAGGATAAGGTTCAGAAGCTGATCGAAAATAAGCTGATGACAAAAGCAGGATTTGAAACTATCCGAATTGCAAAAGAGAATGGTTCCTGGAATATTTTGGATTCTGTAGAAGATCTTACTATTCCTGAAGATCTGAATGAAACATTTAAACTACATGAAGGTTCCGAAACCTATTTTCTAGGTTTAAGCAAATCCATGAAAAAAATGCTGCTGCAATGGATTGTGTTGGCTAAAAGACCCGAAACCAGAAAAAACCGTATTGACGAAATCGCAAAACAAGCTGCTCAACATAAGAAACCTAAAAATTTTTAAGCTTTAAAAGATAGAATCTTATTTTTAATGCTTATGATGAAAATAGGCTGTCCCATTTTTGGGACAGCCTATTCAATTGATTCATTATTGAAATATATTACTTAAAATCTCAAAGTGGCTGCAACAGACCACGTTCTTCCAAAACCAAGGAATCCTGTATTACCGTCTGCAACTCCCTGGTACACTCTTCCAGCTTCCTGATACGTTTTTCCTGCATCCGGACCATTCGCAATTTTATCGCCTGCAAAGATGTTGGAGCTTAATTCAGAAATATAATATTTGTTGAATAAGTTGTATACGTTCGCTCTCAATGTTAAAGACTTTTTCGCATCCAATGTAAACTTGTAAGAAGCCCCTACATCAAATAAATGATAGCTTGGCAATTTTACAATTCCTTTTTCTCTTGCGGCTTCCGTAAGGAAGTTGATCGGGTTGAACTGAGCATAAAGCTTGTCATAATATTCCCAGTTGGCATCAATACTGAATGCTTTGGTGATATTATAATCTGCACCGATGCTTGCAGTTGTTTGAGCAGCATCTCCAACCTTCAGGTCTTTGATATTGATGGTTCCGGTTGCACCAGCTATTTCCTGGTTGTTCTGAACATCAAGGATGTTGAAGTTAGCATTTCCTTTATATTTCCAGTTACCCATTGATACCATTCCTCTTAATCTTAGATTCGTAAAAGGTCTGGCTTTTGCTTCCAATTCGATTCCCTGGTGGAGCTGACCTACGTTCAGAGCATTGTAGAAATATGCACTTCCAAGGTTAAGCTGAGGGAATTTAGCAACATCTGCCGCTGTAGCATTGAATGTTCTTGAGATAAATCTGTCATCCCACTGCGTTCTATAAGCATTGATGTTCACATCTATATAACGCGATTTGAAACCATATCCTAATTCCACAGAAAAGATTCTTTCATTCTTAGCATCATTATAGATATTCTGGTTGGACGGGAATAATGCATTGAATAAAGGCTGTCTTGAGATAACTCCTGTATTGAAAAATACATTGTGGTGGTCGTCAATATTATAGTTGGCACCTCCTTTTACAATATAACCTGTTTTATGATACCATTTTGTCTCCTGATTTCCAGGAGTATATAGCATATAGTCTCTTCTCTTGTAATATTGCTCGGAAACAGATCCCTGGACAGATGCACTTAGCTTCTCAGAACTGTACTCCACCATTCCATAAATACCAGCCCATTTTACCAAACCTTCATTATGGATAGATACTTTCTGAGCATCTTTAAGCTTTGTAAGAGGTTCCGGCTTTACCGTTTGATTGATATAATATCCTTTTGGAGCATTTGCTGTACCAGGAACAAATACAGCATCAGATCCCAACATATCCGTTACAATATCATATAGAGCTCCTTTGTAAGTTTTAAGATCAATCCCTCCGTTGAAAGTCCAGTTATTTTTTTTGTAATTAAGGTCTGCGATTACTCCATACCAGTCGTGAGCATTGATACTTTGCTTTCTCACAATACCAGTGGTTCCGTTCAGAGTAGATACATATTGTCCGTTATAATCACCAGGAGAGCCTGCAGGAGCCGTAAAAGTAGATTTCTGGAAGCTATTTCCATTATAATCCGTTACCATACCGCCTCTGTTATAACGATAAATCATATCCCAGTTGATTGTACCGTCACCACCTGCTCCATAATTCATGAAGTTCATAGTTTGTCCGGCTGCGTTTTTGATAGAACCGTTAAGTCCGGTACCACCGCCACCGCGTCCCCATGAACCATAAAGAACTGTGGATAATTTAAGATTGTCATTCATTGTCCAGTCCCAGTTCAATGATGCGATAGGCTTGTGATAGAAGTTAGGAGCAAGGTTGAATTGAGAACCATTCAACATTCCTGTCTGTGGGTTGTATCTTCTTCCGTAAGTTTCAAACTGTTGCAATGTTGCCACATTGGCTCCGGTTGCAGAAGATCTTCTTGTATCGTGTACCTGAGGAGCTCCGGTAGCGATTAAATTGAAAGCATGCTTTTCATTAGGTTTAAATCCTGTAGAGAAAAACCATGAGTAACCTTCTCCTTTTGTTCCATTGATGTATCCGTCACCTTGCCAACGGGAAAGCAATACAGTTGTTCCCCATTTGTTTTTTAATCCGGAAGAATACATAGCAGATATTCTGGAGTAGTTGTCATTTCCAACTTCTCCTTTCACCATTGCTTTCTGTTCAGAATCGGTAGCTTTGGTAACAATATTGATGGTTCCTCCCACGGAAGGAACAACAAATTTAGATGCTCCCAAACCTCTTTGAATCTGAATATTGCTCGCAATGTCAGCCAAACCGGTCCAGTTGGACCAGTAAACGGTACCTCCCTGCATATCATTCACAGGCTGTCCGTTGATGATCACAGCAATGTTAGCTCCGTCAAAACCTCTCATGTTGATTCTGCTGTCTCCGAAACCACCACCTACTTTGGTCACGTAAACGGATGGAGTAGACTTCATAATTTCAGGGAATTCTCTGTTTCCCAGTTTCTCCTGAATTTCTGCAGCCTTAATGTTGGAAACCGCAACAGGTGTTTTTCTCTCTTTGGCTGTTTGGGAAAGGTTTCTACCCACCAACATAACCTCATCAATAGATTTGGATTTCTCTAAAGAATCCTTCGTACTCTGCCCATAATAGATGGCGGCCGTAGGTAATACAAGCGCTATAATTAGTCGCTTTTTAAAAGTAATGCTCATGAAATAAACTAGCGTGTTTGATTTTTAAGGCTGCAAAGATGGATAATTATTTTTTAATTAAGTATTAAATCTTAACGAAGTGATTTTATTCAGTTTTTGGAATATACTTTATTTCTCACTTTTTTGAATATGTTAACTATTCCACATCTTTCGTTTACAATTTGTTATAAAAGAGATTGATCAAAAAAATGGCTTGTTTTTAACGGGTAAAAATAATTATGCGGTTCTCCACATTTTTAAACAAAACTCAATATTGTTGGAAAATATACTATAATAATAGCTAAGTCATAAAAGGCATAGGTGACTTGAGTCATAATTTTTATACTGTTGTTTTGATAACTTGTATTATCATTTTATTCAAAATCGTATTATTTATGAAAAAAAATTTTTTTGAAAGGTTTTCAGATCGTGTTGTCTGTATAACCGGAAGTCCGGGTGCTTTTATGGGAGCCAGTTTACTGGTGGTTGTGTGGGCTGTATGCGGACCTGTTTTCAATTATTCAGAAACCTGGCAGCTTGTTATCAATACCGGTACCACTATTATTACTTTCCTGATGGTATTTCTGATTCAAAAAACTCAGAATAAAGACTCTAAGGCTATTCAGATAAAACTCAACGAATTGATAGCCTCCTATGAAAAAGCCAGTAACAGACTGGTGGATATTGAAGATCTGACGGAAGAAGAGCTGGACAAGCTTCATAAATATTATGAGAAACTTGGACAACTATCCCAAGAAAAAGAACATTCACAGGATCCCGTGCAAAAATAGTCTTAATACTATTATAATATATGCAGCATGATTTTAAAATCTTCTCAAATTGCCCACGCTGATTCACTGTCAGTGAAATCCCTGGTGCATTTCGTCATAGAACTCGAGAAACTGTTTAAGCGTATCGGAGAGTATCTTCTTTCAGGAGATGAAACCGTTTCAACAGCTGAAAGTGTTACAGCCGGATTTTTACAGTTTTCGTTTTCCCAGATGAAGGATGCCTCCAATTTTTTAAAGGCGGCATGACAGCGTATACTTTAGAATAAAAAGTAAATTTTCTTGGGGTAGATCCTGTGGAAGCTCAACAATATAACTCTGTATCTCCTCATATTGCTGAAACAATGGCGTTGCAGGTAGGTAAACTCTACAAAACCGACTGGTCTATTGGAGTTACAGGATATGCCACTCCGGTGGAAGAATCAGAAGGGAAGCTCTTCGCTTACTTTGCCATTGCCCACAAAGGAAAAGTGGTTCTTTCAGAGAAATTAGATCTGCACTCCAGAACCAAACCTGTTAATGCCCAGCTCTATTACAGTGAATTCATTCTGGGATGCTTTAAGCTGGAACTGGATAAACACCGTGAAAATAAGGAGTAAAAATCATCACAATAATAAGCTGTTAATACAATCAATTATGGAAAAATTACAATTGCAGAATAAATCTGTCCTTATTACAGGAGCAGACAGCGGAATTGGTAAAGCCATCGCTCTTTTATTTGCTAAGGAAGGAGCAGATATTGCCTTCATCCACTATCATGATGCCAAAGATGCCATGAAAACAGTGGAGGAATTAAAAAAAACAGGAAGAAAAGTCCTTTCGTTTGAAGGTGATATTAATGATAGTGAATTTTGTAAATCTGTTGTTAATGAGGTAGTTTCTAAATTCGGAGGAATAGATATACTGATTAATAATGCAGGAACCCAGGTTCCTTGTGAAAGTATAGAAAATCTTAAAGAAGAGGATATCCGCAAAACTTTCGATTCCAACATTATCGGAATGATCCTGCTGACAAAGATTGTATTTCCTTATTTAAAACAAGGGGATTCTATTATCAATACTACTTCAGCTACTGCCTATCTTGGACATGAAGAATTACTGGATTATTCAGCAACCAAAGGCGCTATTGTTTCGTTCACCCGTTCACTGGCATTACAGGCTAAACCTAAAGGAATAAGGGTGAATGCTGTTGCACCCGGACCGGTAGCCACGCCGCTTACGGAAAAAACATTCGGAGAAGAAGATGAAGATCAGAATAAACCGCCGCTAGAACGTAATGCTTCTACCGGAGAAGTGGCAGCAAGTTTTCTATTTCTTGCCACAGTTGCTTCATCACAGATAACGGGACAGGTTCTTCATCCTAATGGAGGTTTAATTGTTAACGGTTAATCTTAACGGATATGAATGGAGTTATTATTCAGTTTTTCCATTGGTATCATCCCGGAAACCTATGGAATGAGTTTGCTGAAAAAGCAGAATATTTAAAAGATTTGGGGTTTACTGCCGTCTGGTTTCCTCCTGCCAATAAATGCAGTCTCAATATGGAAGGGCGTGGCTATGATGTATATGATCTTTATGATTTGGGAGAATTTGATCAGAAAGGCAGTATACCAACCCGGTACGGGACAAAAGCCGAATATTTAATGGCAATAGAGAAAGCGCATGAAGCGGGAATGTCTGTGTATGCGGATATTGTTTTAAACCACAGGATGGGTGGAGATGAAGAAGAAAAGATTATGGTACATCAGCTGAGTGAAGAAAACCGTAATGAAAGAATCTCTGAAAATATGGAGGTTTCAGCCTATACGAAATTTACTTTTCCGGGAAGAAAAGGAGTGTATTCGAACTTTATATGGGATCATCACTGTTTCAGCGGTATTGATTATGTGATCAGAGAAGGAGAGGAGATGAATGGTGTTTTTAAAATCCATAATGAATATGGTGAGGAGTGGACAGATGCCGTAAGTCATCAGTTCGGTAATTATGATTATCTGATGGGAGCTGACATAGAGTACCGTAATCCTTATGTTGTGGAGGAAATGAAAAAATGGATCAGATGGTATATGGAAACAACGAAAGTAGACGGAATCAGATTGGATGCCTTAAAACATATCTCCTCCGACTTTTTGAAAGACTGGATCTCCTATATTAAAACAGAAGTGAATCCTGAATGTTTTGTTTTGGGCGAATTCTGGAAAGACGAGGCAGAAAAAATTGAGTATTTTTCCGATAAAATGTCTGATCTTATCTCTTGTTTTGATACTCCGCTGCATTATAATTTCTTTAAAGCATCACAGGATGGTAAAGATTATGATATGAGCCGGATTTTAAAAGGAAGCTTCCTGGAGAAGAAACCGGTATTCTCAGTTTCTTTTGTTGAAAACCACGATACACAGCAGCTTCAGGCTCTTGAATCTGCGGTGAAAGACTGGTTCAAACCCTTGGCTTATGCTATTATTCTTCTTACCGATGAAGCTTATCCCTGCATATTTTATCCCGATCTTTTTGGTGCAGATTATATCGATATAAAGGATGAGCAGGAAGTGCATATCATCATGCCGAAGGTTGAAGAACTTCCTGGTCTGCTTGAAGCGAGAAAGCTTTTTGCATATGGTGAGCAGATCGATTATTTTGATCATCCCAACTGCGTGGCTTTTGTACGGAAAGGAGATGAAAAGCATGCGGACTGCATTGTAATCATGTCTAATAGCGAAGAAGGTTATAAAGAAATAGAATTGGGAAAAGAACATGCGGATTCGGTTTATACCGATTTTTTAAAGAACCGTCATGAAGAAATTTATACGGATAAAGACGGGAAAGCGGTGTTTACCGTAAATTCGGGTTCGGTAAGTATATGGGTAAAAAAACAAACACCGTAATGATTGGCAAATTTTCAGGCCTTTTATTCTCTGCGAACAGCTATTCTAATTTTAACTTACCATATAAGCTCCTGTAATTTTAGATACCACATCTCAGTATTTTGGACAAAAATGGTCTTATAGTTGCAGATTTACCACCAATCAATCACTAAATTATTATAATATGGAAACTAAAACGGCAACCAAAAAAACACCAGCCAAAAAAGCAACAACAGCAAAAGCAAAAACTCCGGCTAAAAAAAATGCAGCCAAAAGTTTGGAAGATCTTTTTGAAGATGCGCTGAAAGATATTTACTGGGCTGAAAAAGCACTGCTGAAAGCGCTGCCGGCAATGATGAAAAATGCAACCAGTGAAAAGCTTAAACAAGGCATTGATAAGCACATCACGGAAACAGAAGGCCATGTGGAAAGATTGGAAGAATGTTTCAAAGCATTAGGAAAAAAAGCCCAGGCAAAAAAATGTGATGCTATGCAGGGATTGCTGGATGAAGGAAAGAGCATTATGGAAGAGACAGAACCGGGAGCAGTAAGAGATGCGGGCATTATTGCAGCAGCGCAAAAAGTTGAACATTATGAAATTGCTACTTATGGAACACTGGCAGCATTCGCAAAAGTATTGAAGGAAGAAGAGTGTCTTAAAAACTTTTTAAGCACATTGGAAGAAGAAAAAAAATGTGATGAACTGCTTACAAAAGTTGCTGATACCAATCTTAACAGTAAAGCCATGTAAATACAATCTTTAAAAAGGAGACCTGAAAAAATCAGGTCTCCTTTTTATTGAAATCCGGAAAGGTTTAAAATGCAACATTTTTATCTTGGTTGATTTTGTATCAGTTGTAGTATATTTGTGGATATAATTTGTATCAATTTAGTTTTTTAAAATGAACTGTAATTGAATAACAAAACTCTTATACTGTAAAAGAAAACTGTATTCTACCATTTATAAAGTTTAAAAATGACCCAACTTAGCCTGTTCGACTCAGCAGATCTGTACGAATTTCCAAAAGACCTTCTGGAATACAGAGAACATTTCCTGAATCAGGAAGAAGCTGACCGCCTTAAAATTCATCTGCTTGAAACAGCTCCCTGGAAACAACGTACCCAGAAAATGTATGATAAGATGGTTCTCACACCTCGCTTAACCGCCTGGTATGGAGATGAGAAAAATGCCTATCCTTCAGACAATGAACTGGATGCCCATCATTGGACACCGGAACTGTTTTCTTTAAAACAAAGAATAGAAGAAACATTTGGCTATCAATTCAATTCCGTATTGTTGAACCTTTACAGAGATCATAACGATTCTGTTGCCTGGCATCGGGATAAGGAAAGCAGATATGGGAAACGTCCGGTGATTGCGTCAGTAAGTCTGGGGCAAACCAGAAATTTTGATTTCAGGAAAAAAGACCATCATCAGAGTAAATACAGCCTGCCTCTTCCTCACGGATCATTATTGATTATGAAAGGAGACCTTCAGGAAAACTGGGAACATCGTATTGCCAAGTCTCTAACCGCTATGAAGGAGCGTATTAATCTTACATTCCGGTTGGTTAATAAGTTGTAAGGTATTTATTCATAATGTTTTATGATTAGGTTAGAAGTGTTGTAATCGGTTTTTGGCAGATAAATTGTTGCATTTATAAACAAAGTCATTGTTTGACTTCATTAATATCACCACTTAAAATTTATTATTATGAAAAATCTTGTAGTAACAATTTTTGCATTAGCTGCTTTAACGGCCTGCAAAAAAAACGAACCGACAACCACGAGTCAATCTGAGGAAAGTACCACAATGTCTGCCCCTGCAGAATCCGGGATGACGGTAAGCGACTCCACCAAAATGTCAGACACCAAAGATCAGAAAAGTACTCTCAGTGATCAGGACAAAAAGTTTGCAGATGCTGCAGCCATAGGAGGACTGATGGAGGTAATGATGGGAAAACTGGCCGCAACAAACGCTGAAAACTCAGTGGTAAAATCTTTGGGAGCAATGATGGTAACCGATCATTCCAAAGCGAACGACGAGCTTAAGAATTGGGCATCAGGAATTGGGTATACCTTACCCACAAGTCTGGATGCCGAAAAGCAGAAGATGTATGATGACCTGAAAGCTAAGAAAGGTAAAGACTTTGACAAAAAATATACAGATTTAATGGTCAGTGACCACAAGGAAGATGTAGAAGCATTCAAAAAAGAGGTGTCAGAAGGAACAGAAGCCTCATTAAAATCTTTCGCAGCGAAAACCCTTCCGACACTTGAACATCATTTGCAGGAATCGGAAAAAGCTAAAAATGCGGTCAAATAATATTGAGTTTTTATGACCTGCATCATAAGTATGAGCATACAATATTTAATAATTTTGAATTGATTAAATATTATTTTGTTCTTGATTATAGTAAGCTCCTCTTTTTAAGAGGAGTTTTTTGATTATTCTTTCTTTTTATATTCTTCAATTTTCTTGAATTGTCTGTAAGAATCTTTAAGGATACGAAGCTGTTCAGACACAATCTCAGTACTTTTTGGGCTGAGCTCACCTGTGTCCAGGGCATTTTGATAAGCTTCAATAGCTGCTTTTTCGCCAAATACCACATTTTCTAATGTAGATTCTATGAGATTTCCCATGGTAAAAGAATTTTTAATGTCAATCCAAGTTCTGTGAACAGCTCCTGCCATGGACGTTGAGTCCTCCGGAGTGCCTTGCTTTTCTGTGATGAGGTTGATCAGTTCATTTTTCATGATTTTCGACTGCGAAATCATATGTTCGTACTCATCTTTTACATCCGGATACATTTCCCATACTTTTCCCTCAACTTTTTCAAAGCCTTCCTTTCTGTCGTTGGTAATGTGAAGTAAGTCATTAAGTACTGATATTTCTTGATTGTCCATAATATAAATTTTTAGTTATCCATAAAATTATAATTTCCCTCATCGACTCCTTATAATCGTGATCATATCCTGTAAATAAAAAACCAAAGTCCTTTCTTTTTTCAACAAAAAGCTGCACCTTTGCCGAACAATGGGGTGCTACAAAACAGTGGCTGAGATGATACCCAGGAATGTATTTCCACACCTGATCCGGATAATGCCGGTGTAGGGATTGCTTACTGATCATCTCATCATTTGATTTCTAATAATTAATATGATGCAGGACATTTTAAAACAAATTACCTTACCGGAATGGTTCGGAGTCTTATTTTCAGTCATTCAGGTTTTACTGGCCTGTAAAAACAATGTCAACAACTATCTTTTCGGAATTGCGGGGATTCTGCTTACGCTGTATGTGATGCTTACTTCCAAGCTGTACGCTGAATTTACCTTAAATCTTTATTATCTGATCATGAGCATCTATGGATGGTTATATTGGAAATTCGGAAAGCAGAAATCAGAAATGGAAATCTCTGTTACCACCACCACAGAAAAATGGATTACGGGAGGAATTGTTCTGGGAACTTTTATCTTATTCTGGTCTTTTCTGACCCATTTTACAGACTCGGATGTTCCGATCTGGGATTCTCTGGTGAGTGCTTTTGCCTGGGCGGGAATGTGGCTGATGGCGAGACGGAAAATTGAAAACTGGGTGATACTCAATGTCAGTAATATCATTTCTATTCCTTTAATGATTCATAAAGAATTGTATCTCTATGCTGTTTTGACGTCATTCTTATTTTTAGTAGCCATTTCCGGATATATAGAGTGGCAAAAAATTATTAAATCGAAAGCTAATGCTGAGTACTAAAGAGATCAGACGGGAACTTCATGGAGCCCCTGTAATTTCTGATAAAGTAATGCAGCATATTCATGAAGAAAAACTGCTTAAAATATGGGTTCCCAAAAAATATGGAGGACTCGGCTATCGTTTTGAAGAAGGACTTAACACCTTATTTGGCTGTGCAGAAACCGATGGAAGCTTTGGCTGGATGCTGACACTTTGTGCCGGAGCCAATTATTTTTCCAGAAATATCAAGCCTGAAATTGCTCAATTACTGTTTATCCATTCTGAAACCTGCTTTGGTGGCAGCGGAATGGTGGGAGGAACTGCAGAAAAAATAGACAACAGCCACTATCTGATCAACGGTTCATGGAATTTTGCAACAGGTGCACCTCATCTTACCCATTTTACATTGAATGCCAAAATTACAGAAAACGGAAAACCTTTAATGGATGGTCATGGCAATGGAATAATTCGATCATTTATTATTTCGAAAGAACAAGCTGAGGTTATTCCCAACTGGAAATCTGTGGGAATGAAGGCCAGTGGCACCTATTCATTCACTGTTGAAAATGTGCTCGTTAATGAAGACTATAGTTTTGTTTACGATACTTTTTTCACCAATGATATTCTGGACACTATTCCTTTTCGGATTTTTGCAGACTTGACACTGTTGGTCAACTATTTGGGAATGGCTTCTCATTTTATTGAAGAAGCAGAATATATTCGTCCTGAGATCCATTTCAAAAGTTTCGCAGAGTCTGTTGAAAAGCATTTGGAAAAAGTATTGCAAATTGCCGGAGAAGTAGAAAATATACTCGGTGATCACAAAGATATTTCTGAAGGATATCAAAACGAAATCCACCAATATGGAGTAGAGCTGGTTCAAAGATTATCCCATCAGATCCTTACTATTTATACACAGTTGGGAATCCGGGCTACGGATATTAATTCTGAAGTGTATCAGGTGTTCTGTGATTATTTTACAGCTGCGATGCATTCTAATGTCAGACCTTCTGCTGATGATTTGGACTTTTCTTTTTGAGTAGAAAATTCTTTGTTAATAAACTTTTTATCTAATGCTGATCTATTTCAGATCAAAATATTTTAAATACAATTTTGGAGAAAAAGAATAAAAATTTATGGGTATTGAGATTATTTGGTATTTCGTATATATCTGCGATTTCTTTTAATTAAAAAAAATTCAATAACCTTCGGTAATAGAGAAATATTCATTTGTGAATTAGATTTATGTCTACTGTTCATAATCCATAGACCTCCATCATGACCTTCCTTTATATCTTTCCACTTTAATTGATAAGCATCTCTATAGAAAAAGAGTCCATAACTTTGCTCTAACACAATGCAACATTTAAAGGTTATTAAAAGTGGAACTAAAAATCTTGAAAACTATACCATCCCTTTTTACAAAAAAAACCTACAAAAATCAATTTTTGTAGGGTTTATCATATTTTCGTGCATTATATACATTTTATAATTGCACTAAGTGGAGAATACGGGATTCGAACCCGTGACCTTTTGACTGCCAGTCAAACGCGCTAGCCAACTGCGCCAATCCCCCGTTTTTTTGTAAGGCGATACAAAAGTAAGTATTTAAATGATATTTGCAACTATTTTATAATTTTTATTGAATTAAAATTAATGGAAATAGGCTCAATGACCATAAAAATCCATCATTATCCCTAGAATAAATTCCTAATTAACCTATTTTTGTCTGAAATTATAATACAATCATGCAACTCTATACAAAAAGATTAGTTCTTCGGGATATTACGATTGATGACAAACAGGATATTTTCGATTACCGCTCAGATGCCGAAGCCAATAAATTTCAAGGCTAGATTCCTGAAACCCTGGAAGAAGTGGAAAGTTTTATCCAAAGAAACACAACTGAATTCAACCAACCTGAAAGCTGGTATCAGCTGTTGATTACTGATCAAGAAACAAAAGCAGTCATTGGAGATATCGGAATTCATTTTATTGGAGATGAAAATGTACAGGTAGAACTTGGAATTACCTTAAACACCTCATTTCAGGGTAAAGGGTATGCTTCTGAGGCTTTAAAAGGTACCATTGATTTTCTTTTTAATGATTTACAAAAACACAGAATTACAGCTTCCGTAGATCCTGACAACACTGCTTCTCTTCAACTGATGCAACGAATTGGTTTAAGAAAAGAAGGGCATTTTGTGAAAAGTCTGTTCTGGAAAAATAAATGGGTTGATGATATTATTTATGCAGTTCTTCGTGAAGAATGGGTTACAGAATAGATGCCTTTCAGATATCATTGTTTTGCTGTACTACGCAAAATGAATTTCCTTCGGGATCAAGAAGAACTACATAGTCAGCATCATCTTCGTAATTCCAGCCTGGCATCTTTTCAGCCCCAATACTAAGAAGCCGCTCTACTTCCTGCCGCTGATTATCAGATATCAGGTCCATATGATGTCTCTTTGGCTGTTCCGAACTGGTTAATTTTAATGATAACTGCATTCCATCTCCTTCCTTTGGTATCAGAATGGCAAAGTCAACATCAGGCTCATTCTTTATTTTGTAGTGCAAAGCTTCACACCAAAATGCAATTGCTCTGTTCAAATCCGCAACGCCCCAAACGATGGATAATATTTTTAATTTCATTTCAGTGTTGTTTTAAATAATAAAGAATTTAAGATCTTATAACTCTATTCTCAAAAAGAAATAATTACAAAACGGTATATTTTTCGTAAAATGGAGTGAATTTTGTTCTTACAATCGTTAAAGTAACTAAACCATTGCAAATCAAATAGGATACGATCATTGTATGAAACCACTTTTTAACCGTAACTGTAATCCAGTTATCATTTTCGATCAATGAATACATCTCTTTTTTTAAGTGCGTAATCACATGATCCTTTTTCTTTCCGTTTAATGAAAATAAGTCTTTCATAATCTTTGGTAATCTTTAATCATTTTTAGTTTAACAAGTCTTTATGTTGGCTTATTTCATGGGGTTAGTTTTATTATTCCAAATATAGTGAAATAATAAAAAATTACTTTATGACGCCAGTCATAAAAGAATACCAGTTACAAGTCCAGAATAACGGACTTTAGTTTTTAAGGTTGTCTGATTTGTTATATGATACAGCCTATTCTTTGATATTAATATTTGTGGATATTTTTCCACAAGCCTGTACATGTATTTCCACGGCATTCGAAGAATTTTTACATCTCTATTAACATACCTTTACCCCGTAATAATATCAATTATGATATGTAAAACAATAATGAATGGTTAAAATTTATACAAAATTATTTATAGCAGTATTAGCTTTAAGCTCTACTTTTGCTTTTGCCCAGGCAGGAAATGTTGGTATTAATACTGCAAATCCAGGTTCCACTATGGATATTAATGGATCATTAGCAGCAAATTATAATGCTGTTATTACAAATTCTTATAATTTGAACTCATCAGATTTCCATGTTGCTTATAATGGTGTTTCCAATGCTGTTTTTAATCTCCCTTCCGCAGTCAGTGGGGCTGGGAATTATAAAGGGCGTATTTATAGGATTAAAAATAATACAAACTTTAGTATTACAGTAAATTCTGCATCTCCAGAGACTATTAATGGAAATCCCAATGTTCTTGTACCAGCAAATCAAAGTGTAGAATTAATCAATACCGGGCTTACAGGAGCTTCTTCTACATGGGAAATCCTTTCAAAAGGAAGTTCTTCTACAGGAGATTATATTATTGTAAAACCAAACGCTATTCAAACAGTATCTACAGGGTCGGACGTTACATTTGGGTCTGTAATTGCAGCCAATAATATTACTTATAATGCCGGTGTTTTTAATTTGAAAGCCGGGAAAACCTATGTTCTCCGTTGCCAACTGCATGCTACAGAGTTCTCACTAGCTGGAGGTTTCTTTGTCTATGAATGGGTTGATGCTTCAAATAATTCTGTTCTTCCCTCCAGTACCACCGGTGTTGTTGATGCAATAAATAATTATCCTGCCACTTCAATAGGAGGCCAGCCAGAAGCCTATGCTATTTACAGACCTACAGTGGATACCTCTGTAAAAGTACGATTAGGAGGAGCAGGAACTGCTCAGTTGAATCCTCAGATAGGATTTATGACTGTTACAGAGCTTGCTGGAGGGAATGGAAACGGAGGAACAACGATTATTAATAACAATATTACCGCAAGCAATGGTCTTACATTATCAGGTACAGATGTAAAACTGGGAGGAACCCTCTCACAAGCTACAGATATAGCAATGGCGGGAAACAATTTAAGTATTAATGGTACAGGAAAAGTCCTAATGGGGACCAATACAGTGCCCGCGGGTGCATCAAATGCAAAAGTTATTATTGATAATGGGACTACCAACGGTGCTCTTCAAATTAAAGATGGTACTCAGCAGTTGGGGTATGTCCTCACAAGTGATGCCAATGGTTTGGCAACATGGTCATCCACTGTTACTACAGCGTTCGCCAATAATTGGACACCATATACCGGGACATTAATAAATCCTTATACAGGCGGAACTGGAGCTGCAGGATTAAATACGGGAGTTCAGGTAACTATCCCTGCAAAAGGATGGTATTTTTTCCGATGTGGAGTTGCGATCAATTCTGATTGTAATGATTACTTTTTTTATATTAACGGTATTGGAGATGTCTGGAGAAGCTACTGTGGCTCAAACACTGCTGCATTCATGTTTCCAAGAGATCAGAACCGTGTATTATATTTTGCTACACCAGGAACCTACACTGTGTTAGCTGGTAAAACAAATGGAGTAGTTCCGGCCTCATTCAATGCTGGAAACCCTTCTTTTTATCTGGATTTTGTAAAATTCCAAAATTAAATAGCGGCTTTTATGCTAAGGTTCAGCGATTCTAAAAACACAGAAAAAACTACAAGGATTATTTCTTTGTAGTTTTTTTATGGATTAAAATCACTACTTTTTCCCTACAAAGGAAAAAATAGTGATTTGATGGGATTTGTATTGTTTTTTATTCTAAATTTATAAGGTCTTTAAAAGTATTCTACTCTTATTATAAGACAAAAGCAATGTAGAACTACATAATATCCAATCACTTTATTGATGATTGGGCTCTAAAAAGCTCATTTTTATAAGTAATTCTCTACAATAAAATTTTGCGCAATTTTATTGTAAGATTTTAAATATGTATAACAACAGTTAGTTTTCAATTGACTTTTTAGCTTTTACTGCTTTTAAAAGATGTTAGAAGTTTTATAAATCATGATGAAGCCAATTACTTTTTGCTCATCCGGAGAAACAGAGCATCCTTGCTTTCTTTGTTTATTACTTGCCCTTAGTTATTCTCAGGAAGGTTTTCTACTAAAGTGCTCGCAGCATCTTGTTTTATAATTAGTGATAGAGGAGTTTATACAAGAGATTCCAAAAAATGACAGTGAATAAATGAAACAATCTTAGTTGTACTCTAATTCTTTTATCCTTTTTTTCCAGCTCAGGAAATGATTAATACTTTTAATGATTTTGAAAACAGCTATAAATATAAAAAAGGAGATTAATGAAGAATAAATAGAGTAGCTTTTAAAAAAAACATACTGAACGAGAAATGTAAGAACATTAATCAAAATAAAAGTAATACTTATTTTTTTATGAGAAAAACCTAATAAAAGAAGAAGATGATGGATATGGGTTTTATCTGCTTTGAAAGGTGATTTTCCTCTTAATATTCTATCAGTATACACTCGTATAGAATCAATTACGGGAATAGTAAATACAAAAAGTATAAAAAATACTCCATAAGGAAAAGTTGTTGTATTGTTATCAAACTTTGTGATGAAAATTCCCAGACATATCAATAAATATCCTAAAAATAGCGAGCCTGAATTTCCTAAGAAAATTTTATTTTTCTGAGAAAGATTATATTTTAGAAAAGCTATAATACTTCCAACAAAAAGTATAGCTACTCTTGCCAGCCCTAAGTTGCCTTCTATTAACATGATAATAAAAAATAAAACAAATCCTATTCCTGCTACACTACCTGCAAGCCCATCCACTCCATCTATAAGATTAAAAGCATTAACTGCTGTTACGATAACCAAAACAGTGAGCAGATACTGGAAGTATGTATTAATTTCATAGATTCCGAACAATCCGTATAAAGATGAAATTCTTATTCCGGAAGTCGCTATAATGATACTTACACAAACTTGAATGATTAGTTTATAAATGGCTTTAATATCAGTTTTATCATCTAGAGTTCCCACCAGAAGTAAAATATAAGAGGTTACAATAATTGGAAGTATTATTCTCCAGCCTTTATCTGCGGAAATTTCAATTAATAGTAAAATAATCATTCCAATAGCCAGACCTCCAATTAATGGAGTAGGAGTGTAATGTATTTTTCTTGTATTGGGAACATCTACCAATCTAATTTTTTTGGCAATGATTCTCATTACGGGGATTATACAGATTGATAAAATGAAGGCAAGGGTTCCCGATATTAATAGTTCTATAAAATTTTTCATGGTACTTTGTTTTAAATGGGTTCACTGGGATTATTGAATAACTGTATGTTTTTCAGATGTTCTAAGTTGTACTTTTCAAGGATTTTTTTCTCCAGGTTACAAATTACAGGATATACTTTTGCTTTGTTTTTTGCAGTAAATGTTTCTTCAATAAGATTATGGTATTTTTTTGCGATTTTTTTCCAGATATATCTTCTTTCCGCTATCTGCTTCATCCTGGTTGCACAATTTTGAAGATCTTCATTTTTCAGTTGAGCCAAAATATTTTTCAATTCTTCTGCATTTGAAAAATAGAATGCCTGATTTTCTGTAGTTGTTCTGTTGTAAGAAACACCATTGCTGATAACCGGTAGTCCTAAAAACATGGCTTCCACTAAAGAAGGATTGGTGCCTCCTGCAGAATGACCGTGAATATAAAGCGAAGCATTTCCGCGAATAAGATCTATTGTCTCTTGCTCATAAATTGGATCTAAAAGATGAATATTTTCGAAATCTGAATATTGCTGTTTCAATTCCACACCATATTGACTATTCTTCCAGTTACCAACCATTACGAGCTTGCGGCCAGGAAATTCGCTGAATACTTTTAAAATAGTGTGAACGTGATTCTCTGGTTCTATTCTGCACACTTTTACGGCGTACTCACCCAGTAAAAAAGGATATTCTTCAATATTTTTTGATGTGGGAACCAAATTTACTTTTGTGTGGTCTGCCCCATATTCTATTACCCTGCTGATTGTTTTATATCTTAAAGAAGTATAATCCTGAATAGATTCATTATCAGAAATATCAATATCAGAAAACTGTACTGCCAGTTTTTCTGCCCACCATAAATATAATTTGGCTGCTAATGACCATTTATCTCTCTTCCATTCGATACCATCTATGGAAATAATGATTTTTTTACTGGTAAACATTTTTACAAATGGAAGAAGCCAGGCTCCGGCTACCCCTAAAATCAGTAAAACATCACAGTAAAATAATGAATGAATAATAGACCATGTATCATATGCAATACTCTGAACTCCATTGGCGTCTAGAGGAATATATTTTAGTCTGGCTCCTTTCCAGCTTTCGCTCCTTTCTTTTTCTGGGTATTTTTTTGAGGAACAGTATACTGTAAAATCATAGGTATCTGAGAGCTCTTCTACAAGATGAGCAGCTAAAGTTTCAAATCCTCCATAATTGGCAGGTAAGCCAACGGTTCCGATAATTGCTACTTTTGTTTTCATAATTAGTTATATTTAAAAAGAGTATAACTATTCATGTTCCAAAAGTAAACCGGGTTGTAATTTATTGATAATCAGTATTTTACTTTTATAAATACTTGCGCATAATTCCAAAAAATGGAAAATCTGTTATAAACTGGAAATAATATGGATTGATTCTTTCTCAAAATACTCCTCCGAGAACATCAGACTTTTAGCATAAGCTGCATCACTGAAAGATTGATAAATAATTCTATCTTTTAATATATAGTTTATTTTTTCAGATAGCTCATTTATATTTTTAGAATTAACCCAAAAACCATTTTCACCATTTTTCACAAGCTCCGTAACGCCGCCAATTGGCGGAACAATAGCAGGAAGACGATATCGCATTCCTTCCAGAATAGTTAATCCAAATGTTTCAACCCAAAGATCGGGATGAGATAGATTGACCACTAAATCAGCCTCACGGTAAAAAATATGAGTGTCAACCTGAGTAGGATAGATTTTCAGATTTTTTGGAATTTCTTTCATCCTGAAATAATCTAAAATTTCCTGCTCTGAAGCATTGACTACCAGTTTGAAAATATATTGTGAATTTTGTTGTGCCAGCTGCAAAAACTCGTTTACCCCTTTGTATATTTTTAAAGAGCAGATCATTAAAACCACCGGAACTGTATTTTGATGATTTTGAAATTGGTCTGCTTTTTCAACAAAATCCTGTTCCAATACATTGTAAAGAAGAACCTGGTTGTTGATAAGAGATTCCTGCCTCAAAAGAAATTCTGAAACAAAAACAATCTTATGGGCTGTAAATTTTGCTATTCCAAAAAGCAAATTCTTAAAAATAGCAGGCTTGATTGAAGTTTCGTGGATATGATAGATTACTTTGCAGCCTTTTATTTTTCCGGCAATAGCCGCTCCAAAAGGAAGCACAGTATTGATATAGAGAATATCTTTTCTTTTCAGGAAAAACAAAAGCTTTATCATTAATAGAAACTGACAGAGAAAAAAATTACATATTCTTGTGACAGGATTGGGTGAAAAGCGATACCAGAAATAATGATTTCTCACTTTAGAAATATCAGAAAGAAAACCTTTTCTTCCACCTGAAGTAAAAAGATGGGTTTCCATACTATTTTTTGTCCAGGCTTTTAATAACTGCATCAGTACCTTTGGACTTCCGCTATAATCATTTAATAAATGGATGGCAACAATTCTTTTCATTTCAGATTTGATTATAAATTGTATTCAGATATTCACCTCTTTTTTCCCAGGAAAATCTTTCCAGATAATGTTTTCTTGCCCCGGTACTCATTTCTTTCCTTAGATTTTTTTCCAGAAAAAGCCTTAGTAATGCATAGCTGAGCTTCTCAATGGTTTCATTGTATTCCTGCTGTGGAATTGCAAAGCCACAGGTACGATTGATGAACTCTCCAGGGCCTTCATTTTCAAGACATACCACCGGTAATCCAAATGAGAGTGCTTCCGGAACTACCATTCCTGCCCCTTCATGTGACGGAAATAAAAATACTGATGATTGTTCATAGATTTTCATGAGTTCTTTCCGGTCAATCCATTCTATTATTTCAATGAAATTATTCATTTCAAGACTGCTGATAAGGGACTGATAAGATTTTTTCTGTTCCCCCGTTCCAATAAGAGTAAGTTTGCATAATGCTTTATCTTTTTCTGAAATTTGATTAATGAATTGGGCAAAAGATTTTATTGTTAAATCAAACCCTTTTAAGGGAACGAACCTTCCTACGCTGATTATCTTAAAGTCTGATTTTGGAAGTAGTTCTTTTTTCTGGAAAAAGTCTTCTGATGCTACTGAAGGATAAAGTGAGTATTGGCCTTTACCCGGCTTCAGTTTTTCCGGAACACTGCTATTCATACACCAAATATGATCTGAATGCTCAATTGTATTTCTTAGTGATACGGAAAATTTCCAAAAGCAATTTTTGATCAGCCAGATAAGGCGGTCTTTAATTAAATATTGTATTGAATAATCTTTCAGATATTGTTTTGGAATCAGAGGATGATGTCCTACCGGTCCCCAAACCATAGGCTTATTAAGTTTCCATAAAAAGCTTGGCGTCCAATCATTATGAAAGTTGACATTATGAACAATATCAAAATCCAGTTTTTGTTTTTTGATAAAAGAGACAACTTTCTTTTGCCACAGATAGTAATAAAGCATGGCACCGAGATTTCCTTTTTTCCAGAAGCGCATCCAGTAAGGAAGATCAAAATAAAGGAATTGGATATTCATATATACAGGATCAGGATTTTCTGCCATATATTTTTCAATATGGATTTTATTATTTTCTCTTGTAATGGCAATCACTTTTCGGAACCGGGCAATCTGATATACAAAATTCCAGCCCATGGCATCTTCCGAACCTTTATAGGGATTTACGGCATAGCAAGTCGCCAGTATAATCTGATTGGTAGTCATCATAAGTTCTCATTTTTATTAGTTTTGCAGGTACACCTCCTATAATACTGTTGTCTGGAAATGATTTTGTAATAACACTTCCTGCTGCTAAAATACAGCCGGAGCCAATTTCTACGCTGTCCAAAATTGTAACTTTACTGCCAATCCAACAGTTTTTGCCTATTTTAATTCCTTTTCGATTCACGCCCTGATGTCTTATGGAAATATCAGGATCTTCATAATTGTGATTTTCCGGATGGCAGCTAAGGTATTGTCCTACAATACAGTCGTCACCAATTTCAAGACCTCCGGAACCTCCGAGATAAGCAAATTCTCCAATCCCTACATTATTTCCAATTTTTATTTTTTCTCCAATATTATTTAATGAAGTAGAAACTATAATTCTGCTGAAAGCTCCTATAGAAACATTATTTCCAAATTCTATCCCCTGTTTAGCCAGTGCAGAAATATAAACGTCATTCCCTAATCTCAGAAATTTTCCCCATTGTATTTTTGAAACATTGAAGAATCCTACACGTTTTCCCAAAAGCATTCCTTTTGGATTTCTTAAAAAGAATATCGTCTTCAGTCCTCTGATGAGACTCCAGAACTGAACCCAAATCAGCAGGAATACGGCTCCGGAGTTTAATGCCTTATCTAAAGTAAAGTCCGGATTTCTGAGCTTTATGATTTTTTCAACAATTGTTTTCATTTTGCAGCAATTATAGTTTTCATTATAGTACCTAAAGTGGTGTCCAAATCATTATTTTCGATGGAAAGATATTTGATCTTCGGATCTTTTTTTTCCAGTTTTGAGAATAATCTGCCGTATGATGCTGTCAAATCACATATTGAATGATAGGAAAGTTCTTTTTTTCTGCCCAGAATTTTTTCGGGAGCAGCATACAGAAAAAAATTAAATTTGGGTTTTAATAGCAGATGATATCCGTTTTCTGTGATGCCTTCCGGAAGTTTGATATTGCTTCTTTTACTATCTGCAATAAAATCAAAATAATATCTGTCATACAATACAATTTTTCCTCTTAACACATATTTCAGATAAATAATAAATTGTCCAATAATATAATCTGCATAGTAATATGTAAATCTTAACAATGAGGAGAAAAAATGATCATTCTTACCTTGTCTTGGCAGAGAATTTACAATATCCTGATGCGCTTTTTCTTTTCCCTTTGTAAATACACTCAATATCGGAAGGAGAGAAGGTCTGTGTCTGAGAACTTTTACAGGTCTTCGGTAGCGTTTTTCAATGAGCTCCGAAACTTCAGAAATAACCGTTGATTTTCCAACACCATCTACACCACTGAAAGTAATAATGAATCCTCTTTCTGAAAAAATATCTTTTAAATAGCCGCCGAGATTCTTAAGGAATAAAAATCCTCTGTTGCATTCTTTGTTTTTTAGCATTGTAATACATTCTGTTTTACTTTTCATTATTGTTTCTGAGGCATTCTCATATACAAAACTTTTATATGAATCCGGAATTTTACTATTATTTAGGGTATAAAAATAATACAGGTATTTTGCCGTATCTTGTGGAGATGATATTTTAATTCCATATCTGTTCTGCTCCGCATGATCTATCATTCTGTGTGTTTCCATAAATTCAAGATGTTTCCACTTCAGCTGATAAATAAGATCCAGATTAAGAATCTTAAGATCATGAGTAATAAGCCTTATGTTGTACATGAATGATTTTTTGACAATTTTTATTCTGTTGACCAGACTGTTCTGTTTTAGAAATACAGCCATTTTTGAAGTATCCTGGAAGGAGATAACAAGATCAATATCAGAGTTGAGAGGGAGGTTTTCCGGTTCTTTATCATGGAATTTCAGTGCAGCATATTTCTGAGGATATAAGTAATCAAAAATATCCATGATAAGAAGCTCTCGTTCGGTTTTGATTTCAGTAAGATACATATTCAAGGCCTCCGACCATACTTTTAAAAGCCAATGAATCTGAAGATGCCATTGTTCTTGTTCAGAATACAATTTCAGGTAATAAAGCACATTGGTCAGCAGATAGAATTTCAGATATTTTTTAAGTTCATTATCATTAAAATTAAATGCAGTTTTATTGTGCTTTCTGATTTGTGTCCAGGTTTCTTTCCATGGCAGATGCTGTACAAGGATACTGTTCTGTATGATAAAGTGAAAGAAATCAAATCCTTTAGGTTTTTCAAATGAAGCCAGTTCCCAATCGTATATTCCAAGGATATCATCTTTTACACAGCAGTTCCAGGGAGTAAAATCCCCATGAGAAAAGGATAAGTGTATCATTTCATCTTTATCAATATTTTCCAGAATCATTTTAAGTTTTCGCATCAGATTTGGAGGGATCCGTTTATCATCAATTGTGGTGAAGTTTTCTATCAATGTGCCGAAATGTTTCCAATTGGATATTTTAATGGCAGTCTGATATTTTTCTTTGATTCCCTGAAGAGCTTTAGCATGAATTCCACTGAATTTCTTTTGTCTCTTTCCGTTATTTGAAATATCAGAAAGCCTTAATACACAATCATTAATTAAAGATGCAGAAGGTGTTGAATACAATCTGTTGGTTCCGGAGTAGGTGATGATTTTATATTCTTTATTGATAAGATTTTTTGCATTTTTTGTCGCAGCAATTTTGAAGAAGCATTTGTCTGCAAATAAAACGGCTTTGTTATTAGGGCCTGGAGTTCCGGTAAATATGGCCCAATCATTCATGATGTCAAATAAAGGGTTTTCTTCTGAGGTATAATATAAAGTCTCTTTTTTGAATACTACTTTCTGCAGATTCAGAAAGAATATGACATGCACAACGAAGGCAAATAATTTTCCCTTAATCGTTGTTATATTATAGAACTTCAGGAATAAAGGCTTTTTTGATCGCGAATTCCAAAACCATCGTACACTTCCATCCTGGTTGGGAATATAAGAAAATGAGATTCTTTTACTTCCTGTCTGCTGTTTCAGATACAGTTTATATCCTATGTTTTTAAATAAGTTTCTCATGATGTTCTATTTTATATTAACATAGGATATAAACATCTTGCCAATTATTTAAGTTGTTGAATTTGTGTTGTTTGTGTTGTTTTTTAGTGAGATGTGTTTTCCAAAAAATGGAAAAAAAACTATAGAATGGAATTTTTTTCTATAAGATCAGGTCTTTTTCTTTTAAGAACAATTTTTTGCAGCCTGGTAAGATGGTTGCTGTTTTTAATAGCCACGGAAAAGATTATAATTTGGTAAAATAAAATTCCGTAATTGCTTTCTCCAAATATTCCAAACTCAGTAAAAGAATTGATGATAATAGGAATAAGGATTCCAATGAGCATAAGTTTTGTTTCTTTGGGTTGGGACATTATTGATTTTAGAGTAAAAAAGACCTGAAAAAAAACAATGGTGAGCCCAATAAAACCAAGATTCATAAGAACCTGCATGAATGTATTATGAGTCATTTTTCCCGGATAGGTGTGGGCGCTCTGAAAAAACTCTTTATAGTCTATTCTCATAAATCCAAAGCCAAAAAGTGGTTCCCTTGGTAATCCTTCATTAATTAAAGCTTTCCAGAAAGGAAGTCGCCCTGTAAGGCTCATTACTTCTTCCAGACGAGACTGATCGCCACCCTTTAAAATGATACTGTAAACCGCAAAGGGAGCTATTATCGCCACCACTCCGATAATGGCAAATTTTAAAGTTTTTTTCTTGGTCTGATTAACGTGGAAAAATATAATGAGTAAAATTCCGATAAGTGAAGATCTTGATCCCGTCATATAAAGTGCATACATAATGATGATGATCTTTATAATAGTCCAAATTTTATTTTTAAAACGGTAAAGGTCAAAAATAAGACAGGCACAACCCACACCGGCAAGCATTCCAAGCTCATTGGGATTCATTAATGTACCACCAAGTCTTGCCTCTTCACCTCCGTCAGTAAGACGGAAAAAGATATCAGGAGCAATCCATAGCCCGATAACAAAGACAAGTTGCAATACAAATACAGTGTTTCCTAAAAGATGATAAAGGCGGATGCTATGGCCTTCAAAATAAATATCCAGTATTTTTAAACTTTTTACAAAGAAATAAGCAAAGACAAAACTCTGAAAAGTCATAAACCATTGCAGTGCACTGAATCCCGGATTGGTACTCCAGGAGAATGATATAAATCCTAAAGTAAGATAGCCCATGTACAGGATAGGGGAGAAAATATTTTTATAGGACAATGAATTTACTCCGCCATAATTGATGATTTTTTGATAAACAAGAATAGAAGAAATCATAACCCCCATTCTACCTACTATCTTTATTCCCCTTGTGATAGCAACATTTTCACTCCACGTAAAAAAGCAGGCTACCATTAGCAGCAGAATAATAAACAATTGATTATTTGTTTTTTTTAGAAAGAGCTGATGTTTAGGGGATAAGGTTTCCATATCAGATATTGTAGAGTTGAGTATTCATATCGTCAAGAATTTTTTTCCAGTCAAAAGCTTCTTCCACCATTTGTATAGCATTTTCTGACATGGCGATATACTTTTTCTGATGTTCCCATACTTCAGAAATTGTTATAAAAGAGTGCGTAAGTAGAGTAGGATCAGGGGTTGGAATACAAATGCCGGCGTCATATTTTTCTACAAGGTGGCCGATGTTCGTATTTCTGGTGACAATACAGGGCTTTCCAAAGTCGGCGGCTTCAATAACTGAGACAGGCAGGCCTTCATTTCTGGAAGGATGCACGAAAATATGCATTCTTTTGATTAGATTATTTTTTTCTTCTCCGAACTTGCTTCCCAGCAATTCTACTTTGTCACTTATATTATATGATTTTATGGTATGGATAAGATCATTTTTTTCAGCCCCGTCTCCTACAATCCAAAGTTTGGAATTAGGCTTTTTTCTGGAAAAAGCAGCGAAACTTTCAATGAGAATGTCCAGACCTTTTGTATGAATATCCAGTCTGCCAACAAACCCGAAAATAATAGGTTCTTTGAGATTACTGCAATAATTGCTGGTATTTATTCTATCATAGCCATAGGTGATCAGAACACCTTTTGAGGTTGGAAAAACAGAATTGAGACCTTCTATTTCACTTTCTCCTATACAATGGATTTTAGAAGCGTTTTCAATGACTTTTTTTTCAAATATTTTAAAGTAAATTTTTTTTACATATTTGCTTTTCTTCATGGCAATACTATTATATGCACCATGAGGAGTTATTACATATCGGTAGTTATTTTTCTTTAAAAATTTACTTAAAGAAGCAAATATGGGAATCCATCCTCCATGAAAATGAAAAACTGTTGCCTGATCAGCGGCCAGAATTTCTTTTTTAAGATCTTCGGGAATAGAAAAAGGATTTCTTTTTTTCTTAAAAATCTTTGTTATGAATGTCCTTTCTGGATAGTTGATTTCTGTGTTTTCAGAAACACCCCATACTTCTACATTCCCTTTGTTTTCGGCCTGTTTTGTAGCGATATTATATACCACTTTATTAACGCCGTTCATTTTTTCGGGGTTCGCTTTTCCTAATATTAAATGTACTATGCCCATACCGAAATTTGTTTTTTGTTTAGAATTATTTTCCAGTAAACAATCATTACAATCTGATTAACTGCTAATCCGGCTACAGCGCCATAGAGCTGCCCGTATTTTAATAAAAAATGGAAACTCAGAACCGAAAAAACAAAGGATATACAATATCCGATAAAGAACGCCTTATTTTGCTCTAAAATTCTGATAGAAATCCGGGTTGGATAACTGTACAGGATTACAATATATAAAGCTGAGATCAGCTTAATGACAAATCCATATTGATGGTATTTTTCACCTCCGAGAATAATAATCAACGAATCTGAAAAGGTGAAAAAGCAAACGATTATAATAGCTAACAGGGCTATAGCCTTCCTTATCTTGAGAAGAAGCTCTTTTTTTTCCTGGTTTTTATTTTGATAATAAAGCTGAGCTGTTTTAGGAAGGTAATAATTTTCAATGGTTTGTAAGATAATATTGATAATTCCGAAGAAGGATTGAACAAGCCTTAATGCTCCCAAAGCATTGATTCCTAGGTATACACCTGCCGCAAGGGTGAAGAAATTACCTGAAAGCCATTGAAGAACAGAAGCGCTTAAAAGCCACTTACCCTCTGTAAAGTAATAGCGCAAAAGTGAGGTGTTTTTCAGATTGAAATCTGCATTTTTTATAAGGTATCCTATGCCGGGAACAGATGCTGCAATGTTTACAATACCGATAATATATAAGCTTTTCCATAAAGTAAGGGACGTCTCAAATCCAAGTAGAGGGAAAATAATAATAAAGATAGTATCGATAAAAAGGACAATTTTAATATGATCTATGGTCAGTAATATTTTTCTGAGAAAGTCCTGTAAAATATAGGCTGAAACAAAAACTATTAAGGCAGAAAGATTGTTTTTCACAAATGCTATTGCCGGAACAGGAAGAAGAGTAATAAAAAAAACAAGCAGGCTGAACATGGAAATCAAAACCAATGAAGCCATAAATGCAAAGCCCAGTGATTTTTTACTGAAATTCTTTGCTGATAAAATCTGAAAAGGCTGAACAATAAAGGCATTAGAAATGCCTACCAGAAAATAGGTTATTAAAAGGATGGATGAAAATATTCCAAATTCAGAAATACTTAGTTTTCTCACCAGTAAAAAGGTCAGAAGAAAATTGCTCCCGCTGAATATGAGCTGATCTGTAAAAACCAACACAGAGGCGCTTTTAAATATTTCATGGATTCTTTTCACGATTTATATTTGTTTATAATACGTTTAAAAGTCGTTATCAGACTAGGGTTGTATCCTTCTTTATTCAAAACGAACCAAAGATTGGAAAGTTTGTATTCGTCTTTTAAAAGTTCAATGTTTGTTATGTTTTTGGCTGCAGTTTTTCTGCTGTCAAGTATGAACAGGTTCTGATCTGCAATATTCATAAAAAGTAAAGGTAGCTTGCCTTGTTTTATAGACTGATTATTGATAATGCAGATATTGCTTTCCTTCATTTTTTCACGAATAAGATTCCTGATATCCTGAGCTGTAAGCTTAAGGTTTTCCTCGGCTGATAAATTGATATAATGATCTGCTTCTGAATTGCTTAAGGTTCCGGCTGCATCTACTAACAGAACTATTCTGGATTGCAGTTGTAATGCTTTGATGATATTTTTTGCATGAAATGTATGCTGCTGTGCTTTATCATATGAAGTAATACAAATCTGACTTTTATCTTTTATTATTTCTTTAAGCTCCATTTCCAAAACATTTTCCAGAAAATGATGCATTATTTTTTCTTTCTTTTTGATAAATGGAGTAGTGAATGCTATGGGTATGGAACTGTTTTTTTCAATAGTGAAAATATCATTCACCTTGGCTTTGGCAAAATGTACTGCATAAATCAGGAAAATAGAAGCAACCATACTCATAATAGCAGCAACGATAATAATGATAGAACGCATAGGTGAAACAGGCTCCTGTGGCAGTTCTCCCCGGGAAATAATTTTATGAAATGAGATCTTTGCAGCTTTTGCGATCTCGGCATCTATTCTTTTTTCATTGAGAAAATTATAGTTTTTTTCATAGAGATTAAATTCTCTATTCATGATATTCAATAGTTTTTCCTTTTCAGGAAGACCTATGAAAGCTCTTTCTGCAGTCTGAATATCATGTTCTATATCATTGTATTTTATCTGTAAATTTTTCTGGGTATTTTGTATGCTTTCAGTTTGATAATCAGTGAGGTCTTTAATTTTTGTGTCAATGATCTTTACTTTTTCATGTTCAGGAGTGTAGGTAAGTAATAATTCCTTTTTTTCAGCCTGTAGCTGTTTCATGTTTTTTACCATTTCGGTAGAAAGAAGATCATTGAATGCCTCAAAGTTTGTGGCCAGATCAAGGTAGTTATCTTTTCCTTCCGTAATATAGCTGTTAAGACTTTTGATGGCGTCAAGATTCATTTTGAGATTACTCTGTTGAATTTTTAGCTGGGCTATTTTTCTCAAATCCGTTTCAGTCTCCTGTGGGATATTGATAATATTTTCTTTGTTTCTATAATTTTCAATACGGTTTTCTGTTTCAGATAATTTATTGTTAGCCTGTCCGATTTCTCCTTTTAGAAAATCAACAGTAGTATTGGCTGCCCGGTATTTATTTTCAATATAATCTTCAATATATGTTTCAGCCAGTGTATTTACAAAAAGACTTGCTTTGGCTGGGACATTACTTTTAAAGTTGATTCTGATAACGGGAACATCTTTGTCAACGGCAACAATGTCGAGACTTTTATTAATCTTTTCTAAAAGTTTCTCTCTGCTTAAAAATACAAAATTGTAAAAATCAATAATTTGTGCATTAGGTTTGGACAGAAGATAATCATCATTTTTTGTGATCAGTATCCTTCCTCCTGGAATGCTGACGGGAATTCCGAAAGTACCTTTTAACTCCTTTTTGGAATCTGAAGTAAACAGCAGATAGTTCTTTGATGATATGATATGTAAAGAAAATGTCTTATCATAGTTTTTTTTATCACTTAATGTAGCTTCTATTTTTATTGGAGAGTCGGTAAACAGCTCTACAGAGTGCATTTTTCCTTTACGGTATATTTCTGTGGAAAAGGATAATTTTTTTAAAGTTTTTTCAATGAGTGAAGAAGACTTGAGAACTTCAATTTCTGTACTGATTTTGTTGGAAGATGCGAATACATCAAAATCTTTAAAAAGATTTGCACTGGGTACACCTTCCTGGGTATCGGCAAGTTTTAGTTTTGCCGTGCTTTCAAACATGGGTGTAACGTAATTCAGATATTTTTTTACGGCCAAAACAGAAAATATCATTGCAAGAACTACTATGGGCAGCCCTCTTAACAGAGGTTTGAGAAACCGAACATTTTCGTTATTCATGGTGTAAGTTTTATAACAGACCTATTAAAATTGCAGCAGCAGAGGTTACGGTTGCAAATGGAATAATTGTGGAGATTCGTTTATCAAAATCTTTACTTTTCTTAGAGGGTACAATTACATAGTCTCCCGGATGAAGTATAATATTCTGATTGGGAACATCTTTCATTTTACTAAGATCAATATTGGTAATCCTCACATTTTCGCCCTCCTGTCTTAAAATTTTTATTAACCTGAGATTGGCGTACATTTCAAAACCTCCTGCTTTTGAAACCAATTCCAGTAATGTATTCTGATCTTTATCTACCTGGATAACAGCTGGATTTCTTACTTCCCCCATTACCGTTATTTCTTTATTCAGGACTTTGACATCAATCACGGGGTTTACCAGCCATTTTTTTAGCTTGGTTTTAATTTCTTCTTTCAATTCAGGAACCGATTTTCCAACAACAAAGGTGGTTCCCAGTCTGGGAATTTCAATATTTCCATGTTTATCAACCAGAAGCCATTTGCCATAAACCTCGTTAGAATTATAAATTCCATATACAGAACCTACACTTAGATCATCCTGGCCCCATACAGAAAGCGTAATTTTATCATCTTTTCGGATTTTGTATTCATAATCCGGATCAAAACTGAAATCCTGCATATTTCTCGATGCCTGCTCTTCTTCCAGAACATTATAGGTCTTACAAGAGCTGAGAAGAAAGAGAAAAATAACTGATATGATGAGTTTTTTTACCATAGATTATTAGAATATCATTGAAAAAAATTTGCGAAAACCTTTAAGTTTGCCTTGAGACATTTCTTCTTTAATTTTTAAAATTTTTTCTATCGTTTTTACCATTTTCTCACAGACATTTATATTTTTCGTTAAATAATCAAATGCTCCATATTTAAGTGCATTTACTGCTGTATCTATATTTTCCTGCCCGGAAACCATGATGACGTAAATATTAGGATCAAAACGTTTTATTTTTTTTAGAACTTCAAATCCATTCAGGTCTTCCATATTATGGTCCAGAAAAATAATGTCCGGTTTCTGATAAAGTTCGTCCAGACAATCTTCGCCGCAGTTAAAAGAGGTAATGTCTTCATAATGATGGTTTTTCAGATACTGCTGATAAACATTTGAACAAAAACTGTCATCATCCACAATAAAGAGTTTTAAATTTTGATTATTTGTTTCCATTTTGTTTAATTTAAAAACACTATTTCTACTTCCATGCCTTTTGTTAAGTGGTTGTTTGTTAGTTGTTTACATTTGTGTTTTTTTCCATAATATGGAATGATGTCTAGATTTTGGATTAAATAGATTGGTTTATTTCATCTTTCAATTGAGTGACCACAATTTCAAGGGTCTGTTTTATTTTCTCGAACAAGGAATATAAATCAGGCAATTCTTTATTTTGTTCCATAGTAATTAGTTCAAGCTGCTTTACTTCACTTTCAATAGAAGTGATTCCTATAGCTTGTATACTTGGTTTGATTTTATGGATCAGCTTTGCAATTTCAGCATAGTTTTTCTCATCAAACGCCTTTTGAATTAATGGAATTGTTGTTTCAGTCTGTCCAGTAAATATTGACAGCATTTTCCGCATAAAATCTTTATCTCCTCTGCTGAGTATCTGTATGTTTTTAAGGTTGTAGAAATTTTCGCCTGCCTCCGGCACTGTCTTTATAGTATTTTCAGGGATTTTAACGTACTTGTAAATTACTTTGAGTAAATTTTCTTCATTAAAGGGTTTTGTGATATAGTCATTCATTCCTGCATTAATACAGGTGTCTATTTCTGTTTTAAAAGCATTAGCACTTAGTGCTATCACAGGGACTTTAATCCCAAGTTCGTTTCGCAGTATTTTAGTTGTTTCAATACCATCCAATTCTGGCATTTGTAAATCCATCAGAATAATGTCAAATTGTTCCTTGCTTAATATTTCTAATGCTATTTTACCATTTTCAGCTTTGACAACGAAACATTCAAAATGTTTCAGAGATCTTTCTGCAACCAGCTGATTGAGCGGATTATCTTCTACCAGGAGCACTTTTGTACCCGCAATAGAAATATTTTGATTTTTCCAGCTACTTTCTTTTAAAGCTTTTTCATCACCCTTGTCTAAAATCAGAACTATTGTAATACATGTTCCTGAGTTTTTTTCGCTTTTTACATTAATTTCTCCTTTCATAAGGTGAACAAGTTCCCGGGTAATAGACATTCCCAGACCTGTACCTCCATACTTTCTTGAAATTGAACTGTCTTCCTGATTAAATTTTTTGAATATATTGCGTACATATTCTTCACTCATTCCAATACCGGTATCCGCAATGCTGATCGAAATGGTCTGTTGGTTTAAAAAACTTTTCAGCACATTAGCTTCAACTTTGATATACCCTTCGTTGGTGAATTTCAAAGAATTACCAATGATATTATAGAGCACCTGTTCAAGTCTTAAAGAATCTCCTTTTAAAACCGGGAAAATATCTGAAGAGAAATCTGTAATAAGTTTAAGCTTTTTTTCTTCTGCTTTTGGCTTGAGAACGGAAGTGACTTTTTGAATACTGTCTTTTAAAGAAAAGCTTTTAATTTCCAAAGACATTTCTCCGGATTCAATTTTAGAAATATCGAGTATGTTATTAATAATGGATAATAAGTGCTGTGAAGCGTTATAGCTGTTTTCTACAAATTGTTTCGGTTCATCAGCAAGGTTGCTTCTTTTGAGTTCTCTCAGAAAACCAATGATACCGTTAAGGGGTGTTCGGATTTCATGGCTCATATTGGCAAGAAAAACCTCTTTAGCCTTGGATGCTTCCAGTGCTTTTGCTTTTTCAAGTTTTAACTCTTCTTCCAATTTTTTTTGGTCAGTAATATCAAGGTGGATTCCAATGGAGCCTAACAGATTTCCCTGATCATCATAATTAGGAGCACCGCTTACAGCCCACCATCTTATTTCTCCTCTCTTGTTTCTTACAGGAAGTTGATATACACTGGAAATTCCCTTTTTTCTCAGTTCTATCTGTTCTTGTAAAAACCGGACGTTATTTTCTCCGTACAAAAAGAGTGTACTTGGATTTTTACCCATTACTTCATCCAGTTCAAACCCTGACACATTACAAAAGCATTGGTTAGCATAGCGAATAATTTCATCATTATCTACTTCAATGAGTCCTAAGTTCATATTTGCAATAATATTCCGGTATTTTTCCTCTTGCTGCTTGATATAATCTTCTGCTCTTTTTCTTTTTCTAAGCTGTTCAGAGAGATACAGTGAAAGTTCTTTAAGATCTTCTGATTTTTTTATTTCAATATCAGAATCAATAATTTTTAATGATTCATAGAGGTTACTGATAGACTCATGTTTGAGTGTATTTTCATTTTTAAGACTTTGATATAGCTCCTGATATTCTTCTTCACTTTGTTTGAAAGCATAGTCCATCAGCTCTTTATCTCTTTCAAAGGATTTGTAAGATTCATTAACTGCATGAATGAAATTTTTAAATTGCGGATGATTTTTGCAATCTTCCGTAAGATATTTATTGATCTGTCTCTCGAGTAAATTGTGAAATTTGGTTTCCATAGCTATTCAATTTCATTAACTGTGGTGATGGTAATAGTCTGATTGTGCAGAGCACAGTTGCCGAACGGGCTTAAAGGAGATAACTCTCCGTAGGAGTAAAATCCGGTTAGTATAGTACTTGATTTAAAAACATCACGTACGATGTCCACTTCTTCATAGACTCTGTCTCCCAATACTATTTTTCTTCCTACACAGCTTATAATAATTCCCAGTTTAGGAGTATGTATATTCATTTTAAGACATTGATTGGCTGCATCATTGGCTGCATCAATAAGTCTGTCCATGTTGGCTTTCATAAACCTTACTTTACTTCCTTCCGGCAAATCTCCGGCAAAAATCATCGTGTTATCTTTAATGGAAAGAATTGTTCTCACTACTGATAAAGAATCTTGGTGCATTGTAAGAGACAATGGAAAAAGAAGAGCAGAGGCGGGAAGGTCTTCGGCGTATTTCCCCAAATATTTTTTATAAAGATCTAATGCATTTTTATTATCAATTTCATAAAGAACATTATCATGTGACTTGGTCACCACTCTTTCAAGCCCAAAGCTTTCCCAGCCCCCAATTGAAGAATGAGATAATTCCAGGTTTGCGCCATAAAATCCAATGGCCAGAATCTTATTGGGTTCAGGAACCTGATTGAGTCCAACTACAGTTTTTTCAAATTTATCTCCATCCCCGGCCAGCCCACCAGAAATCAAAACTTCCTCGGGGCGGCTGGCATTAAGTCCGCGAACCAATTGACTGCCATTAACCTTACTGCCATCGGACAAAATAAAAACCCATTTAAGATCCTGAGAAGGAAGGTTTTCAATTAATTTTTTTCCTGCATCATAGCTGCATGAAAAGTCTTCAATATCAATCTGTGATGTTTTTATGTAAGCTGTTGAAAAGCTGATTATGGTTAAAGCTACCGTATCATCATAGACTTCATTACAGAAAATTTCTCCCGAAGAAGAAGACAGGGCTATCTCTGCATTGGGAAACTTTTCCTTTAAAAGAAGATAAAAGTTATCCTCTTCAATAATACTTCTGGCTCCATATCCTATAATGATTTGAGCTTCATGATAGTTAAGCTTTTCATCATTTCTTTCATATTTGAATTCTCCGTCCGTAAAAAGTAATTTAGCAACTTTCATCTAGTTATTTTCGATTTCAAGGTTATTAATAAGATTATATATAGTTGATTTGCCTATATCTAATAATTTTGCAGTTTTAATGACATCATTATTATTTTTTTTTAGAAAATGCAAAATAATATCGGTGGTATATTGTTTTAGCGTTTTTTGTTCATTGAGAAAAGATTCTGAGTCTTTTTCCAGATTGTAGAAATTGATGTCTTCTGCTGTAATTTCGTGATGGTCACACATCACACAGGCCAAATCAACAACGGATTTTAGCTCTCTTACATTTCCCGGGAAATGATAATCCAGAAGCTTCTTCCTTGCATCTGAAGATAAGCTTAAAGGTTTGCTCTTATTTTCCTTTGCGAAAAGATCTATAAAGTGTTTGGCCAAAATCAAAACATCCTGATCTCTTTCACGTAAAGGAGGAAGTTCAATGGGAAGGCCAATAATCCGGTAATAGAGATCCTCACGAAAATTTCCTTTTTTAACTTCTTGTGCCAGATTCTTATGTGTAGCTGTGATGATCCTTACGTTCAGTTCAATTTTCTGTTTTCCACCTACTCTTGTGATCTCTCGTTCCTGTAAGGCACGAAGAAGTTTGCTTTGAATGTTAAGATCAAGTTCTGCAATTTCATCTAAAAAAATAGTTCCTTCATTGGCCTGTTCAAATTTTCCGCTGGCTCTTTCTGTTGCACCTGTAAAAGCTCCTTTTTCGTGACCAAAAAACTCACTTTCTACAAGTTCTTTAGGAATCGCAGCCATATTGACAGCGATAAAAGGCTTGTTCTTTCTTGATGAATTATAATGGATGGCCTTCGCAACAACTTCTTTTCCGGTGCCGGTTTCTCCGGTAATGGAAACATTGATATTGGAAGTAAGTGCTTTATTAATTTTAGAAAATATACTTTTTATGGGATGGCTTTGTCCAATGATTGTTTTTTCAAACGTATATTTTTTTTCGAGCTCGTCTTTAAGATCTTCGACCTCTTGTTTTAAACTGATGTTTTCTTTCAATCTCATGATAGAATTCCACAAAAGTTCTTTTGTATGGTCATTCTTTACAATATAATCCTTGGCTCCCAGCTTTAGAAAATTGATGGCAACTTCAATATTTTCCTGTCCACTGATAACAATAATCGGGAGATCAGGATATATGTTTTTAATCTGTATAAAAAGTTCATCGCCCTGAATGTCTGGTAGCCCAAAATCAATACAAATGATATCTGGATTAAGATAAAGATTGGAAAGGCAGTCCTTTGCATTGTTGAATAACAGAACTTCATAATCAGGATTTAGCTGGAGATGATATTTTAGCATTTCTCCAAAAAAAATGTCATCATCAACAATAAAAATTTTACACATTTGCGTTGGTTTTAGTTTTTAAGTTTACTACTAAAATAATGAATTTTCATTATCTAATGAATTATTTTGTTGTAAAGATTAATAATTTGAAGTAATAATTAATTATTGTTGAATATCTGATGTGGAGTTGTGTAAGCAAAATCTCTATATTAATTACAGGATTAAGTACGTGTGGGTTTAAATTTTCACTGGGTAGGCTTTTATTTATTTGCCGCTTTTTTTCTGAAATATCCTTTTAATAAGAAATTATTTCTTGCTGCCGCCTCCAATTCTCTGAGTTCATCGACTCCTTTACCGATATTATTAATTGTGGAATCTACTGATCTGCCTAATCTGGGGTTATCAACCAATTTGGAAACAACGTTTTCTTCATTGTTGATTTTTGAGGTGAATTTTTTTAGATCATCAGAAGATTTCTCCAGATTATCCAGTGTTTTTTCCAATGAAGCAGCCAAAGTATCGTTTGTAGTGATTTTGGAAAGTATATTGTTTTTATCATTGAGATTTTCGGCAAAAATACTGATCTGCCTTGAGCTGTTTTTTAAGTCAAGAACACTGCTTTCTACATTATCGCTCCAATTTTTATCAGTAAATATTTTATTAATGATTCCATCTTTGTTGCGAAGGGTAGGAGTAAATGATGCGAAATCATTCACGCTCGTCTGAATATTTTGTACTGTTTTATCTATCCGATTGGCAAAATCTTTACTGGTCATTACTTTTACCAATAAACCATCCTTATTATTCATTTTGGCTGTGAAATCAACCAAGCCGGTGGTAACGGTCTGGATATTGTCTGCACTTTTCTTGATACTGAAAAGTACATCTTCAATTTCTGTAGTTTTATATGAAGCAATTACTGCGTTATTACCAACCACTTTGGAAGAACCTGTTCCCGGAGAAATAACTAGTACTTTATCACCAACCAAACCGTCTGAAGCGATGCTTGCCACCGCATCTGTTTTGATATATCGCTGAACATTCTTTTTGATGCTCATTTTTACCATTACCAATGAATCAGAAATAAAGTCTATTTTACTGACAGTTCCGATGTTAATTCCTGAAAGGCGTACATTGCTGCCTTGTTTTAATCCGCTTACATTTTCGAATTCTGAACGCAAAATAAAGTTTGTACCGAATATATTTCTGTTAAGGCCAATAAAATAAATGGTCAATGTAAAAAGAATAATTCCAGCTATAACGAAGACTCCTAATTTCAGATTGTTTGATGATTCATTTTTCATGACGTGTTCTCTTTATTTTTCAAAAAATGACTTTACCCAAGCGTCTTTACTGTGCTCAAGCAATTGATAGGTTCCTTCAATATTGACTTTCCCATCTTTCAGTACAATAATCCGGTCACTGGTATACTTTGCACATAGGAGATCATGGGTGATGATAATAGAGGTTGTATTAAACTTTTGCTTAATACTGCAGATAAGCTCTATAATTTCTTTGGCAGTAATTGTATCCAATCCTCCGGTAGGTTCGTCATAGATCATAATTTCAGGCTTTATAATCAGAGCTCTTGCAAGGCCTATTCTTTTTCGCATCCCTCCTGAAAGCTCTGAAGGCATTTTATCAATCGCTTCTTCAAGCCCAACATTGTATAATGCTTCAGTAATAGCCTTATTTATCTCTTCTTCACTTAGTTTTTTATTATGATGCTGTAAAGTGAATGCTAAATTTTGTCTCACTGTCATAGAATCATATAAAGCTCCGTTTTGAAACAGAAAACCAATTTTTTTCCTCACCTTGTTAAGCTCTTCTTCATTAAGATTGGTTATGGCTTTTCCGTCAATATAGATGTCTCCTTCATCAATTTTGGTAAGACCTACAAGGCATTTTACCGTAACGGACTTTCCTGAACCTGATCTACCTAGTATCACCAGATTTTCTCCTTTTTTTACCTGAAAACTTATCCCGTCCAAAACCTTATTATTACCATAGGATTTATATACATTTTTAAACTCGATAAGAGGCCCGTTAGCTACAGGCATGATAAATTCAGCATTCATTTTTTCATATGTTTCCATTACAGTTCAAAAAATAAATCCGCAATCTGTACTGCTATCAGATCAATAATAAAGATCATCAGGGAAGCTGAAACTACGGCTGTGTTGGCCGCTTTTCCTACACTTTTTGTTCCTCCTTCAGCAGTAAACCCATGATAACAGCCGATAATTCCGATAAAAAAACCGAAAAAAAATGTTTTTAGGGTTGCGGGAAGAAGATCGGCATATTCCAGAGAGTCAAAAACATGGGAAAAATAATGGCTGATACTATTATCTCCGTGAATATTGATCCCTATAAAACCTCCTATGATTCCTACCAAATCTGCAAAAACAACTAAGATGGGTATCATTAATGTTGTGGCGAGAGTTCTTGTTACCACAAGATAGCGGTAAGGATTAATGGCAGAAACCTCCATGGCATCAATCTGTTCGGTAACCTTCATTGAGCCAAGCTCGGCACCTATTCCGGAGGATACTCTTCCTGCACAGATTAAAGCAGTAATAACCGGGGCAATTTCTCTTATTAATGAAAGTGAAACCATCCCAGGTATCCAGGATTCAGCCCCAAATTTTGACATCGCCGGACGGGATTGAATGGTAAGTACCAGCCCCATGATAAAAGCGGTTACGGTTACCAGAGGCAATGACTGATATCCCACAACAAAACATTGTCTGGTAAACTCTTTATATTCAAAACCGGGTTTCACCATCTCTCTGAAAAACCGAGCAGAAAAGGAGGCAATATTGCCTGCAAGAGCAGAGCTTTTTGTAAGAAAAGATTTCACAATATTATGTTTAATTTCTGATAACCGGAATCGTTTACTTATACATTGTATTCATAATCGACTTCCAGTTTGTTTTTTAAATGTTTAATACCAGGCGTTTTCCAGGCAATCCGGCCTGCTTCTTCCTTTTGCTGCCATGAATGGACAGTTCCTGTCAGGGTTACTGTTGTACCAGATACAGAGACCGTTATTTCTCTTTCATCAACAGCACTTCTTTTCAATGCTTCCTCTACTTTTTTCTTGCTGACAACATCTTTAGTATCAGGATTGATGGTGATATTATTAAAGATACCTTTTATTCCAGGGAGGAATTGTATTGCATTTTCAGTAATCTCTCTCTGATAATCCCAGGGAAGCTCACCATCCAGATCTACCCATCCGTTTTCTACCTTAACCTTTATCTTATCCTGGGGAATAATAACATTGGAAGTAAAAGCACTGATGATTTCAGCGCCAATTTCGATATCAGTTTTTACTTTTGAATCCGGAAGTTTTACCTGGATGTTTTCGACCAGTACTTTTACTCCGCTTACATTTCTGGCTGCATTCTCAGCCTGTTTTTTTTTCACGATACTATCAACAGTACCTGTTAATGAGACAACACCATCTGATGCAGTAACTCCTATTTCTGCCGGATGCAGCATAGGTTCCCATTTGATGGCTTCCTGAACATCCTGTTGTAATTGTTCATTTGTTTTCATTTGTAGTTAATTTTATGCCTCAAAGTTCAGAAAGACTTACTGTAAAAGGAATGATGGCAGTCATTCTGAAAAATGATGTTCATCATAGTGAAACTAATGTTTCGGTTTTTAAGCTGATCTTTCAAAGACAACTTATGATCACATTTATAAAAGAAAGATGCAGTAAAGGGCAATATCATTTTTTTATGTGATAAGGGTCATTATTCATAATGTTTTGAATTTGGAATTTTACATGATTAAATTCGGGATTATGAAAAATTTATTGAATTGGATAGCGGTCATTTTCGGTATTACATTTTTCTCTGGACAAGATGTCAGCTCTGTAAATCAAATAGAACTTGTATTGAGTAATAAAACTGAACTTTCAGAATTGAACTTTCCAAAATCTGTTAATCAGTTTTATAAACAGCACCAGTTTGAATATGTGTGGATTCATTCAACTATAAAACAAGACCTGCTTCAGGACGCGATTCTTTTACTTAAGGATGCAGGTAAGAAGGGATTGTCGGCAAAAGACTACCATCAGGAGAATCTTACTAGTGAAAGACTGAATACTTTAAGAAATCAACCTGAACAGACAAATACTAAGGACAATGCAGTAACGGATATTTTAATGACAGATGCACTAATTACCTTTATCAACGATCTGCATTTTGGAAAATACAATCCTTTTTTTAGTTCGTCTTTTATTGATAGTAATGATGATATAGAGGGCTTTCAAGCTGGAGAGATATTGTATCAGGCAGTTAAGAAAGGTGATTTGTCAAAAGCAGTTCTTGATGTTGAACCTAAAATTAAGGAATATATTGATCTTCAGAATTACCTGAATATGATCTTTAAAGGTAATAGTGTCTCCAACCAGGAATCAGAAATTAAAAAGATAGCCATTAATATGGAGCGTTTACGCTGGATGGATGTTGGTAGAGATGTCTATCTGTTGGTAAATATTCCTTCTTATTCTCTGGATTTTGTTCAAAAAGATAAGATACTCACGTATAATGTGATTGTAGGAAAGCCTTCTACTCCTAGTCCTGTTTTAAAAAGTACAGTTGATTATTTTACAACAGGCCCTGATTGGAAAGTTCCTCAAAATATATTCATAAAAGAGATGCTTCCTAAAATAGTAAAGAACAGTCAGTATCTGGAAGAACATCATTATTCACTGTATAACAGATCAGGAAAAGCAATACCTGTTACATCATCGAATTTGAAACAAGTTTATAACAATCCATATCAATATAGTATAAGGCAGTCTTCAGGCTGTGATAATGCACTCGGAGCAGTCGTTTTCAGGTTTTCAAATTCCTATGGAGTGTATCTTCACGATACCTCTCAGAAACAATTATTTGGCAAAAGCCAACGGGCTTTAAGCCATGGTTGCATCCGTGTAGAAAAGGCTGGCGAGCTGGCTGGTGAGCTGCTGAAATATGATGGTGCTGCAAATGAAATTCCACTTATGAAATCTTTGATGGATCGTTATGAAAGAAAAGATTTCGTTTTAAGGCAGCCCGTTCCAATCATGATCACATACCTTACCTGCCGTATAAAAAATGGACAGCTTGTGTTTTATAATGACATTTATAATCTTGATCCTATTTTGGAAAGTAAACTTCAATTTAAATAACTGAAATAATGAGAACAATTGTAGTACCCACTGATTTTTCGGAGCCCGCCAGAACTGCCGCAGAATATGCTCTTCATCTGGCACATGCATTAAAAAGTAATCTAGAACTATGTCACGCCTTCAATATTCCTATTGAGGAACCAATGTTCGGACAGACCGCATGGACCTTGTATGAATATCCTGTATTAAAGAAAGAATATGAGGACGAACTAAAGAAAGAAGTTAAAAACATTGAATCCGAAGAAAAAAAAATCTGGGGTGAGGATGCTTTTCCTTTTCATCCTTCTATCTATTATACATGTGAAACAGGAGATCCGATCCGACTGCTTAACGACACAGCGGCGAGAAACAGAACATTACTGGTGGTAATGGGAATGAAGGGAGCGAGTAATCTTGCACGATTCCTTCTGGGAAGTAACAGTATCAAAATGATTGAACATACGGAATATCCGCTACTTCTCATCCCATCAGGATATCAGTATAAAGATCTGAAAAAAATTGCATTTGCAACAGATCTGAATGTACAGGATATAAAAATATCACATGCACTCATCAAATTTGCGGACTATTTCAATGCTGAGCTTCTTATTACCCATATTACAGACACCGCTGTTGATCTCATAGAAAATATCTCCTATCAGCAGAAGAAAGATACTTTTTTTAAAGATCTTGAGGGAAAAATCTGTTATAACTATATTGAAAGCGACAGTATTGATACAGGATTGAATATTTTAAAAGATAAAAATATAGATATGCTGGTTATGGGACATCAACAAAAAGGTTTTATAAGAAGGCTTATTGCCGGTAGCCATGCAGCCAGACAAGCTCAGGATTTACAGATTCCTTTATTGATTATTCCGGAAGGAGGTCATATCTATTTTTAGATTCTAAAAATATGGATGAAAATAATAATTAAGAAATATGTATTTTGTTGACATATTAAAGTGTTTTACAGGAAATTGATTTAAAATACTTATCTTTAATAAGGGTAAGTATTTATTTTTTTATGGAAAGCGCCAGGCTCTTGCAAGCAATTATAGAAACAGCAATAGACGGAATTATTACTATTGACAGTCAGGGGAGGATTGAAAATTTAAATCCCTCTGCATTAAAGATATTTGGGTATAAAGAAGAAGAATTAATCGGTAAAAATATTTCTGTATTAATGCCGGAACCCCATCACAGCAGACATGACGGGTATCTGTTGCGCTATCAGCAGACAGGAGAAAAAAAAATAATTGGTAAAGGCAGAGAGGTAAAAGGTCTTAGAAAGGATGGCTCCCAATTTCCGTTCAGACTTGCTGTAAGCGAAGTCCAGCTTCAAAACAGGGTTATTTATACTGGGTTTATACACGATCTCTCTAAGGAGAAAGAAGCTGAGGAATTTCTTAAAAAATATACAACTGAGCTGGAAGAGCTGGTTGAGAAGAGAACAAAATCTCTTCAACAAATGTTAAGTGCCTTGGAAAAGGCAAAAGAAGAAGCGAATCTTTCTCTTGAGAAAGAAAAAGAGCTTAACCGCATGAAAAGTCGTTTTGTATCTATGGCTTCGCATGAATTTCGTACCCCTTTAAGCTCGATGCAACTTTCTGTAGTTCTCATTGAAAAGTATCTTCAGCTTGCTGATCATTCTCAGATCCTAAAACACCTTCATAAAATAAAAAATGCAATCACTGGTCTCAATGGAATTCTTAACGATTTTCTTTCTCTGGAGAAGTTGGAAGCTGGTATTGTAACCCCGGATTATCAAGAGTTTGATATAATAAAATTCTCGGAAGAACTTGTAGAAGAAATGCAGTTGATAACCAAAGACAATCAAATTGTAATTTATCAACATACCGGAGTAGAAAATATTGTAAATCTGGATCAGAATTTATTAAGGAACTGTCTTATGAACCTCATCAGCAATGCGATCAAATACTCCGGAGAAGATACGCTTATTGAGTTTTGTACAGAAATAAATAAAGAATATTATCAGATGACGGTAAAAGATAACGGAATTGGAATACCTGAAGATGACCAGGCAGGGCTTTTTCAGCCTTTTTTCAGAGCTCATAATATTGGTAATATTCCGGGAACCGGCCTGGGATTAAATATTGTTCTACGGTATGTTAATCTGATGAATGGAAAAATTGATTTTAACAGCGGACCTGGTAATGGAACTCAGTTTACGTTGTCTTTTAATAGAAAATAACAGTTTTATTATTTCATGGAAAAAATAAAGATATTGATCATTGAAGATAATGATGACATCCGGGAAAGCACTTCCGAAATTCTGATGCTGGCTGGATATGAAGTTTTGCAGGCAAAAAATGGTAAACAGGGAGTAGAGCTGGCCATCAAATATATACCTGACATCATATTGTGTGATATTATGATGCCGGAACTCGATGGGTATGGGGTACTGTATCTCTTAAGCAAGAGAGAAGAAACTTCACTGATTCCCTTTATCTTTATTACTGCTAAAGCGGATAGGGCAGAAATACGCAGAGGAATTGAAATGGGAGCAGATGATTATCTGACAAAACCTTTTGATGATATTGAACTTTTAAATGCAATTGAGGGCAGACTTAAGAAAAAAGAACATCAGAAAAAGTTTTATAGCAGTAACTCTGAACAGATGGATCATCTGTTTCAACCTGTAAATGGTCTGGATGAGCTGAAAAAATCTTTTGATGATCGCAAAATCAAAATCCTTAAAAAGAAACAGATTATATACGCGGAAGGTGATACAGCAAATACAGTATACCTTATACTTTCCGGGTCGGTGAAAACTACAAAAATGACAGAAGATGGAAAAGAGCTGATGACCTGTGTATATTACCCTGACGAATATTTTGGAATTACCTCATTGTTTACAGGAAGAGAGTATAAAGAAACGGCCGAAGTACTTGAAGATGCTGCCTTTCGCTCTATTCCCAGAGAGGAGCTGGATCAGTTGGTATGTAAATATCCTGATGTGGCAGAAAAGTTTATTAAAATTCTGGCGCAAAGTGTTGTTAACCATGAACAGCAGCTTTTACACCTTGCTTATTTTTCAGTAAGAAAAAGAATGGCGGAAATCCTCAGCAAATTATACCAGGCCCATTCAGAGACAGGAAATTTTGAAATTTCCAGAGAGAATCTTGCATCTATGGCCGGTATGGCTATCGAAACAGTGAGCAGGATACTTGGAGATTTTAAAGAAGAAGGTCTTATCGATAGGAATGCAGGTAGAATTACAATTTTGGACATTACACGATTACAGAAAATGAAAAATTGAAATACAGATCATTTTTAATAATGATTTTGAACACGGTTGGCTTTTTTATTCTTCAATACATTTGATGAATGAAAAAAAGCTATGAAAGTGATCGCGTACAATACAAGTCAGATTGACAAACAATTTCTTGCTTTAGCCAATCATAAAAGGCATAAAATTACCATCATCAGCGTTCCGTTGAATGAGGCAACAGTATATTTTGCCGAGGCAAAAGATGTTGTTATCATTAACGGTAACGACTGTTCTGTTTCATCCGTTATTCTTAAAATTCTTATTTCTTTAGGAGTCAGATATATTATAGCATGGTTTAAAGATCCATTTAAAGATGATGTACCCGAAATAAGAAATGATAGATTGCGATGGGTGTCTGTCAGAAATGCAGATCCGTCCGATGCCTATGAAGTTATCGATATTATTAATAGGTGGCAGAAGGATGATGACGGTCACAATTAAATGCAATGACTGTCACTGTTTCTGAATATGTCTTATGGTACCTTTGATCTCTAATCAAATACGATTATTATGAAAACTTTAGCCCAAAAACAATCTGCAGCAAAACTATTAACAGAAGAGTTCTGGAGTACAAATGAGATTCTTAACCAGCCTGTTAAAATAGAACATTCAGTCAATATTATTGATAAAAACGGGAATTATAAGATATTGGTCAATGCTCCCGGTTTTAAGAAATCCGATTTTAAGGTAAAGGTTGAAAACGGCATTTTGAATATTCAGGCTTATACATCAGGTAAAAAAGAGGAAATTAAGAAAAATTATGTTAGGAAAGAATTTTTAACCTCTTCTCTTGCAAGGAGTTTCAGACTTCCGGAAGGTATTGATGTCAGTAATATTAAAGCCCACTATAGAAATGGCCGTCTGTACATCAAAATGGGCAAAGCAAATACTGTAAAGCAAATGAATAAAAAAGTAAAAGTCCAATAAAATTGTATTACCATGAACGCTATAACTCTAACATCACTCGGCGGCGCAGAAACTGTTACCGGATCGAAGCATTTATTAAAAACTCCTGAACTTACAATCTTAATTGATTGTGGCTTGTTTCAGGGAGTAAAATACCTTAGAGAGCAAAACTGGATGCCACTGAATACCGATGTTTCGGAAATAGATGCCATTATTCTTACCCATGCTCATCTTGATCATTGCGGATATATTCCGCTTATCGTAAAGAATGGATTTAAAGGTAAAATTTACATGAGTGGCCCTACTAAGGAACTTACAAAGCTAATATTACTTGATAGCGCCAAACTTCAGGAAGAAGATGCCGAAAAAGCCAACCGTCATCATTATACAAGACATAATCCGGCAAAACCTTTGTATACGATAAATGATGCAGAAAGATCTTTTAAACAGTTTTATGTGATTGATGAAAATGAGGAAATTAGACTAAGCGATCATATCAGCTGTATGTTTAAACCCTGTGGACATATTATAGGAGCGTGCTCTGTAAAAATTACCTGCTTTGGGAAAATAATAGTTTTTTCTGGAGATATTGGAAGAAATCACAGTGCAGTTTTAGCTCCTCCCGATTTTTTTTCCCAAGCTGATTTTTTGGTTATGGAATCAACTTATGGGGACAGACTTCACGAAAATAAAGACTTGTCTGATCAGTTGGAGTATTGGATTAATAAAACCCTAAAAGACCGGGGAAATATAATTATTCCCTGCTTTGCGGTTGGACGGGCACAGGAAATCATGTATATCCTTCAGGAACTTAAAAACGAAAATAAAATCCCAGTCAGTATTCCAGTGGTTCTGGATAGCCCTATGGCAGCTTCAGCCACCGAAATTATGGTCAGGTACTCTGGTTACACTTTGGTTGATACCCAGAAATGGAATGATATTATTGAAAAGATTTATATCACAAAAGATTATACTGAAACTCAGGAAATCATCGCAGAAAAAAAATCAAAAATTATCATTGCGGGAAGTGGTATGATTACTGGCGGAAGAGTGCTGGAATATCTGAAACACTATATTGGGGACAGTAGAAATACGGTCCTCATTGTTGGATTTCAGGCTGAAGGTACAAGGGGGAGAGCACTGCTCAACCGGTCTCACGAGCTGAAAATGCACGGGAAATTCTATGAGGTCAGAGCCCATATTGCAGAAATCACGGGACTATCTGCTCATGCAGACCAGTCTGAATTAATAGAGTGGGTTAAAAAATATGAAATTCCTCCCAAGCAGATTATGCTTGTTCACGGAGAATCTTCTGCATTGGAGGCACTTAGGGTGAAAATTCAAACAGATCTTCAGGTTCCGGTTAAAATTCTTAAAAAAGATGAAGAAATTATTTTAACACAAGTAGAATAGGAATTATTATTTAAATAGTAAACAACATTGCCAATGAAGCGGTGGCCATAAAGAAAAATGTCGCCCATAATAAACTTTTTGAAAGCCATCTGCTTTTAAATTCTCCCATAATACTTTCACTTGCTGATATCCGGATAATCAGAAACAAAAGAGGTACAGCTGCTATGCCATTGAGAACTGCGGTATAAACAAGAGCTTTTACTGGGTTTATACCGATAAAATTCATACAAAGGCCAATAAGGGTAGAAATAATAATAACCATATAAAATCCTTTTGCTTTTGTAAATTTCATATCTAAACTGGCATTCCAGTTAAGAGCTTCTGAAACGGCATAAGATGCTGATCCTGAGAGGACGGGGACAGCAAGCAAACCCAGGCCGATGATGCCAATGGCAAATATAATTTTGGATATCAATCCAGAATTTGGAAATGACTGCACTAAAGGTTCCAGAGCTTTTGCCGCATCAGCTGCGGTATTAATATCTGTTATATTAGCGCTGTGCAAGACGGTTCCTCCGACCAAAATAATACACCATGTGGTAAATTCGGAAATGATCATGCCTATATTATTATCTTTTCTCATCGCATGAATATGACGCCATCCGATTTGGGGTTTCCCATCTTGTATTAACCCCTTTTTATTTTCTTCTTCCACTTCCTGTGAAGCCTGCCAAAAGAACATATAAGGGGTAATAGTTGTTCCAAACACTCCGGTTATTATGAAAAGAAAATTAAATGAAAACTCAAAATGAGGAATAACAGAGGCTTTTAGTATTTCTTTCCAGGGTTGATCAATGATGAATACAGTAAGAGGGTAGGCAAGAAGAGATAATGCCAGCCACTTTAGAAATTTTGAATACACCTGGTAGCTGGTGAATATCTCCAAGACCAATATACTGATAGTAAAAACAAGCATCAGTATGATAATATCAACAGGGATAATTAATTGTGCGGCAGCGGCCATTGCTCCAATATCCGCCCCGATATTAATCGTATTGGCAATAACCACAAGCCCTACTGAACTGTACAATATTCTCTTACTGTAATGCATTTTGATTACTCCCGTAAGCCCCTTACCGGTAACCATTCCTATTCTTGCACAAGCTTCCTGTACCGCAATCATAAAGGGAAGCATATAAAGTGCTGTCCATAGCTGTCCATAACCAAATTGAGCTCCTGTCTGAGAGTATGTTGCAATTCCAGACGGATCATCATCGGCAGCACCAGTCGTTAATCCCGGACCTAATAACCCAAAGAATTTTCTTATCCTCCTGGTGTGGGTTTGAACATAACGTTTGGCAGACATATCGTAATAAAGATTTGTTTTCTACAAGATACTATTAAAATGACTAATAATCAATATGTTTTTTCAATTCCATTATACATAATATATTGCAATACATACATTAATAATTAAAAAAGCCCGGGATTTATATTGTAAAATAGCGACCAAGTCAACAGGGTAATCTTATTAAAGCGTTTGATATTTATAAATATTAAGTTTATAAATATACTATATGTTTTTAATTTCTTTCTTATGATTTCATTTTTTTTAATCTAATTGATGATATGTAAAATATTGTTTATTAGTGTTTTATTGTTTTATTTCCTTTTGTTTAAAACCCAATCTTTGTATTTCTTTAATTAATAATTTTTAAATAAAACAATTTAAAGTATATTTATATACATATTTTAGTATATTTGTATACTAATTTGATTGATATGAATTTTGATCTTTTAAAATCAGTTTTGGAACTTGTTCATCAATTCATTCAGCAAAATGAAAATAAGGCATTATATAATAATGATCTTCAAGGGTTTATACATTGGATTAATGATTGCCATAAAAATCCTTCTGAATCAGAAAATCCTTGGTGGGTAGGGAAGGAATTAGGAAGAAGTTCCGAGAGTATTATTAATACCTTACTTATAAGAATAGGACGGTTTGCGAAAATGTATTCCCGTTCAATTGGGAATTCTGTTTTTTCAAGCCAGGATGATTTTATTTATCTGATCAGTTTAAGGACAAGGGGAGCAATGTCTAAAATGGAACTTATCGGCCATAATGTAAGTGAAAAATCTTCAGGGATACTAATTATTAACCGTTTGATTCATAATGGTTGGGCTGAACAGACAAAATCTCAGGAAGATAAAAGAAAAAAATATATTCAGATAACAGAAAAAGGAATTTCGGTGCTTGAGGAGCATATGCAGGAGATTCGTAAAGTTTCAAAGATAGTGGTGGGGAATTTGACCCGTTCTGAACAAATGTTACTCATTACCATACTTTCTAAATTGGACCAATTCCATGATTCTTTCTACAAAATGAATTTGACAACTGCCAGTTTACTGGATATGGTGAATAAGGAACTCAATTGATACTATATAAGATTATCTGTTAAAACTATTAGATAAATACCAATGAATACTGGAAACTTAAGAAAGAGAATTGCAGTGATAGGTTCTGGATTTTCAGGACTCTCAGCAGCTGCTTATGCCGCAAAATCCGGCAATGAAGTGCATGTATTTGAAAAGCATAACCAACCTGGTGGTCGTGCAAGGCAGTTTAAAACAGATAAAGGCTATGTTTTTGATATGGGCCCTAGCTGGTACTGGATGCCTGATATTATTGAGAGATTTTTCAATGATTTTGATTGCAAAGTGTCTGATTTTTTTTCACTTGTTTCCTTAGACCCACAGTTTGAAATGGTTTTCTCAGGAGAAAAAGTTTCTGTTCCTGGAGATAATGATGCTATAAGAGATCTTTTTGAAGCAACAGAAAGTGGAGCAGGTAATCAGTATGACAGATTTATGGAGTCTGCTAGATTTAAGTATGAAATCGGAATGAAGGAATTTGTTACCAAGCCCTGCTACAGCTGGCGTGAATTTGCTTCTTTAAAAATAGCAAACAGTGCTCTCAAGCTTGATCTTCTCAGTAATTTCCGAAAGTATGTATCAGGATACTTTTCTGATGAAAAATTAAAATCTCTGATGGAGTTTCCGGTTATATTCCTCGGAGCTTCTCCCCAGCAGATTCCTGCCCTGTACAGCCTTATGAATTACGGAGGCTATGTTTTGGGCACAAAATATCCTATGGGAGGCTTTTATCAACTTGTTCTTGCTATGAAAGAGGTAGGAGAAAAACAGGGTGTAACGTTTCATTTTAATCATGAAGTACAAAAAATAAATACGGAAAAAGGAAAGGTATCTTCCATACTAGTGGATGGTAAAACATATGAATTTGATGCGGTCATTGCTTCATCAGATTATCATCATACAGAAAGACTGCTTCCCAAATCGCTCAGAAACTATAAAGATGAATATTGGAAGACGAGAACCTTCGCCCCCTCTTGTCTTATTTATTATTTGGGAATAAGAGGAAGAATACCCCATTTAAAACATCATACTTTGTTTTTTGAAAATGAACTTGATAATCATATAGATTGTATTTATAAAAATAAAAAATGGCCCAAAAAGCCTCTCTTTTATACATGTTGCCCTTCCAAGACAGATCCGGATGTAGCTCCTGAAGGTTGTGAGAATCTTTTTTTACTGCTACCCCTTGCCCCTGGCATACATGATGAGGAACCTGTTAGGGAAAAATATTTGATGGAAATGCTTGAAAGAATTGAAAAACATACCGGTGAAACCGATCTTATTTCCAGAATTGAATATAAAAGAAGCTATTGTGTAAGCGATTTTATTTCGGATTATAATGCTTATCAGGGTAATGCCTACGGGTTATCTAATACTTTATCACAGACGGCAGTTTTAAAACCCAAGATAAGGAACAGAAAGATCGGGAATCTGTTCTATACAGGACAGTTGACGGTTCCTGGTCCCGGAGTTCCTCCCTCGGTAATTTCAGGGAAAATTGTGGCGGCTGAAGTTAGTAAACTAAAAATAAAATAATATGAAAAAGCTGTTTGATGAATTGTCTTACGAAGTAAGTAAGTACACTACACAAAAATACAGTACCAGTTTTTCGTTGGGAATACTTGCCCTCAAGCCTGCTATCAGGCCTGCTATTTATGCTATTTATGGTTACGTGCGCCTTGCAGATGAAATTGTAGATAGTTTTCATGGCTATGATAAAGAAAAGCTTCTGAAGAGATTAAAAGCGGAAACCTATGAAGCGCTTGAAGATAGAATATCACTCAATCCTATTTTGCATTCATTTCAGGAAACGGTTCGGAAGTATGATATTGATATAAAGCTGATCAATCAGTTTTTACATAGTATGGAAATGGATCTTCATAAAATTGATTATAATTCTGACCTGTATAAAGAGTATATATACGGATCTGCAGAAGTTGTAGGATTAATGTGTCTGCAGATATTTACAGAAGGTGATAAGCAGCAATATGATAAGCTTAAACCCTTTGCAATGAAATTAGGATCTGCTTTTCAGAAAGTAAATTTTTTGCGGGATCTTAAAGATGATTATCAGCTTTTAGGAAGAACTTATTTCCCATCTCTGAATATGTCAGTCTTTGATAATATAGTAAAAACGCAGATTGAAAATGAAATTGAAGAAGAATTCAAAGAAGCATTGCAGGGAATTAAGAAACTGCCAGGATCATCCATTTTCGGAGTATACCTTGCCTACAGATACTATCTTTCCCTGTTTGAGAAAATAAAAAGAACAAGCTCCCAGAATATGTTGCAGCAAAGAATCAGAATTGCCAATTCACAAAAGTTGCTGGTTGCTTTCAAAAGTTATATCCGTTACAAATCTGCTTATTTCTGACCGTAGAATACAGGATTAAAATGATTGTTGAAGTGTTTAACAATTGATAAAAAATAAATGATGTACAGATTATACAGAGAGCAACAGCTGAGTTGCAGCATTGAAACGGCATGGAGTTTTTTTTCATCGCCTCATAATTTATCAGAAATAACCCCTGAGAGCATGGGCTTTGTTGTTCTTTCCGATGTTAAGGATAAGCCTATTTTTAAAGGAATGGAAATAGATTACACAGTTTCTCCAGTGCTGGGAATTCCGATGAAATGGAAAACCGTTATAAGCCAGGTAAAAGATCATGAAAGTTTTACAGACTTTCAGAAAGAAGGTCCATACAAGTACTGGAATCATTTTCATGAATTTATCCCTAATGAGAATGGAGTACTCATGAAAGACACAGTAGATTATGAACTGCCGATGGGAATTTTAGGTAAAATAGCCCATCAGTTATTTGTAAAAGAAAAACTCAGAAGTATTTTCGATTTCAGATACAGAGTTCTGGATGATCTTTTTAACGATAAACATAATTAAAATGAATATTCTGATCGTTTTGGGAGTATTTATTTCAATGGAAGGAGCTACATGGCTGATCCATCGGTATATTATGCATGGCTTTTTGTGGTTCCTGCACCGGGATCATCATGATCATAGTCATGATGGCAAGCTTGAAAGGAATGATTGGTTCTTTTTCATTTTTGCAAGCCCGGCTATTGCTTTACTATATCTGGGAGTACAGCAGAATTTCAGTTATTGGTTTTTTATCGGTCTGGGAATAAGCCTCTACGGAATGGCCTATTTCTTTGTGCATGATATTTTTATTCACCAGAGAGCAAAAATTTTTACAAAAGCAAAAAACCCTTACTTCCTTGCCATAAGACGGGCCCATAAGCAACATCACAAACATTTGGGTAAAGAAAAAGGAGAATGTTTTGGCTTTTTGTGGGTTCCTGTTAAATATTTTAAAATGTATTTCAATAAAAAATGATGCCTTATACTTACATACTGATTAATTTTTTCACGATCATTATTTGCTTTATTGCATCTTTTGACAGAAGAATACAGTTTAGCAGATTTTTTGGAAAGTTTCTTCTGTCATCGACCATTGTGGGAGTTCCTTTTATTGTCTGGGATATATGGTTTACCGCAAATGGAGTATGGTGGTTTAATCTCAATTATACCTTAGGATTTAAAATAGCAGGACTTCCTGTTGAAGAATGGCTGTTTTTTTACTGTATTCCTTTTGCATGCGTTTTCACTTATTATTGCATTGAGAAATTCTATCGTCTTGATTGGGCTGGTGCTTTTAATAATCTCATCGTATTCACGTCATTTATTATCCTTGGTGTGGTTGGTTTTCTTTATTATGAGAGAATATACACGCTTCTTACCGTAATTGTAACACTGCTTACCCTATTTTATCTTCATTTTATTGTTCAAAAAGAATGGATAGGAAAGGTTAGTCTCGTATATCTGATATTGATGCCCGGTTTTTTTGCAGTGAATGGAATCCTGACAGGTTCTTTTATTCCTTCGCCGGTTGTTAATTATAATCCCGATGACTTTTTAGGGATTAGAATGGGAACTATCCCTGTAGAAGATGCCGTTTATGGTTACAGTCAGTTTTTACTTAATATTTATTTCTTTAAAAAAGTAACTAAAAATGAAAAATAAATTCATTCTTACATTATTATCAAGTTTCACGTTGTTAATCATTTTGTTTTCTTGTTCTTCTATGCCCGAAAAAGCGCAGCCTATTGATCGATTTGATGTCAATAGATATTTAGGAACATGGTATGAGATAGCCCGATTCGATTATCGCTTTGAAAAAGATCTTGATAATGCAATCGCTCAGTACAGTCTTAATGAGGAAGGAAATGTAAAAGTAGTCAACAGCGGATATAATTTTAAAAAGAATAAATGGGTGTCTGTTAATGGAACAGCTAAATTTAGAGGAGACAAGAACACTGCAGCTCTGAAAGTGAGCTTTTTCGGCCCTTTTTACAGCGGATATAACGTCGTAGCCCTGGAAGATTACAAATACGCCTTGATTGCTGGAAAAAACTTAGATTATTTGTGGATTCTATCCCGTGAAAAGACCGTTCCCGAAAACATAAAACAAAATTTTATAAGTAAAGCTCAGGAGATCGGTTATGATACTTCAAAATTGATATGGGTAAAACAAGACAGAAAAAGTCCGTTTGAAAAATAGATTATATTAACTTAAAATCAGAAAAAATGCTCAAAATACAAGCTCGATCAAAAATACCTACAGAATATGGGATGTTCATGGTGTATGCATTTTCGGAGAATGAAGAAGACTGGAGTCCTCATCTGGTTTGGGTGGCAGACAATACAGATTTTAATACAACTGTCAATGTTCGTTTTCATTCAGAATGTATTACAGGAGAAGTTTTTCATTCCAAAAAATGTGAATGTGGACAACAACTTGATGCTGCTATGAAATATATGTCGGAAAATGGAGGAGTGATCATTTACCTTCGTCAGGAAGGAAGAAATATCGGAATCATTAATAAACTCAGGGCATATGAACTTCAGGAGAAAGGATTGGATACTGTTGAAGCCAATTTGAAACTAGGGCTCCCGGCAGACGGAAGAAACTTTGACATAGCCGTTGAAATGTTGAATATTTTAGAGGTCGGGAATATTAATCTGTTGACCAATAATCCGGATAAGATCAGATCAATAGAGAACAGTGGGATTATTCTCAACAACAGAATTCCTTTGGAAATTGATTCCAATGAAGTGAATGAAAGTTATCTTGTGAAAAAGAAAAAATACTTTGGCCATCTTTTAGAGAAGATTTAATGCTTTTTGGGGATAATGTTTTAGGATACATTTAAATTCAAATGTCATAGGAAAAATTCTGCTAACCGGTGATACCGGATAAATTGGCAAAAGAATGATCAGTGTCATAGTAGCATAAGGACATAAAGTGATATACTGCTGCAGAGAATATTCTAGGATGCATGAAAGATTATGTCATTGGTTATGAGACGCATAATTAAATGAAGTGTGGTTTTTAAAATGATGATTTAATATTTTAAGATATTTTTAACATATTAACGGACGTTTTAGGCATGGACATTGTTTATTTATATACCAATTACTAAAATATTATATTATGAATAATTCAGATTATAACAAAGCGGAAAATGCAGTTAATGAAACAGAAAACTCTTTAAAAAATGCGGCTGATAATGCAAAATGGAAGATCAGTGAATTAGCGGATAAAGCAAAAGATTATATCAATGAAAAAAGAGATAATGATCAGGAAGCGACGCAGGAAGACTGGTTAGATAAGGTAAAATCAAATGTTTCCGAGGCATGGGAAGATATTAAAGATAAAGCCGATGAAGCTTGGGAAAGTACAAAAGATGCCGCTGAAGATGTGAAGGCTGAATGGAGAAAAAGAACAAATTAATTCAAAGACCTCATACGACAAGCTGTCCGAAACTTTATCAGTTTCGGACAGCTTTCTTAATTTTTAATTTGGTTTATTTATATTCTTTTTTGCTTGTTGAGAGATTTACATAAATGTTTCAAAAATAGTAATTTGTTCCTCTTTTTATTATTCCTTGAATAGACACGATATGCAGTGAGCAAAGAATTGATATTAAATTAAAAGCAGGTATATTTGCATAGTATTTAATTGAAATGAATTTTACCCTTATCAAAGAATTTATGACTCTTCTTGAGCAATTTGAGTCAGAGAATAAAACATCTTCACATTCTTATCCACCTACTATTGAAGGCTTTAAATCATGGATTTCCGGTGGAGAGAACCTTGTTGATGAGCCGTATTGGGAAGGAAAAGAGAATGGCAGGAGTGCTGAAAGTGCAATTAGTACCTTACTGGTCCATATAAACCGATACGCTAAAACCTATTCAAAGTCAGCTATTATTAATTCTGAATTTTCTACTCAGGAAGACTTTATTTACCTTATCAACTTAAAAGCTTTTGGCGAAATGACCAAAATGGCACTTATCAAAAAAAATATACATGATAAGCCAGTTGGCATGCTTGTTATTGCAAGGCTGCTTCGTCAGAAACTTGTGGAGCAGACAGAGTCTGATATGGACAAACGAAGCAAGCTCATCCGTATTTCAGAAAAAGGATTGATTGTTCTCGAAAGACAAATGGAAAAAATTCGTCAGGCAACGAATATTGTTGCCGGAAATCTTACCTATAAAGAAAAGATGGATCTCATTCGTATTCTTAACAAGCTTGATGCTTTCCATTATCCTATTTTTTCGCGAAATATTAACTCTGATGAACTCATTAATATTGTCTATGACGAATACGCTATCAACAAAAAAATTATGGAGTAGTTTTTAGTAAAACTAAATATAAATATGTAATGGTTAGCTTATTTAAAATTATTCTTAACTAAAAATTTGATAATTTTGATAGCGTGAGAAAGTTGATTTCCATATTGTTGCTATCATTGTTTTTAGTTTCTACAACTGAACTGTATCAGTTTTTGAAAATACCGCTCCTTATAGAGCATTATATAACGCATAAAAATCTCAATCCTGAAATGTCACTTGCTGCATTTCTGAAAACCCATTACGACCACCCTGTGAAAGACAGTGACCATGATCAGGACCAGAGATTACCTTTTGTATCACATGCAAACCTGTTGTCTGTGGTTTTCACTATTAATCCTTCCTTAGATTTTCATTGTGTAGAGAAGGTGTTTACTCCTATTGAAATCAAGAAGACCTTTTACAAAAGTGCGCTTTACAATAAGGAAATTCTTAATTCTATCTGGCAGCCGCCAAGATTTCCTCAATCTTAATCTGTTTTTCTCAGTCATTTTTTGATTGGGAAGGTATTCTGTTTACTTATAGGTGTTTGCATGATATGTAGATGCTTGGGGCTACGTTTCAGGATACCAGAATTTCATTACAATAATTAAGATAATCAATCATTTTTATGCTTACAAAAGTCATTGAGTTTTCTGTAAAGAATAAACTCATTATTGCATTGTTGGTATTGGGACTTATTGGTGTAGGCGCCTATCAGGTTACCAAATTGCCAATAGATGCTGTTCCGGATATCACCAATAATCAGGTACAGGTCATTACGATGGCACCCTCTTTTGGTGCAACAGATATAGAACGGCTTGTTACCTTTCCTATAGAACAGGCCAACAATAATATTTCAGGATTAAAGGAGATCAGGAGTTTCTCCAGGTTTGGACTTTCTCTGGTTACCATTGTCTTTGAAGATGATGTAGACATCTATTGGGCAAGGCAGCAGGTCGCCGAAAGGCTCCAACAGATACAGTCCGTTATTCCACAGGGAATAGGAAATCCGCAGCTTGGACCTATTTCGACAGGACTTGGCGAAATTTTCCAGTATGTAGTGAGGCCTGAAAAAGGATATGAAAAAAAATACAATATCACAGAACTCCGCACCATTCAGGACTGGATTGTAAGAAGACAGCTTTTGGGAGTAAAAGGAGTGGCAGAGGTGAGCAGCTTCGGAGGCAAGCTGAAACAATATGAAATTGCTGTAAATCCAGACAGGCTTAATGCCTATGGAATAACAATCAATGACGTATTTGATGCATTGCAGGCCAACAATCAGAATACAGGAGGTGCCTATATTGAGAAAGGGCCTACTGTTCTATATATCAGGAGTGAAGGGTTAGTAGGAAGTATTGAAGAAATCAACAATATTTCTATTGCGACAAAAACAAATGATGTTCCGTTGTTTATACGGGATATTGCTGAGGTAAAGCAGGGGTTTGCAACCCGTTATGGGGCCATGACCTTTAATGATGAGGGAGAAGTCTCTGGAGCTGTAGTAATGATGCTCAAAGGCGAGAACAGTAATCAGGTCATAAAAAATGTAAAGGAAAAAATTGCCCAGGTTCAGAAATCGCTTCCGAAGGGAGTGGTGATAGAGCCATTTCTGGACAGAACCAAAATGGTGAACAATGCCATTGGAACAGTAGAAAAAAACCTTACGGAAGGAGCATTGATTGTAGTCTTCGTACTCGTTTTATTTCTTGGGAATATAAGAGCAGGCTTGCTGGTTGCCTCTGTTATTCCTTTGGCGATGCTTTTTGCAATATGTATGATGAACCTCTTTGGAGTCAGCGGAAATCTGATGAGTCTTGGGGCCTTGGATTTCGGGCTGATTATTGATGGAGCAGTGATTATTGTGGAATCTGTTTTACATCAGTTCAGTCATAATTCAAAGTTTAAAAAGATTTTCTCTGTCGGAAAATCAGAAATGGATACCGTCGTTATAGAATCTGCAGGAAAAATGATGAACAGCGCCGTTTTCGGACAGATTATCATTCTGATTGTCTATCTCCCGATCCTTACCCTGCAGGGAATTGAAGGCAAAATGTTTAAGCCTATGGCCCAGACCGTAGCTTTTGCACTGCTGGGAGCATTTTTGCTCTCACTGACCTATATTCCAATGATGAGCGCGTTATTGCTTAGAAAAAGAAGCGGTAAGCCTACATTATCAGACAGAATGATGAAAAAGGTAGAGAAGGTATATCTGGCAGTTTTGCTCAAACTTCTCAGAGTGCCCAAAATAGTTTTTGGGATAGTGGCAGTCTTATTTATAACTGCTGTTTTCATTTTGTCCAAAATGGGTGGTGAATTTATTCCTTCCCTTGAAGAAGGTGATTTTGCCGTTGATACCAGGGTTTTACCTGGAAGTAATCTGACGACAACTATCGAAAGTACCCAGAAAGCAGCACACATTCTCAAATCCAGATTTCCCGAAGTGGAAAAAGTGGTCACAAAAATTGGAAGCGGAGAAGTTCCTACAGACCCGATGCCGATGGATGCTTCTGATATGATGGTTATTCTAAAAGATAAAAAAGAATGGACTTCAGCGTCCACTTTTCCGGAGCTGGCTGATAAAATGGGGAAACAACTGCAGGATGTACCAGGAATTACTGCCAGCTTCCAATATCCTGTTCAGATGCGTTTTAATGAACTGATGACCGGGGCAAGACAAGACGTCGTGATCAAAATTTTTGGGGAAGACCTTGATGTACTTTCCCAAAATGCCCAGAAGCTCGGGAAGATTATAGAAACAGTGGAAGGAACCCAGAATCTATATATAGAACCTGTTTCGGGAATGCCGCAGGTAATCATTGAATACAACCGTCCTCTGATCGCTCAGTACCATTTATCTGTTTCAGATATCAACCGTGTGGTTAATACCGCATTTGCGGGGCAAAGTACCGGATTGGTTTTTGAAGGTGAAAAACGCTTTGATATGGTCGTACGTCTGGATAACAAAGACCGGAAAAATGTTACCGATATTAAAAATCTTTTGGTTCCTACACCATTTGGAAATCAGATTCCGCTGTCCCAGCTTGCTAAAGTGGAAGTGAAGAATGGTCCCAATCAGATTCAGAGGGAAAATGCCCAACGAAGAATTGTAGTAGGTTTTAATATCAAAGGCAGGGATGTTCAGAGTATTGTAGAAGAACTTCAGCAGAAGGTAGATCAGAAGATGAAACTTCCTACAGGATATTATATGACGTATGGAGGTTCGTTTGAAAACCTCAATAATGCCAAACAGCGTCTCATGATAGCAGTTCCCATTGCTCTGGCTCTTATTTTCGTAATGCTTTTCCTTGCCTTTAATTCCGTTAAAGAAAGCTTGTTAATTTACACCGCGATTCCACTTTCTATTATTGGTGGTGTATTTCTGATGGCACTTAGAGGAATGCCTTTCAGCATTAGTGCGGGTGTGGGATTTATTGCTCTATTCGGAGTGGCAGTACTCAATGGAATTGTGCTGATCTCAGAGTTTAACCGTCTTCAAAAGAGAGGAATTAAAAATATTGTAAGAATCATTACAGATGGTGGAGAGTCGAGGCTTCGACCGGTGCTGATGACAGCATTCGTTGCTTCACTGGGGTTTATTCCGATGGCTGTCAGCAACGGAGCAGGAGCAGAAGTACAAAGACCTTTGGCCACAGTGGTCATTGGAGGACTGATGGTCGCAACTTTTCTTACTCTGTTCGTCTTACCATTATTGTATGTAACTATTGAAAAAGGATTTAAAAATGAAAAAAATAAAAAATAAAAAACAGATTTCCGTTCTGGTCTGTTTTATATGTTTCGGTTTTGCGGGGCAGGTAAACTCCCAGACTTCCGTTACATTGCAGGATGCTGTTGATATTGCTTTGAAAAATAACAGAAATCTTAAAAATGAAAAATTAAAATCAGAATATACAAAAGCCCTTATCAGGTCATCATCTGATATTCCTCAAACGGGAGTAACAGTAGATTATGGTCAGATCAACAGTGCACTGACGGATATGAAATTCGGAATTTCACAGAATATCGCATTTCCGACTGTGTATAAAAAGCAGAAGAATGTATACACGGAAGAATGGAAAAAGTCTCTGCTGAATGTTTCTCTTAAGGAATATGAACTGAAGAAAGCGGTGAGTCTTACTTTTTATAATATCCTGTATGCGAAACAAAAAGAAAAGCTGCTTCTGGAAACATTAAAGCTGTACACTGATTTTCTCGATAAGGCAAATATCCGTCTGAAAGCAGGAGAAAGCAATATTCTGGAAAAAACTACGGCTTCCAATCAGAAATCTTCTATTGAAATTCAGCTGAAGCAATTGCGACAGGAGCTTACTGTGTTGGGATATCAGCTTCAGTGGCTTTTAAATACAGAAACAGATTTCCTTCCTGAAGATCAGAAAATTTACCATGGAGGTCTTAAAGAGGAGCTTAGCTTGCATCCGGCTATTAAAGTATTACAGCAACAGAAAAATATTTCTGAACAGCAGATTGCCCTTGAAAAAGCAAAAATGCTTCCCGGACTTCAGCTGGCCTACAACCTCAACAGCTTTAGAGGGACGGGTGCTGATGAAAAAGTCTACAACGGTGCACCACAGTTTCATTCTGTACAGCTTGGGGTTTCGGTTCCTGTTTTTTCAGGCGGACAGAAAGCCAGAATTCAGGCCGCAAAAATTGCTGAATCTGTTGTGGACAGTGATATTGCCAACATGGAATTCAACCTGCAGAATCAATACAGAAAGGCATCCGGAATTTATCAGGCTAACCTTGATATTGTTTCGCAATACGAAAACTCGGAACTGAAAAATGCCGATATCATCACTGAAACAGCTAAAAAACAGTTTCTTGCCGGCGAGATCAATTATCTGGAATTTGTCATCCTGATCAATCAGGCGGTTACTTTAAAAAACAGCTATACCGATGCAGTCTGGAAACTGAATCAGAGTGCTATAGAGCTGGAATATCTCACTTTAAATCCATAACAATGAAACGTACATTTAAAATTATATCATATTCCCTGTCAATAATAGGATTGCTCATGTTTTATGAGTGTCGAGACCATGGAAAAGCCAAGCCGGCACCAGCCGCAGTATCTTCTAAAGATGAAAATGTTGTAACGCTTACGGATGCTCAACTGAAAAATGCACCTGTCGTAACAACGGTACTTTCTTTACAGAAGATTTCCTCTGTTTTAAAACTTAACGGAATGATAGATGTACCACCGCAAAATCTGGTTTCTGTCAGTATTCCTTTAGGCGGATACCTGAAATCGAGCAGCCTGCTTCCGGGAAAGCCGGTATCAAAAGGGCAGGTGATTGCAGTGATAGAAAATCCACAGTTTATTCAGCTTCAGCAGGATTATTTAATGGCAAAATCTAAAAATCATTTTGCCCAATTGGATTATAACCGCCAGAAAACCCTTAACCAAAGTCAGGCCACCAGCGATAAGGTAATGCAGCAGGCTCAGTCTGAAATGAACAGTCAGAAAATCCTGATGAACTCCCTGGCTCAGCAGCTCCGCCTTATCAATATCAATCCTGAATCTCTCAATTCGGGAAGTATTCAAAAAAGTGTACCTGTTTACAGCAGTATCAATGGCTTTGTAAGCAAGGTCAACGTGAATATTGGTAAATATGTGAATCCCTCCGATGTCCTTTTTGAACTTATTAATCCGGATGATATTCATCTAAATCTCAAAGTATATGAAAAAGATCTGGTAAATCTGAAGAAAGGGCAGAGGTTTGCTGCCTATACCAATGCCGAACCTGATAAAAAATACTATGGTGAAATTCTGCTGATCAGCAAAGATGTAAACCCGGGCGGATGGGCTGAAGTACACTGTCATTTTGAAAAATATGACCAGAGTCTTGTACCGGGAATGTATATGAATGCCGAGATCGAGACCAGTACTTCTTTTTCCAATGCTGTTCCCGAGCAGAGTATTGTCAATTTTGAAGGAAAAGACTTTGTCTTCGTTGAAGAAAAAAAACAGACCTACCGATTGACTGCTGTAACATTAGGTGAAACAGAAAACGGATTCGTACAGATTATGAATACTGACGATTTTAAGAATAAAAAAATAGTCATCAAAAATGCATATACACTTCTTATGAAACTTAAGAACACTGCAGATGAATAAAAATTATAGTAAAATAAAAGAACTTATAAATAAATACAAATTATGAAAACATCATCTTTAATAAAAACAGGAGCAGGTTTTATAGCCTTGTTTCTGATTGTGATTCAGTTTTTTGATACTGATAAAAATATTGCAACAGTTCCTTCGGATAATGCCATTGAAAAACATTATCAGGTTCCGGTTCATGTACTGGGATTATTAAAAACAAGCTGTTATGACTGCCATTCCAACACCACGGCTTATCCATGGTACAATAACATACAGCCTGTAAAATGGTGGCTGGCAGATCATGTGAACTCAGGAAAACGGCATCTCAATTTTGATGAATTTAACAGTTATTCAAAAGAGAAAAAAATAAAGAAACTTGACGAGGTTGCAGAAACAATCAGAGAGGGCGAAATGCCCCTTACATCCTATACCGTTGTTCATCAGAATGCAAAGCTGACTGATACCCAAAAGTCAGAAATTGAACAATGGGTAAATGAGGTGAAAAAGCAGATTGAATAGGAGGCTGTAAAAAAACAGAAATAGTACCCTGATATAACAAAACAATCAGTAAATTTAATATCATATCCATTTCGTATGAATTACAATATACCGGAAAATTTGAAAGGGCTTACAGAATCTGAAGTAGCCGCTTCCAGAAAAAAATACGGATATAACCGTCTCGAAGCGGTTAAGAAAGAATCATGGGCAGATCTTCTTCTCAACATCCTTAAAGAACCGATGCTGATTCTTCTTATATGTGTTTCCTTCATTTATGTGCTTACAGGAGATTATGGCGAGGCTTTATTTATGTTTGCTGCTATTGTTGGAGTTACTGCAATTTCTTTTTATCAGGATAACCGGAGCAAAAAGGCACTGGAAGAACTTGAAAAATTGAATGAACCTTTAAGTAAAGTAATCAGGGATTCAAAGATTTTAGATATTCCCACTTTTGAAATAGCAGTTGGTGATCTGTGTATTACCGAAGAAGGAAACCTCATCAATGCGGACGGAAGAATTGTTCATAGCAACGATTTTTCTGTCAATGAATCTTCCCTTACCGGAGAGAGCTTTTCTGTTTTCAAGGACAGCAAATCTGAAGATAATAAAGTCTATAGCGGAACAATTACAGTTTCCGGACTTGCGGTTTTTGAGGTTGAAAATATTGGAAAGGAAACAAGAGTAGGAAAAATAGGACAGTCCATACTCAATATAAAAACAGAAATATCTCCTTTACAGCTTCAGATCAGGAACTTTGTAAAGGGGATGGCTGTTATCGGGCTCATCATCTTCCTGGCAGTATGCATCTTCAGCTTTGTCAAAACAGGAGATTTTGTGACCAGTTTATTGAGTGGGCTTACATTAGCAATGTCTGTTCTTCCTGAAGAGATTCCTGTAGCCTTTACTACCTTTATGGCCTTGGGCGCATGGAAACTGATGCGGGAAGGAATTATTATTAAACGAAGCAGTATTGTAGAAACGCTGGGAAGCGTTTCTGTAATCTGTACTGATAAGACAGGAACGATTACGGAAAACTCCATGCAATTGAAACATCTTTATGATTACCGTTCTGACAGAACTTATGAAGAAACAGAGTTTGAGACAACAGTGCTGCATGAACTCATTGATTATGCAATGTGGAGTAGTGAACCTGTACCTTTTGACCCCATGGAAATAACACTACATAAGGTCTATGAACAGAATCGTAAGCCTGATCAAAGAAAAGACTATCAGCTGTTTCATGAGTACCCGTTGGAAGGTAAACCGCCGATGATGACCCATCTTTTTGAAAATGAGCAAAAAGACAGAATTATAGCAGCTAAAGGAGCTCCGGAAGCCATTATAAGTGTTTCCAGTCTTTCAGAAGAAGAAAAAAATAAAATAAGAACGTTAATAAAGAATTTCGGAGAACAGGGATACAGAGTTCTCGGTGTTGCCAGATCTCATTTTGAAGGAAATGATTTCCCTGACAAGCAACAGGATTTTAAATTTGACTTTTTAGGTCTGACTGTATTTTATGACCCTCCTAAAAAAGGAATAAAAGAAGTTTTTAAACATATCTATGATGCCGGTATTAAAGTAAAAGTCATTACAGGAGATAATGCAGATACTACAAGAGCTATTGCATTGCAGGCAGGAATAGAAAACAAGACTCTGCCCGTTAATGGAAGTGAAATAGCAGGATATTCACAAACAGAGCTTATAAAAGTTTCTGAAGATACCACTTTGTTTACAAGAATGTTTCCCGAAGCAAAGCTCGAAGTGGTTTCTGCCTTGAAAGCGCAGGGCCATGTAGTGGCCATGCTGGGTGACGGAGTGAATGACGGCCCGGCTTTAAAAGCGGCTCATATTGGAGTGGCCATGGGAAATAAAGGGACTGAAATTGCCAAATCAGCCGCAGCACTGGTTATCACGAATGATGATCTGGATAAACTCGTAATTGGGGTTGCTGCAGGAAGAAGAATTTATGCCAATATAAAAAAAGCGGTCCAGTATATTATTTCTATTCATATTCCTATTATACTCACTGTTTCTTTACCTTTATTTCTGGGCTGGGTATTTCCCCATATTTTTACTCCGGTGCATGTGATTTTTCTGGAACTGGTTATGGGGCCGACGTGTTCCATTGTTTATGAGAATGAACCAATGGAAAAAAATGCGATGCAAAGGCCTCCGAGGGCATTGACAGATACTTTTCTGAACTGGAGAGAACTCACAATAAGCATTATTCAGGGACTCATCATTACGGCAGGAATACTGTGGATATATCAGTATTCTCTTGGTCTGGGGAATGATGAATCTAATACTAGATCATTGGTTTTCAGTACTTTAATATTTTCTAATATATTACTCAGTCTGGTAAACCGGTCTTTCTATTATAGTATTTTTGAAAGTTTTAAAAATCGTAACTTTTTATTGACAGGAATTTCCGTGTTGGTTCTTGTATTATTGCTTTTTATTCTTTACGTAAAGCCGGTATCAGCATTCTTTAGTGTAACTCCGCTTGAAGCAAAAGAATTGGGAATGACATTGATTGTTGCTGCTATTTCAGTTTTGTGGTTTGAGCTTTATAAGTTGATGAAAAGATATTTGGGAAGAAGATAAAAAATATTTGTAATAAAATATTTCATAATTTTGAATAGTGAAAAAGTTGATTTCCATATTGTTGTTATTTTTATATTTGGTTTCCACAACCGAATTGTATCAGCTTTTGAAAATCCCGGAATTGGTCGAGCATTATTTCGAACATAAAGAATTGAATCCGGATATGACACTTACCGCATTTCTAAAAACACATTATGATCATCCTGTGAAAGATGGAGATTACGGTAAAGATCAGAAACTTCCGTTTATCATACATTCTGCCCCTTTGTCATTGGTTTTTACGATAAATCAGGGATTCAGTTTTGAAACGGGACCATATCATTTCAGTTCTTTAGAATGTCATAAAATCCCATCAAAAGATGAAGATCTTTGTTATAAAGGATTTCTGAATTCCGTATGGGAACCACCAAGGGTTTCTTTTATATAATTCAGTCTCAATTTGGTTTGTGCTCACAGACCAACATCATCAATTATTTTATATCATTAATTTTATAATAATGAAAACACTATTTTCAGCCATATTAATGGTTGTATTCGCTATTGGCATTCATGCGCAAAGCCGTTTGGAAAATGCCAAAAAACAAGCTTCCCAAAATAAAGAACTTATCTTATTGAATTTTTCAGGTTCAGACTGGTGTATTCCGTGCATCAAACTTCACAAAAATATCATAGAAACTGATGAATTTAAAAAGCTGGAGTCGGAAAATTTCATCGTTTATATCAATGCAGATTTTCCAAGAAATAAAAAGAATCAGCTTTCCTCTGAACTGAAAAAAGAAAATGCTTCGCTTGCCGATCAATACAATCAAAAAGGATTATTTCCTTATACATTGTTATTGAATTCTGAAGGAAAAGTCCTGAAAAGCTGGGAAGGACTGCCTTCGGAAGATGCGCTGGCTTTCAGCAAAGAGATAAAAAGTATAAAAGAAAATCAAAAATAAAAAGTATGGTAAGAGAATTCAAAAGACCTCAGAAACTAATGGGGAACGCTTTTGAAATTACTGTTGTAAGCGATGATGAAAAGTTAGCAAATCAGCATATCGATGCAGCGATTAACGAGATTCGGAGAATTGAAAAGCTCTTGACGACATTCAGTGAGGAAAGCCAGACCAATCTCATCAATAGAAATGCCGGAATCAAGCCTGTAAAAGTGGATTGGGAGATTTTTGACCTGATTGAAAGAAGCCTTAGAATCAGCAGAATAACAGACGGATATTTCGATATTTCCTATGGTGGAATTGATAAAAGTTTCTGGAATTTCGACAAGGAAATGAGAGAGCTTCCGAATCCTGAACTGATTAAAGATCATCTGAAACTAGTAAATTATCAGAATATTATTCTAAACCGCGAAGAGCAAACTGTTCTGCTAAAAGAAAAAGGCATGCGGATTGGCTTTGGAGGAATCGGTAAGGGGTATGCTGCTGAAATGGCAAAACAGATGCTTCAAAACAGAGGTGTCACTTCCGGAATTGTAAATGCTTCAGGAGATTTAACGACCTGGGGAAATCAGGCATACGGAAAGCCCTGGACTGTGGGAATTGCCGATCCTGATAACGCAAAACAGCCGTTTTCTTATATGAATATTACAGATATGGCGGTTGCAACTTCGGGAAATTATGAAAAATTTGTCGTTATCAACGGTAAAAAATATTCTCATACCATCAATCCCAAAACGGGAATGCCTGTTTCGGGCGTAAAAAGTGTTACGATCTTTTGTCCTAACGCAGAAATTGCAGATGCAATGGCAACTCCGGTAAGTATTATGGGAATTGATGCGGCCCTCCATATGATCAACCAGATCAACCATCTGGAATGCATCATTATTGATGATCAGGACAAAATTTATTCATCTCAAAACATTAATCTAAAATGAAAAACCTTATAAAAATATTCGGCTTCTTACTAATCACAGTTGCTTCAGTACAGTCTTGTACAACGGTAAAAGAGTACGAGAAAAACAAATTAAACGATGCCGAAATGGCTCTTGGAAACAGAAAAATTGAAAAAACCGAACTGAGCTTTCAATCGTACAGAGAAGGATCTTCAGGTGCGAATGCAGGAAAAGTAGGTGGCGGTTGCGGATGTAATTAAAAAGAGTAATCGTAAAATTTAATTGTGATTCAAGAATGAAAAAAATAATCGTAAGTGTTATTGCTCTTTTCGGAATTTTCAATGCAAAAGCACAGGAAAATACAAACAATGAGCAGCCTAAAAAGCTGACTTTCGATGAAGCTAATTTAGTTTCAAGCTATTATAAACAAAACGGGAATAACTCTGCTGTTACGGGAGGAATTGGTACAGAAAAACTAACCGATATTTCCAATACCATCGATGTAACCATGGTAAAATATGACAAGAAAGACAGAAAAAATAAATTCGATCTCAGTGTCGGGATCGATCATTATACTTCTGCTTCGTCGGATATGATAGATTTGAAAGCCAATTCATCCGCTTCCCACGCAGACAACAGAATTTATCCTGCATTGAGCTGGAGCCGTGAAAATACGGATAAAGGAACCACTTTAATGGCGGGTATTTCTACTTCCTTCGAGTTTGATTACACATCGTACGGAGCAAACATTGGGTTTTCACAAAAGACAAAGAACAGAATGGGAGAGTTTACGGCGAAATTCCAGGCTTATCTGGATCAGGTAAAACTGATTGCGCCGATTGAACTGAGAACCAATGGAAGTACAGGAGGAGAACATGATAACTATGGAACAAGCGGAAGAAATACTTATGCTTTGTCACTATCATATTCACAAATTATCAATCAGAACTTTCAGGTTGAATTGTTGGCGGATGGTGTTCAGCAGACAGGATATTTGAGTTTACCTTTCCATAGGGTTTATTTCAATGATAATTCCGTCCATCAGGAAACTTTGCCGGATAAACGGTTTAAAATTCCTTTGGGAGTAAGAGCAAATTATTTCCTCGGCGACAAAGTCATTTTGAGAACTTATTATCGTTATTACACTGATGATTGGGGCTTGAAATCAAATACATTCAGTTTAGAAACGCCTGTGAAAATTTCACCTTTTGTTTCGGTAACTCCATTTTACAGGTATTATTCTCAGACTGCAGCCAAATATTTTGCACCATATCAGCAACACACGGCTTTTGATGACTTTTATACCAGTAATTATGATATGTCAAAATTCAGCAGTAATTTTTACGGAGCGGGAATAAGAATCAGTCCGAAGAATGGTTTATTTGGTGTTGAAAGGCTGAATATGTTAGAAATCAGATACGGACATTATACAAAATCCGTAGGAATGAAATCTGATATCATCTCTCTGAATTTGAGATTTAAGTAAAATTTTTTTTTAGTTAGAATTTTGAAGATTAACATTCAATTAAGATCTATTTATTAAAAAAACTGCGCCAGCTGTCTTTAGTTGGCGCAATTTGGTTTTTTGTGACCAAAACGAGTACTCAAACACTTTAATGCAGAAACAAGAAATAGGTTCAGACTCACTTCGATAGTTTAAGTATTATTTCCTTATTAATTACTGACTTACCATTATCGTTATAATGATATTTTAACATTAGGACGGACGTCTATGGTCTGTTTTTTTAAATTAAAAGAAGTGTATCTTTATAAAATAAACTGAGATTTCTGTACGATTGGAACGAGAGGAGAGAAAAATCTCAAAAAAATCATAGATATCAGCAATGGAAATGCACATGGCATCTAATGGTGAGTTCAATTACCGGATTAGTATTTTTATGAGTTAACACTTTAGCTTTCATTTATTTTCCATGACTACTAAATTTCATGAAGGTATAAAAGCCAATTTTAATAATACCGGACATAATACTTGCCCAATGGATTGGACATGTAATTTATAGAATTTTAATAACAATAGTAAATATAAATAATAGAAATGAGTAATGTATTGGAAAATTACTTATGGTCAACAGGACAATTATCAACTGAGGAAATCAACTTTTCTTTACAGTTTTTTAAACCGATTCGTTTAAAAAAAGGAGACTTTTTTATTCGTGAGGACGAATCATGCCGTTATATTGGATTTATTGTTTGTGGTGCAGTAAAAGCATATGCTCTTGATAAGGATGGTAAAGAAAATGTAACGTGTTTCAAATTTGAGAATGAATTTGTTACCTCTTTTCAGGAGTTTGTACAACAGAAGAAATCAATAAGGAGCATCAGGGCTATAGAAGATAGTATAATTTATAGAATTAATTTCCCGGATTATCAACAGTTGCTTACCCACGTGACTGCTTGGAACGAAGTTATAAAATCAGTGATGGAAAGTGAGTATAGCCAAAAAGAAAGCTATATGATTAATTATAATAATAGGTCGGCTTTGGATAAATATAGTTATATTCTCACTAACGAACCTATACTCGTAAAACGAGTTGCAACCCAGGATCTGGCATCTTACCTGGGCATCACCCAGAGATCGCTTACACGGGCGAAGGGACAAATACACAGACCCAATATATTATAGGACAAATGTCCTTATGTTATCTTAGGTAGCACTGTAGATTTGTACAAAAAAAATATGCTACGTCAAATTGCTCCCGAAGTATTTCAGATTTCATTAATGCCACGAAATAGCATCAATTGCTATATAATTGAGGGTGTATTGGTAGATTCCGGAATACGGAGTTCATATCGCTCTGTAAAGAAAGCTGTCCAGAAAATTCCCGTTTATCAGCATATACTGACTCACGCCCATGCAGATCATCAGGGTTGTAGTGATCAGATTTGTGCTGAGTTTGAAATACCATTACTCTGTCATCCTAACGAAGTTTTTAGAACTGAAACAGGTATGGTAACCAACGACTATCCAACTCCACAGCATTGGATAGCAAAGCTACAGCAAAAGTACTGGGCAGGTCAGGGACATAAAGTAAAGCAGACAATTGTTGAAAATGATATCATTGGAGATTTTCGGGTAATAGAGACCCCTGGCCATTCTGCAGGTCATATTTCTTTATTCCGTGAGCGGGATGGAGTATTGATCATCGGAGATGTGGCCACAAATATGAATTTGCTTACCACAGCAGTTGGTTTGAGGCTCCCACCCAATATATTTACATCAGATCAAAGGCGAAATGTCCAATCACTCAAGAAATTGGCAACACTTAACCCTGCTATCATCTGTTTTGGTCATGGCCCCGTAATGAGAAATACCGATCGGAAGTTTGAAAAATTTGTAGAGAATTGCAGCGTTTCTGGTTAAAAATAGAACATAATGAAATTGCTTGCGTTTTATTGTTCCTATCTGAAAACTCATGATAAGAATTTTAAATTTAACTCGTACTTTTTTTATAAAGATTAACAAAAAAGTGTATATTTGCCCAGCAAAAAAAGAAAATGATATTATCTAACTTAAAAAAAGGAAAGAAACAGTACTTACGTCCAACGTCGTGAGTCATTTTCCTATTGGTTAGAAATTAAATAAAAAAGGAGCTTGTCATCACGACAGGCTCCTTTTTTTTATTGATAAAAATTAACAATTAATCTTATTATGAAAGTATTGAAATTTGGAGGGACGTCAGTAGGAAGTCCGGAACGTATCGAACAGTTATTACCAATAATCAGATCTCAGCAATCAGATAAACATTTGGTGGTTTTGTCAGCTGTTTCAGGTACAACAAATGATTTGGTGAAATTATCTGAGCTCTATGAAAACAAAGATATTGAAGCGGCCTACAAGCATATTGATGGCCTACAGCAGAAATATATAAAATTTGTAAATGAATTATTTAAAACTGAAAAAGGAATTTTGGAAGCTTTAGCTTTTATTGACAAGATTTTTGATCTTTTTTATCAGTTCAAACATAAAAATTTTTCTTCTACGGCAGAACGTATTATTCTTGCGCAAGGTGAGATTATTTCAACGACCCTTTTTCATTTATACTTAAAAGAAAAAGAAGTTTCTTCTGTATTATTATCAGCATTAGATTTTATGGTAATTGATGAAGACAAAGAACCTAATATTGATGAAATAAGAAAACAGGCAGCTGTTGAAATTGCAAAATATCCGGAAGATACTTTATTCATTACCCAAGGGTATATATGCAGAAATGCTCAGGGCGAAATTGATAATCTGCAAAGGGGAGGTTCTGATTATACCGCTTCCTTGCTGGGAGCAGCATTACAGACAGAAGAAATTCAAATCTGGACAGATATTGATGGTTTTCATAATAATGACCCGAGATATGTACAAAATACAAAATCTATAGCGAGACTTAGTTTTGATGAAGCAGCCGAACTTTCGTATTTTGGCGCTAAAATCCTTCATCCACAAAGTGTGTTTCCTGCCAGAAAATATAATGTTCCTGTAAGGTTATTAGATACCATGAATCCATCTGCCGTCGGAACATTGATTTCTGGAGAGGCTACCAATCAAAATCAAATTGTGGCAATAGCTGCTAAAGATGGAATCACGGCTATCCGTATTCAATCTTCACGTATGCTGATGGCCTATGGTTTTTTGAGAAAGGTTTTCGAAATTTTTGAACGATACAAAACACCTATAGATATGATTACAACTTCTGAAGTAGCTGTTTCTCTAACCATTGACCAAACGGAAAATCTTTCTGAAATTATAAGAGAACTAAACACCTTTTCAGCTGTTGAAATTGACAGTGAGCAATCTATTATATGTATTGTGGGGGATTTCAGGAAAAATAATCACGGATATGCAACTATTGTCTCTGAAGCAGTAAAACATATTCCAATAAGAATGATCTCCTACGGAGGAAGTGAAAATAATATTTCATTATTAGTTCCTTCAGCTTTTAAGGTAGAAGCTTTGAGATCACTGCATAACAGACTGTTTTAGAAAAATAGATAAGTACTGAAGAAAAATGATATAAAATTTGATTCAAGTTAACGATATCAAAATGTACCACAAAAATAGAGATTTCTTTAAACGGTGATGTATATGGCACAGGCATTGTTAATACTAAAAGAAGTTTTGAAGAGAAAACTTGTTTAACACCACATCACTTTATTTATAATTCATTTTGAACTTTAACCTCCCTATTGACACGGGAGGTTTTTTTATATTATAAGAATATCCAATACCATCTCTAACCTTTTTATCTGCTATCATATGAAAGAAATTGCTTATATGGTTGGATAGAGACATTGCCATGTTTTCAGGATTACAACAGGTCTTTGGTTTATCTGATCCAGAAATGAGCTTGGAATTTATCCCTAAAACCCTGGAAAAACATTGAAGGAAGCTTTTCGTAAGAAAACTGGACAAGTTAAACATGTACAGTTTTTTTACCTTTATTCATGAAATTTTCAAATAAACACGTTGCTTATATACCACTTTTTCATGTTTGCATTATGATATTAAATTGTTGTTTAAGTTAATTGTTTCGTAATTATTTGTAGTTAGAGTGTAAAAAATGGTAATCCAAAATGAAGATTTACCTCTTTTTTAATAATGAAAAGTGTGCTTTTTACATTTTTTTTTCGTCTAAAATGAAAAAAAAATTAACTCTTCTTATCATAATATTTATTCGGAAAAAAATAATCTTTTTAAGAGTATTGTAAAATTGCAATTGATTGTGAATTCATATCTTATGAAATAAGTAAGTGTAAAAACAATGATAACCTTATCATATTTTTTATACAATTCATATCATAAAAATTCGATATGTAAATCATTGATAAGCAGTAGATAATAGCGGATTTATTTTTTTTATTCAGATGAATTTTTATATTTGTAATGTTACCAAAATGTTAACGAACTAATGAATCAGAACTTTATCCATACCTATGTCTCTGTAGATTGTGTTGTATTTGGATTTGACCATGAAAACCGGTTGAATATATTACTAGTACAACGCCATGTTGATGATGTACCGTTGGAAAAACAGATCAAACTTCCAGGAAGCTTAATTTTCAGTGATGAAGATGTAGACGATGCTGCACAAAGAGTACTTCATGAACTTACAGGGATAAAAAAAATGGTTCTCAAGCAGTTTAAATGCTTTGCCGATCCTATGAGAGCAAGTAATGCGCATGATATCAAATGGATGGATCAGGAATATAAACATCATATAGACAGGATTATTACAGTTGCTTACCTTTCTCTTTGTAAAATAGATCACAAGATCAACAGTACAAAATATGAAACCGTAGACTGGTATCCTGTTGATGAGGTTCCTTTACTGCCTTTTGATCATAACAAGATTATCAATGAATCTTTAATGGAGATCAGAAAATGGATTGAATCTGACTTCTCCATTATTTTCGAACTGCTGCCAAAAAGATTCACCATAAGACAGCTCTATCAGCTCTATAGCGCTTTAAATGAAAAGAATATTGATATCAAAAATTTCCATAAAAAAATATCTTCATTCCCCTATATTGTTCCCTTGGATGAAATTCAAAAAGATGTATCACACCGTGCAGCAAGATATTACAGGTTTGATGCAAAGATTTACAAGAAAAACAATACAAAACTTATAAAATAATTCCTTTAAAAAATTATGTACTTACTAGGCTATGACATTGGCAGTTCTTCTGTGAAAGTGTGCCTCATTGAGGCGTCCAGCGGAAAAGTGATTGCTTCTGAATTTTCTCCCAAAAAAGAGATGAAAATCACTGCTATAAATCCCGGATGGGCAGAGCAAAATCCGGTAGACTGGTGGATCAATCTGAAGTTGGCACACGAAGCTGTCATGCATGAATCCGGAGTACATGCAGAAGATATTAAAGGAATCGGGATTACCTGGCAGATGCATGGGCTGATTCTTGTAGACAAAGATCAGAACCTTTTAAGACCATCCATTATCTGGTGCGACAGCCGTGCTGTACCTTATGGTGAAAAGGCTTTCAAAACCATAGGAGAAGAAAAATGTCTTTCACATCTGTTGAATTCACCGGGAAACTTTACAGCATCAAAGCTTGCCTGGGTAAAAGAAAACGAACCTGAGATCTTTGAAAAGATAGATAAAATAATGCTTCCCGGAGACTATATTGCCATGAGACTTTCAGGGCAGATAGGAATGACCATTGAAGGTTTATCAGAAGGAATATTCTGGGATTTTAAGAATAACTGCATTTCAGAAGATATTATTAACCACTATGGAATTCCTGAAAGTTTCTTCCCGGAAATTGTACCTACATTTGGTATTCAGGCAACAGTTTCAAAGGCAGCATCAGAAGAATTAGGCTTAAAGGAAGGTACACCTATTTCTTACAGAGCAGGAGACCAGCCCAACAATGCGCTTTCCCTGAATGTCTTTAATCCTGGAGAAATTGCCTCTACAGCAGGAACTTCAGGAGTGGTTTATGGAGTGCTGGACCAGCTGGAATATGATAAATTATCAAGGGTTAATACATTTGCCCATGTCAATTATACACCGGAACAGATCAGGCTTGGGGTTTTACTGTGTATCAACGGAACCGGAATTTTAAATTCCTGGCTGAAGCACAATTTTGCAACTTCGCTTTCTTCCTATGGTGATATGAATGATATGGCTTCACTTTCACCCATCGGATCTAAAGGGTTAAGCATTATTCCTTTTGGAAACGGAGCTGAAAGAGTGCTGGAAAATAAGGATACAAGCTGTTCAATTCACGGAATTAACTTCAATATCCATTCAAAAGGCGATATTCTTCGGGCAGCACAGGAAGGTATTGTATTCTCTTACGAATATGGAATGGATATCATGAGAAATATAGGCATGGATATCCAGGTGATCCGTGCTGGAAATGCCAATATGTTTTTAAGTTCGATTTTTCGCCAGTCGCTATCCAGTGTCAGCAACGCGGTTATTGAACTTTATGATACCGATGGAGCGGTAGGAGCAGCAAGAGCTGCCGGAATGGGAATAGGATTTTATTCAGATTCCAGAGAAGCATTCTCTTCACTCGAAAAAATAGCGGTGATAGAGCCCGAACACGAAAAACAGGAACAATATTTAGAAGCCTATGCCAGATGGAAACATCATCTTAACGAAATAATCTAGGACCATTACACAGCATTTTTCATCCTCTTACTGACTTTTCAGAATCAGTGAGAAGGGAATTTCTACGCAAAAAATTAAAAACAGAAATAAAAATAATCAAATAAATATGAACACTTTAACAGGTACAAAAGAGTTTTTTACAGGTATTGAAAAAATTAAGTTTGAAGGGAAAGAAAGTAAGAACCCTTTGGCATTCCGCTATTATGATGCGGAAAAGATCGTGATGGGAAAACCAATGAAAGACTGGACAAGATTTGCGATGGCATGGTGGCATACCTTATGTGCCAACGGAAGTGATCCTTTCGGAGGTCCTACCATTCACCACCCATGGGATATCGGAAACGATCCGGTAACCAGAGCAATGCACAAAATGGATGCAGGTTTCGAATTCATGTCTAAAATGGGATTCAATTATTACTGCTTCCATGATATCGATCTTGTAGACCCTGCCAGCAACTGGAAGGACTACGAGAAAAATATGCAGACTATCGTGGAATACGCCAAACAAAAGCAGCAGGAAACAGGAATTAAGCTTTTATGGGGAACAGCCAATGTTTTCACTCATGAAAGATACATGAACGGTGCTTCTACCAATCCAAATTTTGATGTAGTAGCCTGTGCAGGAACTCAGGTGAAAAACTCAATAGATGCAACGATAGCGCTTGGTGGTGAAAATTATGTCTTTTGGGGTGGAAGAGAAGGATATATGAGCCTTTTGAACACAGACATGAAGCGTGAAAAAGATCACCTTGCGCGTTTCCTTTCCATGTCAAGAGACTATGCCCGCCAGCAGGGCTTTAAAGGAACTTTCCTGATTGAGCCAAAACCGATGGAGCCTACCAAACATCAGTACGATTATGATTCTGAAACAGTAATCGGATTCCTTAGACATTACGGATTAGATAAGGATTTTAAACTGAATATTGAAGTGAATCACGCTACATTGGCAGGCCATACATTCGAACATGAGCTTCAGGTTGCAGTTGATGCAGGACTTTTAGGAAGCATTGATGCCAACAGGGGAGATTATCAGAACGGATGGGATACAGACCAATTCCCGATCGATTATTATGATATGGTTCAGGCATGGCTTGTTCTTCTTCCGGCAGGAGGTCTGGGAACCGGAGGGGTGAATTTTGATGCCAAAATCAGAAGAAATTCTATTGATGCTGAAGATCTGTTCATTTCCCACATCTCAGGAATGGATGTATTCGCAAAAGGTCTTCTTGCTGCAGCTGATATCCTTGAAAATTCAGATTACAAAAAGCTGAGAACAAACCGTTATGCTTCTTTTGATAACGGAAACGGAAAAGCATTTGAAGAAGGCACACTTACACTGGAAGATCTGCAGAGAATAGCTCACGAAATCGGCGAACCACAGCCAAAAAGCGGAAAACAGGAATTGTTTGAAGCCATCGTGAATATGTATATATAATTAAAAATAAAAGGCTTATAAACACTAAGGATTTTTATACACAATAATTATTAAAGAGCCTTTTATTCAACAACTAATATTAAAATAATAATTATGAACCGATTTTATTTCAATAAAAGCAATAGAGCAGCACTGTTTTTTGCAATGACTCTGTTGCCTTGCGGCATAGCATATTCACAGGTTAAGAAAGATACAGTAGCTAAAGAAAATAAAATAGATGAAGTTGTTGTGATAGGATATGGAACCCAGAGAAAAGAAGCTGTGACAGGTTCTGTAGCCACTGTAAAAGGAGATGCCTTGCGTGAAGTACCTTCTGCCAACATTACCCAGGCATTACAGGGAAGGACAGCTGGGGTAGATATCTCGCAAACATCTACAAAACCGGGTGCTGCCATGCAGATTCGTATCAGGGGAACACGATCTCTTACAGGAGATAATAACCCGCTGATTGTATTGGATGGTATTCCTTTCGTAGGTTCACTGGGAGATATAAGCTCTAGTGACATCAAAAGTATTGATATTCTCAAAGATGCTTCTGCTACAGCCATTTATGGATCAAGAGGAGCAAACGGTGTTATCCTTGTTACCACCAACAGAGGGGCAAAAGGACAGAGACCTAAATTCAGTTATAACACCTTTACAGGAGTTCAGACCTTATTTTCAAAATATCCGATGATGGATGGTCCTAAATTTGCGCAGTTGCGTGCTTATGCCATTCCAGCAGGAAATACAACACCTTTGTATTCCAACGGGGCGGATGAAAATAGCAGTGTTAATACAGACTGGCAAAGTTTGTATTATAAACCTGCCATGATGACGAGTCATGATATTGGCGTATCTGGAGGAACAGAAGGTGGAAATTATAATGTAGGCTTGTCATACTTCAAGCAAAACGCATTAATCCCTATTCAAAGTTATGAAAGATTTGCTCTTCGTATGGCGATTGATCAGCAGGTGGGATCTATCTTTAAGTTCGGTTTCACTACCAATACAAACTATTCCGTTTCTGAAGGAAATGGGGTAAACCCGGGAGCTGTTTTAGGATATTCTCCTATTGCTAATCCTTACAATGCGGACGGAACTCCGAAAAGAGTAATGAGTACAGCTGGCGGTATCGATCAGACATGGATTTATACAAGAGGAAGCCTGGGGAATCTGGGAGATAAATATATCGATGAGACCAAGGCCTTCGCATCCTATAACAATCTTTACGGGGAAGCCAGCCTTCCGATCAAAGGATTAAAGTACAGATTAAATGTAGGGTTGGATTACCGTACTTCAAACAGCGGAAATTACTCCGGTGTAGGAGTCTTTAATACAAATCCTCTAGGTCCTTCCGCAGCCGGAAGAGGGAATAACCAGACCTACCACTGGGTGTTGGAAAACCTTTTAACGTATGACCGTACATTTGGTAAGCATAAAGTAAATGCTGTAGCACTTTATTCAGCAGAACAGAATAAGTATACAAGCTCATACATGAGTGCAAAGAATGTTCCGGCAGACTTTTTCCAGTATTATAACTTAGGACAGTCGCCTCAGGCTGATATTACCGTAAGACCTGAAGACCAGGTGTACTGGAAAACAGGCCTGCTTTCAGCGATGGGAAGAATCATGTATACGTATGATAACAGGTATATGCTTACGGCGACACTTCGTGCTGACGGATCTTCAAGGCTTGCTCCGGGAAACAAGTGGCACACCTATCCCGCATTATCACTAGGGTGGAATGTTACCAATGAATCTTTCATGCAGAATATCAAAGTGATTAATCTCCTTAAATTCAGAGCCGGATGGGGACAGACTTCCAATCAGGCAGTAGATCCATATTCTACGATGGGAAGATTTAACGTTGCTCCTTATAATTACGGAAGTGCAGGAAGTACAGGAATCTATGGAAATCAGCCGCCTAACCCAAGCCTGGGATGGGAATATTCAAAAACACAAAACTACGGAGTAGATTTCGGGATCTTGAACAACCGCCTTACGGGGAGTGTGGAGTATTACAAAACCCATACCTATGACCTGTTAACACAGAAAAGCCTTCCGGCATCAAGCGGATGGTCTTCCATTGTTTCCAATGTAGCAGAAACAGAAAATAAAGGAGTTGAAGTTTCTTTAAACGGGGTTATTTTCGATAATCCGGATGGATTTACATGGGAAGCAGGAGTTAATTTCTATACCAATAAAAACAAAATTTTATCGCTTGCATCAGGAACAGAACGTGACATCAATAACTCATGGTTTGTAGGGCATAATATCAATTCATTATACGATTATCAGTACATCGGCCTTTGGCAGGCAGGCGATCCTTACCAGAATATTCTGGAACCGGGTACTGCTGCAGATGTTGTAGGATCTATCAAAGTTCTTTACACCGGAGGTTATAATGCTGACGGAACACCGGTAAGAGCAATTGGACCGGATGACAGACAGATTTTTGATACGGCTCCGAAATTCCAGGGAGGATTTAATATGCGCTTTGCTTACAAAAATTTTGAACTGAGCACAGTCGGAGCTTTTCAGCATGGGGGAATTTTGGTAAGTACCATTTATGGATCTGCAAGTTATCTTAATCGATTAACGGGAAGAGGAAATAACGTAGATGTAGACTACTGGACAGAAGACAATACAGGAGCTTATTTTCCACGTCCGGGGCGCCATCTGAGTGGTGATAATCCGAAGTATTCTTCTACTTTAGCTATGTTTGATGCTTCTTATCTTAAGCTTCGTACCATTACCTTAGGATATAATGTTAACAAAGATTTTTTAAAAGACCTGAAAATTACCAGCTTAAGAATTTACTTCACCGTAACCAATCCTGTTGTACTATTCTCACCGTATCATAAGTTCTCAGGGATGGATCCGGAACCGAACTCTTTCGGAAATGAAAATCAGGCGGTAAGCGGATATCAGAGCCGCCAGCTTGTTATAGGAACCAATAACCCTTCCACAAGAAATTACTTAATGGGACTTAACTTAACCTTTTAAAACTGTATTGTCATGATAAATTTTAATAAAAAACTGTTATTAGGAGCAATCTTTTTATCCTTAACATTTACAGGTTGTAATGAAATTCTTGATGAACAGCCAAGATCAATATATACCGCTGATTATTTTAATACACCGGATGGTGTTAATCAGGGATTTACGGCTTTATACAGGCAGATGAGATTACTGTACGGCAATGGCTACTTTATGAGCAATTGTCAGAACGGAACTGACGAATCTACCTGGGCACAGAGTGCGGACGGTAACTTTAAGGAATTAGATATGTCCGGAAACGGGATTATCAATTCCAATACCTTTCCTACAAGTATGGTCTGGAACTCTGTATTCCCGTATATCAATACTGCCAACGGAATTATTGAAAAAGGACCAGGATTCGGAATCGCAGAATCTATGATCTCTGAAGCCCGTTTCTTCCGCGGTTTTTACTATTTCATGCTTGTACAAACGTATGGAGGAGTTCCACTGGATTTAGGAACAGGAGAACTGAAATATAACACTTTACCTTCCACCTCTTCCGTAAGAAATACCGTACCGGAAGTATACACAAAAACTGTTTTTGCTGACCTTAAAAAAGCAATAGAAAATCTGCCGGCATCACCAAGGGTAACCGGAGGTGTCACTAAAAATGTAGCAAGACTAATGCTTGCCAAAGCCTATCTTACTTACGGATGGTGGCTGCAGAATCCAAACGGAATTCCAACGTATCCTGAAGCAGCAAGAACTGACCCGGACGGACACAATGCCCAATGGTATTTCCAGCAGGCTTATGATATTGCCTTGGAAGGAATCAATAATCCCGGTCCTTATGCGCTTCAGCCTACCTTCTATGATGTGAATGTAGGTTCAAATGACAGAAATACCGAATCGATGTTGTATGCAGATCATACTCAGTCGAGCACATACTATAACGAAAGTGATCCTGTAGGATTCGGATCAGGCTGGGCTCCGGACAATTTTGCAGCATGGATGCAGACCTGGAACTATACTGCCATCAAAAGTAGTAAAACAACAGCATGGTTAGGGGCAGACATTGTTAGCCCCGTACAGAGAGAAGCATCACAGCCTTTGGGACGTCCTTGGGTTCGTATGTGTCCTACCTTGGGAGTTATTAAAAATACTTTTGCAGATAAAACCAACGATTCCCGTTATGACGGAACTTTTGTAACCACTTACAGAGGAAACTGGAACAAGAATGGAACGGGATTAACTACGGTTCCCGTACTTTATAATGCCAATAATCTACCTGTACAGCCAGGAGGTGCTATTTTAAGCTTCCTTAATGATGACAGCCAGACTCCTTCTTATCCTACGGGAGCAGGGCAAAGTGGTGTGGGAGCAGGAACTCTGTCAGGAAGAGCAGACTGGGTCATTGCACCGAACGGAATCAGCAGAATTGTATATCCTGGTCTTTGGAAAATAGGAACTTACCGTACCGATGATCCAAACGGCTTAGGATATCCGAATGCAGGATTAACACGTCCTTTCAGCGTTGCCAAATTCTCAGAATTCTATTTTATTGCCGCAGAAGCAGCTGTAAAAGGGGCTTCAGGAGCTATGACAGCCAGAGATCTTATCAACGTCATCCGTGCCCGTGCCGGAAAATGGAAGTTCAATAATGCACAGAATACCGCTTATGTAGCAGATAACAGTGCCGCAATGACTGCTGCTACGCCATCTGTAATTACCATTGATTATATCCTTGCAGAAAGATCCCGTGAATATTACGGAGAATTCTACAGATGGTATGATCTGGTACGTACACAGAAGTGGGGAGATTATGCGGCAAGTTATCAGATTGGAGGAGCTTCTTATGGAGATCATGCTCCGCAAACGGTTACTAGAACGATAAAACCATTTCATTATCTGAGACCGATTCCTCAGAACCAGATCGATGCCATGGAAGTATCGGCAGATATTAAAGCAAAATATCAGAATCCGGGATACAATTAATTTCATTCTACATTCATATCAGTAACAGAGTAGGTGTGAAAAGCACCTGCTTTGTTTATCTGAATTAAATTTTAAAACTATGGAAAAAACCTGGCGTTGGTTTGGCAAAAAAGACAAAATAGCACTCAGCACACTTCGTCAAATAGGAGTAGAAGGAATTGTTTCTGCCCTGCACGATATCCCCAACGGAGAAATCTGGAATTCAGAGTCCATCAATGATTATAAAAACTATATAGAAAGCCACGGACTTCGCTGGTCTGTTGTGGAAAGTCTTCCCGTAAGCGAAGCCATCAAATACGGAGGTGAAGACCGTGACTCTTTAATAGAAAATTATATCACAAGCCTTGAAAATCTGGGTAAAGCAGGAGTTACAACAGTTTGCTACAACTTTATGCCTGTTCTCGACTGGGCAAGGACCGATCTTTTTCACGAATGGGAAGATGGTTCATCCTCACTTTATTTTGACAAAGCCAAGTTTGCGTACTTCGAAATTCATATCCTTAAAAGGGAAGGTGCAGAAAACGATTACAGTCCGGAAACCCTTCAAAAAGTAGAAGAATTAAAAAATACATTAACAGAAAAAGATAATCATGACCTGATAGACTCAGTCATTGTAAAAACACAGGGATTCGTGAACGGAAATATCAAAGATGGTGAATTGAATCCTGTAGAAAAGTTCAAAAGTCTGCTGGCTTTGTACGATGGTATAGATAAGCATCAGCTTCGTCAGAACATGAAATATTTCCTTGAAAAAATAATGCCTGTCTGTGAAAAATGGAGTATCCAGATGTGTGTACATCCTGATGATCCGCCTTTTTCATTACTGGGATTACCAAGAATAGTGACCAATGAAGAAGATATTGACTGGCTGCTGCAGGCTGTTGATAACCCTCACAACGGAGTAACCTTCTGTGCCGGATCTCTCAGTGCCAACCTTCAGAATGATGTTCCAAAGCTTGCGCAAAAATTTGCTCACCGTACCAAATTCGTTCACCTGAGAAGTACAAATGTCTTTGAAAACGGCGATTTCATCGAGGCTCATCATCTGGGAGGAAGAGGAAAGCTCATTGAAGTGATCCGTGTATTCGAAAAAGAAAATCCTGATCTTCCTATGAGGATTGACCATGGTAGACTTTTAACGGAAGATATTGATAAAGGATATAATCCCGGTTACTCATTTTTAGGAAGAATGCTGGCATTGGGCCAGATAGAAGGAGTAATGGCTGCCGTTCAGTCAGAATTACAGAAAAATTAATCTGCGTTTGTAATAAAATAGTAAAAAGTAAAATGAAAGACCTGTTTAGTATTAAAAACAAAGTAGCAGTCATCACAGGGGCTTCAGGCGTTTTGGGAGGCAGCCTTGCCAAAAGTTTTATAGAGGCCGGAGCAAAAGTTGTCGCACTGGGAAGAAACCAGGAAACACTGGATGCCCGGGTAAAAGAACTTACAGATTTGGGCGGGGATGCACTTGCTGTAGAAGCCAATGTGATGGATATTGAAAGCCTTGAAGCCGCTTCCTTGAAAATAAAAGAAAAGTATGGCAGCATTGATATTCTGCTCAATATAGCAGGTGGAAACATTCCGTCAGCAACCTTATCACCCGAACAGTCATTTTTTGATATGGATATGAAAGGATGGGCTGAGGTTACCGATCTCAATATCAACGGGACAGTTTACCCCAGCTATGTTTTCGGAAAAGTAATGGCGGAGCAGGGAAGCGGAAACATTATTAATATTTCTTCCATGGCTGTGTATTCAGCAATTACAAGAGTAGCCGGATATTCTGCCGCCAAATCCGCAATCACCAATTTTACCCAATGGCTGGCCTCTGATATGGCATTGAAGTTCGGAGATAAAATACGCGTTAATGCTGTAGCACCAGGATTTTTCATTGGTGATCAGAACCGTGCTATTCTGTTGAATCCGGACGGAAGCTTAACCGAAAGAAGTAAAAAAGTAATGGCCAAAACACCCATGCAGAGATTTGGAGAAGTAGAAGAACTGAATGGGGTTGTACAGTTTCTGTGTTCAGATGCTGCAAGTTTCATCACAGGAGCACTGATTCCTGTTGACGGAGGTTTCAGCGCATTCAGCGGAGTATAAAAAGCTAATTTCTTCATATCATCAAACAGGACCTTAGTGGTTTCATTAAGGGTTCTGTTTTTAAAATGCCGGCTTTCATGAAGTCAGAAATAAACGACAATTAAAATCCAGGATTGTAATAACAAATAATGAGTAATTCCACTAAAAATAAAGACGTTTTCGGAGAATTGTTTTTGCTTGAAGCAGCAAAAGCAGAAAATCTGTATTTCGGTTATGCTAAAGATATGCCGGTTATTGATTATCACAATCATCTTGAGCCGGATGTTATTGCTGCCAATCAAAACTTCCGTTCTCCAGCAGCTATCTGGCTGGATGGTGACCATTACAAATGGAGAGCCATGAGAAATTTTGGTATTGATGAACAGTTTATTTCAGGAAATGCTTCAGATCAGGAAAAATTCATGAAATGGGCAGAAGTGTTACCGTATACTCTTCGTAATCCTTTGTTTCACTGGACGCATCTGGAGCTCAAAAATCCTTTTGGTATCAACGAGTATTTATCACCCAATAATGCAGATACGGTGTATCATCAGATGAATGAAAGTCTGCAGACAGACGGCTTTTTACCACAATCCATCATTCAGAATTTTAAGGTAGAAGCGTTGTGCACTACAGATGATCCTGCTGATGATCTGGTTCATCACAAGGCTTTAAAAAACAGTGGATTTAACACAGCTGTTCTTCCGGCTTTCCGCCCTGATGCCTATATCAATATGATTAATCCTGAACAGTATCTTTCAGGAATTAAAAAGCTTGAAAAAGTATGTGGATTTTCCATCGTGTCAGCTTCTGATCTGTTGAATGCACTTCAGTCCAGAATCAATTATTTTGTGGAAGCAGGAGCAAAAGTAGCTGATCACGGCTTTGAATATTTCCCGGATACGACAAAGTGGAATCAAAACCTTGAAAAAGAATTTTCCGGATTCCTGAAAGGGAATATTTCAACATTTTCCGATCCGGATGCCTTATGCGGCTATATGCTGAAAGAGCTTTGCAAAATGTATGCAGAAAAAGGCTGGGTACAGCAGTTTCATGTAGGGGCAACCCGAAACAACAATTCAGAAATGTTCAGAAAAATGGGAGCCAATGCAGGATATGATGCCATTGGAGAACCATATTATGCACAGCGATTGAGCGTTTTGCTGGATGCATTGAATTCAGAAGAAAAACTGGCCAAAACCATTATATACAATCTGAATCCGGCATTTAATGAAGTTCTGGCATCCCTTGCCGGAAACTTCAATGAAGGAGGAATCAAATCCAAGGTACAGTTTGGAGCAGCCTGGTGGTTTCTTGATCAGCTCGACGGGATGACCAAACAGATGAACACACTTTCCAATATCGGTTTGATAAGCACTTTTGTCGGCATGTTGACCGATTCCCGAAGCCTGCTGTCATTCTCAAGACATGATTATTTCAGAAGGCTTTTGTGCAATCTGTTCGGAAGTGAAATGGAAAGAGGTCTTCTTCCCGATGATGAAAAATGGGTAGGAAAGATCATTCAGGATATCTGTTATCACAATACAAAAAATTATTTTGAAATCTAATACCATGCAGGACTCGACGAAAATACTATGTTTCGGGGAACTGCTTCTCCACTTTGCCCCGGATTCCGAAGGAAACTGGCTGAATGAGCAGTCTCTTAAGATGTATATAGGCGGAGCAGAATACAATGTAGCAGCAGCACTTTCCCAATGGAAAAATTCTGTGAAATTGTTATCAGCTTTACCGGAGAATTTCGTAGGAAACCAGCTGGAATCCCAGCTTAACAATAAAGGAATAGAAATCCTTGCAGAAAAAACTCAAGGGAGAATAGGAACATTTTACCTTTCTTCTGATGGAGATATGCAGAACGCTTCAGTGGTTTACGACCGATTTCCGTCTGTTTTTACCCAGTCGGATTTTGAAACTTTCAGTGATGATGAACTATTTTCAGGAGTAAAATGGCTGCATATCAGTACCATCACACCGGCTTTGAGTGACAATGCATTCCGCAAATGTTTACAGATCATGAAAGAAGCCAGAACAAGAAATATTACAGTTTCTCTGGACCTGAATTACAGAGCATTGCTTTGGCAAAACCAGAATCCTCACAAAATTAAAGAGCTGATGCCTTTTGTGAATGTCCTTATGGGAAATATCTGGTCTGTTGGGCAGTTCCTGGATATTCCGGTTAAATATGAGCTTAACGGAAAATTCGATGATGAAAATCTTCTGAAACAGGCTGAAAAAACAGCGTTGGAAATCCGGAAACAGTTCCCGGCTGTGGAAAAAATTGCAAATACTTTCCGCTTTACAAACGGAGAACAGGTGAATTACTTTGCCACCTTATTTGCTGATGAGAAACTTTTGATTTCAGAAAAATATAATTCAGATAAAATCGAGGAAAGGGTAGGAAGCGGTGATTCTTTCATGGCGGCCTTGATTCATGGAATTTTAAAAGGAAATTCTGATGAGCAGATCCTTGAGGATGCGACAAAAGTTGCTTTTAAAAAACTTTTTGTAAAGGGAGATACCATTGATGAAAGCATAAATATCGAGAAATTATGAGTGAAATACTACAAAAAATAAAAGACCAGAAAATAGTTCCGTTATTCTATAACGAATCGTTTGAGGTCTCAAAAAATATCGTAAAAGCTTTATACGAAGCAGGAATCCGTGTGATAGAATATACCAACCGCGGCCATCAGGCATTGGAAAATTTCACTAAGCTGAAAGAAATTTCCCATACAGAATTTCCTGGTCTTCTGTTAGGAATCGGAACGGTGAAAAACATAAAAGAAATGGATGATTATGCTCATGCAAAAGCAGATTTTATCATTACACCGGTTATCAGTGAAGCATTGGTAAACCATGCTCTCGAAAAAAATCTCCTTCTGATTCCGGGCTGCTTTACCCCTTCTGATATCAATATCGCGCATCAGAATGGGTTAACACTGGTTAAAATATTTCCGGCTGATGCCTTAGGAAAGAACTACATCAAATCGGTACAGCCTGTTTTTCCGGGAATGAATTTTATGCCCACCGGAGGAATCCATGCTGAAACTGAAGATATCAGTGAATGGCTCAATGGAGGTGCCATAGCAGCAGGGCTGGGAAGCTCTCTCATCGGAAAAGATGTTAATGAAGAAGAACTGACTCTGAAAACAAAAAAATTATTACAACAACTTAATCAATAACTCAATGCAGGCTCCTCAAAACCGCAATATAAGATGGTGGATGCTGTCTCTTGTCTTTCTCGCCACTACGATCAATTATCTTGACCGTCAGGTAATGGGTTTGCTGAAACCTGTGCTGGAAAAAGAATTCAGCTGGGATGAAAAAGATTACAGCTATATCGTCATGGCCTTTACCACGACATATGCCATCGGTTATATGGCGATGGGGAGGTTTATAGACAAGGTCGGAACCAAAATCGGGTATGCGGTTTCCCTTATTGTATGGAGTTTGGCCTCGATAGGACATGGTCTTGTCAAAAGTACCATCGGGTTTATCATTGCGAGAAGCACGTTGGGAATCAGTGAAGCAGGAAACTTTCCTGCTGCCATCAAATCAGTGGCTGAATGGTTTCCCAAAAAAGAAAGAGCACTGGCAACGGGAATTTTTAACTCAGGAGCAACGGTGGGAGCTATTTTGGCGCCGCTATTGGTTCCGTTCATTCTTGGGCATTACGGCTGGAGGCAGACTTTTGTGTGGATTGGAGCTTTGGGCATGATTTGGATTATCCTTTGGTGGAAATTTTATGCCGTACCGGAAAAAACAAAAAATCTCAGCAAGGAAGAACTGCAGTACATTAAAAGTGATCAGGCTGAAAAAGCAGAAGAGAAAACCAAAATTCCTTTATCGGAATTACTGAAATATAAAGTAACATGGTCATTTGCCATCGGTAAGATATTAACCGATCCTATCTGGTATTTCTTCATGTTCTGGCTGCCGGCCTATTTCTCGGATGTATTTAAAATGGATTTAACCAAACCATCTCTTCCGTTAATTATTATTTACAGCGGAACCACGATCGGAAGTATTGGTGGAGGATATCTCTCATCATTTCTGATCAAAAAAGGCTGGGCCATCGGAAGAGCCAGAAGCATTACCATGTTATTGTTTGCTTTGATGGTAGTTCCGGTCATGTTCTCAAAATATGTAGATAATATGTGGATGATCACAATCATCATTGCCTTTGCAACAGCTGCACATCAAGGATGGGGAGCCAATCTTATGACTACGGTCGGAGATCAGTTACCCAACAATTATGTCAGTTCTGTCATTGGTTTTGGCGGAATGCTGGGCTCAGCGGCAGGAATCATTTTTCCCCTTTTTATCGGAATTGTTCTCGATGCCTTTAAAAAATCAGGAAATATCAACGGAGGCTACAATATTATATTTTTCATAGCCGGAATATCCTATGTTACAGCCTGGGGATTAATTAAAATAGTCAACCGGAAGAAAACCGCTTAAAATATATAACGATCGGTAAACGATTATAATGATAAATATAAATGCCATTTGCTGAGTATAACGACTTGGCGAACCTTAAAAAGATAGTCGTTAAAAAATTTGCGGACTTAGCGTTAAAAAGAACAACACCTATTCAAAAATATACATTTTAAAAACTATAAAAAAAGAATAACAATGAAACAGAATATAATGAATTTAGCTTTTTTCAGGAATAAAACGAATATCCTTGCAGCAGCAGCTTTGCTCTCGGTGACTACTATTTCTGCCCAGACTTTCTCAGACTTCAATTACCGTGGAAACGATAAAATATACAATGATAACCCTCTTAAACCAGACGAATTTTATTCCCCGATTCTTCAGGGCTGTTATCCCGATCCCAGTATTACCAGAAAAGGCGAAGATTACTATCTCGTAAACTCTTCATTTTCAATGTTTCCGGGAGTTCCTATTTTTACTTCTAAAGATCTTGTGAACTGGAAACAGGTAGGGCACGTTCTGGACAGACCTTCACAGCTTAAGGTTGAAAATTCAGGCGTTTCCCATGGAATTTATGCCCCGGACATCAAATACAATAAGCACAACGATACTTTTTATATGATCACTACCCAGTTTGCAGGTGGTATTGGAAATATGGTCGTAAAAACCAAAGATCCGGCAAAAGGATGGAGCGAAGTTCAGAAACTCAATTTTGAAGGTATTGATCCTGCTATTTTCTTTGATGATGATGGAAAAGCATATATCGTTCATAATGATGCTCCACCACAAGGTAGCGAGCAGTACAACGGCCACCGTGTGATTAAGATGTGGGATTATGATCTCGAAAAAGACCAGGTAGTTCCGGGTTCGGATAAAATTATTGTAAACGGAGGGGTAGACCTTTCCCAAAAACCCATCTGGATTGAAGGGCCTCATATTTACAAAAAGAATGGCAAATATTACCTGATGTGTGCAGAAGGAGGAACCGGTGGTAATCACAGTGAAGTTATTTTTATGTCCGATTCTCCCAAAGGACCTTACGTTCCGGCTGATAATAATCCGATTCTGACGCAGCGCTATTTCCCAAAAGACCGAAAAGAAAAAGTAGACTGGGCAGGTCATGCAGATCTGGTAGAAACACCGGAAGGCCAATATTATGGAGTATTTCTGGCAATACGTCCGAACGAGAAAAACAGAGTTAACAAAGGCCGTGAAACATTCATCCTTCCAATTGACTGGAGCGGAAAATTCCCGGTTTTCCAAAACGGGCTGGTTCCAATGAAACCAAAACTGAAATTACCTGCTGGAGTTCAGAATCAAAACGGACAAAACGAATTTTTACCCAATGGAAACTTTACTTATGCTGATAAGCTGACCGATAAAAACCTTGACTACCGATGGATTGCCATGCGCGGACCGCGTGAAAACTTCATTACTGCAACAAAAAATGGTGTAAAAGTGAATCCAATGGAAACGAACATCAAAGCGTTGGCTCCGATTTCATCTTTGTTCCACAGATTACAGCACGAAGACTTCGAAACTTCCGTAACCCTGGATTATAAACCAAAATCGCAAAAAGAATTGGCTGGAATTACCCTCTACCAAAGCGAAACATTCAATTATGTTTTCGGAATCACGAAAAAAGATAAAGATTTCTACATCGTATTGGAAAGAACAGAAAAAGGCCAATCAAAGCTGATCGCCAGCGAGAAGATTTCATTATCCAAACCGGTTAAACTGCAGGTTGTTGCCGATAAAGATGAACATAGCTTTAATTATTCACTGGATGGCACGAATTATAAAAATTTGGGAGGACCGGTTTCAGGAGATATTCTTTCTACTGATGTAGCGGGAGGCTTTACAGGAAGCCTTATCGGGCTTTACAGTACATCTTCCAATGATATTGTACCGAATTAAGTTAGTATTAGCAATGTCACACTGAGCTTGTCGAAGTGTTCCTTTTAAGATTGTAAAGAATTAAATCGAACCAAAATATCAAAACCTTGAAAATCAAAAAATCTTATATAGTTTCTTTATTGGGATTTATCGGGCTGAATCTTCTTTCAGCCCAGGTAAATCCTTCCGGAAAACAGAGTACTGCATTTACCAATCCCATCATCTGGGCAGATGCACCGGATTTATCCATTACCAGAAACGGAAACGATTTTTACCTGATCAGTACCACCATGCATCTGATGCCGGGAGCTCCGGTAATGCATTCCAGGGATTTGGTACATTGGGAAATGTCTGGTTATGTTTTCGATACTTTGAATGACAACTCGAAATATGATTTATTGAACGGAACCGTTTACGGCAGAGGTCAATGGGCTTCTTCAATCCGTTATCATAAAGGAAAATATTACGTTTTATTCTCTCCGAATGATGAACCTTTCAAATCTTATTTCTATGTGACTGATGATCCTGAAAAAGGAAAATGGAAGCTGATCACCAGAACACGGCATTTTCATGATGCTTCACTGTTTTTTGATGACGATAACAGAATATATGTTTTCACTTCCAACAAAGTTTTTGAACTGAGCCCCGATTTTAAAGAAGTGATCGGAAATCCTGATGGAACTGAGGTATTTCAGAAAGATGCTTCGGAAACCGGACTTCTGGAAGGCAATCAGATCATCAAAAGAAACGGGAAATATTATATGATGATGATATCCTGGCCCAAAAACGGAAAACGCCGCCAGGTCGTCTACAGAGCAGATAAAGTGATAGGCCCTTACGAGAAAAAAGTTGTTTTGGAAGATAATTTTTTAGGATTTTCCTACGCAGGTCAGGGAGCTTTGATAGATGATAAAAATGGAAACTGGTATTCCCTTATTTTTCAGGACAGAAACGGCGTAGGGCGTGTTCCGCTGCTGCTGCCTGTTCAATGGGAAAACGACTGGCCGATATTGGGAGATAACGGAAAAGTTCCTTTGAAAGGAGAAGTTCCGCTTCCGCTATTCAAAGCAAAAAATCATTTGGTGGAAAGCGATGAGTTCTCTGATAAAACAATGAAAATCCAGTGGCAATGGAATCATAATCCGGTGAATGAAGCCTGGTCTTTATCCGAAAGAAAAGGCTTTCTGAGACTGAAAACCAGCAGAGTCGTAGACAATCTGTACGCTGCACCCAATACTTTGACCCAGAGAATGGAAGGCCCAACTTCGTCAGCAGTTGTGGCAATGGATCTTAAAGGAATGAAAGATGGAGACGTTGCAGGTTTCAGTGCTTTCAACGGAGATTCCGGGATCTTGTCAGTAGTGAAGGAAGGTGAAGAAAAATTCATTGTTTTTTCAACCAATGAAGTAAGTCTGGAAAGCAAAACCAAAGCGATTACAGGAGTTAAAAAAGAAGAGAAAAAACGGATTCCTCTCAATTCGGATACGGTTTTTCTCCGTATTGATGCTGATTTTAACCTCGGGAAAGATCTTGCAGACTTTTATTACAGTACCGATCAGAAGAAATGGACCGAAATGGCAAAAGACTACAAAATGATCTTTGATTACCGGAGATTTTTTATGGGATCCAAATTTGCAGTTTTCAATTATGCCACTAAAAATACCGGAGGTTTCGTAGATGTTGATTTTTTTAGGATCAATGAAACTGGAAAATAATAAGCAGAAGCACAGAAAATGTGTGATAAATAAGCAAAGAAATAATACGCTATTATTTTTTTAACTGAAATAATAAGTGTTAAAACTACAAATAAAAATCATGAATAAGTCAGTTGTATTAGCATTAGGTTTCATGCTGTCAGGAGTTTTTATTTCTGCACAGGTTTTTGATAAAAAAGTACCACAGGATTTCGATACAGAAAAAAAGGAAATTCCACACGGAAAAATTGATACTATACAGTATTCTTCGGCAACGGTTGGAACTACACGTAAAGCTTTGGTATATACGCCTCCCGGATATAAAAAAGGTGCTCAATATCCCGTTCTATATCTGCTACACGGTATTGGAGGAGATGAAAAAGAGTGGTTTAAAAATGGAACTCCGCAAATTATTTTAGATAATCTCTATGCCAAAGGAAAACTTTCTCCCATGATCGTTGTACTTCCCAACGGCCGGGCGATGAAGGATGACAGGGCAACCGGAGACATCATGGCAAAGGATAAAGTAGAAGCTTTTGTAACCTTTGAAAAAGACCTGCTGAATGATCTGATTCCCTTTGTAGAAAAAAAATATCCGGTTAAAAAAAACAGAATTGACAGAGCGATTGCCGGACTTTCCATGGGTGGTGGACAGACCCTGAATTTCGGACTGGGAAATATCGATAAGTTCGCATGGGTGGGAGCCTTTTCCGCAGCTCCAAATACAAAAGAACCTCAAGTTCTTCTCCCGGATCCATCCAAAGCTAAAGATTTACAACTTCTCTGGATCTCATGCGGAGACCAGGACAGGCTAATGCCTTTCAGTAAAAGAACGAGTGACTATCTTACAGACAATAAAATTCCCCATATTTTTTATATAGAACCGGGCGGTCACGATTTCAAAGTGTGGAAAAATGATCTGTATCTGTTCTCACAGTTGCTTTTCAAACCTGTCAATCAGGAAGAAGTCAATCGTATTCTGAAGTCACAATAAATACAGGATTAAGCTTTTAAATCCAAATTTCTATGAATATCCGTACAATACATATAAGTTTCATTTCGCTGATAGGTTTATTTTCAATGGGAACTGCGCAGAACCCTATTATTCAGACCAATTACACTGCAGACCCGGCACCAATGGTGTACAATGACAGGCTGTACGTGTATACCACACACGATGAGGATGACTCCACCTGGTTTACCATGAACGACTGGAAAGTGTATTCCACCAATGATATGGTCAACTGGACAGATCACGGAACAATTCTTTCCTATAAAGATTTCGACTGGGCAAAACGCGATGCCTGGGCCGCACAATGTTTAGAAAGAAACGGAAAGTTTTTTTTATACGTTCCGATGTGGTCCAAAACCAATAACAAAGGCGCTATAGGGGTTGCCGTTGGCGACAGTCCGTTGGGGCCTTTTCATGATCCGCTGGGAAAACCTCTTGTTCAGAGCGAATGGGGAGATATTGATCCCACCGTTTTTGTGGATGATGACGGACAGGCTCATATGTATTGGGGAAATCCTAAATTAAAATACGTAAAGCTGAATGAAGATATGATCTCCTATTCCGGAAATATTATAGAAGTTCCGATGACCGAAGAATCATTTGGAAAAAGGGACGGAAAACCTAACCCGGAAAGACCCACAAAATACGAGGAAGGCCCGTGGCTGTACAAAAGGAAAAACCTGTATTATCTTTTCTGGCCGGGTGGTCCGCTTCCCGAATTCATAGGATATTCTACAGGTAAAACAGCACAGGGACCCTGGAAATATGGAGGAATTGTTATGCCTACGGAAGGGAAATCATTCACCAATCATCCCGGTGTTATTGATTTCCGGGGGAAAACCTATTTCTTTTATCACAATGGTGCATTGCCGGGCGGAAGCGGGTTTACAAGATCAGTAAGTCTGGAAGAGCTTACCTTCAATAAAGACGGATCCATTTCGCCATTTAAAATGACTAACGGAATTACAAAAGCTATCGCAACAGTTAATCCTTATTCATTCAATCAGGCAGAAATGATTGCCTGGTCGGAAAATGTAAAATCCTATCAGAATAAAGAGGTTGGTGTTTTCATCAAAGCAAAGAAAAATGGAGCGTATACCAGTGTAAAGAACGTTGATTTCCGGAAAAAAGGAGCTAGTTCTTTTTCTGCAAGGGTCGGAACTACCCATAACAGTGACGTCACAATGACCATTCATTTGGATGCTGTGAACGGACCGGTTGCTGCAACGGTAAAGGTTCCGCTGACGGGCGGTGATGACCGCTGGGAAACCGTAAAAGTTCAGTTGACTGAAAAAATTACCGGCATTCATGATCTGTATTTTGTATTCAATGGAAAAGCCTCAACCGATATTATGTATTTCGATTACTGGACCTTTCTTGAAAATAATGAGTTATGAGAAAAAAAATTTTATATATCGTATTCAGTTTATTCCTGATCAGCAAAAGCTTTGCGCAGGTAGCAGAAATTTCAAGTCCGGACGGGTATCTGAAGCTTCAGGTTTTTTCAGAAGAGGGAAAAGCATCGTATAATGTTATCCTTCAGGGAAAAGCAATGCTTGAAAAATCCCCGCTGGGTTTGGTAACCAACGAGTCCAACTTTTCAAAGAATCTGACATTTACTGACAGCAAAAAAGATATCGTTTCTAAGAAATATACGAACGGAAAAATCAAAAAATCTGAGGTTCATTATAATGCGAATACTTTAACCGTTAATTTCACCAATGCAGACCAGCATCAGATCAGCATTGAATTTCAGGTGAGCAACAACAATATTGCTTTCCGTTATAATATTCCACCGATGAAAGAACGGCTGAGTGTTGTGGTACAGTCAGAAACCACAGGGTACAGATTTCCGTCACAGACTACTACTTTTCTTTCACCTATGATGAAACCGATGACAGGTTTTGCCCGCACAGCGCCAAGTTATGAAAGTGGTTATAAAGCTGATGCTGAGCTGGGAATACCATCCGATTATGGATACGTTTTCCCGGGTCTGTTCCATATCGGAAATGAAGGCTGGGTATTACTTTCTGAGACAGGAGTGAACAGTACATATTGTGCCTCACACCTTGAAACCACAGCAGAAAAAAGCCTTTACAAAGTAGCATATCCGAGCATTGCTGAAAATAACGGTTTCGGAAGTACCGGAGCAGCCGTTTCTCTTCCCGGAAAGACACCGTGGAGAACAATTACAGTAGGCAGCTCCCTGAAACCCATCGTAGAAACTACCATTCCTTTTGATGTGGTAGATCCGATGTATGAGCCTTCACAGAAGTATCAGTTCGGAAAATCTACCTGGAGCTGGATTCTGTGGCAGGATAACAGTATGAACTATGATGATCAGGTGAAATTCATAGACCTTGCTGCTGCGCTGAAATATCAGTTTATTCTTATGGATGCGCTTTGGGATAAAAACATAGGAAAAGACCGCATGAAAGAGCTTATTCAATATGCAAAATCTAAAAATGTCGGGGTATTACTCTGGTATAATTCCAACGGTGCTGCGAATGATGCACCCATGGGACCTAGAAATAAAATGAGCTCATCCATTGAACGGAAAAAAGAAATGAAATGGCTGAAAGAATTAGGCGTAAAAGGACTTAAAGTGGATTTCTTCGGAGGAGACAAACAGGAAACCATGCGTCTTTACGAAGATATTCTGTCAGATGCCAATGATTTTGGACTAACCATTATTTTCCATGGAGCTACTTTACCGAGAGGCTGGGAAGTAATGTACCCGAATTATGCAGGAAGCGAAGCCGTTCTTGCCTCGGAAATGCTCTATTTCTCAGAAGATGTACGGAAACATGAAGCTTTTTTTGCCACACTTCATCCTTTCATCAGAAATACAGTGGGAAGCATGGAGTTTGGCGGGACTTTCCTCAACAAATTTTTAACGAAATCCAACAGGGATAAAAATAAAAGACATACTACGGACGGTTTTCAGCTGGCTACAGCAGTCCTGTTTCAGAATCCCGTTCAGATGTTTGGGATCATGCCGAATAATCTGACCGATGCTCCGGAATTTCAGCTCAGCTTCATGAAAGAAGTTCCGACACTTTGGGATGAGACAGTTTTCATAGACGGCTATCCCGGGAAATATGCCGTGGTTGCGAGAAGACAAGCGGATCAATGGTATGTGGCAGGCGTAAATGCTGAGAAGCAATCCCAGAAACTGAAGATAAAACTTCCGATGTTCGCCGGGAAAAACTTGAAGTATATCAATGATGATGCAAAAGGAAACACAACAGAGAAAGACGTAAAAGTGAATACAAAAGGGGATTTTACGATTGAAATTCAGCCGAACGGAGGATTTATAGTAAGAAATTAAAAATTGATAAAGAAAAAACAGAAAAAATGTGCTTCAAAAACTTATACATCTTTATCATTTCGGGATTTTTGGTTTCCTGCACTTCCCCCCGGAGTCTGGAAAAGCAGTCTTCCAATGACCAGTGGCTCACTACCTGGGCAACGGCTCCCCAATTGGTGGAACCCAAAAACCTTGCGCCGGAACCAGGGCTTTCGGGGAACACCCTGCGTCAGATTGTGCGTGTATCTGTAGGTGGGAAAAAACTGCGGTTACGTTTTTCCAACAAGTATTCCATGGATAGTCTGGCGGTAAAAGCGGTTTCCATTGCTGTTCCGTCCGATAGCAGCAATGTGGATGCAGCTACCATCAGATCATTAACGTTTGAGAAGAAAAACAGTTTTAAAATTGCTCCCGGATCTGATATTTATTCTGATGAAGTGAACTTTAACCTGAAGTCCAATTCGCTGCTGGCCATTACCATTTCCTATGGAAAAGTAACCCAATCTGTCACCGGGCATCCGGGTTCAAGAACAACCTCTTTTATTGTTAAAGGTGTGCAAGCGAGTGCTGCTATATTTAAAAATCCTGTAAAAACAGATCATTGGTATTCGCTTTCTAACATCGATGTAAAGACAGGTGAACCCTCGTATGCGGTCGCTATTATGGGAAATTCCATTACCGACGGAAGAGGATCGGGAACCAATAAACAGAATCGCTGGCCGGATATTTTTTCGCAGAGGTTACTGGCGAATCCTTCAACCAGGAATGTAAGTGTCCTTAATTTCGGGATTGGTGGGAATTGTGTGGTGCGTGGCGGTTTGGGTCCTACAGCATTAGACCGTTTCGATTATAACATCCTCAATCAGCAGGGCGTAAAATGGCTGATCATTCTGGAAGGAGTGAATGATCTGGGAGGAACAAGAGATGCTGATGATGCCTCCAAAAGAATAGAAGAACTGATTGCCGCTTACCAGGTGATGATCAATAAGGCACATGCTAGCGGAATCAAAGTGTACGGAGCAACAATTCTTCCTTTTGGAAAGTCGTTCTATGACAAACCTTTCCGTATCGAGGCCTGGAAAAAAGTAAATGACTGGATAAGAAACAGCGGAAAATTTGATGCCGTCATCGATTTTGCAAAACAAATGCAAAGTGAAAATCCGGAAGTCATCTTAAACGATATGCACGATCATGATTTTCTTCATCCCAATGAGGCCGGCTACAGGAGAATGGGAGAATTTGTGGATCTGAACTTATTTAAAAATTAAAATCAAAAAGATAGAGTATGAATTTTACAAAAAACATTTCGCTGTTTCTTACGTTGTTGTTTATATTTTTTGTAAAAGCAACCGAACCATTTATTTCTTTTGCTAAGACAGAAAATTCGATGGTATTGAAAGAACGCAATTCAGGTTTGACACTGTTTTCAGACAGCGATTCGGATAAAGGAATTCTGCGTGCCATTGCGAATCTTCAATCTGATTTTCAAAAAGTAACTGGTGTTCATCCTAATCTGGTTTCCCAAAACTCTGGTGTGAACGGAATGATCATCATTATTGGTGAAGCAGGTAAAAGCAAGACCATTGATAATTTAATTCGTCAAAAAAAGCTGGATGGAAAAGCATTAACAGGGAAAAGAGAAAAATATATCATTCAGAATATCAGCAATCCTTTTCCGGGCGTTTCCGAAGCCATTGTGATTGCAGGTAGTGATAAAAGGGGAACAATTTATGGAATTTATGAAATGTCTAAGCAGATAGGTGTTTCACCATGGTATTATTGGGCTGACGTTCCGGTTGAGAAAAAAGATAATGTATACTTTAAAAAAGGAATCTATACCGATGGTGAGCCTGCTGTAGAGTATCGCGGTATTTTCCTTAACGATGAAGAACCTTCATTGGGAGGCTGGGCAAGAGCAACTTTTGGCGGAGTTAATTCTAAATTTTACGAAAAAGTTTTTGAACTGATTCTACGTCTTAAAGGAAACTATATCTGGCCGGCAATGTGGGGGAAAGCATTCTATGACGACGATCCTCTGAGTGGCCCTTTAGCAAATGAAATGGGTATTGTCATGGGAACTTCCCACCATGAGCCTATGGCTTTGGCACAAACCGACTGGCACAGGTATATCAAAAAAAATAACCTCCCGAATGTCTGGGATTATGCTAAAAATGCAGAAGTTTTACAGAAATTCTGGAGATCCGGACTCGAGAGAAGCAAAAACTGGGAAAAACTCGTAACAGTAGGAATGCGCGGTGATGGTGATGAAGCGATGGGAGAGGGAACCAATATTTCCCTGCTGGAGAAAATTGTAAAAGACCAGCGTAAAATCATCGCTGAGGTTACCGGGAAAAAAGCAGAGAAAACACCTCAGGTCTGGGCATTGTATAAAGAAGTTCAGGACTATTATGATAAAGGAATGCGGGTTCCGGATGATGTGATTCTACTGTTCTGTGATGATAACTGGGGAAATGTAAGAAAGCTTCCGGACCTCTCAAAACCTTTGCATAAAGGAGGCTATGGAATCTATTACCACTTTGATTATGTAGGCGGACCAAGAAACTCCAAATGGATCAACATAAGCCCCATCCAGAGAGTCTGGGAACAGATGAACCTTTCCTATGCACACAAAGTAGATAAGCTTTGGGTCGTGAATGTAGGAGATTTAAAACCGATGGAATTTCCGATCAGTTTTTTCCTGGAAATGGCCTGGAATCCCAAACAGTTTAATGCTAAAAACCTTTTGGAATATACTGAGAAATGGGCTGCTCAGCAGTTTGGTGAAAAACATGCAAAAGAAATTGCCGGGATGATTAATCTGTATTCCAAATATAACAGAAGAGTAACCCCTGAAACCCTTGACAGCAAAACGTACAGCCTTGAAAATTACCATGAATTTGAAACGGTTTTAAATGATTACAGAGCTTTGGCGATAGAAGCCTTACGTTTAAAAGAGCAGATTCCGACAGAATATCAGGATGCGTATTATCAGTTGGTTTTGTACCCGATTGATGCATGCAGTAATTTATACGAAATGTACTATGCGGTGGCAAAAAACAGGGAACTGGCAGCAAAAAAAGATCCTGAAGCCAATTTCTACGCAGATAAAGTGAAGACATGTTTTGAAAGAAACGCTTATCTGGATAATCAATACAATAATGTGATTGCCGGAGGAAAATGGAAGCATATGATGGATCAGATGAGGATAGGATATAAAAGTTGGGCAGACGGAAAAGAAAATATAATGCCTGAAGTGACCTATATTTCTGAAGCTGAGGTTCCCAAAGAAAAGGTATTTAAGGAGAAAAACGGCTATGTTTCCATTGAAGCAGAAAATTTTGCAAGAATGAGCAACTCTAACCGGATTCATTGGGAAGTGATTCCTGATTTTGGAAAAACAAAGTCGGGAGTGACAACTTTTCCGCAGAATGCTTATCCTAAAAGCGATGAAAATATCTGGCTGGAATATGATATCAATTTTGAATCAAAAGGGGAGTTTGAAGTCCAGTTATTATTAGCTCCGACTTTAAATTTTAATCATAATAAAGGATTGCTTTACGAAATTTATTTTGACAACGAAACTCCGCAAATTGTCAACTTCAATGGCCATTACAAAGGAGAATTGGGAAGATGGCAGTCCGAACATATTATTAAATCTATTACAAAGCATTCGGTTCAGCAGGCTGGAAAACATACATTACGTTTCAGAGTGCTGGAACCCGGTATTATCCTTGAAAAGATACTGATCAACACCGGAGGATTAAAACCCTCTTACCTGGGCGCTCCGGAAAGCGAAATGCTTCGCTGATTGGCCCGATACTCATCACAAACAACACTTTAATTATGAAACATTAATCTTAATTCAAATTCCAATCTGAAATACAGTTCCCTCACAGAGAATGAAGAGAAAGCACAGCGAATGATTTTGTAAGCAACTTTATTTAACAGATCGCTGCCTGATATCATTCAGGGTATTTTCCTGACGGTTTTTGAAAATGAACCGTCTTGATGGGGAATCTATTGCCCTTACTTTAATTGTTTACGATCAAAATCACAAATATCTAAAACTAAACCATTATGAAAAAATTTTTAAATCTTCTCAGTATTCATTCTATATGTTTGTTTTTCAGCTGTCTGGCGTATGGGCAGCTTACAACTGTAAAAATTGATAAGAACACATCTTATCAGAAAATAAAAGGGTTCGGTGGATTTGTATGCAGTCCCCAGTTTGCCTATAATCATATGTCTGCATCAGAAATTCAGACGCTTTGGGGAGCTTCCAGTGAAGGTAGATATAATATTATGAGATTATATATTCCCGAAAACAGCAGCAACTGGAGCTCAGTACTGGCCACAGCACAGCTCGCCAAATCTATGGGGCTTACCATTTTTGCTTCGCCCTGGACCATGCCGGCAGCCTGGAAAACCAATAATCATGTCAATGCTGTTTACACTGACACTAACGGAGTACAGCAGGTAGGATATTTAAAGCCGGAAAATTATCAGGATTACGCCCTTTATCTTAACAGCTTTGTTACCTATCTCCAGAACAATGGAGTAGATCTTGATTATATCTCTATTCAAAATGAACCGGATGAAATGGCCCAGTATCAGGGATGTATCTGGACTCCTGCACAAGTTACCACTTTTATCAAGAACTATGGGCAGCTCATCAACTGTAAAGTGATTGCCCCGGAAAGTGTAGGATTTACGGATAATTTTGCCAGTGCTTTGCTGGATCCTGCGGCAATGGCCAATTTTGAAGTTTATGGGGGGCATCAATACGGGCTTATGCAGTCTGCCTACAAACAATTCCAGAATTACAACAAAGAAATCTGGCAGACAGAGTATTTGATCAACTGGAACTCTTCATCCACCCAGCCGGCACGAGATTTCAGCTGGAATACAGATGCTTTTACTTTTGCCAGCAGTGTCAACAATGCATTACTGGGAAATATCAATGCCTGGATTCATTACTCTGCCAAAAGGTATTACGGGTTAATGGGTGACGGAACTTATGGAACCACCGCAGGCCTAATGACCAAAAGAGGCTATATCCTTTCCCATTATGCCAAGTATACAATAGGCAAGACGAGAATAGAAGCCAAATGGGATGACAAAACCGGAGTTTTACAAGGCTCTTCATATATTTCGCAGGACGGCAATCAGGTTGTTCTTATGGTCATTAATCCTTCTCAGAACTCCTATAGTTTGAAGGTTGATCTGCCTTTTTACACGACTTCGGGAACAAAAATCCTGACCAATACGCAATCCAATATGGTGAGCACACCTCTTTCTTTGAGTACGGCAACATTCCGGCCTACTGCTGATATCAGCCCTTCCAGTGTTATGACTTTTGTTTTTAATAAAAGTGGCGACAGGCCTGCTTCTCTCATGACAGGCGGTGATATCCATTATAATAAAATCGAAACACAAACTACTACCAGTACAGCTTTTGGGACAGGATTCAATATCAGCAATACAACGGTGACGTTCTCTAATCCAAGCCCTCTTATCAGTAATAATATGACTGCGGCTAACGGATATCTTCAGCTTAATGACCGGTACAATAAACTGATCCTGCATGTAAACAGCTATACAACAGCGGGACAAAGCTATTCAGACAATACGACTTTATATTACATCAACAGTCAGGGCGTAACGAAATCATATAATTACGGCAAGATTAATTTTCCGCAGGGAGGAAACTTCGATATCACATTAGATATTTCAAGACAGGTGCTTACAGACGGATGCAAAGGAATTTTAGGACTGAGAAATTCCAATTACAGCTCTGTGCTTACGCTTAATCTGGGAGATGTTTATTTCAATGTAGGTAATGAAATTGCTTCTAAATTCGGAGGAACTTATTCTGCAAGCGACAGCTATCTGATGGATGCCCTGGAAAATGGCTACTACACTTCTGTAGACATCAGAAATGCAGCAGGAGTTACTTCCTCCAATAACTGGCAGCCTATGAGTGCTAACTCTAACAGCATTTATTATGTGAATTCAAACATAAGTTCATCTGCCAATAATGTGATTTCAGGTACAGCTTGTTCAAATCTTGTCCTTTCCGGTCAGGGTATGGACTTTCAGGTGCCGTTTAACTTTACAGCCAATACAGCTTCTTACAGCCGTATATTTAATGGTTACGATGTGTTGATCCTTCCATTCCAGGCTAATATACCTTCCGGAGTTACTGCTTATCTGATGTCTCCGAATGCCAGTAATATCAGTTGTACCGCAATTTCAAACGGAATCATTCCTGCGAATACTCCGGTAATCATCAATGCGACAGGGAATATTACTTTCAACGGCTCAGGAAATGTTTCCACACCTAAAGCAATCACTGTGAATCAGATGAACGGGGTTTATCAGAGTATCAAAGTTCCGGCGAATGCTTATGTGCTGAAAACAGAAAACGGAGTAACAGGCTTCTATAAAGTAACTGCAGGAAGCGAACCTGCAATAGGATCTTTCAAAGCATATCTTACAGAAGAAAATACTTATTCTGCCAACGTTCTTCCTTTAAACTTCGGATCGTTAAGCACCAGAAATATTTCTGCTGAAGCTAAAAAAGAGGATGTAAAAATATATCCTAATCCGGTAAAAGCAGACCTTTTCATTGATTCTGATTTGTCAGAAGCAGCTGCCACCATTTTTGACGGAAGAGGAAGTGTCATCAGATCCGGATTGAAAATAAATCCAGGAAAAAACCATATTAACGTGGGAGATTTCCCGGCTGGTATTTACTTTATTGAGGTTACTCAAAAAAATAGTACAGTAGTAAAACAAAAATTTGTCAAAGAGTAAATTGAATCCAAAGCCATCATGAGCATTGCTTATGGTGGCTTTATTTCAACAATTTGGTATGAAAACCAAAAGTAAGTAGGATTTATTCTTAATTTAAGTGTATTATTTACATTTATTTAAAATAGAACGTTATATTTGTTTTTCATTGCATTGTTGCTGAATAATACTGGCAATTTGTATAAAATAAGAATGAAAACATAATTATCCATGAAAATCTGTAAAATCAGTGGGCTAAGAATTGTTAATCACAAAATCAACAGCCTTTTCCGGACTTTATTGAAACCATACTACCTATGAAAAGAATTGTATTAATCCTATGTGCAACACTGGCAGCCCCTTTATTTTTTGCCCAGAGCCATTATAAATACCCATTCAGAAACCCGGATCTTCCGGTTAATGAGAGAATAGAGAACCTTCTTTCTTTATTGACCACAGAAGAAAAGATAGGAATGATGATGGATAATTCCCAGGCAGTTCCCCGTCTGGAAATTCCTGCCTACGGATGGTGGAATGAAGCACTTCACGGAGTGGCAAGAGCAGGAACAGCCACAGTTTTTCCTCAGGCAATCGGGATGGCAGCCACATGGGATGTTCCGGAGCATTTTAAAACTTTTGAAATGATTTCTGATGAAGCACGGGCAAAATACAACAGATCTTTTGATGAAGCTCTGAAAACAGGACGATACGAAGGACTGACCTTCTGGACACCCAATATCAATATTTTCCGTGACCCAAGATGGGGAAGAGGCCAGGAAACCTACGGTGAAGACCCTTATCTGACCTCTGTTCTGGGTGTTGCTGCAGTAAAAGGTCTGCAGGGAAATGACCCGAAATATTTTAAAACCCACGCCTGCGCCAAGCATTTTGCAGTACATAGCGGACCGGAATGGAACCGCCATTCCTACAATGCAGAAATTTCAAAAAGAGATCTGTATGAGACGTATCTTCCCGCTTTTAAAGCATTGGTTCAGGAAGGGAATGTAAGAGAAGTAATGTGTGCCTACAATGCTTTTGACGGGCAGCCATGTTGTGCTAACAATACTTTACTTACAGAAATTCTCCGTGGAAAATGGAAGTATGACGGAATGGTGGTCTCGGACTGCTGGGCATTGGCCGATTTCTTTCAGAAAAAATACCACGGCACTCATCCTGACGAAAAAACAACCGCAGCGGATGCCCTGAAACATTCTACGGATCTGGAATGCGGAGATACCTATAACAATCTGAATAAATCTCTGGCAAGCGGACTGATTACCGAAAAAGATATCGATGCATCAATGCGCAGAATCCTGAAAGGCTGGTTTGAACTGGGAATGCTTGACCCGAAATCTTCCGTTCACTGGAATACAATTCCTTATTCTGTAGTCGATTCTGAAGAACATAAAAAGCAGGCACTGAAAATGGCACAAAAGTCAATTGTGCTGATGAAAAATGAAAACAATGTTCTGCCTCTCAGTAGAAACATTAAAAAAATTGCCGTTGTAGGTCCGAATGCTGATGACGGATTGATGCAGTTAGGAAACTATAATGGAACTCCCTCTTCAATTGTAACAATCTTAGACGGAATCAAAACCAAATTCCCGAATACTGAAATTATTTACGAAAAAGGAAGCGAAGTAACAGATCCTTCGTCCAGAACGTCACTCTATCAGAATTTCATCAGTCAGAAAAACGGCGCGAAAGGAATGAAAGTAACGTTTTTTAATAACAATGAATTCAAAGGGCAGCCGGCCAATGTTTCCGTAAATTCAACCGCCATCAGCTACAACAGTTTTGGAGGAACCCAGCTTGCGCCCAATGTAGGAAGAGAAAATACCTCAGCGATCATTTCAGGGGTTTTCAAAAGTACCTATACAGGAGAGGTTGTGTTTTCTGCTTCCACTTCTGATATTTATACTCTTTTTGTGAACGGGAAAGAAATCGCAACAAGAAAAGGACCTGATGCAAGACATCCTTCGGAGTTTCCTGTAAAAATGGAGAAAGGAAAAGAATACCAGATAGAACTGCGTCATACACAAAAAGGAAAATATGTAAGCATCAGTTTTGAAGTGTACAGAAAAGACCCTGTTAATTTTGCTTCGGTGAGAGAAAAGGTGAAAAATGCAGACGTTATTGTCTTTGCAGGCGGACTTTCTCCAAGTCTGGAAGGTGAAGAGATGATGGTAAATGCAGAAGGCTTCAAAGGCGGTGACAAAACTTCGATTGCCCTTCCTAAAGTCCAGCGGGACCTGTTGGCGGAGCTTAGAAAAACCGGCAAACCTGTTGTTTTTGTTCTTTGTACCGGAAGTGCTCTGGGATTGGAACAGGATGAGAAAAATTATGATGCCCTGTTGAATGCCTGGTATGGCGGACAATCAGGAGGAACGGCCGTAGCAGATGTTTTGGCAGGGGATTATAACCCTTCAGGAAAATTACCCATTACCTTTTACAAAAACCTTGAGCAGCTGGATAACGCTCTTTCAAAGACAAGCAAACACGAAGGATTTGAGAATTATGATATGCAGGGAAGAACCTACCGTTATATGACGGAAAAACCTCTTTATCCGTTCGGGCATGGCCTGAGCTATTCAAAATTTGTTTATGGAGATTCAAAACTCAGCAAAAATACTATCAATACCAACGAAAATGTGACGATCACAATTCCGGTAACCAATGTTTCAGAAAGGGATGGCGAAGAAGTCGCTCAGGTCTATATCAAAAGAAATAATGATACCCAGGCACCGGTAAAAACGTTAAGGGCTTTTGAAAGGACTTTAATCAGATCTAAAGAAACAAAAAATATTCAGCTGACCCTCTCCAAAGATTCATTTGCCTTCTATGATGAAAAAGCAGATGATCTGGTTTCAAAACCCGGCGATTATACCATTTTTTATGGCGGAACTTCTGATGATACGGGGTTAAAAAGTATTCCGTTAACAGTAAATAGAAATTGATTCAGGATAAATTGAGACATGCTTTAGCTTTCAAAATATACGATCTATGACAACTAAAAATAAAATATTCTCCATCGCGATTTCCCTTAGTGCTGCTTTTTTTTCGGCTCAGAATAATACGGTCCGTAGCTTTAACCTGGATCTGAAAGAAACTTCTGCACCTGTTAAAATACAACCTACCATGTATGGGATTTTCTTTGAAGACATCAATTTTGCAGCAGATGGCGGATTGTATGCTGAACTGATTAAAAACCGCAGCTTTGAATTTGACGAACCTTTCACAGGATGGAAACAGCCTAACGCAAAAACACTTTCCCCTAATCTGGATTCCGGATTTCTGACCATTTATTCCGACCCTAAAAAAAACAATAAAAATTATGCGAGAATTACCGTTCTGAATGATAAAAATTATATTCTGGAAAATGAAGGATTCAGGGGAATAGGGCTTCATCAAGGTGAAAATTATGATTTCAGCTTTGATCTGGAGAATGTTTCGGGAAATATTGCTGCGGTCAATGCAAGTCTTGTTGATGAAAATGGGAAGGAAATTTCTTCAGTTTCCACACTTATAAAAAGAAACGGATGGCAGAAGTATACAACAGTTTTCAAAGCACCACAAACTGTAGAAAAAGCAAAACTGCGGATTACATTTACCGGAAACGGCATCGTGAACATGGATATGATCTCCCTTTTCCCGCAGGATACCTGGAAAGGCAGAAAAGGAGGCTTACGAAAAGATCTGGTTCAGAAATTATATGATTTACAACCCGGTTTTTTGAGATTCCCAGGGGGCTGTATTGTAGAGGGAAGAACGTTGGCAGAACGATATCAGTGGAAAAAAACAATTGGAAATGTGGCAGACCGCGAATATCTCATCAATAAATGGAGCACAGGATTTCCGCATCGTCTTACACCGGATTACGGACAGTCTTTCGGATTAGGTTTTTATGAATATTTCCAGCTTTCCGAAGATCTGGGCGCAGAACCTGTTCCTATTCTGAGCTGCGGAATGGCTTGCCAGTTCAATACCGCAGAACTGGTGAAAATGGAAGACCTTGATCCCTACGTTCAGGATGCCCTGGACCTGATTGAATTTGCCAACGGAGATTCCAGAACAAAATGGGGTAAAATCCGTGCTGAAATGGGGCATCCAAAGCCTTTTAATTTAAAATTTATCGGAGTGGGAAATGAACAGTGGGGAGCGGATTATATTGAACGCTATAAAGTTTTTGAAAAAGCAATTCATACAAAATATCCTGACATAAAGATCATTTCCGGAAGCGGACCGTCACCTGACGGCGAGTTCTTTGAATATGGATGGAAAGAGTTGAAGCAGCTTAATGCACAGATTGTTGATGAGCACTATTACAACTCTCCCGAATGGTTTATGAAAAATGCAGGCAGATACGATCAGTATGACCGTTCCGGGCCAAAAGTTTTTGCCGGGGAATATGCAGCCCAGTCTGTAGGCGTGGTAAAGCCTGATAATAAAAATAACTGGCTGACGGCCCTTTCAGAAGCCGCTTTTATGACCGGTCTTGAAAGAAATGCAGATGTGGTTTATATGACTTCCTACGCACCGCTTTTTGCCCATGCTGACGGCTGGCAGTGGACGCCCGATCTCATCTGGTTCAATAATCTGAAATCCTACGCGACCCCGAATTATTATGTTCAGAAATTATTTTCCAACAATAAAGGAACGGATGTACTGAAAATAGAAAGTAACGGAAAAGCCTTGTCCGGGCAGGAGAAGTTATATGCTACAGCTGTAAAAGATGCCAAAACTCATGAGATTATTATTAAAATAGTCAATACTGATACTCAGGCTAAAACGGTTAATATCAAACCCGGAACTCTGAAAACAGGTAAGAAAATAACCAAAATCCTTCTATCTGCACCACAGCTTTCTACTGAAAATAGTTTCGATGCTGAACCTATAAAACCTAAAGAAGAGATTTCTGAAGCCAAAAATGGTGAAATTTCAACGGAAATTCCTGCCAATTCTTTAATTGTTTTAAAGGTGAAATTAATTTAATAATTTGATATTCAGTGTTTTGTTAAAAATAAGTGTGTTTTTTACATTTATTTAGAATAGAATCTTATATTTGTTTTTATCTCATCAGGAGAATTTAAAATCTCAATAATCAAAAACGTTTCACCACCATGAAAAAATATGTTATCGGGCTGGACTACGGTACAGATTCCGTACGGGCCGTCCTTATTGATACTGAAAACGGTTCCGAAATAACTTCTTCAGTCAGCTACTACCAGAGATGGAAGGAAGGCCGATTTTGTAATCCATCAGCCAACAGTTTCAGACAGCATCCTTCAGATCATATTGAAGGTCTGGAAAAAACGATTTCAGAAATAGTAAAAGAAAGCGGGATACCGGCAGAGCAGATCGTCAGTATTTGTATTGATACTACAGGCTCTTCACCGTTACCAGTAACAAGTGATGGAACTGCTCTGGCGCTGGTTCCGGGATTTGAAGAGAATCCCAACGCCATGATGGTTTTATGGAAAGACCATACTGCCATTCGTGAAGCCGAAGAAATCAATACCCTTGCAAGAACCTGGGGTGGTGAAGATTATACAAGATATGAAGGCGGTATTTACTCTTCAGAATGGTTCTGGGCTAAAATACTGCACATCAGCAGAGCAGATGCAGAGGTAAAAAATGCTGCGTACACCTGGATGGAGCACTGTGATTATCTGACCTATCTTTTATCAGATCATAAAGACCTGGCAACATTCAAAAGAAGCCGTTGTGCTGCCGGCCACAAAGCCATGTGGCATGAGTCGTGGGGCGGTCTGCCTTCCGAAGAGTTTCTCAACAGGCTAGATCCTTCTCTGGGAGCGCTCAGAGGAAGATTATACAAGGAAACCTATACTTCAGATGAAATTGCCGGCTACCTGAATGAAGAATGGGCCGCAAAAACCGGTCTTACCACCAAAACCATTATTACTGTAGGAACTTTTGATGCCCATTCAGGAGCTGTAGGAGCCAGGGTGGAAGAAAATACCCTGATCAGGATCATGGGAACTTCTACCTGCGATATTATGGTGGCCTCACAGGAAGCTATCGGAGATACAACCGTAAAAGGAATCTGCGGACAGGTTGACGGCTCCGTAATTCCGGGACTGATAGGGCTTGAAGCAGGACAGTCAGCCTTTGGAGATGTGCTGGCATGGTATAAAGATATCCTGATGTGGCCGGTTCACCAGGTGATGATACATTCCGAAAATATTTCAGAGGAGCATAAAACAAAGCTCGCTGAAGAAATGGAGGACGGACTTATCAGAGAATTGACTCTTGAAGCAGAAAAAATTCCTCTCTCAGATAGTGTTCCGATTGCATTGGACTGGGTAAACGGAAGAAGAACACCGGATGCAGACCAGCAACTTAAGGCAGCAATTAGTCAGCTTTCTTTGGGAACAAGAGCTCCCCATATTTTCAAAGCTTTGGTGAATGCCATTTGCTTCGGAGCTAAGAAGATCGTTGACCGTTTTGAAGAGGAAGGTGTGAAAATCAATAAAGTGATCGGAATCGGAGGAGTAGCAAGGAAATCACCGTTTATCATGCAGACACTCGCTAATGTTCTGGATATGCCGATTGTTGTTGCCGCTTCGGACCAGACTCCCGCGTTAGGGGCTGCTGTTTATGCTGCTGTTTCAGCAGGAATTTATCCGACCGTTCAGGAAGCAAGCATGAAAATGGGCTCCGCATTTGAAGCGGAATATCAGCCGAAAGCGGAAGAAGTACAGCACTACAGAGAATTAATGCAGCAATACCAGAAGCTCGCTGATTTTGTAGAATACAATACCAAACTGAAAAACAACAGGAAAGAACTTCAGAACTCCTGATTTTCCATTTTAACCTTTTGAATGATACTCAAAATGAATACCTATAAAGAACTCCAAAGAGAATGTTATGAAGCGAATATGCAGCTGGATGCCCTGAAGCTGGTGGTCTATACTTTCGGGAATGTGAGTGCTGTAGACCGTGATAAAGGCATTTTTGCCATTAAACCAAGCGGTGTCCCTTATGACATTTTAAAGCCGGAAGATATGGTGATTTTAGACTTTGACGCCAATGTTATTGAAGGCAGGCTCAGACCTTCTTCCGATACCAAGACCCATGCTTTCCTTTATAAAAACTGGGAAAATATCGGTGGGATTTCTCATACTCATGCCATCTATTCCGTGGCGTGGGCACAGGCACAAATGGACATTCCTGTTTTCGGGACCACTCATGCAGACCATCTTACGACAGATATTCCCTGCGCTCCGCCGATGCGGGATGAGCTGATCGAAGGAAACTACGAATACAATACAGGAATACAGATTCTGGAATGCTTTAAAGAAAAACAGCTCTCCCCGGAAGAAGTAGAAATGGTTCTGATCGGCAATCACGGTCCGTTTACCTGGGGTAAGAATGCTGAGAAAGCGGTCTACAACAGCAAAGTACTGGAAACCATTGCCGAAATGGCGTACCTCACCAGGCAGATCAATCCTGATGCAGAACGTCTGAAAGACTCACTCATCAAAAAACATTATGAACGTAAACACGGCAAGAATGCTTATTACGGACAGGAATTTAAACACTAAACATTTCAAGATAAACAACTATTAACGATCAACAAAACTATGTTAACACCTCTCAATACCAAAGAAGTCTGGTTCATCACAGGAAGTCAGCATTTATACGGACCAGAAACACTGGCACAGGTAGCAGAACACTCACAGAAAATTGTGGCAGAACTTGAAAAATCTTCTTTCATCCCGGTAAAAGTTATTGTAAAGCCAACGGTAAAAACTACCGAAGAGATATTTGAAACCATTGCAGCAGCCAATCATGCAGAAAACTGTATAGGAGTAATTACGTGGATGCATACTTTTTCACCCGCTAAAATGTGGATCAGAGGGCTAAAAATTTTACAGAAGCCTCTTCTGCATCTGCATACCCAATTCAACAGAGATATTCCGTGGTCTACCATGGACATGGACTTTATGAACCTTAACCAGGCGGCTCATGGAGACCGTGAATTTGGTTTTATGGTAAGCAGGCTCCGAAAGAACAGAAAAGTCGTGGTAGGGCACTGGTCAGAAGAAAGAGTTCAGAAGCAAATTGGTGACTGGAGCCGTGTTGCTGCAGGCTGGGACGACTGGCAGGGAGCTAAATTTGCACGTTTCGGAGATAATATGCGGTTTGTTGCCGTTACAGATGGAGATAAAGTGGAAGCTGAAACCCAGTTCGGCTTTTCAGTGAATACCTGGGGAATCGGTGATCTTGTAGGCGTTATCAATTCTGTAAGTGAGGGAGAAATAAAAAGCCTGATGGAAGAATATGAATCTTCTTATCACATGGCAGCATCTCTTTTGGAGGGAGGAGCCAACAGAAGTTCGCTGCACACCGCTGCAAAAATTGAATTAGGACTTGAGAAGTTTTTAAAAGACGGTGGATTTAAAGGATTCTCTGATACTTTTGAAGACCTTCACGGGCTGGAGCAGCTGCCGGGAATTGCCGTACAGAGACTGATGCAGAAAGGATACGGATTTGCAGGCGAAGGAGACTGGAAAACCGCAGCGCTCGTACGTGCCATGAAAACAATGGGGCAGGGCCTTGAAGGTGGAAATGCCTTTATGGAAGATTATACCTATCATTTAGACCCTTCCAATCCTTCCATTTTAGGCTCACATATGCTGGAAGTAGATCCTGTGCTGGCTGCCGGGAAACCTTCATGCGAGATCCATCCGCTGGGAATCGGAGGAAAAGCAGATCCCGTTCGTCTTGTTTTTAACTCCAGAGGAAATATTGATTCTCTGAATGCTGCCCTGATGGACTTTGGAAACCATTTCAGACTGCTGATCAACAAAACCAGAGCATTGGAAATTACAGAAGAGCTGCCAAAGCTTCCGGTAGCAAGAGTTTTATGGAAACCTCTTCCTGATTTATATACGGCCGCAGAAGCCTGGATACTGGCAGGAGGGGCGCACCATACATGTTACAGTGAAAATATTTCGGCAGAACAGCTGGAAGATTTTGCTGAGATAGCAGGAATTGAATCATTAGTTATTGATGAAGATACCAGAATGCGTGATTTCAAAAATACACTTCGTTGGAATGAAATGTATTATCGTTAATTAATTGTAAAAAATATGTAAATAATTATGAAAAAAGCAACACATAATAGCATTTTTATTTTATTATTTTTAATTATTTTCGGCTGCGGAAAAGAAAATAACAAACAGGATATTTCAGGGAAAATGGAGAATGTTCATACTTCAGACTATGGAGTTACGCCTAAGGGCGATTCTATTAAAAAATACACATTAAGCAATAAAAACGGGATGAAAGTTGAGGTTATCAACTTCGGCGGAATTATCACTTCCTTAACTACTCCGGACAGAAACGGGAAATATGAGGATGTAGTCCTTGGCTTTACAAAACCTGAAGGATATTTCGATGGTAATCCTTATTATTTCGGAGCATTGATCGGAAGATACGGTAACAGAATTGCCAACGCTAAATTCACATTGGATGGTAAAGCATACGAAATCGATAAAAATGATGGACCCAATAGCCTTCACGGAGGAAAAGAAGGGTTTCATACCAGATTCTGGAATATTGAGGTAGTAAAAGATGCAAAATTTCCGACATTGAAATTATCTTATACCAGCGCAGACGGTGAGGAAGGATATCCGGGGAAATTAACAACAACCGTTTTTTACACGCTTACAGACGACAATGCATTGGAAATTTCGTATGAAGCTGAAACAGATAAGCCTACTGTAGTGAATCTTACCCAGCATTCCTATTTTAACCTGTCAGGAAATTTTACTAAAACGATTACCGATCATGAACTACAGATTAATGCAGATCATTTTCTTCCAGTGAACGAAACCTTAATTCCTACGGGTGAGCAGAAAGCTGTAAAAGGAACTCCTTTTGATTTCACGGTTTCAAAACCGATTGGAAAAGATATCAGTGCAGACGATGATCAGCTGAAAAAAGGAAAAGGATATGACCATAACTGGATTTTGAATGGAAAAGGTTTGAGAAGTATCGCCAAAGTGTATCACCAGGGAACAGGAAGATTAATGGAAGTCTTCACAGATGAACCCGGTGTGCAGTTTTATTCCGGAAATTTTCTTGACGGAAAGTTTGATACCAAAACCGGAGGTAAAAATGAATTCAGAACAGGATTCTGCTTAGAGACACAACACTTCCCGGATTCACCGAACCAGCCTTCTTTTCCTTCTACAGAATTGAAGCCCGGACAGAAATACCAGTCGAAAACCATCTATAAATTCTCCGTAAAAAAGTAAACTATGGGAAAATTAGCAACTATTGATATCATCATATTCCTGATCTATTTTGTAGTGGTAGCTTCTTACGGATTATGGATCTATAAAAAGAAAAAGTCTGAATCTACAGGAAGTAAGGATTATTTCCTTGCGGAAGGATCTTTGACCTGGTGGGCGATCGGAGCCAGCTTAATTGCCTCCAATATCTCTGCTGAGCAGTTTATCGGAATGAGCGGTGAAGGTTTCTTTGTCGGAATCGCTGTTGCCGCTTACGAATGGATTGCTGCCGTTGCGCTGATCATCATTGCGGTCTGGTTTATTCCGATCTATCTTAAAAATAAGATCTATACCATGCCCCAGTTTCTGGAAAGAAGGTATAACAAATCTGTTTCGCTCATCATGGCAGTATTCTGGCTGTTTCTATATGTTATTGTGAATCTTACTTCCATCCTTTATCTTGGTGCTCTTGCCATCGATACTTTGCTGGGAGGAGAACATCTTCACGGCATTATGATAGGTCTTTTGCTTATGGCTCTTCTGATCGGTCTTGGAGGAATGAAAGTAATTGGATATACAGACGTTATACAGGTGGCAGTCCTTATTATCGGAGGTTTTGCAACAGTTTATATGGCGTTGCAGATTGTGGACCAGAGAATCAACGGAGCCGCTGTAGGAAATGCGTTGGCAGGATTCAATACCCTGATCAATGAGGCTCCGCAGCACTTTAAGCTGATTCTTCAAAAACCAACAACTACAACCACTACTTTGGCAATGCCTCAGAACCTTGAGGTGCAGAAATATGTTGTGCTACCAGGTTTGGCCATGTATTTTGCCGGTCAGTGGATTGTTAACCTGAACTATTGGGGCTGTAATCAGTACATCACCCAAAGAGCTTTGGGAGCAGATCTGAAAACAGCAAGAACAGGAATTCTGTTTGCAGGTTTTCTGAAATTATTCATGCCTGTAATTGTTATGCTTCCGGGAATTGCTGCTTATGTATTATATTCCAAAGGACACCTTCCGGGATTCAATGGAGTGAAAGATGGGGCATATTCTGCAATATTGGGATTCTTACCAGTAGGATTGAAAGGATTGGCCATTGCCGCTTTGACAGCAGCGATTGTAGCTTCACTGGCAGGAAAAGTAAACAGTATTTCAACCATTTTTACGTTGGATATCTATAAAAAATACCTTAAAACAGATGCCACCGAAATTCAGATGGTGAGAACAGGCCGCTGGGTAATTATTATCGCCATGATGGCAGCACTGGCCTTTACCTGGACAGATGTTTTAGGAATTGGTGGTGAAGGAGGTTTTACATTTATCCAGAAATACACAGGCTTTATCAGTCCTGGAGTTTTTGCCATGTTCCTTTTGGGAATGTTCTGGAAAAGAACGACTGGTACAGCCGCTTTGGTAGGAGTGATTTTAGGGTTTGTCCTGGCCATTTTCTTCAACAGCTTTGCCGTTGAAATTTTCGGGAAAGAGACGTGGATGTATACAGCATTCACTTATGAAAAGCTGGAAAATGGGATGGTTCATACCATTACCGAAATTCCTTTCCTGATCAATATGGGATGGTCGTTTTTTATCACCATAATCGCCATGATCCTGATCAGTCTTGCAGGTCCGAAAATTAATCCTAAAGCCTTTGCCATTGATGTAGCAATGTTTAAAGTAGACAACAGGACATTAGTTTTGATTGTGATGACACTGCTTTTACTGACCGCCTTGTATGTAAGGTTTTGGTAAGTGAATGGTCAATAGTGAATTCGTTTCACTTGTCAATTTTAAATTCATCATTGACTGCGAATCAAAATTGACTTTTTAAAAGTGAATGGTCAATAGTGAATTCGTTTCACTGTCAATTTTAGAAATTCATCATTGACTGGGAATCAAAATTGACTTTTTAAAAGTGAATGGTCGATAGTGAATTCGTTTCACTGTCAATTTTAGAAATTCATCATTGACTGGGAATCAAAATTGACTTTTTAAAAGTGAATGGTCAATAGTGAATTCGTTTCACTTGTCAATTTTAGAAATTCATCATTGACTGCGAAGCAAATTGACTATTCACATAAAAAATAGGATGCTGGAAAAAGCATCCTATTTTTTTATTTCAGAATTAATTATATGCACTTTATGCATCTGTATGGCACTTAGTTTAATCGTTTGATATTGTTTTTAAGACTATTCTATACGTAAGTTTTTGTAAACGTTGATTATATGGAAAAAGTGAAAGGGCAATAGTGAATTCGCTTTATTGTCAATTTTTAAAAATTTACCATTGACTTGTGAAGCAAAATTGACTTTTCACATATAATAAAAAAACAGGATGCTTAAAAAGCACCCTGTTTTTTTATTGATATCAGTTCATCCCAATATATTTGAACTTGAACAACTGACAGGACGTACCATAATAATCCCAAAGGTGTAAGTTTGAATTGCCATCCATGGTACAGTTGGGAATATCCCAGCCACGTGTAGGGTCCACCTTGGACAGGATTTTATAATAACCATTGGAGACAGCAACTACCTGCCAGGCTTGTGCATCATTACCATAGTTCTGCCAAAGCCTGATCGAGGTTCCCAGGGTATTGCTGTTACTGGCTAAGTCAATGCAGCGATTGGTTGCACTCGCTTTGGATACAAAACGCCAGTAACCATTGCCGGCGTCAATTGCAACCCAGCGCTGTGCAGCAGCACCATTCCTTGTCCATGGTCTTAACACTGCGCCATTGGCATCCTCTCCGGATTTTAGATCAACTACTTTATTGGCATCGGTTTGAAACTCGATCTCGTAAATACCATTATTAACCAGGCTGCTGGTTGTATTACAGTTTCCAACAGGATAATTGGAGGATGCATATTGCTGGAACCACTGTTTAACTGGTGCGGCGCAGGCTTCCCAATCATTGTTGTAGGCTGTTCCTGCATTAGGATCGCCTTTGTGGAGGAGGTTATCCGGGGCAAGAACATTCCAGCTTACATTGCCTGACTGATCCACGATATATTTTAAATTGGCGCCAAATCCGCTTCCGCCTGCCGTACCTGTTGTACCGATGCCGAAGGTACCATATCCCTGAGGTGCCCAGTCGGTCTCGGTAATGGCGATCGGCGCAATGTCTGCGATTGGTTTAACGTTGATATTCCATGCGTTCTGAAAGGCTTGATAGTTGCTGAGACCGCCCCAGTAAGCTGGATAGATATGAACAGCATAACCAATATTACCACCTGTAATCTGGTTATTGACATAGCCTTGGTAATGGGATTGCCATCCTGTGCCCGGTATCCAGCAAACATTATTGGCTCCATTGTTGCGAATAATGTTAACCAATGGCTGGAAGAAGTTTTTAAGTGCTGCAAAGTGCTCGTTTCCTGTCGATCCCCATGTGCCATTTGTACCCAGAATCTCAACAGGTTCGTTGGCTAATTCGAACATCACATTGTCAGCGTTCTTTAGCCCCGGATGTTGCGACAAAAAGGTCCATACGGTTTTAAGATAGCTATGATAGGCATCGTTCACAGCAATACGATTTGGACATACGCCTGGCGGACGTAGGATGACATACATTCCCAGGCTGCGGGCATGGTTGATCAGTGGGATTATCACCTGATCTGTATAAGTTACCAGGCGGTTATAATTGAATCTTGAGATATCGTTCTCTGGGATAGCCGGTCCGGGATCATTGGTCCAATACGGATCAATATGGAGGCGGATGTAATTGAGATACCAGCCATCAGCAGCACTGGTGAGCTTGTTCATCACAGCCTTATTATAGTTCAGTGCGCCCTGTACATTGTAATTATCCCAGGTACAGTAGCCGGAATTGGCGCCATACTGACAGCCATTGAACCAGGGGCTTGGAGTTATGGCGACACCATGTAAGACAACATTATTGTCACAGGGATCTTTAAGGTATCTGCCTCCGACATGCAGCATTGGTGTTGCTGCCAACGCTCTTGCACTAGCGCTGGCATTTAAGTTGGAGTCAGGGTCTTCTAGTAAATTTTTTTCATCCATCGTAGAACAGCTAGAAAGAATGATTAACAGAAAGGCCAGAAAAAGCCACATTTTGTTTGTTCTCATAATTTGATATATTTAAAGTTTGGTCTTATTTTTTAGCCGTCAATATTCTGATTCTTTATACTGCGCAGGAGTATTATGCAGATAAGTAAAACTTCTTAATTTTTATTAACGGTGGATTTGAATAAGGATTGATTTCAGATTACTAAACTGTTTAACCTGTTTGAACCCATATTTCCTTACCTAATTTTTCAATACTGGTTTCAGGTGGAATACTGGAATCATTTCTATTCAGTTTGCAATTGGAAAATCTTTTTCTCTCTTTTTTCTGGTTCCCACGAAGTTAAGTTCGGGGTTTGTGAAAATTTGAGTTGTTGTTAAATATGGTTATTAGTTTTACATAAAAATACATATAATATTAAATATAAGTCAATATTTTATTAAAAATTAACAAAAAATTACATATCATAAATAAGATTATAAGCCATATAATCATAATGCATTGTGTGGTAGGAGAAAAGAAAAAACCTTATCATAAATTTTTATTACGATCATTCTGAAAAAAGACAAAATAACTATTTGTCCTGCTGGAAATTTCCGCCAGGAACACAAAAAAAATCTCACAAAAGTGAGATTTTAATAAGAGTATGCTGAATTTTCTATCATTCTAAATTGTTAATTTTCTGGAATACTTTTTCCAAAATTAAACAGGTTGGTCTATCAGATTTTAAACATAAATCCCTGTGAGATTTTTTTATTGTATTTTTTTTCGTCAAACCGATAAAGAAAAGACCCTTTTCTGGATGAAGTCATATCCTTTTTATTCGTATTCACAAGGATATCCATACTGTTGATCTTGCTGGTAAAATTTCGCTTGTCAAATTTTTCATCAAAAATAGCTTCATAAAGATTCTGAAGATCTTTCATTGTGAACTTTTCAGGAAGAAGCTCAAATCCTATAGGTCCTGTGGAAGCTCTTCTCCTCAGCCTGGCTACAGCATCCTTTACCATTTCGTTATGATCGAAGATAAGATCAGGAGCTTTCTGCAGTTCCACCCATTTTGCACTGTACTGCTCATTGATCTGGATGTTTTTCTCAATATTGATCAGTGCATAATAGGAGATAGACATGATTCTGGCTGTCGGCTCACGGTTAATTTCCGTATAACATTTCAGCTGTTCAAGATAAATGTTTTCAAGACCGGTCAATGTACACAGAACTCTGTTAGCCGCTTCATCAGAGGTTTCCTCACTGCCAACGAAGCCACCCATCAATGACCATTCGCCCATTTGAGGTTCAAAATTTCTTTTTACCAAAAGGATTTTAAGATTTTCGCCGTCAAAACCGAAAATGATACAGTCAACAGCAACAAGGTGTTTGGGATATTGGGAGTAATCCTCAGTCATCTTTTATATTTTACTACAAAGGTAAATCTTTTATGGATATGATATTATATAAATGTGATTCATACACTTTTTTAATCCGGATGATTTATTTCATTAAAATTATTCCTAACGGATATTTTGGGAGGTAAAACCGGTATCAAAACCGGAAAATATCACTGAAATCAGGTTAATCATACATGAATTGAATGTTAAAATTGTGTTAAAATTAAAAAAGAAGATTGATAATAGTCAAGAAAAGGGACTTAACGTTAAAAATACGATAAGGTATTTGCTATATCTTTGAAATTTTTACCAAAACATATCCTGAATTCATTTTCATAGGGAATCATATGGTTTTAAGGTTTTGTTTTACTGTAAATTAATTATCTTATTTTTTATGATAAGGTAGTGTGTTTTTTGTTGTTTTCAGGGCTTTATTGAAAGTTTTAAATGAAAAAATAAGTCAAACAGACTCAGGAAATGTTTCGTATATAGATTCTTTCTGTTATTTTAGAAATGTTGAATTAACATTTATCCATGACCCCAAAACTTTCGGTTATTTTATTGTGTTTTGCTTCATTTGCCTCAGCGCAGATGAATAAGAAAATTCATTATTTCCCTTTGGAAACTGTAAAGTTATCAGAGAGTGTTTTCAATAAAGCTATGATGGCAGACCGTCAATATCTCATGGCAATGGAACCTGACAGGCTGCTGGCTCCTTATCTTAAAGAAGCGGGGCTGAAACCCAGTGCAGATAATTATCCTAATTGGGAAAATACAGGACTGGACGGTCACATAGGAGGACATTATATTTCCGCATTATCCCTGATGTATGCTTCTACAGGAGATACTGCGATACAACAGAGAATTGATTATATGATCAGTGAGCTGGAACGGTGCCAGAAAACCTCTCCGGACGGATACATTTCAGGGATTCCCAACGGAAAAAAAATCTGGAAAGAAATAAAACAGGGAAATATTCGCGCTTCAGGCTTCGGTTTGAACGACCGCTGGGTACCTTTATATAATATTCACAAACTGTACTCAGGGCTGCGCGATGCGTATTGGTATGCCAAAAATGAAAAAGCAAAGGCAATGCTTATAAAGCTTACAGATTGGATGGCAAATGAAGTTTCAGATCTTTCTGATGAGCAGATACAGGATATGCTGCGCAGTGAACATGGAGGGCTCAACGAAGTTTTTGCAGATGTTTATGATATCACTCATGACCGGAAATATCTCAAACTGGCTCACCGTTTTTCCCATCAGGCTATTCTTACACCGCTTTTATCAGGAGAAGATAAACTTACGGGACTGCATGCCAATACACAGATTCCAAAAGTAATCGGCTATAAACGTATTGCCGATCTTGAGAATAATACGTCCTGGAGTAATGCCGCTGATTTTTTCTGGCATAACGTTACAGAGAAAAGATCTTCAGTTATTGGAGGTAACAGTGTCAGTGAGCATTTTAACCCTGTCAATGATTTCAGCAGTATGATAAAAAATATTGAAGGTCCGGAAACCTGCAATACCTATAATATGCTGAAGCTTACCAAAGAGCTTTATGCAACGTTGCCTGAATCTTACTATATCGATTATTACGAAAAAGCACTATACAATCATATCCTTTCCACAGAAAATCATGACAAAGGAGGCTTTGTTTACTTTACGCCAATGCGTCCCGGACATTACCGGGTGTATTCGCAGCCTCAGACCAGCTTCTGGTGCTGTGTGGGATCCGGAATGGAAAACCATGCCAAATATGGGGAAATGATTTATGCCCGGTCAGATAAGGATTTATATGTGAACCTGTTTATCCCTTCCACATTGACATGGAAAGAGCAAAATGTAGTCATCCGTCAGGTAAACAACTTCCCGGAAGTTCCTGAAACAACATTGATTTTCGATGCTGCAGGAAAATCAGAATTTGATGTAAAACTTAGATGCCCGGAATGGACGACACCTTCAGAAGTAAAAATTCTGATCAACGGAAAACAGGAAAAAGCACAGCGTGGTTCTGACGGCTATTTTACCCTGACTAAAAAATGGAAAAAAGGTGATGTTGTGAAAATGACCCTGCCGATGCATCTTTCCGCAGAACAACTTCCTGACCGCTCCAGTTATTATGCATTTAAATACGGTCCTGTAGTGCTTGCCGCAAAATACGGTACCGAAAACCAACAGGGACTTCTTGCGGACGATAGCAGAGGCGGCCATATTGCTCATGGTCCGCAGATCCCTTTAAACGAAATTCCCGTTATCCTTGGAAATTCTTCAGAAGTTGTCAGTCATGTTGCGCCTTCGAACAATAAACCGCTCAACTTTACCGTTACAGGTCTTTATCCGTTTGAAAAATTCGGGAAAGGTTTAAAACTTGTACCGTTTTACAGTATTCAGGCAGAAAGATATATTTTGTACTGGCCTCAGGCTGACAAAAATGGAATAGAAAATATACTGAAGCAAAGAGCAAAAGAAGAAGCAGAAACCAGAAAGCTGGATATGATCACCGCAGATAAGATCCAGCTGGGCGAACAGCAGCCAGAATCAGATCATTTTATAGAAAGCAAAGACTCTGGTACAGGATATATGGAAGACCGCCATTTCCGTGATGCCAAAGGCTGGTTCAGTTACCGGATGAAAAATACCGGAAAAAATGCTTCATACCTTTACCTGCTGTACTTTGATGCGAATACCAGCCGTACGCTGAATATTGAGATCAACGGTAAAAAAATCATGACTCAAAATCTGGAAGGAAAGTCCGGAAGTTTACCTCAATATCTGATTGTTCCGATTCCGGATTCAGAAAAGAATAAAGAAAATCTTAGTGTAAAATTCCTTGCAGATGAAAAGCTCATGACCGCTAAAGTCATTGAAGTCCGTTTACTGACGGAAAATTACGAAAAGAAATAAAGCTGAACCAACATTAAAAACAGATTTTTTCCATGAAGAACAGAACTCTATATTTATTATTTTTTCTTGCAGCTATTTGCAGTTTTCATGCAAAGGTAAGGCTTCCGGCATTGGTTTCAGACGGAATGATCCTTCAGAGAAATCAGGATCTTAAAATCTGGGGATATGCCGATGCAGGAGAAAAAATTACAATTAAGTTTATCAATAAAACGTATAATGCCACAGCAGACCAAAGGGGAAACTGGTCTCTTATGCTTCCAAAGCTTAATGCCGGAGGCCCATATACCATGATGATTAATGAGATCACCCTTAAAGATATTCTTATCGGTGATGTGTGGGTGGCTTCAGGACAATCCAATATGGAACTTCCGATGCGCAGGCTGACCCCTTTGTATGAAAATGAAATTAAAAACGCCCATAATCAGAATATAAGATTCTTCACTGTTCCGCAGAAATATAATTTTAAAGCTCCGCAAAATGATCTTGACGGAGGGAAGTGGCAAAGTACCAATCCTCAGACTATTCTTGATTTTTCGGGAGTTGCTTATTTTTTTGCGAAAGAACTGAATGACAAAAACAAAGTTCCTGTAGGAATTATTCATACCAGTCTGGGAGGCTCTCCGGTTCAGGCCTGGATGGATGAAAAATCACTGAAAAAATATCCGGAATATCTCGCTGAAGCAGAAAAATGGAAAAATGATGATCTGATACAATCTACAGAATCCCAGGAAAGATCATTGAGCAAAGCATGGTATGCAGAGCTGGATCAGAGTGATATCGGTTTAAACCAGCACTGGGAAAAAGATAACGCCAATGATTCCGGATGGAAAACTATGATGGTACCAGGCTCATGGGAAGATCAGGAAGCTCCGTTTGACGGGTCGGTATGGTTCCGTAAAGAAATTATCCTGCCAAAAGGAGCAGACCAGAAAACAGCATTTCTCAATCTTGGAAGGATAAAAGATGCCGATATTACTTACATCAACGGAATAAAAGTAGGCAATGTAACCTATGAATATCCGCCACGCTGGTATGATATTCCCAAAGGTGTTTTAAAAGAAGGAAAGAATATCATTACGGTTAGAGTTATCAATGGCAGCGGAAAAGGACAGTTTATTGCTGATAAACCCTATTACTTAGAAATCGACGGACAAAAAACAGATCTTAAAGGCGAGTGGAAATATAAAATAGGAGCAAAAATGGAAAAAATGGCTCCCGGACAGACATTTATCCGCTGGAAACCGGTAGGACTTTACAATGCTATGATTAATCCGCTGATCAATTATAAAATCAAAGGATTTGTCTGGTACCAGGGTGAAAGCAATACGGGAAAACCAAAAGAATATGAAGATTTGCTATCAACAATGATTTTAGATTGGCGTTCAAAATGGAACAAGACTGATCTGCCGTTCTTCATTGTGCAGCTGGCCAATTTCATGGAGAAAAAAGATGAACCGATTGAAAGCAACTGGGCTGAGCTGAGAGAACAGCAAAGACAGGTTTCTCTGAATGTTCCGTATTCAGGACTTGCGGTAACTATTGATGTGGGAGAATGGAACGATATTCATCCGCTCAATAAAAAAGCAGTAGGTGACAGGTTGGCTTTGCAGGCCCTGAAAATCGGGGAGGGCAAAAAAATCATAGCTGACGGACCTGTTTATCAGTCGATGAAAACAGAAGGCAATACCATTATTTTATCCTTTAAAACCGGAACAGATGATCTGGTACAGGGAAGCCTTAAAGGTTTTGCCATACAGCAGAAAGACGGCCGCTATCAATGGGCAAAAGCAGAAGCAAAAGGAAATAAAGTTAGGGTATGGAATGATCAGGTCACCAGTCCTGTTAATGTACGTTACGACTGGGCAGATAACCCGGACGGCAATCTTAAAAATAAAAGCGGACTTCCGGCTTCACCTTTTACAACAGAAAAAAATTAATTTAACATAGAAAACCTTATTACAATCAATGGATCATCAACCACAAAAAATATCGGTAATAGAAAAAGTAGGGTATAGCCTGGGAGATCTGGCAGCCAACCTTGTTTTTCAGACCTTAGTCACCTACCTGACCTATTTTTATACAGATATTTACGGACTCAAAGCAGAAGATGCTTCTGTTATCACCCTTACGGTAGGTTTAATTGCCGGATTTGGTTTTAACCCGCTTATCGGAGCGCTGGCAGACCGTACAAGCTCACGATGGGGGAAATTCCGTCCATGGATTTTATTTACCGCTGTACCGCTCGGTATTGCAGCTCTGTTAGCCTTCAGTACACCTCACTTTTCCTATCAGGGTAAAATGATCTATGCTGCGATTACCTATTCATTATTATTGTTATTATATGCTTCCAATAATTTGCCATATGCCGCTCTGAGTGGCGTTATCACAGGAGATATGGGGGAAAGGAACAGTATTTCTTCATACCGTTTTGTAGCTGTAATGTTTGCCCAGTTCTTTGTACAGGTATTTATGCTTCCTATCATTTTATATGTAGGACACGGAGATAAAGCGCAGGGAATTGAGACCGTTATGACTTGGCTGGCAGTGATCGGATCCATCATGCTTTTGATTACCTTCTTTACGACCAAAGAAAGAATCATTCCCAAGCCGGAGCAGAAATCAAGCCTGAAAGAGGATTTAAAAGATTTGTTCCAGAACAGGCCATGGATTATTATGCTTACCGTGACTGCATTTATATTTATCACATTGGCCATGAAAGGAGGATCTTATGTCTATTATTTTAACAATTATGTGGATGAAAATGCTCTCAAAAGTTTTATCTCACCCATTACAGCATTTTTTAATTCTGCAGGGATGAATTTCTTTGGGGAAGACCCGAAATCTGCAGGGTTCGGATTATTTAATGCAGGAGGAATTTTGATGATGATCGTCGGCATTACCTTCTCTAAAAAATTGGCAGACCGGTTTGGAAAAAGAGATACTTTTATTGCTTCATTATTCATTTCTACATTATTCATCCTCGCTTTTATATTTTATCCTCCGAAAGCAGTGGGAATGATGTTCCTGTCACAGATTTTACACGGATTCTTTTATGGAATCAGCACACCGCTTTTGTGGGCAATGATTGCTGATGTGGCAGATTATTCGGAATGGAAAAACAACCGCAGGGCAACGGCTATTATCTTTTCTGCCATGATGGTAGGATTGAAAGTAGGTCTAAGCATCGGAAGCTCTCTGGTAGCTTTGATTATTGGAAAATACGGATACATTTCAGTACACGGGAGCGAGCAGGTGATTCAGCCTGAAACAGTGGCCGCAGGAGCGAAGATGCTTGTGAGCATATTCCCGTCCATTCCGTTTTTCATTGCCTGCGGACTGCTTTTATTTTACAAAATCAATAAAAAAATGGAAGTTCAGATTGAAAAAGATCTGGCTGAAAGAAGAAAATAAAAAAATTACTATGAAACGTATTTTAATTGGTTTGGCGGCTCTTACCGCTTCCGGGCTGTCGGCGCAGAAGTCTGACGGTACTTTAAAAAAAGCATTTCAGGATAAATTCTATATCGGAACTGCCATGAGCCTTCCCCAGATTGACGGGACAGATCAGAAGGCCGCAGCGATTATCAAAAAACAATTCAGCTCTGTTGTTGCGGAAAACTGTATGAAATCTATGTTCCTGCAGCCTCAGGAAGGAAAGTTCTTCTTTGATGATGCTGATAAATTTGTTGATTTCGGACTGAAAAACAATATGTTCATTATCGGGCATACATTAATCTGGCATTCACAGCTTCCAAAATGGTTCTTTTTAGACAGTAACGGAAAAGATGTTTCTCCGGAAGTGTTGAAACAACGCATGAAAAACCACATTACAACCGTAGTTTCCCGTTACAAAGGAAAAGTAAAAGGATGGGATGTGGTGAATGAAGCCATTCTTGAAGACGGAACCTACAGAAAAAGTAAATTTTACGAAATCCTGGGTGAGGATTTTATTCCTTTGGCATTTCAGTATGCACAGGAAGCCGATCCCAATGCAGAATTATATTACAACGATTATAATGAATGGTATCCTGAAAAGGTAAAAACAGTCATTGCAATGGTTGAAAAACTTAAATCAAGAGGAATCCGTATTGATGGAGTAGGAATGCAGTCCCACGTCGGAATGGATAACCCTTCTATGGATGAGTATGAAAAAGCAATTGTAGATTATTCCAATGCTGGAGTTAAAGTTAATATAACAGAGCTGGAAATTAGTGCACTGCCTTCTCCGTGGGGTAGCTCTGCCAATGTTTCCGATACCGTTGCCTATCAGAAAGAAATGAATCCTTACACCAAAGGACTTCCCAAGGAAGTAGAAGCGAAATGGGAAAAGCGTTACCTCGATTTCTTTAGCTTGTTTTTAAAACATAAAGATAAAATAAGAAGAGTAACCTTATGGGGAGTTACCGACAAACAATCCTGGAAAAACGATTTCCCGGTAAAAGGGAGAACAGATTACCCATTATTGTTTGACAGAAAAGATCAGGAGAAACCTGTGGTACAAAAAATAATAAAATTGGCAGAGAAAAATTAAAATCAATAGAATTTTTATTTAATGAAAAAATCAAAATATTTATTCCCGGAAGATTATATGGCAGATCCTTCCGTTCACGTTTTTGAAGATAAAATCTATATCTATCCTTCTCACGACCGCGAAAGCGGAATTGAAGAAAACGATAACGGGGACCACTTTGATATGAATGATTACCATGTTTTCTCAATGGATAATGTGGACAGAGGAGAAATTAAAGATCATGGTGTAGTACTTTCGGTAAAAGATATTCCATGGGCGGGAAGACAGCTTTGGGATTGCGATGTTGCCTTCAAAGACGGGAAGTATTATATGTACTTTCCCCTGAAAGACCAAAATGATATCTTCAGAATCGGTGTTGCAGTGAGTGATAAACCTTACGGACCTTTCATTCCTGAAAAACATCCGATGATGGGAAGTTACAGCATCGATCCCTGCATTTTTGAAGATAAAGGAAAATATTATATGTATTTTGGAGGGATCTGGGGTGGACAATTGCAGCGATACAGAGATAATAAAGCACTTGAATCTGCTATAATTCCAGAAAATGATGAACCCGCAATCCATTCAAAAGTGGCACTGCTGAGCGATGATATGCTTCAATTTGCGGAAGCTCCTAAAGACGTTGTCATCATCGATGAAAACGGAAAACCATTGCTGCATGGTGATAAGCACCGCTTTTTTGAAGCGTCATGGATGCATCAGTACAATGGCAAATATTATTTTTCTTATTCTACAGGAGACACCCACCTGATTTGTTATGCAACCGGGGATACTCCTTATGGACCGTTTACTTTTCAGGGTGAAATTCTTACTCCGGTGGTAGGATGGACCACTCATCATAGTATTGTGGAATTCAAAGGGAAATGGTATCTGTTTTTCCATGATTCTGTCCCGAGTGGGGGTAAAACATGGCTGAGAAGTATGAAAGTGATTGAACTGGAATACGATCACGAAGGTAAAATCAAAACGATTGAAGGTCTTGATGACCAGTCATAGTCATCTTTAATAACTTAAAATTTTTCAATGCGATATCTGAGATTCAACATTCTATTTTTTCTGATATTTCCTTTGCTGGTTTTCGCGGAGGACGGAAGTCAGCTCTGGCTTCGGTTTCCTGCAAAAAACGGAATATCGGCAGATAAAATTATTTCCAGAAGCAGCAGTCCAACCCTGAATATTGCCAGAAAAGAGCTAGGCAGCCACTGGCAGGGACAGACGGTGGAACTTCGTACCGAAAACAAAGAGAAAAACCTGAAAGACGGTTACAGGATTGTTTCCACACCTGAAAAAATTGTTATTTCTGCGGGTAAAGAAATAGGACTGTTGTATGGAGTCTATCATATTTTAAGATTACAGCAGACAAAAGCCGACCTGTCTCATTTAAATACTGTTGAAAAACCCTCATACGATGTAAGGGTTCTGGATCATTGGGATAATCTGGAGGGAAGTATTGAAAGAGGATATGCCGGAAGATCACTCTGGAAATGGGAAGATTTACCGGATAAAATTTCTCCGCGCTACGAAGAATATGCAAGAGCAAATGCTTCTGTAGGAATCAATTCCGTTGTTTTGAATAATGTGAATGCATCACCCAATATGCTTAGGGAAGATTATCTTAAAAAAGTAAGGGTTCTGGCTGATATTTTCAGGCCTTATGGCATCAAGGTATATCTTTCCGTCAATTTTTCTTCACCTAAAGCGCTGGGCGGATTACAGAACTCAGATCCATTGAATAAAGACGTACAGAAATGGTGGAAAGATAAAGCGGCTGAAATTTACAAGTTGATTCCTGATTTCGGTGGATTTTTGGTGAAAGCCAATTCCGAAGGCCAGCCTGGCCCTCAGGATTACGGAAGAACCCATGCAGACGGAGCCAATATGTTGGCTGATGCCTTAAAACCTTACAACGGAATCGTCATGTGGAGAGCCTTTGTATACAGTCCGAGCAAAGACGACAGAGCCAAACAGGCTTATCTGGAATTTGTACCTCTGGACGGTAAATTCAGGGATAATGTGATTATTCAGATCAAAAACGGACCTGTTGATTTTCAGCCCCGTGAAGCATTTAATCCACTTTTCGGAGCTTTAAGAAAAACTTCCGAAATGGTAGAATTTCAGATCACCCAGGAATATCTGGGCTTTTCAAACCATCTCGTTTTCCTGGCTCCATTATTCAAGGAAACATTGGACAGCGATACTTATTCTGACGGACAGGGATCCACGATTGCAAAAATTACAGACGGCACATTAAGACCTGCAAAATTGACAGCCATTTCAGCCGTTGCCAATATAGGGGAAGATACCAACTGGACCGGACATCATTTTGCTCAGGCCAACTGGTATGCATTCGGCAGATTAGCATGGAATCATCAGCTGACTTCAGAGCAGATTGCGGAGGAATGGATTAAAATGACCTTCACAGATGATCAGAACTTTCTGAATCCGGTAAAAGAAATGATGCTTTCTTCAAGAGAAACTGCTGTGGATTATATGATGCCGTTAGGATTACACCATATCTTTGCAGGAGGCCATCACTACGGCCCTGAACCGTGGGGAGATTATAAAGGCGGAAGACCGGACTGGTCACCTGTCTATTACCATCAGGCTGATGCTAAAGGGTTAGGTTTTGACAGAACAAAAACAGGAAGTAATGCGGTTTCACAGTATTTTACACCACTGAATGAAAGATACGGAAATATCTCAACCTGCCCGGAAAATCTTATCCTGTGGTTTCATCATGTTCCGTGGGATTATACAATGAAAGATGGAAAATCTTTGTGGGATGAGCTGTGCTATACCTATGATTCCGGGGTGAAGAAGGTAAGGGATTATCAGAAAACCTGGGATAGAATGGAACCTTATATTGATAAACAGAGATTTGCTGATGTTCAGTCAAAGCTTAAAATTCAATCTAAGGATGCGGTATGGTGGAAAGATGCCTGCCTGCTGTATTTCCAGACTTTTTCCAAAAAGCCGATTCCTTACGACACAGAACGTCCTATTCATGAACTGGAAGATCTGAAAAAGATTAAACTGAACATGGGCCATCACAATTAAAAAATGAGGCAGCTCTTTTTCTGTTAGGAAATGGAGCTGCCTCAAAACAATAAACTGTAAGTAAAATTTTAATCCAAAATAATTGGAATGATCGATAGGTCAATCTATCTGTATATTCCGTTTTATCGGAGAGAAATTATTTTATTAAAAACATTTCCGTTTTCTTCTACCTGGATGATATACTGATCAGCAGTTTTAGGATCAAGATCAAAAGTGATATCCACCTTGCCGTCAGCATATTTTTTATTCGAAGTATAGTACGTTGTATTGGAAAGGTCATATACTGAAATGCTTACAGTACCTTTTACATCAGACATGTGAAGCTTGGCCATATGCCCGGAAATTGTATATTCAGGCTTATTCACAGCGCTTACAGGTGTTTTTTCCACCTCCATTACATTATCAGCATTAATTTTTATCTTGTATTTCTCTATCTTGGCTTCTGATTCTGCTACCAGATAATACGTTCCCGGTGTAAAGTTTTGAAAATCATAAGTCTTCATCACATGATCTCCATCTTTAAGATTTTCGGAAAATAGTTCATCATGTGCAGTGTTATAAACAAAAACAGAAACACTTTTAGCATTTGAAAGCTCAAAGTTCAGGGTTTTGTCTTGTACATTTCCAAAGGAAAGGGAAAAATCTCTATCCTTACTCATTACGTTTGCTGAGAACAATAAGGCTCCTGCAAAAAATACGGCTTTTAATAATGTGCTCATGGGTTAAGGCTTTTAGGATTAATACTGCAAAGCTATTGCAGCAATAATTCTCACGCTATAATTAAATTTTCATATTGATGTACTATATTAACCTTGTTTAATGATATTAATGTATTATTTGTTAATTTTGCATATGAAATTATTTGTATTTGTCCTATGAAACATGTAAATCCTTCTTTTGAGGCGGTAAGACCTACTATAGGAAGCAGTTTTACCAGTCTTAAATTTCTGACTAATGAGAATATAAAATCTCATGTCTGGCATTACCATCCTGAGGTTGAGCTTATTTTTGTATGCAAAGGCTCCGGGAAGAGACAGATCGGAAGCAGTATCACTTATTTTTCAGAAGGAGATCTTGTACTGATAGGAAGCAATCTTCCACATTGTGGACTGACCAATGAAAGTACGCATAATGAGTATGAAATGGTCATCCAGTTTAAGCCTGATTTTCTGGGAGAACCTGTTTGGGATATACCGGAGATGCAAAGGATTTCGGCTCTGCTGGAAAAGTCAAAGGCAGGAATGGTATTCGGGGAAGAGGTGAAGAAAACAATCGGGAAAGAGATTACGGAGATGCATGAAACTTCTTCACTGGACAAGCTGTGCAGGTTTCTGAAAATTTTGGATGAACTGTCTGTGACTCAGGATTACAGGATTTTAAATGCAGGAAAATATTACCTTCAGACGCAGGTTGAAGACAATGAAAGAATTAATCTTATTTTCAATTACGTTAAAGATCATTTTAAAGAAGCTATAACCCTCGAAGAAATGGCTGATCTTGCCAATATGAAAGTGCCGTCTTTCTGCCGTTATTTTAAAAAAATTACCAATAAGACCTTTACGCAGTTTGTTAACGAATACAGAATTACCCATGCCCTTAAGCTTCTGGCGGAACAGCCATTGAGTATCACAGAAGTTTGCTTTGAATCAGGGTTTAATAACTTCAGCTATTTTAACAGGACTTTTAAAGATTACATCCAAAAAAGCCCTTCTCAATACCGGAAAGAATTTAATTACTTTATCCAATAGTTTTATACGAAAATGCTGGCAAAGTCTCAGCGGGACATTACTTCGGAACAAAGTGCAGCTATATTAAGAAACCTTCCCACCATTCATTGCAAGAAAAAATAATAAATCAATATCTTTGAAAAGAATAAGCAAATGACGATTCTGTTGCAAACAGAATATTGTTTTTAAATAAAATTATGGAACAGATTAAATTAATTGTGACGGACATGGATGGGACGTTTCTCAATTCCAGCCATGAAATGAGCCCTGAGTTTGCAGAAGTTTATAAAGAACTGAAAAAAAGAAATATTGTATTTGTACCCGCAAGCGGAAGACAGATGCCGGGAATTACCCATTACTTCGTAGAAATAGAAAGTGAAATTGGTTTTATTGCTGAAAACGGAGGGTATGTTATCTATAAAGATCAGGAGCTTTTTGCCGATACACTGGAATACAAATATATTGTTGAGATCATCAAAGCTGTTCGTGAAATACCAGGCGCCAAAGCTGTATTATCTGCTAAAAAAATGGCTTATTATGAGACCGAAGATCAGCAGTTTGTAGATTTTTTCTCAAAGTATTATACCGAAAATATGAAAACGGATGATCTTACGGAAAAAATTGATGATACAGCTTTTAAAATAGCAGTCTATCATCCTGATGGTTCAGAAAAACACCTGTATCCGGCTCTTAAAAAATTTGAAGAATTCGGTCTTGAGGTAGTTATTTCAGGAGCGCATTGGCTGGATGTTATGAATAAGGATATCAATAAAGGGAATGCTCTGAAAATCTTACAGAAATCTTTGGGTATTTCTCCTGAAAATACAATGGCTTTCGGGGATTATATGAACGATATAGAAATGCTGAAGAATGCCAAATACTCTTACGCCATGAAAAATGCGCATCCCAATGTAAAGCAGATCGCTAATTTTGAAGCATGTACCAATGACAGCTTCGGGGTTCTGAAAACAATTAAAGATTATCTGCATGTGAATTGATATTTCCTAAAACTATACTACCAGAAACACTATTAAATATAAGGATATGAACAAACCAAGCGCAAGAAAACCCGCCAAACCCTGCTATGAGCATATTGGAGGAAAATTAGGGCAGCTTCTGCTGGAACAATTTGTAGAGAAGGGCTGGATTGCCAAGGATAATCCTGCCGAACGGCAATATTACATTACAGATAAAGGAACAGAAGAATTTACAAAACTCGGGATTGACCTTTCAAAAATAAAGGGTGAATAAAAAGTAAAAAATAGTGGAACTATAAAGTTTTGTTTTTCAATGTGTTCTATTGTCTTGAATAATAAAAAGATGAACCCTTGAAAGGTTCATCTTTGTTGTTTAGAAAAGTATTGATACTTATGATCTGATAAATTCCAAAAGGTCTTTATTAATGGTTTGATGTTCCGTAGTCGGCATTCCGTGAGGGAATCCCGGATACGTGATCAGTTTTCCGTTCTTTAATAATTTAATTGATTTTAATGCTGCATTGGCAATAGGAACGATCTGGTCATCTTCGCCATGCATCACCAGGACAGGAATATCCACTGCTTTTAAATCTTCGGTTAAATCTGTTTCCGAAAAGGCTTTAATTCCGTCATAATGGGCTACAATTCCGCCCATTAATCCCTGTCTCCACCAGTTTCTCTGTACACCGTCTTTTACGTTCGCTCCTTCTCTGTTGTAGCCGTAGAAAGGAAAAGTCAGATCATAATAAAACTGGTTTCTGTTATTCATAGTCTGTTCCCTGATATTGTCGAAGACTTCCATCGGAACGCCGTCAGGATTGTTCTCACTTTTCACCATTACCGGTGGAATGGCACTGATCAGAACCGCTTTCTTAGCTCTTCCATTCGAGTATTTATTCACATAGCGGATTACTTCACCACCACCAGTTGAGTGCCCGATGTGTACAACATCTTTCAGATCTAAAAATTCAACCAGCTCAGCGGCATCAGAAGCGTATTGTTCAATAGTGTGATTATAGATATTCTGGCTGGAACGCCCGTGACCTCTTCTGTCGTGGGTAACCACCCTGTATCCTCTCTGTAAAAAGAAAATTACCTGTGCATCCCAGTCATCAGATGATAAAGGCCATCCGTGGTGAAACATCAGTACAGGTCCTTCTCCCTGATCTTTGTAAAAAATTTCTGTTCCGTCTTTTAATGTTAATGTGCTCATGTTGTTTATTTTTAATGTTATGAATTGATTTTGTTTAAATATTTTCTGATTAATAGGCTGTGTTTTCACGTACCAACTGGAAAAGATCTTCTGCACCGCCATTGAATTTATTTCCGTTAATGAAAAAAGAAGGAGTTCCGTTCACTCCGCTGATGATGCCGCTTTCAAAGTCTGTATCTACCTTTTCTGCCAATTCCTTCTTATGAATATCAGCTTTGAATTGGGGAATATTTAATCCCAGTTTTTCTGCAAGCTTTAACGGAAGATCAGCATTCAGATATTCCTGGTTTTCATAAATAGCATCATGCATTTCCCAGAATTTTCCCTGCAAAGCTGCCGCTTCTGCTGCCAGCGCTGCCGTTCTTGCATACTGATGCATTTCTGACAGAGGAAAATTTCTGAATACAAATCTGATCTGATCTCCAAATTCCTTTAGTAACTCTTTAAGAACCGGATAGGCTGCTCCGCAGTAAGGACACTGATAATCCCCGTATTCTACAATGACTAAGCTGGCATCTGAGCTGCCCTGAGTGTGGTCAGCATTGCTGACTGATGGTTTAAGTGACATAATTATTTTGTGTTAAGGTTTTCTAATGCTTCTAAAATTCCGTCTGCACCAGGATTAATGGCGGTGGGAGAGAGGTAGCTCCATTCGATGATGCCGTCTTTATTGATGACAAAAATGGCTCTGTTGCATTCTCCTTCTTCGTCATTGTAAACACCATATTTCCTGGCTGTTTCTCCCTTGGCTTCAAAGTCTGCAAGCAGTGGAAAGTGCAGGTTTCTGGATTGTGAAAATGCCAGATGGCACCATTTGCTATCTACGGAAATTCCGAAAATCTCCGCATCATATTTTTTGAAATACTTCAGCATTTCGTTGTATAATGCCATCTGGTCACTGCACACCGGGCTCCAGTCTGCCGGGTAAAATGCAATAATGACATTTCGTCCTTTGAATTCTGATAAGGTAATCTTCTGATCCGGGGTTGCAAATAATGTAAAATCAGGGGCAACCGTATTTTTTTCTAGCATAGGATTAGTTTTTAATCGTTGGAATTGGTATTGTTAACGCGCAGATGAGCAGTAAGGCCGCGGGAAAAATCAGTGTCCAGTTTCCTAAACAGGAGAGCGGGAAAGGAGCAACTAAAGCACCCGAGAGGAAACCCACCCATAAGAATAACAAATGAAAAATATTCACTCTGTATTCCTTCCGCTCCTCTGCCTGATTACTCATGACAAAAAGAGCAGCTGTTTTTGCCAGACTGTTTAAAGTTCCTGTCACAAAATCGGTGTTGATCTTTTGGTTACCTACCGATGTGACAATGGTATTCATAAGACCCATTGAGAAACCGATAACAGCTATAGACACTTCATTGGCAATATGCTCATAGTAATCAGTGATACTGTAAAGGATCATGATGCCGGAAACCGTGTAGAAGATCATCTTTGCGCTTCTGAACTTCTTTGATAATGATAGACACGTTCCTGTATAAATCCCCACCAGAAAAAAGCTGATTACAATGACAGAACTGATGATAACACCATATTTTTCACTGAAAACTGCTGCACCTAATTGGGTCGTATTGCCACTCATAAAAGAAACGTAGGTTTTCCATCGTATCAGTCCTGTGGCATCTGTATATCCTGCGATAAAAGCAAGGAATACTGCCAGTTTCTCCTGTGTTCTGACGGTCTTGTCAGGGAGCAGGATTTTTGTTTCCGGAAGCACAGACGCTATTTTCCAGGTTTGATGAATACTTTCTTTTCCGGAAATTTCTCTATTTCTCCTTCCTTCAGTCCGAAATTCGTGATGACCACATCTTTCGGGTTTTCTGCCAGCCATTCGCTGATATCAATGGATTCATAGGTACCGCTGTTAAATCCGATCAATACCTTACAGACGGTATCTCCGGTATTTTTGATATAATGTCCGGCTCCCATAGGTACATAACCTACATCACCGGCATTGAACTGTTCTGTAACAGAAACTCCTTCTGCCAGGAATACCGACATTTCTGCCTGTCCGGATATAAAATACTGCCACTCATCCGCATTCGGATGCCAGTGCATTTCTCTTAAAGCACCGGGCTGCAGCTCCAGTACAGAACCGGCCATTGTGGTGCTGATCGGAAATTCCTTACTCGTAACCAATCTTTGGAGACCGCCGCCGAGAATGATTCTTGGCTGTTGGGAATGCAGAGGATATCGGTGAAGGCTTATCAGTTCAATGTCTGATTCCTCAGGACGGGCTGCAGCATTCACAGAGAGTTCGTCCGGAACAACTCCTGCTGCAAAGTAAACTTCTTTCTGTGGAAGTTCTGCTACTTCTTCAAGGCTTAGTCCTAAATTCTGTGCAACGATTTCAGGGGGCATACTTGACACAAAATCTGTAACGCTGAAGGTATGGTCTTCGGAAAAATTACCGTTGTCAAAAATCAGAATGAAATGACATTCCTCTGTTCCGGTAGCCTGGATGGAATGTCCGTAGCCTTTCGGGAAATACCATACGTCACCGGGTTCAAAATTATCAGTATAACTTCGTCCGTCCGGATGAATAATCGTTGTACGTACTGTTCCTGAAATTACATACGCCCATTCTGCGGCATTGGCATGCCAGTGAAGCTCTCTCATGCTTCCGGGCTGTAATCTCATGGAAACTCCGGCAATACCTACAGAAGTAGGGAATTCTTTTACGGAAGCACCTCTTGTTGTACCACCGTCACTGGTACGCGGTTCCTTTTTTTCTAATTCGTATCTGAAACTTAATGATGATGGATTCATAATATTATTTTTTTGTGATTAATGCTCTTTGTTTTTGCTATTGTAAAGCTACTTCTGAATTTTACTTTTTCTTGATGTCATTCGGTGAAAAGGCAAAATGAGTCGTTGAGGATATAGAGGGTTGCTACTTTTTTAAAAAGGCTGGTTATATTGACCTGTCAGTGCTTTATTTTCAATGCTTTTTGCAAAGTTTGGTGTTTCTTCATGATTGTGGGCGTCAGAAGCAGCCTGTCTGGATGCGGCTGCATCTGCAAGGTTGATCCCATGATCTTTCATATATTCAAACATTTCTGGAGTAGCTGTCGCATGAATTTCGTTGGTATAAAGACAGGTGTTTTCATCAATCTTTGTCACTTTCAGTTCCCATAAGACCTGAACTTTTGTACGTCCGTTTTTTGTAATTGAATCAGAGATTGAAAGCATGCGGCAATAGTCAGGACGGTGAACATCTGCAACATAATGCTGTACCATCAGAGCATCCCCAATGGTTTCTACATTTAAAGATACCGGCTTACCATCAAAGGTAACTGAAATAGCAGCTCCAATATGCTGGGTAGAGCAGCGTTGGTATTCGGCATCCGGCAGATTAAGCAGCCAGTCTGCGATATTCACTTTTTCAATGGGTGCATTGATGATGGCACTTACGCTTGAATGAGATAGTGCGTTTTCGGGAGTTTGTAAGATTTCCATAGTTGTTGATTTTGATTTTTATGTTATTGATGATGTAAAGCTACAAACCGGTTGTTTTAATTTTGCCTGCTGTTCGCTCAACAGGCGAAAACAATCGTTGAATAAGCTGATGATGTTCAAACGATAACAGGGAACGCTCCTGAAACAAAAAAATCACTGTAGGTTACAGTGATTGATAAAGGATAGTTTTTAAATGTGGTTATTTATACAGCCATTTTTTGATCAGTCTCGTATAATTGGGCATGACGACAAATACCATCAGAAAAACAATGATACCCGAATTGATGAATCCATCAGAATAATGATTGGGTGGAATATATAAAAATCTTAAAAAAGGAATGATCAAAGCAGGAATAAGAACAGACAGCGGATAAATGGCGGACCAGGTTGCCAGAAACTGTTTCCAGCGTACCGGAACTTTATTCCCTTCATTTTCTGTCGTAAAAAGAAAATCAAGCCCGGATCTGATCTGATAATGGTCATTTTTTCTGAACAGCGGATTGGCTTTCTCAATGAGTTTTTTCCGGTTATCCGACTCCATCCAGCTTTTAAGATGATTAATCGTATCAAAACGGATAATGAAAGTGTATACAAAAGTCAGATCGGGAATAGGACGAACAATCTGAAGATCAATAAAGCCTTCCGAATGCCTGGTGACAGGAATAATTTCGTCCAGCCATTTTTCATACTGTGATTGTTTTCCATCCAGAATATGATGGGTAATGACTACTGAAGCACCCTGATTTTCCATAACTGATTTTTATGGGTTAATTTAATACGCTCTTTTATACTGCCACGGAATTTCTGTTTCAATACCTAATGTCTTGGCAGAATGAATAGCAAAATAAGGATCTCTCAGATGTTCCCGGGCAATGATTACCAGATCTGCATCTCCATTGACAATAATATCATTAGCCTGTTCTGCTTCCGTAATCATTCCAACAGCTCCTGTTAAAATCCCGGTCTGTTCTTTAATCGCTTTTGCAAAAGGAACCTGATATCCGGGAAATACCTTATCCTTGCTTACATTGGTAAATCCGCCGCCGGAAGCAGTAATGAAATCTACACCATTTTCTTTAAGGATCTCTGAAAGTTTAATGCTGTCTTCCAGAGTCCAGGCTTCCTCGGATTCTATATAGTCAACTGAAGAAATTCGTACGAACAGAGGCATCTCAGCAGGAATAACTTTTCTGATTTCCTGAACGGTTTCTACAAGGAAACGGATCCTGTTTTCAAAACTTCCGCCATATTCATCCTGTCTTTTGTTGATCACTGCGGAATAAAACTGATGGAACAGGTAACCATGTGCCGCATGAAGTTCAATGGTATCAAACCCTGCTTCAAGAGCACGAAGGGCTGCTTTAACGAATTTAGTCTTCAGTTCCTGGATCTCATCAATGGTGAGTTCTGCAGCAAAAACTCCGTTGAATTCCTGGGCAGAAGATGATTTTACCGTCCAGCCTCCTTCTTTCGGAGTGAGAGGTTTCATTCTTTCATTGGGATGTTTCAGGCTGCCTTTTCCTCCTGCATGCCATAGTTGAATTCCTATTTTGGCATCCTGTTCATGCACAAAATTTACGATGTTTTTCCAGGCATTTTTCTGTTCATCGTTCCAGATCCCTACATCGGATAGTGTAGCCAGACCTTCTTCTGAAACGGCTGTACATTCGGTAAGAATCAATCCTGCACCGCCAACAGCCCTGCTTCCAAGGTGAACGAGATGCCAGTTGCCGGGAACTCCGTTTTTAGCACTGTATTGCTGCATAGGAGATAGTGCAATCCTGTTCTTTAAGGTAAGACTGCGAATGTGTATGGGTGAAAATAAATTCATTTTTTCTTATTTTTAAATTGTTTTTGAAAATGCTTCAGCTTCAGAAACAGCTTTCAACAAAACCTTCTGTACTTCTGCCAGTATTTTTTGCTGATCAGTATTTTCTGCTGATGCTCTTTCAAGAATATCAAGTTTTTCCTTTAACAGAGGATGTAATCCCATGATGGCAATGCTGGATTTCAGATCATGAGCCCACAGTTTCATCCCTGAAAAATCCCGGTTTTCATAAGCTGTTGTCAATTTCTGTAGATGATTGGGAATATTCTCAATAAACTGTTGAGTGACCATTTGTTCGAAGCTTTTATCGCCGCCGCTCACCGTGTGCATATAAGTGAGATCAATATACTGATAGTCAGATGATGGATTTTCGGTTTTCTTTTCGTTTTTATTATTTTCTTTAAACCCGAGTTTCGAAATAAGCATAAACAACTCTTCTTCATTGACAGGCTTAGGAATATATTCGTTCATCCCACGGCTCAGGCATCTTTCTCTTTCTCCTGCCAGCGCATGGGCGGTCATTGCGATGATCGGAATATCCAGTCTGAGTTCTTCCCGTATTTTCTGGGTGGCAGCATAGCCGTCCATCTGCGGCATCTGTATATCCATTAAAACCAGATCGCATGCATTGCTTTTGAGATAGCTTACTCCTTCAAGACCATTCGATGCAATATGAAAATCAATATTCCACTGGGAGAGCAAATGTTTCATCAGGCTTTGATTGATCACATTATCATCAACCACCAATACTTTCAGGGGCGTATTAGACTTATCTTTAAAATAGTGGGGATCAACAGCTGGAATGACAGTAAGCTGTTCCTCAGCAATTCCGTAAGGAATATAGAAATGAAAAGTAGTTCCTTTGCCTTGTTCACTGCTTACTTCGATGTTTCCTTTTTGCAGTACAATTAGGCTTTTCACTATGGATAAACCTAATCCTGTTCCACCGTAATTTCTTGTCGTTGAATCTTCTCCCTGATTGAATCTTTCGAATATTTCAGTAAGCTTTTCTTTGTCAATTCCTATTCCCGTATCTGAAATTTTAAATCCCAGAACAGCTTCGTTCTCTGTTTGCTGTTTACTGTAGATTTCAACAGAAATATTTCCCTGATGAGTAAATTTTATGGCATTTCCGATCAGGTTCACTAAAATCTGCGTCAGTCTTGTGGCATCTCCCACCAATGTGTCAGGAATTGAAGGATCAATCGTACTGGAAATGGTAAGTCCTTTTTCTTTGGCCCGTTCTGTAAAAAATGTTTCTACGGAATTAACGAGACCGTTGATGCTGAAAATTCCAGGGGTAATGCGCATCATCCCGGCTTCTATTTTAGATAAATCCAGAATGTCATTGATGATCGCCATCAGGTTTTCTCCGGAACGCTGTATTGAAGAGACAAATTCTGCTGAGGTTTCATCCAGTGGGCGTTTTTGCAGCAGATTGGTAAACCCGAGAATTCCGCTTAAAGGAGTTCTGATTTCGTGGCTCATATTGGCAAGGAAATTTTCTTTGGTCTGTGCTGCTACCAACGCTTTTTTCTCGGCAATATCAAGTTCGCTTATAAGTAACCTCTGGCGTTTGAACTGTCTGAGAATGTGATATCCAACGACAGAACCGCTCAAAATCAGTAAGATCAGTAAAGAAATATCATAGAATCTTGCTTTTTGCCCCATTTCTTCACTTTTCTGGCTGAGTTCAACCATATTCAGCTTTCTGCTTTCATATATTTTAGCCGTGATGCTGGTGATTTCATTAGAAATTTTTCTTGCACGCGGGTTGGCAATGGAGGTATTATCGTCCATGTTTCCAACAGAAAGATAACGGTGCAGGAGTTTATCTTTGGTTGTTTTCTTTTCCATGGCAAGAACGCTTAATCTGTGAATCAGCTTTTCTTCCTCAGCATTTACATTGTCCTTGGAAAGAGAATCCAGGAAATTTTCAATCTGACTGATTTTTTGGTCAATGCCTTCAAGATGGGTGGTATCATTCGTTGCAATAGACGCCCTGATTCTGCTTTCCACTCCCAGAATATCACGGTCTATCTCCCTCAAATGATTGCTTGAACGCAATTCGCTCAGCAAGGTATTGTTATTCTGAATCAGCGCCTTGGTATTTCCTGCAGAATTGAGCTGAACAGCTATCAATAGGAGTGAGCCCGCAATAAATGTCAGGATAATAAAATAGCTGAATCGTTTGTTATCCATTACTGAAGATATGTTTTTCATAATTAACGGTCTGATTTTAAGATAAAATACCGGTAAAAAGTCAAGATAGACCCGGAACTGTTCACGGGCTTAAATCAAACCGAATTTAAATGTTTGATTGCCTGTAACGGCTAAAAGACATTCATTCGTGTATTGAGAGCTTTTCTGTATGCGTCTGCCACAGGAATGAATTTGCCATTGATCATAATACCGCCGTCCTGCAGGGTGTCAATTTTGCCTACTGAAACAATATAGGAACGGTGAACTCTTATAAAATGATCCTTGGGAAGACGTTCTTCAGCCGTTTTCATTTTGCCGTGAATGGCAAACATCTTTTCCTTGGTGTAAAATTTTACATAATCACCCATAGCTTCTGCATAGAAAATATCATCCAGCTTTAGGCGCCTTGTAATATTGGAATCCCTTACAAAAAGAAACTCATCCCTTGTGATTTCAACATTTTCTTTTCTGCTTTCAAGAATCGTCTGTGCCTTGCTTACAGCCTGCAGAAATCTTACCGGCATAATGGGCTTCAGAAGGTAATCTGCAATATTAAGCTCAAAGGCTTCCAGTGCATATTCTTTTTTCGAGGTCGTGAAAATAATGATGGTCTCTTTACCGGAAAGCGTTTTCGTGAGCTCAATTCCTGTCATTTCCGGCATTTCTATATCGAGAAATATCAGATCGACGGAATTGGACTGAAGATAATGATAAGCTTCTATAGCATTGGAAAACTCGCTGACGATGGAAAGATCCGGAACCTGTTTGGCGAGGTGTGCTAATGTTGTTCTTGCAATATCATTATCATCCACGATTAAGGCTTTCATAGGTATAGTTATTTATGGTTTACACAAAGATAATTATAACTTTTTTATTTTGTGTTATCTGAAATAGGAACGGATCATCCATGCCATTTCTTCATGGGTTTCCATCAGACCTGTAATAAAATCGCTGGTACCGTAATCTTTATACTTTTCTGCAAATGGGGTGATGTTTCCGCGGAGAAATTCGATAATGCTTTCATGATCACTCAATAAATCCTTCATGTATCCCAGACCATCGTTTGTTCTTTCACTGTATTCTGTTAAATGAGTCAGTTCCAGATAGATTTTCATCGTGGCCGGTGCATAATGGCCGATTTTACGCATGCGTTCTGCAACGCTGTCAATAAGTTCATCCAGTTGTTTGTATTGTTCTTCAAAGAAAATGTGATTGGCATGGAAGTTATCTCCGGTTACGTTCCAGTGGGCATTTCTTGTTTTAATGTAAAGCAGTGTTTCATCTGCCAATAATTTTGCTAATTGTTCTGCAACAGCTTCTGTGTTTTTTTCTGTAATTCCGATTTTTGTTTTCATAATAATAAGATTTTAGTTGAGCATTATTGCTTTTTTCTGATGTAAAGGTCAGCCATAATCCTATAAAACGATCGGTATTTTCGGCGAACGGGCAGAATCAATCGGTGAAAAGCGGACAATCTCCGCTTTCCATAAGTTTCAGAATAATATAACAGATAATTTTATCAGCTGAGATGCTTCTTTAAAAAGGCAAGACTTCCTTCTGCCAATGTTTGAGCATCATAAGGTGATTTCTGCCATAATGAAACCTTTTCCTGCATTTCCGGAATTGAGGAACTGAAATTTTCAAGAACGAGATTCCCTTCAAAATTAATTTTTTTCAATGCCGCGAAAAACTCTTCCCAGTTGACAGTTCCTTCTCCCAGCATACCCCGGTGAGACTCTGTCACATGAATGTGCTTCAGCATTTTTCCGGATTTGATAATCGGGTCATAAAAATTATTTTCTTCGATATTCATATGGAAGGTATCAAGGTGAAGGAAGAGATTATTTCGGCCCGTTTTCTTAATAAGTTCAAGTACATTTTCTGCTGTATTGCAGACATAGGATTCATAGCGGTTAATAGGTTCTATGGCGATATCTATACTTTTGGCCTGGGCGTAATCCGCCACATTGCACCACACATCAGCAATGATTTCTTTTTCGTTTTCTGTGAGTGGTTTTCCGGTAAAAACACCGATTCCGCCATGCAGGACACCAGCCAGAAGATGGGTTTCCAACTCATATACTTTATCGATGGCTTTTTTGATAAGCTTTTCCGCAGCTTCAGGCTCAAACGCAATATGAGCATCTTTGGGAAGATTCAGCGAACATACTGCTTCCAGATGATTGTCTTTCAATTGTTTTTTTACGGTGACAGCGTCAAAATCCATTGATGCGGGTAACAGTATTTCAATCAGATCAAACCCGGCCTGAGCGGTTTTTTCTATTGCATATTTTCCTGATTCTGCATTCCATAATGGCGTGATCCAGGAGAGTAGGGAAGCCCCTAATTTTATATTCATTATTTTTTTTATTTAATTTAAAAAATCCACCATTCTGTCCGTATTCCGAAATAAGTCCCATATCTTTTGGCTCCTGACTGCTGTAAAAACGGTGAGTAAAGACTTTTCATAGCTTCATCATTATACCTTGATACTTCTGCAATAAAACGGATGTGGGGTCTTGCCCATACACTTCTTTCCGCAGTAGGTACGATGGTAGGAGCTAAAACCAGCTTCATCATCGATGCAGCATCCTGCGTTCCGTTTTTTCGGGTGGCATAATGGAACTCAGAAAGGATATGAAACCAGTTGTTGAAATAATAGGTCGCTCTTATACCGGTATTAAACTCTGTTTTTTTGTTGAAAATTTCACGGTTATAATAGTCCATCGCTTTATCAGTACTGGTTGATCCTCCTTTACTTTTGGTGAAAACTGCATAGGGATTAAGTGACCAGCGGTTTGAGATATTCCAGAGGAAATGTTCAACAACCGTAAAAGAGTAAGCTCCTTTATACGTTTTTGTGACCTCATCAGGAGCTCCGTAGGTTCGCCAGGTCTGTGTATTACCATTATCACCTCCATTGGCAATTCCGCTCCCGTATCTTACAGAAAACTGATTGAATGAACCCGGAATTGTCGTTGCAATATCTGTATTTAATTTAGCTCCAAAAACCCAGCCCTGATCCGATGGGTATTGCTCTACAGAATTTTCTCCTGATTTTTCTACATGATGAAATTCCGCCATCAGTTTCAGCTTGTGTTTTGTATTTTTAAATGGCAGCGTCTGCTCAAGGACAAAAACTTCTCTTTGTCTGTAGATCAGGTTTTTTGATCCGCTGATCACATTGGTGTAAGAATAAGGAGTGGAGTTGCTGGCCGCGGTATCAATAGCCGCCGGGAAAAACATGGAAAATCGTGTGTTTTTGTGCCTTACACCCCAACCGGTTGCCGAATGGTCATCAAAATAAAAATAATCTGCAATATGAATATCATCATATCTCAGCCATCTTGATCCCGCCCAGACATCCCAGTCACTTCCCATAATATTTCTGGCCTCAACAAAGGCTTCCGGCAAGGCAATAATCATCCCCTGATTGGATTTTGAATCTACATTTCCCAGAAAAGTTCCTCCTGAATAAAAGCTCAGTCTTGCCTGCATATCGATCTTTGTACTTTTGGTACTGTCACCGTTTACCACCGGGCTAAAATGGAAGGCTGGTAAGAAATCTACGTAATCTCCCTGATCCATTCTGCCTCCTAAAGATCCCTGATTGTTCAGATTCAGTTGTCTCCCGGTTTTGCCATCAGCATTTGGAGAATAACCAGCTCCGATTCTTCCTGTTGTCCCAAAGGAAAATTTTTTGTTGGTTATTGTGATCTGGGCATTAATTCCCCTTCCGGCGCATATAAGTAAAATGCCCCAGGCTAATAAAAGCTTTGTTTTCATAGGGATTATTTAAGTGTTTTGGGCTTGTAGAATTTTAATGCAAATAATAAAATAACGACATAGCAGAGAATAGGAAGGAGATAGGCATGGGCAATGTCTTTTTCTGCAATTCTACCCATAATCGGAGGGAAAACAGCACCTCCAAACATCGCCATAACCAGAAATGAGGAAGCCTGCTGAACTTTTGACCCTAATCTTTTAAGTCCAAGACTGAAAATAGTAGGATACATCACACTCAGGAACAGGTTGAGCAAAATAAGGCTTATAAATGATACCCATCCGAAACTTTGGGAAATAATAAGGCACAGAATGATGTTACATGCGGTAAAAATAGCCAACAGTTTGTTGGGTGCAATGAATCTCATCAGGAAAGTCCCGATAAATCTTCCGATCATCATCATCGCCATACTTAAAGAAAAATAATAGGAAGCCTGTATCTCCGGAAGGTGCATTTTTTCTACCCCGTAATTGATAAAATAGGCCCATGTCCCGCCCTGTGCGGCAATATTAAAGAACTGGGCAATAACGGCAAATATAAAATGTCTCTGCTTGTAGAGCGGTGCGTGCGGATCTGATACAGACTGGTCTTCTCCTTTTTCATTGTCTGAAGTGATGATATCTTCAGCATGAGGGTCTTTAAGGTCCGGTACTCTTATAAAGCTGAAAATTATGGTAATCGCGAGAATGACAATCCCAATCCATGTATAAAGACTTTTTACGGAATCCAGGGATCCTGATCCTGTATCAGGCGTTCCGAAAATGAAGTACCCTCCCAGCAAAGGTCCGATAATGGCTCCCAAACCATTAAATGACTGTGCAAAATTAACCCTCTGATCACTTGTTCTTTCATCCCCTAAAGCGGCTACAAAAGGATGGGCTACCGTTTCAAGGGTTGCCATTCCCATCGCAAGGACAAAAAGAGCCAGTCTGAAAAAGTTAAATGAGGAAGTGTCGGCTGCCGGAATAAACAGAAAGGCTCCCAGGGCGAAAAGCGAAAGCCCTAGTATAACGCCTAATTTATAACCAAATCTTTTCATAAAAAGACCCGCCGGAATTCCCATGAGTGCATAAGCCCCGAAGATGGAAAGCTGTACCAAGCCAGATTTGGATTTCGAAATATGGAGGACATTCTGAAAATGCTTATTCAGTACATCACCCATGGTAAGCGCAATGGCCCAGAAGAAGAATAAGGACGTAACAAATGACAGAATGATGTAATATTTCTTATCTGTAAATTTTGGAGTATTCATATCGTATGTTTTAAGAGGTTTTACAGCTGTTTTTTTCTCTGAATGCTTTGAATTCTTCATAAGTGTAATCAGGGCATGCCCCCGATTTCGAAGTGATAAAAGCACCCAGTGATGTGGCCTGTTTCATGATCTCTTCCGGAGATCTTCGCTGAATTCTTTTAGACAGGAACCCAGCCAGAAAAGAATCTCCACTGCCCACAGTATCTGCAATTTCAATATGAACTGCCGGGAAATCATACGCAATATTCCCCACAAAGTATCGGGCGCCTTTACTTCCTTTGGTAAGGACGATTTCATTTAAATTAAAATAAGCCTGGAGATGTCTGATGCTTGTATCTTCGTCAATATACTCTTCACCTAGATATTCAAGAATGGTTCTGAGTTCTGCCTTATTCATTTTAACAAGATCAGCTTTATGCAATAATTTTTTAATGAATTCAAAATCAATAAAAGGAGGGCGGAAGTTAACATCAAAAACTTTGAATTTTGAATATTCCAAAAGTTCCAGCAGAGTATTCCGGGATGTTTCATTTCTTGTGATCAGACTTCCAAAAACAAATGCTTCTGAGTTTTGTATCAGTTCTTTATGCTCCGGAAAAGGCTGGATGTAATCCCAGGCAACATCCTGTACAATATCATATGCAGCCTCTCCATGCTCATCAAAATCAGCAATGACCGTTCCTGTGGCTTTTTCCTGGTCTACCTGTATAAAATCTGTGGTTATTCCCCAATCCTGGATCTGATTAAGAAGTCGATGTCCTAAATCATCATTTCCTATACGGCTTAGCATCTTGGTATCGATTCCCATTTTGAAAAGATTGTAGGCAACGTTAAATGGTGCACCACCAGCTCTGGAACCGGCAGGGAAGATGTCCCACAGAACTTCTCCGAAGCACACCACATAGTTTGATTTATTTGTTATCATATTAAGTTAAACGTTTAAGTTATTGTTTAAAAAAAATGTTTTATATCAGATTAATTATTTTAAAGAGGCTTTAGCAACCAGCTTTGCGGATAATGTTATTCTCTTTCCGGTAGCTGTATAATCAGTGATTTGCCCGTCCAGAAGCTTAATTGCTTCTTCTGCCATTTCTTCAATCGGCTGTTGGATGTAGGTGATTTCCGTAGGGAAGAGGTCATAAGCATCGGTTTCATCAAATGCGATTACAGAGACCTGTTCCGGAACTTTTATATCGTTTTTAACGAGATAGGAAAGTCCTGCTACCGCAAGTTTATTACTGGAAAAATATAACGCGGTATTTTCAGGTCGTTTTCCCAGGCTATTTTCAAGCTGAGCACGTACCTCTTGTGCTATATTTTCTAATCCCACCAGAAGATATTGTATATCAGCTGTTTTGCTGGAAGAGCTTATTGCCTTTTCAAAACCATGCTGTCGGTCCAGCAGATGCGGAAGTTCAGTTTCGTAACCAATGTAGATCATTTTATCAAAACCCTTATTAAGAAGCAGGCTGGTTGTTCTCTCGGCTATCTCCTGATTATCAATGGTAATTCCCGGAACAGAAACACCTTTAAGATACCTGTCGATCGTTACAACAGGATATTTAAGCTGAATAAGGTTTTCAAGCGTCTTTTCTGATCCTGCTACAGGAGCAACGATCATTCCATCTACCTGCTGCTGTGAAAAAAGCTGGGTAAGTTTTTCAAATTTTTCTGCATTTTCGTCAGAACTACCAATAATCAGGGTATAACCTAATTGTAAAGCTTTATCTTCCAGATTCCTTGCTATATGAGAATAGAAGTCATTGGAAATGTCTGCAACGATGAGCCCCAGCAGCTTGGTCTTATTCGTTTTAAGACTTTTTGCAATCTTATTGGGAGTATAGTTAATCGTTTCAGCAATTTCAAAAATTTTTTTACGGGTCTCCTCGCTGATACGTTGCCCTTCCTTTCTGTTGAGAACATAAGATACTGTGGCTACGGAAACTCCTGCCAGTTTAGCAATATCTTTTATAGAAGACCTTTTCATTTTATTTTTTTAATAGGCAAAAATATTCCATAAAATAGTAAAAAAACAATAGTGTAATTTATTTGGTAGTTAAAAAAAATAGTGTAATTTCGCAAATTTTATCATTCTGATTAAAACTTTGATTTACAATTGTTTACATTTTGTTGACTATTGTAATATTAACCATTTGTTAAATTATCTTATGGTAATTATTAATTTTGGTTAAACGTTTATTCTATGAATTTCAAAAATTGTATATAATTTTTCATTTCTGCCTGGCCAGTTAAGACTTAAAATTAAAAATATTTAATAGGATGTGAAAGTAATTTCCGGCTATATAATTTAGATTTCCTGTTTCTCAAGAAATCGTGGCGATTTGTATTTCGGGTTAATTAAAATCTTTTAAATGCAGGTTTACAATAGGGAGTTCTAATCCGGTATTATCCACGACAATAAAGCCCTTTTTATAAAGGTTTTTTATATATTCAGCTTTTTTGGTAATTGTATTAATCTTTATCAAAAACAATAACGGTTAACACAGAAGAAAGATTTTAACTTTGGATCAGCAAGGCCTATTTCTTATTGATAAAGAATCGTAAAGAAAAATTTTCAATTGTTTTGTGATTAATTTTATTTAGTTATATTTGAAGGTACTAAAAACTAATACATTAATAAATAACTATGAAAAATCTAAAGAAAATTACAAGAGATCAAATGAAAAATGTTCAGGGAGCAGGGACTCCAATTACATGTCCTGCAAAATACTATCTTAAATGCGAATCGATCTATGTTTGTGATCCAGACCAGGGTATTTATGATTGTGTTTGCTCTTGCGTTCCAATAGGATCGTAATAAAAACTTTTATATAGCAGAAGCCTTCTCTTTGAGAGGGCTTTTTTGTTATATTTGCAGGAAACTTCTAGTCATATCCATCTCAAAGATTCTAGATAAACTTATACTAGGCATTCTCATATTATTCCTGTTCTTAGGCATGTGTTTAAACTACAAAAAGGATCTTTTATTTTCTCAATTTTCCAACTATACATTTTTAAATAAAGAATTCCAATAGAATAAACTAGATTTGGAAAAAAAATAAAACATGGAATTTTCTCCTTTTAATCCTGTGATCAAGCTTTGTCTGCAAGGGATGAGCTTTGAAGACAAGGGAATGCCTGAAGAAGCAGCTCAATTATTTTTAAAAGCCTGGGAAGATGCATCAGACGATCATGAAAAGTTTCTGGCAGCTTATTATCTGTCACATCACCAGAAAACCACCGCTGATCAGTTGAAATGGTTTGAAACTTCCTTAAAGTTTGCCTTAAAAATAAATGATGATACTGTTAAAAGTGCATTACCTTCTCTTTACCTGAATATTTCCAGATGCTATAATGAGTTAGGAGATCATGAAAAATCAAAAAACAATGCTGAATTGTCAGAGTTACTTCAAAAACATCCGTCTGATAAAGGTCCTTTTTACCACGGAACAAAAGCCGACTTACAGATCGGAGAACTGTTGACAGCGGGAGGAAATTCTAATTACAAATCAGAATTCAAAATGAATCATATTTATTTCACTGCTTTAATCAATGGAGCAGGGCTTGCTGCTGCACTGGCAAAAGGCGATGGAGCAGAGCGTGTTTATATTGTAGAACCCACAGGGAATTTCGAAAATGATCCCAATGTAACAGATAAGAAGTTTCCGGGAAATCCAACCCGATCTTATCGCTCCGAAATGCCTTTGAAAATTATCGGAGAAATTACAGAGTGGAGTAGGCCCAGTCCGGAAGATCTTCAGAAATTCCGTGAAAAACTGGACAACAGTCAAGGAGAAATTATTAATTAGGAATTATGGAAAAAAGCTGATTTATGACTGTACTCATAAAAGCCGGGATGGATATTTCATACATTTGGGATAAGTTTTTCATTCATTCAATAATAGTTTTTAGCCTCTTTTTGGAGGCTTTTTGTTTGAAAAGTTAAATTTTTCACAAATTAAATTACCGTTTAATGAATATTCTTATATTTGAAATGAACTAAAACATTTTAAACCATGAAAAATTTAAAGAAAATCTCGAGAGAAGAATTAAAAACAGTTAAAGGAGCAGGACCTAATGTTCCACAATGTCCTCCAGGTGCTTTATGGAGATGTGAAGCCATTGGTGTTTGTTCAGAAGATTTTGATCAATGGGACTGTCTTTGTGGTTGCTATCCGGTAACGCTTCCTTTTCCAAGATAAATCAAAGCCCTCTTTTCAGAGGGTTTTTCATTTAACAAAAACAGCCACAATGAAAATATTGTGGCTGCCTTTTTGAAATCAAATATCAACTATTATAAAGATCTGGAGCGGGCAATATTAATAAGGTACACAAGGTGTGCGTACATGCTTCGCTTTACAGACTCTACTTTTATATCTCCGGTGGCCTGATTGATGGTAGTAACCAAATCTGTATTACATTGACCCGCAAAATTTCCACTTCCTAAATAGTTCACTGTATTGGTACTTGGATAAGAGATTCTGGGATAGTCAGGTGCTGTCTGATTAGCCACAGCAGTTGCATTGGCAAACCCTTTATTATCAACATATCGGGCTGTCCATGTTCCTAGAAATTGTCCGTTTCCTGTATTAATTCCCTGCCCTACAATAATTTGAGTGTCAACAGGATTACTGAATCCCGCACAGGAAGAGTAATGGTTTACAGAAACGGTACAGGAAGAAGCATTGTCGCCAGGTTGGAAGCATTTTCCTTCGTATACAGTCGATCTTTGTTCACTGGAAGAGGTAGATGTGTTCAGTATAGCCTTTGGCGCAAAAATTTCTTCTGGAGAAATAAGCGTTAAAACTCCTTGTGCATCTGCCGCAACAATCTTTTTTTCAGCATTTGAAAGTCCTCTTACTCTTACCAGACCATTCACATCCAAAGTATGACTTGGAGTGGCGGTATTGATTCCAACCTGCGCTGTTGAACTTCCACAAATAGCAAGTGCTGCCAAAAATAATGTTTTTGTTTTCATGTTATTTTTTGAAAAAGGTTAAATTTTTCACTAAGGTAAGAAATATCTTTAAAATAGAATGCAAACGACATGAAATCTAATATAAACTAATTGTAAATGGATATTAAACATATTAATATTAAGTTTAACGTATAAATTTTAAAATAACTCAAAATTTATAGACACTCTATTTGTTTGAAAAATATTTGTATTTTAGCCGAAATATGTCGTTTTTTAATAAACATATTGGGTGCTAATTAAAATTCAGATAATTTGAATGAAAAAATTAGTAGATTTGCACGAAACAAAAAAATAATAAATATTAAGCAATATTCTCTCTGACTGGGTCTCTAGAAGGAAAGTACAGAAGAATAACAGGATTTTAGGTTATAAAACTACTGAAACTATGAAGAAACTTTTTTTACTTTTATTAACGGCGTTTTTATTTATCGGTTGCAGCTCTGATGATGATACTATTTATGATTATGTAGGAACATGGTCTGGTTCTTATGAAGGAGCAGACAAAGGAGTTTGGAACTTTGTGGTAGATGAAAGTGGTAAAGTGGTAGGAACAATGCATTCTGATGTTAATAATGAAAACTACAGCATTACCGGAAATTTAAGTGAGACAGGAGATCTTAACGCCAGAGTGGGGCTTCCTTCACAAGGAGATTTCAAAGGAACGTTAACCACAGAAAAAAAAGGAAACGGAAACTGGTCCAACTCACTTCCAACACCTGCCGTATCAGGAAGCTGGAAAGGAGAAAAGAAATAAAACAAGAAGTCTGCAGAATATACTGCAGACTTCTTTATTTAAACAAATCCCATATGGGTAATTTTATCATTTTCATCCTTTAATGCTATAAAATAGAGAAGACCATCCTCAGAAAAATACTTTTTAAAAGATGGATTCTGTTGTGTGTTCCAGCTGATTATTTCTTCATTACTTTCTATATTATAATTTTCAGAATCTAATTTCATCGTCATAATCATAGTATATTCTGATGTACAATGGTCATTTTTATACAGAACCTGATCTTCCATTCTTACACAATCTGAAACCTTCCTGACCGTTCCCCATTGAAAATCTCTCAGGAGTTTTCTTCCTTTTTCAGTCTTTAAGCCGTTTTCAACCGTTCTTTTTCCTCTTTCAGAAGTGTTATCTAAATCTTTGATAGCAGTCATCACCTTTGCAAATTTCTGGTAGAGTAGAGGATCACCTGTTTCTTTAACATATACTTCCAGACTTTTCCGGATCATTTTCCCCATTTTGGAACAGTGTCCGAATTCAGAACTGTTCTGTCTTACTTTCTCATAGGATGGATTCTTTTTAAACGCAGCTTTATTAAACCCGCTTTTCTTCCGAACCACATTTTTGCCATTCAGAGTATAAAATACCAGATCGCCTACTGCTCCTGTGATCTTGATTACACTTTCATAGGTTGCCATATCTTTAAAATAGAAATCAAATATACCAATAAATAATGAAAATCAAAATTTTAACATATATTTATAATATAGTTGTAGTATAGTTATACCATAATTAAATTATAAAATGTATATTTGTGATAAATTTTGTTAATTAATTATAAATCAGAAGAATATGGGAGCGGAATTATTTCAACAAAAAATAAAAGTAAAGCAGTTGGTGGTTACCCTGGCAGCTGCTGTTTTTATGGTTTCCTGTGGATCCTCGAAAAGTGCTTCTGCGAGCAAAAAGTCAAATACAAAAGCCGTAGCGAAGGCTGAAAATCTCAGAAAACTGGATTCAAAATTTAATGGCAGTGTTTCCAGGTCCATCAATGATATTTTGAAAGATGCAGAAAAGTATATCGGAACACCATATAAATTTGGAGGAAATACTTCTTCAGGATTTGACTGTTCGGGATTTACGGTAAAAGTATTTGAAGAAAATAATTTTAATCTTCCCAGAAGATCTTCTGATCAGGCCGATGCCGGAAAGAATATTGATATCAAAGACGTAAAACCGGGTGATCTGTTGTTTTTTGCGACAGCCGGAGGAAGCAGAGTATCCCATGTGGGAATTGTTCATGATATTGGCCCTGATGGAGAAGTGAAATTCATTCATGCTTCTACCTCAAAAGGCGTAATCATTTCATCCCTGAATGAAAAATACTGGAATAAGGCCTATCTTCATGCTCAAAGAGTGTTGTAAATATTCTATCAATAGAAATGGGCTTTAGCCAAAACTTACATAATCTTCTTCTTTAACCACCCCGTCAAAAATTCTCTGAATTTTTGCCACACCTCCGGTGGAGGGGAATTGCCAGGTTTTACAATTGCGCATTTCTGCAAATCAATAATATTCTTGTCATTGCAATAGCATTGCATCCCAAAACTTATGAAATTTGTCCAAAACTATTATCATATGGCAGATTTCATCAGATTCTTTATTCCTTTATATTTCATAATCTTCTTTATCATTTCCTTTGTTGGAATTAGTTATAAAGTAGCCAGACAGATTGGCAAAAATCCTAATGTTCTTCCCAAAGATGATTCTGCATATGGACTTGTGGGATTGTATTTTAAACTGGTTCTATTTGCTTTGTTTATCTATACAATACTTCTTTTATTTTTTCCGAAAGACATTTTCCCTGCTTTTAAAATCAATGTGCTGGAATATGATCTCATTCAATACACAGGGTTGGGTTTAATGATGATGGCATTGATTTGGGTTGTTATTGCCCAGTTACAAATGAAAAACTCATGGAGGATTGGAATTGATAACTCAGCAAAAACAGAACTGATAACTCACGGATTATTCAGGTTTTCAAGAAATCCTATATTTCTGGGAATGACCATAAGCCTTATTGGATTTTTCCTTGCTTTCCCTACCGTAATTGCTTTTGCTTTTCTACTGACGGGAAGTATGTTGATGCAGATCCAGATCAGGCTTGAAGAAGAGTATCTCTTAAAAGTACATGGAGAAATTTACATCGCCTACAAAAAGAAGGTGAGGCGCATGTTGAGTCTTTATTAAATGCATGATGTTACAACCTGTTTTGCTGAACTTTTTTGTATCTTTGGGCGGTATAATTTTAAATAAGAAACATGTCGTTACAACAAACTATTGAAAATATCTGGGACAACAGAGAATTATTGCAGAATGAAGACAGCCAGAAGGCGATCAGAGAAGTCATTTCTTTAGTTGATAAAGGGGAACTTCGTACTGCAGAACCTACAGAAAACGGATGGCAGGTAAATGAATGGGTGAAAAAAGCTGTAGTAATGTATTTTCCGATCCAGAAAATGGAAACTATTGAAGTAGGCCCGTTTGAATTTCATGACAAAATGCCTTTGAAGAAAGGTTATGCTGAAAAAGGGGTGAGAGTTGTTCCACATGCAGTAGCGAGAGAAGGTGCTTACATTGCTCCAGGAGTTATTATGATGCCATCTTACGTTAACATTGGTGCTTATGTAGATTCCGGAACAATGGTAGATACCTGGGCAACAGTAGGAAGTTGTGCACAGATCGGTAAAAACGTTCACTTGAGCGGTGGCGTTGGTATCGGTGGGGTATTGGAACCATTACAAGCTGCTCCCGTAATCATTGAAGATGACTGCTTTATCGGTTCAAGATGTATCGTTGTAGAAGGAGTTCACGTAGAAAAAGAAGCTGTACTGGGTGCTAACGTGGTATTGACTGCTTCTACAAAAATTATCGATGTTACTGGAGATACACCTATTGAAATCAAAGGAAGAGTTCCTGCACGTTCAGTAGTAATCCCTGGAAGCTATACAAAACAGTATCCTGCAGGAGAATATCAGGTTCCATGTGCACTGATCATTGGTCAGAGAAAAGAATCTACAGACAAGAAAACATCTCTGAATGATGCATTGAGAGAGAATAATGTAGCCGTTTAAGATTAATATTTTAATCTAATACCACAATCTTGAAAGAAAAATTTCTTAAAATACTATTAAACCCTAAATATATATTTGGGGTTTATCTTATTATATCCGTTGTTACTGCAATTTCCAAATATCTGAGAGGAGATTATGCGATCAATAACTATCTGATTTTTAAAAACGTATTCTTTAATACCATTCATCAGAAAAACTTATTTATCCATTATCCCGATCTCTATTTTGATCTGAACCATTATGGTGTATTTTTCAGTGCTTTGATTGCGCCGTTTGCCATGATGCCGGATTGGCTGGGAATCTCACTTTGGAATATTGCCAATACTTTCATCTTTATCTACGGAATTTATAAACTGCCTTTTTCAGACAGTAAGAAAGCCATTTTCGGATTGCTTTGCCTTCAGGAATACATCACAGCAGCTTTAAGTCTGCAGTTCAATGTGGCGCTGACCGGTCTTTTGTTGTTGTCTGCAGTGTATATTTACGAAAGAAAAGAAGTAAAATCCGTAACTGCAATTTTAATAGGAATATTTGTAAAAATCTACGGAATTGTAGGATTAACTCAGTTTTTCTTTATTAAAAGCAAAACTAAATTTATACTTTCAGGAATTGGCATTGCTATATTATTTTTCGTACTTCCGATGGCCTATTCAAGTCCGCAGTTTGTCATTCAGTGTTACTCGGACTGGTTTCAGTCTATTGTAGAAAAGAATAGCGAAAATCAGGTTCTTGGAAATATGCAGGATATCTCTTTAATGGGCTTTGTGAGAAGAATTTTAGGTGATGCATCCATTTCAAACCTTGTGTTTTTAGCAGGCGGATTGCCTCTCTTTGCTTTACCTTACATCAGAATAAAGCAATATAAGCATTATGCTTTTCAATTGATGATTTTGGCTTCAACATTACTATTTTTGGTATTATTCAGTTCAAGTTCAGAATCTCCTACGTATATTATTGCGGTGGTAGGAGTGCTGATCTGGTTTTTCCTTCAGAAAGAAAGAACACCATTGATCATTGGATTGTTGATTTTTGTTATTATTTTTACCTGTTTCTCAACTTCGGACCTTTTCCCGAAATTTGTAAAAGAGAATTATATTATCAAATATTCGTTAAAAGCCGTACCTTGTATTGTAATCTGGTTGAGAGTGACTTATGAACTTCTGACTAAAGATTTTGAGACAAATTACAGCCTGAATTAATACATATGAAGAAAATTTCAATTGTAATTCCCGCTTATAACGAAGAAGGAAACGTGGCCATGATCCATCAGAAAATTAAAGAAGTTTTTGATGGTTTGAACAATTATGACTTTGAAATCATATTTGTGAATGATGGCAGCAGGGATAATACTCAACAAAAATTAGAAGAACTTTCCAGTCAGTATGATGAAGTAAAATTCATCGAATTTTCCCGTAATTTTGGACATCAGCCGGCTGTAAAAGCAGGAATGGACAATGCCCACGGAAATGCAGTCATTTCTATGGATGGGGATCTTCAGCATCCTCCGGCTCTTATTCCTGAAATGATTCAGAAATGGGAAGAAGGTTATGACGTCGTTTTTACCTTTAGAACGTATCCCAAAGAGATTTCATTTTTTAAAAGAAAAACATCAGACCTATTTTACAAGCTTTTATCAAGTTTATCAGATGTTAACTTAACAAAAGGCGGAGGCTCAGATTTCAGATTGTTGGATGCGAGTGCTGTTGAAGTCATGAGAAACTTTAATGAAGACGATCTCTTCCTTAGAGGATTAACGAGCTGGATGGGTTTCAAACAAACAGGAATCGATTTTACTGCAGCAGAAAGACTATCAGGGAAAAGCAGTTACAATATCAAAAAGATGTTTACTTTTGCTTTCACCGGAATTACGGCTTTTAGCGTGAAGCCTCTTTATCTGGCAGCTTATCTGGGATTTTTATTCTCAGCACTTTCAGTAATCGGATATGGAGCATACGTTATTCACTCATTTATTGCAAAAACTGAAATTTCAGGTTGGGCATCTTTGATTATGACCATTGTTTTCTTTGGAGGGCTTCAGTTGATCATCCTCGGAATCATGGGAATTTATTTAGGTAAAATATTCAAACAGGTGAAAGACAGACCAAATTATATTATTAAAAACAAAAATTTTTAGAATGGTTTTATTGAGTTTTGACATTGAAGAATTTGATATGCCATTGGAATATAAGGGTGAAATTCCCTTTGAAAAGCAGATTTCAATTTCACAGACAGGATTAGAGAGAATTCTCGATATTCTTAAAAAACATAATGCTAAAGCTACTTTTTTTTCCACAGTAGTTTTTGCAGAAAATAGCAAACACCTTATCGAAAGGTTATTGAATGAGGGGCATGAGCTGGCCTCTCACACGTGGTTTCATTCAGAATTTGAAGACAAACACCTGAAAGAATCAAGAGAAAGGCTGGAAGAGTTATTTTCCACAAAAGTGACCGGATTAAGAATGCCGAGAATGATGCCGGTAGATGAAAAAGCAGTGGAAGAAGCAGGATACGCATACAATTCCTCCATCAACCCTACATTTTTGCCGGGAAGATATAATAATTTAAAAGTATCCAGAACCTATTTCAAAGAAGGAAATGTGACTCAGATTCCGGCTTCGGTTTCTCCTAACTTCAGGATTCCTTTGTTTTGGTTAAGCTTTCACAATTTCCCTTTGTTTTTCTACAAAAAACTGGCTTCGGATTGTTTGAAAAAAGATCAATATCTGAACATTTATTTCCATCCTTGGGAATTTGCAGAAATTAAAGATGATACCTTTAAACTTCCTGGATTTACGGTAAAAAACTCAGGAAAAGATATGGTGGAAAGATTTGACTCGTTTGTAGGATGGTTGAAAGAAAAAGGACATACATTCGGAACATTTCAGGAATTTCAAAAACAGATCCAACGATGAAGATTGCCTTTGATGCCAAACGGTTTTTCCACAATACATCCGGCCTGGGAAACTATTCGAGAAATCTTGTAAGAATCCTTTCCGAATATGAACCGGAGAATGAATATCTGTTATTAAACAAAAATAAGTCCGAGAGAGGGAAAGATATTCTGGAACGCCCGAATGTTCACTTTATTGAAACCTCAAAAGGAAACTTTTCACGTCAGCTGAAAATGGGTAAAGATGCCCAGAAGCAGGGCGCAGATATTTTTCATGGATTATCAGGTGAACTTCCACTCAAATGGGATCCAAAGCCTATTAAAAAGGTGGTTACCATCCATGATCTGATTTTTGTAAGATATCCGCAGTATTATTCTTTTTTTGACAGGAAAATTCATTTCTGGAAATTCAAAAAAGCCGCTGATACGGCTGACAAAATCATTGCGATTTCAGAACAGACCAAAAAAGATATTATTCAGTATTTAAAAGTTCCTGAGACTAAGATTGAAGTTATTTATCAGGGATGTCATCATGCTTTTAAAGAACAGCAGTCTCCGGAATTAATGAAGGCTGTCAAAGAGAAATTTAAGCTTCCCGAAAGATTTGTACTGAATGTAGGCACTATCGAAGACCGTAAAAACCTTTTGAATGTTGTAAAAGCGATCAACGGTACAGAAATTCCATTGGTTGTGGTGGGACGAAAAACCGGATACTATCAGAAAATAGAACGCTTTCTGAAAAGAAACAAAATGGAAAAACAGGTGCTTTTCCTTGAGGGCGTTTCTATGGATGAGCTGGCCTGTCTCTATAAACTGGCAGATATTTTTGTTTATCCTAGCTTCTTTGAAGGCTTTGGAATCCCTGTCATTGAGGCACTTTTCTCGAAAACTGTTGTTGTTACCAGCAATACCAGTTGTCTGCCTGAAGCAGGTGGAAAAGACTCTGTGTATGTGAATCCTGAGAACGATCTTGATATCCGAGCCAAATTAAAATTTCTCTGGGAAAATGAATCCGAGCGAAAACGCCGTGAGGAAAAGGGTTTCGAGTTTGTTCAGAAGTTTAATGACCAATCCATTGCAAAAGAGTTGATGAATTTTTATCAAAAAATTATTTGAAAAAACTTTGCATTTTAAAAATAAATCCTACATTTGCATCATAATTCAATACAATGAAACCAACATTTTTAGCATTACATCATTATCATCATCATCTCTGCTAGACGGAATTGATTGATATAAGTATGTGCTAAAATCAAAAATAATTAAAACCGTCTGAGTAAATAGACGGTTTTTTTGTTTCCTGAATTCTCATCAGAAATTTCAACAGATCAGTTTTTATTTGCTCGGACCCAAAAAAGGCAAAATGAGTAAATTAAAAATTGCAATCCAAAAAAGCGGCCGGCTTTACGAAGAATCTCTTCAGCTTCTCAAAGACTGCGGAATCTTCGTCAACAACGGTAAAGACCAACTCAAAGTTTCAGTAGATAACTTTCCGATGGAAATCATGTATCTCCGGAACTCAGACATCCCGCAATACCTCGAAGACGGAGTGGTGGATGTAGCCATTCTTGGCGAAAATCTTCTGGTTGAAAAAGGTAAAAACATTAAAACGATCCAGCAACTTGGCTTTTCAAAATGCCGTGTTTCATTAGCTGTTCCCAAAGAAGTAGAAAGCGATGAAATCTCTTATTTCCAGGGTAAAAAAATTGCTACCTCTTATCCTAACACTCTGAAAAACTTTTTAGAAAACCAGGGAATTGTATCAGATATTCACGTGATTTCCGGTTCTGTAGAAATAGCACCTAATATCGGTCTGGCAGACGGAATATGTGATATTGTAAGCTCAGGAAGCACCTTATTCAAAAACGGATTAAGAGAAACGGTTACTTTGCTAAAATCGGAGGCAGTTTTGGCTCAAACGCCTCAATTATCAGCTGAAAAAGAAGCCATTCTTGAAAAATTTGTATTCAGAATCAAAGCAGTTTTAAAAGCAAAAAATTCAAAATACATTCTGATGAATGTTCCCAACGAAAAAATACAGAAAGTTGCCGGCGTTCTTCCCGTATTGAAAAGTCCTACGGTGATTCCACTTGCAGAAGAAGGCTGGAGCAGTATTCATTCTGTGATTGATGAAGAGCGTTTCTGGGAAGTGATTGATGAACTGAAAGAAAATGGTGCTCAGGATATCTTAATCATTCCAATTGATAAAATGGTTATTTAAAAAAAATAAGAATGTTTAATGTTGGCCGATGCAAAGACGCAATAGAATAAAAATTAAGACTGTTTTAAGACGCAAAGATTTTATCTGCGATAAAATTGAATACTATTTAATACTCACATACTTGCTGAAAATCTAAGATTTTCTTGCGTCTTAAAAAAGATATATGAATTAAAAACTTTGCGCCTTTGCGTAAAAAACAATTAAAAATAATACAATGAAAATATATAGATATCCCATAACAGACAGCTGGAAAGACTTAGTAAAACGTCCCGTTTTGGAACAGAAAGAAATCTCAGGACTTATCACAGACATTTTTGCAGAAGTTGAAAAAAACGGAGATAAAGCTTTAAGAGAATTCAATAAAAAATTTGATAAAGCAGACACTCAAAGCATTTCTGTGACCGAAGAAGAAATTGAAAACGCAGAAAAACAGATTAGTAATGAACTGAAACAGGCTATCCAACAGGCTAAAGAAAATATTTCTAAATTTCACGCTTCTCAAAAGCAGGAAATTCAGAAAGTTGAGACAGTGAAAGGAGTGGTTTGCTGGCGTGAAAATCGTGCAGTAGAAAAAGTAGGGATTTATATTCCGGGAGGAACAGCTCCGTTATTTTCTACCGTATTGATGCTTGCGGTTCCTGCCAATCTTGCAGGTTGTAAAGAGATTGTTCTTTGCACACCACCGGATAAAAACGGAAATATCAATCCCGCAATTTTGTATGCCGCAAAACTTTGCGGAGTTTCGAAAATCTTTAAAACAGGTGGGGCGCAGGCTGTTGCAGCGATGACTTTTGGGACAGAGACTATTCCTGCAGTTAATAAAATTTTTGGTCCTGGAAATCAGTTCGTGGTAGCGGCAAAAGAATATGCACAACGGTATGGAGTTGCCATTGATATGCCAGCCGGTCCGAGTGAAGTTCTTGTCATAGCTGATGAGCAGGCTGTTCCTGATTTTTGCGCTGCCGATCTTCTTTCACAGGCAGAACACGGCAGTGACAGTCAGGTGGTTTTTATCTCTACAGATATTAAAGTATTTGAAGAGACGGTTAAGGCTATTGAACGTCAGATCATAGACTTGCCGAGAAATGAATTTGCGGCTCAGGCTTTGGAAAACAGCTCTTTTATTTTGATCAATACGCTGAAAGAGGCTCTTGAGTTCAGCAACCTTTATGCTCCTGAACACCTTATTTTGGCTATCGTTGATTTTGAAAAATACATTCCGCTGATTGAGAATGCAGGTTCGGTTTTTCTTGGAAACTACTCTTGCGAGAGCGCGGGCGACTACGCCAGTGGAACCAACCACACGCTTCCTACCAATGGTTATGCAAAAAACTACAGCGGAGTATCCCTGGATAGCTTTGTGAAGAAAATAACATTCCAGCAACTTTCAAAAGAAGGACTTCAGAATTTGGGAAAAACCATAGAACTCATGGCAGAAGCAGAAGGTTTGTTTGCTCACAAAAATGCAGTATCAATAAGATTAAAATGATAAATGTTGAAAAATCCAAAACCATAAAACCATTTGAAAATAAAGGTCCTGGACTTAACGGTTTAAAATAGATTTAGATAAACAATACAATGAAAAATAACAGTATCAAAACACTCGTAAGAGAAAATATATTACAATTACAGCCATATATCAGTTTCAGGGATCACAATGAATTTAATGCTCCGGTAATGCTGGATGCGAATGAAAGCCCTTTTGGAGAATGCAACCGTTACCCTGATTCTACCCAGAAAAAGCTTAAAAGCAAGCTTGCAGGGATTAAAAAAGTTGCACCTTCACAGATCGCCATAGGAAATGGAAGTGATGAGCTGATAGATCTTATCATTAAAATTTTTTGCGAGCCTAAAAAAGATGCCATTCTGATGATGAATCCGTCCTTTGCGATGTACGGTTTCTATGCAGCCATCAATGAAAATAAAATTCTGAAACTGGATCTGGATGAAAACTTTGAAATCGTAAAAGATAATTTCTTAAAGGTGGCAGATGATTCTTCACTGAAAATTTTCTTTTTATGTTCTCCTAATAACCCTACCGGAAACAGTGTGGATGATATTGAATTTTATATTCAGAATTTCAGCGGAATTGTAGTGGTAGATGAAGCGTATATCGAATTCTCTGGTAAAAAATCAAGTCTTGAGTTGTTGGAAAAATATTCTAACCTGATTGTGCTGCAAACCTTCTCTAAAGCATGGGGAATTGCCGGAGCAAGAGTAGGTATGGCATATGCATCTGAAGAAATTATCAGTCTTATTAATACGGTAAAAGCACCTTATAATGTGAATGTTTTGAGCCAGGAATTGATTTTAAAGACTCTCGCGGAAGAAAACAGACTTCAGGAGAACGTAAGTCGTATTCTGGAAGAAAGAACATGGCTTAAACAGCAGTTTGAAGGAATTCAATGTATTTCCGAAGTCTTTTCAACAGATGCCAATTTCTTTCTGATCAGAATGGAAAATGTTGATAATGTCTATGCAAAAATGCTGGAAGAGGAAGTTTTAACCAGCAGAAGAGATCCGGCCATTCCGGGATGTATCAGGATTAATGTGGGAAACCGTGCCGAAAATGAAAAATTAATTAATCTTTTAAAAAGTATCTAACAATGAAAAAAGTACTCTTTATAGACCGCGACGGAACGCTTATTATCGAACCGCCTGCAGATTTTCAGGTTGATTCTCTGGAAAAGCTTGAGTTTTATCCGGGAGTTTTTCAAAATCTTGCAAAAATTGTCAATGAATTAGATTATGAATTGGTAATGGTCACCAATCAGGATGGATTGGGAACTGAGAGTTTTCCTGAAGACGATTTCATAAAACCTCATGAGAAAATGTTGCAGGCATTTGAAAATGAAGGGATAACTTTCAGTGATATTTTGATTGACAGAAGCTTTGAATCCCAAAATCTTCCCACCAGAAAACCCGGAGTTGGAATGCTCGGAAAATATATTTATGGGAATTACGACCTTGAAAATTCCTATGTAATTGGTGATCGAAATACCGATGTTCAACTTGCTAAAAATCTAGGTACTAAAGCTATTTATCTTAACAAAAACTTAAATAGCGAAGCGGAGCTATCTACTTTAAAATGGTCGGAGATCTATCAGTTTTTAAAATCAGGAATGAGAAAGGCTAAAGTATCCAGAAAAACCAATGAAACAGACATAGAAATTACGGTCAATCTTGATGGAAACGGAAAATCAGATATTTCAACCGGGCTTAAATTTTTTGATCACATGCTGGACCAGATTGCCAGACACGGAAATATGGATCTTACGATTAAAGTGAACGGTGATCTTGCCGTAGATGAACACCACACGATAGAAGATACCGGAATTGTGCTGGGAGAAGCTATTTTAAAAGCCTTAGGAAAGAAAAAAGGTATTGAGCGATATGGTTTTCTGCTTCCGATGGATGACTGTCTTTCTCAGGTGGCTATCGATTTCGGCGGAAGACCGTGGCTGGTATGGGATGCTCCGTTTAAAAGAGAAAAAATAGGAGACATGCCTACGGAAATGTTTTTTCACTTCTTTAAATCCTTCACCGATGCTTCAAAGTCCAATCTGAACATCAAAGCAGAAGGAGATAACGAACACCATAAAATTGAATCCATTTTTAAAGCCTTTGCAAAAGCCGTTAAAATGGCAGTGAACCAATCGGATGCTAACTACAGTTTACCTTCTACAAAAGGAAGTTTATAAATATGATCGCTATAATAAAATACAACGGAGGAAATGTAAATTCCGTTCAGAATGCCCTCAACAGACTGAATGTTGATTCCGTGGTCACCGATGATCCCGAACAGATTTTAAAAGCTGACAAAGTGATCTTTCCGGGCGTGGGAGAGGCTTCATCAACCATGAAACTGCTGAAGGAAAAAGAGCTTGATCTGTTGATTCCTGGTCTTATACAGCCGGTTTTAGGAATATGCCTAGGCATGCAGTTGATGTGTGGAGAAAATGAAGAAGGAGATACCGAAGGAATGGGGATTTTTGATATCAATGTCAGAAAGTTTCCAGCAAAGGATATTGTTCCGCATATGGGCTGGAATACCGTTTCCGGGCAGACTTCGCCACTGTTTTCAGGAATAGAAAAGAGTAGTGATGTGTATTTTGTTCACAGCTATTATTGTGAACTGTCAGACTATACAACATCGGTTTGTGATTATATCCTGCCATTCAGTGCTTCATTGCAGAAAGACAATTTCTATGCAGTACAGTTTCACCCGGAAAAATCGGGAATGGTAGGGAATCAGATCGTTAAGAACTTTATAAATTTATAATGATGAAGATAATTCCGGCTATTGATATTATCGACGGTAAATGTGTCCGTTTATCAAAAGGAGATTACAATACAAAGAAAATATACAATGAAGACCCTGTAGAAATGGCCAAAGAGTTTGAAAGTTTTGGTATTCAGTTTCTTCACCTGGTAGATCTTGACGGGGCAAAATCAAAGCATATCGTGAATCAGAAGGTTCTGGAAAATATTGCTCATGCCACTTCGTTGCATATCGACTTTGGAGGAGGATTAAAGACTCAGGAGGATATTGAAACAGCCTTTAATTCCGGTGCAAAACAGATCACTTTAGGAAGTATTGCAGTGCAAAATCCTGAATTCTGCTATGAAATGATTCAAAAGTATGGTGAGAAAATTATTCTGGGAGCAGACTGTGATAACAGAAAGATTAAAACCTCGGGATGGCTCGAAGAAAGTGACAATGATATCATCGATTTCATCCTTCAGTACCAGGAAAAAGGAATACAGACCACTATTTGTACTGATATTGCAAAAGACGGTATGCTGGAAGGTCCTTCAACAGGTCTTTATATTGAAATTTTATATAAAACATCTGTTCAGCTGGTAGCAAGCGGCGGTATTTCAAGTATTGCTGATGTCTATAAGATGAAGGATGTCGGCTGTTCGGGAACAATCATTGGAAAAGCAATTTATGAGGGAAAAATAAGTTTACAACAACTTCAAAATTTTATTGAAAATGCTTAAGAAAAGAATTATTCCATGTCTGGATATCAAAGATGGAGCAACTGTAAAGGGAGTCAACTTTGAAGATCTTAAAAATGCAGGGGATCCTGTAGAACTTGCCAAAAAATATGAGCGGGAAGGAGCTGATGAGCTTGTTTTCCTTGATATTACGGCAACTATTGAAAACAGGAAGACTTTTGTAGAACTTGTAAAAGAAATTGCCAAAGAGCTCAGTATTCCATTTACGGTAGGAGGCGGAATTTCGTCTGTGGAAGATGTAAGAAAGCTTTTGGAAGCCGGGGCAGACAAAATCAGTATCAATTCTTCCGCGGTTAAAAATCCGTCCCTTATCTCTGATCTGGCTAAAGAATTTGGGAGCCAGTGTATAGTGGTTGCTATTGATACAAGGCAAGTAGGCGACAAAGATCTGGTGCATATCAAAGGAGGAAGAGAAGCTACTGAACTTTCTACACTGGAATGGGCAAAACAAGCAGAATCCCTTGGAGCAGGAGAAATTCTGCTAACTTCAATGGATGGAGATGGTACAAAAAATGGCTTTGATCTTCGCATTACAAAACTGGTTTCAGATAGTATTACCATTCCCGTGATTGCTTCTGGGGGAGCTGGTGCTGTAGATCATTTTGTTAAAGTATTTAATGAAACAAAAGCTACAGGAGGATTGGCAGCCAGTATTTTCCACTTTAATGAAATAGGAATTCAGGATTTGAAACAACAGTTAAAAACTCAAAAAATTGAAGTACGATGAAAATAGATTTTAGTAAAGATAACGGGCTTGTTCCGGTAGTCATTCAGGATAACAGAACGCTGCAGGTTTTGATGCTAGGCTACATGAATGAGGAAGCTTTTGAGAAAACAAAAAAAGAAGGAATTGTTACTTTTTTCAGCCGTTCCAAAAACAGACTCTGGACAAAAGGTGAGGAATCGGGTAATTTTTTAACTGTAAAAAGTATTGATATCGACTGCGATCAGGACACCATTTTAATTAAAGCCGTTCCGAAAAATGTGGTTTGCCATACAGGCAGTTTTAGTTGTTTCGGGGAAAAGAGTCCCAAAGGATTTCTATATGAACTGGAAGAAAAAATCTCTCAGAGAATAGATACAAAGGCTGAAGACTCATATACTTACTCATTATATCAGAGAGGAATCAATAAAATGGCTCAAAAAGTAGGCGAGGAAGCCGTAGAACTAGTTATAGAAGCAAAAGACAATAATGATGATCTCTTTAAAAATGAAGCTGCAGATCTGTTGTATCACTTTTTAATTTTATTGAAAGCCAAAGGATTTTCAATGGAGGAGATTGAAGAGATTCTTAAAGGCAGAGATCAATAAAATTGACTCGCTTTTTGATTGTAAGACAAGATTCTTTCGGTAAATGAAAAGCGTTATTTTAAGATCATAGAAAATAAACTTTCAGATATGATTGATGGGTTACAGAAAGCTAAGAATTTAATGGATAACGGGCAATATATGCCCGCTGTAGAAATTTTGCAGAATATCAGCAAGTTATCTACAAAATCTGAAAGCTACAGACTATTATTCATGTCAAACTGCTGGTATAAACTAGGAGAATATCAATGGGCTATTGATATTGCGGATAATTTATTACAAAGAGACAAGCACAATGAATTAGCATCTCAGATAAAATATCTGTCCTATTGTGGACTTAAAGATTTTGATAAAGCCTTAGAAGAAATTATACGGTTTTTGTCATTTAATGAAGCGGATGTATATAAAATAACTCTGGAAGAATTATTAGCAGATATCAAAAATGGTTTTATTAATGAACAAGCTATTATTTCTAAAATAAAAGGACTCGCATTAAAAAATAACTGTTTGAAATAAAAATATTTAAACACGCTCTTCTAAAACAAAACAGCAGGAATAGAATACCCCTGCTGTTTTTTTATTATCAATGAATTGATTTCTTATCTTTCAATCATAATATTCTTGACAAGGGTTTCTTCGCCCACTTTCAAAACTCCAACATAGACTCCGTTCTGAAGGGATGAAACATTAACCTTTCTTTCGTTATTGACTTTCAAAAGTGACCTTCCCAAAGAATTGCTGATTTCAAAGCTGAAATCCACTCCCTTAGAATCCGGTAAGTCAATATTAATCATATTATTGGCTGGATTAGGGTAGATCTTTACAGCTTCCAGTGAATTTTTTGAAGCAGGTTTGCTCATGGTAGTTGATGCTGCTGCAAAATGTTGTAAGGCACCCACGGTTGCTTTTCCGATCTTGTATACATAAACAGGATCCATATTGGTGAAAGTATCCTTAGAGCTGTGAGGGTAAGTGCTTCTTATCCTTTCAAAAAATCCGGTAATCACTTCACCTTTCTGTTCGAAAGGAATATAATCCGTATCAGCTGCCGGATCTACAGCAGTCAGAAGAGGAGAGTAGAGTGCTGTACAATTTCTTAGTTGTTGAGTGACAGCAGCAGAAGCTGCATTGTTACTGGAAACACCTCCCTGGTCTTCATCACAATATACGGTTGTATTGTTATTTCCTTTCACTCCGCCTACCTGATCCAGATTGAAGACCAGTTTGATATCCAATTTGCGGACACCTCCCTGATATACTACGTTGTTCACATAATGGCTGCTTCCTTTTAATCCCTGTTCTTCACCTGAAAAATGGATGAACTTTATAGAATATTCAGTAGGAACGTTTTTCAGAATCCTTGCTGCTTCAAGAATAATAGACGTTCCGCTGCCGTTATCATTCACTCCAGGGCCATAAATGGTATCGAAATGCCCACATATAATGACATACTTGTTAGGATACAGCGTTCCTGTTTTGGTGATGATTAAATTTTTGGAACTGGTACTTCCAAAGGTAAAAGGACTTTCTTCTATCTGGCTCGCAGTATAGCCGTAAGAAAGATACTTGTTTTTAATCCAGTTCAGGGTATTCGTATTCGCTACTGAACCTGTGGTTTTTACGCCTAAATTACTGAATTCCTGGAGATTGTTGGTGATGTTGGTTTGTGTTACCAGGTCAGCTCTGTCTTTGTAAGCCTGAATAAAAGTTTGAGCCGCAACACTCTGCATCATCAATGCAGAGCATAAAAGTGTTGTGATTTTTTTCATATAAATAATATTATTTTGGTAACACGAATGTAGTAAATAAATCACAATAAAGTGTTTAATATTTTAAAATAAAAGAATATTTACTATGAATATCATATTGATTATTGCGAATGTTTTGTAAATACTGTAATATGGATCTGGTATAAAAATAAAAACCTCTGAAACTATTCAAAGGTTTTATTTACAAATAGAGGCTTGCATTATTGTATTATCTTTCAATCATCACTTTTCTGACAACCTTTTGATCTCCAATTTTTAAAATTCCGATATAAGCTCCGTTCTTAAGTCCTGAAGCATTAATTCTTGTTTCATTGTTTCTTCTGAAAATGAAACGCCCCTGAAAATCCGTGATTTCAAAAGTGAAATTTTTAATTCCGGAATCCGGAAGTTCAATATTGATGACATCTTTGGCAGGATTTGGATAGATTTTTACACTTTCCAGTGTGTTTTTTACAGCGGTTTCATGCGTTCCCAATGTTCCGGTAGCAACGGCGAAATGCTGCAGTGCTCCCACAGACGCTTTTCCTATCTTGTAAATGTATACAGGATCTGTATTGGCAAAAGTATCATTCACTGTATGCGGATAGGTGCTTCTTATTCTTTCAAAGAAACCTGTAATCACTTCGCCTTTCTGTTCAAAAGGGATGTAATCTGTATCAGCAGCGGGATCTACAGCAGTCAGAAGAGGAGAGTAGAGTGCTGTGCAGTTTCTCAGTTCCTGAGTTACAGCAGCCGAAGCGGCATTATTGGAAGAAAGTCCGCCTTGATCTTCATCACAGTAAACAGTATTGTTGTTATTTCCCATCACACCGCCTACCTGATCCAGATTAAAAACAAGTTTAATATCCAGGACACGAACACCACTTTGGTAAGCCACATTGTTGACATAATGCTTACTTCCCAGAAGTCCTTGCTCTTCCCCGGAAAAATGAATGAATTTTATAGAATATTCAGTCGGAACATCTTTCAGAATCCTTGCTGCTTCAAGAATAATAGAAGTTCCGCTTCCGTTATCATTGATTCCCAGGCCGGTAATACTGTCGAAATGTCCGCAAATGATTACGTATTTATTGGGGTATACAGTTCCTGTCTTGGTAATAACAAGGTTTTTAGAATTATAGCTCCCTGCTGTAAAAGGGTCTTCTACAATCTGGCTGGCTGTATATCCGTAAGAAAGATATTTGTTTTTGAGCCACGTCAGGGCGTTGGCATTAGCAGCTGACCCAGTAGTTTTTACCCCTAAATTAGCAAATTCCTGAAGGTAAGTTGTAATATTGGTTTGATTTACCATATCCGCCCTGTCCTGATAAGCCTGAATGAAACTTTGAGCTCCAATACTTTGAAAAGCAACAGAAGCCAATAAAAAAGTAGTGATTTTCTTCATTCTATGAAAGTAATGCTGAATATTCCTAAATGTAAAACAGATTCAGAATATTCCACCTGACATTATTTATTAATGATTATTTTTTTTGTAGTATTTCCTTTATCGGTTTTAATGGTAAAGGTGTAGACTCCGTTTGTTAATCCTGAAGTATTTATTTTGTCCTGGTTTTCAAGCGATAACACAGTATTTCCTGACATGTCGTTGACTTCAACTTTGAATTGTTTTACTTTTTCCTGAAATTCCACAGTCACAAGATCTTTAGCCGGATTAGGATAAAACCTGATGGCTTCTGTTGAGTGTTGTGCTGTATCTTTAGTGCTTAAAAGATTGCTGGTTGTAGAGGCAACGGCAAAGTGCTGTAAAGCTCCCACAGCTGCTTTTCCTACATTGAAGACATATACAGGATCCAGGTTGGCAAAAGTATCACTTACTGTATGTTCGTTTTCACTTCTCAGATATTCGTAGAACCCGGTAATGGTGTATCCTTTCGCCTCAAAAGGCATATAATCGGAGCTGTAAGCATACGAAAGATTCGTCTGAAGAGGAGAGTAAAGGGTAGTACAGTTCATCAGTTCCTGTGTTACAGCAGTAGAGGCTGCATTGTTGGAAGACACTCCACCAGTATCTCTTTCGCAGGTAATCGTATTGTTATTATTTCCAATAAGCCCACCTACCTGGTCAATATTTAAAACCAGTTTTATATCCAAAACCTGACTGCCATTCTGATAAGCTACATTATTTACATAATGGTTACTTCCCACAAGCCCCTGTTCTTCCCCGGAAAAATGAATAAACTTGATAGAGTATTCTGTTGGAACATTTTTCAATATTCTTGCTGCTTCAAGAATAATGGAAGTTCCGCTTCCGTTGTCACTTACTCCAGGGCCTACAATTGTATCATAATGCCCACAGATAATAACATATTTGTTAGGGTAGACTGTTCCCGTTTTGGTAATAATTAAATTTTTTGAAGTGTTGCTTCCGTAAGTAAAAGAATCTTCGGACATGTTAGTTGCTGTATATCCGTAGGACAGATATTTGTTTTTAAGCCAGTCAAAAGCATTGTTATTGGCTGTTGTGCCAGTTTTTTTAATTCCAAAACCTGCAAATTCCTGAAGGTTTGTACTAATATTGGTTTGGGTAACCATATCTGCTCTGTCCTTATAAGCTTGAATAAAACTTTGTGCACTTATATTCTGCAGTGCAATGGATGTGAGCAAAAAAGCTGCAACTTTTTTCATTTTTGATACTTTCTTTAGAGATTGCTAATATAGCAATAAATCATCATTTATTGTTGATTATTAACTTGAATAGTGTTGGTTTGTTTGATTTATCAATAATAATTTATCTTTTTATTAAATTTATTATTGTGTTAGATTAAAATTCGCTAAATAAATAAAATTTAGGTAAATTTTTCTTTATTATTGAATATGTTTAATGATAAATTCATCTTTTGTGAATTCTAACTCATAAAGTTTACTGTTGTTATGGTAATTAGAATGGAATTTACCATATAAGAAATTGAAAAGTATATAACAAAAAAATCCCGGGAAAACCCGGGACTTATATTGATAACAAAATCTATTCTACATTATTTTACTTGATCTACAACAGCTTTGAAAGCTTCAGGGTGATTCATTGCTAAATCTGCTAAAACTTTTCTGTTAAGTTCGATGTTGTTCTTTTTAAGAGCTCCCATAAATTGAGAGTAAGACATTCCGTGCTCTCTAGTTCCCGCGTTGATACGAGTGATCCAAAGTGCTCTGAAATTTCTCTTTTTCTCTTTTCTACCACGGTAAGCATATTGCATTGCTTTTTCTACCGCGTTTTTAGCTACAGTCCAAACGTTCTTTCTTCTTCCGAAATAACCTTTAGCGTGCTTAAAAATTTTCTTTCTGCGAGCTCTTGAAGCTACGGCATTTACTGATCTTGGCATAATTTAAATTGTTTTTTTGAAAAGGGCGGCAGTGTTATTGCTCTTATTTGCACCGTTTCAGGGTTAAAATTGTGAATTTGTTTGAATTCTTATAAACCGAATATAGATTTATAAAAACTACTTAATTGCTAATTGACGTTGAACGCTTTTCTCATCCACTTTAGCTACGTAAGAAGTAGACGTAAGATTTCTCTTCTGCTTAGTTTCTTTCTTAGTTAAGATGTGGCTTTTGTAAGCGTTTTTTCTTTTGATCTTACCTGTTCCGGTAAGAGCAAAACGTTTCTTAGCACCTGATTTCGTTTTTAATTTTGGCATTGTTTTGCTTTTTTATTGTTTTTGTTATCAATATCTGTTTTGGCTACTCCTAAAGACATTAGGAATAATAGTTTGCAAAATTACGAAAAAAAAGTGATCCGTGAAAGTTTTTTTAATCTACATCATAGAAAGCAGGATACCTTAAATTTTAAAGGCAAACCTGCATAACAACAGGTCTGCCTTATATTAATGATTTTTTTACCAGAATTGATATGGTATGTATAAAAATTTAGGATTTAAAAAACTCCAGAAGATCTCTGTTAATGGTTTCAGCCTCTGTAGTTGGCATTCCGTGCGGGAATCCGGGATAGGAAATCAGTTTCCCGTTTTTAAGAAGGGTAGCAGCTACCTTGCCTGTGGTTTCAAAAGGTACAATCTGATCATCCTCACCGTGCATTACCAATACAGGAACATCTACACTTTTAAGATCTTCAGTGAAATCTGTCTCAGAGAATGCTTTCACACAGTCATAATGTGCTTTGATAGAACCATTCATACCTTGTCTCCACCAGTTTCTCTGGATTCCTTCTGAAACTTTGGCTCCTTCTCTGTTGTACCCATAAAAAGGGAAGGTAATATCGATGAAGAATTGCTGTCTGTGTTTTGCCGTATTGTTTCGGATATCATCAAAAACGGAAATAGGAACTCCATTCGGGTTATTCTCATTCTGAACCATAATTGGTGTCACTGCACTTACCAGAACGGCTTTTGCCACTCTTCCGTTACCATGCTTTGCTACATATCGGATTACTTCACCACCGCCTGTAGAATGTCCTACGTGGATTACATCCTTCAAATCCAAAGCTTTAACAATTTCTGCTACGTCAGATGCATAAGTATCCATATCATGTCCGTAAGGTGTCTGTTCAGATCTTCCGTGTCCTCTTCTGTCATGAGCAATTACTCTATAACCCTGTTCCAGAAAGAAGAACATTTGGGCATCCCAGTCATCACTCGATAATGGCCATCCGTGGTGAAAGAAAACCGGTTGTCCTTTCCCCCAATCTTTGTAATAAATTTCTGTTCCGTCTTTTAATGTAAGTGTGCTCATTGTTTCTTTTTTTAATATTAATAAATAGTGTGTTTGATTTTTTATATCACAAATTTAGATAGAAAATCTTTAGAATATCTTGATCTAAGATAATAATTGTTTAAAAATTTGTTAACAATAATAATGTATAGGTAATACTCTTCAAAGAGTAAATAGGTTGAAAATGTTTTTGTTACGAAGAAAACACTCAAAAAAGTAAGGCAGCACAAAATATACCTGATAATCGGGATTGCAGTATTTGACGGTTCTCTCTAATATTGACGATGAATATGAAACATACAATTCAGGTAGGCTTGATCATTACTATTTTCAGTCAAACCTGCTGAACTTATTGTTAACCTGTAAATTTAAACTGTTATGCTTTCATCCGCAGACCTACACCTGGAAAGAGCTTTATTTTTTGCTGTCTTAATTATATTTTTTGGAGCAGGATTCCTGTGCACGCTGATTACTTTCATTATCAATTTTATACAAAAGAAAGATAAAAAAGCCGTGTATTACCTTCTTATATTTCTTATTTCCGGCCTTATTGGAGTAGTTTTAACTGCATTTTATTGTTACATGATCTTATTTGAACAGGCCGAAACCTATAGGCCATAAAGAAGATGCGATGCAGTGTCTCATGAAACGGAGTAAACTAAAAACCACTGATATCAGGGATGTTTTTATACTGTCTCTATTTTTATCTTTGGCCTAAAATATAATAAAGATAAAAAGGTTAAATATCTCACTGATAAACAATAATTTATAACTTTTACAGCTTTCTTTTTCACACCCCGATTCAACGATAAATTCTTATTTCGAATAAACACTAAAAAACTATGGGTAAAAACACTAGCCAGATACAATGGAGTGAGGAAGAAGCTGTAAAAGTAATATTGATGCGTATCTTGGAATTATGCAGCTACTCTGGAGGTAACCTCAGGTAACAGGGAATGCTGTAATGCTTTCCGACATTATAAAATTTGACGAATGGCACACCGGATTTATTTATACAACTACGATCAGAAATTAAATCAGACATTCGATACCTATCTTGGCGAGTGGAACTATGAAATTCCATTACTGCTGTATCCTCTGTTCACAGAAGACATCAAAGTGGAAGGCGTTGAATTTTTCTCAGATAAAAATCAGGGAATTGTTCAGTTGCGTTATTTTTTTAATCTGCTGGCAGATTCTTATCAGCTGCATTACAAGAAGGCTTATTACGAACCCGTTAATAAAATGTTCGAGTTTCTGGAAGCTTTACCTTACGACACTTTTGTATTGAATGCAACAGATGTTTTCAATATGAACGAAGAAGAACATACGGTACAGGCAAAGGAATGGCTGGTAGAAATTCAGCAAAAAAGCAAGCTGTATAAAAAGGCTGTTAAAGCCCGTAACCTTTCGCTGCTGGATCCCTTGTTTTCACAGACAGGATATTCCTCATTTCTTGAAATTTTACAAACCGACTGGGTTAATTACGGATTAGGATATTTTGAAGAGCTTGCCTATAAAAAAGCGGCATCTTCTGTATTTGAAGAGAACGGGAAGTTTGGCCTTAAAGATGCAAAAGGGGGTATTTTAGCTCCGGCAGTTTATGATGATATTTTTGAAGCCGATGATTACTACAATATATCGGTAATTCAAAAAGGTGCTTTTTTTGGTTACCTGCAAAGTGACGGAAAAGAATGGGTTTCTCCGGTATATGAAGATGCTTTTGACGTATTCGATTTTGGGCAGGAACCTTTAGGTGAAGTAAAGGTGAATGGCAAATCAGGGATTTTAAAAATCTATTCAAACACCTGGATGATTCCTGCGGAATACGATGCCATTGAAAGAGCAGCCTATGGATTTCTTTTGGTAGAAAAAGATGGAAAATTCGGAGTTTACAACGATGAAAACATACTGATTATCCCTATTGAAAGCGAAAATCCATATGAATATGATTATTTCCCTGAATTATTTTTCACCAGACAAAAAGGTACCGGAAAACGAAAATATTATACAAAAGAAGGAAACTATCTCGGAGACTTTTTAGAAGGCAGCATCTCAAAAGCAAGTACCTGTTTCTGGGTCAAGCAGAACAAATTTGACAAGAAGGGCAGATTGATTGACGAGAAAGGCCGCCTCATTATAGACGAAGCAGATCAGATGATCTTAATTGATAATTATGAAACTCTTGCTGTTCGTAAAGACAAAAGCTGGAAGATCTATCATGCTTTAAAAGATCAGTTTCTGCTGGAAAATGAATCTGTTAGTAAAATAAAAGCACAGTCCAATGCCGGATATAAAAATATCTTTATCCTGGAAACCAATGCAGGATCAGGACTTTTTGATGCAGGTAATGGAAATTGGTTAATCACTCCCCAACCGGAAATTAAGCAGATTCACTATCTGGAAAATGGATTTTTATCGGTTCAAAAAAATGAAGGGTATCAATTGTTCGGTTTTGAGAATGGTCTGTCAGCCCAATTGTATGATTATATTTCCAATCCTTTGAATTACAGAACAGAAGAAGGTTTATTGTTTCTGTATCAGGGTGAAAATATGTTGAGGATGCATGAAGACAAAAGCATTCACCGGGTAGAGGCTTCCGAATATGGTGCCGTTTATCTGGACCGGTATTCATTCCGGGGAAAAGATCTGGAATACTTTACTTCCTTTTATAACCGTTGGAAAAGCCAGAAAGGTAAGAACCCCGAACAATTCATGGAGGTTGGAACGATTAAAAAAATGGCTTTTGACGAAAAGGAAAACCAGAATTACCACGAAGCACTTCGTCTTTTTGAGTTATCTGCCCAAAAGGGTGACATGGATAGCCTGGTAGAAATAGGATTACTGCTTACGGATCCTGAAATAGAATCATTATTTGATCCGCAAAGAGGCATTGCATATTACGAAAAAGCAGCACAACGAAACCATCCTATAGCCTGGAATAATATCGGGGCTTTATACCACAACGGAATAGGGTATTCTTTTAATATCAAAAAAGCAATTGAGGCCTATGAAAAGAGTGCCGAGCTTGGTGACGAAATGGCACTTGTCAACCTGGGTGATCTGTATTATTTTGGACAACACGTGAAGCAGGATTACAGTAAAGCTTTGGATTTTTATCAGAAAGCTAAGAAAAAATATACCTACAATTACGATAAAATCTCAGAAATCTATTACCAGTTAAGAGACTATAAAAACCTCTTGGTATACTTGAAGAAAGACTATGATCAATCTTATTACGGCATTATCTACGAACACGGTATGGGAGTAAAAACGGATCTGAAGAAAGCCATCAAGTATTATGAACAGGCCAATACTTACAGTGCCTACGAATATGCAACACAACGTTTGATGTATTATTATGGTGAAGATCCGGTCTTTAAAAATGAAAAGAAATACCTGAAGTGGAATGCTTTTGCTGAAAAGCATGGTTTCGAAACAGATTAGCAGGGATTTGCCTATATTTACTTTCCTTAATGGAATGCAACTTAATAAAGATAAGGGTTTGATGCACAGGTTATTACTTATATTTACTTTACTTATTTGTCCGTTTTTTGCTCAGGCACAGGATGTTTTAAGCAAATTAGAAAGAGAATACAGCCATGCCTCAAACAATACGGCAGAACAGCTCAACCTGGCTCCCAGGTACGCTACAGCATTATTCTTTCATAATCTTAAGCCCAAATCTTACCAGATTTTAGATACTAATATTTCCCTTGCTGCAAAACAGGCGGATGGAAAGTATGCCACAATTTTATATGCGGTACAGGCCATGAATTACCGGCTGGATAATAAAACCGCGGAGTCTTCAAAAAGCCTTGATATGGCTAGGGCATACAGCTTAAAAACGAATAGTAATGAAGCAAAGGGTTATGTACAATATGCAAAAGGCTGGATTCTGGTACGCAATAATAAAACGACCGATGCTGTCGCTGCTTACCTGAAAGCGATCGAATATTATGAAAACTCACCAACTACTTCCACACTATATGGAAGATTGGGTAATGCAGCCAAGGAATTATCTGCCATTTATTCTGACCTGAATGAATATCAGCTGGAAGAAAAATACAGCAAACAATTTCTATTGTTAGCTTCCAAGCAAAATGACCCCAATCTTATCTTTGATGCTTACATGCGGATGGGGTACGTATATGAACAAAAATATACACAGGAGCCATCCAATACAATGTTTCGAAATAAAACGGAACAGTATTATTTACAGGCTATTGCGACTTTTAATAAAAATAAAGATGCGATGCTTAGCAGAAACAGCCTCTCATATGCTGCCATCAATTTAGCTAATTTATATACTGGGTTTGACAGTGATAAAGCTATGCAATATGCACAGTTAGCCAATAAAGTGAGCCTGGAGATTGGTGATGCTATTCACATTGCTTCTTCCTTTGGAATTCTGGCAGAATTGGCATTGCAGCATAAAAATTATGATTTAGCCAAATCTTATTTTCTGAAAGCCTCCATGGAAATTGGGAAAAGCCCGGTAAGAAATCATATGATAGAATTGTCTATCCTTGAATCTCTATCCAGAATTAGTGAAGAGCAGGGTAATTATAAAGAAGCACTGACTTATTATAAAAGATATGTTGATCAATACAAGAGCATTTACGATCAGGAAAAACTGGATATCACCAAAAGATTAGAATCACAGTTTGATAAAGAGCGACAGGAGCAAAAGTACATCAAGCTACAGCTCGAAAGCGACAAGAAAGCACAGGAAATCAAACTTATTAATATTTTGCGTGCACAGCGTGAACAGGTTTATAACAACCTAAAACTGGTGGAAGAAAACCAGCGTGAAAGACTAAAATTCTCAGAACTTGAATCCGAGAAAAAAGAACAGCAGCTTCGTTTGGCAAAACTGGAAACCCAACAGAAGAATAACGATATTAATACCTTTAAAAAGCTTCTGGCGTTCAAGGAAAAGATCAATACGTACTACATTTTTTTTATTATCTTTTTCATTATTTTGATCCTCTTGTTGCTGTATGCCTATAAACAGCGTGCCAGGTCTATTAAACGAAGAGACGAATTGCATGCTTTAGCCATGGAACAGGAAAAACAAAACTCGAAAATATCTACCCTTACTGCATTGCTTGAAGGGCAGGAGCAGGAGCGTGGCCGTCTCGCCCGTGATCTCCATGACGGATTGGGAGGTTTGCTGTCCGGAACTAAGCATCAACTTTCTTATTTAAATCCTCATCAATCCGAAAATATTGAAGAAGGAATTTCAAAATCAATTGAACAGATCGATGGTGCTGTAGAAGAACTGAGAAGGGTGGCACATAATCTAATGCCTGATTTATTAACAAAATACGGTTTGGAAGTGGCTATTCAGGAGTTTGCTTCACGAATTTCCAATCATGCTCTGGAAATCCATACAGAGTTTATCAATTACAGCAATTCCATATCGAAAGAAAAGCAATTGATCATTTACAGGATTATTCAGGAACTGGTCAATAATGCTATAAAACATGCCGATACTTCCGAAATTATTGTTCAGATAAGCGAAGAAGAAAACCTAATAAATCTTACAGTAGAGGATAACGGTAAAGGTTTCGATCATACCAATTTAGACGTTAGAAAAACGGCAGGTTTTCACAATATAGAATTGAGAGTCCAGTTTTTAAAAGGAACCATGAATATCACCTCCGAATTAAATATTGGCACCAGTATAGAACTTCAAATCCCTATTCATTAAACATGATAAAAGTAGCCATAACAGACGATCATCCGCTTCTATTGGAAGGTCTGAAAAATATTTTAGGCAACAGCGGAACAATAGATGTCGTAGAATGTTTCAAAAGTGTCTCCGAAATGAATGCAGGCCTTGCAAAACAGGCGGTTGACATTCTGCTGCTCGACATTAATCTGGATGATACCAACAGCATTGAACTCATCAAACCTTTAAAGAAAAAGTACAGCAGCCTTCAGATTATTATCCTTAGTGTTCATAACGAACTGCCCGTCATCAACAGTACTCTGGCGGAAGGTGCTTTAGGATATATTCAAAAAAATGCTTCAGTTTCCGAAATTATCGAAGGAATTAATGCTGTATATAGCGGTAACAGGTTTTTATGCTCTCAAACCAAAGCTGTTCTGGAGAAAAAATCAACAGACGGATTAAGTCAGGTTCCGAAACTGACACGAAGAGAAAAAGAAATTCTGGGTGAAGCAGCAAAAGGGCTTACTACCAATCAAATGGCGGAAAAGCTTTTTATAAGTCCGCACACGGTAGAAAGCCACCGCAAAAATCTTATCGAAAAATTTCAGACCTCCAACCTGAGTTCAGCTATAAAATTAGCTATAGAATACGGCTTGATTATCGAATAAAATAATCATCCCGAAAAAAGGCTGCTCACATGATGTAAGCAGCCTTTTTCTTATATAATCAAATAATTTGGGTGTGTACGGTTAATCTTTAAATTTCAACGCAGCCTGAAACAGATTCTTTTTGTCTACTAAATCGTATTCGTCATTGTAAACCGGCTGGTACATCAGGATGAAAACGCTGCCATCAAAATCTTTTAAACTGATGGGCTGATCTACCATAATATCATAAAATCTTGTAATCGTACGGGTAGCAGTCCATTGCTTTGCATTGCCTTTTGGGTTTTTATCAAATCTGTGATCTTTTGCATCTGTATAATACCAGTATGAAGGCGCGGAATCCATCAGAAACATTTCTTTATCCTTGTTATAGAGCTCTTCGGCCATACCTGTATTCTGGAACCATGGAACTTCAGTATTCAAAACGCCCAAAGCTCCTGCATAGATATCTTTATTTGTTGTGGCACCCACTAAAAATCCTTCCAGATTGGAAGACGTGATTTCAAATAAAAAAGGAGATTTTTTCAGTTCATAAACATCATTCACGGGTTCAATTACTTTTCCATCCTGTTTAATAACGACTTTTAACGATTGTGCAAAAGTCATAAAACTTAATAAACAAAAAAGAAGGGTCAAACTTAATTTTTTCATTGTATCTCTTTAAATAATTGCAGCAAAGATATTAGACTTTATTTCCCTGTGCACTCGCTGATTTCAGGGGTTTTTATTTCATCAAATTAAAGCAGGTCAGTCTTCAGCTGGATTTTTATATAAGCCGTTTTATGTTTTTTACCATTAGCCGAAGCAGAGTTAAGAGGGTAGACTTCTGCATAGAAAGTGTCATTATCGGTCCAGAAAGCCTTTTTATCATCTGCTATTTTAAAGTTGGTGAAATTCACATATAAAAGGTTGTCCTGTTTCTTAGTTTGAGGAAAGTATTTAGAAATAACAAAATTACTCCCCACATCATGATTGGATGAAACGAAGGTAACCCAGCCTTTAGTTGGAAGGATTTGCGGATAACCTTCTGTACTCAGTTCAAACATAACTGCATTTTTTAAATTATAAAAAGAATAGTAGGAATCTGCAGCTTCATCAGAATTTTCTTTGAATACTTCCAGGTTTAAATAAGGCGACCTTCCTACATATTCATTGGCAAGCGGTCCGGTCTCTGTAGAGATACTTTCATGTTGTGTAATGACGTCTTCTCTGCCGTTTTCTTTGTAAACCCAGTTATCTGCCTGCAGTTGTATATTGGGATTTTTTACCAGCTTTTCACCAATTTGTTTTTTTGAACTGGCTTTAAATTCCTGTTCAGAAATCTCCACAATGGTCCCGAACTTCTTAAAAGATTTATTCTTAGAATCACTAGATTCTCTAAAAGTGCTGCTTCTGATCTCATAAAGGTCAACCCCTTTTAACGTAAGTTCGTATGCCGGTGTGAATTCCGACTTCAGGACAAACGCTTCAATACTGTTCGAAATGTTATTATTAATGCTGTAATGAATAGAATAGAAGTCCTCAAACTCTTCAAATCCATAATAATTATCGAGTTTATTGTAAGGCATTTTCAAATAGGGAGCATCTGTATTCGGCGCGGTAAAAAACTGTACAGAATCCAGTTTAGTAAATAATTGAAACGGTACCTCCTGAACATTGTCCACGCCTTGTATTTTTTTGAAATCGGCAAATGTTACCGTTTTCTGCTTTACTTCAGTTTTTACATTATGTGTTTCTGATGTTTTATCCTTTTGGTTACATCCTGCAAGAATCACCATGGATGATATAAAGAATTGATTGATGACTTTCATTTTTATATTTTTGCGCAAATGTATCAGTATTCAGACCAGCAGCCAATAAAACCACCTGATATAGGGAATAAATGGCCGAAAACAGGGATATTTTGAACGATGGATTTTGGAGAATTTTACAAAATGAAAACCTCAATATTGTAATTTACTTTATAAAAATGAAAAACTTAATAATCAGCCTTTCAATGGTGACTGCTTTATTGGCGTCCTGTTCACCTTCTTCAGACAAAAAAACAGAAACAAATACATCTCCGGATACTCAAAAAGAAATGGCATCATCTCAACCGGAACCAGTGAAGAATGATCCGGAACCAGTAGAAATTCCAGCTGATTTTTCAACATTGGTTCCTATTGACGTATTGAATAGTAAAAGCCCCAATGTGCATGATAAATATGGTATAGAATTCTCCGGGAACTGTTACTCATGCGATTTGGCCAGTCTTTCTATAACGAAGAAGCAGATCAGATGGACCAACGTCTGTGATGAAAAAGACACTTTTGAAATTGATGATTTTTCATACACTACTGAAGGAAACAAAACGATCTTTAAAACACCGGAAAGAATCTATATTTTAACTCAAATAGATAAAGCACCCGTTTACGAACTTGTGATAGAAGGCAAAAAACTGGAGTTAAAGAACAAAAGAATATCAAAATATTTTACCACCAAAAAAGCTTTGCCGCTTTTCACAGAAAATGACTGTGGAGATTTTGAGGGATAAGCCGTAGAGTAGCCCGGGACAGTCTTGTCTTAAAATATAAGCATAAAAAAACCTCAAAGTAATTTGAGGTTTCTTTATATAAAATAATGACTTAATTATTTTGCTGGTTTTTTAGGACTCATCATCATAATCATCCTTTTTCCTTCAAGTTTAGGAAGTTGGTCTACTTTACCCACATGCTCAAGTTCCTGAGCAAGTTTTAAAAGCAAAATTTCTCCCTGGTCCTTAAAGATAATCGAACGTCCTTTAAAAAATACGTAGGTTTTTAATTTAGAACCTTCTTCAAGGAATTTTTCAGCATGCTTCTTTTTGAATTCGTAATCGTGATCATCAGTCTGAGGTCCGAAACGGATCTCTTTTACTACCACTTTTACCTGCTTGGCTTTAAGTTCCTTCTGTTTTTTCTTTTGCTCGTATAAGAATTTCTTGTATTCCAATACTCTTGCAATAAATGGTTCTGCCTTGTCAGAAATTACTACTAAATCCAATTCCTGTTCCGCCGCAATTTGTCTTGCTTTGTCAATTGGGTAAATTCCTGGCTCTACGTTATCGCCCACTAAACGAAGCTCTCTCACACGAATTTTATCGTTGATCAAGTGAGCGTCCTCTTGTACCGGACGTCTCTGTGGGCCCCTGTTGTTAAATCTTTGTGCTATTGTATTATAATTTTATTGGTTAATTACTTAATTTAATTGATTTAAATATTTAAAATTAAAAGATTCCAGTTAATTATTAAAATTTTTGAATCCTTCAATCTTTTAATTTAAAAGTTATATGGCTGCTTCTTTTTTGAAGTAAGCAACGAAATCCTCCAGCTTCATCGCTCCAAGATCACCTTCTCCACGTCTTCTTACAGAAATCGTGCCTTCTTTCTCTTCATTTTCTCCTACAACAAGCATGAAAGGAATTTTCTTCAATTCAGCATCACGGATCTTTTTACCTGTCTTCTCATTTCTTTCATCAATCTGACCGCTAATATCGTGATTTTCCAAAAATTGTGAAACTTTTTTTGAATAATCTACATATTTTTCACTGATTGGTAGAATAATAAACTGATCCGGGCTTAGCCATAACGGGAAATCACCTGCAGTGTTTTCCAGCAGAATAGCGATAAAACGCTCCATAGAACCGAAAGGTGCTCTGTGGATCATCACCGGTCTGTGCTTTTCATTATCATTTCCGATATAGTGAAGATCAAATCTTTCCGGTAAGTTATAGTCTACCTGAATCGTTCCAAGCTGCCATTTTCTTCCCAAAGCATCCTTCACCATGAAGTCAAGCTTCGGACCGTAGAATGCCGCTTCTCCGTATTCTACAACTGTTTTTAAACCTTTCTTTTGAGCTGCATTGATGATCGCACTTTCTGCTTTCTCCCAGTTTTCATCAGAACCGATATACTTTTGTTTGTTTTCAGGATCTCTTAATGAAACCTGAGTTACAAAATCTTCAAACCCTAAAGATTTGAAAACATAAAGCGTTAAATCAATTACTTTTTCAAATTCTTCAGAAAGCTGATCCGGAGTACAGAATAAGTGAGCATCATCCTGAGTAAATCCACGAACTCTCGTTAAACCGTGAAGCTCTCCACTTTGCTCATATCTGTATACCGTACCGAATTCTGCATATCTTTTTGGTAAATCTCTGTAGCTCCATTGTGAAGTTTTGTAAATTTCACAGTGGTGAGGACAGTTCATTGGCTTCAGCAAAAATTCTTCTCCTTCGTTCGGTGTTTTAATCGGCTGGAAGCTGTCTTCCCCATATTTGTCCCAGTGTCCTGAAGTTACATATAATTCTTTTGCCCCGATGTGTGGAGACATTACGAATTCATAACCTCCTTTTTTCTGAGCATCAGAAAGAAAATTCTCCAGTTTTCTTCTTAAAGCAGTACCTTTTGGCAGCCAAAGTGGTAAGCCTGCACCTACTTTTTCAGAGAATGCGAAGATTCCAAGTTCTTTACCTAATTTTCTGTGATCTCTTCTTTTAGCTTCTTCCAGTCTTTCTAGATATTCTGTCAGATCTTTCTGCTTAGGGAAAGAAATACCATATACTCTTGTTAATTGTGGGTTCTTTTCATTACCTCTCCAGTAAGCTCCTGCTGCATTTAATATTTTAACCGCTTTTACGATTCCTGTATTCGGAATGTGACCACCACGACATAAATCTGTGAAGTTATCGTGGGTTACAAAAGTGATTTCCCCATCATTAAGATTAGAGATCAATTCCACTTTGTAAGGGTTATCTGCATACGTCTTCAAAGCTTCTTCTTTAGAAACCGGATACAAAGAGAAGGTAGAACCTTTCTTTGCATTTTCCAGGATCTTTTTCTCAATCTTCTCAAAATCTTTTTCAGATAGACTTTCATCCCCGAAATCTACATCATAGTAGAATCCGCTTTCGATAGCAGGACCGATGGTCAACTTAGCATCAGGATAAAACTCAAGGATTGCCTGCGCCAGAAGGTGGGCAGAAGAGTGCCAGAAAGCCTTCTTTCCAAGATCATCATTCCAGGTCAAAAGCTGTACCGTAGAATCCGTGGTTATAGGTGTGGTCGTTTCTACTTGTTTGTCATTAACAATTGCGGAAATGGTGTTTCTAGCCAATCCCTCGCTTATAGATTTTGCCACATCAAGGGGAGTCACTGCTCCCTCGAATTCTTTGACACTATTGTCTGGAAGTGTAATTTTTATCATTGTTTACTAAGAAATTTTAAGATGCAAAAATACGGAATTTTTAGATAAAATACTATATTAGCATATATTTAGAATGAGAATTAATATTAAAAATGTAAAAGATGCAGATGGTTTTAGTCTCACTGAATTCCATATTTCGTTTTTCATAGAAAAATACCTTTGATTTTTTATTCATGATAACACTAATATTAAGATCCTTATTCTTTTTGTAAGTCTTTAAAAACAAATTAATTATAATTAATATGAATGCTATAAATGTTGACCTTCACTGCGATTTATTATGCTATTTGTTGGAGCCGGGTTCATTAATTAACGACAAAGAACTTGGATGCTCACTTCCTTATTTAAAAGAAGGAAATGTAAAGCTTCAGGTGATGGCTATATACTCCGCGACAGGGCAAAATAGTACTGCTTACGGAGTAAAACAGAGCGAAATATTTTCAGATCTCCTGCAAAATGAAAGTTTTTTCTTATTCGATGGTAACAATTATAAAAATCCTGAAAATATAGGCAAAGTAGGAGTTATCGCTTCTATTGAAAATGCATCCGGCTTCTGTGGCGAAGATGACACTTTGGAAACGGGTTTTAAAAATCTGGAAGCGATTATTGAAAAAACACAACGAATTCTTTACCTTGGAATAACCCATCATACTGAAAACCGCTTTGGAGGAGGAAATAATTCCGATGTAGGGTTGAAAGATGACGGTAAAGTTCTGCTTGACTATTTCTCAGAAAAAAACATTGCTATTGATCTTGCCCACACCAGTGATCAGCTTGCCTATGGAATTCTTAATTATATTGATCAGAGAAACTACAAAATTCCTATTATCGCAAGCCATTCCAACTACAGACAGGTACATGATAAAAAGAGAAATCTTCCCGATGAACTGGCGAAAGAAGTGATTAAAAGAAAAGGGCTGATCGGACTCAATTTTATCCGCAATTGTGTCGATGATACAAATCCGGAAATGTTATATGAACATATTCAGTACGGCCTTGATTTGGGCGGAGAAGATGCAGTTGCGTATGGTGCCGATTTTTTCTTCTGTAAAAACCATTCTGATAAATCCCGTCATCCATTTTTCTTTAAAGGATATGATGATGCATCTGCATTTAATGCTATCAATAAAGAAATTGAGAAGCGTTTTTCACATGAACTGATGGAAAAAATCAGTCATAGAAATGCATTGAATTTTATAAAGGATATGTATAAATAAAATCATCATCCGATTACATCACAGCATAATTAACAGGTCGCTCCGGAGGAGCGACCTGTTAATACCTAAATCTATAAAAGATTATATTAAAAAATGTTTTTTGATGTTTTATTTTACATGAAATAAAACATTGTAAATTATTGAAAAATATATTTTTATATATTCTTATTTAATGCTTTCTTTTATACTTTACTTTCTGCTTTATAATCTCAATAACATCCACATTCTGAACTTTAGATTTAATCCATCCGTGGATGTCAATATAGAATAATGAACGTCTATAATATTCATTATTGGAATATTCTTCCAGCTTTTTATCAAAGCTTTCAAAAGCTTTTTGTCTCTGATCCGGGATTTGATTATTCAGGTTCTTAAAAAACTGAATGCTTTCAAAATGGAATTCTTCCGGTTTTTTCATTTTCTTCGCAAATTTCAAAGTAGAAGCAATAAATTCATCATAATCTTCATCATTGCCAGACTCATATTTTGCCATTAAGATCAGAATTCTTGTATGGAACAAGAGGTCTTCCTGTACATTTCCTTTGGATTCTATAATCCTCATAGAATATTCAATGGACTTTTCAAACATTTTACTTCCGAAGAACATGGCGGCCATTTTAAGGTAAAGAATCATAAAATGGTGCTCATCAATCCTCTCTCTGAGCTTTTCCATTTTTAATTCCACCTCAGGAATAAGTTTGGTTCCTGTGAAGAATTCTCCTTTTACAAAGTGAATATTCATCAGCGTATTGTACTGAGTAAGAAAAATAAGAGACTGAAGGTTCTCATTCTGAACAAAATTCTCCGAATGAACCATTGTATTGAAGTTCTGGAAATGTTCCTCCAGAATATCAATATTTCCGTATAAAAACAAAATTTTCAGCAAATACGTATTCCCTTTGATATACCAGACAGGATGGCTATAGATCATTTCAGGTTTCTTGTGAAAAAGATCGACCCATTGATAAGCATATTTCAAGGTATATTTATAGTCCTGTAGAAGCTGGTTTTTCCAGACATGGGCTTTGTAATACCATAATTTCTCTGTGAAATTCAATTTCTCAGGATTAATGTTTTTAATCTCGGAGTTAAAAACGTCCATAACTTCCTGCCGGTCTGCATCGTTTTTTACATAACCATGGGTCAGCATTTCGCTATATAATTTCAACGAAAGATTGGATAATTTTGTTGTATAACGGTTTTGTTTACTGATCTCCTGAGACTGCTTGATAAGCTCTTCGGCACGACCTTCAATACTTCGTGTAATGAATTGTGATTCAATTACTTTTTCAAGGTCTATGATTTCTGAGGCAATACTTTTTTCATCCAGTTCCAAAGCTGTCTGTTTGGTCTTGTCCAATATCTTTAAAGCCTGTTTATAAAGTCCTTTCTGATACAGGATATTGGCAAAATCCAACTGTTCACGAAGCTGGATTCTATAGTTCTGATGACTCGGGTTCATGCGGAGACTCACCAGGATTTGTTTGTAAAGATGGGCTTTAAGGTTAGAAAGCTGTTGTTTTGTAGATATTTTTTTCTCAATAATAATATTTTCGTCATATTCTTTCATCTTGTCCATCTCAGAAAATAACAATAGGAATTTGGCATCTACGTTAATTCCGAGTCGGTTTACGTAGAGCTTAAACTGTCTTTTTTCAGAGGTCGTCAATGACTTTACCAATACAAACAAAAAATCTTTCTGCAATTCTGCCATTGTAAATTTTAAGGGATTAAATTATTGATTAATAAATAAATACAATTGTTTTTTAAGCTGTTGAATATTGTAATTTTCAGAAAAAGTGAAAATAAAAAAATATCGCAAGCTGTAGTTTTGAGCCAAAATTAAGTAAAAAACTTCACTTATGAATTCCGAAAAAATCGAAATATTTGATACGACACTGAGAGATGGGGAACAGGTTCCGGGATGTAAACTGAATACGGAACAGAAGCTGATTATTGCTGAAAGGCTTGACGAATTAGGAATTGATATCATTGAAGCAGGATTCCCGATTTCCAGCCCGGGAGATTTTGAATCAGTTTCAGAAATTTCAAAACTGGTGAAAAATGCAAAGGTATGCGGACTCACAAGAGCGAACAAAAAAGATATTGATGTAGCAGCAGAAGCGCTGAAGTTGGCAAAGAAACCAAGAATCCACACAGGAATCGGGACTTCGGATTCTCATATTAAATACAAATTCAACTCAACAAGAGAGGATATTATTGAGAGAGCAGCTGATGCAGTAAGATACGCGAAAACATATGTTGAAGACGTTGAATTTTATGCTGAAGATGCAGGAAGAACGGATAATGAATATCTGGCGCGAGTGTGTGAAGCCGTGATCAAAGCAGGAGCAACTGTCCTGAATATTCCTGATACCACGGGATATTGCCTGCCGGAAGAGTATGGTCAGAAAATAAAATATCTGAAAGAAAACGTAAAGGGAATTGAAAAAGCAGTGCTTTCATGTCATTGCCATAACGATCTGGGACTGGCTACTGCTAATTCTATTGCCGGAGCAATTAATGGAGCCCGCCAGATTGAATGTACGATCAACGGATTGGGAGAAAGAGCGGGTAATACAGCGCTGGAAGAAGTCGTCATGATTTTAAAACAGCATAAAAATCTGAATCTGCATACTGATGTGAATTCCAGAATGCTGAATGAAATGAGCGCAATGGTATCTGATCTGATGGGAATGTCTGTACAACCCAACAAAGCTATTGTAGGAGCTAATGCCTTTGCTCACAGCTCAGGAATTCATCAGGACGGAGTCATTAAAAACAGGGAAACATATGAAATCATAGATCCTGCAGAAGTAGGCGTGAATGCCTCTTCAATCATTCTTACTGCCAGAAGCGGACGTTCAGCATTGGCTTACCGTTTCAAGCATATCGGTTATGAGGTTACCAAAAATGAACTTGATTATCTGTATCAGGAATTTTTGAAAATCGCTGACCTTAAAAAAGAAATAGACAACGATGATCTGAGTGTTATGATGGATTCTTTCGCCAGAAAAATAGGATAGGTTTGATTTAAATCAAGATAAAGTAAACAATGAACAACAGTAAAAAGACACTTTTTGATAAAGTTTGGGACGCTCACGTGGTAGAAACCATTCCTGACGGACCTCAGATCATTTATATAGACAAACATCTTATTCATGAGGTAACAAGCCCTCAGGCTTTCGCAGAACTTGAATCCAGAAATCTTGATATATTCAGGCCGGAACAGATTGTTGCGACTGCGGATCACAATGTACCTACCTTGCATCAGGATCAGCCTATTAAAGATGATCTTTCAAGAAATCAGGTAGAACAGCTTACAGAAAACTGTAAAAAAAATAATATTGAACTTTTCGGATTGGGACATCAATATCAGGGGATTGTTCATATCATCGCTCCGGAATTAGGAATTACCCAGCCGGGCATGAGTATTGTGTGTGGTGACAGCCATACCTCTACGCATGGGGCATTTGGATCAATTGCCTTTGGGATTGGAACCAGCCAGGTAGCTCAGGTATTTGCCAGCCAGTGTTTATTGCTGAACAAGCCGAAATCAATGAGAATTACCGTCAATGGCAAATTAAACGAAAATGTTCAGCCTAAAGATGTGATTCTTTATATCATTTCAAAAATAGGAACAGACGGCGGAACAGGATATTTCTGCGAATATGCAGGTAATGTCTTCGAAGAAATGTCAATGGAAGGAAGAATGACGGTCTGCAACATGAGTATTGAAATGGGTGCGAGAGGCGGAATGATTGCTCCGGATGAAACTACTTTTGAATACGTAAAGGGAAGAAAATTCGCCCCGGAAGGAGAAGACTGGAATGAAAAAGTAGCCTATTGGAGAACCTTGAAAACAGATGAAGGCGCTGTTTTTGATCAGGAACTCAGCTTTGATGCTTCGGATATTTATCCTATGATTACCTACGGTACTAATCCGGGAATGGGGATTTCAATCCGCGAAGTGATTCCGGCACCGCAAAATGAATCTGAAGAGAAAGCTTTACAATATATGGGACTGGAAGCCGGACAGGCAGTTAACAGTATCAAAGTTAATTATGTGTTCATAGGAAGCTGTACCAATGCAAGAATAGAAGATTTCCGTTCTGCAGCCCAGTATATTAAAGGGAAAAGCAAATCTGAGGCTGTAAAAGCACTGATTGTTCCCGGATCTCAACAGGTGGTTAAACAGATTTATGAGGAAGGTTTGGATAAAATATTCAGTGATGCAGGATTTCAGATTCGTCAGCCGGGATGTTCGGCATGTCTGGCGATGAATGATGATAAAATCCCGGAAGGAGAATATTGTGTTTCCACTTCCAACAGAAACTTTGAAGGCAGACAGGGACAAGGCTCAAGGACAATTCTTGCCAGCCCGCTTACTGCAGCAAAAGCAGCCATAGAAGGTAAAATATCAGCTTTTGAAAGTTTAAACTAAACAGATTAAAAGTAAATGCAAAAATTAGTTGTTTTAAAATCCCGTGCAGTTCCACTGCCGGCAGAAAATATAGATACAGACCAGATTATTCCGGCAAGATTCCTGAAAAGTATAGACAGAAAAGGGTTCGGAGAGAATCTGTTCAGAGACTGGAGGTTCAATATTCATACTGGGGAACCTAATCCGGACTTTGTTTTAAACAATCCCAAATTCGGTGGTGAGATTCTTGTTGCAGGAAATAATTTCGGTTGTGGGAGCAGTCGTGAACATGCTGCCTGGTCTTTAACGGATTATGGATTCAAGGTCATTGTTTCAAGTTATTTCGCGGATATCTTTAAAGGAAATGCTTTGAATAACGGCCTTCTTCCTGTAAAAGTTTCCGAAGAATTTTTAAAAGAAATTTTAGAGGGTATCAATGAAAATCCTGATAATGAAATCGCTATTGATGTAGAACTACAGTCCATCAGCTTTAAAGATACCACAGAAACCTTTGAGCTTGATTCCTATAAAAAAATATGCCTGCTGAATGGCTATGACGATATTGATTTTTTAATCAGCAGAAAGCAGACGATCACAGAATTTGAATTAAAAACACAAAAAGCAAATGAGCGACAATTATTTTAAAATCGCGGTTCTTCCCGGAGATGGGATTGGCCCGGAAATCATCGGTGAAAGCATTAAAATATTAGATGCTATTGCTGAAGCTTTTCAATGTAAATTCCATTTTGAATATGGATTAATCGGTGCAGAGGCTATTTTTAAAACTGGAAATCCTTTGCCCGAAGAAACGCTGAAAATCTGTAAAGAGTCTGATGCTGTACTGTTCGGAGCTATTGGTGATCCGATTTTTGATAACAATCCGGAAGCGAAAGTAAGACCTGAACAGGGATTATTGAAACTTCGCAAGGAGTTAGGATTGTTTGCCAATATCCGTCCTTTAAAAACCTATGCCTCTCTGATTGATAAAAGCCCATTGAAAAGAGAAATTATTGAAGGTGCTGATATTCAGATTTTCAGAGAACTGGTAAGCGGAATCTATTTTGGTGAAAAATTTACAGATCCGGAAGGTGCTTACGCTTATGATGTCTGCAAATACAGCCGTGAAGATATTATTCCGATTGCGCACATGGCGTTTCAGGAAGCACAGAAAAGAAAGAAAAAGCTTACGCTTATCGATAAAGCCAATGTTTTGGATACGTCAAGATTGTGGAGAAAGACGTGTCAGGAAATTGCACCGGAATATCCGGATGTAGAGCTTGATTATATGTTTGTGGACAACGCAGCCATGCAGCTGATCCTTAATCCTAAGCATTTTGATGTCATTGTAACGGAAAATATGTTTGGTGATATTATTTCCGATGAAGCAAGTGTGATCGGAGGATCCATCGGATTATTACCATCTGCTTCAGTAGGAGAGAAGAATGCTTTGTTTGAGCCTATTCACGGATCTTATCCACAGGCGAAAGGGAAAGGAATTGCCAATCCTGTTGCTTCTATTTTAAGTGTGGCGATGATGCTGGATCATCTTGGTTTAAAGACCGCAGCCGAAAAATTAAGACAGTCGGTAGAGCATGCTATTGAGAATAAGTATGTCACAATCGATCTTAATAGCAAACAGTATTACTCCACAAGTGAAGTGGGAAGCTTTATTGCCGATCATATCAGATATTCTGAAAAGTCTTATTACAATTTTGAAAATATTAAGATCGGAAAATCGACCATTGTATAGAAACAAAAGTTCAGTTAGATAGTTAGAAAGAAAAGTTCCGCCTCGTATGAGACGGAACTTTTCGTTTTTCCTTATATAAAGCCTTAAAAGCTCTTTTATTTTTTTGTGTTATCCATTTTTCCTGATTTGTTTTTGGAAGACTTCTGAACATCTTCTTTGTCAATATCAGGTGGATTGGTCTTTTTTGATGCTGCAGGAATATTCTGGAAATCCTGATTTTGCTTTTGGGTTTCTGCGGTATTGGCAGATTCTTTCCTGGTGGTTTTTCCTTTTGTATCCATGAGTTTGAATTTTAAATGTAAACAATATGGATATTATCATTCAAAGGGTTTGCCAAACAGAATTTTTTTTTCTAAAGTCCCAGAATACCAATTTTTCCGGTCTTGTCTTCTATTTCATAATTCAAAGCCTTAGCCAGTACAAAAATATTATTCAGGTTTTCCATGAGCTGCTTACGGCCTTCGGTTCTCAACTGATTCTGATCAATTGATTTTTCTGCCGTTTCTTTAGCTTTAGCTGTAACATTTTTAATGTCTTTTTCCGAGATCCTGTTAATAAAAGAATCGTCTAAAGATTGAATTTCAACACTTGGAGTTATTCTGATCTCAGCATCAGGAAGCTCGGTAATAATAAGCTTTTTATTGATGGAATCTACTTCGATCTTCATTTTGTTAAGATCATAAGAAACCTGTGCATTGGTTTTGGTATACGTAATAATGCTGTTGCTGGAAATTTCTTTCCCAAAAACTTCATAACCCATTTTGGTTTTCTGCATACTGGAAGTATTTTGCTCCATGACCACCATCTTATTCATCTTGGAAATCTGATTGGTCAGGATATAATAATCCGATTTTTCAGTTTTATTTCCAGGGTTCAGGCAGGATTTCAGACCAAAAAACAGCAGCACCATCGCACCGGCACCGGCTACAAAGGATAATATTGTTCTATAATTTCTCAAAATCTATTTAAAAATTTCTTTGATGACAGATGAATCGTTCTTTTTAAGAATTTGAACCAAATCCCTTTCAATATATCCTGTAGTAGGCATTTCTATAATTCTACCTACTTCTTTTCCATATCTTTTCAGAATAATGGTAGGAACTTTCTGAAGATTGTAAAGACTTTCGTCTCCGGTAGGAGATTCTTTCTTACGGTTAACAGCAATAATATTCAATTTATTTTCCGGATAACCTACGGCTTCCAATATTTTCATCAGTCTTGGAAAATCTCTGTGGCTGTCTTCGCACCAGGTTCCCATAAAAACAATAATATCATAGGTTCCGATTCTCTCTTTTTTTAATTCACTGACTGCTTTTTGATCAAGAACATACTCATCATGTTCTTTCACATACCAATCTGCATAAGGAGCTTTTAAAAACTGCTCTTTCAACTGGTTTCCCAAAAGCATTTTGCCGTCATTCTGGGTTTCAACTTCACGGTTTACCACTACTTTTTGTGCAGTAAGCTGTTGTGAAGCCAAAAACAAGGTTGAAAAGGCAACAATATTGGTAATAAATTTTTTCATATTTTATTTTTCGATAATTGATTTTAAATCAGCAGGAGAGTAGTATTTGTTTTTCAATACTTTATGATCTGCCTGTCTGTAAACATTGAATTTTTCTCCGGACTTTTCATAAAAAGATTCTACTTCCTTCTCTTTGTAAAATTCAACAGTTTCCTTCGCCTGTTCTTCATTATCACATGCTTTCGACATATTGGAGCGCTGAACTTCGTTGAATAGCTCTACAAATTTGTTGCCAAGTCCGAATTCCAGTACAGCACCACTCAAAACATACTGAAGATCACACAATGCATCAGCAATTTCTACAATATTATTGTCAGCAATTGCCTGCTTCAGTTCGTTTAATTCTTCCTGTAAAAGTTCTACTCTCAGATTGCATCTTTCCGGAGAAGGAATTTGTGGGGTATCTAAAATAGGGGCTTTGAAAGTAGTATGGAATTCTGCTACTTGGTTCAGACTATCAATTTTATCCATGAATTTTTTTATTTCCCACAAAGATAGAAAAGGATTTGCAAAATGTGAAATGTACAGCAGGAAATGTAAAAATAAAGTGTCTGGGAAAATGTTTTTGAATATACAATCCTATCTTTAAACCAAAAACTGCAAAAATCTGTATTATCAATGGGGAAATTTAATCCATAAAAATTAAAAACCACAACTTGAAAATTGTGGTTTTATTTTGAAGTGATTCAATTATACTCAATTATTTAGATTCTTCATATTTCCAGACTCCGGAGATGGTAAGTATCATCAAACCCGGCTGCTTTTCTCCATAGCTGAATAGACAGATGAACCTGGAATGACAGGAAGAACAGTCGGTTCCAAAATATAAAGTTGGCAGATCGTTGACTGTCAATTCTCCGAAATGCAACATTCTTTGAGAAGTTCCGTTGACAATTTTGTGCTTTAACAATTCATCTTTAGATACTACTTTATCTTCATGATACAGCTGCAGAACAGGAAATCCTGATTCATAAGGTACTATTGCAACAGTATTTTTGTTGCCGCAATGACAGCAGGTGAAAGTAGTTATTGCTGATGGAAGAGCTTCATCGTTGATGAAGGTGCTTTTTTCAACAGTAGCTTTTTCGGTTAGGTTTATTTTTTCTGATATTGAATACATCTGGGTTGATTTATGGCTGAATAACTGTGCCTACTAAATTAGTGTATTTTCCGCTTGGGCTTTTCTTAATGGTAACTTTTATATAACCTTCTTCAGCCAGCTTATTCCATGTTTTCTGGTAACCCGTGTTGATGTCGATAGGGATTTTCCACATGGTTTGTTTTCCTTTCCCTGCCTGGTTAAACCAAGGAATGATGTCTGCGGTTTGGGTTTTAAACTGCATGGAACTATTCAAAACATCGATTTCATAGTAAAAATCATACTTGTCTTCAGGTTGATTTAATGCTCTTTGGGTAAAAGTATAAGTGTAACCATTGATAATAGGACTTGTAAAACTTCCTCCTAATGTAGGAACTCCGGTACCGGTATAGTTGCCCACTGCTCCGCTGTATCTGTCGAATTTTTGTCCAACCTGTAAAGGAACATCATCAACAATATTATAACCTCCGTTGGCAGGCGGCCATCCACCATTTAAATTATTAGCTTTAAAAAGTGATTCCAATTCACTCCATTTTCCCCTTTTGTATAGGTCATAAGCTTGATTTTTTATGGCTTGACTTACCGAATTACCGGGATCATAGGTTACTGCCAATTCATCCGCATTTTTGTAGAATACAGTGGTCACATCCGGATTGATGTCTATTACTTCATCATCATCAGAACTACAGGCAACCGAGAAAGAAGTGATGGCTAAAAAAAAGATGTACTTAAATAAATGTTTCATATAAAAAATTAAAAATTATTTTAAAATAGTGATGTATTAGAGGGAATTACCTTTTTGAAACATCATATTATTTACAAAGATTTTAAATGAATTACTGAAATGAGGATTAGTAATGATTTTCTGTTCAGTAAGAGACATTTTTGAGGCTGGAATTTGTTTTAATAATACACTTTTCTGACAGTAAAGTGTAGAAATATCAATTTACTCCAAAATAGAGTCAGAAACAGCAGCTGCATGAGACATCAAAAACGGCTTTGGAGCTCCCTTAAATACAATCTGGGTAAACGGCACAATAAAATATTGTTATGCGATAAATTTAAATTAAAAAACTTAAATTATAGTTATTTTGTTTTAAATAAAATGTTTTTATGTAATTAATTTCATTTATAATTGTTTATTGTGATGATATTTTACTTAAAAAATAAAACTGCCCCATAAGGAGCAGTTTTTACATCGTTTAATTGTAAAGGATTAGTTTTTAACAAATCTCTTAGAAGATTCTCCGATTTGAATCATATAAGCACCTTTGATAAGGTTGCTTACGTTCACGGATCCTCTTTGTAGTTTTCCTGAGTCTATTAGTTTTCCACCCATATCGAAGATTTTATAATCTTCAGAAGTTGTATTGGAAATATAAAGTATATCTCTTGCAGGGTTTGGATAAAGTTTCACATCGGTGATCAGATCTTTCGTACTATGAAGATCTCCTTTTCCGGAAGAAACAATATTAAGGGTATAATCTTCTACCTGTCCGTAAGTGAAAGCTTCACACGAAGAAGTAGGGATTGAACTGTATTTCATCATTACTCTCATTCTTGTAGAACCAACAGTAGCAGTAGCCGGGATTGTAATAGATCCTGTAACCGGACTTGTTGTAGAACCTGCTTTTGTCCATGCCAGTTCTCCGCTGTCTGTAAAGTCTCCGTCTCCGTTGTAATCAATATAAACCGCGTAAGCTTCGCTGTATTTTGTGGAAGTCCAAACCGGAGTAATGGAAATTGTGTAAGCGCTTCCTCTTGTAACATTCGTGGAAACTGAAGTGAAGTTTTCATATCCTGCAGTTCCTGTAGACGTATTATTGATAGATCCAAAGGTTACATTTCCTATTCTTTCATCTGCTGTGTTTGAGGCCGAAGAAGAACAATAAGTAACTGTTCCTCCAGAAAGAGTCGTAACGCTTACGGTGTTGCTAGATACTGAAGCATTCCCAGCTGCATCTTTTGCTTTCACAGAGAAAGAATATGTAGTTGCCGGTGAAAGTCCTGTTACAGTATATGTAGTAGAAGCCGTAGAACCAATTAATGAAGCTCCCTGATATACATCGTATCCGGTAACGCCAACATTATCTGTAGCTCCAGACCATGAAAGGTTAGTGGTTGTAGCTGTAGTTCCTGAAGCTGCAAGAGTAGGAGCTGTAGGAGCAACGGTGTCAGGAGTTCCGGAACCTGCATTTACAGAGATGTTAGCATTGTTAACATCAAAGAAAATGTGGTTTGATCCTTTTACCATAATTCTTCCTGTCGTTGTATTGGCATTAGGAATAGTAACTGCCTGTGAGCCATCATTCGGAGTTCCTGCCAATAGAGTAGTCCATGTATTTCCACTGTCTGTAGACCAAAGGATATCCACATTAGCAGCATTTACCCCGTTGGCTGTAGTTCCTGCCACATTCCATGTTACTGTCTGAGAACTTCCTCCGGCGTATGTTGTTGCAGAGTTCTGTGAAGTGATATTGAATGGTCCGGCAGTTCCGTTAACAGTGATAACAGCATCATCGGAATTATTTCCTGAACCTCCTGCTTTGTTATCACGAACAGTAAATCTGAAGTTTAATGTTCTGGCAACTGAAGAAAGAGCCTCAACTGTGATTTCAGAACCAGCTGTAGTAGTTGCTCCGGTTAAAATCGAAGCCATTCTTGGAAAATATCTTACAGGTGCAGTAGTAGGAGTCCATGATCTGAAATTAGGTCCTGAGGCTTTTGTAGCACTTGCGGCGGAACTTGCTCCTGTCTGAGAAGAAGAAGCGTTGTCCATTTGTTCCCAGATGTAGGTTAAAGAATCTCCGTCAGCATCCGTTCCTGTTCCTGTCAGTACGAATGGAGTTCCTTTTGGAATAGTATAATCTAATCCTGCATTGGCTGTAGGAATTGAATTTCCTGTATTGGTATTAACAGAGCAGGTTTTAGCTTTAATATTATTGGTGATTTGTTGGATACTGATTGCATGGAAAAACGCGTCAGAATGCGGCTGGATATCCTGGCTGGTAATTCCTGCATATCCCATAATGGTTGATCCTGAACCTGGTTCCATATTGGCACCTGTTCCTTCATTATTCATGGAGAAGGTGTGGTTTCCACCGAACTGATGTCCCATTTCATGAGCTACATAGTCGATATCGAAATTATCTCCTGAAGGAATGGCATCTGCTGGAGAAGTATAACCACTTCCTTTTGATCCGTTTGTACAGATACAGCTGATACATCCTGCATTTCCTCCACCTCCTGAAGCTCCGAACAAGTGTCCGATGTCATAATTAGCTTCGCCAATTACAGATGTTAAAGTGCTTTGCAGCTGTGAATTCCAGTTGCTCATTCCTGAAGCAGCAGAATAGGGGTCTGTAGACGCATTGGTGTAGATGACAGCATCATTGTTGGCAATCAGAACCATTCTTGCAGCGAAATCTTTTTCAAAAACACCGTTTACACGGGTCATTGTGGTGTTCATTGCTGCTAAAGCCTGAGCTTTTGTACCTCCGAAATAAGTGGTGTATTCTCCTGTGCACGATAATGCCAGTCTGAATGTTCTCAGTTTGGCATCGTCAGCGTTAGGTCTTGCTGCAAGAGCAGAATTGGAAACTCCTTTCTGTGCGGCATCCACCACGGTACATTCAAATTTGTTAAGATCATCTTTTTTGTCAGATTTTCTGTACACTACATACGAAGAAAGATCTTTGGTGTAAGGCTCGATGAAAACAGCCGATTTGTCACCATAAATTTCCATAGATGACAGTCCTAGTGGAGAAACACTGAAATAGACTGTGGAATTAGGATCATCCAGACCTTGTCCTACATAGGATTTGATATCCGGATATTTTGCTGCCAACTCAGGGGCAAAATTGGAATTCTCCCTCACTTTAAAATTTTCCATTCTGCCTTCAGAATTCGGAAAAGAGATGATGAGTTCTGATTTTTCGCCTGCAGCCAGTCTCTTGGGAGCTTTTGCCAGAATGTTTTTCAATCCGTTGATATCCAGGTTGTATACCTTAGGATTGCTGATGCCGGTTTTGTTTGCAAAGATTTCTGATGAAGTTCTTTTTGAACCTTCAGACCAAAGACGGTCAGTCTGTGCGAAAGAAATACCCGAAATAAGGAGCATTCCAATCAGCGTTAATTGTTTTTTCATATTAAATATTAAATTTGATTGTGGAATATCAAATCTAATAAAAAATATATTACGGAAAATAAAATTTTTTAAGGAATATTTGGAGTTTGTATATAATATATTATGCAATACATTATATATAATTGAAAAGGCTCATTAATACAGAAAAGTGAAAGTAATGAAGAATGCGTTGATTTTGAAAAAAAATAATATATTGATATTTTGTTTGTTATTTAATTAAAATGAGACAATATAAATTGATAATTATTTAAAGATATGTGGATAATGTTAGTAAATTGAATTTATTACGCTATTCCGTATTCAGTAGACAAAAAAAGCTGTTCCAGAATGAAACAGCTTACTATATTTAATGTATGTAATCCTTAATTACATTTTATCATCAGCAGTGGGGCCATAAAGTCCCGGAACTTTATTTCCGGTTGATCTTAGGTAAACCACAAGCTCACCTCTGTGATGGTACAAATGATTATAAAGAAAAGCTCTTACCACCTGAACCTTTGGCATAGGAGGGAAAAGTACATTTCCATCCATTTCCATTTTCCATTCATTGAAATAAGTGTTCTCATCCGAGTTTTCAAGAGCTTTCTGTGCGTTGGCAACATTTTCTTCGAATTTTGCAAGGATATTCTCCGCTTTGGAAATATCTCCTTTGTCATACTTATACGTACCCATATCAAAAATATCCTTATTGAAAGTGGATTCGTACCAATTGTATACTTCAGCAATGTGAGAGGCAAGCTGACCGGTTGTCCAGTTTTTTTCGGACGGTTTCCAGTCTAGTGCGCTGTCGGGGATTGCCTGTAAAATTTTTCTGGTGTTTTCAGCTTCATGCAGAAATTCACCTAAAAGTGCCTGTTTAATCATTTGTATTGGGATTTTAAAATGTTATTTCGTGATATCTCTTCCGATGACCAGTCTCTGGATTTCAGAAGTTCCTTCTCCAATCGTACAAAGCTTAGAGTCTCTATAGAACTTTTCAGCAGGGAAGTCCTTTGTATATCCGTATCCACCGAAGATCTGAACTGCATTGTTTGAGATTCTTACACAAGCCTCAGAAGCATATAATTTAGCCATAGCTCCTTCTTTTGTCATTTTTTGTTTTGCATTTTTAAGTGTAGAAGCTCTTTGGATAAGAAGTTCAGCGGCATCAATTTCTGTAGCCATATCTGCTAACATGAAGTTGATTGCCTGGAAATCTGCAATAGGTTTTCCGAACTGATGTCTTTCTTTTGCATATTTCAAAGCAGCTTTGTAAGCTCCTCTTGCAGTACCTAAACTTAATGCAGCAATAGAAATTCTACCTCCGTCCAAAACTTTCATAGCCTGCTTGAAGCCTTCACCTACCTCTCCTAAACGGTGAGAATCCGGTACACGTACGTTATCAAAAATTAATTCTGCTGTTTCAGAAGCACGCATTCCCAGTTTATTTTCTTTTTTTCCGGAAGTAAAACCAGGCATTCCTTTTTCTAAAACAAAAGCAGTAGAGTTGTTCTTAGCACCTATTTCTCCTGTTCTTGTCATTACTACGGCAATATCTCCTGAAATAGCGTGAGTAATGAAATTTTTAGCTCCGTTGATGATCCATTCATCACCATCTTTTACAGCTGTAGTAGACATGCCTCCTGAATCAGAACCTGTGTTGTGCTCTGTAAGTCCCCAAGCTCCGATTACTTTTCCGGAAGCCAGCTGAGGAAGCCATTTGTGTCTTTGTTCTTCATTTCCAAATTCATAAATATGATTGGTGCAAAGTGAGTTGTGTGCTGCTACAGAAAGACCAATAGATGGGTCAACCTGAGAAATTTCGTCCAGAATAGTAACATACTCATGATAACCTAAGCCGGAACCTCCATATTGTTCAGGAACTACAATTCCCATAAAACCCATCTCACCCAATTGGTGGAATAACTCTTTTGGAAACGTTTGGCTTTCATCCCATTCCATAATATTCGGTCTGATGTTCTTTTCTGCGAATTCTCTAGCGGTTTCCGCTATCATTTTGATGTTGTCAATAGTCTCTGTATTCATATAATAATAGTTAGTTCCCAAAGATAACCAAATTGATGGAATGCTAAAATAAATTATTTCAATCGTAATATCTAAAGGGTAATCCCTTTAGTTTTCAAATTTTTATATTTTCAGAATTAATACTTTATTAATAAAATATTCAGTCCTTTCCGTTTTTTATTTCACTATTTTAGTTCCCCAATTTTTAAAGCATGAAAAAATTTCTACTTCCTATCATTTTAATTTCCTCTTATATTTCTGCGCAGGTTCCTGCCGGATATTACGACGGAACTGCCGGATTGACGGGATATGCTCTGAAATCAAAACTTCATGATATTATTTCTGAAAAGATGGTCAACTGGCATTATGACGATCTTAAGGTGTTGTATGGACAGACTGATCTGGATAAATATTATGATCATGATGCTTCCAATACTCAGTATCTGCTGGATATCTATTCTGAAATTCCTTCAGGACCTGATTCTTATGAATATACTGCGGATCAGCTGGTAGCAGGTGTCGGCATGGAAGGCCAGGGATATAACAGAGAACACATGATGCCGCAGAGTACATTCAGTACAAGCTCATCTATCAGTGATTATCCTATGTATTCGGATCTGAATTTTATAATTCCTGTTGATGGATGGATCAACCAGCGCAGGAGCAATTATCCTTATGGAATAGGAAATAATACCAACCATTATATTTTTTCCAACACTTCGAGAATATCCAATGCAGCTATTCCCAATTATCCTTATACCGGAAGAGTGTATGAACCTATTAATGAATTCAAAGGTGATATTGCCAGGAGCTTGTTGTATTTTGCAGTACGGTATGAAGGAAAATTAGGTTCATTCAATACAGCTTATACTACTTCGGCCAATCTTACTCCTGCTACTGATCAGTGTCCATTGGATGGAACGGAAGAAAGAGCGGTTGATCTTGCTTATATTGCAATGCTGAAACAATGGAGTGCAGCAGATCCTGTTTCACAAAGAGAAATTGACCGGAACAATGCTGTTTATACTATACAAAAAAATAGAAATCCATTTATAGATCATCCTGAGTGGATTGATATGATCTGGTCCGAAACGCCTGATAATATTGCTCCCGCAGCTCCCGGATCACTGGTTTCAACCCAGCAGAATGCTTATTTTGTGAATCTGAGCTGGACGGCTTCTCCTGATAATGATGTTTTAGGCTACAGAGTTTATATGAATGGATCAGCGACACCTGTTGCGGTTACAAAAGGGACTTCCATCAGCATCGATCATCTGAGCCCGTCAACCATCTATACTTTTACGGTGAAAGCTTTTGATAAAGCATACCTGGAATCTCCATTCAGTAATACGGTGACAGCCTCAACAATTGCTTCGGATTCCTATGCCTCGGATCTTATCATTACCAAATATATATCCGGAACAAATACGGAATCTGTGAAAAATAATGCGCTGGAAATCGTCAATAAAACAGGACATGAGGTTAATTTAAATAATTACAGAATTAATATTCAGTTTAAAAATAGTCTATCCGGAGATTTCTATAATGGTGACACATATGAATTGGAAGGCAGGGTAGGAAACAATGAAACTTTTGTTATCCTGAATCCGAAAGGCACTTTATCATGTTATACTCCTGATGAGGCAAGATTTGCTACAGCTTCTGATCCTATGATGTTTGCGGGAGGAAATTATGTGGAACTTGCGTATAACAAAACAGTTACAGTAGATGCTATCGGGGTAAAATACACGACCAATAATAACGGGAACGTATCTTTATACAGAAAGAACACCATCAATCAGCCTAATAATACTTTTACTATCAGTGAATGGGATTCTTATCCGTCCAATTACTGTCAGAACCTTGGTGGCACATTGTCTACAGCAGAATTGATTGTTGACAATAATGAATTTATTATCTATCCCAATCCGGCTGATGATTATCTTTATGTGAAAGGAGCGGTTGACAAAGTAAAAATAGCCCAAATCATAGATCTTTCGGGAAAAGTGATTTATACCGAAAAAGATCCTTTCAGATATAAGAAACATATTTCTGTACAAGATGTTCCAACGGGAACTTATTTCCTGAAGCTTGATGAAAAGGTACATCAGTTTATTAAAAAGTAAATAACATCAGATTTAAATACTATCAGCTAAACCTAACAGGTTTTTAAAACCTGTTAGTTCTATTTTTATATGGTGTAGAAATAATTCAGGAGATTGCTTCGCCTTGCTCGCACTGACTGTCCTAGCCCTGATAGCAGCGGTTACCCCGCAGTAGAAGTGGGAGAGTTGTAGGGTTAGGGAGTTGGAATACGAAGGCGCGAGGAGTATGAGCGGATAGCAGGAACAGCTTCTTATTATAAAAAAAGTATAAAAAAGTAGAGTTAAAGTAAATATAACAACAGGATGATTGAATGTTTTTTTGCTTTTCCGTAATTTTATGGTTGGCATAAAGCCTTAAAAACCTTATGTTTACTACATCATTGATATAAGCTGATTCGCTAATAATGAATATCTATAAGTGTTTCTGCTTATATTTTTTATATATAAGTAATTATGCTTATATTTGCAGTATGATAGCGGTCATTACCGGTGATATTATAAATTCACAGCATGCGGACACTGAAGTTTGGATTACCAGACTTAAACATCTTCTCGAAAAATGGGGAAGCGCTCCTCACACATGGGAAATCTACAGGGGAGATGAGTTTCAGTTCAAGTGCAAAATTGATGACGTTTTCTGGCGTTTTCTAGCCATAAAATCTCTTATTAAAAGTGTCGAAAATCTGGATGTAAGAATGGCCATAGGTATTGGTGAGGAAAGTTTCTCTTCTGAGAAGATCACTGAATCTAATGGTACAGCTTATGTTAATTCAGGAAGACTGCTTAATGATCTTAAAAGTGACGGTCATACGGTTGCTATTAAAACCTCCAGTGATCCGGTGGACAGGGATCTTAATATCCTGTTGAAATGGTCGTCCAAGGATTTTGATAACTGGACGATGGCTACGGCAGAGATTATTCATGAAATGATCATGAATCAGGATATCACACAGGAGGATCTTGCTAAGAGATTTGCTATTTCACAGTCTTCGGTAAGCCAGAGACTGAAACGAGCCAACTATGAGCTCATCGTGGAAACCAATCAGTATTTCAGAAAGAAAATCTCAGAATTATAGGCATGATCTTCATCAAACTCATATTGGCACATCTACTCGGAGATTTTATACTTCAGCCAAATTCATGGGTTGCAGATAAGGAAAACTATAAACTGAAAAGTAAGTTTTTATACATTCATGTTCTGATTCACATTGTTTTAAGTCTGATTTTTATTTGGGACCTTCAGCTTTGGTGGGTTGCTGTATTAGTGGGAATAACTCACTTTATTATTGATGCAGCCAAGCTTAGTTTCCAGAATGTAAAGACTAAGAAAAGATGGTTTTTCATAGATCAGCTGCTGCATATTCTGGTGATTGGCGGAGTTTCTTTTTATTTCCAGGAATTCAGCTTTGGATTTTTACAGAATCAGGAATTTTTAAAGGTAATTATGGCGGCACTGTTTTTAACAACACCGGCTTCTATTTTTATAAAAATCTTATTGTCATCATGGACGCCCGCTCCGGATGGCCCCAATACTATTCAAACCGAATCTTTATCAAGTGCCGGAAAATATATCGGAATTTTAGAACGCCTGCTGGTTTTCATTTTTATTATGGTGAATCACTGGGAAGGCGTAGGTTTCATGGTGGCTGCCAAATCTGTTTTCAGATTCAGCGACCTTGCACAGGCAAAACAGAGAAAGCTTACAGAATATGTATTAATTGGTACACTGCTGAGTTTTGGACTGGCTGTCTTAACAGGAATAATAATAAAATAAATTAATAAATCTAACTACAATTTAGAAAGTAAAATTATGAGTCAAAAGAAAGAAATGTTGTACGAGGGGAAAGCAAAACAAGTATTTGCAACCGATAATCCTGATGAAGTAGTAGTACGTTTCAAAGACGATGCTACAGCATTTAATGCTCAAAAAAGAGGTCAGGTAGACCTTAAAGGAGAAATGAACAACGCCATCACAACTCTTATTTTTGAATATTTAAATGAAAAAGGGATCAAAACTCATTTCATCCAAAAATTAGACGAAAGAGAGCAGCTGGTAAGAAAAGTATCTATCATTCCTTTGGAAATGGTAGTAAGAAACTACTCTGCGGGAAGCATGGCGCAAAGATTAGGAGTGGAAGAAGGAATTAAATCTCCTGTAACGATCTTCGATATCTGTTATAAAAAAGATGAATTGGGAGATCCGCTTATCAATGATCACCATGCCGTTTTCTTAGGAGCAGCTACTTACGAAGAACTTGACGAAATGTATGAGTTATCTTCAGATATCAATGATATCCTTATCGACCTGTTTGACAAAATCAATATCATCCTGGTAGATTTCAAAATCGAATTAGGTAAAACTTCAGACGGTGAAATCATCTTAGCAGACGAAATCTCTCCTGATACTTGCAGACTTTGGGATAAAGATACCATGAAGAAATTAGACAAAGACAGATTCAGAAGAGATCTTGGTGAAGTTACTGAGGCTTATGTTGAAATCTATAACCGTCTTAAAAATCTTTTACAGAAATAAGATTTAATTTATTTAAAGATTAAACCATTTAAAAATTAAACAGGCTGTAATCTTTTTAATCGTTAAATTTTTTAATCTTTTAATTTAGAAAAAATAGAAATGAAAAGTTTAGACATTCATAAAAGTGAATATTTAAAACAGTTTGAAACCCAGACTTACGGAAGGAATCTTTTCAGAACTCAGGAAGAGGAAAGACTGGATGCCCCTAATGAAGAATGTGGGATCTTCGGAATGTATTCAGATAATGATCTGGATACTTTCTCTCTTTCACAGTTTGGCCTTTTTGCATTACAGCACAGAGGTCAGGAGGCTTGTGGTATTTCCGTTTTAAAGGATGGAAGAATCACAAACATGAAAGACGAAGGACTGGTTTTGGATGTTTATAAAGAAATTCAGGAACCTGAAACTTTTATGGGAAATTCTGCAATTGGGCATACCCGTTATACCACTGCAGGAGATAAGAAGAAATATAATTTTCAGCCATTTTTCGCGAAAAACGAATATGACCAGATTATACTTTCTATAGCACACAATGGTAACCTTACCAATGCCAAAGAATTAAAAGCAGAATTAGAAGCTGAAGGCGTAGTTTTCAGAGCGACTTCCGATTCTGAAGTTATCCTGAGACTGATTCAGAAAAACCTTGATTTAGGTCTTCGTGGAGCGATTAAAGCAACCATGGAAAAGATTGAAGGAGCTTATTCTGTAGTAGGGATGACCCGAAACAAATTCTTTGCATTCAGAGACTTCAACGGTATCCGTCCGTTAGTATTGGGGGCTATTGATGAAAAATCTTATGTAGTAGCTTCAGAATCTGTAGCATTGGATGCTGTGGGTGCTCAGTATGTACGTGATATCCTTCCTGGTGAGATCATTTATACCAACGAAAACGAACCTGGAAAACTTCATTCTTATATGATGGATGAAGCGAAGGGTAAGCAGAGAATCTGTTCTTTCGAATATATTTATTTCGCAAGACCTGACTCTACCTTAGAAAATATCAATGTTTACGAGATCAGAGAAAAATCCGGAGAGAAAATCTGGGAACAGGCTCCTGTAGAAGCTGATTTGGTGATTGGAGTTCCGGATTCCGGAGTTCCGGCTGCTATTGGTTTCTCTAAAGCTTCAGGAATACCTTTCCGTCCGGTTTTGATCAAAAACAGATATATCGGAAGAAGTTTCATCGTTCCTACACAGGAAATGAGAGAAAGGGTAGTGAACCTTAAGCTGAACCCGATCATCTCTGAGATGAAAGACAAGAGAGTAGTCATTATTGACGATTCTATTGTTCGTGGAACAACATCTAAAAGACTGGTTAAAATTTTAAAAGATGCAGGCGTAAAAGAGATTCACTTCAGAAGTGTTTCTCCACCCATTATTGCTCCTTGTTATCTGGGAATTGATACTCCGTCTAAAGATGATCTTATCTCAGCGAATATGACTACGGAAGAACTTAAAAATTATCTTGGGGTAGATTCTTTAGAGTTTTTAAGCATAGACAACCTGAAAGACATTTTAGGATCAGCTAATCACTGTTTCGGATGCTTTACAGAAGAATATCCTGTTGGAAAAGGAGAAGAGATAGATTTATTCAATTAATCTCTTTATCTGAAATATATCAAAATAGAAGAGCTGGATTTGTAATCCGGCTCTTTTGTTGTTTAAATGTAGCAAAAGCTTAATATTCCTGTATTATACAGTATATAATGGAGTTTTAATTTTGTCAGATTAAAACTTCAGGATATGAAAAACGCACTTTTTACGGGTATTTTTCTGGTATTTACCCAATTGTATTCTTCGCAGTCTTTTGACAAGCAGGCACACCGCGGAGGAAAATCTCTTTACCCCGAAAATACGATCCCGGCAATGAAGAATGCCCTTAAAATGAATGTGACAACTCTGGAAATGGATTTGGCCATCACCAGGGATAAAAAAGTGATTCTTTCGCATGATGCTTTTCTTTCACCGGAACTGGTTACAAAACCGGATGGAACTTACATTCCCAAAGATTCAGGCTTTTATTACAAAATATATGAAATGCCTTACGCAAAGATCAAAACATTTGACGTAGGTTTAAAAAAACTGAATAATTATCCTGATCAAAAGAAAATGAAGGCTCAGAAACCTCTTTTTTCAGACGTCATTGATGCTTGTGAGGCCTATGCACGCGAATTGAAAAGACCACTGCCTTTTTACAATATAGAAACGAAAACACGTCCCTTTTCTGATAACATTTTTCATCCTGAACCGAAAGAATTTGTAGATCTGATGATGAAGATTATTGTAGAAAAAAATATTCAGGACAGGGTAATCATTCAATCTTTTGATCCACGGACACTGGAAATTCTTCATAAAGAATATCCTAAAATCATGACCGCTTTACTTGTGGAAAAGGTAGATGATAAAAAACTGGCCCAGCAGCAGGCTTATTTTAAAAATATTTCTGTGGAAAAGTTCAAAATGTATCCAGATCATCTGAGTGGAGTAGCCGGAGATATGAAGTTCCTGAGTTTCACTCCTACGATTTACAGTCCGGAACACAATCTTGTAACGTCTCAATTAGTACAGGAATGCCACTCATTAGGCATGAAAGTAATCCCATGGACTGTGAATACCAGAGAAAGATTAAAAGAATTAAAAGAAATGGGAATAGATGGTGTGATCAGTGATGATCCGAGAATATTTGAATAAAACTTTTGATATAAATAGCCGGAAGAAAATCTTCCGGCTATTTTATGCGTGCAAGGTTAATGCACTTCGGTTAAAAAATTGGTTCTTAATTAGAATTTGTAGTTAAGACCTAACTGAAATACTCTGTTGTTGTTTTCAGCGGCAGACATGCTCTTATCAATCTTTGTTAAGCTGTTTACATATCTTGCATTGATACCGATATTGGAAGTGATATCATATCCTAAACCAAGGCCTAAACCAAAGTTGAATTTGTTGATCATATCTTTGTCGATATCTGTAGAATGAGAACTTGAAGTAGTTGTTGTAACACCTCCAGTAGTACTTGCTACAGTAGATTCTCCTTTATTTTTCCCGTTAATGAAATAACTGAATTCAGGTCCTGCTTCAATATAAAATTTGTCAGTAGGTCTCATCTGAACCATTAATGGAACTGAAATGTAATCCATTTTTACTCTGCTCTGTACTTTAGTTTTTACATTCGTTACTCCATTGTCAGTTTCTGTAGAATACATTACATCTTTTGCCCCCATTTGGTTATATAATACCTCTGGCTGGAAGCTGAATTGTTTAGAAATTGGAATATTAACGAATACACCTGCGTGGAAACCTAGTTGTTGTGTGTTGATTCCAAATTTCTGCTGGCTGAAATACGCTGAGTTTCCCCCTGCTTTGATCCCGAATCTAATAGGCTGAACATCTTTTTTTAGTGGTGATGCATTGACTGTTTTCGTTTCCGTCTTTGTTTCTGTCTCCTGAGCGAAAGCTAGTGTACCAGCAGTTAATGCTAATCCTAAAAATAACTTCTTCATAATTTTATTTTTTAATTTTACTATTTGTGTGTCGGATATCTCTCAATCAGACTCCAAGTATTTTGCAAATTGCTTGCCAAAGTCGAAAAACGCCTGTTTAAAGGGCTTTTCAGATGGTTTTTGAAAAGTTTATTTTAAACCATTTATCCCTTTTTGATGAATAAATGTTTTGTAAACTGAATGTTTTGTGAAAATAGTTGAATGCTCAATGCGCTTTATTATTGATAATTGAAATCATGAAAAATTTTGAACTGGAATTGACTTTTTCAGGGATTAATAACTCTTCCGGGCTCTTTTTAAGAATAAAAAATAAAAATACCGGACTCTTAAAAGCCCGACATCCGTTTTGAAAATAATAAATATCTCTATTTAAAGCGATAAGCCACTCCAAGCTGAAGCGCATTGTTTTTGACTTTACTACCGTAATCATTCTTGAAAATTCCTGTTATACCTGCTGTGAATCGCGCAGTTACTCCAAAATTTTGTGTAAAATAATATCCTGTGCCAATTCCAATTCCAAAATTGAATTTATTATATAATTTCATTGAAATTTTATTAGAGAAATTCTCAGAATTAACAGTCGTTGTATTATCGTATCTTATTTCGTTTCTTCCGTCTCCTTCTATTTTTCCTCCCAGAAGTAATCCGAATTCAGGTCCTGCTTCCACATACAATTGAGGAAGAATATTGTACTGAACCATAATAGGAAGAGTAAGGTAGTTTAGATTAGTTTTGTACTCATATTCCTGCTTCGTAAAATAATCTCCGGAATCATGAATAAAGAGATCTTCCGTTTTTGAGCCTAGTTGGCTGAAAAGAAGCTCGGGTTGTATACTGAATTTTTCAGCAACAGGAATATTGGCAAATATTCCGATATGTGAACCGGCTTTGATTTTTTCGTTATTATCTACTTCGTTTCTTTCCCCTCTGCTGAAAGTAGAACCATTGAAACCAGCTTTAATCCCAAATTTTACTGAAGATGGTTGGGTAGGAGACTTTTCTTTTTCCTGAGCATTCATTAAAAAAGAGCCAACAAGTGTAAGTCCTAGAAAAATTTTTTTCATGATTATAAGTTTTATTTTCTGTTTTTTTTGTGGCAAAATATCTGCCATAAAGATAAGAAGTGATAAAAATCATACGGTATGCGAAAAAGTCAGGATTAAACTAATAAACCTGACTTTTTCTATTGAAATCAAAATGTATTTTAAATAAAACAAAACACTTTTCAGTATTCTGTTGTGCACTCTAATGTCCAGCTATCTCTTGCAGTTCTCGTTAAAAATTAATGGTAATAGTTAGAGTTAGTTTTGAATTTCAATTGAATACACAATTGAATCAATACCTATTCATTGTAAAACAGGAACTGTAAAATTGGAAATTCCGGAATAGAGTACAATAACTATTCTGTACGCAAATTTCTTGCCAAAAAATATTCAAACAATAAAAAAGCCGGATTTACTATAATCCGGCTTTGTATTGAATAGAAAGTTTGTTTTTAGAATTTGTAAGCTAAACCAAATTGGAATACTCCGTTTTTCGCTTTATCTTCAGATAAATCAGGTCTGTTTTTCGCTACATCTGTTAAACCTGCAACATATCTTGCAGTAACTCCGATATTTTGTGTGAAATAGTATCCTGCTCCAAGACCAATTCCGAAATCAAATGATTTGAAAATATCTTTGGCATCTGCAGAGTTTGATTTATATTTTAATTTTGAATTCACAAGGAAACTAAACTGTGGTCCAGCCTCCAGGTATAGATTAGGAAGAGCATTGTACTGAAGCATTAAAGGAACAGAGATGTAATCTAGGTTTGCTTTAGCATCGCTGTCTGCTTTAAATTTTGCTCCCATTCCGCTGTACATTACTTCCGGTTGGAAAGAGAAGTCCTGAGCTACAGGAATGTTTGCGAATACTCCTCCGTAAAATCCGGCTTTAGAGTTGAAGTCATTATCAGAAAGAGTAGAGATATTAAGACCTGCTTTTACACCAAATCTAACTGGCGAAGCGGAAGCTGTTGAAGTTTTCTGAGAGAAAGCAAAAGTACCTGCTACTAGGGCAAGGCCTAAAAAAATCTTTTTCATAAGTTTTTTATTTTAATAGTTTTTAAGTTTTATTTAACTTTTCATTAAGAAACAAACTGTATGCCAAAGTGTAAATGTACTGTGAATGTACTATTTATTGTGGTTTTTGAAGAATAATTTTTCTATCGCATTAAAAAAGTCGGATTAATTTTAATCCGACTCCACTTTAATTATAAAAATTTAATGAAAAAAGCTTAATAAAGCTTTAGAATTTGTAGTTTACTCCTACCTGGAATACACCATTTCTAACAGATCCTTCTCTGTCATATCCGTATTGGTATTTTGTTTTTACAATATCAGATAATCCTGCAGTGTATCTTACATTCACGCCAATGTTTTTGGTTAAATTGTAACCGGCTCCCAACCCGATTCCAAAGTCGAACGATTGAGTTGCATTTTTTAAAGCACCAGTAGAAGCGCTTTTCTTTAATCTTGCATCAATTAAAAAGCTAAATTGTGGTCCTGCTTCCACATATAGATTGGGAAGTGCTTTATATTGGAACATTACAGGTACGGAAAGATATTCTAAATTAAGTTTTGCATTGCTGCCTCCTTTCTCTTTAGCTCCCACAGCATTATATAATACTTCCGGCTGAACAGAAAAATCCTTAGCGACAGGAATATTCACAAAAACACCACCATAGAATCCGGCTTTTGAATTCATATCCATATTAGAAAGGTTGGAAACATTTAATCCCGCCTTCAAACCGAATTTGATTTTGGGTGAAGATGTGGATGGAGTAGTAGCCTCTGTAGAAGTTGAAGTGCTTTGAGCAAAAGCAAAAGTACCTGCGATAAGCGCCAGGCCCAGAAAAATCTTTTTCATAGATTAGTTTAATTTTTACGTTGTTTAACGTCCGAGAAGCAACAAACAATATGCCGGTAAACCCCTTGTATAAAGACTTTATGGGTTTTTAACAAATCCATAAATCATCAAATTGGGATATATTTTTGTTATTTTGTCGACACTTTGTTATTTTAACATAAAAAAAGAACAGATTAAAAAATTAATCTGTTCTTTTTTATTGAATATAAAATTTGTTAGTGAATATGTAGCTTACTTAAATTTATAAGCTAATCCTACCTGGAATAGGTTGTTTCTTGTAGCATCAGATCCACTAGGTCTGTTTTTCGCTACATCTGTTAAACCTGCAACATATCTTGCGGTAAGTCCTAAGTTCGGAGTGAAATAATATCCAGCTCCAAGACCAATACCAAAGTTAAATGTATTTAAATTGTCTTTGTAGTTGTCTGTAGTACTTGACTGCCCGTTTGATTCATTTTTGAACTTGTTTTTAGCACTTACCATGAACCCAAATTCAGGTCCTGCTTCCACATAAAGATTTGGAATCAGGTTGTACTGGAACATTACCGGTACTGTAATATAATCTAGTTTAGTAGAAGCTGAATATTTAGTTCCTGCTAACGTATAATCTGATTTATTACCATATTGTGAATACTGAACCTCTGGCTGAACGCTGAATGAAGCGGCTAATGGAATGTTGGCAAATACACCTGCGTTGAATCCTATTTTAGATTTTTGATCATCAAGACCGCTATCTTTTGAAAGGGAAGAAACGTTCATACCTCCTTTTACCCCAAATGTTACTGGATTAGAAGATGTGTTTCCTGTCTGTTGAGCGAATGCGAATGTTCCTGCAGTTAACGCTAATCCTAAAATTAACTTTTTCATAACTTTAATTTTTTTAATTTTACTCTTTCTTAATTTTAAATTTTACTACTTGTCCAGCTTTTCAGTTGAACGGAGAGTATCTTTCAAATTGCTTGCCAAAATTTTTTTTATGAGTAAAATCAATAAAAAAATCACTTAGTGTTTAAGTGATTTTTTAAATAAAGTATTGATTGTTAATTATTTGTAATTTTAACTAAATGTTTGTTTAGACGTGGTCTAAATTGACAATTTTGTCAAAAACACGTTTTAAAATAAATTTATTTTTGAAAAACACGTTAAGCATCGTTCAATTTTCTATAAAAAGATAAAGATTCAAGGATATTTTCCTTGCTGCACTGATGATCATAGATGCAACAACCTATTCCAGAAAGCAGAGAGAAATTGATTTTGCTGTCGGTATTCTTCTTGTCATTCAGTAGTAAAGCAGTAATATCTTCATCTTTAAAATCGCTGATATCAAGGTATGGATAATATCTCTGAATGTTTTCAATGATTATTTTTGAATCTTCTTCAGAAATAAGGTTTTCAAGATAAGCCAGATGAGCTTCAGCAATCATTCCCATAGCCACAGCTTCACCGTGAAGGATCGGGTTTTCCTGCTGCAGACATAAACTTTCTACCGCATGTCCTATGGTATGCCCGAAATTAAGTGTTTTTCTAATGTTCTGCTCATGGAAATCCTGATCTACAACATTCTGTTTAATATTCATAGACGTTTGAATATGTGGGATTACCGTTTCTACTTCCAGTTTACGGATCTGTGTTAGCTGGTCCCAATGATTTTTATCAGCAATTAACCCATGTTTCAGCATTTCAGCAAATCCGCTTCTTAATTCTTTAAAAGGTAGTGTTTCTAAGAATTTGGGAAAAATAAAGATTTGCTCAGGGAAAGCAAAAGTTCCCACCATATTTTTATAGTGCATCAGATCAATCCCGGTTTTTCCCCCTATGGCAGCATCACACATCGATAGAAGGGTAGTAGGAATATTGATAAACTGTATTCCTCTTTTATAAGTAGATGCCACAAATCCGCCCATATCGGTTATTACACCACCGCCAAGGTTGATAACCAGCGCTTTTCTGTCCGCCTGCATTTCTGTAAGAATTTCCCAAAGTTGATTGGCTGTCTGGATATTTTTCATTTCTTCTCCCGCTTCAATCTCTAAAATTTCAAAGCCAAGATCCGTTTCCATATTTCCTAAAAGAACAGGAAGGCAGTATTCATGGGTGTTTTCATCTACAAGAATGAAAATTTTACTGAAAGTTTTTTCGTGAAGAAACTCGTTGAGCTGTGAAAAATTATCGTTTAATATTGTTATCATCTTCTATTTTATGTAAAGTTAAAATGTAAACTATAGTGCAAAGTTATGATTCTTAATTTTTAACTCGTAACTAAATTACTATCTTTGCATAAATTTTTAGAATGAGCAGAGATAATAATAATTCAGATAGACCAAAGAGACCAAGAATTTCAACCAAGAAAAGTTCTGATGATTCTCGTGCTTCCAGATCTGGAAATTCTTCAGGATCAAAACCTTTCAAGAAGCCGTTCTCTAAAGACGGAGGAAGAAAAGGACCAGAACATCAGGGATCCAACTCAAGATTTGAAAAGAAACCTTTTAAAAGAAATACCGACAGTTTCGAAAATTCTAACGAAGATTCAGGTTCAAAATCTGAAAGAAAACCTTATATCACGAACAAAAGTGAGAGCTATGAGAAAAAATCTTTTGGAAAACCGAAGAGAGGAGGAAAGAATTTCGATACAAGAGATAAGTATGAAAGAGGCAGTCTGAAATACGGAAGAAGACCATCTAATGGTGAAGACAGAAATGATGACAAAACAAGATCTTTTGTACAGAAAAGAAGGTTGAATAAAATTGAAAAAGATGTTCATAAAGACAGCATCCGTCTTAACAAGTATATCGCTAATTCCGGAATCTGCAGCAGAAGAGAAGCTGATGAACTGATTACTCAGGGATTGGTAGAAGTCAACGGAAAGGTGGTAACTGAAATGGGATATCAGGTACAGAAAACAGACAGAGTAGTTTTTGACGGACAAAGCATTACTCCTGAAAAACCTGTATATGTACTTTTGAATAAGCCAAAAGGTTATATTTCTACTACAAAAGACGATAAAGCAAGAAAAACTGTAATGGATCTTGTAGCGAATGCTTCTCCGTACAGACTTTTCCCGGTGGGAAGACTGGATCGTTCTACAACAGGAGTTATCTTACTGACCAATGACGGACACATGACCAAAAAACTGACGCATCCATCTTTTGATGCTAAGAAGATTTATCATGTAACATTGGATAAAAAACTTACTGGTGAAGATTTACGTCTTATTGCAGAAGGAATCCGTCTTGATGAAGGATTAGCTGTGGTTGATCAGATTTCATATATTGAAGGGAAACCTAAGAATGAAATTGGAATTGAGATCCACATCGGATGGAACCGTGTGATCAGAAGAATTTTCCAGAGATTAGGATACGAGGTAGAATCTTTAGACAGAGTAATGTTTGCAGGATTAACGAAGAAGAATATCAAGAGAGGACACTGGAGAATCCTTACAGAACTGGAAGTGAACAACCTTAAAATGCTTTAAAACAATGATAAATGATGAGTTATAAATGATGAATAACAGATTCAGATTTGTAATTTACTTCATTCTCTCAAAAGTATCTTTAGGATAAAAAACAAAAAGCGCAGAATTATTTTCTGCGCTTTTTTATTTTATTAAGCTATAAATTTTAAAATTCATAACTCATCATTTATAATTCATCATTAAAAAGAATTAACCCAACACCGTTACTCCTTTTTCAATCATTTCATAGATGGCATCTCTGCCGTTGTCAGGTTTTACGTTTACTGCACGTGTTCCATTGAAATGAAGGCACGTTACATATCCGTTAGCTACTGCATCCTGTGCTGTAAATTTAACACAATAGTCTAATGCCAGACCTACAATTTCTACCAGTTGGATATCATGGTATTTCAGGAAATCATCCAAACCTGTTTTCATAAAATGGTTGTTATCCTGGAAACCGCTGTAGCTGTCAATTTCAATATTTTTACCTTTCTGTACAATGTGGGTTACTTTATCTCTGTTCAGATCTTTGTGAAATTCTGCCCCAAAAGTTCCCTGAATACAGTGATCCGGCCACATAAACTGTGGAACACCATTTAAAATAATACTTTCTCCTACCTTTCTTCCATTGCTGCTTGCAAAACTTTTATGACCTGCAGGATGCCAGTCTTGTGTAAGAACCACCTGATCATATTCATTTTCTTCCATCAGGAGATTGATGTATGGAATAATTTCGCTCGCTCCAGGAACTGCAAGTGCTCCGCCTTCACAAAAATCATTCTGTACATCGACTATTATTAACGCTTTTTTCATATTTTGATTTCTCGAATTTTTGATAAATTTACAAAACTAATCTTCAAAAATTTGTCCAAACCTGAATTTTCGGACAAATCGGCAATATAAATTTTCAATGCTTTTGAATGAAAGGCATAAAACTTTAAATAATTGAAGTTTATCTGCAGCCTATTGTATTTTGAGGCTTACACCAAATATCAATAGCGTATCTTTGCAGGAAATAAGTATTTTTATGTCATTTGAATCGTTAGGATTATCACACAATATTATTCGTTCTGTCAAAAAATTAGGATATTTAAAACCGTTCCCTATACAAGAGCAGGCTGTTCCTGTTATTTTGGAAGGGAAAGATCTGATGGGAATTGCTCAGACAGGTTCTGGTAAAACAGCGTGTTTTGTGATGCCGATTCTAGAAAAATTACAGAATGCGGAAGTTAAAAAAAACCGTAATGTTCAGGTTTTGATATTGGTTCCTACCAGGGAATTAGCTATTCAGATCGATGAAGTTTTCAGGGCATTCACAGAAAATCTAAAGAGAGAAGTCCGTACGATGGCTGTTTATGGAGGTGTTTCTATCAATCCACAGATGAAGGGAATGTTTGGAGTGGAAGTTTTGATTGCTACTCCGGGACGTCTGCTGGATTTAATTGATCATAATGCATTAAGTATTTCAGGAATTAAACATTTGGTGATTGATGAAGCAGATAAAATGTTTCAGCTAGGGTTTGGTGAAGAAATGAATAAGCTTTTTGCCATGATGCCTGTAGCGAAACAAACTACTTTATTTTCAGCTACCTTGAATGATAAAGTTGCTGAAATGAAAGAACGTCTTTCTATCAATCCTATAATTATTGAGATTAAAAAAGAAGAAGTTGAAATTGATAATATCGAACAGCTTGCTTATCATGTTGCTCCGGAAAATAAAGGACCTTTTTTACGATATCTGATCAAAGAAAAAAAAGTTGAAAAGGCTTTGATTTTTGTTTCGTCTACAAGATCTGCAGATAATCTGGTAGAGAAACTTAAAAAGAATAAAATAAAAGCTGTGGCCATTCACAGCCAAAAGTCACAGGGAGCGAGAAGAAATAATCTGGAAGAATTTAAAGTAAACGGTGCTCAGATTTTGGTGGCTACAGACTTAATTGGGCGAGGAATCCATATTGAATCCCTGCCATGTGTTATCAATTACGAGTTGCCGCGTTCACCGCTGGATTATATTCACCGTATTGGTAGAACAGGGCGTGCCAATGAAAAAGGAACTGCAATCAGCATTCTGACGGATGATGAATTGCAGCATTTCAGAGTAATTCAAAAGAAAATGGGTCGAAAAGTAACCCTGCAAAGAACAGAAGGTATTGATTTACACGGATATTAATACTTTATTATAATCAAGAAAGGTTTCAGTTTATACAATTGAAGCCTTTTTTAATAAAAAATCGGTACCACAAAAAACATTATCGGTATAATTAATGCTTTATTCACTTAATATTCTTGAATTTTTGATAAATTCGCGCAAGCTGGTATTTGTCAATTATTCTCATCAATAATAGTAATACCAATCGGCAATAATTAAAAAATTAAAACCTGAACAATGATTGATTTAGAGAAAAAAAAGTTTCCAATAGGCCCGTTTGAAGTGCCTGAAAATATTTGTGATATTACATTGGATACTTATATCAAAGTAATCAAAGATTTTCCTGGAAGGCTAAAGAATCTTATTGAACATTTTACAGACGATCAATTGGATACTCCTTACAGAGAAGGAGGCTGGACAGTAAGGCAGCTTGTGAATCATCTTTCTGACAGTCATATGAACAGTTTTATCCGTTTCAAACTGGCACTGACAGAAGAAAATCCTACTATAAAGCCTTATGATGAAGCGAAATGGGCGGAGCTTCAGGACAGTTTTCATATGCCCGTAAAACCGGCAATGAGAATGTTGAAGGGAACACACCAAAGATGGGTAGCTCTTCTTAAAAGTCTTACCAATAAACAGTTTGAAAGAACCTTCCATCATCCTGAGCACAATAAAAATTATAATTTAAGAGAAAGCCTTGCTTTATATGTGTGGCACTGCAATCATCATTTTGCTCATATTGAAAATCTGAAGATAGAAAAAGGTTGGTAAGAAAACGTCTTAATAATCCTATATATTATCAGGAAATCGTTAACAGGATTTCTATGTTATCTGAAAACTCTATTGGAAAATGGGGGAAGATGAACGTGTGTCAAATGCTAAAGCATTGTGATTTAGTTCTTCAGGTGGCTTTGGGAAAGTTCGAACTTCCCCGTATTAATGTCATTTTTGAGGCAGTAGGAATTTTTACTAAAATAGAAATGCATATTTTCAATAATGGAATTCCCAGAAACATGCCTACTTTTCAAAAACTAATCGTTAATTTTGAGTGTGATTTCGATGTTTCAAAAACCAATCTGCTGAAAACGCTGGAAGAATTCCGGGAAGTTTGTGAAAAAAACAACCTGCCGGACCGCCACAGATTATTCGGTACAATGACTGAAAAAGACTGGACATTTTTAGAATACAAACATCTTGATCATCATCTAAAACAATTTAATGTATGAGTTTTTTTGATAAAATATTCGGTGGTAAAAACGAAAACCCTGACCAAAAAACATTCTGGAAAAAGATAGAATCTGAAGAAGACCTTGCCAAAGCAATGGAAGACTCTTTTCAGAATAGGATAGCGATATTTAAACATTCTACAAGCTGTTTCATAAGCAGGACAGTTTTGAAAAACTTTGAAAAAGAAATAGAAAATTCAGACCAACCGGTGAGTGTATACTATCTGGATTTATTGGCACACCGGCCTGTTTCTAACAAAATAGCAGCAGATTTTGAGATCAGACATGAAAGTCCGCAGCTGATTGTCATAGAGAACGGAAAACCTGTTAACAGTGCTTCACACCAGGATATTTCTTTAAGCCAGATTGTATCATGAAGAATATAAATAATTATTTAGCCAAAGTTTTAAATGTTCCGCTTCAGAATGTGAATACGTGTAGTCTTCACTATGAAGTAAAGAAAATTCCTAAAAATCAGTTCCTTCTTCAGTATGGTGAAATCTGCCGACATATTTTCTTTGTAGAAAAAGGCCTGATAAAGATGTATTCCATTGATAAAAACGGAAAGGAACATATTATACAGTTTGCTCCGGAAAGCTGGCTGATTTCTGACCGAAGCAGCCTTTATTTCAATGAAAAATCCATTTATTATATAGAAGCAGTGGAAGATTCTGAAGTTTTGTTTCTTCATCCTGATTTCTTCAACAAACTGGTAGAACAATTTCCGAACAGCATCGAAAGAAGTGATTTTCTTCTTCAGAAACATATCAGAAGTCTTCAAAACAGGATCAATTCTTTATTGGGAGAGACTGCAGAAGAAAGGTATATGAAATTCATCAAAATGTATCCGGATTTACTCCTGAGAGTTCCACAATGGATGATTGCTTCTTACCTCGGAATTACTCCTGAGAGCCTGAGCCGTGTAAGAAAGGAGCTGGCGAGAAAAAATTTCATCCCGGATAATAAATAAGAAAGACTGGGAGATGGAGGCTTGAAGTTCTGGTAAATATAAAAAAACTTCAAGAGTTATAAGATTTCCTTTACAATATCAATAAGAATTAAGGTAAATTATTTTTAAAACTATTTTAGCTTCAATCTTCCGGCCTCCATCTTCCTTACTTTAAATAAATCTTTTTGGCAAGCTGTCCAACCTGTCTGAGTTTTGTCTGTGTATCTTCCGACCATGGAAGCCCTATGCAGAGCCTCATGCAGTTTTCAAACTGTTCCTGAAAGGTAAACATTCTTCCGGGAGCGATACTGATATTCTGTTTAATGGCCAGATCGTATAATTCTGTTGTTCGAATCTTTTGATCAAATTCTACCCATAAAGACAAGCCTCCCTGTGGACGACTGGTTTTTGTGCCTTCAGGAAAAGATTCCGCAATGGTCTGTACATAGTTCTGATAATTGAACTGTAATGTTCTGCGAAGCTGCTGAAGGTGCTTTTCGTATTTTCCGGATTTCAGAAAATTGGCAACAGCTTCATTCACAATGGAAATAGAAGATGTAGAATGCAGCAGTTTAAGCTTAAGAATTTTATCTTTATATTTCCCCGGAGCAATCCAGCCTACACGATATCCGGGAGCCAAAGTTTTTGAAATAGAGCTGCAATACAGTACGTTTCCGTCCTTATCGAAAGATTTACAACATTTTGGACGGCTGGAACCAAAATAAAGGTCTCCATAGACGTCATCTTCTATCAACGGAATATTATTTTCAGAAAGTATTTTTACAATTTCCTTTTTATTTTCATCAGGCATACAGCTTCCCAAAGGTGAATTAAAATTGGGAATCAACAAGCACAGATCTATTTTAGGCATTAATTTTTTTAAAGCGTCAATTTCTATTCCGGTAGTGGGATGGGTAGGAAGTTCCAAGACTTTTAAACCCAAACCATTGGCAAGCTGAAGAATTCCGGGATAACAAGGGCTTTCAATAGCAACGGTGTCTCCTGGTTTTCCTAAAGCCATTAAACAAAAAGAAAGAGCATTCATTCCGCCATTGGTGGTAATCAGGTCATTTTCGCTCAGATTTCCTCCCCATTGCAAAGAACGTACAGCAATCATTCTTCTTAATTTCAGATTTCCCTGAAGTTCTTCATATTCTGTACCACCGTCTTTTAATTCCCTTGTGGCGTTTACAATTTCTTTCTTAAGTTTAGCCTGAGGTAAGAGAGCTCCTGATGGAATTCCTATAGAGAAAAAGGTAAGATACTTTTTACCCATATTTTCATATACCTTACTGATCAGCTCATCCGGTTCATCATTATTGGCGATCAATGATGGGCGGCTTACCTCAGGTAAAGGAAGTTTTACAGAGAGCAGCTGGCTTACAAAATACCCAGACTGTGGTTTAGATTCTACTAAAGACTGTGATTCCAGTTCCAGAAAAACACGCTTGGCAGTATTCATACTCACCTGATGTTCCTGGCATAGCATTCTTACAGAAGGAAGCTTGTCTCCTGTCTTTAGAATCCCATTTCTGATCTGTCCTGCAATTCCGTCTGCAATTTCCGTATATAAAAATTCTTTACTCATATTGTTAAACTGTGCTCATGCAAATATACAAAACTGATACTGTGTTTATTTAATTATCCTTTCTAATTTTGAATATTAATTAAAAGCTTCAATAAAATGATGACAAAGCAACTATCAAAAGATGAAAATATAAGTGGCTGGATCAATGGATTTATAGGTGTAGTTTTATTTAGCGGTGGTTTGCCGGCCACTAAATTAGCTGTAATGGAAATGAGTCCTACTTTTGTAACGATTGTTCGTGCAGCTGTTGCCGGAGTCCTGGCGCTTATCGTATTATGGCTTGGGAAAGAAAAACGTCCTGTCAAAAAAGATTTGATTCCATTATTATTGGTTTCTCTTGGCTGTGTGGTAGGGTTTCCTCTTCTTTCAGCATTAGCGCTTCAATATCTTACTTCAGCGCATTCTATTGTATTTCTGGGAATGTTACCTTTGGCTACTGCTGTATTTGGTGTGATGCGTGGTGGTGAAAGACCTCATCCAATATTTTGGCTTTTTTCGATTGTAGGAAGCCTTTTGGTGATTGGCTATGCTATTTCACAAGGAATATCTGCATCACCTATTGGAGATATTCTGATGCTGCTTGCCGTTATTTTATGTGGTATGGGTTATGCTGAAGGAGCTAAATTATCCAAGACATTAGGCGGATGGCAGGTGATTTCGTGGGCTTTGGTATTGGCGCTGCCTGTAATGATTCCTTTATTTTTTATTTATTTTCCGGCTGATATTCAAAATGTCAGTTTTCAGGGATGGTTTGGAATGGCTTATATTTCTCTTTTCAGTATGTTTATTGGATTTATATTCTGGTATAAAGGATTAGCACAGGGAGGAATAGCTACTGTTGGCCAGCTGCAGTTACTTCAACCTTTCTTTGGGCTGGCATTGGCTGCATGGCTTCTTCATGAGCAGGTAAGTGTAGGAATGCTAGGGGTGACAGTAGGGGTGATCTTATGTGTTGCAGGAACTAAGAAGTTTGCGAAATAATTAAATATAAAGCATTCATGACTTATAAAAGAATTAACCAATCATAATCTTATTTTGACTTTATTAACACAAGAATCTTACAGGTTTTCCAATACAAATCCAATCCCTTCCGGTACAATATAGGATCTACGGTTTTTTCAAAAAAATGTACATATATTACAAGAAGCCGTAACAATAGAATACAAAAAAAATAACAAATTTTCCTGTTATTACATTGAAAACCCCGTTCTAATCAAGAGAATCGGGGTTTATTGTTTGGCGTTTTTACATATTGATGAAACTATGTTTTTAAAAATACAATATCAAAAAAGTAATTTAATTGCATTTTTAGTAATGATATTCAATCAATAAATACAAAAAGACTTAAAGTTGTTGAAATTTTTAACATTTTTTAACTTTAATGACAATAGGTAAGGTGTGGTTTTTGCATTCATTTCAGTATCGATTATCAATAATATTTTTACTAAGACTAGGAGGATAGGAAGAAGAAAACAATTCCAAAAAAAACTATTATGGTTATCGACGAAAACATTTTGATTTCAGCGGGAGCAGAAACGAGACGTTATACCCCTTCAGAAATGATATTCTTTGAAGGAGACATTCCTAATTATTATTACCAGATTGTAAAAGGAGAAGTAAAACTCAACAATTATAATGAGGAAGGCAAAGAGTTTATTCAAAATATTTTATCCGACGGAGAAAGTTGTGGAGAATCTATTCTTTTTATAGAAAAGCCATATCCTGTGAATGCGGAAGCTATTACAGAATGCAGTATTCTGAGACTTCATAAATCTGCTTTTTTCAATCTGTTGAATCAATCTCCTGAATTATATATGGAGGTAAACAGTTTTCTTTCTGAACGCCTTTATTATAAATTCATTATGATGCAGAGTCTCTCTTCTCAAAACCCTTCTATACGGCTTAGAGGATTAATGGACTATCTTAAAAGTTCTCAAAAAGACCTGAGTCCCTATTCTTTTTTAGTTCCCTTAACCAGGCAGCAAATGGCGAGTCTTACAGGGCTTTGCGTGGAAACTGCAATAAGAACGATTAAACATATGGAAAGAGATAAAATTGTGAGAATTGAAAATCGTAAAATTCTTTACTAACCTTATTTCAGGCATATTATTTGTTTTTCATTAAAAAAATCCATTGAAATTATGAAAACAATAAGCTGTATGAATATTGATGAAAATCTTTTGTACTCCTATGGCGCAGAAGACAGGATATATAAAAAAAAAGAAGTTGTTTTTAAAGAAGAAGATCATGCGCTTTATTATTTTCAGATAGGTAGCGGAAAGGTGAAGCTTAATAATTATAGTGAAGAGGGAAAAGAGTTTATTCATAATATTTTAGGTAAAAATCAAAGCTTTGGGGAAGCCATGCTTTTTCTTAGTCAGGATTATCCGGTGAATGCAGTTTGTCTTGAGGCATCCAGAATTATAAGACTTCCCAAAAATAATTTTCTGGAAATGATCGATCAGCACCCCCATCTTTCTCTTGAAATGAATGCCTGTTTTTCCCAGGAAATTTATTATAAACTAAAAATGATGCAGAGCCTGGCTTCACTAAATCCCATGCATAGACTAAAAGGATTAATGGATTATCTTAAAAGCTTTCATCATGAAGATTGTCATCAGTGTTTTCACATCGCATTTACACGCCAACAGATCGCCAATCTTACAGGTCTGCGTGTAGAAACAGTGATTAGAAACCTAAAAAAGATGGAAAAAGAAGGTATACTTTCTTTAAAAGATCGTAAAATTTTATATTAAATATGATTTTAATGACTCAGATCATAAAAACGTGAGTTATTCTATTGTACATTTGGCATAGTTCTTCAACACTATTCTTAAGCCCTTAGTAAAAGGCAAGCAAAAAGCATTTCGCTTTTATTATTATTTAAAATTACCGACACCCAATTGTTGCCGTCTAATACTAGTCACGGACTGCAATAGGCATCACTAAATATTAATAAAAAAATTCAGTTATGAACACTAGAAATTCGAGAAGCAGCAGCTCAAGAGGGCGTTCGCATTCGCCAGAAAACCTTGAAGAAGTATATCAATTAGGATATGATCATGGTTTTAATGATGCAACAAGAGATGAAGATTATGACGATGATTTTTCAGAATATGAAAATTATTTTGATAATGAAAATGACGATTATGATGATGATTACGATGAAGATGATTATGATGAATACGACGACGATTATGATGATGAAGATGATGAAGATTATGATGATGACGAAGAAGACGATGATGATCAGAGGGGTCGTAGAGGAGGAAGAAGCAGTTCAAGAGGCGGAAACGGCAACCAGCAGAGAGACAGCCAGGGAAGATTTACTTCCGGTAGAGGCGGTTCTCGTGGAGGAAACTCCGGTGGTAGTTCCCGAGGACGTTCAAATTCTGGTTCCGGCTCCCGATCAGGAGGCAGAGGCAGGTCATCATCGGGAGATGGTACTTCAAGAAGAGGTTTCGCTTCCATGAGCAAAGCTGAGCGTACGAGAATAGCCAGAATGGGAGGTCAGGCTTCACATGGTGGAGGCAGATCTTCGAACTCAGGTTCCGGCTCAGGAAGAGGAGGTTCATCGAGATCAGGAAACAATAGTAATAGCTCAGGAAGAGGAGGTTCAAACTCAAACTCAGGAAATTCAAGAAGAGGATTTGCTGCGATGAGTAAATCTGAGCGTACAAGAATAGCCAGAATGGGAGGCCAGGCATCCCACGGAGGCGGAAGATCTTCAGGTCGTTCCGGATTCGGAGGCAGACGTAATTCATAATTCTTTTTCCAGGATTGCCTCTTTAGACTTATATAAAGAGGTAATCCTTTAATAACAAACACCATTTACACCATGCCCAATAAAATATTAGAAACTGAAAGTGCAGTTCCTGCTACCAAGAAAGGTACGGCAGACAAAGAAACAGTCAACAAGGATGAAATGAAAAGTTCTCCGCTGCATAAGTTTTTTGTAAGTGCTCTTAAAGATATTTATTTTGCTGAAAATGCCATTCTTGAAGCGCTGGAAAAGATGCAGGAAGCCGCAACAACGGAAGAACTGAAGGATGCGTTTGAAGATCATCATCTTCAGACCCAAAAACACGTTAAGCGACTGGAAAAAGTATTCCAGCTTATTGAAGAAAAGCCCGAAAAAAAAGAATGTAAAGCTATTAAAGGAATCATCGAAGAAGGCGAAGAAGTCATCAAATCCACAGAAGATGGTTCTGCAACAAGAGATGTGGCATTAATTATTGCAGCACAGAAAGTAGAACATTACGAAATTGCCACTTACGGCGGGCTGGCCCAGCTAGCCATAACCATGGGACATGATAAGGCTGCAGACCTTCTTGAAAGAACCCTTCAGGAAGAAGAAGATACGGATTCGTATCTTACAGATATTGCGGAGACATCCATCAATTTCGATGCAGAACAAGAAGACTAAACTATGTAATAAGCCATATAGCTTGTTCTATATGGCTTATTTTAATCATGAAATCAAAATATATGGACTGTCAGAAAATCATAAAAACACTGAAACACAAAGATTTTGTAAAAGTCTCCCATACAGGGACGTGTTTCGAAGATGGAGCTGCAATTTATGCTAAAGAGATCAGAGAAAATATCTTCCTGCTATTTATCATTCTGAAAGATATTGATATTGAAAATATCCAGGCGTTAATTGCTCATTTCGACTGTTTAGGCAGTATAGGCTTAAAAGAACCGGAGCAGATCATGTTTTATTTATCCATAAAAGATAAAAATGACCTTCATTATTTTGAACAGTATTTGAAAGTTTCCAATAACTAATACCATTTTTTGAATATGACATTTGAAAACGACACTTTGCAACAGTCCGAATTGAACAACAAAAATAATGCAATAGAGAATGAGTCTTTATTTCCGTCTGTTATGAATTCTTACGGAGTGACAGCTTTTCTGATCAAGTCTCTGGAAAAGATTAAGAACAATGCTACCTGTGAAGTTCTGAAAGGAGTTATAGATACTTATCTCGAAGAATATATCCTCAATATCCAGGAGTTCCACTCTAATAACACAACGAAAACTACGGATATGGATGCTGAAATAAGATATGAATCTCCCGCATTTACTTTATATGCCAAAACAGCTTATTATAAAGTTCTAAAGGAAGAAGAATATATCAACAGGATTCTTGAAATTCTGGGAAATAAGACAGATTAATTTCTGTGTCCAATGATCTACTGCTTTTGAAAGAAAATACACCAACCACAAAAAGATTATGAATATGAACACCAACGAACACAACAAGAAAGCAGAACAACTGGATGTACACAGTACTTCCAATGATAATGAAAAACTGACTACCAATCAGGGCTTAAAGATCAATAACAATCAGGATTCTTTAAAAGCCGGAGAGCGCGGCCCTTCATTACTGGAAGATTTCATTCTGAGGGAAAAGATTACCCATTTTGATCATGAAAGAATTCCTGAAAGAGTAGTTCATGCCAGAGGTTCCGGCGCGCATGGCATTTTTAAACTTACTAAAAGCCTTGCAGAGTATACCAAAGCAAAATTTTTAACAGAACTGGGAAAAGAAACACCTGTATTTGTACGGTTTTCAACTGTAGCAGGGAGTAAAGGAAGTACAGATCTTGCAAGGGATGTCCGTGGATTTGCGGTGAAATTCTATACTGAAGAAGGAAATTATGACCTGGTGGCCAATAATATGCCGGTATTTTTTATTCAGGATGCGATCAAGTTTCCTGATCTTGTGCATGCCGTAAAACCGGAACCAGACAATGAAATTCCGCAGGCTGCATCTGCTCATGATACATTTTGGGATTTTATTTCACTAATGCCCGAAAGTATGCACATGATTATGTGGCTAATGAGCGATAGAGCGATCCCGAGAAGTCTGAGAATGATGGAGGGCTTTGGCGTACATTCTTTTAAATTCATCAATGAGGCAGGAAAAGTACATTTTGTAAAATTCCATTTTAAGCCCAGATTAGGCGTGCATTCCGTAGCCTGGAGTGAAGCTCAGATGATTTCCGGAGTAGATTCTGACTTCCATAAACGCGATCTATGGGAAGCCATTGAAAATGGTGATTATCCGGAATGGGATTTCGGGGTACAGCTTATTCCTGAAGAAGATGAACATAAATTTGATTTTGATCTTCTTGACCCTACAAAAATAGTTCCCGAAGAAGAAGTTCCTGTAGAAATTGTTGGAACTTTAACGCTTAACAGAAATCCGGATAATTTCTTTGCAGAAACCGAGCAGATTGCTTTTCACCCGGGACATATTATTCCTGGGATTGATTTCACCAATGATCCGCTGCTGCAGGGAAGATTATTTTCATATACCGATACACAGCTTTCAAGACTGGGGTCGCCTAATTTCCATGAAATACCGATCAACAGATCTATCAACACGGTTCATAACAACCAAAGAGATGGTCATATGAGACAGCAGATCGTGAAAGGAAAAAGCAGCTATGAACCGAATTCCATAGGCGGTGGATGTCCTTTTCAGGCCATGATGTCTGAAGGCGGCTTTACCTCCCAGCAGGAAAGAGTTTCAGGAGTGAAGATCAGAGAAAGGAGTAAAAGCTTTGTAGATCATTATTCACAGGCGAAATTATTCTATAACAGCCAGTCTGCACCGGAGAAAACACACCTTCAGAATGCGTTGATCTTTGAATTGTCAAAGGTAACCCGTCCTGAGATCAGAGAAAGACTGGTAGGGCAGCTTGCCTATATTGATACAGATCTTGCATGGAAAGTAGCGGAAAAATTAGGATTGGAAGTCAAAAAACTGGAATGGCCCAATCAAAGTCTGCCTGCGGATAGTAACATTATAGAACTTCAAAGCGAAGAAAGAGAACCACATACACAGTTTTCTGATGCTTTAAGCATGATGAATACCGTTAAAAACACGATTAAAAGCCGAAAAATAGGCTTTATTCTGGCTAACGGTGCGGATGGAGGAGCTGTCAATGATCTTAAAACAAAACTTGAAGCAGAAGGTGCCAGAGTGGAACTGATTGCAACAAGTGTTGCTCCGGTAAAACTCAATGACGGTTCCGAACTGACTCCCAAACATTCTCTTACCAGTACGGCAAGTGTCTGTTTTGATGCTCTTACCATCTGTCCGGGAGAAAATTCCGTAAAAGAACTGATGATTGCTGAAAACAAACATCTGGTTCTGCATTTCATCAATGAAGCTTATAAACACTGTAAAGCAATTTACTTTGGAAAAGATACAGAGGTACTTTACCATAATACCAATGTATCAGCGAAACAACATGAGGATCCTGCAATCATTACATGGGAAGACAGTGATCCATCAGATAAATTCATCCAGGCTGTTGCTCAGCACAGAGTCTGGGATCTTGAAAAGGAGAGAAACGCTTAAATGATAAACACCCTTCACACCACACCAAGCAACTTGAATATTTTTATGTGAAAGCAAAGCTGCTGTCTATTTATTCAGCAGCTTTTTTTTAGCTTTCTTTTTTTTAACCTCATTAAAAATTATATTATTATGGATTTTCAGAAAAATCTTTTAGAATATATAAGTCAGTCACTGATGACCACCGATGAAACCATTTCAATTGCAGAAAGTGTTACGTCAGGATGCTTGCAACTGGCTTTTTCACAGATGCCTAATGCGTCAATGTTCTACAAAGGAGGAATGACAGCCTATTCTTTGTCAGAAAAAGTAAAATTACTAAAGGTTGACAGACAGGAAGCCGAAGAATGTGACTGCGTTTCAGAGAATATTGCAGAGACGATGGCTTTAAATGTAGCAAGACTTTACGAATCCGACTGGTCTATTGCCACTACCGGCTACTGTACGCCAATCCGGAATTCAGGATATAAAATTTTTGCCTATTTCTCATTCTCTTACAAAGGTGAGATTGTCCTGACTAAAAAACTGGAATTACATCCGAAAACACAAGCTCTAAATGCCCAGCTGTATTACACGGAATTTATTCTGGGCTGTTTTAAAAGTGAGCTTAACAGGCTTTTAATCTTAAAATAAAATTTATGCAACGCAAGAATCAATTTGTACTTATTACAGGTGCTACCAGTGGGATTGGTTATGAACTCGCGAAACAGTTTGCCATGAACGGCTACGATCTTGTTATTGTAGCCAGAGACCATGAAGAACTGGTAAGAAAAGCCGAAGAATTTAAAAACCATGGAGTAAACGTGATCAGTATCTCTAAAAATCTGTTTTTAGAAGAAGAAGCGTATTCTCTTTATTCTGAATTGAAAATGAATGCAATAAGTCCTGAAATATTAGTTAATGCCGCAGGACAGGGAGTGTATGGGAAATTTCAGGATACGGATATTCATAGGGAAATAGATATTGTTCATTTAAATATTATTTCAGTTCTCATCCTTACAAAGCTTTTTATTAAGGACAGGCTTCCAAAAGGATCAGGAAAAATTCTGAATCTGGCTTCTGTGGCCAGTAAAGCTCCTGGCCCATGGCATTCGGTATACCATGCTACCAAAGCATTTGTTTTGTCGTGGTCCGAAGCCATTCGTGAAGAGCTGAAAGACTCCGGAATTACAGTAACCGCACTTTTACCCGGCCCTACAGACACTGATTTCTTTAATAAAGCAGATATGAACCGCAGTAAAATACTGGAAGATAAAGATAGTCTGGCCTCTCCGGAAGAAGTGGCAATTGACGGCTATAACGCTCTGATGAATAATGAAGATAAAATAATTTCGGGTTTGAAAAATAAACTGTCCGTAGCGATGGCGAATCTTACAAGTGATAGTATGGCCGCTCATAGAATGGCAGAAATGCAGAAACCAATAGAATAGAGCAGAAATAAAAAGATTATGAAATGGGAAAATTAGATAACAAATCTGTTTTGATTACCGGAGCCGACAGCGGAATAGGTAAGGCAGTGGCTCTTCTTTTTGCTTTGGAAGGAGCAGACATTGCTATTATTTATCATTCAAGTGATAGTGATGCTGAAAAAACAAAAAGAGAAATTGAAAACCTGAATAGAAAATACATCATTTTTCAAGGAGATATCAATGATTATGAATTTTGTGAAAAAACAGTAAAAGAAGTTAATTCATCATTCGGAAAAATTGATATCGTCATTAATAATGCCGGAGTTCAATTTCCTGCTGACAGTATTGAACAGCTTGAAGAGAAAAACATCAGACAGACCTTTGATTCCAATATTGTAGGAATGATTTTATTAACGAAAGTCGTATTTCCTTACCTGAAACAAGGAAGCTGCGTAATCAATACCACTTCCGTTTCCGCTTATCAGGGACATCCTGAGCTCCTTGACTATTCTGCAACAAAAGGCGCTATTGTTTCTTTCACCCGCTCATTGGCACTGCAGGCCAAACCCAAAGGAATCAGGATTAATGCCGTTGCTCCGGGACCTGTGGCTACACCGCTTACTGAAGAGACTTTTGATGAAAAAGAAGAAAATCCCAACAAACCACCGTTGGAAAGAAATGCAACGCCCGAAGAAATAGCCTTCAGCTTTCTTTTTCTGGCAAGTCCGGATGCCTCACAAATGACAGGACAGGTACTTCATCCCAATGGAGGACTGATAGTAAACGGATAAAGTATATTAAAGTATAAAACATCAAAATATTTAAAATATGAAAACTACAGCACTTATTTTAGGCGTTATCAGCCTGTTTGCTTTTACTTCCTGCCGATGTAATATTGATGAAGACGAAAGCAAGAAAAGGGATCAGAAAAGCAGTTCGTCCAATACCGATAAATCCTGTCTGCCCGAAAGTGATACCCTGAGTATCAGATAAATTAACTATAAAAAATTCTGATGATGTACAGAGACGGTGCAAGAAAAAGTATTTGGCAGGAAGAGATCAGAAAATTTTCTACAGAAACGGATCTCAGCTTATTATTTGACGTTGCCATTGTAGGAGGTGGAATTACAGGAGTTTCAACAGCACTGAAACTTCAGGAATCCGGAAAAAAATGTATTATTCTGGAAGCAGCCAATATAGGATTCGGAACTACCGGCGGTACAACGGCCCATTTAAACGATTTTTTTGATACAACCTTTAATCAGGCTATCCGTGATTTTGGACTGGACAATGCACAACTGTATGCACAGTCCGGAACTGATGCCATCAGTATTATTGAAGATAATATTCAGAAATATCAGATCAGCTGTGATTTCACAAGAAAATCAGCTTACCTTTTTGCCCTGGATGAAAAACAGGAAGAGCAGTTAAAAGACATTGTAGAAGGAGCAGCTAAAGTAGGCCACGAAATGAGTTATGTAAATGAAATTCCTTTTCCTATCCCGTTCAGAGAAGCGGTGCTTATTCCTGGTCAGGGGCATTTTCATCCGATAAAATATATTAAAGGACTTTGCGGGGCTTTTATAAAACTGGGCGGTTCTATTCTGGAAAATTGTCTTGTTGAAGAACATGATGAGCAGAAAGACAATGTTATTTTAAAAACCTCCCAGGGAGAAATACAAGCAAAACATGTAGTATATGCGACTCATATTCCGCCGGGAGTGAATCTGCTTCATTTTACTAACGCGCCTTACAGAAGCTATGTGATGGCATTTACTCTGAAAAATGATAAATATCCGCGGGAGTTAGGTTATGATCTCTGTGAACCTTATCATTATTACCGTATTCAGAATATCGATGGTGAAAACTTATTGATTGCAGGCGGTGAAGACCACAAAACAGGACATGCTGATGACACCGGAGCATGCTTCTCAAGGCTTGAAAATTATGTACGGAAATACTTTGATGTGGAAACCGTATTCTACAGCTGGTCCAGCCAATATTACGAACCAGTAGATGGGCTTCCATACATTGGGAAATTACCAGGAACTAAGGAAAGAATTTTTGTGGCAACAGGCTTCAGAGGTAACGGAATGATATTCGGGACACTTTCCTCACAAATAATACATGATTTAATCATTACCGGAAAAAGTAAATATGGAGACTTATTTAATCCTTCAAGAATCAAACCTATTGCCGGATTTTCTGATTTTGTGAAGGAAGCAGCAACTGTGGCATTTGATTTTGTGAAAGATAAAATTTTCAAGGATAAAATTGAATCCTTTTCAGAAGTTGGAGAAGGTGAAGCAAAAGTGATCCAATACAAATCCGAATCTTATGCACTGTACAAAGAAAATGATGGCACGTTGCATCTTCTGAGAAGTACCTGTCCACATGCAGGATGTGAAGTGCGGTGGAATAGTGCTGAACTGAGCTGGGACTGCCCATGTCACGGATCTCGGTTTAATGTTAACGGAAAAATCCTTACCGGGCCTACCACAAAGAACCTGCCAAAGGTATTTCCTTACCAAAAACGTGATTTATAAACGTTAAACCTTAAACTTTGAACCCTGAACTCTAACCTTTAAACTCCGAAATATGTCACGCAACAGCTTCCTGTATCGCAACAGCTTAAGTATTGTTCTCATTATCCTGATGATTATTTTTCTTGCAGGACAGTTATTTATGGGCTGGAAAACAGAAAATAAAGAACTTATTGAAAACGGACAGCCTGCTTTAAAGATTGGTGAATACATCCATAGCGGGCATTTTATACAGGCAACTTTTGAAAATTGGGAAAGCGAATTCCTACAGATGATGCTGTATGTTTTATTAACGATTTCCCTGAGGCAAAAAGGCTCTAGTGAATCAAAATCTATGACAGAGGACGAAGATGTTGATAAAGAACCCGTACCACACCCAAAAGCACCGTGGCCTGTTAAAAAAGGAGGCATATGGCTGAAACTCTACAAACACTCTTTATCACTCGCTTTTGCCATTCTCTTTCTGGCAAGTTTTATTTTACATTTTTATGGAAGTCTTAAGGATTTCAATGATGAACAGATGATAAAAGGAAATGCTGCTATAACGGCCATTCAATATATTTCAGAATCAAGATTCTGGTTTGAATCTTTTCAAAACTGGCAGAGTGAATTCCTGGCAGTAGCTTCTCTTGTTCTTCTCTCTATATGGCTCCGCGAAAAAGGTTCTCCGGAATCAAAACCCGTTGATATGGCTCATGATGAAACCCCTTGATTTTTATTCATCTTTGGCTTTGTCTGCATAATCGCAAAATATGATGCTGTGAATGCTGACAGGCTTTGGTAACCTACTTTATAAGCTACTTCACTCAAAGTATATTGTTGGGTATCAATTAACTCAATGCTTTTTAAAATTCGGGTTAGCTGGAGGTATTTCTGTAACGTAATTCCTGTTTCATTTTTAAAAATTCTCTGGAGACTTCTCACAGACATTTGTGCTTTTTCGGCTAAAGAAACAATATCCAGATTATATTTAAAATTGGAATTAATATCATTGCACACGGGAATCAGTCTGGTGTCAGTTGGTACAGGGATTTCTAGACCGCTGCTTTCCCTGCAGAAATTAGGAAGACTTTTTAAAATAGCTCTAAAGAAGATATCCTGTTCTTCATTTTCATTCAGAGATTGGTTCCATTTTGAGGCATACAAAAGCATTTCTTTCAAAACAGGTGGAACAGCAAATACCTGAACATTCTGATAAAATTCATCTTCAAAAACAGATTTGAAAAGAAATACCATCAGATTAACGGTTTGTGCCTCTGAGGTAATTTTGTGGGCCCTTCCTGAAGGAATCCAGATGACATGATATTGTGGGACAAGATAAATTTTCCTGTCAATATGAAAATACTGATAACCTTCTTCCACAAATGTAAGCTGGGCACGGGTATGCCTGTGTTCATAATCATCATGTTTCCAGTTTTTTTCGCACCACACATAAGCTTCTTTTTCTATAGAATCTACAAACTGGCTTTCCGTTTTTTCAATCAGTCCACATTTCATATGTCGTTTTGTATGTATATTTTGGCAAATTTAATAAAAACGACAGTAGTAATTTTGTATTATCAATGTAATAGCTACATGATTAATCCAAAATATAATTTATATCTTATTCAGAATGAAAAAACTATGTCTTTTTTTTATTTTAATTTTATTATCTAATAACACTTACATCATGGCACAAAATAAAGCTAAAATATTGGTTCTTATCCATTCCGATAATGGTGGAACTTACGAACTGGCTAAAGAAATAGCCAAAGGAATGGAAATTGAAAATAATGCAGTTCCGTATATCAAATTAGTCAAGGCCTCACAAAATCCAACCCTGAAAAATCTTCCTGTAGCAACTGTAGATGAACTAACCTCGTATGATGGAATTGCTTTTGGTTCACCGGTTTATTTCGGGAATATCAGTACGGGGATGAGTGAGTTTTTATCGAAAACCGTTCCGTTGTGGACTAATCACGCTTTGGAAGGAGTTCCTGCCACTGTTTTTATGTCAGCGGGAAGCGGAGCAGGAAAAGAGCTTGCTCTTCAGGCCTTTTGGAACAGTCTTGCTGTGCACGGGATGGTATTGGTATCTAATGGAATTCGTGGAACAGAAGAGCTGAACAAATCTATTCCACAGGGGAATACGGTTTTGGGAGTTACCAGCATGGCTTCATTAAAAGATGTGGAAAGACCAACGAAAGGAGAACGAAATATTGCTGAACTTCAGGGAAGAAATTTCGCAAAAATAGCACTGGCGTTAAAGGATACTCATCCTAAGAAAACAATAGCTGCTGCTGAAAATCACCAGAATTTCAATGAAATATTGAAGCAGAAAAATATTACACTTCCACAGGTTCCAAAACCGGCAGGAAATTATCAGCCGTTTGTACGTTCCGGAAATCTGGTATTTATCAATCAGGTTGCTTTAAAAGACGGGAAAATTTTCAATCCGGGAAAATTAGGTGTTGAAGTAAATGAGCAACAGGTGAAAGATGCTACAAAAGTAACCATGCTGAACGTGATTTCAGTGTTAAATGAAGCGGTTGGAGGAGATTTGAGCAAAGTAAAACAATGTGTTCAGCTTACAGGAATCTTCAATACCAAGGATGATTATACAAAACATGCAGATCTGATGAATATTGCTTCCGATCTTGCGGTTGAAGTCTTCGGGGAAAAAGGAAAACATGCAAGAGCAACTTTAGGGGCTTCTTCTATCCCTGTAGGTTCTTCAGTAGAGATTCAGGCAGTTTTTGAAGTAGAGTAGGTTTTCATAATCATTTAATGTTTTTTGCATAAAAATCTGACAGATCTGACAGATTACACCGAGCATAAAAATCTGTGTAATCTGTAAAATCTGCGAGGGATAAAAACCGGGGTATAATTATTTTCCATTATAATTCAACGTTATCTTTGATCATAAACCTTGAAAAAATCTCAGCAATCAAAGGAATACTTTGTTTCAGCTGTTCTTCGGAAAGCGCTCCATAGCTTAATCTGAATCCATTTACATTATTTTGACTATATTGTTTAGGATGAATAATCTTAATATTTTTTTCCAGTAATAAAGTTGTTACCACATCCCAATCCAATTGTACTTTAGGAACTATCCAAAAAGCCAGACCACCTTCGGGTAGTGTAAAATCAGCAATATCTTTCATGTTTTTCTTCAACAATTCAAAAACAAAATCTCTTTTGTTCTTATAATGAACGGTTGCTTTTCTGATGTGCTTTTTTATAGCACCTTCTTTAATGAGCTGAAGAACTGCCTGTTCCATGATGACATCTCCATGCACATCAATAATCTTTCTCAGATCACCAATTCTTTTCAGCAGTTCCTGATTTTTAGTGGTCAGATAACCAATCCTCAAAGCGGGAGCTACCACCTTACTTAAAGTTCCGATATACACATAATTGTGCAGTTCGGGAAAACTTGAAATCGGGAGAATAGGACGATATCCGAAGTGAAACTCATTATCATAATCATCTTCAATGATGGTCATATTGTACTGATTTGATAACTCAATCAGTTTTAATCTTCTTGCAAGGCTTAGTGTAACGGTAGTAGGATATTGCCTGTGAGGAGTAATGTATAATGCTTTTATATTTCGATGTTGTTTTAAAAGCTTTTCAACAGCCTCGACACTGATTCCTTCATTATCTACAGGTACAGACAAAAGCTGTGCTCCCGCATACTGAAACGCTTGCCATGCAGGCTGATAGCCGGGATCTTCCACAACAACCATATCACCAGGACTTAAAAGACTCTGAGCAGTAAGGAACATACCCATCTGACTGCCTCGGGTGATAGAAATTTCGTTTTCAAGAATATGCATTCCGCGCTGATGATTAAGCATCTGAGAGATCATTTTTCTAAAATCCAAATCTCCATGTTCATCTCCGTAACCCATCATCTGCCATTTGGCTTTAATACTGAAAATTTGCCTATAAGCTCTTGCCAATTCTGTTACAGGTGCAATTTTACTATCGGGATGCCCGTCATCGAAATTAATTAAAATTCCATTAGGCAAGACCTGTAGATTTTTAGAATCCTGCAATGCATTTGCATTTTTTTCATGTAAGACAGGAAGCTTTTCTGACACGAAAATACCTTTTCTTTCCTTTGAAATTACCCATTCTTCATTGATCAACACCTGATAGGCTTCTACAACAGTGTTTCTGTTTATTTTTAACGTTTGGGCAAGGTTTCGGCTTCCGGGAAGGGCATCCCCTGCTTTTAATCTTCCTGTACGAATATCAGTGATAATAGTATCCGCAATCTGTAGATAAACTGCTTTATCAAGCTTTTTATCAATTTCTAATTCCAATTTCCAAGGCCGTAACATCTGGACTATCTATTTATGTAAAAACTGAATCATTTAAACAGTCCAAATATAGGATAATTTTGTCATGCAATAAAGCACAAAACCATAATAATTTTAAAATCATGGATAAGAAACAATTCAGTTCTAAAGATTTCCACGAAACTTTTGCAAGACCTAAGTATGTAAAACCAAGCCATTTGATTCATAAAAATGTAGAAAATGCTGGAGAGCATAATCAGTTTTCAACAGAAAGAAAGCATCCTGTTTTCTTTGTAGATCTTCCGAGTAAGAATGTCAGTATGACGATTGGAGGTTTAACTCCCGGGCAGCAAACCAACAGACACCGCCATACTTATGAAACCGTATTATTTGTAATTGAAGGAAAAGGCTGGACAGAAGTAGAGGATGAGAGAGTATATTGGGAAGCTGGTGATGCTGTATATATTCCTTCCTGGGCCTGGCATAAACACCAGAATCTGAGCGATACCGAACCTGCCAAATATATCGCTTGTGAAAATGCTCCTCAGCTGCAGAACTTAGGAGTCGCTTTGAGAGAGGAAGAAGGAAGAGACCTCTAATATCAATATTTTAAACTTTTAAACAAAAAACATGAAAAATGTACCATTCAAAGGGATTATAGCCTATCCTATAACCCCTTTTGATAAAAACGAAAAAGTAGATATTCCGCTTTTCAAGCATTTGGTAGAAAGACTGATCACTTCCGGAAGCCATGGTATCGCTCCATTGGGAAGTACAGGAGTCATGCCTTATCTGTCTGACGAAGAAAAAGAAGAAGTTACTGAAGCTACTTTACAGCAGGTAAAAGGTAGAATTCCGACATTGGTAGGGGTTTCTAATCTTACAACAGAAAAAACAATTCACCATGCCCAGTTCGCAGAAAAAGCTGGAGCAGATGCGGTAATGATTATCCCGATGAGTTACTGGAAGCTGACGGATGATGAAATTGTAGCGCATTATGATGCCGTTGCCCGTAAGATTTCCATTCCGATTATGGCGTACAATAATCCGGCAACAAGTGGAGTAGACATGTCTCCGGCTTTGCTGAAAAGGCTGCTTGAAATTCCCAATGTAACGATGATCAAAGAAAGTACGGGAGACATCCAGAGAATGCATTATCTAAGGCGGGAACTTGGAGAAGAGGTTGCATTCTATAACGGTTCAAATCCTTTGGCTCTGGCTGCATTTTCTGCGGGAGCGAGAGGCTGGTGCACTGCAGCTCCCAATCTCATTCCTGAATTGAATATCAGTCTTTATAATGCAGTGGAGGAAGGTGATCTTGAGAAAGCAAAAATAATTTTCTATCAGCAGTTTGATCTTTTAAAATTTATTGTGAACAAAGGATTGCCAAGAGCGGTGAAATCTGGTCTCAATATTCTGGGTGAAGATGGCGGAAATTTGAGAAGTCCTTTAAAACCTTTACACGAAAAAGAAACCAAAGAATTAAAAAATATTATTGCAACGCTTATTAACTAGTACAATCCTATGAAAAAATCCATTTTTTATCATGCAGGATGCCCTGTATGTATCAGTGCAGAACATGATATTGTTAGCCTTATAGGTTCGGAAAATGTTGAGATTATCCATTTAGGTGATGACAAAAGCAAAATTGAAGATGCTGAAAAAGCGGGTGTAAAATCTGTACCAGCTTTAGTAACTCCCAACGGGAATGTTCTTCATATTAATTTTGGAGCGTCTATGGAGGATGTGAAAAATTAGAATTTCATTAATCTGGTATAAACGGCTCAATTTCTTGAGCCGTTTTTTATCTCGCAGATTATACAGATTACGCAGATAATTACATAGAAATCTGCTTAATTTGCAACATCTGCGAGAGATTTTTTTATTCCGGACTTTTTAAATCGTTGCATTTCCCTCAACACCGTCAGAATTATTGGTTTTGTTTCCGGTTATGGCAGAAGCTACAAAACTGAAAAGGCTTACCAGTTTCCCCGCTTTGGTATCCCAATAATAGGTTTCTTTAGGTTCTACGCGGATAATGGTAACATTTGGGTCATCTTTTCCGTCAAACCAGGCTTTAGCCAGAGGAGACCATTTATCTTCGATCGTTGCTTTATCTTTATAAACAGAAGCTTTTCCGTAAACGGAAAGATATTGGGAATCGCTGTTGTTCATAAAAAACAGTTGTACTCTACGGTCTTCTTTTATCTCAAAATTTTTGTTACTGGTACCACTGCTTATGAACCATAGATTTCCGCTGTCGTCTGTTTCCTGCAGGGTCATGGGTCTTGAATTGATGGGAGTGGTTTCCAGTTCCGTACAGAACATACATATTCTTGCATTTTCTGACAATTCTTTGATCTTTTTGATCGCTTCCAGGTGGGTAAGGTTTTCTGTTGACATATTCTTATATTTTAGTGATTGGTAAGTAGTATAAGATTCAAATACCTGACCAAAAGAGGATAAAATGTGGTATCTTACATGGATTTCTTTTAGTTTTTTTTTTGAAATCACAAAGAAGCAGAATAATTTTTAATACTATATAAGATGCAAGTATTTCATCAATTTCTATCTTTTGCAGATCATACAGATTTCGCAGATGATTGTATATATCTGCATAATTAAATTCTCCAAGAGAATTAAATATTTGATTTTACATCTCTTAAATTCAGATATTGTCTTTTTCTGCCCATAAGTTTTCTGTAAATTTGATGAATGCAGATTTCGCCTCCCAAACACCTGGCTTCTTATATCAGACATTATATCTTTTTGGAAAATTCCCGGGAGGATATAAAAAGTTTAAGGCTCTTTACAGACGGAAGTTCCGGATTGATACTATCCGGAGACATGAATCTGTATTCCGGTATTTCTGAGGACCGGATGCCACTTTCCTTTTTCTATGGTACATTAAACGGTTACAGGGATTTCTTTTCAAAAGGTAAATTCTCTCTTATGGCCATAGTATTTCAACCATATTTTTTGAATATTCTTTTCAAAACTTCCGCCAAAGAAATTCGCAATCAGATAATTTCCGTGGAAGATGTTTTGAAAAATAAGCTTGAAATGTTTCAGGAGAAATTGTTTAATAAAGAGAATCCTTTAGCCACAATCAATGATCTGAATATCTTTTTTACCCGTTTTCTATCCGAACGAATGAGTACAGATTATCATTTAATAACAGCTACACAGCAATATCTTCTTCACAATAAAGGTTCAGTATCTTCCAAAGATTTGCAGCATTTTACCGGTTATTCAGAGCGTCATTTAGAGCGAAAGTTTGAATATTATATGGGAATGTCTCCCAAAAAATACGGAAATATTATCCGTCTTCATTACTTTTTAAGCCTTATGAATAATGGGATTGATGATAACAATATGACCACACTTTCTTACGAAGCGGGATATTCTGATCAGTCTCATCTGATCAGGGAGTTTAAAAGAAATATCGGGCTTACTCCCAAGCAATATCTGAATACAGAAAATAAAATGGCGGTTAATTTTATTGAGCTTTAAGCCGGTATGACGGTTTTATACAATTTTTAATAAGTAACACAACCTAGTTTTGCTTAAAAAAATATGAATATTAAAATTTCGACGGCACAATTTGAAAACAAAAGTGGTGATAAAACTTATAATCTATCCGTTATAGAAAAATTAGCTGGAGAGGCAGCATCCAAAGGTTCTCATGTAATTGCCTTCCATGAATGTTCGATTACAGGCTATACTTTTGCCCGAAAGCTTTCCAGAGAACAGCTTCTTGATATTGCAGAACTTATTCCGGACGGTGAGAGTATTAAAAGACTACAGGAGATTTCTACTCAATATAATATCACCATATTGGCCGGATTGTTTGAGAAAGATGAACATGATAACCTCTTCAAGGCTTATGTTTGTGTAGATAAAACAGGACTGAAGGCTAAATACCGGAAACTGCATCCTTTCATCAATCCTCATCTTACACCAGGCAATGAATATTGTGTTTTTGATATTATGGGATGGAAATGTGGAATTCTCATCTGTTATGATAACAACATTATTGAAAATGTAAGGGCTACACGACTTTTGGGTGCAAAGATTATTTTTATGCCACATGTTACGATGTGTACGCCTTCTACAAGGCCCGGAGCAGGTTTTGTGGATCCTCAGCTTTGGAAAAACAGGGTAGCAGATCCTACCTCTTTACGTCTGGAATTTAATGGAATGAAGGGCCGGGACTGGCTGATGAAATGGCTTCCGTCCAGAGCTTATGATAACGGAGCTTATATTGTTTTTTCAAACCCGATTGGTATGGATGATGACCAGCTTAAAAACGGATGTTCCATGATTATAGATCCCTTCGGGGATGTGATTGCAGAATGCCGTTCATGGGAAGACGGTTTTGAATCAGCTGTCATTACTCCTGAAAAACTTACTCAGGCGGGAGGATATCGTTACATCAAAGCAAGAAGATCAGAATTATACAGGGATATCATTGGGCAGGAACATTCGTCAGAACAAAAAGTAGTTTGGCTTACTGATAAAACTCTTTAAAAAATTGAATCTCTTCTGTCAATAATGTGCGGAAGAGATTCATTGCTTATGGATGAATCGTTTGCTGGAGATCGGTCCAGGCACCTCCGTTGTAGATATGTTTAAAGCCTCTTTCTTTCAGGATATTCTCCGCTTTTACACTTCTGAGTCCGTGAGAACACACTGTGATATATGTTTTTTGGGGATCTAATTCAGTATAGCGTTCTCTGATTGTTCCTAAAGAAATATTCACAGAACCTTGTATATGCCCTGTTTGATATTCCTTTTCCGTTCTTACATCCAAAATAACAGCTCCTTTTTTAAGGAGTTCCGGCAAACCGTTATCTAAAGTCTGGAATCTGTATACTTTGTAGACAACATACAGAATAAGAGCTATTCCACAGAATATAAAAAGAATTTTCATAGCTTGCTCAGAATTTTTTTATCAATATAAAAAGTACCAAACAGAATAAAGCAGGCCAAAATTACCTTCCATGTTATTTCTTTAAATTTCCAGTTCTGCTCTACGCCCACACTCAGTGTATTGAACAGGAAGAGTAGGAATAATGTTCCGTGCACAGGGCCAATGAGTCTTACCCATAAAGGATTGTCCATCCAGTATTTCATAGGGACTGCAATAAATATCAGAATCAGTAAGGAAATTCCTTCCAAAATAGCCAGAATCCTAAGCCGGCCGATTTTTGTTTTAAATAAATTGATCATAATTATCTGAAATAAGGTCTGTTTGCAAAAGGAGAAAAAGGCCACGGAATGGCAATGAAAATAATAATCAATGCGATAGAAAACCAGAGTCCCATTGTCTTAAATTGTTCTTTATCCGATGGTTGTCTTTTGGCTAATGCAGAGCCGATCGTGATGATAATAATGGCTGTAATCATCAGCGAAATATGGATTAGTCCGAAAAATACATGTTCCAAAGAGTCTTTGGCTTCGTTAAAATTTTTCCAGAAGTATTGGATCACCGGGCTTTTAAAATAAAATATCATTCCTATGGCCAGCTGAATATGAGCTATCGTTGCAGTCCAGTGCCTTACCTTGTTATCTGCTCCTGTAAATTTTCTGTTGGAAGAATATCCTTTGAAAGAACGATAAATTGCATAAATCAAGCTTATTAAGACCAACCATCGGGTGAGGGAATGTAAAAAAGTAAGGGTTTGATACATCGTTTTTTTTTGAACACAACAAAGGTAAAATAAAAACATACTAATTAGTATGTTTTTTGAGAAAAAATTATTGAAGCGTGTTGAAATAAGACTTAAGTCCTTTTAAATAAATAAAATATACTTCTTTTGAATTTTCTAACTTACCCAGATTTCTTATTCCCCAATAGCCTGAAATAACAAAAACACTTACTTCTTTTGCATTTACTTCTTTGTTGATGATTCCTGCTTCTTTACCTTTCTCAATACTTTCTGCAAGAGCCTGTTCCCATTCTTTTGAAAGTTCATGCAAAGCCTGTGTAAAAGCATGATGCCATGGTGCCATTTGCTGTACGAAATTTGAAGTAGGGCAGCCATATTCCACTTTTAAAAAGTCGTTTTCAATCAGTAAATGGAACATGATATCATAAATACTGTCTAAAGGATTCTGACTGTTTTGAAGAGAGTTTATGAAAATCTTTCTGAAATTGGGCTTCATCAGATCCGTAATAATAGCGAGTCCCATATCATCCTTGGTTTTAAAATGATAATAAAAAGCACCCTTCGTCACCTGAGTCGTTGCGATAATTTCATCAATGCTTGTAGTCTGAAAACCTTTCACATAGATCAATTCGAAAGCTTTCTGGAGAATGGTAAGACGGGTTGCTTCTGATTTCTTCATTAAAACTGATGATTATTTTACAAAGGAACACATTTTAAATGTAAAATAAAACTATCATTATTCTGATACTTTTATACAATTTAAATAATTTTTATAATATAAATATTCGTCAGAACTTTGCCTTGTCAATCTCAACAAATTACAAGACAATGAACTTTCAAAAAGAAATACAAATCAATCCTGCAACACAGACCGCTAAAAAAGGTCTTCCTGCAGCTTTATGGGCATTAACAATAAGTGCTTTCGGAATAGGAACTACAGAATTTGTTATTGTAGGGCTGCTTCCTACCGTAGCCTCAGACCTGGGAATTACCATACCTTCCGCAGGGCTGCTGGTTAGTCTCTATGCGATAGGAGTGGCAATCGGAGCACCGATATTAACGGCATTAACAGGGAAAGTACCACGCAAAATGCTTCTGGTTTCCATTATGATGTTATTTGTTATTGGAAACGGACTGGCGTCTATAGCTCCCAGCTTTATAACATTAGTTCTGGCAAGAATACTTACGGGGTTGGCCCATGGAGTTTATTTTTCCATAGGTTCTACCATTGCAGCTTCGCTCGTCTCTGAAGAGAAGAGAGCCACAGCCATTTCTATTATGTTTGCCGGACTTACTCTTGCGATTGTAACAGGAGTTCCACTGGGAACATTTATAGGACAGCATTTCGGATGGAGAGCAACTTTCATAGGGGTTTCAATCCTTGGAATTATAGGGTTGATAGCCAGTTTGTTATTAGTTCCAAATAACCTTAAAAATGGGAAAACCACATCTTTAAAGAGTCAGTTTAAAGTATTGGGAAACAGACGTTTGATTTTTGCTTTTTTAATGACTGCGATGGGGTATGGAGGTACGTTTGTAGTATTTACCTATCTGTCACCTATTTTACAGAAAATTACGGGATTTCAGGAATCTACGGTCACTTTTATCCTTTTGATTTATGGAATTGCCATTGCTTTAGGAAACCTCATTGGTGGGAAAGTTGCGAATAAAAATCCTCTGAAAGCTCTTTTATGGATGTTTGCAGCACAGGGATTGGTATTGCTTGCGTTTTATTTTACAGTAAGCAGTCCGGTTTTAAGCATCATTACTCTTTTTCTTTTAGGAGCTTTATCATTTGCTTCTGTTCCCGGACTTCAGTTATTGGTGGTACAGATTGCTGAAAAAGAAGTTTCGGGAACTGAGGATGTAGCTTCAGGGATCAATATTGCGGCTTTTAATATCGGTATTGCAATCGGATCTTATGCTGGAGGAATGATTGTTACCTCTTCCTTAGGTTTGGCAAGTACGCCATGGATAGGTGCTTTATTTCTGTTGGTTACGGTATTGATTACAGTCTACAGTATTCGTTTAAGCAAGAAAAATTAAGATTTCACGAATCGTTTTTATAATAATTTCTAAGCTATGCTTCATAGCGAAAACTACAAACCAGGATGTTAGAGGCATGTAAATGATGGTTTTATAAAGGCAGGTTTTTATCTGCCTTTTATTTTTTCTTAAAATATTTTCAGTTTAAAAAAATCTCTTTAATTCTGATTATGTAGCATGTATAAAATTACAATTTTCTGATTATAGAATAGACTTCGTTATTTAAATTGTATTAATTTAAATTATTGAAAATCAATTATTTAACATAAAATAATAATTCATTTCTGAGGTGAATTATTGTGTACATTTATATTCAAATTTAAAAACACAAATAATGAAAAATTTAAAAAAATTATCCCGAAACGAACTTAAAGCGGTAAAAGCAGGTCAAGTTTGGATTGCCGAAACTTCTTGCGGTATAACAGCTATGACGACTCAGGGCTGGACACCACAACAAGCAACAGAATGGCGTGAAAGGGTTGAAGCTATTAACTGTAAAACACCTATCTTTTCCAGCTCTGATCCTAAACATCTTGCAGCTAACCTTAATTAATGTAAATTGAAGCACTTATAGTAGAAGATATTTGATTATAAGTGCTATTTAAAAATGAAAACCTCGCCTATGGATTGCCATAAAAAGTTACTTCAACTATTCATTCTGTTGTATAGTGTTTTATCCTATACCCAATCATACAAACAAGATACTTTACGTGGTGAGTTCACATATATGTTAAGAGCCAAATTTGATACGCGAACAGATAACAAATATGAAGACCAATTTTTGTTACAAATAGGTGATAATTGTGCATTTTTTGCAAATACAGTATCACTTAAAGGAGATTCAGTAATGGCAAACTCAGGAACAACAACAAATAATCCGGATGGAAGTATAACACTGGGTTGGAAAAAAGGAACGGTAATTCCAAAAACAGACTTTAACTTTACCATTATACAAACTCATGAAAACATACAATATTTTGATTCAGTTTTCATGTCATTGTTCACCTATAAAGAACCCGTGATAAAGAACTGGAAGCTTATAAATGAAACTAAAGTAATCAATACGATTAATTGTAAAAAAGCGGAAGTTACCTTTAAAGGAAGAAACTGGATTGCATGGTATGCTCCTGAAATTCCGTTTCCGTACGGGCCAATGAAATTCAGTGGATTACCTGGTTTAATCATAAAAATCACCGATGAAAAAGGAGATTATGATTTTGAATTGGTAAAATCTATGTCTAACTCTCAATTAAAAAATAAACGAATCAATATGAAGAAAAGCAGATACACCAGAGCTGCAGAAACCACACAGGCAAAATTAAAACAGGCACAAAGCAATGCTGAAACGAATGCAGCAGGTGTACTTGCTAGTTATGGAACTACCATTATAAAAGGACAGGAAATATTGAAGAAAAGAGAAAAAGAAAGAAAAGAGAATAAAAAATATGAAAATCCCCTGGAGTTAACACCTTAAGTGATCATATTTCATAAATTTCTTCATCTGTAAATACAAAAAATGTACTTTTCTTAGGCAGGTTTTTTGTATCTAGTCCTGTGAATTCGCTGAAAGCAGGTAATAATAATTGATTGTTGCTGAGAGCAAAACATGGAAGTCTGATGTTTTTAACAGCAGAATTCAGCACAATTCCTGGGTGGATATGTCCGGTAATCTGGAATCCGGATGCTGTTGCATCAAAATCATGAATAAAAGTGATGCCTTCTATTTCAAGTAATTCAGATTTATAATTAAAGCATAACTTTTCTTCCAGAGGTTTTGAGATCCGGTCATGATTTCCCTCAATAAGATAAAACTTCATATCTGGATACTGATTTTTCCACCTGCAGAATTCATCTACATCAGAATTGTCTCCGGCATGAAGTAGATCTCCGACTACAATAAATTTTTCAGGCTGAAAATATGCAATCAGCGCTGACAATCTTTCCATATCACTTTTCATAATATGATTGGCCAGTGCAATGCCGTTTTTACGAAAATGAGCGGTTTTTCCAATATGCAGATCAGATAGAATCAAGGCTTTTTCTTTTTGCCAGAATGCTGCCCGCTGGTTGGTGAGAATGAAACTTTCGTTTTGGATGGAAATATTTTTAGTTGCTATCAACACTTAATAAATTGAAAATTGAAGGTTTAAAGTTAATCTATTTAAACCACATCAGCTAACTTTCCTGCTTACATGAAATTTCTCATCAAAAATATAAGTCAGTGGAAAACCAGTAGCAATTTCTCTTTCTAAAATTTCTTCAGGAGAAAGATGTTCCAGATACATGATAAGCGCTCGTAGACTGTTGCCATGCGCTACAATTAATACATTTTCCCCTTGTTTCAGCAACGGCCTTATCTGGCTTTCAAAATAAGGGATTACTCTGTTGTAAGTATCTTTAAGGCTTTCTCCACCTGGTGGAACTACATCAAATGATCTGCGCCAGGTATGAACCTGTTCATCACCATATTTCAGAGCCGTTTCTGCTTTGTTGAGCCCTTCCAGATTTCCGTAAGAACGTTCATTTAATGCTTTATCTTTAACGACAGGAATATCCGGATTTCCTATTTCATCCAGAATGACAGAGAGGGTATGTTGGGCTCTGATCAGGGCAGAAGTGAATGCTATATCTATTCTTTCTCCTCTCAGCGCAATACCTGCTTTTTTTGCTTCTTCAATACCGGTTTCAGTTATATCGATATCTTTCCACCCTGTAAATCTGTTTTCCAGATTCCAGAGTGACTGTCCGTGACGGACTAAGAACAATTTTTCCATTTTTAAATTTTATTTCAACTTCTAAGAAGGTATACTCTAAGTTACGATGATTATTTAAACTTATCAAGAAAATTAACGTAGAATATTAGGTAATGAATAAGATTTAAAATAGCGTGGATTTATTGAGAAAAATATTGAATTAATCATCAAATATCACTTATATCAGACAGTTTCAGCATTCTTTTAATTCTCGCATCCAGTCCTTCACTTGAAAGCGTTTGTCGTAAACTGTCTACTTTAATAGGAAAACTTAACGGAGTAAATGATCGGGAATATTTTAAAATAATTTCAGATTTTTCAATTCTTTTAAAAGCTTCTACAAGCCGCTGTTCCTGAAGTTGCATATTAAAAACTTCTGTATACGCCTGTTTTATTAAAAAATGATTGGAATCATGGTCTTCCAATACTTTAAAAATCAGTCCGGCAGAACTCTGTAATGATTTGTTAGAACGTTGTTGCCCGGCATAATTTTGAATTACCATTCCTGAAATCACTGCAATATCCCTAAATTTTCTCCTTGCCATTTCCGCAGAATTGATACTTGCGATCACATCATTCATCAGATTCTCTCTGCTTAAAATCTGTTGAAGATTGTCTTCATTTAAAGGAATTTCTTTATCACTGAACAGTTCAAATCCATAATCATTCATCGCCATAGAAAAGGATATTGGAGCCAGTTTCGAGATCCGATAGGCAATCAGAGCTGCCATTACTTCATGAACCAGACGTCCTTCAAAAGGATACATAAACAAATGATATCCTTCACGGTTTTTGATCAATTCCACCAGAAACTCATCTTCTTTTGGAATATGGGAGTTTTTTTCCTGGTTCTTTAAAAGTGGGTGTAAAAATTTAAGCTCTTTTTCCGAAGCTTTCGGATTTAAGGCATGTGACAGTTTTTCTCTAAGAAAATGCCCCAGATTGGAGCTCAAAGGAAGCCTTCCGCCAAGATAGCTCGGAACCAGGGCTCTTCCTTTAGCTGCTCTTACATATACCGTCATATCTTTAATGATAACAACTTCCAGTGTACGTCCGGCCAGAATAAATTTTTCTTCTTTTTTTAATTTTGAAATAAAATATTCTTCAATCATTCCGATATAGCCACCGGAAATAAATTTTACCTTCAACATGGCATCACTCACAATCACACCCATATTCATCCGGTGGAGCATAGCGATTTTTCTTGAAGTTACTTTATAAAGACCATCTTCCATAATGACGATTTTATGAAACTCTTCATAGCTTTTCAACACACTACCGCCAATCGTAAGAAATTCCAGGATGCTTTTCCATTCTTCATCCAGCATTTCCTGAAAGGCATATACTTTTTTAATTCTTGGGTACAGTTCATCAGGATAAAAGCCATCTCCAACCGCCAATGTCATCAGAAACTGAACCAGCACATCGAAACATAAAACCTGTGGCTCTCTGGGCTCAACCACTTTCTGTTTTACAGCTTCTTTTAGAGCTGAAACCTCGATCAGTTCCAAAGAATGGGTGGGAACACAATAGATTTTTGAAGTTTCAAAAGGAGAGTGGCCACTACGTCCGGCTCTTTGAAGAAAGCGTGCAACGCCTTTGGCAGAACCAATTTGAATAACTGTGTCTACAGGTTTAAAATCAATTCCGAGGTCTAAAGATGATGTGGAAACCACAGCTTTTAATTTTCCTGAACTTAAATTTTCTTCAATCCAGATTCTTAAATGAGCATCAATGGAACTGTGATGGATAGCGATCTGACCTGCAAAATCAGGATAAGCATCGAGTAAAAGCTGGTACCACATTTCACTCTGACTTCTGGTATTCGTAAATACAATAGTAGATTTTGATTCCAGAATAATAGGAACAACTTTATCTGCAAGTTTGTTTCCCAGATGTCCTGCCCATGGCAATATCTCGATTTCATCCGGGAATACCGGCAGAATATCTATTTTCTTATGTTCTTTGGCTGTAATTTTTATCTTTTTAATATCATACGGGATAAGCACTTCCATGGCTTCATCCAGATTTCCGATGGTTGCGGTGATTCCCCATATTTTGATCTTCGGAACATATTTTTTAAGCTGAGAGATACCAAGTTCTACCATGACACCACGCTTTGAACCCAATAATTCATGCCATTCATCCACTGCTACACATTTCATATCCCGGAAAAATGTTTCATTATTTTTTTGTGCCAGAAGCAGATGAAGGCTTTCAGGAGTTACAACAAGAATTTCAGGCATCTTTTTTACCTGCTGTTGTCTAACTTTCGGATCCGTATCTCCGTTTCTTACGCCTACAGCCCAATCAAGCCCGATTTCATCAATGGCTTCCTGCATCGCTTTTGCAATATCTTTGGACAAAGATCGGAGTGGCGTGATCCAGATCATTTTTAATCCTTTTTTATATTGTTCAGGATGATTCAGAAAATCTGAAATTAAGGCTAAAAAAACAGAAAAAGTTTTTCCAAAACCCGTAGGAGCAACCACCATTCCGCTGTATCCGTTTCCAAATTTTTTCCAGGTTTCCAGCTGAAATCTGAAAGGGGCAATACCTTTATCCGTCATCCATTGCTGAATGATCTTTAGTCCGTTGGTATGTTCGAAAGCTGCCAATTTTATTTTTTATTTTGTTTTAACGCAAAAGGGGCTAAGAATTTATGTGATATTGTTTAATTTTCGATCGCAAGGACGTTTCACTCAGTAAAGACAATTCTTACTATCGCTGAACGTAGTGTCTTTGCGAACGAAAATAGTATTAATAAAAATATCTTGCGACATTGTTTTAAAATCTATTGTATTAATTTTTTTATTTCTTCCAAATCATCAATTTCGTCTACGGTTTTGTCTTTCCTCCATCTTACAATTCTTGGAAATCGTAGAGCTACACCACTTTTATGACGATTGCTGAAACCTATACCTTCAAAAGCAATTTCAAAGACCAGTTCTGCTTTTACCGTTCTTACAGGACCGAATTTCTCGATGGCATTTTTGGTAACAAATCGGCTCACCTCCATGATTTCTTTATCTGTTAATCCTGAGTAGGCTTTGGCAATGGTCACCAGGCTATCTCCGTTTTTCACAGCAAAACTATAATCTGTGTAATAAGCACTTCGCCTGCCGCTTCCTTTCTGGGCATAGATCAGAACGGCATCAATGGTAAAAGGATTGATTTTCCACTTCCACCAGTCACCTTTTTTCCGTCCGGAATGGTAAGGTGAATTTTTTTGTTTTAACATCAAACCTTCGCTGTTTACATCTCTTGAATTTTCACGAAGCAAATTCAGTTCTTCCCATTTTTCAAAATCCAGACTTTTGGAAATGCTGATGCGTTCAGGGTTCTCATTCAGTAATAATTCTTCAAGTAAAGCTCTTCTTGCGGAGATGGGTTTTTCTCTCAGATCGTTGTCTTCCAGTTCCAGTAAGTCATAGACAAAGACTTCTATAGGTATTTCTGAGAGCATTTTTTTAGTTAAAGTTTTCCTGTTTAATCTCTTTTGTAATTCATTAAAATTTAAAACTTTACCATCGTTTACTGCAAGTATTTCTCCATCCAGTACAAAGTTACCTTTCATGGCTTTTATGGCGTCTGCAATTTCCGGAAATTGTTCTGTGACGAGTTCTTCACCTCTTGACCAGATGAACACTTCATCGTTTCTCCTGATGATTTGCCCGCGTATTCCGTCCCATTTGTATTCTACCAGCCATTCATCAGGATTTCCCAGTTCTTTAGTCTCTTTTTCCAAAGGATAGGCAAGGCAGAAAGGGTATGGTTTTGAGTTGTCAGGGTTTACATTTTCGGCATCAATAAGTTCTTTGAAGGAAACTTCTTCCGGCTGCCATTTTCCCATTAAACTGTGCATCAAAGCACTCGGTTCCTGCCCTGAAAATTTTGTCAGTGCATTGATTAATGTTTTATCTGAAACTCCAATCCGGAAGCTTCCGCCAATTAATTTATTGAAATTCAATCGCTCGGTATAATCCAGCCCATTCCAGGACTGCAGTATAAATTCTTTTTTTTCTGCATCTGTTTTGCCTTTCAGACTCACGATATCATTCATCCATTCTGATAATGAACGTTCAATTTTTTCCTCTGGAGGCGGAAGAATTAATGATAGAGTTTCTCCAAGATCTCCTACCGAAGAATAGGATTCCTGAAACAGCCAATAAGGAAGTTTTGTGATTTCCAGGGCCCATTCTTTCATGTAATTGGTATTGACATTTCTCTTAGGTCTTTTGCCGGTAAATAAAGCGATAAACCATACTTTATCTTCATCAGGAGCACGCTCAAGATAGTCAATGATGGCATCAATTTTAGCATTGGTTTTATTGGTTGTTTCCAACGCGTTGATAAGGTCTGCAAAATGTCTCATGATTCCGGATTTTGTGAGATTTCTTTTTCAGATTCTTCTTCATCTTCACCGTAAAGTGTTTCTACAACATCTGCTTTAATTCCTGTTTCATTAAGATATTTTGAAAAAACTTCTGTCTGTCCATGAGTAACATGAACCAGCTCTGCTTCAGTTGCTTTTACCGTTTGTAACAGCCCTTTCCAGTCTGCATGATCACTCATCGCAAATCCTGCGTCCGCGCTTCGCCATCTTCTGGCACCACGTACCTGCATCCAGCCGGAACATATGGCCGTGGCCGGATCTGGAATCTTTTTGATGATATTACTGTCGAGCAAAGCAGGTGGTACAATCACAATTTCGTGCTCCATTTCTTTCGGACGTTCTCTGAAATCCGCAATGGTATATTCAGGAAGTTCAATTCCTACTGTTTCAAAGGCTTCATTAAGCTTTCCGATAGAATAATGAACATATATTTTCCCTAAATCTTCCACTGCTTTCATGATACGCTGGGCTTTTCCTAAAGAATACCCTATGAATACAGAAGTTTTATTGTTTTCTTTATTTTTCAGAACCCAGTTCTGGAGTTTTTTATTTAAGTCCGGAACTTCCAGCCAGTTGTAAATAGGCAGTCCAAAGGTGCTTTCTGTCACAAATTCATTGCATTTTACCAGTTCGAAAGGAGTACTTAACCCATCATCCTGAACTTTATAATCTCCTGAAATGACAGTTACATAGCCTTTATATTCAAGCTTTATCTGAGCAGAACCAATGATATGTCCGGCAGGGTGAAGTGAAAGTTTTACTCCATTGATGGTAATCACTTCTCCATATTCTACGCTCTGGCATTCGATATCTGGTCCAATTCTCTGGTAAAGAATAGGTTTGGTAAAATGGTGACAAAGGTATTTTTTCATTCCCCAGCGGGCATGATCAGCATGACCATGGGTGATAACAGCCATCTCTACGGGTCTCCAGGGATCTATATAAAATTTTCCCTGGGGACAGTAAATGCCTTTTTTTGTAAATGTGATTAATTTCAATGGTGTAATTGGTTTATAGAATTAGCTTCAAAAACTTAACCAATTTACAATAAAGTGTTTATTTTTTAATTTTTGTGGTATGAAATCTAATAACAGGATCTATTATGTTTGAATGATCATTCATAATAAATTCAGGCCAAAGCCGGTAATGAAATTTCTTTTATTAAACAGGCTTTCTCCGACTACGCCCAGGATAATGGTCCATTTCTATTGATGGAAAATGATACAGGAAAGATTGAAGGCATAAAAAAAGCTGTTCCGATTCGAAACAGCTTCTATCGATTATTTTTCATTCAACACGTCATTTACGAAGTCAATCCATTGATAATCCGGAATAGTTTTGTCTATGAAATAATCGGGTTGAATACCTTTTTCGTCAATGGCCATATCAGGAATACGAAAGCTTTTGGAGAGTGCATAACCCAGTTTAAACTCGTTACAAGGGGAATTTACAAAATACATATTGGAGATATCCAGAACTCCGGCAGTAGTGGTTCCGAAAAGCTTTACTTTTTTACTTTGTTTAGCAGCCAGTAAAAATTCTTCTGCAGTACTTCCGTTTCCGTTATTAATGATGATTCCTACATTCTTTGGATATGGTGAAATTTTATCCATTTTGGTGATTCCTACAATTTTTCCATCATCCTGAAGGCTTACAAATTTGCCTAAGTTCTTGCTGAGTTTGTCATAAGCTTTCTTCAGATATTCTCTTTCATCTGCCTGCATACCATATTTCTGATAGTTGTCATAGAAATCAAGCATTCTCTGATTATTCAGTTTTGTAGAATAAAGCTGTGTTCTTACACTTCGGATAGGGTTTGTGTAGAGATAAGGAATAATTTTGGCAAAACTGTTATCACTTCCACCACCATTATATCTGATATCAATAATTAGATTTTCTGTACTTTCAATTTTTGATTTATTGGCTGTAATAACGCTGTCAATATCTTTTTTCAAAGCACCATTAAATGAAGGGATTCTCAAAAGCAGTGTAGTCTTATTAAGCTGCTTCAGGAACGGTTTTTGTGCCATAATAGCCTCATAATACGTTTCAATTCCTTCTTCTTTTTCAAATTTCGGGGAAACTCTTTTCAGGGTAAAGTCATTGATTTCAAGATAGTTTTTTCCTACAAGTCTCATATCGTGAATTTCCTGTCCGGTTTTATTTCTCAGATAATAGGTTCCTTTGGTTTTATCGTTGTTGAAAGTCAGCTTTAATTCATTAGGTTTCCAGTTTTCGGCTGCGGATTGTATGATAAAACCTTTATAGACTTCCCCAAACTTTTTAATACCTATTGTATAGGGCTCAACTTACCAAATTCCTTCAATATCTGAATCATTTTTAGATGCAGCTTCTTTTTTGAACTTTTCAAGATCTATTTTCACCAATTCTGTTTTGGTATTTTCACTAACTGGTGGCGGGGCTTCGGTAGCTTTATTTTCTATTTTTGAAACTGAAAAATGACCGGATCTGAAGAATTTAAGCCAGTCATAAATTGTCTGATAACATTCTGTATCGGATTTTGCATTTTTGATTCTTTTCAGAAAGTCATCATTATGAGCCTGATAAGCGGGAAGACCTTTTTTATCAATCACATACTGATATCCGGCATCATTTTCTTCAAAAGTCTTTTTTACCCACTGATAATTACTTTCACAATTGCAGTTTTGAGCAAAGCTAAAAGAAGTAGATGTGATAAAAATTAAAAAAAGTGTTTTAATTTTAAGCATATATTAGTTATTAGTTGTGTTGTAAAGCTTACAAACCTAACGATAATCCTAATTTTTTATGATGCAAAAAAGAGAATTTTTCTAAAAAAAATCTTTTCTGATGCACTTTTTGAGCTTTTCAGCAATATGAAAATGAACTTTCAGGCAATATTGACCTTCTTAAAATCTTTGAAATTTGTACATCATTAAAAAAGAATACAATGAGTAAAACAATTTTAATTACAGGGGCAGCAAGTGGATTTGGAAAGATAGTAGCTTTTGATCTTGCTAAAAAAGGACACAAAATAATCGCTACAGCTCAGGTCTATCCTCAAATGAGTGATTTAATCCGTGAAGCTAAAGAACAGGGAGTTGATCTGACTGTCGACAAACTGGATGTAACAAGCCAAAGAGATGTAGACTATATTGTAAAGAAATATGGTGATATTGACATTCTCATCAGCAATGCCGGAATTATGGAAGGCGGTCCGATTGCTGAACAGCCCGTAGATATTATCCGTTCTATGTTTGAAGTGAATGTATTTGGTGCATTGAACCTTGCACAAGGTTTTATCAAAAGGTTTGTAGAAAAGAAAAGTGGAAAGATTATTTTCACGTCTTCGATGGGAGGTTTATGGACCGTTCCTTATGTTGCTGCTTATTGCTCTTCAAAACATGCTTTGGAGTCTATTGCAGAAGGATTGAGAACTGAGTTAGCTCCGTTCAATATCAAAATTGCAACTTGTAATCCAGGTGTATTTGGAACAGGTTTCAATGATAGAGGCGTAGATTCTATTTTCCATTGGTATGATCCGAAAATCAACTTTACTCCTGAATCAGCGTTTGACGGAGCAGCAGAATCTTTGGCACATCAGCTTGATCCTCAGTCTATGGCCGAAGTGATTGTAAATGTAGCTTTAGATGACAACAGCAACTTCAGAAATGTTCATCCGAAGGAAACCGAAGAGTTTGTAAAACAGCTTCAGGCAGAGGCATGGACCGCAAAAAGCTAATATCATGGAGTTGAATTATAAAACAGCCGAAAAGGCTTTGCAAACAGCCAAGGAAAAAGCATTATCTCTAAATATTCCAGTAACTATTGCTGTGGTAGATATGGGCGGACACCTTATCGCATTAGCAAGACTGGATAGTGTTTATGGAGTGATTGATTTTGCCGTTAAAAAAGCAAGAACTGCCGCTATGTTTGGTGTAAATACTGAAATGATGGGAAGTATTATCTCAGAAACAGGCATCCATGGATATGGTATGCTGAATTCAAATGAAGGGCTTTTGACTATTGCAGGTGGTGTTGTCCTTCAAAATGCAGAAGGAAAAATTATTGGTGCTATAGGTTCTTCAGGAGGAAGCCCGGAGCAGGATAAGGAAATTGCAGAAGCAGGAGCACAGGCTATTGCTTAAATTTCAGATATTTGCATGATGGAAAATATTTCTGAGATCATATTTGACAAACTGGTTTATTCATGCGCCTTTGAATCTTACAGAGGCCATGAGGAGTTTATTCCGGATCATTTTCTGGGATTTCAGATATCAGGAGAGACTCATGCTTTTCATGAGCATGGTAAAACGGTGATTAAAGAAAATACCGTAGTTATGGTCAGAAAAAACCAACTGATCAGAACGATCAAATATCCTTCGAGCCATGAAAAGTATCAGTTTGTTTCCATTACATTGGATGATGAAACGCTGAGACAGTATGCTACAGAAAATAAAATAACCATAAATACAGGTTTTAGTGGTAATGAGCGGTTATTTTTTGAACCTGATGATTTTTTTAAGAGCTATTTTGCTTCTCTTATTCCTTACATTAATAAAACAAAGAAAATTCCCTCAAAGTTAGCAGCATTAAAGGTGAAGGAAGCTATTGAATTACTTTTGCTGAGTAATCCGGATGTTAAGAATCTTCTTTTTGATTTTTCTGAACCTCATAAGATTGATCTTAAAGAATTTATGAACAAAAACTTTATGTTCAATGTATCTGTAGATGCTTTTGCAAGACTTACAGGACGCAGTCTTTCGGGATTTAAAAGAGATTTCAGCAAAACTTTTGAAATGACACCCAAGCAATGGCTGAAAGAGAAAAGATTAAAAGAAGCGTACTATTTAATTAAGAACAGAGATAAAAAGCCTTCAGATATTTATCTTGATCTGGGTTTTGAGAATTTATCTCACTTTTATTCTTCCTTCAAAAAGAAATTCGGGGTAACGACTACGGAGATCTAACTTTTAACTACTAAAAAACATAATTACACTATAATTTAACTGTTGGAAAAACGCAAAGTCGCAAGAAAGGTTTTACAATGTGATGATTTTAAGTCGCAAGGATTTTATCTCTGATAAAATGTGATCCTGAATCGTTGATTAATCACAACATCTGCGAGAATCTATCGATCATTTATGATTTTCCGGCCTCTTTGCGTTTTCTTACTGTTATGGGATCATATTTTCTGATCTTAATCTTTCAAATACCTGTGTAAAAGAGTCTTCTGTACTTGTGTAAGCTGTAAAGCCCAGTTTTCTGCTTTTAGACATATCACACATCACTTCCAGAGGTCTCCCCAGATCCAGGTCAGTATGCCATGCAGACGACAGACGGTTAAGATTACTTTCTTTGAGATTATATTTTTCTGCAATGGCTGTCCAGGTTTCGTGATCGTTTTCCAGTTCTTTTTCAAGAGGTCTTATCGTTCCGTTGAAACCTTCAGCTTCTACACCAAACCAGACCGCCAGTTTTTTCCAAAGCCATTTCCATCGGAAAACATCTCCGTTAACAATATTAAAAGACTGGTTTTTTGCAGATTCTGTAGATGATGCCCAAACCAATTGTTTAGCCAGTATTTTGGCATCAGTCACATCTGAAACACCGTTCCATTGAGCCTCTGAACCTGGCCAGATGAACTTTCTTCCAGTTTCTTTGCAGATGCTGGCGTATACAGCCAATGTAGTCCCGATATTCATAAGATTTCCTATGGCATATCCAACTACGGTGTGAGGCCTGTGAATGCTCCAGGTAAAACCATCTCTTTCAGAAGCTTTATATACTTCGTCTTCCTGCGCGTAATAAAAGTTGGGAAGGGAAAGTCTTGGATGTTCTTCTCTGACAGGTGTTTCCGGTAAAACGCTTTCTTTAGCATAAGCTTCAAATGGCCCCAGATAATGTTTAAGCCCTGTAACCAAAGCCACATGCTGAACCGATTTTTTATGGGATAAAACGTTTAGCAGATTTCTCACCAATAGGCTGTTGACCTGGATATTTTCTTCTTCTGTGTCGTAGCGCATCCATGTGGTAAAGTAGATATGAGTGGGAGAGATCTCTTTCAGTGCTTCTGCAAGGTTCTGCTCATTCATCAGGTCTGCTTTAATAGGACGAAGACCATCAATAGGAGTGTTCGGGTTTCTGGATAATCCGTATGTTGTCCAGCCTTGTGCAATCAATTCTTCAGCAAGGTTACTTCCTGTAATTCCGGTAGCGCCAACTACCAATGCAATATTTTCCATAAGTATTGTAAAATTTCCTGTACAAAATTATGGCTGACAGAAGGCTTTACCATTGATGTGGATCATGCATTTGGGTTGATCTGGATCAAGGATTATTCATAAAATTCTTTTTACGGATTCTGCTTACGGTTTCAGGAGCAAGACCAAGATAAGAAGCAATAAGGTTGTGTGGAACTCTTTTGATCATTTCAGGATTCTTTTGTACCAGTTGAAGATATTTTTCTTCAGCCGTATAGCTATTGGAAACAATGAGTCTGTAATCTTTTGTCACAAGGCTGTTTTGATATAAAATTCTGAAATAGCGGTCCATCATAGGAATTTCCAGCATCATTTTTTCATAGTTTTCCAGGGTAATCATCAGGACTTCTGTTTCTTCAATAGCATCAATATTCAGGACAGATTTTTCCTGATTGATAAAACTGTTGAAATCTGAAATCCACCAGCCCTCAAAGGCGAACATATTGATGTGCTCATTTCCTTTTTCATCCAGAAAATAAGACTTCAGCAGCCCCTTGCTTACAAAAGACAACGATTTGCAGACATTTCCTTCCATAAGAAGATACTGTTTTCTGCGAAGTTTTTTAAGGGTAAAATAGGACTGAATCAGGTTCTTCTGTTCGTCCGTGATATCAACCTTGTTTTCGATATGGGAAAGCAGTACTTCAAACATCCAATAAATATTTCATTAAAATTACTATTTTTCAACAGCAATTGAAACCCTATTTTTCGAAATCATAGAGGTTGATGCCTATTTCTTCATTTTTGATTTTGACAGCCCTTGTATTCAATGGATAGAAAATAAATTCTGCCGCTCCCTGAATTTTTGCCTCCAGAAGATGCCCAGCCAAAGCGGTATAATCTTCTCTTCCCAGCGTTATATGAAGGTGAAGCGTCTGTTTCCCTTCTATTTCAGACACATTTCCGGAAATATTGGTGACTTCCATCTGTTCTTTGAAAGTCTTGTCTACATATTTTTTGGTTGCGGGATTAAAGAAGCGAAGGGTAGCTTCACTTACAGCTCCAATTCCGGTTACTTCTCCTGCCTGGATATTTTGATCCTGAATAAAATCCGTTAAAGTTTCTATAATATAGGAATGATTATCAAGACTCAAGAGGTAAATCTGATCTGTTTTTCTGGCAGACCAACGGTTTCCTTTGTAATTCATAATCTCTGTATTTATCTTATTGTTTTCAAATAATTGATGATTCCAATCACATCATCTTCACCAAAACCTTTGTCATGCGCATTTTGATAGGTTTGAATCAAAGCTTCGGAAAGAGGATAATCTGCTCCTGCATTTTTAGCGAGAAGAATGTCTTTCAGCATCAGATCAAGGGCAAATGCCGGAGCGTACTGATCTTCAATCAACAATGGTGTTTTTACTTTGGTTGCACCGCTTCCGCTGGCACTTTCGTTAATAATTTCCAGCATATCTGATCGTTCAATTCCTAATTTTTCTGAGAGTAAAACAGTTTCCGCCAGTCCCTGATAGATAGTGGACAAAAAATAATTGATCGATAGTTTCCCTGCGATTCCTTTTCCGTTTTCACCCAAATGTTTTACAGATTTTCCCATTTTCAAAAGATAAGGCATAGCGCGCTGGATATCGTTTTCCTCACCTCCTGCCATAATGATCAGTGTTCCTTCTTTTGCCGGTAAAGTACTTCCTGCTACAGGAGCATCAATAAAAGATGCTTCTTTTATTTTGAGAGCGGCAGCGGTTTCTGTGGACGTTTCCGAAGAAATAGTACTCATATCCACAAAGAGTTTTTCCTGAATATCTAAAGGAAGAATCTCTTTATATACTGCTTTTACAGCACTGTCGTTGGTCAGCATGGTGAATATAATATCACTGTTTTGTACAAGGTCTTTAATTTCGGTATAAACGGTAGATTTTTCCTGAAAACCTTTGGTTTTTTCCAATGATCTGTTGTAAACCGAAAGTGGAAAACCTGCTTTTTCAATATTCTTTGCCATAGGGTGGCCCATATTTCCTAGTCCGATAAATCCGATTTTTTCCATTATCCTATCTTTTATTTTGTTATTAATTAAGGTTGTATGTTTTCAATCTCCTGGATGAAAAGGAGTTAGTTGAAAAGTAAATCAATGAAAGTATAAAATATGATTGTTTTGCAGCAAAATATCGACCAAATGGGTATTTTACAAAATTAAGTTTTAATTATATTTTTCAGCATAAACTTTTAAAACCGGATAAACTTTCAGAAATTTGCAGCAAATAAGAATCAATGAAGATCGTAGATATAGAGAACTGGAACAGAAAAGAACATTTTGATTTTTTTTCTGGTATGGCAAGCCCTTATTTTGGATTTACAACCGAGGTAGACTGTACAAAAGCATATAATAGGGCAAAAGAAAAAGGGTATTCATTTTTTGCCTATTATTTCCACAAATCTATGGTGGCAATTAATACTGTGGATGAGCTAAAGCTAAGAATCATTGATGATCAGGTGATACAGTTTGATACCGTTCACGCTGGCAGTACGATTGGCAGACCGGATGGTACTTTCGGTTTTTCATTCACTCCTTTTTCAGAAGATTTCGAAACATTCAATGCCGCTTTGCAGGAGGAGATAAAAGGTGTTCATGCAAGTACAGGCCTTAGGTTAAGTAATGAAAGGCTGGGGAAGGACCACATCAGACACACCACCATCCCGTGGAACTCGTTCAGTGCGATATTACATCCTACTGATTTTAATACCACAGAATCGGTTCCTAAAATCGCCTTTGGACGGTTCAATATTCGTGAAGGAAGAAAATACCTTCCGGTTTCTATTGAAGCTCATCACGGATTGGCAGATGGAATTCATCTTTCTAGATATCTGGAAGAGTTTCAGAAAGGGTTGGATCAAGACTAAAAATAATACATAATTTATAAGAAAGCCGGATTTACAATAAATCCGGCTTTTTATGGATACATCATTATTCACTTCTGTGGTAAATACGCTGAAAACATTGATCGAGATCATAAAAAGTTAATGCAATAACCCACTACATTTACTTCCTGTTAAAATAAGACGCAAATAATGGGAAACAGGCTGATAAAAGCAGTTATGATATTTTGACTCAAAATATAACGTGGTATGTATGTGGTACACGTATTTAATAAAATTTTAATCATTTTTTTCTTTCTTTGCCTGTGTAAAAATGGAAAGAAATTCATAGGTGTTATTTTTTTAACAAAATATTTCAATAATTGCAAGCTATAAACCATAAAATATTGCATAATATTAATTAAAACTTATAGAATTTTGAATATATAAAAATTATTTTATTCCCGGTATTGATTCTGTAAAACACAAATTGAACAGTGAAAAAAGACTTTGTACAGATATACAAGAGATGTGGTATCTGAAATAAGAGATGAAAAAGTATTATGAAAAATAGAAAACCTGAAACTAACTTAGAGGATTTAACCCAAAAGATTCTTGTACAAGACGAAATAATGGCATTGGCTAAAGCAAATTCTCCTCGTCTCTTGAATAAATTCAGATTGGTTTATCCCGATTTTTTTAAAAAGTTATCTGATATACAGCCTTCCCTTAAAAATTCTGAACTGATCTTTTGTATTTACCTTAAGCTCAATATGACCACCAAAGAAATTGCAACCTGTATTTTTGTGACTCCAAAAGCAATACAGAACAGGAAAAACAGAATCAGAAAAAAATTGAATATTCCTTCTGAATTTGATATTTATAAATGGTTTAATGAAATTTAAACCATTTTTTCTGCATTTATACTTCTACTATGGCTTTATCCAGATCATGATATAAAAGAATTTTCCAGTTATTTTCTCTTGCTTCTTTTTCCCATTTAAGCCTTAGCTCCATTGCTTTTCTGCCATCGAAATCGCTTTTATAGGCCAAATGGTATTTTAAATAAGAAGCCTGAGGAAGATCATCGGCTCCGTAGAAAGCCGTTTCATCATTTTCCCTGATCCAGAAAACCTGCATAAAAGGAGTATGTCCGCCGACTACTTCATATGTAATTTCGTCTGTGATCTGTCCCTGGTTTTCATTCATCCAGATAATGTTCGGAAGTTGAATCAATTTTTCCAGGATATCAAAATCAAAAGAAGAATTTCCTTTCTTTTCCATTGCAAAATCCAGTTCGCGTTTCTGGATATACATCTGAGCATTTGGAAAAGCAGCTTCAAAACCATTTTCCGTAAGCTTTACAGCTCCTTCAATATGATCTTTATGGAGATGGGAAAGCAATAACTTTGTGATCTGTTCAGGACGAATATTTTCTTTTTTAAGAATTTCTGAAGCCACCGTTGTTCCGGACTCATTTTTCCAGCCAATTCCTGCATCCAAAAGGATATAATCATTTTCAGTAATAATAAGAAAAGGCTGCACAGACATTTTGATTCCTCCGATGGTATCAAAATTTTCTTCTGTTAAAAGCGTAAAATCTTTGGTTTTACTCGTTGAAAAATTGCCTTCTTTAAGTGGAATTATTCTCATGTTGCAAATTTCTTTAATATTTCTAATATTCAAAAGGTTTTTCATCGATATATATGATCAATAAAAACAATCATAGATACAGAATGCTGAGATTATTCTACTTATCGCAACATTACGGATTATTCATAAAGATGTAAAAGATGAGACCGTAAAATTTCTTTTTTTTATGATTATCTTTGATCTCTTAAAAATCTGACGATCTGCTGTCAGATGACTTTCAATTCAAATAAAAACTTTATACGCAATGCAGGAGAGTTCTTCCCAGGGTATTTCCCGGACTGTCATCTGGCTTATGGCCGTTATTTCCGGGCTTGTAGTCGCCAACAATTATTATAATCAGCCTTTATTGGCACTCATCTCTGAAGAACTTCAGGTTTCTGAAAGTGCTGCGAGTAAAATTTCTGTCCTTACACAGATTGGCTATGCATTAGGATTGCTGCTGATTGTTCCTTTGGGAGATAAGTTTTTCCGCAAGAAATTAATTTTAATTGATTTGTGTCTGGTTTTTGGTTCACTTTTATGGATGACTTTTGCTACTCAGTTGTGGATGCTGTATGCAGCCAGTTTACTGATTGGAGCTACATCAGTAATTCCGCAATTATTTGTCCCTATTGCAGCTGAGCTTTCATCTGATAAAGAAAAATCCTCCAATATCGGGTTGGTTATGTCCGGGTTATTGCTCGGAATCCTTCTGTCACGTTTTGTAGGTGGAATCGTAGGAGAAGTCTGGGGGTGGAGAGCCATGTTTGGAATTGCAGCCGGACTGATGATTCTTGTTTGGTTAGCTGTTTATAAAATGCTTCCGGAGCTGTCTCCTAATTTTAAAGGAAGTTATAAAGAACTGATGCGTTCTGTTGTCCAACTTGCCAAAACACAACCGATTCTTCAACTGGCATCATTCCGTGGAGCTATGGCATTCGGGTCGATGTGTGCTTTGTTTACCACATTGGTTTTTCACATGGAGAAACCTCCTTTTAATGCCGGATCGTCTGTAGTGGGAAGCTTTGGATTAGCAGGAGCTGTAGGAGCTTTAGCTGCAGCTAAGGTGGGGAAACTTCAAAAGTATCTGGATATTAACCGAATTATATTGTACTCTTTATTGATTGTGATAGGAAGCTGGGGCTTTACCTATTTTGCAGGAGAAACCTATTGGGGATTAATTGTAGGGGTGATTCTTGTTGATCTGGGAGTACAGTCGAGCCATATTATGAACCAGACCAATTATTTCCTGATTAAATCCAATGCAGTGAACCGACTGAATACGGTGTACATGGTATCTTATTTTATCGGAGGATCACTGGGAACCTGGCTGGCTTCTATCGCCTGGCAAAAGGCTCAATGGACAGGTGTATGCTTTGTAGGAACTGTATTTGGTGTATTGGCTCTGATCGCTCATATATTGTTTTCAAAAAGAGTAAATAAAGCAAACACAGAGATGTGATTTTTTATATTTTGACTTGCTGAAGAAGCGTGATTTTATCAAGATAAAATCACGCTTCTTTTATTTTCAAATCTGCAGATTCTAATCTTTACTCTTCAATTGTTTCCTGGGTCTGCATCATTTCCCTATGTTTTCCTCCCCATTCATCAAGCTGTTTCCAGATCGGAATCAACTCTCTGGCAATAGCTGTAAGTTCATAATCTACTCTTGGCGGAACTTCAGCATGGACAGTTCTTTTTACCAGACTTTCTTTTTCAAGTTCTCTCAGCTGAAGGGTTAGCATTCTTTCCGTTATTCCTGAAATAGAGTTTCTAAGTTCACTGAAACGTAATTTTCCGTCTTTTAACTTATTTAAAATAATCAGTTTCCAACGTCCTCCGATTTTGCATACTGCATAGCTCAGATCACATCCCTGGATATACTTTTTGTTGATATTATTCGTTGAGTTTTCTTTTATTTTGCCCATTACTTACAAATTTGTTAGTACCATACATTTAGCTGTATACAATGCAAATGTATGGTTTGAGATTTAATTTTGCTCATCAAAACAGAAAATAACTGCAAGAGGAAGGACAATAGCGCTCATGTTTTCCGCAGTAGCAACAACTTAAATCAAAATAAAAATGCAATTAACGCCTAAGATAACACAGATTTTAAATCATTTAGAAAGTATACAACCCTTCAATCCTCAGGATTCTTTAGACGGAGCAAGAAAATTTCTTGAAACCATGTCTCTTCAGCTTAGCGGGAAGAAAGAATCAGTAACCATGATTGAAGAGCTGCATATTCCACAGGAAAATCATCAGATTCCTATCCGTATTTACCGTCCTAAAGGAAGAGATGTTCAACAATCACCAGCTATTATTTATATTCATGGAGGATGGTTTATTGCCGGTGGGTATGAGACCCATGATGCTGTAGTCCGCAAGTTGGCTAATAAAACAGGAGCTGTAGTTATTTTTATAGATTACCGTCTTGCTCCCGAACATCCTTTTCCGGCTGGTCTAAATGATTGTATCGATGGTGTAAAATGGGTATTTGAAAATGCAGAATCTTTAGGAATCGATACTGATAAATTAGGAATCATAGGGGACAGTGCCGGAGCGGCTTTATCAACGGCAGTTTCTACTCAGCTGGGAAAACATCTGAAATTTCAGGTATTGATTTATCCTGCAGTTGATAATCAGTTGAATTCTAAGACCTGGGAAACCTATGAAAACGGTCCGGTTCTCAATAAACAGGGTGGGATAGAAGCATGGGCAGGATATCTTCCGGAAGATGAGAAAGATAATCCTCTGGCAATTCCTGTTTTAATCAGAGATTTTAAAGAGACACCACCTACCTTAATTATTCTGGCAGAACATGATCCTTTACTGGATGATGGAAAACAGCTTTCTGCCAATATGGAAAATGCGGGAATTAAGCTTAAAACAAGCCTCTACAAAGATATGGTCCATGGATTTATGCATATGGGAGAACTACTGGAAGAAGTACAGTCAGCAGTGAATGAAATGGCTGAGTTTGCCCATCAAAACTTAAAATCCGGCGAATAAGTATCATGAAGAAATATGCATACATTGGATGTCTGGGATTTATAGCGGTTATTACAACAGAATTTGGGGTGATCGGAATTCTTCCACAGATTGCAGAACATTATAAGATCAGCATAGACAAGGCTGGGTATCTCTTGAGTGCTTTTGCTTTAATTATTGCGCTTACAGGACCTTTTATGACTTTACTGACATCAGGTTTTGACCGTAAGAAAATAATGCTTACTGCGATTTTCATGTTTCTGATTACAGGATTTGTATCTTCTTTTTCACCTCCTTTCTGGCTGCTGATGTTGGTGAGAATTTTACCTGCATTCCTTCAGCCGGTATATATCGCGACTGCATTATCTGTGGCGGTATCTCAGGCAGATGACCGGAAAAAGAATGGATTAATGGGAATTGTTTTTAATGGAGTAGCCATTGCCATGGTAACAACAGTACCGTTTGCCACCTGGATTGCCGGGCTTTGGGCCTTTCAATATTCATTTATGATACAGACTGTGGTGAGTCTGATTGCTCTGATGGTAATTTATTTTATGCTTCCTCCAATGCCTGTGAAAGAGAAAAAATCTTATGGAAATCAGATCAGAATATTGAAGCAACCTCCATTTGTACTGAGTACACTGACTAATTTTTTCATGATTACTGCGTGGTTTTCTACTTACAGTTATTTTGCAGATTATCTGAACAAAGCCAAGGGAATGGATACTTCAATGATAAGCTATATGCTTCTGTTGTTTGGAATTATCGGAGTATTTGCCAATGGAGTTGCCGGAAAAATGCTTAATAAAAATGTGGCAGATACCACCGCTATTTTTCTTTCCGGAACGATTGTGGTACCTGTTTTTCTCTATTTTTCTGACGGAAACCTATGGGCAACGATTGCTGTTATTGGAATCTGGGGATTCCTTTATTCACCGAGCTTTTTGAATGCATCCACTTATATGATTTCTTCAGCACCGGAGTCACTGGAGTTTGCCAACAGCCTTGCTACCTCATTCGGAAATCTGGGGGTGACGGTGGGAACTACCATCGGTGGATGGGTAATCGTTACTAAAGGAGTAGAGTATATTCCCTGGATAGGCCTTGTTTTTGGACTTCTTGCCTTTGCAATGATGATTCTAAAAGGAATCGTAGGGAAGCGCAGACAGGTACTTTCCGCCTGTCAGAATTAAACTGTAATAATTTTTGTTACATTAAATAAAATACAGTATCTTTGTACTATTAATTTGAAATTGATTAAGCTTTTATTTTTGAACCATTAAGATTTAATAAGAGTTTAAGAGTATTAAGATGGGCTTCGCTTTACGATTAAAAATCTGAATGACTCATCTAACTACGCTTTATCTTTTAAATGTTTCTTAACGGTTTTAATAGAGATTGAATATTTTTTGATAAGTTTAAACAGTTTCTTGATTTAAAATTAAAGACAATGAAAATAGAAATCTGGTCGGACGTGATGTGTCCGTTTTGTTATATCGGAAAAAATAATTTTGAACAGGCTTTGAATAAGCTTCCTTTTAAAGATGAAGTAGAAGTAGAGTGGAAGAGTTTTCAACTGGATCCAACTCTAGACCCCAATAAAACTCAGGATACAATACAATATTTCAGGGAGAAAAAAGGAGTTGCTGAACCTCAGGCTGCTCAGATGCTGGGGCAGGTTACTCAAATGGGAAAAGGAGCCGGAATTGATTTTAATTTTGGGAAAACTTTGATCACCAATACCTTCAGTGCCCACAAACTGCTTCATTTGGCTAAAAAGCATAACAAATCTAATGAAATGGAAGAAGCATTATTTATCGCCCATTTTATTGATGGTAAAAACGTGGGAGATATAGAAGTTCTGGTTGATCTTGCTGAAAGTTTAGGAATTGATAAAGAAGAAGCAAGACAGGCCGTTACAACAGATCAACTGGATTATGAAGTCAACCAGGATATTCAGGAGGCGAGAAACAATGGAATTTCCGGAGTTCCTTTCTTCGTTTTGAATGGTAAATATGCCGTTTCCGGCGCGCAGCCTGCAGAGGTATTTGAAAATGCCCTTCAGCAGACGTATAAAGAAACCGTGAGCCCGTTTAAGGATCTTTCCGGTGAAAACGGAGCTTCCTGTGATGCAGACGGATGCAGCATCTAAGATATGAGAACCCCAAAATAGTTTTATTTTGGGGTTTTTAATTAGGTATATAATTGAATATTTATATATTTGAAAGACTTCAATGAAATCCGCTAAGATTTAAGAAAATGAACATTAACATTTTTAGATATACCTCAATTATTTCTTACCTGTTCATTATCTTAATGGGACAAATGATAGGATTACCATTTATTTTTTGGCTTCTATTTACTGCTTTTGATTTCTGGAATATAGAGCAAATTTTTGCTATATTAGGGCTTTTAGGTGCTATACTTAATGTTACAAGATGGAAAAATAAAGTACTCATAACAATTTTAAGTTTTATGATGATGCTTTCACTCATTATGGGCAGGATAGTGCAAACTCCCATAGAAAAGTTTAATTATTTTGCATTCAAGATTCCTTTGTTTCTGTTTATTGTATGTTATTTAATATTTATCGTTCTTAATGCAAAAAAAGGAAAACCTGTTGTATCTTTGTAATACAGTGTCAATAGCTGTATAAATCTGATTTCTCAATGATAAAAATTAACAACGAAAGTCATTATTCAATAGATGATACCCTTTTTGTTTTTGCATTAGATTCCGAAGCAGGAACCGTTTTTGACGATAAAAACAAATTAATTACCGGCATCGGAAAAGTAAATGCAGCGATTGAATTAACCAAAGAAATTCATACAAGAAAACCTAAACTGATCGTGAATTTAGGTTCTGCAGGAAGTAAAGGATTTCACAAAGGAGAAGTGGTATGCTGTACAAAGTTCATCCAGAGAGACATGGACGTAAGAGGATTAGGGTTTCAATTGTATGAAACACCATTATCCGGAGTACCACCTGTATTGGAATACGGTCTTAAAATGGATACTTTGAAAGAGGGAATCTGTGGAAGCGGAGACAGTTTTGAAATGAACCACTCTGAGACAGATTACAATATTGTAGACATGGAAGCCTATCCACTGGCATTGATTGCCCAACAGGAAAACATTCCGTTTTTATGTCTGAAATATATTTCTGACGATGCAGGAAGTGATGCTGCTGACGACTGGAGTGTACAGGTACATCTGGCTTCCGAAGCATTTAAGAAAATCCTTTTTTCATAACATTTATTCTTATCATTATGAGTTCAATTATCATTAATAAAGCCTCGGCTGAAGACGTAGAAATTGTACAAAGTTTAGGAATACAGACGTTTTCTGAAACTTTTGCAGAAGATAATACGGAAGAGGCCATGAAAAAGTATCTGGAAGAAAGTTTTAATACAGAAAAAATAAAATCAGAGTTGAATAATCCTGATTCATTTTTCTATATTGCCTGGGAAGAAGACAATCCTGTAGGCTATCTGAAAGTCAATTCCGGAGAGGCACAGACCGAACTTCAGGATGATACCGCCCTTGAAATTGAAAGAATCTATGTAAAGAAAAGCCATCACGGTAAAAAAGTGGGCCAGCTTCTTTATAACCAGGCTTTGGAAACAGCTGAGCAGCTTGGTAAATCATACTTATGGCTTGGTGTTTGGGAAAAAAACCTGAGAGCTTTACAATTTTACAGAAAAAATGGATTCGTTGAGTTTGATAAGCATATTTTCAGGCTTGGGGAAGAAGAACAGACCGATCTGATGATGAAAAAAGTATTGGATTAATTTTCTGCAAAACAGAAAGATTGTATGTAACCACTGATTACACAGGGTTTCACAGATGATTGTGTAATACAATCCTTTATACTTTCCAAATACCAAAATGAAGCATTCAGAATTTGTAAAACATATTAATCACTATTATCCTTTATCTGAGGAAACCATTAAAGATTTATTGGATATCTGTACAGAAGAGTACTACCGCAAAAACAATCTTCTGCTGGAATCCGGTTCTATGGCCAGATATTATTACTTTTTAAAGTCAGGACTTATAGGATATTACACAGTAGATGAACAGGGGAATAACATTTACAAAATCTTTTTTGAAGAAAACAGCTTTGTCGCTTCTACAGCTGCTATTATAAAAAATGAACCCAGCGATTTTAATATCGTTGCACTGGAAGACTGCTCAGTAATACAATATCCCGCAAAAGCCTATCGGGGATTGCTTGAAAAACACCATGACCTTGCTCTTTTTCATCTGTATTATCTGGAAAAAAACTGGGTAGTTAAAAAAGAACCTCTGGAAGTTTCCCTCAAATACGAAACAGCTAAAAAACGGTATTTGCAGTTGCTTGAAAACACCACTCTTTATAACAGATTAAAACAGCATCACATTGCTTCTTATCTGGGAATTACACCTACACAGCTCAGCCGGATCAAAAAAGAAGTTCAGGGAGATAAATACCATTAAATTTTACCCGTATTTTATAATAATCAGTTATTAATGATTTATTTCATGTTTCTGGGATATATCTCAATATTATGTTAAATTTACATTATATCACAAATAAGAGATATAATTAAAATATTAACCAGACATGAAGTTACACCACACGTATTTCTATCATCCTGATTTTGTAGAAAATAATACAGCCGTTATTGAACACTTTGAAAGGCAGGAGATTTCAATGCAAAAAATCCAGAATGCTTTAGGCAGGGCAGAACGTTTTATTGTTCCCGAGAATTCTTTTGAAACTACACTTTCTATGGGAATTGAAGCTGCAAGAGGAGTTCTTAAAGAAAGTAATATTTCAATCCTCGATATAGATATTATTATTTTTGTAAGCAGTTCTCCCGAACATCATATTCCCTGTGACGCCATCCAGATCCATCATGCGCTTAACGGAAAACCGAATACCCTATGTTATGATATGAACGCCAACTGTATTGGAGCGTTTATAGCGCTGGATCAGGTATCAAAATATTTAAAAGGAACCCGGTCCGGAACAAAAGCCTTGGTAGTTTGTGCCGAAAAATTTTCAAGGATATTAGATCCTGACAATCCGATTACCGCTTTTTGTCTTTCAGATTCTGCTTTTGCTTTCATCGTAGAAAATGATGGAGACAACACCTCAGGGTTATTAGATGTATTATATCATACAGACAGCAGTTTTTGTAATACCGTACTCTACCCACCTAAAGGAAATTCACGTCATGATCATGGCGATCTGACAACCTGGGATCGTATTTTTGACGGCATGGGAAGTGTTAATTTTGCACTGGAAAATATTCCTCTGTTCTTAAAGCGCAATCAGATAAGCCTTGAGCAGATTGATTTGTTTTTATTTTCACAGTTTTCTATCAGGAATATCAATATGATCCGTGATTACTTTCAGCTGCCGGAGGAAAAAATTCCTTTTTACTCTAAAGAGCTTGGGTATACCGGAGCATCCAGTCCATTTTTAGCTTTAGACCAATATCAAAAAGAAGTAAAATCATTGAAAAAAGGAGATTATATTCTTATATGGACCTTGGGAACAGGTTATCAGGCAGGATTAATGCTTTGGAAATATTAATCATTGACAGATATACTTTTATTAAAAGAATTAACAAAAGCTTCAACATAGGTTGAGGCTTTTATCTTTTTTATAGTACAATTTTGTTCTGTCAAAGATGTATTGGTACGTAATATGTTTAAAACGTAAGAGACCAGCGATTATCATTAATTAAAATTTATTTCAGCATGAAGAAGCTTATCAACATTGTATTTGTAATGACTGCCTTTGTACAGTTATCCGCACAAAAAATTATTCATCAGGAAGTTTTCAGTCCGAAAATGAATAAGAAAATCAAAACAGTAATTATTACCCCCAATCTTCAGCGTAATACGAAATATCCGTCCGTTTATATTCTTCACGGCTTCAGCGGAAATCCGGACAGGATTATCAAGCAGGATATTCCTGATCTGGTTAAAAAAGCTCAGCAATTTAAAACCATTTATGTACTGCCGGATGGAAACTACAGTTCCTGGTATGTAGACAGCCCGGTTGTTAAGGATTCGCAATATCAGACTTTTATTGGAAAAGAACTGGTAGAATTTATTGATAAAAACTATCCTGTGAAAGCTGAGAAGAAATTCCGCGGGATTTTAGGATGGAGTATGGGAGGCTATGGAGCTACCAACATCGGGGTTACGTATAACAAGACATTTGGAATCGTTGGAAGTTCATGTGGAGCACTGGACTTCAATTCGTTCGGGGAAGGATATCAGAAATATATGGTGAATAAAGTGCTGGGACCATTGGAGTCTATCAATCCGAATTTCCTTACGGACAACAAAATAAAACTGATGGCCGCAGCAGATCAGCAATATATTTTCGACTGTGGTACAGAAGACACTCAAATGATTAATATGAACAGCAATTTTCATAAAAAGCTGACTGAAATGAAGATCCAGCATCTCTACACAGAATCTTTAGGCGGGCACGTTCCGGAATACTGGAGCAGATCATTATCGGAACAGTTGTCTTTGTTTGACAGATTTTTTAAACAATAAACCCTTTTTTAAGTTTCGACTAAAATCCGCTTCTATTGATATAAAAACTAATCAATATTCAATAGGAACGGGCTTTAGCCCGTTTAAATAAATAGATAATAAATCCATTGGCTTTAGCCAAAACTTACTTTATTAACCTTTTAAAAGGGCTAACCAGAAAAAAAACCTTTTCGGGCAATGCCCAAAAAGGTTTTCGACTGATTGAATGTTCAAAAATACCAACTAACCAGGCATTCTATTAAAAATGTTGAAAATTTTTCCCCAGATGTTCCTCAATCACAAAGAACGGATCTTCCGTAAGGGTGTGTGCTCTCATATCAATAAGACTTACTTTGCTCATCATACGAAGCATAATCCTTCTTTCACATGGCTGTTCTACACCATCAATATTTCTTATTCCCGCACGGAAGGCCGATCTTCCATGAGCACATAAGTGATTATTAACAAGAATAACATCACCAGCCTGAGGAGTAAATCCTGAATAAATCAAATGTCGGGCTTCTTCCCAGAATTCATGCAGTGTATGCTGTGCTTCATCAGACTGTCTGATGCTGGAATTGAAAAGCTGTTCAGCAGCATCGAATCTCATGAAAGGAAGGTTATAATTGCCATACAATACAGAATCCAGGGTTTCTTCTTCACTGTTTGCCGTTTCCAGGTTGGCGTCTTTTGGAATTTTATAAATAGGATCAAAAAGTGCTCTGTACTTTTCCCCGATAGACTCATGAGAACGGATGGAATATAGCGTTGAAGGAACCTGCTCTTCGTTTCTCACATACATAAAGCTTAAAAAATCAGCCTGATGTTTCAGAAAAGCGTCTTCCGTATGGACATATAAATCTGTAGAAGATCCTGATCCGGTTTGCGTTTCCTTCATTTTTTCATCAGGAATGATGGCATGGATCAATCCGCCGCCTTTACGCTGTGAATAATATTGTACAGGCTTTGAGGGAAGTGCCCCATGAATAAGCGCACACGCAAAACCATATAAATTAAACTTTGAATAATCTGCCGATTGCCAGTTGGGTGGAGTAGAACCTATTTCCTCCTGATCTATATCCATCAATCCTGTAAAAACCAGCGCGCCATACTGATTTTCAGAAAAGTCACTCGCAAAATCAGCTGCTATATTTAGAATCCTTTCCGGAAGAAAATAAGAGGCCAGTTGATGTACATGCTTTATAAAATCACGGTTTTCATAAGTGTCATACTTTTTCTGAAGATGCAGAGCAGCATCTTTTATCATTCTTCTTTCCTGAGAGGTGACTTCTATGACCGTAGGAAGCAGTTTTACAGCTGTTAAACAGTCTTTATCTAAAATTTCTGTAGAATTCATTAAAAAAAATTTGGTGTTAAGTAATAATTTTTATCTTTGTTTTTAATTATTCTAAATAACAATAGCTAAGTCAAATTTAGTAATAATTATGTAATCACCAAATAAAATATAATAAAAAATGCAAAATTTAAAAACCTGACTATTAGATATATATAACCATATATCGAAAAAACCACAACAACTCACAGATTAAAAAAATCACATTACAAAACTTTTATGAACAACAATTTAATATCCCTTGAAGCGCTCACAAGCACAACTTCACCCCACATTTCGGGGAATTTTGGGAATATTTTTCATCCTGACAATTATGATCATTATCGTAATGCTGTCAACAGTACTTTGGACCTGGTTCAGGAATTTCTTCACAGAAACAACAAACCTTTCAGTGGTATAGAAGCCAGAACAATGAAAGGAATGGTACAACAGATTGATCTTAACCAAAAACTATCCAACTATAATGAGCTGCTGGCTGAAGTAGATGAAATCTATGTGAAACATGCCACCGCTTTTCACTTACCACAATATGTAGCGCATCTTAACTGCCCTGTAGTCATTCCGGCATTGGCAGGAGAAATCCTTGTAAGTGCTATCAATTCTTCTCAGGATACTTATGATCAGAGTGCGGGAGGAACCTTTATGGAAAGAAAACTGATCGACTGGACTGCCGGTCAGATCGGATATAATCCGAACGAAAGCGATGGCGTTTTCACAGCAGGAGGCTCACAGAGCAACCTAATGGGATTGGTGATGATGCGTGACTGTTTTTCTCAGAAAAAATATAACCACAATATTAAAATGGATGGTCTGCCAGCGGAGGCAAGCCGTTTCAGGATATTTGTTTCCGATAAATCTCACTTCAGCAATCTGAAAAATGCATCCATTATGGGATTGGGTGAGAAAAGTATTGTTAAAGTTCCGACCGATGACCGTTTCCGTATGGATATTTCTCTTTTAAAGAAATACATTAAGAGGGAAGAGCAATTAGGAAATATTCCTATCGGAATCGTAGCGACAGCCGGAACGACAGACTTTGGAAACATTGATCCACTGGATGATATCGCCAATATTGCAGAACATTATAACATCTGGATGCATGTAGATGCCGCTTACGGTTGTGCTTTATTATTAAGCGAAAAATACCGTGATCTTATCAATGGCATTGAAAGAGCCGACTCTGTAACGATTGATTACCACAAATCATTCTTCCAGCCGATCAGCAGCAGTGCTTTTATTGTGAAAAACAAAAAAGAACTGTTGATTCTTAAACACCACGCAGATTATCTGAATCCTAAGGAAATGGACGAAGAGGAAATTCCTGCACAGATCAATAAATCCATTACGCAAAGTACCCGAAGATTTGATGCGCTAAAACTTTGGTTTACCCTAAGAATGATGGGGAAAGAACAATTGGCAGAATACACAGATACGGTGATTGATCTTACCAAAGATGCTGCAGCGATGATCTCTGAAGATACTGATTTTGAACTCCTTTCAGATTCCGACTTGAGTGTTCTTGTTTTCAGGTATGTAAATCCGGAAATCAGTGATCTGAATGCCTTGAATCAATACATCAAGATGAAATTGTTCTATAGCGGAGAAATCCTTGTAGCCAGTACAAAAGTGGATGGGAACTTCTATCTGAAGTTTACCTTCCTGAACCCGATTACGACTACGGAGGACATTCATCAAATTCTCACCACAATCAAAGCACATGGAAAAGACTTTAATTCAGAAAAATAAAACGGGAGAAAAAGCCCGGGAAATTACTTTCAGAATTCTGTTGAACGGAATGCTGAGAGAACTGGGAAACGGAAAATTCTATCAGGGCGTTCCGAAATATGATCTTCTTACAGCAAAGGCTCTTCAGAACAGTGATTATTCATTGTTTATGAGATTTGAAATGAAAAAAAGCGGACTGTTTTTATTTGCTCCGGTTTCCTATCGTTCCGAAACTCTTTTTCATGAATACGGACCTGTTTTGTGGGCGGTAGATCATCAAAACCAAGAAGTTTTTGAAGTGAATGATCAAAAGCTTACTGAACTGGTTTACAAAGAACTTTCTGAAACTACCAACGAAACGAGTTTTAGAAACTTTGTGGAAAGAATTCAAAGCAGCTTAAGAAATCTGGAACTGACAACAGAAGCCTGCCTGCAGGATGATCAGTTGTTGACCTATTCTTTCCTTGAATCTGAGCAAATGCTTCCTGCAGGCCATAATCTGCATCCTTTCACCAAATCAAGAATGGGATTTTCTGAGGAAGAACAGTTGTTATACGGCCCTGAATTCGGAAAAGGATTTCAGCTGGATTACTTCCTGATCCATAAAGACTGTATTACAGAAAAATCTCTTCCAGGAATTTCTGCAAAAGAAATCTTTGAAAAATGGACTTCTTTACCGGAAAGCTACGATTTTGAAAACATCAATGATTTTTATATAGTTCCATGCCATCCATGGGAGGCACAATATCTTTTATCTACAGAAGAATATCCTGAAATGCTCGGTTCCGGGAAAATCATTCACATCGGGCCATTGGGTGAGGATTTTTATGCAACATCTTCCATAAGAACGGTGTATAATCCAGATTTCAGCTGGATGTTGAAATTTTCTCTGCATGTTTTAATGACAGGATCTGTAAGAACAAACAGCTTAAAAGATCTCAACAGAGGTTATGCTTCCGCAATCTGGTGGCAGCACGAAAAAGCTTCATTTGAAAATGACTTTCCGAATTTTAAATTATTACTGGAACCATCCACGTTAAGCGTTCATTATGAAGGGAAGAATATGGACAGTCTCAATATTCTGCTCCGGGAAAATCCTTTTTCCAATGAAGATAAAGTGATTCTATTGGCAAGGCTATGTCAGGATGAATCTACAGACGGATTCAATTTTACGGCGCATTTCTTTAAAAATGTAGCCAATCAACTGGGTGTAGATGCAGAAAAAGCAGCGATTATCTGGTTTGAAAAGTATGTAAATCTATTGCTTTCTCCTTTAAACAGATTATACAATCAATTCGGGATGGCTCTGGAAGTACATCAGCAGAATCTGCTTGTACAATTGGATAATCAATTGCTTCCTCAATCTATTTATGTGAGAGATGGACAAGGTTATTTAATCAAAGAAAGTTTCAAAGGAAAATATGAATCTTTGATCAAAGATTATCCTGAAGTGGAAGACCTTTTCATCAGAGATGAACGTCTTCTGGATATTATTTCACACCATCTTTTGGTAAGCAACCTGAGTGCACTGATTGCTTCAATAGGTAAGACGGGACTGGTTAAAGAAAGAAGATTAATCCATATTCTGTACAGAGAGTTTGAAAACCTTCATGAAATTGAACCTTCCTCATTAACGGACTATGCTTTAAACCAAAGATATTGGGCTGTAAAATCAAATCTTCAGTCGGCGGTTGCTGATGTAGATGGAGGTGTAAATGCTTCTTCAATTGCTTATGCTAAAGTTCCGAACCTTCTTCACAAACACTTCTTCTCGGATCAATTAATAAATCCGCAGGGAACAGAGGTTTTCTTTAAAAGGTACTTCCAGAAAGAAGACGTGACGATGAGTATGCGTCCTATAGATCTTGAAAACGACCTTGAAATGCTTCATGAATGGTTCAACCGTGAACACGCCGTTAAAATCTGGCAGATGAACTGGTCCATTGACGAATTGGAAACCTATTACAGACTGATGCTTCCAGGTGATGAAGCCCATAGCTATATTATTGCCGGAAATGATGAGCCTTCCTGTAATATCGAGATCTATTGGGCATGCAGAGATATTGTAGGCGATTATTACGAAGTATTGCCTACCGACTACGGAACGCACCAGTTTATTGCACCTACCGATCCAAAGAAAAAATTTGTCTCTCCATCCACGCAGTCTATGGTGGATTATGTTTTTGCACAGCCACAGGTAGGAAAAATGGTAGGCGAAGGATCTGTAGACTCGCTTGCGTCTATGATGAATAAAGCCCACGTAGGCTTCAAAGTAGACAAAGTAATTGAAATGCCTCATAAAAAAGCCAATCTGAACTTCTGCTACAGAGAATGGTACTGGGAAAAATTCCCACAGAATAAAGAGGTACAAATCACCACAAACATCACAAAAAATGACTAACGAAGCCGTATACAATGTAATAGGCATAGGTATAGGCCCTTTTAATCTGGGACTTGCCGCATTATCTAATCCGATTTCAGAACTGAAAACCCTTTTCCTGGACCAGAGAGATGGTTTCGACTGGCATCCGGGACTGATGATCGACCATGTAACCCTGCAGACACCATTTTTATGCGACTGCGTATCAATGGCCGATCCAACGAATCCTTTAAGCCTTTTAAACTATCTGAAAGAAACCGGAAGACTGTATAAGTTTTTTATCAGAGAAGATTTTTTCATTCCGAGAAAAGAGTACAACCGTTACTGCCAATGGGTGATTGAACAGCTTCCGCAATGCCGTTTTTCTACTCAGGTAGTGGATATTACGTATGAAGACGGTTTATATCATGTAACGACTATTCATACCAAAACCAAAGAAACGACTATTTTTAAAACGGAAAGACTGATTTTAGGAACAGGAACACAACCTCATATTCCTTCTTTCATTCCGAAGGATGATTCCCGTGTTATTCATACCAGTTCTTATCTGTATAGAAAAGAGGAATTGTTATCTCAAGGAAAGAAAATTGCCATTATCGGATCCGGACAGAGTTCAGCAGAAGTTTTTTATGACCTGCTTCAAAACAGGAACGAAGAAACACAATTGGGATGGTATTCCCGACCGGACAGATTTTTCCCTATGGAATATTCTAAGCTGACACTGGAGCTTACTTCACCTGATTATGTAGACTATTTCTACAACAGAAGCGAATCTGCAAGAAAAACCATTTTAAGCAAGCAGCAGGCTCAGTTTAAAGGAATCAATTACGATCTGATCAATGATATCTACGATTTCATCTATGATCTGAATATCGATAATGCGGATCCTAATCTTACAATTATTCCTAACAGCCAGCTGAACAGAGTAGACAACAGCAATCCGGATTTCATCAATCTTGAGTTTACCCAACTGGAACAGGAAGTACCTTATGATCAGGAAGCAGATTATCTGATTCTGGGAACCGGATACCGTTATCACGAGCCTGCATTCTTGAAGAATATTCAGGATAGAATCAAAAGAGATTCCAGCGGATTGTTTGATGTCAACAGGAATTATTCAATAGACCACAACGGAGGCGAAATCTATGTGCTTCACGCCGAAGTTCATACCCACAGCTATATTTCTACCGATCTGGGAATGGCTGCGTACCGTAATTCCTACATCATCAATGATATTCTGGGAAGAGAGCATTATAAAATTGAAAAGAAAATTGCTTTCCAGGATTTTGATGTCGAAAAATATGCTGACTTACCAACTGCCAAAATTTAATCAAAAAATGAACACCCACTTAAAAAATACAATAAGCCAGGAAAACTGGAATCAGGCCAACAGAAACCTAATGGCCAAAACCATCGCAGAATTGATGCACGAAGAGCTTCTAAAACCTGTGGTAACCTTTGAAAATAAAAACGGATATACTGTTTTTACCCTTGAAACCGGAGTTGAAAATATTGTCTACAGCTTTCGCGGACAGGAAAGAATGATGGATTACTGGCATATTGATAAAGACAGCATTACAAAAACAGAAAACGGTGAAGATTTGTCTTCTGTAGATGTAGCGGCCTTCTTTCTGGAAATGCAATCAGTTTTTGACTTAGACGCTTATACCATTGCAAGATATACAGAAGAATTACTGCATACTTTGTATTGTGATGCTTTAATCTTATCAAGAGGAGTGATGCCTTCAAAAGATCTTGCGGATGCGGATTATCAAACTGTAGAGCATAATATGACCGGACATCCTTGGGTAATTGTGAACAAAAGCCGCTTAGGTTTTTCTCCAAAAGACCTGAAAACATTTGCCCCTGAAGCCGATGAGAATCTAAAAGTGATCTGGCTGGCATCTCATAAAAGCAGATCATCATTCCAGGCTTTGGAACATATCAACAGAGATGAGTTTTATCGTTCTGAAATAGGAGACCTGCTGTATAATGATTTTCAGCAGCAACTGATCAGCGAAGGAAAAATTGTTGAAGATTATCACTTTATCCCTGTACATCCATGGCAGTGGGAGCATAAGCTTCAGATACATTTTGCTGGAGATATTGCTTCCGGACTTTTAATACAATTGGGTGAGGGTAGTGACACCTACAGTCCGCAGCAGAGTATCCGTACTTTATTCAATGTAGATCATCCTAAAAAAAGATACCTGAAAACGGCTGTTTCTATTCTGAGCACAGGGAATATCAGAGGATTATCACCCAAGCAGATGAAAATTGCTCCAGCCATTACAGATTGGGTAAAAGGTTTAATAAAAGATGACGCCTATCTGGAAAATAAAGAAACTATTTTCCTGGGAGAAGAGGCTGCTATTACTTATCTGCACCCTCAATACGGATCTATTGCCAGCGTACCCTACCAGTATAATGAATTCCTTGGCGCATTATGGAGAGAAAGTGCTGAGAACTATCTGAAAGAGGATGAACAAATGGTAACCATGGCTTCTTTACTGTACGTAGACGAAAGTGGAGTTCCATTGGTCCAGGCATTTGCAGAAAAAGCAGGAGTGAGTATCAAAGAATGGATTGAAAGCTACCTTGATGCTTATCTTACTCCTTTGCTACATATCTATTACACGCATTCATTATGTGTAACGCCACACGGGGAAAATATTATGGTGGTTCTGAAGAACGGAGTTCCGAAGAGAATCGTCATCAAAGACTTTGTGGATGATATTGTACTTACTACAGAAGCCAGAGAAAAACTTCCTGCACACCTTGCAGATGGTTTGATCCAGTCTTCCAACAAAGAAAACATTCCATTATTTATTTTACTTGGAGTTTTTGATGCCTTCTTCAGATATCTGTCGAATGCTTTACATACGTATTCCAACTTTAATGAAGAGACGTTCTGGGAACTGGTTCACAACTGTGTAGAAAATTATAAAGCTGAGAATACCCACCTTCAGGAACGATACGAAAAGTATGACCTGTATGTTCCGGCATTCAAAAGATTCTATATCAACAGTCTGCGTCTGAAAAATAACGGTTACAGTGAAAATAAGGCATTTGCCATTCCGAGAAAAGACGGAGCGCTGCCTAATCCGCTGTATCAGATTGCCAATAAAAATTCAGTAGCAGCAGTATGAGGAAATTCCTGCATATACTAAAAGAAGGAGCGGTTTTTACGTATGGAGCCATAGCCGGAAAGAAAGTTGAATTGACTTCCGGAAGTATCAACCGTTCCATCTTTAGTCTTGCCATTCCCATGGTGATGGAACTTGTCATGGAATCTGTTTTTGTGAGTGTCAATCTATTGATTATTGCAAAATTAGGCGACAAGGTTCTTGGGCTTGTGGGAATTACTGATAACTACATCAACTTCGCCTATGCCATTGCAGTAGGTTTGGGAATTGCAGCAGCAACCCTTACCGCCAGAAGAGCGGGTGAAAAAGATAAAGAAGGAATGGGCAGAACAGCCCAATACATCATCTTGCTGGCCCTGTTTTTTGCAGTGCTTATTGGTGGTGTTTCCTGCTTTTTTGCATCAGAAATTGTTGATTTTCTGGGAATCAATGCCAGTACGGTAACCGAAGGAGTTTCTTTCTCGAGACTGGTCTTCCTGAGTATCGGGCTTGTGATTCTCCGCTTGTCTGTGAATGGACTTTTCAGAGGGGCTGGTGATGCTGATATTGCCATGAAATCACTTTGGATCTGTCATATTTCGAATATCATTATTGCAGTGATCCTTGTTTTCGGATTAGGATTTATTCCTGCTTTCGGATTGATGGGATTGGCATATGCTACAGTTTTATCAAGGCTTTTAGGCGTTTTATACCAGGCTTTTGTATTTGCCACAGGAAAAACCAGCATCAGTATCAGAGTTCCTTTACAGCTTGATATTCCATTGCTGCAGAAGATTCTGAAACTCGCCTTTGGAGGATTGGTTCAGTATATTATCCCAACATCCAGCTGGCTGATCATGGTGAAGATCATCTCCACTTTCGGAACTACAGCGCTTGCAGGATATATTATTGCCCAGCGTATTGCTTCGGTGGCAACAATGCCTGCCTGGGGAATAGGAAACGCAGCAGGAGTGCTTACAGGACAGAATCTCGGTGCCGGAGAACCGGAACGTGCTGAAAAAACAGTATGGAGAGCCGGAACCATCAACATGACTTATCTGGTCATTGTAGCCTTATTCTGGCAGATTGCTGCGGAATATGTGGTGAAATTTTTCACTACAGAACCTGAAGTTGCAGGATATGCGGTACAGTACATCCACGTGGTATCAATGGCTTATCTGCTGTTAGGATTCACCATGGTCATCAGCCGTGCCTTGAATGCAGCCGGAAATATCATGCAGGTTACCCTGCTGTATATCGTCATGTTTTATGTGATACAGCTTCCTATGGCTTATCTCTTAGGGGTAAGACTTCATTGGGAACTGAGAGGAATATTTACCGCTATCGTTTCTTCGGAGATTGTTTTAGCTGTGCTATTCCTAATGATTTTTAAAAATGGAAAATGGAAAACTATAAAAATTTAAAATGAACACTACAGAAGAATTTTATGAAATTATCGCCTCTGCCATCGCTATAAAAAAAGAATTGGTAGATGAAAAGCTTACGTATCAGGAAATCCCGGAATGGGATTCTATGTCTCATCTTTTGATCGTAGAAGCCCTTGAACAGTTTTATCAGATCAAATTTGATTTTAATGATATTCTTGAGATGGGAACCGTCGGCAAGATTCGTGAAAAAATGAAAAAATACGATGTATTCGTAGAAAACTAAGCCTATGAAAATTTTAGAAAATGTAATTGCCAATAAGAACCTGGCGTTTACAGATGCTTCCACCGGTACAACAATACCGGTGGGAACACTGTACCGGTCTTTAGGCTTAAATCCTGTAGAAAAAGGACTGCTCTTTTTGTACAACGACAATCAGCTGCCAAGCATTGAGGTGCTTCTCAATTTTTACGGAACAGCGCACACGATTGCGGTACTGGGACAGAAAGTGCATGAAGAATTCAAAGAACGTATTCAGGCAGAATACCGTCCGAAATACATCTTTGACCCACAAAGAGAAGCTATTGAAGGATATACTCTGAAAGCATTCTCAGACAACATCAGCATCTTCGCAAAGGATGATTATAGGAGTGAAGTTACCATTCATACTGACATCAAAATCCTTTTGAGTACTTCAGGGACAACAGGTGTTCCGAAACTAGTTAAATTATCTGATGAAAGCCTTTATCAGAACGCATTGAGCATCCTTCAGTATATGCCGATTCAGAAAACGGATGTAGTTCCTTTAAACGTTCCGATCAACTTTGTGTACGGATTCTCTATTTTCACCACCAACTGCATGCGTGCCGGAAGAATTGTCTGTACCGATAAAGACATTATGCAGAAAGCATTCTGGGATGAAATGGAGGAGTACGGTTACAGTACTTTGGGTGGAGTTCCCTTTCTTTATGAAAATCTGAACAGAATAGGATTCTTCAGAAAAGATTCTCCAGGTCTGAGGTATTTTACCCATACCGGCGGAGTAATTAACGCGGAATTGAGAAAAACGATTTTCTCTTATTGTCATGAATTTAAAAAAGATTTCTTTGCACAATATGGCCAGACTGAGGCTGGAGGAAGAATGGCTTATCTTACTACAGAAGGATTGCTGGAGGGAGAAACCTCTATCGGAACGCCCGTACACAACGGAAGTTTCAGAATTGATCCTGAAACCGATGAACTTCTCTTTTCACACATCAGTATTTTCGGAGGCTACGCCAATAAGCTTGAAGATTTGACAACGTACGAGCAGCCTTCTGTACTGCATACCGGAGATACCGCCAGAAAAGGTGAAAACGGAATGTATTACATCACAGGTAGAATAAAACGTATCATGAAACTTTTCGGAATACGTCTTAATCTTGATGAGGTAGAATTTATCCTTAAAAATGAAATGCAGGGCAATACTTTCGTATGTCTGAATGCCAATGATAAAAAAATTGTGGTATTGTATGACAATCCGGAAATAGATCCTCAGATCATCACCGAAACCATTAAAAATAAACTGCGTATTAATCCACAATATGTACGCACAGAACGTATAGAATCATTCCCTTTATCACAAAACGGTAAAATAAACTATCCCCTGTTACAAAAATTACAGCATGAAAACATCTAAAACCCTTATATTACTTCTTGGTCTTGCTTTATCTTCCAATTCGCTTTCTGCACAGCAGGGCGACAGAGTTCATGGCAAAATCATGCTGTCTGAAAAAGCACCGGTAAAAAATGCTGTTTTAAGACTTGTCAATACGTCTTATCAGGCAAAAACCAATAATTTAGGAGAATATTACTTTGAAAATGTACCACCTGGAGAATATACGCTTCAGGTGGTTTTAAATGACATCGAACTGATGAGGGAACCCATCCACATTCAGAAAGATGTCTATGAAATCCCTGCAATCTATGCCCCGTTACACAATAATGTAATTGAAGGAATTACAGTATATGCTGTGAGCAGAAATAAATTTTTGGACAGAGACAGTACTTCAGTGGCCAAAATGCCTTTGAAAGTTCTTGAAAATCCACAGGCTTATACAAGCATCAACCAGCAGATCATGAAAGAACAGCTTACTTACGATATTTCGGAAGTATTGAAAAATGTTCCGGGTATGGTAAAAATGCAGGGAAGCCCGGGAAGAGGTTCCGGAGACGGGAGTTTTTACTACAGCCTCAGAGGTTTTCCTACCAAAGTATCGATGGTAGATGGTGTACCAGCCAATACCAATGGTGAGATTGATCCTTCCGATATTGAACGTCTTGAAGTCATCAAAGGACCTTCAGGAACGTTGTATGGAGGTTCTGTAACTTCTTTTGGAGGTTTGATTAACGCAGTAACCAAAAAACCGAAAGATTATTTCGGAGGAGAAGCTTCTTATCTGATGGGAAGCTACAACCTGAACCGTGTTACCGCTGATGTTTACGGCCCGATTACAGAATCCAGAAATATGTTATTTCGTTTGAATGCAGCCTATCAGTATCAGAATGGTTTCAGAGATTCCGAATTCAGAAAATCATTCTTTGTAGCCCCAACTGTAAGCTACCAGGTTAATGAAAGATTGAAATTTAACCTGGGAGCTCAGATTTATAATTATGAAGGAACTAATACTCCGATTATTTTCCTTCCGAGAACAAGGCAATATTTTGCCCATAATCCTGATGAACTAGGCTTTGACTGGAAAAGATCATATTCCAACAATGATATGACCTTAAAAGCTCCGTCTATTAATGTAAAAGCAGAGGCTAATTACAAAATTTCGGATCACTGGACTTCGCAAACCTTGCTTTCAAGAAACTTCAGAAAAACGGAAGGATTATATCAATACCAGTTTATCAGAGGGACAACCAGTGATGCCCTGCTGGAACGTAATGTACAGTGGCAGAACTCTGAAGCTTCTTCTACAAGTGTTCAGCAGAACTTCAATGGACAATTTAATATCGGGAAAATTAAAAATAAAGTATTGATCGGATTGGATTATCTGAATCAGACAATCAATAATAACCATTCTCCAATTGTAGTCTTTGATAATGTCAACGGACAAAGCTTAGAAGGATACCCGAATATTTCTAAAGATCTTGCCCTTCAAAAAATCCAGGCATTTACACAGGCAGCCATTCAGGCAGGCAAAACACCTTTAGTGAGAAATAATTCCGCATCCAACCTTTATGGAGCCTATATTTCAAACGTCACTTATATTACGGACCGTTTGATTACGCTTTTAAGCTTGCGTATGGATCATTACGAAAGTAAAGGACAGCTTAATCTGAATGATAACAAACGTACCGGTGATTTCAGTCAGACTGCATGGTCTCCAAAAGTAGGAATTGTATATCAGATCGTTAAAGACCAGTTATCTGCCTATGGTAACTATATGAATGGTTTCAGCTATACAGCCCCTGTTGCCCAGCAGCTTCCGGACATTAGCGGTGAGATGAAACCTCAGATGGCGAATCAGTGGGAAGTAGGAATCAAGGGAAATCTTTGGAGGAATAAAGTGAATTTCACGGTTGGATACTATGATATCCTTGTTGATAATATCCAGAGAGGAACCGGAGTGATCCGTGACGGAAAAGAATACAATATTGTTGTTCAGGATGGAAAGCAAAGAAGCAAAGGGATTGAAATCGAAACCATCATGAACCCTGTTCAGGGATTAAATATCATGGCCGGATATAGCTACAATCACAGCAGATATGAAAAGGCTGATCCCGCTGTAGATAGGCGCCGTCCGGAATCTGCAGGTCCTGCCAATGTATTCAATTCATGGATCAGTTATATTCTTCCGATCAAAGGACTTCAGGGACTAGGAATAGGTTTTGGAGTAAACCGTGTTGGAAAACAGATTACCGGAAATAAAGTGGTTACCGGACAATTTGTATTTCCTGCCTATACTTTAGTGAATGCTTCCATTTCTCTTGAAAAAGAAAGATACAGATTAGGATTTAAAATGAACAACCTGGGGAATGCACAATATTTTGCAGGGCAGGGAGTGGTAGTCGCTCAGATGCCTCGGAATTTTGTTGCTGAGGTAAGCTTTAAATTTTAAGAATGAAGCTGAAATTCAGAAAAATTGCCTATCAGTTACATCTATGGCTCGGACTAACGTCCGGGCTTATAGTTGTTATCATGGCTGCTACAGGATGTATCCTGGCTTTTGAAGAAGAATTAAAACATATTGTTCACCCCAACCGATATTATGTTGAAAACATTGGAAGAAACAAACTTTCATTGGCTGAACTTACGGAAAAAGCAGAAAAAGTACTTCCTGAAGGATTGAAAGTCAAAAGGGTAGTGATGCCTTCCGATCCCTCACGAACGTATGTATTTCGTACCTTAAAAATGGACAATGAAGCATGGACGTATTGGGGAACCTATCTTTATTATTACCGGATTTATGTGGATCCTTATACCGGAAAAGTACAGGAAGTAGAAAATGCCAAAAAGGACTTCTTTGAAATTGTGCTGGATCTTCACCGAAGACTTCTTCTAGGTGAGAAAATCGGAAAAGCAATTACCGGTTATTCCACATTGATATTTGCTGTGATACTTCTATCAGGGCTTGTGATATGGTATCCCCGAAAAATGAGTAAAGCCATGCTGAAAGGAATGTTTTTCATTAAAATATCGGCCAACTGGAAAAGAATCAATTATGACGCTCATAATGTCTTAGGATTCTATGCCATCATTCCTTTACTTTTAATATCTTATTCTGCATTGATATGGAGCTTTGAAGATGTAGATAAATGGGTAAAGAATACACTGAACGGAAACATTCCAACAGAAAAGAAAGCCAAAAGTACAATTCCTTCCGAAGAATTTTCAAACCGAAAAAACATTCTCAATCTCATTGGAAATACCATGGAAAAAGGGATGAAAGACAAAAAATCAGCACTTGTCAATTTTCCGAGATCGGAAGAAGGAACTTATTATGCAGAGTTGACCTATGACGCAAGACAATACAGGAATGAACAGTTTAATTTTGATCAGTATTCAGGAGAAGTTTTAAAATCTCAATCTTATAAAAACAAAAATACCGGATATGGAACCGCATTAAGGGAAAGAAATTACGATCTTCACACCGGAAGTATTCTGGGAATAACCACCAGAATTATTTATTTTCTGGCAGCTATTATTGCAACTTCACTTCCCATCACCGGTTTTATCATTTACTTAAACAGAAAAAAGAAGCAACCGAAGCATAAGAAAAACAAAATAATTTTTCCTTCTCATCATTAATAAAGAGAAGAGGTTATCTCAAAAGTCAAATGACGTGGTTTTTGTGGCTTTGTCATTCTGACGAAGGAAGAATCTCATTATAATTTAACTAAGAGATTCTTCACTACATTTCATTTCGTTCAGAATGACACTTTGACGTAGCCTCTTCACTTTTACTATTCAAAGCAAGAATATCCAGTATCAATTTTATCGCAGATAAAATCCTCGCGCCTTAAAACACATTGTTTTGGTCATTATTTGCGCCTTCGCGTTCAAAAATAAAATAATCTTTTTTTTGGAAAGTCGCAAAGGCGCAAGTTTTTTTAATATTAATGTATTTTAAGACGCAAGAAAATCAAAGATTTTCAGTAAGTGAAGCCGTAATTTATTCAATCGGCGAGAGATCTCATCACCCAATCAATCCCTTCACATTTTTTGAAAACACCTCAATTCCTTTATTCATCTCTTCAACATTCAGATCTCCGAAACCTAAACGAATAGCCGTAAGCCCTTTATTCTGATATAACAATGTTTTAGGAATAAAAAGATTGTCCTTCGCACAATTTCTACTCAGCTGCATCAGGTTCAGCGGAATATTCCATTCCAGCCATATAGCCAGTCCACCGGAGGGTTTTTCAAAAGAGATAAACTCACCCAGATTCTCTTCCAGCAATCCGGAAAAATAATCACGCCTTTCCTGATAAACTTTCAAAGATTTCTTCAGATAACGGTTGATTTCTCCTTCTGCAATCATTTCTCCAAGTGCTCTTTCCATCAGAATATCGCCTTGACGGTCTATAATTCCCAGGTATTTACGCATTTCTGTCATCAGATTCTCAGGAGCCACAATAAATCCTGTCCTGAATCCCGGTGCCAGAGATTTCCCGAAAGAACCGATATAGATCACCATTCCGTTGGTATCAGCACTGGCAAGAGGAAGAATAGGACTTTTATCGTAATGAAATTCATAATCGTAATCATCTTCAAGAATAATAAATCCATACTCATTGGCTAGTTCCAGCAACTCGAAACGTCTTTGAGCGCTCAAAGCAACCGTAGTAGGATAGTGGTGGTGCGGTGTCAGATAAAGCATCCGGATTTTCTGCTTTTTACAGGCTTCCCGTACGCTTTCTACTATAATTCCTTCTTCATCAATCGGAATTGAAACAATGTCAACACCAGCTTTCATAAATATCATATTGACTGAAAAGTAGCTCAAAGCTCCCACCAATACTGTGTCACCTTTGGAAAGAAGAATCTCAGAAACAATATAAATACTCATTTCCGTGCTTCTGGTAATGAGAAGATTGTTCTTAGAAATAGGAAGTCCACGGGAAAGATTCAGGTATTGGGATAAATGTTCTTTAAAAAATTCACTTCCGTCATGATTATAATGTCCCAACGTTTTTTGGTTAGATTTGCGCTTTAAAATAGAACTGTAAAATCTTGAATGCTGTCCTATCTGCGTCAAACGAATATCCGGAACCCCATCATTAAAGACATATTCACAATTGGAATGCTCGAAAGGATTATCTAAAATATTGGACGTTTTAAATGAAAAACCAGTCGAAACAGGGTAGTTCTGAAGGTTATTTTGCTTAAAATCATTCAATTTAACGGGTTTTTCCTGATCTTTTCCAATAACAAAAGTTCCTTTGTTGGGAAAACTCTCCGTCCAGCCCTGGGCTGATAATTCATCATATACTGCAACGGCCGTATTTCTATGGATTTCCAGCATTTCACTGAAAGTTCTTGTCCCCGGAAGCTTGGTTCCGAAAGGCAAAAATCCCCGCTGAATTGCATTGATCAGCTGATTAGCGATCTGTAAATAGATTGATGTTTCTGATTTTCTATCAATTTTTATAAAACTTTCGTAAGGAATCTTAACCGGACTATCCATAATATCAAAACTGGCACCACACAACCATCCGGCAATATACTACTTTTGACATCAAAATAAAAATCTATGGAATTTCATCATCTGTTAAAAAGAATTGTACAGGAAGGAAGTACCCACGCCAAATGGCTGAACACGCTTTCATTTATGGAAAATGCCGGTGCAAGAAAAATATCAAAATGTGAACATCCAACATTGGTTTCTCAGATTCAGCTGAAACATGCTGCTGAAGAACACCGCCACGCCTATTATTTAAAAAAGCAGATTGGGAAAATAAACCCTGAACTCTGCAAAACCTATGAAAGCACAGAACTTCTGGCTCCTATCGCAACAAGCCAATATCTTCACTCATTAGATATTAAAGCCTGTCGTTATCTTCAGGAAGCTTTCCAACTTAATAAAACAGATATCAAATATGCTGCCTATCTTTTCGTAACCTATGCTATTGAGGTTCGGGCGGATGAACTTTACCCTGTTTATCAGCAGGCACTTACCGAAGCTTCTTCTAAAATTATGGTAAAATCTATTATCCTTGAAGAAGAAGGACATCTGGAAGAAATGATTCATCAGCTCAATGAGTTTTCGCCAGACTGGAAGCATCATGCAGACCATATTCTGGACATAGAAAAAGAACTGCATAAAGAGTGGATTAATGCGATTACAGAAGAAGTAGCTCAATTAAATTATGCTTAGCAATACTTCCCATTTTCAGGAATCCCTTGATAAACGAAGAGAAAAAGGAACCTTAAGAAGTTTAAGGCTTATATCCGATGGAATTGATTTTTATTCCAATGATTATCTGGGGTTTGCAAAAAGTAAAGACCTTCAACAATTACTGCTGCAAAAGATTATGGATAACCCTCAACTGCTTTCGGGAAGCACAGGTTCAAGGTTAATTAGCGGAAACAGTGATATTGCAGTTTCCGTGGAAAATGAGATTGCGCAGAAACATCATTTTGAATCGGCATTGCTCTTCCCATCCGGATATAATGCCAACCTTGCTTTGTTTTCAACGCTTCCCAGCCGTCATGATGCCATTATTGTGGACGAACAAATTCATCGGTCAGTACATGATGGTTGCAAACTATCCAATGCTAAAAAACTGAAATTCAAACACAATGATATCGAAGATCTTGAAAATATTTTAAAAAGACAGAAAGGACATTGTTATATCGCGATAGAAAGTCTTTATTCGATGGAAGGAGATTTTGCTCCTGTTCAGGAAATCGCTGCCCTTGCCAGCAAATATAAATCTTCTTTGATTGTTGATGAAGCCCACGCCTTCGGCGTTTTTGGATATGGATTGATTGAAAAATTACAGTTACAGAACCATGTTTCAGCAGCTGTGGTGACCTATGGAAAAGCTCTCGGGGCTCATGGAGCAGCTATTCTCTGTAATGAAACAGTGAAATCTTACCTGATCAATTTTGCAAGTCCTTTCATTTATACCACATCAGCACAGGATTTCCAATGGATGAGCATCAAAACAGGATATGAATTTTTAGATCAAAATCATGAACTGGCTGAAAAACTTCAGAATAACACCAAAGTTTTCCGAAGCAGTAAATTACAGTCTCCATCGGCAGAAACAAGTCCGGTTCAGGCTATTGTGATCCCGGACAATCAAAGACTGAAAGAATTACAGGATATTTTATCTGAAGAAGGATTTTTGACCTATGCTATATACAGTCCCACAGTAAAAGAAGGAAGCGAAAGATTGAGAATCTGCCTCCACAGCTTCAATACGGAGGAAGAAATTGTAAAACTGACAGGAATTATTAAAGAATTTATTTAAAACTTTCAACAGCCGAATCACGAATCCCGAACCCCGAATCACGAAAGATATGAAACTATTTATAACAGGAATAGGAACCGAAATAGGAAAAACAGTATGTTCAGCTGTTTTGGTTCAGCATTTTAAAACAGAATACTGGAAACCCATACAATCAGGAGATCTGGACTATACAGACAGTCATAAAATTGAAGACTGGACAGACACCAGCTTTTGCCATCCGGAAACTTACCGTTTAAAGCTGGCAGCTTCACCACATCAGTCTGCAAGAGAAGAAAATACCACTATCAATCTGAATGATTTTCAACTCCCCAAAACAGCAAATCCACTCATTGTAGAAGGAGCCGGGGGTCTTATGGTGCCCATTTCAGACACTACATTTATGATTGATCTGATTGAGGAATTAAACATTCCTGCAGCGCTGGTTGTAAGAAACTACCTGGGCTGTATCAACCATAGCCTGCTTTCAATCTTAGCCTTACAACAGAGAGAAATTCAGCTGGAATATTTAATTCTTAACGGAGATTTTCCGGAAGATACAGAAAGAATGATCTGCAGTTTTATCGAAAAAGAAACAAAAGTTATAAAGATCCCGGAAATCAGAAATACGGATAAGGAATCTGTACAACATGCTGCAAAGCAATTAGTAATAACAAAATTATGATAATGGATACAAAAACAACATTGAGAAACGACTGGACTAAAGAAGAAATCGAAGAGATTTACCACCTTCCTCTGATGGAACTGATTTATAAAGCAGCCACCATACACCGCGAATGGCATGATCCTTCCGAAGTGCAGATATCTACTTTATTATCCATCAAAACAGGTGGATGTCCTGAAGACTGCTCTTATTGTGGACAGGCAGCCCGTTATCACACGGATATTAAAGTACAGGCTTTATTACCTACAGAAACTGTAATTGCTCACGCTCAAAAAGCGAAAGACTCGGGATCTTCAAGATTCTGTATGGCAGCAGCATGGCGTGAAGTTCGTAATAACCGTGATTTTGACCGGGTGATTGATATGGTAAAAGGAGTAAACGAACTTGGCCTTGAAGTTTGCTGTACATTGGGTATGCTTACCGAAGAACAGGCCATCAGACTTCAGGAAGCCGGATTATATGCGTACAACCACAACCTTGATACTTCTGAACAGTATTATGAGGAGATCATCTCTACCAGAACTTTTGACAACAGGATCAATACGATCAACAATGTAAGGAAAGCAGGAATCACAGTATGTTCCGGAGGAATCATCGGACTTGGTGAAACCCATAGAGACAGAATTTCAATGCTTTTAACGTTGGCAACAATGCCAAAACATCCGGAATCCGTTCCAATTAATGCATTAGCAAGGGTAGCGGGAACACCATTAGCAGATAATGAAAAAGTAGATACCTGGGAAATGGTAAGAATGATTGCCACAGCAAGAATCGTAATGCCATCTTCTATGGTGAGATTAAGCGCAGGTCGTATAGAAATGACCGAAACAGAACAGGCATGGTGCTTTATGGCAGGAGCCAATTCCATTTTCACGGGAGAAAGAGAAACTTTACTGGTAACACCAAATCCGGGAGTTTCTGAAGATATGCAGATGCTGCAGACCTTAGGATTGAAACCTATGATGAAAAAAGAAACATGCTGCTAGTAAATTATAAACGATAAATAATGAGTGATGAGCTGGATTATTGGTATTATAGTGCTTATTATAAAACTGGTTTTTGAACTTTTATAAACTGCTCTACAAGTTGGAAAACGCAAAGGCGCAAAAGCTTAGTAAGCAATATTTTCTTGCGTCCTTAAATATCCCACGCAATCTATGATAAAACTTTGCGTCTTTGCGATTAATACAACATTTACTCCAACATATTCAACTAAATTATTGTTAAATCCATCTCCATCACTTATTACTTTTTAGATCAATATATGAATACATTAACCAAAGAAATCAGTCTGCAGGAGAGAGATAAAGCGGTGAACTGGCATCCGTACACGCAGATGAAAACAGCTGATGATGCCATTCCTATTGTAAAAGGAAAAGGAATTTATCTGTATGATACCGAAGGAAAAAAATATCTGGATGTCGTTTCATCATGGTGGGTAACATTGCACGGCCATTCTCATCCTTATATTGCACAACGTGTTTTTGAACAGTTGAATACACTGGAACAGGTGATTTTCGCAGGATTTACCCATGAGCCGGCAATACAGCTTTCAGAAAATTTACTGAGACTTCTGCCTGATAGCCAGGAAAAGGTCTTTTATTCGGATAACGGCTCTACCGCAGTAGAAGTTGCTTTGAAAATGTGTATTCAATATGCATACAATAAAGAGAATAAGAAAACAAAGATTTTAGCTTTTAAAAATGCGTATCACGGAGATACTTTCGGGGCTATGTCTGTAAGTGGAAAAAGCTTTTGGACAAGACCTTTTGAAAGCATGTTGTTTGAAGTTGTTTTTATAGATACACCCAATGCAGAAAATATAGAAAGCCTGCGGTTGCAGATTAAAGAACTTGCTGCTGAAGTAGCCTGCTTTATCTATGAGCCATTAGTTCAGGGTGCTGCCGGAATGCTGATGTATAAAGCTGAAGACTTAAGCCAGCTAATGAAATTCTGTAGAGAAGAAGGCGTTCTCATGATCCAGGATGAAGTTTTTACAGGGTTTGGAAGAACAGGTAAACTTTTCGCAGCAGATTATCTTACGGAAAAGCCGGATATTATGTGTTTTTCAAAAGGATTGACAGGAGGAACGATGCCTATGGGAATTACAACCTGCTCCAATGAAATTTATGAGGCTTTCCTTTCTGAAGACCGTTATAAAACCTTATTTCACGGGCATTCGTTTACAGCTAATCCTCTAGCCTGTACCGCGGCACTTGCCAGTATGGAATTACTATTGACAAATGAAACTCAAATGAATATTAACCGCATCACTCATCAACATTCAGAGTTTGTGAAAGTACTTGCTTTGCATCCTCATGTAGAAAAGGTTCGTCAGATCGGAACTATTTTAGCGTTCGATTTTAAAACCGGGAATGATACTTCTTATTTCAATGAAATAGGGAAGAAGCTTTACAATGAATTCTTACAGAGAGGAATTATTATGAGGCCGTTAGGAAATGTAATCTATCTGGTTCCTCCATATTGTATTACATCGGAAGAATTGGATTTTGTCTATCAGAATATTACGGAGGTACTGGATCAGTTTAGAGAATAAAAGATCCGGTCCGGTAATAATTATTTTTAATTTTTTTAATATACCTTATAGGTTTCCAGGACCTATAAGGTTTTTATGTTGAATGCCAGTGCCGGTATTTTTTAAATATCCTGTTCTGATTTCTTCAAAATAGCAATCAATTCTTTTAATTCATCTTTATTGAATTCCAGCAAGTTCTGATTAAAATGATTGGATGGAATTTTGATATAATTCACCCATGAAGAAAGTTTTTCACGATAAACACTTCCGAATTCAATATTACTCATCGTTACAAACTTATATCTGGTTTCCTGGCCAGCCTTTTCATTTTCTTTCTGTTCTACCATCTGAAGAGCCTGAATCAGTTTTCCCAATTCATTTTTGTCAATAGTGAGTGTCTTTTTGGAGATTTCATCAAAGGTTTCATATTCATACATAATTCCAAGAAAAGTATCCGATGAATTGTCAGAAATATCTTTCGTTACAATTTTTTGAATATTCAGGTTTTTAAATTTACCTAAATTGATGATTTTCTTTTCAATTAATGTTCCTTTTCTTGAATTGACAGTTAGGCCGCGGGATGTTGTGTTGGATCTTTGAATCGTTGGTGGTGGCACTATCTGTGCAGTTACCCATGTGCCTATTGCGCAGGAGATCAAAATAATGATTCTTTTCATTTGTAAAAAATTGTTATTAGTTTTTTTTTCAACAATATATAAAATATTTAAAAATAATTTTATCCCAATTCATTTCCCCATGAATGAAGTTCGGAAAGAATAGGTCCCAGTTTTTGTCCTTTCTCTGTTAATTTATAATAGACTTCCGGTGGGAAATTATAAACTTCAATCCTTTCAATAATAAGGTCTTCTTCCAACTGTTTCAGCTGTTCTGCCAATACTTTCTTGGAAACCCGGGGCATATTCCGCCAAAGTTCTACAAAACGTACCCGATCTTCTTCAAAAAGATTGTGCAGGATCAGAGGCTTCCATTTCCCTGAAAGAATATTCAGGCTTTTTCTTAATCCACAGTTTTTAAATTCTTCGAAATTCATAACACAGTTGAATATTTGTGGTTAACCTTTTGGTAACCTTCGATTGTTTTACCCTCATCGGGTAATAGCTTTGTTCTACAAACATACTCAAAATGAAATTACAATTATGGCGCAATGCAACATTGCTATTAAATATTGATGGAATTTCCGTCCTTGTAGATCCTATGCTGGGTGAAAAAGACTCTATGGGGAAAATACCTATGACGGACAGTGAATTAATGAACCCACTTACAGATCTGCCTTTTAATAAAGAAGAACTAAATAAAAGATTAAAAGAAATTGATGCTGTTGTCGTCACCCATCTTCATCCTGATCATTGGGATCCTGCAGCCGTCGGACTTCTTGATAAAAATATTCCGATCATCTGTTCGGATATTATTGCAGACCACATTGCTGCACAGGGATTTACCAATATTATTGCTGTGAATAATAAGATTCAGTGGAAAAATATTGAGATATCTGCCACGAAAGGACAACATGGAACCGGAGAAATAGGAGAAAAAATGGGTATCGTAAATGGTTTTGTTTTTAAAAAAGAAAATGAATCCGTTTACATAGCAGGAGACACGATTTGGTATGATGAAATTGCATCAGAAATTGACAAACACCAACCACAGCACATTATTGTTGCCGGAGGAGCCGCCACTTTCTCTGTGGGAGATCCTATTATTATGACCAGTGAAGACATTGTAAAGGTCTGTGAATATGCACCGGATTCTACTGTTTGGGTAACCCATCTGGAAGCGGTAAGCCATTGCAGAGAAGACCGAAAATTTATTCAGGGAAAAATAACAGAAAAAGGACTCGAAAATCAATGTTTCATATTGAAAGACGGAGAAGAGGCGAGTTTGAAATAGATGTGAATAAATAACAGGAGTTATGGCTTATTTTTTGAATATTTCCTGATAAATAATTTATATGCTGTCAGTTTTTCTCTTAAATCTTGATTGGAAAGAATTATTATTGGGACACGAAGAATGGTCTTTTCTTTTGGAGATCATTCTTCGTACCATGATTATGTTCCTTGCCATCATCATCGGACTTAGAATTTTAGGAAAAAGAGGGGTAAAACAACTCTCAATCTTTGAATTGGTAGTCATTATTGGCCTGGGATCGGCAGCAGGAGATCCTATGTTTAATAAAGATGTTGGAATTATTTCGTCCCTTATTGTTTTTATTGTTATTATTCTTCTATATTCTATTGTGACGCATTTTATCGGAAAAAGTAAAAGTTTTGAAAATCTGGTGGAAGGAAAATCCATCTGCCTGGTAGAAAATGGAGAATTTTCAATTAAAAACTTTCAAAAAGAAAACCTTGGGAGTGACGAATTCTTTGCAGAGCTGAGACTAAAGGGAATTTCGCAACTTGGCCAAATTGAAATGGCTATAGAAGAAATATCAGGAGAAATCAGTGTATTTTTTTTAGATGATGAATTTGTAAGGTATGGACTTCCTATTATGCCAGGCTCATTACATAATCCGTTACGATATATTCGTGAGGAAAGACATTACTCTTGTATATTCTGTGGGTATACTGAACATAAAAGAGAGGGTAATGCCGGACGCTGCCCGAAATGCCAAAAAGAAGAATGGGTAGCATCCAGCAATAAAAGACGTGTCACCTGACCTTTGACTATCCTAATCCTCAACATATTTATTTCTCGCTGCTTTCAATCCAAAATACAGCATCAGTATTACCGCACAGCTTAACAAATAGAATGAACTGTTCCAGGAAGTATCCCAATCATGCAGTTTTCCAAATAACGGAGGCCCGAACGCTGCAATCAGATATCCTACAGACTGAGCCATTCCTGATATCTTAACGGCATTGATACTGCTTTTCGTTCTTGTAGAAAAGAAAAGAATTGACAAACTGAAAGATAATCCATTAGAAATACCAATTATCACCGCATTCCCATAAATCCACTGAGATTTCAGAAAGACAAACATCATTGTACTGCTGAACATCAGGGTACATATGAAAAGGATCATAAGTCTCTGGTCTTTCATTTTACTGGCAATAATCGGACAGCAGAATGTCACAGGAATCATGGTAATCTGAATGACAAAAAATACCCAGCCCGAACTTTCTCCCTGCATATGAAAGTCAGCAAGAAAGGAAGGAAGCCATGCTACCAGGCAATAATAAAATAAAGACTGCAATCCCATAAAAATACTGATATTCCATGCCTGGGCAGATTTGAACATATTAAAATCTGAAGTACTGAGCGCTGTTTTAGGTGGAGCCGGATTTCTTTTGTTAAATATGAATTCCAATGATAAAACAAGGAAACCCAATGCGGCAATCACCAGCCATATTCCCAGAGAGCCTTTCCATCCAAAACCTGTCAGTTCTCCTATTTTCACGCTGAATCCTGAAGCTAAAGCTGCTGTAAGATTCATAGATACCGCAAAAATTCCTGTCATAAGACCAATCTGCTTTGGAAAATTATTTTTAACGTATCCGGGAGTAACCACATTTCCAATGCATATTCCCAAACCAATGAAGATAGAACCCAAAAACAAAAGCCATAGAGATCCGGTGATTCGCAAGAATAATCCAAAACTTAGAATAATCAGAGAATACATAAGCAGTTTACTGATTCCAAACTTATTGGAAAATCTGCTCACCAGTACAGAACAGGCGGCAAACATAAACAGGGGAATAGAAGTAAGCAGACTCACCTGAAAATTATCCAGTTTCAAAGCCTCCCTTACTTCTCCAAGTACAGGAGCAACCGCCACAATCGGTGAACGGAGATTGCTGGAAATAAGTATAACTACCAGAACATTAATAATTAATAAAATATACGAAGCATTCTTTTTTACTTCATTCTTCATCATAATAAAAACTTTTGTACAAAATTAGCACAGTAATTTTGTTTAATTTTGCCAAAGTTTTAACCTGAAACGACATGAATGCTAATGACAGTATAAAAATAGATGAACTGAAAAAGCCTTATTTTGTATGGTTTGAAGAAAACTGGGTGCATGATAATGTTCTGCATCACCATCAGAAAGGGCAGCTCGTGTATGTAGAGAGTGGTTTCCAGTACATAACTATCGAAGAAAAAATCTATCTCCTCCCTCAAAATCATGCCGTATGGATCCCACCAAATGCAGTCCATAAAACCAATTCCCATTCTGAAAAGATCAAACTGATGATCATGTTTGCGGAGATCAGTATCCAAGAATCTTTTTATCAAGATGTGAAGGTATTTTCTGTTCCTCCGGTTTTAAAGGAAATGATAAAATATGCAGAGAAATGGTCTAAGCTGATGACTCCGGATCATCATGAAAGCTTGTTTCTGAAAGCATTGTTCAACGAACTTCCACGGTTTGTAGAACATTCCCTGACTCTTCATATCAGTCTTCCCAAAGATAAACGCCTTGCTAAAGTCATAGAGTATCTCCACAGTCATTACCGAAATGAGATCAAAATGGAAGACCTGAGTGATACAGCACTTTTATCTTTCCGTACTCTGGAGCGTATTTTCAAAAAAGAAACAGGTCTTACTTTAAGCAAATATCAGCAAATGCTTCGTATCATCAAGAGTCTGGAATATTTGAGTTCCGGAAATCTTACCATTTCAGAAACAGCTTATGAAGTAGGGTACAAGAGTGTTCAGGCTTATACCAGAAGTTTTTATTCTGTGATGAAATTCAGGCCAACTGATTTTATTAAAACCATTCAATAGTTTTTTTAATCTTTATAAAAACAGTTTGAAATTATTAAAAAAGGGGAGTTATTAACATTATAAAACTTCGTACATTCCTTTAAAGAAAAGCAATCAACTGAATTAAATAAGAAAATATTTCACATTTCGCCCGTTTTTCCACTTCATTAGTCAATATTCAATTATGATATTATTGAAAATAAAAAGGTCTCCACGGATGGAGACCTTAAAAAAACACAAATGATGAAAAAAAATTATTTCGATTCACAAATATAAACAAAAATCACGTTATGCAAAACAGTATAAGTTTATTTTTTTTAAAAATTATTGATTTTTCCTAAAAGTAATTATTTCCTAAATCTTCCTTGTTTTCTTTGAGATTCCGAAATCAGCAATATATAAACCTCTCCTGATAAATATAATTCGCCATTTGAAGAATTGTACGCATGTTTTTTAAGCAAAATAAAGAAACCTCAAAAAGTGAATTATTATCAGAATACGACTTTATAAAGGTAATAATTAAACACACGCTTAACTCTTTTGTGATCCTACTCATAAATTCTGAAAGTTTTTTGTACTACTTTGGATAAAAACCTGTCATATGAGTCCAAAGATATTTAAAGGAGTTCCTGCACAAAAGTTCGGTGGCTTCCATGATACGGAAAGCAGAAAAGTATTTGACCAGGATCTGATTCCGGAAAAGTTTAACCTATTAAAAGAAAGATTCTTTTCAGTTAATAATTGGGAAAATTATACCGGAAAAGCTTTCGCTGCATTTAAATTATATGATTTTGATGGGAATCCTGCAGACCGAGAACCTCAAAAAGGAGATTTTATCAGGATTGATATTCCTGGTCCGGGAGAACCTGAGGCTAAAGGGTACGATTGGGTAAAAATAACAGATATCTGCTTCTATCAGGACAGTTTTTCTGAAAGTATATCAATCACATGCAGACCTTCGATAAATCCTCAAAATAAAAAAAGTCGTCATATTGCCCATTTTTATAGTTCTGCAGCCAGCTCAACTTTTATGATATCCCGCAATATAGCTTATTTAAAAGCAGCCGTATACGGACGAAATGAAAGACCCAACTGGAACGCAAAGCTTCCGGATGTCATCAGAAATCTTGCTACTGCTTTAGGCGGAATGCTGGGAATTGCAAAAATACAGTGGAAACAACTTACGGATAGTTTTCTGGATTTTGATTAATGCCATTCTTCCTTTTTTGATCTAAGTCAAAGTTTTTTATCTGTTGTACCGGGACCTTTGCACCCGAATATTTTAAACAGATTTATGAGTACAACATTAGAAAAAGGACAGACTATTAATTTCTATCAGGCAACGGCTCCTATTATCATTTCGGTATTTGCAATTTACCTTACCATAGGAATTGCGTTGGGATTACTTCCCAGGTTTGTTCAGAACACGTTGGGTTTTGACAGCATTATTGTAGGACTTGTGATTGGTCTGCAATCATTATCAACACTTTTAACCCGTGCCTATTCCGGAAAAATCACAGATACCAGAGGTGCTAAGAAAAGTAAAATGTCCGGCGTAATACTGGCTGTTATTGCAGGAATTGCTTATGTCCTGGCGGTATTATTTCAGACTCAACCGATTCTGGCACTTGCTTTTCTCTTATTGGCAAGAATTATTCATGGGATTGGTGAAAGTTTTCTCGTTACAGGAGCATTAACGTGGGGAATAGGTCTTGCAGGACATTCCAGTTCGGGAAAAGTAATGACCTGGAATGGTATTGCCATGTATGCGGGAATTGCAATCGGAGCTCCCATCAGTATCTGGTTAAGTAAAGAATACAATATTTTTCCTGCTTTTCTTCTTATTGCCTTACTTCCGCTGGTAAGTTGGCTTTCCACAGCAAAACTTCCTTCTATTCCCGTAGATAAAGATCATGTAAGAATGCCTTTCTACAAAGTAATTGGTACCATATCGGGTCAGGGTCTGAGCCTTGCTTTTTCATCAATGGCTTTTGGATGTATTGCTTCTTTTATTGCCTTGTTTTTCTCTCAAAAAAATTGGGGTGATGCTTCTCTTGCCTTTATGATCTTCGGAGCATGTTATGTGCTGACCAGAATTTTATTTGCTTCTTTTCCGGATAAATACGGAGGATTTACAATAGCCTTGATCTCTCTGATTATCGAAGTGGCAGGACAAATGCTGATCTGGACCTCTGCCTCCAAAACATTGGCTATTATCGGATGTGGATTGACGGGAGTAGGATTTTCATTGGTCTTTCCTGCATTGGGAGTTCTTGCCATTCAACAAGTAAAGCCGCAGATGAGAGGAACAGCACTAGGAGCCTATGTCGCATTTGTTGACCTTTCATTAGGATTGGCAGGTCCTATAGCAGGATTAATTGCCGGGTGGTTTGATTATCAGACTGTATACCTGTTCGGAGGAATCAGCTGTGTCATTGCAATGATTATTTTACTATTTAACAAAAAATAAAAATGGAATATTCCCTAATATCTCAAGTAAAAGAAACGAAAAAAATACGTTCTGTATTTACCGTTAAAAAGAAACTCTTTATTACACCGCATTTAATCCGTGTCATATTTAATATTGATAAAAAACAGACTGAACTATTGGCTAACGTTAAGTCAGGATCTAATAATAAAATATTTATACCCGCTGAAGAAGAAAACGTAGCTCTCATCAGAACGTATACCAACAGAAAAATTGACCTTGAAGAAAAGGAACTGAGCATTGATTTTGTAGCTCATGGTGATAACGGTCCGGCTTCTGCATGGGCATTGAAGGCCAATCCAGGTGATGTATTGGAAATAGGAATGAAAGAAAGCACAAAACCTTTAATTCCGGATGCTGATTTTTATCTGATGGCAGGAGACGCAACGGCTCTGCCTGTGATTTGTGCCATCGCAGAACAGTTTCCTTCCTACGTAAGAGCAAAAATAATATTGGAAGTGGCAGGTAAAGAGGATGAGCTTATGCTTTGTTCTGCAGCAGATATTTCAGTTGAATGGCTGTACAATCTTCATCCTGAGCAGGGAAGCATGCTTGCCGAAGTGGTGAAATCTGTTCAGTTTCCATCAGGTGTATTGAAAGAATATGTTTACATCGCTGCAGAATATACTACTGTACATGAGCTTCGCACCTATTTTAAAACAAACCTGAAATGGGACACCCAAGCCCTATACGCCTGTTCCTATTGGAGAGCAGGGCAACCGGAAGGAAAAACTTCTGAAAGCACTTAAGAAGCAGGAATAGCAATAAGTTTTTAACATATTTATTGCTACATTTGCGGTGACTGATTTAAATAAATGGAAGACGTATTAGTTTCATATATTAAAAGCAAAATATCAATAACAGATGAAGAATTGAAAGTTATTCTTTCTTATTTCAAACCTGTCAAATTAAAAAAGAACGAGCTTCTCGTTACCAATGTTCATTCTCCCAAAAAAACATTCTTTGTTGTAAAAGGCTGTTTAAGGATATTTTACATTAATAAGGAAGGGCAGGATTCTACAAGATATTTTGCTTTTGAAAATCAGTTCGCTACAGCACTTCATACCTTTATTACTTCGGAACCTTCTGATGAACTTCTTCAGGCAGTAGAAGATTCAGAGGTCTATTATATTACCCATCAGGATTTTTATCATTTATTGGACATTATTCCTCAATGGGAAAAATTTTACAGAATTTATATTGAAATTGCCTGTATTGCCAACACTAAAAGGCTGATGTCTTTTATGGTGCAGGATGCTCTTGAAAAATACAAACAGTTACTGGAAGAAAATCCGATTATTGTACGCCGGCTTTCCAACAAACTGGTGGCTTCCTATCTTAATATCTCACAGGAGACACTGAGCAGACTGAAGTCAAGGCTTTGATTTTTTGTTTGATAAACCTAACATTTTTACGAAGAGTTATTATTTATTTAAACTGCTTTTAAACTGGCTAAAATTCTCAAAAAATTAATACTACAGCCCATTCAGAAAAAATTTAAGCCCTATATTTGCACTCATGTTAAAATGGTTCTCCATATTATGTTCAATGATGTATGTGCTGGCTACCACCAATGCGGGGGAAGTACTTAAAGTGCCTATGTTTGTGGAACATTTCATGGAATACCATGGAAGCTTTTCAGAATTTGTAATGGAGCACTATGATAACCACAAAGAGGATTCAGACTGGGATACCGATCAGAAACTGCCTTTTATCAATCCTCCTATCGTACTTACCGTACACGCACAGCTTCCGGAGCTTTCATTCGAAATAAAAAAACCTAAGGAAATTACTGTTTCAAAGAAAAGCAGTATTTACAAGGAAAAAGACTTTTCCAACCAATACCTTTCTCAGATTTTCCAGCCACCGCGGCTTTCTTAATCGACTTCACATTGAAAATTAATGCTTTATATTCTTATCTAAAGCAGTGAATTTTTGTTACATATCAATTAATTCGTAATGCATTGTATTGATGCTTAAGCCTTAACCAAAGAAGTTACAAATGCATGTTTTGATACTTTAAGTTTTGGGAGCATTTCAGCTTTTATAAAGCATTCCGGATTACCATTAATCGTTTTTTCCATGTTAAATAAAATTATTGAGTTTTCTGTAAAGAATAAACTCATCATTGCTCTGTTTACTGTGGCTCTCATCCTCTTTGGAGTCTATGAAACCACTAAACTTCCTATTGATGCCCAGCCGGACATCACCAATAATCAGGTTCAGATCATTACTACTGCTCCTTCATATGGTGCAGCAGATATAGAACGTCTTGTTACGTTTCCTATCGAACAGGCTACCAGCAATATCAGCGGAATTACAGAGCTGAGAAGTTTCTCCCGTTTCGGACTTTCATTAGTGACGGTAGTTTTTGATGATAAGACGGATGTGTATTGGGCGCGTCAACAGGTTCAGGAACGGCTGCAGCTTGTTCAGGACAATATACCGGCAGGAATCGGTAAGCCGGAATTAGGGCCTATTTCAACAGGGTTGGGAGAGATTTTCCAATATGTGGTAAGAGCCAAAAAAGGATACGAAAATGTATATGACGAAACAGAACTGAGAACCATTCAGGATTGGGTGGTCAGAAGACAGCTTTTGGGAACAAAAGGTGTGGCAGATGTAAGCAGTTTCGGAGGAAAACTGAAACAGTATGAAATTGCCATTAATCCTAATAAATTACAGGCATTTAACATCAACATCAATGATGTTTTTGCAGCACTGGAAAAGAATAACCAGAATACCGGAGGTGCATATATTGAAAAGAAAGAAACCGTTCTGTTTATCCGCAGCGAAGGACTTGTGGGAAGTACGGAAGATATTGGAAGCATTCAGGTAGCGGAAACTAAAGAAGGAATTCCTGTGCATATTAAAGATGTAGCGTCTGTCAAGATCGGTTATGCGACAAGGTATGGCGCGATGACCTATAATGACACCGGAGAAGTATCCGGAGCAATTGTTCTGATGCTGAAAGGAGAAAATGCCAATGTCGTGATTGGAAATATCAAACAAAGACTGGAAAAAATTCAGGAGTCCTTACCGGAAGGAGTGGTGATTGAGCCTTTCCTTGATCGCGCTAAAATGGTGAACAATACCATCAGTACTGTAAAAACAAACCTGATGGAAGGGGCTTTGATCGTTGTTTTCATTCTGGTATTATTTTTAGGAAATTTCAGAGCAGGATTACTGGTGGCTTCCGTTATTCCTTTGGCCATGCTTTTCGCCATTATCATGATGAATATTTTCGGGGTTGGAGGAAATCTGATGAGTCTTGGAGCGCTGGATTTCGGTCTTATTGTAGATGGTGCTGTCATTATTGTGGAAGCCGTGCTGCATCAGCTTGCTCATAAAAAGCACTTTGGGAAAGACAATATGCTCACCAAAAAAGAAATGGATGATCAGGTTTCAGGCTCTGCGACCAAAATGGTTAACAGTGCAGTTTTCGGACAGATTATTATCTTAATTGTATATCTTCCGATTTTTACCCTGCAGGGAATTGAAGGAAAAATGTTTAAGCCTATGGCTCAAACTGTTGCCTTTGCCCTGATCGGAGCATTTATTCTTTCCCTGACTTATATACCGATGATGAGTTCTCTGGTATTAAGCAGAAAGAAAAAAGAAAAAGAAAACATCTCGGACCGCGTCATGGGTAAAGTGGAAACCGGACATCAGCAATTACTGATGAAAGCTCTTAAATTCAGAAAAACTATCATTATTGGTGTGCTAATCCTGTTTGCAGGTGCTGTTTTTATCCTTTCCAGAATGGGTGGAGAATTTATACCATCTTTGGAGGAAGGCGACTTTGCTGTCGAAATGAGAATTCTTCAGGGAAGTAATATCAATGAAACCAAGAAAGCCACTACACAGGCGGCGCATATTCTTTTAACACAGTTTCCTGAAGTAGAAAAAGTAGTCATGAAAATTGGAAGTGCAGAAATTCCCACGGAACCAATGGCAATGGATTCCGGAGATATGATCGTCGTTTTAAAGCCTAAAAAGGAATGGACCTCTGCAACGACATTTTCTGAGCTTTCTGACAAAATGGGCAAAGCATTAAGCGTTATTCCGGGGCTGACAACCAGTTTTCAATTTCCTGTACAGATGCGTTTCAATGAGCTGATGACCGGAGCAAGGCAGGATGTAGTCTGCAAGATTTATGGTGAAGACCTGGACAGCCTTGCCACCTATGCAAAAAAGATGGGAAGCATCATCAACACTGTAAAAGGTGCCCAGGATCTTTATATTGAACCGGTAGTAGGAGCTCCGCAGGTTGTGATTGATTATAACCGTTCGGAACTTTCTAGATACAATATTTCAGTGGCGGATATCAACAGGGTAATTAATATGGCTTTTGCAGGACAAACTGCAGGTGCTTTATATGAAGGTGAAAAAAAGTTTGATATCGTTGTCCGAATGGATAATGAGCATAAAAAAGATATTACCAGCATTCAGAATCTTTTGGTTCCAACTTCTTCAGGAGAACAGATTCCTTTGTCACAATTGGCTAAAGTAGAGCTTAAAAACAGTCCGAACCAGATTCAGCGGGAAGATACTAAAAGAAGGATTATTGTAGGTTTTAATGTGAGAGGAAGAGATGTCCAGAGTATTGTTGAAGAACTTCAGCAAAAAGCAGATAAAAACCTGAAACTATCACCAGGATACACTGTTTCTTATGGAGGTGCTTTTGAAAACTTAAATGAAGCCAAAGCAAGACTGGGAATCGGAGTTCCTATTTCGTTAGTAATGATTTTCCTGCTCTTATTCTTTGCTTTCGGTTCTGTAAAACACAGCTTGTTAATCTATACTGCCATTCCTTTATCTGCGATAGGAGGAGTGTACTTTCTGGCGTTGAGAGGAATGCCCTTCAGTATCAGTGCAGGCGTAGGATTCATTGCATTATTTGGAGTTGCCGTACTTAATGGAATTGTTTTGATATCAGAATTTAACCGATTGAAAAAGAATGGAATAGCCAATACCAGCAGAATTGTACTGATAGGAACCAAAATCAGGCTTCGCCCGGTTCTAATGACTGCGTTTGTAGCTTCTCTGGGGTTTCTTCCCATGGCCATCAGCAACGGTGCAGGAGCAGAAGTACAGAGACCTCTGGCAACGGTGGTGATCGGAGGATTAATGCTTGCCACTCTTTTAACCTTGTTTGTCCTTCCAATTTTATACGTCCTCTTTGAACATATTAATAAAGATAAAATGAAATTCTCAAAAAAAACCAACTATAAAAAACTGTCTGTTTTCCTGTTGTTAATATCCTTTGGAACTTATCAGGCTCAGGAAAATATTACCTATGATCAGGCTTTGGAAAAAGCATACCAGCAGAATGGTACTCTTAAAAATTCAAAATTAGTCTCAGATTATCAGGAAAAACTGAAAGCCAGTTATCTGGATATTCCCCAGACGGAAATTACCGGAGGATTTGGCCAGATTCAGGGAGAGGAAACGGATAATTCATTCGGAATCACTCAAAGATTCAGTTTTCCAACGGTGTATTCAAAAAGAAAACAAATGCTGGATGCCGAATGGTCTGCCAGTGTCATCAATCAGAATCTGACCAGGGCACAGCTTACCAAAGAAGTAACAAGTGTTTTCTACAGGATACTGGTGCTTCAGGAGAAGAAAAAAGTGCTGGAATACATCAGCCAGCTTTACAATAATTTTGCAGATAAAGCCGGATTAAGATTAAAAAAAGGGGAAGCCAATATTCTGGAGGAATCCACCGCAGAAATCCAGAAAGAACAGATCAAAGTACAGTTGAATACGTTAGAAAACGACGTGAATATTGCAAAACTTCAGCTTCAGTTATTACTTCAGTCAGAGGTTCCGTACCAACCAGTTGCCGATCGTCCCACGGTGAATATCGGACTTCAGATTGCAGAAGAAATGGTACAACAGCATCCTGAGCTTCAATATCTGCAGCAGCAGATCAAAGTAGGAGAGGCAGAAGTACAGCTTGAAAAAAGCAGGCTGCTTCCGGATCTTCTTATAGGATACACCAATCAAAGTATGAAAAACATCAATAATAATCGGTTCAATTCGGTTCAGGTAGGAGTAGGAATTCCACTATTCACCAAAGGACAGAGAGCTTTGGCAAAGGCAGCACAGGCAAAAATAGCCATCTCCGAGAATCAGTACCAGAGAAAAGAAATTGAACTTAAAAACAGATTGAAACAACAGTTGACTACCTATATGAACCAACAGCAGATCATCGAAAATTATGAACAAAAACAGCTTCCAAAATCCGAAACTATTCTAAAAACTGCTCAGAAACAGATAGAGGTTGGAGAAATAGATTATCTGGACTGGGTCATACTGGTGAATCAGGCCGTAAAAACCAAAGCAGATTATATTGATCAGCTTGAAAAACTGAATCAGATCGGAGCTGAACTTCAATTCTTAATTTCAAAATAATATCAACATGCATTTCAAGAATATATCCCTATACAGCGTGGCTTTCATCCTTACTTTATCTTCATGTTCAGGAAAAAATGAGGAGGAAAAAACGGTGTATGAAAACACGAAATTTTCAAAGAACGACAAAAACTCCGTTCATCTTACAGAAAAACAGATTCAGTCTGTAGGATTAACTACAACCAGTATTCAGAACAGGAATATGGAAAAACTGGTGAGATTAAACGGAAAGGCAGAAATTGCACCATCGCATATCAGTTTAGTTTCCAGTATTATGGGTGGACATATCAAATCGATCAATATCATTAATGGAAGTCATTTCAGCAAAGGACAAGTGCTTGCAGTAGTGGAAGACCCTCAGTTTATACAATTGCAGCAGGATTATCTGGTGACCAAAGCTCAGCTCGAAGCGGCAAGACTGAATTTCAACCGTCAGAAAGATCTGAATACAAGCAAAGCCAGCAGTGACAAAACCCTACAGACTGCTCAGGCAGATTATTCTACTTTGAACGCCACTTTAAAAGGGTTGGAAGAAAAACTGAGAATCATCGGAATTAATGCCAAAGGTCTGACTACCGGAAATATCAGAAGTAAAATCAACATTTATGCTCCTTTTACAGGTTTTGTAAGTAAAATTCTTGTGAATAACGGGCAGTATATCAATCCGGCAGATACATTATTTGAGCTGATTAATCCAGCTGGATTACTTTTAGAATTAAAGGTTTTTGAAAATGATGTGAATGATGTAAAAGTGGGGCAGGAAATTCTCGTGTACAACAATCAGAATCCGGATGTGAAATCCAATGCTAAAATTGTCAGCGTAGTTCCCAGTATTGAAAACGGAGGTTCTGCAACGGCAATTGCCAGATTATCTTCTGTGAATACTGAATTTGTAAAAGGAATGTACGTGAACGCCGAAGTGAATATCAGCAGTCGTTATACAATGGGACTTCCTAACGAGGCTGTAGTGTCTTTTGAAAATAAAAATTATGTTTTTGAAGATCTTGGAAAATCCAATTACAAAATGATTCCAGTGGTCACCGGAATTGCTGACGATCAGTTTACGGAGATTGTAAAAGCAGATGCTTTAAAGGATAAGAAAATTGTACAGAAAGGAGCCTACAGCCTTCTGATGATGCTTAAAAACAAAGCAGAATAATTAAAGTGAAATCATAAAAGTCACAAAAGCTTTTGTGACTTTTGCGGTTAGAATAAAACAGACAAGAAGAAAAGATCAGTTATTCAGCTGATCTTTTTTATTTTAAACAATTCAAAAAAATGACATTTGACATGTTTTTAATAATTAAAATACTATTTAACGCATAATTCATTTTAAAATAATATTTTTAAGAAGTGAATAGTTGTAAAGGATTTCTAGATAAATAATTAAAAAACTTTTATCAAAACTTTATGACACAAAAACCTTTGCACAATTTCCATATTCCGGTAATGGGACTGGCTTATACCATAGACAGCCCGATTCGTGTTGCCCAGTATGGAATTTCTTCCGTCATCTCTATTATTGATGATGAAATCCTGGAAAAAATGAAGAACTTTTACAACAAAAAGTTCAATCTTGACTATTTCGGGATCTCAACAAAAACAGAAGATTACAGAGCAAAAAGAGTTACCGCTTATCTGGATATGGTAGATGATATCGTGAATGAAAAATTTGAATCTTTCAAACAGGAAATCAGCAAAAACAAGGAAGCTTTGAAGGAATTCATGGCTATGCTTCCGAATACTTCAGATCTAAAAAACAGCCTTCAAAACATTATCAATCAAAAAGATAACTGGAGTTCCAATATCAAAAACTTTATCGAATCGAATTTAAAACCGGGAAGTATTGATGTCAATATCATGACGAAAGTAGATAAAGACAACTATCAGAATAATGAACAGCTTCCTGTAATGTATAACGATGCGCATGCTTCACTGCGTGGATTTGCCAAAAGTAAGCTATCATCATCAATGGTTCTTTCTGCAGGCATGAATCCCCGTTTGTACAGCTATATGGAAGAGTTTGAAGACTTTTTCCCGGACGAACATGGAAACATCAAAAAGAAAATTATCCTTAAAGTAAGCGATTTCCGTTCGGCTATGATTCAGGGAAATTTTCTGGCTAAAAAAGGATTATGGGTTTCAGAATACAGAATAGAATCCGGACTGAATTGCGGAGGCCATGCATTTGCTACTGAAGGAATGCTTCTCGGGCCTATCATGGAAGAATTCAAGCAGAAAAAAAACGATCTGATCCAATCAGCTCACGCCTTAATGACAGCTGCTTTGGAACAAAAAGGAAAGCATGTAGTTTCCGAACCTTTAGAAATGAAAATTACCGTTCAGGGTGGAGTAGGAACTTCTGAAGAACATGAGTTTTTATTGGCTAATTATAGCGTAGACAGTGTTGGATGGGGTTCACCGTTTTTACTGGTACCCGAAGCCACATCTGTAGATACAGAAACCAGAAATTTACTTGTACAATCAAAAGAGCAGGATTTCTATCTGAGCAATATTTCGCCATTGGGAGTACCTTTCAATACTGTAAAAGGTACATCTAATGAAGTATTGAAGTTTGAAAAAGAAGCAAAAGGGAAATATGGAAGTTCTTGTCCTAAAAAACTTCTCGCACTAAGCAAAGAATTTTCTCCAGAAGGAACCTGTACCGCTTCCAGAAAGTTTCAGGATATCAAACTGAAAGAGCTTTACGAAAATAAAGATGCATTCACTGAAAAAGAATTCAATAAAAGAAAATCCGAAATTACCGATAAAGCCTGCCTGTGTGTAGGACTTGTGAATGCGGCATACATGGAACAGAACCTTGAAATTAAAGGTGAAAAGCAAGGCGTTGTGATATGTCCGGGACCTAATATTGCCTTTTTTGATAAGGAAGTTTCTCTTTCGGAAATGGTAAAACATATCTACGGAAATACCAATATCCTTTCAGATAACCAACGTCCGAATATGTTTATTAATGAATTAAAAATGTATGTGGATTATCTGAGAAAGGAAATCACCGAATCCACTGCACAGATTACCCATTCGCACACAAAAAAATGGAATGCTTTCAGGAAAAATGTTCTTGAGGGTATCGAATATTATCATGAGCTTTTTAAAGCATCACCATTCTTCAGCAACGGTTTGTCAACCATTCACCATCAGTTACAGGAATATAAACTTCAGCTTATCGCTATTGAAATTCCTCAGGTTGAAAAATAACCGTATTTTTAATTGATAGATAATAAAAACAGCTTTTACATGGCTGTTTTTATTTTTTCTGTTACTAATGAAATCACATGTATTTCTGTTAGAAGCGGCAAAGGTCTAAGAACATTTCAACTTTAATCAATGTAAGATTTTCAGAAAGAGATATAAAAATAAATAGTATTCAATTGTATCGGAGATAAAATCTTTGTATCTTAAAGCAGTTAGCTTTTAAAATTATTTGCGCTTTTGCGCTTTTCCAACACATTCAAGTAATAAAAAAACTTAGGAAACATCAGCATTCCCATTTATAATAACTATGGCAGGAATGGTCATTTTAAATATTTTCCGGGCTTAATATTCCCTACCTTAGAGGTCACTTAGTAAAATTATTTTTATGGAAAAAAGAAAAATCAAGAACACCGATTTGACGATTGCACCCATCAACTTCGGAGGAAATGTTTTTGGATGGACATTGGACGAGAAACAGTCTTTTGATATACTGGACCGCTTTGCTGAAGCAGGATTCAATTTTATAGATACTGCAGATACCTATTCATGGTGGGTGAATGGAAAAGGCGGACAGTCTGAAGAGATCATCGGAAAATGGATGAAGAGCAGATCTAACCGTAATGATATCGTTTTAGCTACGAAAGTAGGCTCAGAAACGAAAGAACATGGCTATGATATCAGCAAAAAACATATTCTTAAATCTGTAGATGAGTCTCTGCAAAGACTTCAGACGGATCATATTGATCTCTATTATACACACTTTGATGACAATACTACTCCTGTAGAAGAAACTCTTTCTGCTTATGATGAGATCATTAAGGCTGGAAAAGTACGTTATATTGCGGCTTCCAACCTATCTCCGGAACGTTTGAAAGCATCATTTGAAGCTGCAGAAAAGAATAGCCTTCCTAAATATGTTGCGTTACAGCCTCATTACAATTTAATGGAAAGAGAAGGATTTGATCAAAATTATGCTCCTCTGGCAGAGCAGTTTGATTTAAGTGTATTCCCTTATTGGTCTTTGGCAGCAGGTTTTTTAACGGGTAAATACCGTGATGAAGCAGATCTGGCAAAAAGTGCTAGAGGAGAGGGCGTAAGAAAGTATTTAAATCCGAAAGGACTTGAAGTATTAAAAGCGCTGGATCAGGTAAGTGCAAAGCATAATACAACGCAGGGAACCGTTTCTCTGGCATGGCTGTTATCTAATCCTCTGATTACAGCACCCATTGTAAGTGCTACCAGTGCTTCCCAGCTTGAAACGGTCTTCAATGCACCAAAACTTGTTCTGGATCAGGAAGATATTGAGCTGTTGAATAAGGCGAGCAACTAATTTTTCAACTTTCATTACAGATTAAAAATTAAATCCGTTCATTGCTGAACGGATTTTTTATGATTCAACGGCGAAAACCACCCCGTCAAAAAATCTTTGAATTTTCGCCACCCTTCCGGAGGAGGGGAATGGAGTTCTTCAGTTGTGATATTCTTCTCTCAATATTAATCGGAATATTCCTTCAGAAGCTGTCTGTAGCTCATTAATATTGAGGATTTTGAGATAAAACCGATGAAATCATTGGTATCACTTACTACAGGGAGATTCCATACACCTGTATCATCAAAAGTCTGAAGAATATCCAGGGGTTTATTTTCACGGTGAAGAACGGCAGGCGGCGCTTTCATGATCTGGGTAACCGTCTGGGAAGTTTCAATGTCTTTGTTAAAAAGATAAGGTCTTATGTCATCCAGCGTCAAAACTCCTTTGAGCTTTCTGTTCTCATCCACTACGGCGAAAATATTTTTATTACCGTTCTTTACCATTTCAAACAGTTTTGTAACAGAGGCACTCTGATTGATCGTTTGCGAATATTTATCAATAAAGTCTTCGGTTCTTAAAGCAAAAAGAAGGTTTTTGTCATGTTTATTTGTGAATATTTTTCCTTCATCTGCCAATGATTTCAGTTCAGGAGAAATCGGGGAAAACCATTTTGCAATGAGATAGGATATGATGGAAACTATCATCAGAGGAATAAACAAATCATATCCGAAACTTGATTCTGCGATCAGAAAAATAGCGGTAAGAGGAGCATACAGAACTCCACTCATAGCACCAGCCATACCCACGAGGACAAGATTAGTCATCGGAACATCTGTAAAACCAATATGCTGACAAATTAATGCAAATAAATAGCCTAAAGTTCCTCCTGCAAAAAGAGAAGGAGCAAAGTTACCTCCATTTCCACCACTGAATATCGTAAATGAGGTGGCAAAGGCCTTTAAAAGCAATACCAGAACCAAAAATATGATAATGGTCCAGTCTCCGATCTCAAAATACCTGAAAAAACTATTTTCAATAATAGAGTAGGTATTTCCATTGGTGAAAGCTTTTACCGTTTCATATCCTTCCCCGAACAAAGGAGGAAAAAGTACGCATAACAGGGAAAGTACAGCTCCTCCGAACATCGCTTTACGCATTCTTGAAAGCTGAAGACCTTTTATAAAATGTTCTACTTTCTGAGAAATAATCACAAAATAGCGGGCATACAATCCTGTAACAATCCCTAAAATAAGATAATACGGAACATTTTTATAGTTGAAAGGGTCTCTGGTATAAAATCTGAAAAGAACATCTTCCTGAAGCAAAATCCTTGATAAAAGACTTCCGCAGACCGCAGCAACGACCAACGGAATAAAGTCTGTGAAAACCACTCCGGTTAAAAGAATTTCAAAGGCAAACATAATCCCCGCAATAGGAGCATTGAAAGCAGACGCAATCCCGGCAGTAGCTCCTGCAGCAAGCAATAAAGTACGTTCTTTATAGCTCAGTCTGTACGTTTGGGCATAGTTTGAACCAATAGCGGCTCCGGTAACGGCAATAGGACTTTCCAATCCTGCAGAACCTCCCAATCCTACGGTAACAGCACTTTGTATCACCTGAGAATACATTTTAACAGAAGCTACGATACTGGAATTCTGTGCAATTTCGTATAAAATAGCTCCAATACCTTTACGATCCTGACCTTTAAACAAAGTTAAAACGATCATCGTTGTCAGAACAATTCCTAAAAAAGGAAAAACAATATAGAATAAAATCTGATATTCAAAATGAACTTTATTGGTAATGAAATAATGGATATTATGCACCAGTGTTTTCAGGATAACTCCCGCAAGACCAGCTGTGCAGCCCACCAGAATTCCGGAAAGAACAAGAAATTGGTTTCTGCTCAGTCTGTTGTTCAGCCAATGCAGAATAAGCTCATAACTGCGTGCTTTTTCCAGTCCGTATTTCTGGAAATCTCTTTTAAATTTAAGGAAACTGAGGTACTTTTTTTTGTTGTGAATTTTCACCTTGGAAATATTTTAACTATCATCAGATTGATACAGTTCTGTAAATTTATGAAATATATCACAAAAAATATAGTAAAGAGACTTTTTCAAAATATATCAATGAAAGTTTATTTCTATCAACCTTATCTTATTTCTTTAGATTTCCCTGAAAAAATGAACCCAACAGCCAGTGCTCCAAGGATTCCTGCACCTGCCAGAATTAATGGTTTCTTAGGAATAGAAAATAGCGTTTTCCCGTCAATTCTCATACTTCCTGTAGAAGGGTTCTGTACATTTCCTCCGGTATTTTCATCTTTATTGGCTTTTCTCATTAACATTCTCACCCCAGTGGAAGATGTATAACGAATTATTCCAGGAAACAATTCATATAAATTTTTAAAAACTACTGCTGACCAGTCGGGATAAGAAGCTTCAATTGGATTTTTGGCTGTTTTTACAATTGAAGCTGCCAGTTTACGAGGATCAAACGATGGAGGAGGTGTGCTGAGTTTTATCCCTGAATAATTGGCAGCATGTTCTATTCCTGATGATTTCTGAAAACCGGGATAAAGCGCACAGATATGTATATCAGGAAAGTCTGAAACTTCACCCTGCAAAGTTTCTACCATTCCGCGCACACCAAATTTCGAGGCTGTATATGCTGTTCCATAAGGTGCCGGCATCCATCCGCCAATAGAAATATTATTCAGTAAGACTCCTTTTTTCTGTTTTTTGAAAACAGGAAGCACTGCATGTGCCGAATGCATATATCCCAAAAGGTTTGTTTTAACAATCTGATCACTGACATCAACTGGAATTTCCTCAAATTTACCAAATGCCAACACTCCCGCATTATTGACCCAATAATCAATTTTTCCGGTGAATTCAAGGGTTTCCTTGACAAGGTTCTGAACATCTTCTGCAACAGAAGTATCTGTAGGAACAGCAAGCACTGTTGCTCCCAGTTTTCTGCATAATTCTGCAGTCTCTGTAAGCGCTTTTTCTCCTCTTGCTGCCAGCACAAGATCAGCTCCCTGTTCTGCAAATGCCTCTGCCGTAGCCTTACCAATTCCGCTTGAAGCACCTGTGATAACGACTGTTTCTCCAAAAAATGGTGGTCTTCTTTGATTTTTCATAATATGATGGATTTAAGTGTTCTTATTTTTTTATCATGATCCGTTTTCTGTATTTCTTTTTGGAAAAAGTATAAGCCTGATGGATGGATTATTGGTAATAAATAACCTGAACCAGTCCATCGCAAGTTGAAGTTTATTTTTAAACCCTACCAGCGGAATGATGTGGATGAAAAGCCAGGTAAGCCATGCTATAAAACCGTTAAAGGAATTTTTCGGAAGATCTACTACCGCATTGTATTTAGAAATAATGGCCATACTTCCTTTGTCATTATACCTGAATTGCTCCAGCACTTTTCCATCTTCTATCCGTTTAAAATTGGCAGCGAGGTTTTTACTTTGCTGAATGGCGACCTGAGCAAGTTGAGGATGTCCTTTAGGATATTTTTCTTCTGAAAGCATCAGACAAATATCTCCCAACGCATAAATATTGGTAGTTCCGGTTACTTTATTATAGTCGTCCACCAGTATTCTTCTGCCTTTTCCAATAGTTTCTTCCGGTAATCCTGGGATTTCTTTTCCAATAACTCCTGAAGTCCAGATCAGGGTTTCCGTTTCAATAGAGCTTCCGTCACTTAAGATGACTTTATTATCCGTATAATCCTTTACAGAGACATTCAAAAGGATTTTCACTCCTAATTCTTTCAACTTATCATAAGCCGTTTTCTGAGCCAGCTGGCTCATGGGCGAAAGTAAAGTAGGTAAGGCATCAATAAGATAGAGATTAGAAAGTCCGAGCTTGATTTCCGGATATTCTTTCTGGGCAATATATTTTCCCATCTCCGCAAGCATACCTGCCAGTTCTACTCCAGTAGGTCCGCCTCCGGCAATCACGATATTCTGAAGTTTTTCGGCTTCTTTAATATTTTTATTTCTGGCCGCTTCTTCCAGAGTCAGCAGAATATGATTCCTCAAATAGAGTGCTTCTTCTATATTTTTCATCGGAAGAGCACACTTTTTTACATTTTCCATTCCGAAAAAATTAGACTCTGTGCCCAATGCCAGCACCAGATAATCATAGCTGAGATTTCCGGTATCTGTTTCTATTGTCTTATTTTCCGGATGTACTCTCATCAGGCTTCCCATGTGAAATTTCACATTTTTATTATTTGAAAACAGTTTTCTGAAAGGATAACTGATATTGGAAGCTTCTATAAACGAAGTAGCTACCTGATAGATAAGCGGAGGAAAAAAATGATAATTGTTTTTATCAACCAGCGTTATTCTGAACCTTTTATCATTCTGAAGAGACTTGATAAGATTAATACCCGCAAATCCTCCTCCTACGATTAGAATGTGCTTTTTCATAGTATGTGATTATTTCAAATGGTGTACTGAATTTCATTCAATAACAAGACCAAAAGAACGACAAAACAAATATTTAACATAATCTATAAATTGCCAAAACAGCCTTAATATCAGCTCTCATTAAGAATTTCAGGTTTCAACAGGTATTTTCTTTTTAACGTTTCATTCACTGCCAGCACGATGTTTGTACTTTACTGATCATCCAACACTTTAAATATTTCATATATGAAATCACACATTTTAACCGAAAAGCACCAACTGGGAATAGGGGGTGTAGCAATAGGAACAGCTTTTGAAAATATTACAGATGAACAGGCTCATGAAATACTGCAGGCAGCCTGGGATATCGGAATCCGGTATTATGATACTTCTCCATGGTACGGATTGACCAAAAGTGAACGGAGATTTGGAAATTTCCTTAAAGATAAAGACAGGGATGACTTTATTTTCTCAACCAAAGTAGGAAGGCTTTTTCATCAGGTTCCTGAATCTGATGTTCCTCCAACCATGTGGAAAAAACCTCTTGATTACGACTTCCTGCATGATTATACAGCCGACGCCGTACAGAAATCTATTGAAGACAGCCTTCAAAGAACCGGATTGAGTCATATTGATATTGTTTATGTCCATGACCTTTCTGAAGATCAGGTAGGAGATCGTTATCCTTATTTTCTGAAGCAGGCGAGAAACGGTGCTTTTAAGATACTTTCTGAGCTTCGTGATCAAGGAGTAATAAAAGCCTGGGGAATGGGTGTTAATAAGATAGAACCTATTTTAGACTGTATCGAATCTGCTGATCCGGATATCTGTCTTTCGGCCACACAATATTCTATTCTTGAACATGAAGATGCTGTGGACCGCCTTCTTCCGACTGTTAAAAATGCTGGGGTAAAACTGGTTTCGGGAGCAGGGTATAATTCAGGATATATAGCAGGAAAAGAACGTTATAATTATAAAGATGTAATTCCAAAAGGAATGTATGAAAAGCGGAAAAAAATGAGTTCTCTTGCTGAAAAATACAATATAAGCCTTATTGATGCCGCCCTTCATTTTGTACTGGCAGCCGACGAATTTGCTTCTATTATTCCTGGAGCCAGCCGGCCTGAGCAGGTGAAAGACAATCTGCAGGCTCTTAACACTACTATTCCTTCTGAATTCTGGAAAGAATTGAAAAATGAAGGACTGATCTATGAGAAGGCGCAGATTCCGGAGAGATAACATATTTTCATTTTTTATGATTTAAATTCAAAATTTCTTCTAAATTTAATGATAGCTTTATCGCATGAAAATTCTTATCATTGAAGACGAAGCAGCACTTGCTCAAAGCATTTCCGAATATCTGTCCGGAGAAAATTACCTCTGTGAATCTGCCAGCACATTTGGTGAAGCTATGGGTAAAATAGAAGCATTCGACTATGACTGTATTTTACTGGACATTATGCTGCCGGACGGAAATGGCCTTACCATTCTGGAAGCATTAAAAAAGCAACAGAAACAGGACGGAGTAATTATTATTTCCGCTAAAAATGCCCTTGATGATAAAATTGAAGGACTAAAACTAGGCGCTGACGATTATCTTACTAAGCCATTTCATCTTTCTGAACTTATGGCCAGAGTATATTCTATTATCCGTCGGAAACGGTTCAGCAGTTCCAATGTGGTAAAACAAAATGAGCTTCAAATAGATTTATGGGCCAAAACTGTGGCAGTGAATGATGAAGTGATTTCTCTGACAAAGAAAGAATTTGATCTTTTAATTTATTTTATTGGTAACAAAAATAAAGTCATCTCCAAAAGTACCCTTGCGGAACATCTTTCCGGGGATTTCGCAGATATGCTGGACAATCATGATTTTGTTTATGCTCATGTAAAAAATCTTAAGAAAAAGCTCTATGATGCAGGATGCGGGCATTATCTTAAAACGGTGTATGGAACGGGGTATAAGTGGGAAAGCTAGAGTAATTATAAATGATGAGTTATAAATGATGAATTATTATGAGTGAAAAGAAAAATGTGCTGAAAGATAAAAGTTTTGGTTTTGCTATAAGGATTATTAATCTTTATAAATATCTTACAGCCACTAAGAATGAATATGTTCTGAGTAAACAGCTCTTAAGAAGCGGAACAGCAGTAGGAGCCTTAGTAAGAGAATCACAAAATGCTGAAAGTAAAGCAGATTTTATTCATAAACTGGCTGTTGCTCAAAAAGAATGTGATGAATCTATTTACTGGATTGAGCTTTTGTTTCAGACAGATTATTTATCATCCACAGAATATGAAAGCATCAATAATGAAGCTACAGAAATATTAAAAATAATCCGAAGCATCATCATTACAACAAAAAATAAATCATAACTCATAATTTATAATTCATCATTATTGTGAAGCCTCTACTCACCAAAACTACCAAACCCTTTTTGATCTACGTACTTATTGTACTGATGATCAGTATTCCTGTCTATTATTTTGTGGTGGATACGATCTGGAAAAATGAGCTGGATGAGCATAATCAGATTATTGTAGAGAAAACGGCTTATGAATTCAATCAGTTACAACTTTCTGAAGAAGCATTGAACAAAAGCCTTGAATTATGGAATCATATTCAGCCCGAAACCAGTATTGAAAGAATTTCTCCCAGTCAGGTAAAACAGGACAGTATTTATACTTACGAAAAGCATCTGCCTTTTATTTTGGAACAGAAAAAAGAGCGTTACAGATGTCTTAAAAAAGTAATTTATATTCATGGCAAACCTTATCTTTTTACTATACAAACCAATATTGAGGAATCTCATGAAACCATTGCCGTTATTGCCCTAATTACCATCTTTTTTTTCGTAGTGATTGTTCTTGGACTTTTATATCTTAACAGAAAACTTTCATCGTCTGTCTGGAAGCCGTTCAGAAGTACACTGGATCAGCTGAAAACTTTCAATCTTAACAGCCAGAGTACGATAGAATTTCCAGCTTCTGATACTGCTGAATTTGAAGAACTCAATCAGTCTCTTTACAAACTCATAGAACGAAATGTTTCTACTTACAAAACCCAGAAAGAATTCACCGAAAATGCTTCCCATGAACTGCAGACTCCACTAGCTATTATTAAAAACAAACTGGACATTTTGCTTCAGGATCAAAACCTTACCGAAAAGCAATACCGCATTGCAGAAGATATGAACAGGGCGCTTACAAGAAGTTCCCGTATCAATAAAAACCTTTTGCTGCTTGCTAAAATTGATAATAACCAGTTCGACAGCTCGGAAATTATTTCGCTGGATCTTTTGCTTCACCAAAGCATTGATATTCTCAGAGAACATTTTGAGCAAAAAAATATTTCAGTTACAGAACACATCACAAATGAGGTACAGGTAAGAGGAAACAATATTCTGGCAGAAATATTAATCAACAATCTTTTAATCAATGCCATTCGTCATACAGCTGTAGGAGGCAGCATTTCCGTACAGCTTACCCATTCTGTTTTTGAGGTTTCCAATTCAGGGACTGAGAAACTGAATACAGATTTCTTATTCAAAAGATTTTCAAAACTTTCAACAGATAATAGCGGAAGCGGGCTAGGCTTATCTATCATTCAGGAAATCTGCAGGTTTCATAAGAGGTCTGTTAATTACAGGTTTGAAAATCAACACCATATTTTCTCTGTTAAATTATAGTTAAAAAAATCCCGGTTTCCCATAATTCTAAATTTCTTCTAAATCGGTTTGCACCTTTGTATTGAAAACATACTGAGGTATAAATTGTATTTAGAAAATGAAAACTGTAAACAAAGTTGCATCCGTAACCCTTCTATTCTGGCTCATGAAAATTGTTGCCACCACATTAGGAGAGACTTTAGGAGATTTTATTTCTATGACGCTTCATCTGGGCTACGTAGCAGGTAGTCTGATTACCTTGGTGTTCTTTGTCATCATTTTATCCGTGCAGCTTGGTGTGAAAAAATATATACCAGCCGTCTATTGGATGGTGATTATAGGAACAACCACTTTAGGAACGGAAATCTCTGACTGCATCGACAGAACTCTGAAAACCGGCTATCTGACTGGTAGTTTAATTCTACTTTCGGGGCTCTTGCTTTCTTTGTTTTTATGGTACAAAAAATATGGAAATCTTGAGGTTTATCCCATTTTTGAAAAGAATAAAGAACTGTATTACTGGACTGCCATTTTATTTTCCAACAGCCTGGGAACTGCTTTCGGAGATTTTCTGAGTGATAATTTAGGACTGGGATATATGACCGGAGCTTTGATTACAGGACTCATTATTTTAATAGTCGTATTGATTCATTATTTCACGAAGATCAATCATGTGTTGCTGTTCTGGATTGCTTTTGTTTTTACCAGACCATTTGGTGCTACTTTCGGAGATCTTTTAACCAAACCTTTAGCGAAGGGAGGACTGGATATGGGAACTCTCAATGCATCTCTCATATCTCTTGCTCTGATGGTATTGATGATCATCATTTCACAAAGAAAACACAGCCGGGAATTACCCCTTCAAAACGAATAATCCAACACCTGTTATAATAAAAAATATTTTAAAGAAAATAAAACTAGAAGAATGAATAAGGCAGCCCTGTTATTTTTTCCAACCTGTATGATGGTTTCTTCTCTTGTTTCTGCCCAGACCGCTTCTGTAACCGCTTCAGGAAGGATCACAGGTATCGACAAAACGGCATTACCCTATGCTCATATTATTTTAAAGAAAGAAAAAGACAGCACTTTTACAGCCGGAACAATTACCAATGAAGAAGGAAGATTTTCTCTTACCGGAATAAAACCAGATCATTATCTTCTGGAAACCTCACTCACAGGATATCATACGCAAGTACAGCCCGTTTTTATAGGAAGTCTTTCTGAGTTTCTGGAAATTCCTGCCATTGAGCTAGTTCCGCAACAGGAAACAGAAAACAAAATAGAGGCGATTGCCATTACAGCTTCCAAAAAGAATGAAATAGACAGCCGTCTGGATAAGAAAACCTATTCTGTAGCAGATAACATCAGCCAAAGTGGTGGTTCTGTATTACAAAGCATGCAGAATCTTCCCGGAATTACAGTACAGGATGGCAAAGTACAGCTTAGAGGTAATGATAAAATAACCGTTCTGATTGATGGCAAACAGACAGCTCTCACCGGTTTTGGAAGCCAGACCGGATTGGATAATATTCCTGCTTCTGCGATTGATAAAATTGAAATCATCAACAATCCTTCCTCGAAATACGATGCGAATGGAAATGCCGGAATCATCAATATTATCATGAAAAAAAATAAACAGAACGGATGGAACGGAAAAGTAGGATTCACCGCAGGTTTAGGCTCACTTTGGGTGAGAATGGAAAATCTTCCCACTATAAGACCACAATATACTCTTACGCCTAAAATTAATCCATCACTGTCTGTGAATTACAGAAAAAACAAGGTCAATATATTCTTACAGGCAGATAATCTTTATACAGAAACCCTTAACAAGAATGAATTTGTAACCCGTACTTATGATGACGGAACAATTATTAATTCCCAGCTGAAAAGAAACAGAAACACCAATTTCTTCACCACTAAGGCCGGAATAGACTGGAATATTGATTCTCAAAATACCTTAACCATTTCAGGAATGTACGGAAGTGAAAAAATTATCGACAGAGGAGATCAGCCATTTTTCAATGGAGATAAGTCTCAACGCCTGCGTCTGTGGCAGTTTTTGGAGGATGAGCTGAAAACAACCGTGATGGGAACAGCCTCTTATCAGCATAAATTCAAAGAAGCCGGACATGTGTTGAACGTGGGATTCAACTATACGTTCCATAGAGAGGATGAAAAATATTTCTATGATAATTATCTGCCGTCTTCTACAGGAACTGATGCGTTTAAACTATTATCAGATGAACAGGTATACGATTTCAATATAGATTATGTAAAACCATTGAAATATGGGCGAATAGAAACAGGAATTAAGTTGAGAAACAGAAGCATTCCTACCAATATGAATTTTATTCCGGGAACCAATTCTGTTCTGGATGTTTCTGCGGGTGGAAAGGCTGATTATAAAGAATTTATTCCTGCCGTCTATGGAAATTATATTTTTGAAAATGAAAAATGGGAAGCAGAATTGGGACTTAGATTAGAATATGTGAAAATTCAGTATGATGTAAATCCTAATCATCCTACCTATAAAAGTGACGGATACAACTACACCCAACCATTCCCGAATTTCAGGCTGGCATATAAGCTTGATGACCGTAATAAGTTCTCTGTTTTCTACAACCGAAGGGTAGACCGCCCCAATGAAGTGGATATCAGGATTTTTCCGAAATATGATGATGCAGAGATTATTAAGGTTGGTAATCCGGCGTTACGTCCACAGTTTACGAACTCTATTGAACTTGGATATAAGCACAATTGGAATAGCGGATATTTATATTCTGCACTATACCACCGTTTTGCCAACGGAACGATCACCAGGATTTCCAGTATTGTTCCGGGCAGCACCCTTATTTATGCCATCTTTCAAAATGCAGGAAAGAGCTATAATACAGGGTTTGAAACAATTTGGAACCAAAAAGTATCGGATGTTTATTCCCTGAATGTCAACGGAAATATATACCGTAATCAGATTAATGCATTTACTGTACAAAATCTGTATCCCCAGCCTAATACATTCTCCGCAGACCAGCAAACCGCTATCTCGGGGAATGTTAAGATGAACAATGTTTTTCACTGCTCAAAAGGGTTAGATATGCAGTTTACGTTGGTGTATCTGGCTCCGGATATTATTCCTCAGGGAAGAATACAATCAAGATTCTCAGTGGATGCAGGCGTGAAAAAAGCCATTCAGAAAGGGAAAGGGGAACTCTTTTTAAATGCTTCAGATCTGCTTAATACAATGGTGATCAAGAAGTCTGTACAAGGCAACGGATTTGCTTATACCAGCAATGATTACTACGAAACCCAGGTGGTTCGTTTGGGATACAGCTATAAATTTTAACAAAGAATCGGATAATTTTAAATGGAATTTAAAATGAAAAAACAGTTTCAAAAAACGCTGGTTTACGTAATGATTTTGAGCTCAGTGGTAAGCCGGATCAATGCTCAGAACACCAATGACACGATACGTGTTCAACAATATGTAGACGATAGCATTGGCACAAAAGAAGTTCAAAAAAACACACTTAACTATAAAAGCCTGATCATTCCTGGCGCATTTATTACCTACGGAGTAGCAGGTCTTTCCATCAAGAATCTGAAGCAGCTTAATCTATCCACAAAGGTTGAAATCAACGAACATCAGCCTAAACAGATACAACTGGATAATTATACCCAATATGCTCCGGCAGTAATGGTATATGGACTTAATGCAATCGGGATAAAAGGAAAACATAATCTGAGAGACCGAACCATTATTTACGCTTCGTCACAACTGATTGCGGCTGCCTTTACTATGCCTTTAAAGTATCTGGTCAAAGAGGAAAGACCGGACGGTTCTAATACGTTGTCTTTTCCTTCAGGGCATGCTGCCACGGCATTTTCTTCAGCACAATTTATGTTCCGGGAATATAAAGACACCAATTTCTGGCTCAGTATCTCAGGATATCCGTTTGCAATTTTCACCGGAGTTTACAGAATGCTGAATGATAAACATTGGCTGGGAGATGTCATAGCAGGAGCCGGATTTGGAATTCTTTCTACAGAACTGGCATATTGGCTGTTTCCAAAAATTGATAATTTATTACGAGGAAAAAATAAAGTTAAGACTTCGTTTTCATCCACCATGGTAATGCCATTTTATCAGAATAAAATAGTGGGTATAGGCCTGGTAAAGACCTTTTAAAACACATTCTTCATTATATTTATTAAAAGCATCATTTCTTCTTGAATGATGCTTTTTCTTTACACCACCTTAGCTTTACGGATTATTTTCGCTAATAAGCCTGGAAAAAATCGTTTCAGGTAAACAGCCATCACTTCTTTACCGCCTATCGCTTGTTGTCTTTTCTGTTTCTCTATGGCATAAAGCATTTTTTTTGCGAAGATATCTACGGGCATGCCATTCTTCGTAGCATCATCCATCGTGCCCTGTAATGAACCGTCCCCGGTAACAGCATTAATAGAAATATCAGTCTGAATAAAACCCGGACAGATCACCGTAATCTTAATATTCTGGCTGAATAATTCTGCCCTCAAGGCATCAAAAAATCCATGTAAAGCATGTTTTGCACCGGCATATCCGCTTCGCATAGGAGCACCGAAAATTCCCATTAGACTTGATACAACGGCAATCTGTCCTCCTTTATTTCGGATCATATAAGGCAAAACAGCCTTTGTAAGAGCTACTGTTCCTATATAATCAATATCGATAAGCTGTTTATCTACTTCAATATCGGTTTCCATGGCTAACGACCTCTGTGACATTCCGGCATTATTGATCAGAATATCAATCTTTCCAAATTTTTCTTTTGCTTTTGCTGCAATGGAAGGCATTTCTTTATAATTTTTAAGATCTAAAGGGATGACCGCATATCTGTCTCTGCTCAAACAAGCTTTCTCAGCCACGGAATGAAGCTGGCCCTCTTTTCTGGAAGAAAGAATAATTTTTGCATTGCTGTTCCTGCAAAGCTCTTTCACTAAAGCTTCTCCAATGCCTGATGATGCACCTGTAATCCAAATGACTTTATGATTAAAATAATTACTCATATTCATTAGTATTTAATTTTAAAGTCGGGCAATATATTGTCCGGCTTTCATTCCTGAAAAGATGCAACCTCCCAAAAATGTTCCTTCCAGAGCTCTGTAGCCGTGCATTCCGCCACCGCCAAAGCCCGCAGCTTCTCCTGCAGCATACAATCCTTCAATGATGCTTTCATCCTCTCTCAATACCTGACCATTCAGATTGGTTTTTATTCCGCCCAACGTTTTTCGGGTTAAAATATTAAGACGTACTGCAATCAAAGGTCCGTTTTCCGGATCTAAAATTTTGTGTGGTGCCGCTACACGCCCTAATTTATCACCTAAATAATTTCTTGTATTCCTGATGTAATTAACCTGCGTATCTTTTGAAAATTTATTATCCAGTTCTCTATCTCTGGCTTCAATCTGTGATTTTATCTTTTCATATTTCAGGAGATTATTTCCAGCCAATTCATTCATTCTTTTAACCAGATCTTCCAGGTTATCTGAAACAATAAAGTCTTTACCGTGCTCTTTAAAAGCTTCTACAGATGCGGGTGCCTTTTTCCCAAAAATCCTTTTCAGAAAAAGAGCATAATCTTTATTGGTGATATCCGGATTCTGCTCCGAACCTGAAAGGGCAAATTCTTTTTTGATAATTTTCTGTGTAAGGATAAACCATGAATAGGAAAACCCTGTTTTCTGGATATACTGTAAAGTCCCCAGCGTATCAAATCCCGGAAGAAAAGGAGCGGGGAGACGTTCACCTTTAGCATCAAACCATAGCGATGATGGCCCCGGCAATATGCGGATTCCGTGGTTGGGCCAGATTGGATTCCAGTTTTGTAAGCCTTCCGTGTAGTGCCACATTCTGTCCGGATTGATAATATGAGCACCTGCATTTTCTGCAATGCCTATCATTTTACCATCCACATAGGCCGGAACACCACAAACCATATTTTCAGGTGCTTTTCCCAATCTTTCCGGCCAGTTTTTTCTTACCAGGTCATGATTGGCACCAATTCCTCCGGAAGCAATAATAATATTTGGAGCTGAATATTCAAATGTGGAGATAACGTTTCTGTTGGTTGCAGCACCTCTTTCCTGGGTATCATTTTCCAGAATATCTCCTTTAAGACCTTTTATTTTATCATTTTCTGTAATAATTTCAGTTACGCAATGTCTGAATTTCATCTGAAGCAGACCTTTTTCCTGAGCTTTGTAAGCTTTTTCTACAAAGGGTTTTACCACGCCTGTGCCTGTTCCCCAACTCACATGAAAACGGGGTACGGAATTTCCATGACCCGTTGCCGATCCATCACCACGCTCTGCCCAGCCCACCATAAACATCAGCCTGATTCCCAGTTTGGAAATATAATCGTACTTTTCACCGGCAGCAAATTTCAGATAAGCTTCAGCCCACTGGCGGGGCCAGTAATCTTCCGGACGGTCAAAACCAGCGGTACCTTTCCAGTCCTGCAATGCCAGCTCATAAGAATCTTTGATTCCCATTCTTCTTTGCTGGGGAGAATTAATCAAAAATAATCCTCCAAATGACCAGAATGCCTGTCCGCCGATATTCTGCTCTGTTTCCTGATCCAGAAGCAATACTTTTTTTCCGGCATTGGTAATTTCCATCGCCGCGGTAAGCCCTGCCAGTCCGGTTCCGATAATAATTGCATCGGGCTGGAATTTTTCTTCCATTGTTAAGCGTGTTTTGATTCAACAATATGTTAGATAAATGTATAAAATTATTCGGAATCGGATTTAATATTAAAAATTTAAATAAACCTGCTTTGAGTAATCAGCCCTGAACTCTGAACTTTTCAACTTATCTTTGTGAAAAATAGAAGAATGAAGTATTTGTTTATCATTGCCTGCCTGGTTTGTTCAATATTCAGTCAGGCACAGCAAAAACAGGATCCATGGAAAGACAGCCAGCTGATGGATCCGGCATTACTGGCTTCCAGAATTGAAAATCAAAAAACAAAAGATCTGGTCATCATTTCGGTAGGACCTGAAGCTATTGTGAAAGGTTCTGTAGACATCGGACCGACTCATGAACCTGAAAATCTGGAAAAACTGAGAAATTATCTTAAAGATATTCCTAAGAACAGAGAAATTGTGATCTATTGCGGTTGCTGTCCTTTTGTAAAATGTCCTAATATCCGTCCTGCATTTGCATTGTTAATGGAATTGGGCTTCACAAATGCAAAGCTTTTAAATCTTCCGAAAAACATCAAAACAGATTGGCTGGATAAAAATTATCCTACAAATGATTAATATGAAGAACTCTTTAACAATATTATTTTTCATACTGTTTTCAGGATATATTTCTGCCCAGAACACCATAGAAGTAGGGAAGAAAGCTCCTGAAATAACAATGACAAAGGCAGATGGAACTTCATTTTCTCTTTCAGCATTAAAAGGAAAACTGGTTCTGATCGACTTCTGGGCAACATGGTGTGCTCCATGTGTAGAGGAACAACCTCAGTTGAAAACAATGTACAATACCTACTCCGAACAGATAAAAAATAATCAGTTTGAAATAGTAGGTGTTTCTTTGGATAAGAATAAAGAAAGCTGGCAGAAAGCCATTGACAGATTTCAGATTACGTGGATACAGATCAGTGATTTAAAATTCTGGAAAAGCCCTGTAGCAAAGCTTTATGAAATCGAAGAACTGCCTTTTAATGTCATTATTGACGGGCAGGGAACTATTGTAGCTAAAAACCTTCATGGTAAAGAACTTGAAGATTTCATTAAGAAAAGCCTGACACAGAATTAAGAAAGTTTTTTTCCGGATATAAGACAAAGAGTGGTAAGTTATTTTACCACTCTTTTTTAATTGAAAAAGATAGAAGTATTTGTGTATTAGAATCTTGTCTTAATCATTTAAAATATCTGTAAAAATATAGTAATGATCATGAGGGAACTCATCATTGTATCTGGACGTAAATATAATAAAATTTACCAATTAAATCACTTTATATTGAAATATGTGTAAAATTTAATATCTCATTAAAATAGCGTTCAATAATAAAGGTTATTATTACTACGAAACAAAACTTTTATACTGATTTCAAAGTTGTTGATATACAAAATATTGAATCCTTGTTTTTGTATTCTAATTTTGTTTCTGTGAAAAAGAGTTTCTACCTTCGTTTTGCGCTTTCAGTGATCTTACTGATGCATAGTGTGATTTCCATTTTCAGTGGGGATGTGAATGATTTTGGACAGATCTACCTGAATGGATTAGGTTTCAATCCTGTAGGAATTTATATAGCATGGATAGTAAAACTGATTCATCTTTTATCAGTACCATTAATCTGGATTGATAGATACATCAAACCAATAGCTGTTTGTAATATTCTGATTTTCATTTTGGGAATCTATTATGTCCATTGGCAAAATGGATGGTTTGTGGTAGGTGGAGGAACAAATGGTATTGAATTCAATGTATTACTGATCTTCTGCTTTTTGAATCTTATGTACCCCAAAGTTTCTTTGCATTTTATGAGTAAAAAGAAGAGTTAGACCTTCATAAATCATCTGTTTTTCCTCCAACATTATTACCGCTCATAATCAAAACTGATAGTTTATAGATGGTTACGTCCATTTGATAGACTTATTTTTTATATTTGAGAGAACAAATAGTACTTTGTACTTTTAAATCATAATAAGCTTGAAATCAGACAGTCAATCCAAATGGCGGATTCATTTGTTTTTTTGGATATTGTATTATATTCTGGAGGTTTACCTTGACTTTTATTGGTCCAGATATCAGTTTCCGGATTTCAAATGGCAGATAAGACTTCAGAATACATTTATGCTGGAGCTCGGATATCTTTTTGTGAAAATTCCATTAGCGTATGCTTTGCTGTATGTATATGAAAAGGTGGATCTTAAACTTATTTTTAAATATATTTTCTGTATTTTCATTGTAACAGCATCTGTTTTGGGTCACCGGTTTTTAACCCATTATATCATATATCCGTATATCTATGGCGTTACAGAGACATTGGACGGAAAGCATACTTCAGGATTTATCAATGGCTATGTGGTTTTTAATTCTTTTATGGATCTGATTTTTATGATAGGCCTTATTTTTGGGGTTGAAATTACACGGCAAAAGAATGTACTTAAAGAACAGATCTCTCAATTAAAAGCTGAAAAACTGGATCAGGAGCTTACCATGCTGAAGGCACAGATCAACCCTCATTTTCTTTTCAATACGCTTAATAACATTTACGGAATGGCTCTGAAAAAAGCAGATGAAACTCCAGATGTTATTCTTCAGCTTTCCAAAGTAATGCGGTATAATATTTATGAAGCTGCAGAAAAAACGATTTCTCTAACCAAGGATATTGAAAATATTAAAGATTTCATCCAGATTCAGAAGATTCGTTACCATCAGCTTACCGTTAGTTTTATAGAAGATATTGATAATCCTTTTCAGAAAATTTCACCTCTGATATTGATACAGTTTGTAGAAAATGCCTTTAAACATGGTGTTTCCGAAAGTCTGGGAGAAGCATTCATTACCGTAGATATCCGATTAAAAAACGGAATCCTTACTTATTTCATAGAAAACTCCAAGCAGAAACAGCCCCATGAGCATTCTACAAAAATAGGTCTGAAAAATATACGCAGACAGCTAGAATTGCTTTATCCCAACCATTCGCTTTCTGTAGAAGATAAGAATAACCGTTATAGTGTAACTTTAACCATTGATTTCTATGATACAACCAGCCACTAAAAGATACAACTGTATTATTGTAGAAGATGAACCTATTGCTGCAGATATCCTGGAAAATTTCATTTCCAGAGATCCGGAACTGAATCTCGTAGGAAAATGTGCAGATGCAGTATATGCCAGCAGTCTTTTAAGTATTCATGATGTAGATTTAATGTTTCTTGATCTCCATCTTCCGGTAGTAAAAGGCTTTGATTTTCTCAGAAATGTAAAAAATCCTCCTTTTGTGATTGTTACAACTGCTTATCATCAGTATGCGGTAGAAGGCTATGAGCTTGATATTGCAGATTATCTGATGAAACCCATCCCTTATCAGCGTTTTTTGACTGCTATTGGAAAATTCAAGCATTTGATGGAAGCAGATGATGCTTTACTCGAAGTTTACGAACGTGATTTTATTTTCATGAACAGTGGTAAAAAGAAGGTTAAAATTATTCTCCAGGATATTTTTTATATTGAAAGTTTAAGAGAATACATTCATATTCATACAAAGACAGAGACTTTCACTTTTAAAATGCCCATTAGTAAAATGGAGGAAATTCTAAATCCCAAAATGTTTGCCCGCATTCATAAATCTTATATCATATCAAGATCAAAAATAGAAGTAAAATCTGCCAATATTATTCAGATCAATGGAAAACAACTTCCCGTGGGAAGAACTTATAAGCCATTGATAGAGCTTTAGGATTGAGAAGTGAAATCCTGTTCAAAACCACCCCGTCAAAGGGAGGAAAATTTTAAGTCTTTCAATTCAAAGGGCGACCAATATAAATAGAGATAGTTTATGATTTGAATGTTGAATACTGCTTTGGCTTAAGATGTTTAATCATCCTAAGCCAATTTTTTGTTTAAAATAACTTAAGACCAATAATCCCTACAACAATCAGTAATGCAGACAATAACCTTAAGATACTGGCTGAATCCTGAAAAAAAAGAATACCCACCAATAAAGTTCCTACTGCACCAATTCCTGTCCAGACTGCATATGCCGTTCCTATAGGAATACTTTTTTGGGCATACCAAAGAAATCCACCACTGACAGTCATACATAGAATCGAAAAAATGATCCAGCTCCATTTATTATTTTCCGGCTGTTGGGATAGTTTAAGCCCTAATGGCCATCCGATTTCAAAAATCCCTGCGATAATTAATGCAATCCAGTTCATACTATTTCTGTTTTAATGATATTGAGAATGAAAATCTTTTAAAGAAAATTCATTTCTTTTACGGTACAAAATTATCATTACCAATTTATAATCAGCCCTACAAACTATGTGATCCGGTAAAAAACAGAGATAGAATGTATTTTACCGAAGATGAACCGTTTCATATGATATAATGGAATTGGATAACACAAATAGTGATACCTTTATACCTCGAAGTAACTTAATATCATTATGCTGACAGACATTATTTCAACGCATCTCAACATTATTTTTTGTGGAATTAATCCTGGCTTAAAATCATCCAATGATGGTCACCATTTTTCAGGAAGGAGTAATCGTTTTTGGAAAGTACTGCATCAGGCAGGGTTTACATCCTATGAAATAGAAGCGGTGAATGATACTTCTCTTCTTGATTTTGGATATGGACTAACCACAGCTGTGGCCAGAGCAACCTCTCGTGCAGATGAACTTTCAAAGGAGGAATTTGATGAATCTCTTGAAAGTTTTAAACTGAAAATAACAAAGTACCAGCCGAAATATATTGCTTTTCTCGGTAAAGCAGCTTACAAGGCATTTTCTAAGAAAAAAGAAATTCTTTGGGGAGAGCAGTCAGAAGATTTTTGTGGGGCAAAAGTCTGGGTTTTGCCCAATACAAGTGGGCTGAACCGGGGGTTCTCTCTTGACAGCCTGGTGATGTATTATAAAGAGTTTTATCATTCGGTTCATGAATCCTGATATTTATACTTTATTGGGTTTGCTCACATATTTATTTCCTTTCACAAAAAAACGCCAGGGTAAAAGCGCATCTTCCTGTGCATAGGCAACACCAATACGAGGACCTGCAATGATTTCAGACTGAGGATATGAAATCCCATGGTCTTCAATCCAGATCTCATGTCCATCCAGATCTTTTTTATTGAATGTCCGGTCAATTCCTAATGCTTTCGCTGCTGATCCCGGACCTGCAGAAATAGAAGGTTTAGAAGCAGACATATTCCTTCTCAGTTCCATAATTTCTTTTCCAATTAAAGGTTCTATAGCCCTCACAAGAACGGCATGAGGATCATCCTGCACTGAAGTCACCACATTGAAAAGATGATGAATCCCATAGCATAGATACACATAAGATACACCGCCATGACTGTATAATGTTTCTGTACGGTCTGTACGTCTGCCTCCATAGGCATGGGAAGCTTTATCCTTAACGCCAAAGTAGGCTTCTGTTTCTACAATAATTCCGGCTGTTGTTTCACCATTGATTTTGGTAAAAAGTACTTTTCCCAAAAGATCCTGAGCCAGAAAAAGAACATCTTGATTGGAGTAATAGGAGCGTGGTAGTTTCAAATCCGTGATATTAGAATTATCAATTCAAAAATAATGATAATTTATCTTAAATGAAATTCAGGAAGATGAGTTTATTTTAATAAATAATAAATATGTAAAGCGCAGTAATTTTTCAATACGCTTTTGTTTTTAATATTTATACTGTTAAAAGAAGAGTATTCATACGTAATATGTATGATAATAATTTTTAAAGCTCACGTTTTCAATATCTAAATAAAAGTAAACAAATCTATTTTGATGTAGCAATAAAATAATTAAATAACTGAAAATGAATCATTTAAATTTAAATGCGAAATTTGCGCTGTATACATGATGTATTTATGTTGTATATATTTATTTGATATATTTTGATTTTTGATGCAGATTTGTCATCAAATAACACACGATGAAAAAAATATTATTACAGGCTTTTGTGCTTACTTTTGCATTAAGCCATTCCCAGGTAGGCATTAATCAGCCATCCCCATCTGCAGCACTGGATATTGTCTCAAAAGGCAATACCAATACTACAAAAGCATTAGAAATAAACAATTCCACAGGAACGGAAATGATGACAGTTCTTGATAATGGAAATGTGGGAATAAACGCACCTATCCCTACTGCAAAGCTGCATACCAAAGGAAGTATCCGCTACGAAAATCTTCCCCAATTAGCATCCGGTGTAACCCCTATTGCAGTAGATGCCAATGGATATGTAGGTACCTATGTACCTGCTGTACTTTATTCATACATTACTATCGATAACTCTCAGACTACTTCAGCATTTTCTCTTTACAATAATAGTATTTTCTATAGTCTACCTTTCCAGGCTACCGGTATTGCCAGTAATTCACTAAATGTAACATTGGGGACTGATACATCTGCAACGCTAAACAGGATCTCCGGAGGAAGTAATCCGGCAACCAATGTAATTTACATTACCATTCCTGATCCTGGCGTGTACAAGCTAAATTTAAAGTATTATATAAATTGTACAGGTGCTATTTCCGGTAGTAGTGGAGGGAACAATTTTATAGGTGTAGCCAGCAGCATTTATCTGGCATCTGCAGGAAGTACTACTTATAACGAACAGACCAGTATACGCTCCAATCTATTTCCTCTACGTGACAGTACAGGTAATTTAAGCAGCCCAGGGCAATATGATTATCCCTCACAAAATAGCATATTTTCTATTATAGCAACTACAACAGCCAATCAGAAAGTTGCTTTATTTACTAACTGGGGAACAGGTGATCAGTTCAACACAAATGCATGTTCTCTTTCAGGGGCTGCTGATAAAAAAGTAACATTCATTATTTCTAAGTTATAACTGCAAATAAAACGGTAATGAACAAAATATTCTTTATACCCTTTACATTTGTTTCCTTCTTTTTATTTGCTCAAAGCAGAAATATAGGATTCAATACAGCTACACCGAGCGCCACTCTTGATGTTGTATCTAAAAACAATACTAGCACAACTAAAGCTTTGGAAATTAATGACTCCTCATCTTCAGAACTTATGAAAGTAATCAATACCGGAAATGTGGGAATTAATATAGGGACATCCACGCCCACAGCCCTATTACATGTAAACTCTGCCGGAGTACTTAATATAAGGCATGAAAATTTACCTGGACTTTCATCACCGGCTTATACTCCTCCTTTCAATAAATTAGGCGTGGATGCCTCCGGAAATAGTGCAATAATGCCAGTTACTGTTAAATATTTGTATTATCAGCAACTTTCTAAATATCCTGCCACCTATTCACTTTCTAACAACACCGGAGGATTTTCGCTATATGACCCCAATCAATATATCAATATTCCTATTATTAATGATGCCGGACTAAAAGGCAATAGCGCAGGATTTACTTTTGGTACAGATACTTCAGCAACAGTGAATGGTCAGTCGGTAAGTAATGTTAAATATATTGTAATTCCTGAGCCTGGCGTATATTCTTTTGAATCCTGGGGATCAGTACGTTGCAACAGATATAATAACACTCAAAATTATAGTTTCTCCGGACAGATCAATATAAATACCGTTTTTGCCACAGCATCCGGCAGTACTTATACTTCTAATTCTGTTTCAAGAGGAATTATTACCGCAGGCAGGGATGATTCTGGAAATGCAACAAATACAGCTTATTCATTTTCAAATGCTCAGATCTTAATGCATACATTACAAACAACAGTACCCAATCAAAAAGTGGCACTTTTCCTTCAATATGTCAGTGGAGAATCCAATCAGTTAACCCACGATGAATGTTTTCTCAATATACCAACTGGTGGTGACACAAGTTACTATATCATCATTACTAAATCGTAGTTTACAATACCAGGTTTAATAACAAATACTCTTTAAATACAAAAACCTGCAATATTGCAGGTTTTTGTATATTTTTATCTTGCTCCCGGAGGGCAGTGTTCTTTTAAATACTTGGTAAACATAGTTGTCAGATGCAGCAAGGTTCCTTCACCTTCATTAATAGCGTGGCTACGGTTAGGATAAGACATCAGCTGAAATTGTTTGTTGTATTTTACCAGTTCGTTAATATAAACTTCCGTATTTTGGTAATGTACATTGTCATCACCTGTTCCATGAACCAACAGAAGATTTCCTTTTAAGTTTTTAGCATAAAACAATGGTGAGCCTTTCACAAAGTCTTCTCTGTTTTCCTGTGGAAGCCCCATATAACGTTCCTGATAGATATTGTCATAGAATAACTGGTTGGCAACCGGTGCAATAGCGATTCCAGTTTGGTAAATGTCGGGATACTGCCCCAAAAGATTCAGGGTAGAAGAGCCTCCGCCGCTCCAGCCCCATACGGCAACTCTTGAAGTGTCAATATAAGGCCATTTTGCAAATAAAGCTTTTGCTCCCATCGCCTGATCACGGATATTCATCTGACCTATTTTACGATAGACAGATTTTCTCCACTCACGTCCTCTCGGAGAAGGTGTTCCCCGATTTTCAAGAGAAACATATAAATAACCGTCTTCAGCCATATCTCCGGCATATAACCAATTCCAGCCGGTATAAAAATCATCTGTGACTGTTTGCAGAGCAGGCTCCCCATATACATAGAAAACGATTGGGTATTTTTTATTAGGATTAAAGTTTTTAGGCTTTACTACCCAACCATCTAATGTAATACCGTCCTGGGTAGTAATCTGGAAAAATTCAGTTTTAGATTTTGCAGGATCTGCTTTTGCAGACCTCTTGGCAGCAACCAATTCTTTATGTTCCGGAAGTGATATCACTGCATCTGCGGAAAATGCATTGATACTGTTATTGGTAAACATGGCAATTTTTCCATTGGGTGATATCGTATAAGTATTAGAGCCTGTATAGGATTCAGGGGTTACTCTTTGGGCTTTTCCTCCTTTCATACTTACTTTGTACAGGTATTTCTGAGTGGCATTATTCGGGGAAGCTAAAAAGTAAATCTGGTTGTTCTTAACATCAAAGAATTCTGGTTTAATTACATCGTAAGCATCTTTTGTAATTAAGGTCTCTTTACCGTTCATATCTATTTTATAAATATGTCTCCATCCGTCCTTCTCAGAAAGCCATAAAAATTCTTTACCATTATCAATCCAGTCCCAGCCTTTTGGATCGTTGTCATTCCATCGGGTTTTTATATCAATCCATGCCGCATCGGTTTCTGTGTGAATGACCTTACAGCTTCCGGAATTGGCATCTGCTACGATAATTTTACTTTGATTCTGCTTTCTGTTCAGTTGCTGCAGAATAATGGATTTAGAATCCAGCACCCATTCCATTCTTGGAATATAGTTTTGCTTCTCATCCCCTGCAATATCGGCTTTCTTTGAAGATTGGGAAGCAAGATCATAAAACCAGATACTGCATCCGGAAGGATCTTCTCCCACCTTTGGATATTCTACCGGAACGGTAAAAGAATACAGACTGTCTGTATTATTGATCATCAGAAAGTTTTTCGTACCACGTGCATCCAGCTTCCAGTAAGCAATTTTACTGCCGTCCGGCGACCATCTGAAACCATCCTGGGTTCCGAATTCCTCTTCATATACCCAGTCAAAAGTTCCATTGATCATTCCGTCTGTACCATCTGTAGTGATCTTAGCCTGCTTATTGCTGGCAAGATCTTCCACATAAATATTATGCTTAGATACATAAGCTACTTTTTTGCCATCCGGAGAATACTTTGCAAACATCAGTGAGGAAGCAGGTAATCCTTTTCCCAATTGGGTAAGCTTTTTAGTATTTTTGTCGAAAATCCAGTAATCTCCTCGGGTATTATCTCTCCATACTTTCTTTGTATTGGCAAAAAGCAATAAACTTTTATCATCAGGAGATACCTGAAAACTCTGTACCTGTAAGGCTTCTGAACTTCCGGCAGGAATCAGTTCACTACTGTTTAAAAGCGTCTGATCTTTTCCGGGATGCAATAGATCAACAATTTCCACTCCTTTTTTAGTAAATGAATAATAAGCGTTGCCATCTGGAGTCCATTGTGTCTTCTGTGCCACGAATGGTGACAAGCACAGGAAATACAAGGCAATAGCTGTTAGTTTTTTTATATTCTTCATAGATCGTATTTGAATTAAACTCAATGTTCAGCTCTGTAATTTTCAATTTCTTCAACGGTTTTAATTAATCCGTTACCTAAAAGTCTGTATCCGTTATCTGTGACCAGGAAATCATCTTCCACACGGATTCCTCCGAAATTCCGGTATTCATTTACTTTATCATAATTAATAAAGTCTACGTTTTTATTTTCAGCCTGCCAAATGTCAATCAGTTCCGGAATCATATAAATACCTGGTTCAACAGTTACAACAAAACCGGATTCCAAAGCTTTCCCTAAGCGTAAAGATTTCAGTCCGAATGTTTTGGTATCTTTTGGTTCTTCTTCTGTATAACCGATATACTGTTCTCCAAGATCTTCCATATCATGTACATCAAGTCCCATCATATGCCCGAGTCCACACTGAAAGAATAGGGTATGAGCATGATTCTTTACAGCATCTTCAGGATTTCCTTTCATCAATCCAAGATCGATAAGCCCTTCTACCAGATGTTGTGCCGCTTTGAGGTGAATATCTTTAAATCGTATTCCCGGTTTCAAAAGGTTTTGGGCATGAGTAAAAGCGTTCAAAACCACTTCGTACATTTCCTTTTGCTTCGTGGTAAAAGTTTTCCCTACAGGAAAGGTTCTGGTAAGATCACCCGCATATCCCATTGCGGTTTCTGCTCCGGAATCATTCAGGAAAAGATCGCCTTCTTTTATGGTATTAAGACGATAATGGTTATGCAGAATTCCTCCGTTGATGGTCACAATAGGAGGATAAGACATCTGACATTCTTTATTCGCTGCAAGATATTGAATCGCGTTGGCAATTTCATATTCTTTCATTCCCGGCTTCGTTGCACGCATTGCCAGCAAATGCATTTCATTGGATACATTCACGGCCTGTTCAATCTGTATAATTTCCTGAGGCTCTTTGATGGAACGCTGTTTTACAATGGCTTTCATCATTTCCACAGATGGTTGCAGTTCTGCAATTTTAGTCCCAAGAAGGTCTCCCAGTACAATTTTATTGGAAGACTGATAGGGAGGAAGATAATGTACTTTTCTTCCTGAAGCTTTTGCTTTTACAATATATTGAAAAAGATCTGCATAAGGTAAAGTTTCCTGTACTCCGGACTTCAGGCTTTTTTCTTTCAAGGTTTCCTGCCTGCCCATCCATACAATATCATCGATACTTAGTTCATCTCCGAAAACAATGGTCTTATTTTCATCAATATCGATAATAGCCGCAATGTGGGGTTCCTGAATTCCAAAATAGTATAAATAGGTACTGTCCTGACGGAAATAATAAGGATTATGTTCAAAGTTCACAGGATTCTCTATATTTCCAAGAAATAATAAGATTCCGTTAGAGACACTTCTTTGTAATACTGACCTTCTGTCTTGATAAGTTTGTGCTGAAAACATATATTATGAATACTTTTTATTTTAAAAGTTTAAAGTTACGCTTTTGTACTATTTATAGTACTTTATTCATTAAAAATAAGAATATGTAAAATTTGGATTTTAATATGATATTTAATGTTCATATTTTGCTTAACTTCAGCAATATTTTAACCTTGCTAATCTAATAACCCGGTAAAGCTTTCATATTATGATGAAGAGTCTCCAGTTTTCTGTTCCTGCCGATACCAATAAAAGTATCCGCATTCAGGAAGATATAATGCCTAATTTCTATCCTTATTTCCATCGTCATACAGAAACACAGATCATGTGGATTCTTAGAGGGCATGGAACACTGGCCATAGAACAGAATCTCTTTAATTTCGAGGCAGGTGATATTTTCTATCTCGGAGCTAATCAATCCCATGTTTTCAGGGGTAGTTTTGAGAAAAACGAAAAGCAGAAAGTTCATGCTATCTCTATTTTCTTTGATCCTCATAAAAAGATTGCTGCATTTTTTGACTTACCGGAATTTGAAGAACTTAAAAACTTCATCAATCATTCAGAAGTGGGTTTCCAGGTAGCAGCCAAACTTAAAGAAAATATCGCAGGAGATATTGCTGCACTGCAAAAAACAAATGGTGTAGATCAAATTATTGATTTTATAAGGATTTTAAACCACCTTATGCAAAATAGGCATTTGCATATTCCTTTATCCTCAGAAAAAAATCTGCCTAATCCTGTTTCTGATACAGATCAAAGAATTATAAATGCACAGACTTTTATCAAGAAAAATTTTGCCCAACATAAACTAACCCTTGATCTTATTGCCAAAGAAGCCTGTATGACACCTCAGGCATTTTGCCGGTCTTTTAAAAAACGTACCCGCATCACTTATATTGAATACCTAAATGAACTTCGTGTACAACGGGCCTGCAGACTATTGACAGCCAGTAATATGTATAGTATTTCTTCCGTTGCATTTAATAGTGGATTCAATAGCCTTACCAATTTTAACAGGGTTTTCAAATCCATTATGAAATATTCTCCTAAAGAATACCTGAAGCACTACAAAGAAGCCACCATAGAGCAATAAAAAACAACATGTTAAAATACGGTGAGAACCTATTAAAATATTAACATTTACCGTTTTAAAATTCTGCTAGTTTTGGATAAATATTATTTGATATGAGTACAAAACTAAACTGGGAAGGTATTTATCCCGCTGTATTAACGCCTTTTACAAAAGAAGGTGAGATAGACTTTGACATGTTTGCCACCAATACAGAAGCCCAGATTGAAGCAGGAGTTCACGGGATTATCCTTGCAGGAACATTAGGAGAAGCCAGTGCTTTGGAAACAGAAGAAAAATTTGAACTGCTGAAATATGCCAAAAAGATAACACAGGGTAGAATTCCTGTCATTCTCAATCTTTCTGAAAACACCACCAGAAATGCAGTCAGCTTTGCTCTGAAGGCAAAAGAATTTGGGGCAGACGGGCTGATGCTTCTTCCTCCAATGCGTTACAAAGCTGATAATCATGAAGTTGTTGAATATTTCAAAGCAGTGGCTTCTGCTACAGATCTTCCGATCCTTATTTATAACAATCCTGTAGATTATGGTATATATGTTACTCTTGAAATGTTTGAAGAGCTTATTGAATATCCGACCATTCAGGCTGTAAAAGAATCGACAAGAGATCTGGCGAACGTAACCAGAATGATCAACCGTTTTGGAAAAAGGATCAAAATTCTTGGCGGGGTAGATACGATTTGTCTGGAAACCCTGATGCTTGGAGCAGACGGTCTTGTGGCAGGTCTTGTAGATGCGTTTCCTAATGAAACCATGGCAATGTACAACTATGTGAAAGCCAATGAATATGATAAAGCTGTAGCAATTTACAGATGGTTTATGCCATTGCTGGAGCTCGATATTCACCCTAAACTTATTCAGTATATTAAACTGGCTGCAACAGCAGAAGGGATAAGCAATCCTTATGTGAGAGCCCCACGTCTTGAACTTCATGGAGAGGAAGCTGAAAGAATTCAAAAAATCATTGAAGAAGGCAGAGCGAATCGTCCCGTATTATTAATTCCAGAACAACAAATATGATGGAAGAAACATCAACACAAAATATTGATAGAAGAATCCAAAAGGCTGCTGAAGCCTTTCAGTTTCTTAAAAACACTACAGTCACAGAACGGGCTGAATTTATGAATGCTGTCGCTGATCAAATCGAAGTATTAGGAGTTGAGCTTCTGGAAGTTACTCATCAGGAAACGTCATTGCCATTAGCCAGACTTATTGGCGAAAAGGCCAGAACAGTAGGACAATGGAGAAGCTATGCAAAAGCTGTTGCTTCCGGGATATATACAGAAGTCCGAATTGATCTTGCCCAGCCTGAAAAACAAAAAGGAGATCTCAGAAAATATAATGTAGGCATCGGACCTGTCGTTGTTTTCGGAGCCAGTAATTTTCCTTTTGCATTTTCTACTGCAGGAGGAGATACTGCCAGTGCTATCGGTGCGGGTTGTCCTGTCATTATAAAAGCACATCCGGCACATCCTCAGACTTCACAAATGATGGCAGATGCTATAACAGCCGTTGTTAAAGCCTTTGGATGGCCTGAAGGAGTTTTTAGTCATATTACCGGAACATCCTATGAGATCGGAGGTTATTTAACTCAGCATAAAGACATCAGGGCAGTTGCGTTTACCGGTTCCTTCAATGGAGGGAAGGCTTTGTTTGATATTGCTAACAGCCGTGAAAATCCTATTCCTGTATTTGCAGAAATGGGAAGCATCAATCCTGTATTTGCTTTTCAAAACTTGCTTGAAAACAAAGCAGAAGCATTGGCAAAAGAATATAGTACTTCTTTAACGTTAGGAGCAGGACAGTTTTGCACCAATCCTGGAGTGTTTATTGCTTTGAAAGGAAAGACACTTGACCGCTTTATCAATGCTCTAAAAGAGGAAATTCAAAATGTGGCTCCCGCTACAATGCTTCACAAAGGGATATTGGAAAGTTTTGAAAAAAATAGAAATATTGCAACAGAGCAGACAGATATTGAAATAATTGCTTCATCAAATACAGACGCAGAAAATGATCAGGGAAGTGCTTCAGTGATAAAGACAAATGCTAAAACATTCCTGAATAATCCCGTCTTGAGTGAAGAAGTCTTTGGCCCGTTTGGTATTGTTGTAGCGTGTGAAACAGATGAAGAGATCATGAAGATTGCCCAGCAGCTAAAAGGACAGTTAACCATTACCATTGCAGCCACCGATGAAGATGTACGTAATAATCCAATACTGATCAATATTCTCAAAGATAAATGTGGAAGGCTACTATTCAATGGAATGCCTACAGGAGTAGAAGTTGTATATGCCATGCAGCATGGTGGTCCGTTTCCATCTACTACTGATTCCCGTTTTACCTCTGTGGGGCCGGATGCTGTAAAGCGGTTCGTTCGTCCTGTTTCTTTCCAGAACTGGCCGGATGAATTTCTACCCGATGAGCTTAAAAATGGCAATCCATTACAAATCAGCAGAATGGTGGATGGAGTAATGAATTCAGAATCTTTAAAATTACAGACCACATGAACAGAACTTTTTTTTGTATAGATTCTCACACCTGTGGATGTCCTGTACGTCTTGTTGCAGGAGGTGCACCTATTTTAAAAGGAAATTCCATGATGGAACGCAGGCTTCACTTCATGAAAGAATATGACTGGATAAGAAAAGGATTGATGTTTGAACCCCGTGGTCATGATATGATGAGCGGAAGTATGCTGTATCCTCCTGTCGATGAAAATAACGATATCGGAGTTTTATATATTGAAACCAGCGGATGTCTTCCCATGTGCGGACACGGTACCATTGGAACAGTTACCATTGCTATTGAGGAAGGACTTGTTGTACCTAAAATTCCGGGAAAATTACGTCTTGAAACCCCTGCAGGGCTTATTCTCATCGATTATATGCAGGAAGGGAAAAAAGTAAAGTCTGTAAAGCTGACGAATATAAAATCTTTCCTCTACGCTGAAAACCTGGAAGTTGAATGTCCGGATCTTGGCTTAATAAGTGCTAATGTCGCTTATGGCGGAAACTTTTATGCTATTATAGATCCTCAGGAAAATTTCAGAGATATCTCTGATTTTACGGCCAGTCAGCTCATCCATTATGGAAAAATTATCAGAAAATTGCTCAACGAAAAATATGAATTCATCCATCCGGAAATTGAACATATTACAGGATTAAGCCACATTCAGTGGACGGGGAAACCTAAAGATCCTAAAGCCAGTGGAAGAAATGCAGTATTGGTGGGTGAAAATGCTTTAGACCGTTCGCCATGTGGTACGGGAACATCAGCAAGAATGGCCCAATGGTATGCTAAGGGAAAACTGAAGCAAGGGGAAGAATTTATTCATGAAAGCTATATCGGTTCCCAGTTTATCGGGAGAATTGAAGAGACTGCTACTTTAGATGGGAGACCAGCCATTATTCCGTCAGTAGAAGGCTGGGCAAGAATTACCGGATATAATCATATTATTATTGATGATGAAGATCCTTATTGGCAGGGTTTTCAGGTGATGTAAACAAGCATATGACACAGAATAAAGGAAAAGCACTGATTATCGGTGCAGGAATAGCAGGATTAAGCTCAGCGTACTATCTTTTACAGAAAGGATGGCAGGTGGAAATTCTGGAACAAAATGATCTTACCAACAACTGTTCTTATGGAAATGCAGGAATGATTGTGCCCAGTCATTTTACCCCGTTGGCCGCACCGGGTGTAGTTGCTCAGGGAATACGCTGGATGTTTGACAGTAAAAGTCCGTTTTATGTAAAACCTTCACTCAATTCCAGGCTGGTTTCCTGGGGATTGAAGTTTTTGAAACATTCCAACCAGAAACATGTTGATTACTCTGCTGCTGCAATCCGGGATCTTAATCTGGCAAGCAGCAAATTGTATGATGAAATTGCCCAAAAAGACGGATTTGATTTTGAACTGAATCAAAATGGTATTCTAATGCTCTATAAAACTGAGAAAGTGGCAGAAGAAGAGACAGAGTTGGCTTACAAAGCCATCAATATGGGATTATCTGTTGATATTCTGGATCAATCAGAAATTCAGGAGCTGGAGCCCAATGTCCGGCTGGATGTAACCGGTGGGGTTAATTATAAGTGCGACGGCCATATGAATCCCATGAAACTGATGAAACAAATGATCTCTTATCTTAAAAATAAAGGTGTCGTTTTTCATACTCATCATCAAGTAACGGGCTTTAAAACTTTTGGAAATACGATTAAAACGGTCATTGCCAATGGTAAAGAATTTACAGCCGACCAGTTTATCATGACAGGAGGTTCATTTTTACCTGAGCTTGCACAAAAAGCAGGTATTAAAATACAATTAATGCCCGGGAAAGGTTATTCGTTGATGCACCAACCGGAAAATCCGCATAATACATTAGAGCATGCCGCTTTATTACTCGAAGCTAGAGTAGCAGTGACTCCAATGAATGGACAGATCCGTTTCGGCGGAACGATGGAGCTGGCTTCCCATCAGGATAAAATTAATATGAAAAGGGTAGAAGGAATCATCCAATCCATCCCCAAATATTTACCCGATTTTAAGGTTGAATCCCCTAAAGAATCCGAAATCTGGTTTGGATACAGACCCTGCGCCCCGGATGGCCTTCCGTATTTAGGACAGTCTTCCCAATTGAAGAACCTGATTATCGCAGGCGGCGGCGGTATGATGGGACTAAGCCTAGGACCCATTTTTGGAAAAACAGTTTCAGAACTTGCCAATGACGAAAAGCCAACGGTTGATATAGAAATATTCAACCCTGATAGATTTAGTTAAAAAACATCACATAACACACCAAATTAAAGCTAAAACAATTTGATTACTTAAATAATTTATTAACAACCAAATCCAAAATTTATGAAAAAATTTAAATTACTACTAATTGTTTCCCTATTTCCAGTAATAGGTTTTGCTCAGGAAAACAGACCTCGTGAGTGTAAAGCAGATGAAATGATGAAAAAACATTTTGAACTGCACCCTGAATCTAAGGCTGAATATGAAAATTTTGAGAAATACACTCAAGATTTCGTAAAAAAAATGGGATCAGACAAAAATTCATTGAATAATAGGGCCAGCAATCCAACCTACATCATCCCTGTGGTTTTTCATGTGTATGGAGAATCTCAAAGTAATGTAAAAGTAAATTACCAAAAAGTAGTTGACTTACTGCAACAAATCAACTTAAATTTCAATGGAATCAACACGGATTCAAATACCGTTGATCCTGATTTCCAATCTATCAGAGGAGCGTTAAGCATTGAATTTCGATTAGCTAAAATTGATCCAACCGGAAAAGCAACAAGTGGAGTAGTATTTCACCCTTTCAAAGGCGGATATGGCAATGGAGGCGGATATGATGCAGAAATTGGCTCCGATGCTTGGGATAATACAAAGTATATGAATGTGTATATCCAAAATGACCTATATGCCAATAAGGATTTATATCAATCAGGAGTTGCCTGGTATCCGGATTCATACATGACTTCAGTAAATACAGCCAGAGTTGTTTATAATGGACGTTATATATTTAATGCTGCAGGAACAGTAGCTTCAAACGAGTTTTCTGATACATTCACTCATGAATTCGGGCATTGGCTAAATCTTCAGCACACCTTCAATGTTCTTTGTTCAACTGCAAATCCAGGTAATGATGGGGATGGAGTTGCAGACACCCCTGTAGAAAATACTTCTTCCGGATTGGGATGTAACTCTGGTAACAATTGTCTTGGACAAAAAGTAAATGTTGAAAACTATATGGGATACAATGGTTCTGCCGGCTGTTATAAAATGTTTACCAATGGACAGGTTAACAGAATGCTGGCAGCATTAAACCATCCTTCAAGAATAAATTTATGGCAGCCTGCCAACTTAGCTGCAACCGGAGTTGCTAATACGCCACCTAGGCTGACCCTTAGCAACAGTACATTTACAGAGAACTTAGACAATAACGGTAGGGTATCATTAGATGGAACAGTAGCCTCTGCTCCTACATCAACAATTACATTAAATTCAGCAACATTTGCCGTACCCAATGGAACAACTCTTACAGCAGGAACACATTTCACTTCTTCATTACCAGCAGGACTAGCAGCAACTATAGTAGTTACAAGCCCAACAACTGCTGCACTTACCATAAATGGTGCTGCAACCAGTCATCCCAAAAGTCAGGTCCTGAATTCTTCAATTACATTCCTGAATCCAGCTATAACAGGAGGCACAACTTCACTAGGATCAACCACAGCTTTAGCATTAACTTTTTCTTATAAAGATCCTTATAAAATAGTTACCGGGACTCCATTAGAAAGCTATGCCAACCCAACAGCAACAACAGTAACAACCAACCCCGGAGCACCTTGGAAATATTTTATCATTAACCCTGAACTTAGTGATGATGCGGGATATGGCGCTTGGTACTATGCTGCCAATCAATTAAAGTTGGAAACCTATTGGAAAGGATTGGTTTGTGAAACAGGAACACGAAATATCAGTTTAATTCCGGCTTGCACCACCATAACGAATGCAAATAATATAGGGTATCCAACTTGGACTCCCGGACAACTGGATGTGTATACTCCTACCTATACTACCTGGTCCGGAAAAACAGCTTATGTTGGTTTTAGAAATCAATTCGATGGCTACAGCATTAACGGTTATTTCAAAGTGATTGTGGGGGCAAATGGTTCAAATTATTCTGTCACTGAGTTTGCATACAACACACAACCATATGGAAGTATTACAACACCTTGTACACTATTATCCACTGCAAATGTTGATACAACAAACATAGAAACATCTATCTATCCAAATCCGGTTTCTGATGTTTTGACAATTAAAACAAAGGGGGAAATCAAATCAATTTCTGTCTACGACATGTTTGGAAGAAAAATGAATGCTAAAGTTATTGGTGATAAGGTTGACGTTAAACACTTCCTAAGCGGAACTTATTTGATTGATATTGAAACCTCTTTAGGGAAAACTTCTCAGAAATTCATTAAAAAATAGTATTACTATTCATATACAGTTGATTGGGCTTCATTGTAAGCCCAATTTTTTTATCCTGTTTATGAGCAGTTCTTCATTTATTTATGTAATTTTATTCTTTGATAACAATATTCAATGCATTATAAAAACGACAGGATCATTATCCGTGAATTTACCCCTGAAGAATTTTCATTATTTTCCACTCTTTTTGAAAATGAAAATGTAACCCGATATCTGCCCTACAAAACCCCGGAAGAATATAAAGAAATGTTTGACAAAGCATTGGCAGATTATGAAGAGGGACCATTCAGCAGATGGGGAATTTTCCAAGCCCAGAACAATGATTTTGTTGGAATGTGCCTTGCTAGAATCTTTCTCGACAATCCTGATCAGATGGAAATAGGCTATACTTTAGATGAAAAATACTGGGGTAAAGGTCTCGGAACGGACGTCTGTAAAACACTTGTTGACCACTGTTTATCAATAAATCATCAGAAAGATATCGTAGCAGTAACTGATCTTGATAATATCGGGTCCCAAAAAGTACTTTTGAAAAGCGGCTTTAAAAGAGTTGAAAATCTAAAACGGGAGGATAGAGAACTGGCTTATTTTATTTTACAGAAAGAGTAAACTTATGGCTCATATTACAAACGGAGGGCTTAGAATTCCCCTCTTGTGGAGGGATGGCAAAAATTCAAAGAATTTTTGCCGGGGTGGTTAGCTTTTCCCACAGATTTCACGGATTTACACAGATGTTTGTGTATTATAAAAATCTTCGATTTTTAAACTTAAGTGAACTTCTTAGCAGTTTATCTGTACTTAAAATCAACTTAAGTGTTTTTATCTTTTGTGGCTTTTGTGGTTAAAATACAAAGTTTTCAGCTATAAAAACATTTCATTTATCAGATAATTTATCATAACTTGCAGAAATTATGATGTCGAAACGTTGCAAATATGCGCTTAAAGCAATGGTCAGATTAGCAAGGAATTATAACCAGGGCTTTCTGCCAACTTCCGTTATTGCACAGGACGAAAACATTCCCAAGAAATTTCTGGAACAGATTCTTCTCGAACTAAAAAGAGCCAAACTCGTTAACAGCAAGCAAGGCAAAGTAGGCGGGTATTATCTTTTAAAATCACCCGATGAGGTCTCATTAGCAGACATTTACCGAATCTTTGACGGCCCGATCGCTCTTACGCCATGCGTTTCTTTAAATTTTTACGAAGCATGTGATGATTGTGTAGACGAAGCAGTATGCTATCTGAGGAAAGAACTTATGATCGTTCGTGAAAAGACCAGAAAAAGCATGATGGAAGCTACCTTAACCAAGTTCATCAATAAAGAATAAAATTTTTTTTATTTAAATTCTACTATTTTGATAGGAGTTATAGAATTTTATATATATTTGCAAGACTTAAATCTCAATTCAAAATGGAAAACAGTCTGAAAAATGAATTCGAAAATCTTGTGAAAGAGGCTGATGAAGCTTCTTTTCAAACTAATGCACTGCAAATACTGACTGAAAGATTCCCAGGTAAAGTGATCTTTTCAACCAGTTTCAGTTACGAGGATCAGGTCATCACTCATCTGATTAAAGATTTAAATATTGAAATTTTCACCCTGGATACGGGAAGACTTTTTGAACAGACTTATGAAACCTGGACTTCCACCAAGGCTTTCTTTAAAAAGAACATCAAAGCTTATTATCCGGATACGGACGAGCTCAGAGAATTTGTAACAGAAAACGGCCCTGATTCCTTCTATCAATCTGTAGAAAAAAGGAAAGCATGCTGTACCATCCGAAAGGTTCATCCTTTAAGAAAAGCACTGGAAGGCTACGAAGTCTGGATCACAGGTCTGAGATCCGAACATTCTCCCAACAGACAGAATATGCCTCAGCTGGAATGGGATCCGGATAACAGAATCATAAAATTTCATCCCATCCTTCACTGGACGACAGAACAGGTGACAACGTATGTAAAAGATCATCATTTACCTTACAATCACCTTCATAAAAAAGGATTTGTGAGCATAGGATGCGAGCCCTGTACCAGAGCGATCAAAGAAGGAGAAGATTTCAGAGCAGGCCGTTGGTGGTGGGAAGATGCCAACAAAAAAGAATGCGGTCTGCATATTCATCAATAAAAAAAGAAAAAAATGTCAATACATCGTTTAAATTATTTAGATCAGTTAGAAGCCGAATCTATTTATATATTAAGAGAAGTCGCAGGCCAGTTTGAACGTCCGGCGTTGTTATTCAGTGGAGGAAAAGACAGTATCGTACTGGCGCATCTGGCAAGAAAGGCCTTCTTCCATGGGAAAATTCCGTTTACATTTGTTCATGTAGATACCGGCCACAATTTTCCGGAAGTATTGGATTTCCGTGATCAGCTGGTACAGCAGTTGGATGTGAATCTGGTAGTAAGGAAAGTGGAAGACACCATAAAAAGTAAAAAACTGACTGAAGCTAAAGGTAAATTCCCAAGCAGAAACTGGCTGCAAACCTATACGCTTCTTGATACGATTGAAGAATTTGAATTCGATGCCTGCATAGGAGGAGCCAGAAGAGATGAGGAAAAAGCCCGGGCCAAAGAAAGGATCTTCTCCGTTCGTGATGAATTCGGGCAGTGGGATCCTAAACTTCAGCGTCCTGAACTTTGGAATATCTTTAACGGAAAGATTCACAAAGGGGAAAATGTAAGGGTTTTCCCTATCAGCAACTGGACAGAGCTTGACATCTGGAATTATATCCGAAGAGAAAAAATTGCACTTCCTTCCATCTATTTTTCGCATGAAAGAGAAGTAATCGATTTCAACGGACAGTGGCTGGCCAATTCTTCCCATGTGGTTTTAGAACCGGAAGACGTCATTACTACTAAGAAAATCCGTTACCGCACCGTAGGAGATATGACCTGTACTGCAGCTGTGGAATCTAATGCTGTTACGATAGATGCCGTTATTGAAGAAATCGTAGCTACAAGAATCTCAGAGCGTGGCGAAACCAGAATTGATGACAGGGTAACAGAAGCCGCTATGGAGGACAGAAAAAAAGGAGGCTATTTTTAGTCAATGATAAAAGATAATTGATTAATGATTACACAAAGTATTTTCATCAATTATCATTCATAATTTATCACTTATCATTTATAATTACAATCGGATGGATATATTAAGATTTATAACAGCAGGAAGCGTGGATGACGGTAAAAGTACCCTTATCGGCAGACTGCTTTACGATAGCAAAAGTATTTTGCAGGACCAGTTGGAAGTCCTTGAAAAACATTCTAAAAACAAAAATGAAGACGGAGTAGACCTTGCTCTTTTAACAGATGGTCTGCGTGCAGAAAGAGAACAGGGAATCACCATTGATGTTGCCTACCGCTATTTTTCAACGGCAAAAAGAAAATTTATCATCGCTGATGCTCCCGGTCATGTACAATATACCCGGAATATGATCACCGGAGCATCCAACTCAGATCTGATGGTTATTCTGATTGATGCACGAAAAGGCGTGATTGAACAAACCAGAAGGCATTCCATCATCGCCTCTTTATTACAATTAAAGAAAGTAGCTGTAGCCATTAATAAAATGGATATGGTAGATTATTCGGCAGAAGTTTTTGAAAATATAAAATCAGAATATGCAAAAATTGCAGAAAATCTTGGACTGAATGATGTAAGTTATTTCCCGATCTCTGCATTAAAAGGAGATAATATTGTTTCAAAATCTTCCAGAACAGACTGGTATGAAGGAAATTCTTTACTGGAATATCTTGAAGAAGTAACGATCAATGAAGAAAAAAATAACGGAAGCCGTTTTCAGGTTCAGTACGTGATTCGTCCTCAAACCGAAGAACTGCATGATTACAGAGGATATGCCGGACAAATATTAAGCGGAAAGTTCACCAAAGGAGATAAAATCCATATACTTCCTGCAAACCTGGCCACTGAAATCACCAAAATTGAGATCAATGGCATTGAAAAAGAAGAAGCCTTTGAAGGCCAGCCAGCCGTTATTCATATTGCTCATGACGTTGATATCAGCCGTGGAGATCTTTTTGCCACGGAAGAACATATTCCGGCCGTTGAAAAAGATCTTGAAATTCTTTTATGCTGGCTGGATCAGAAACCGCTGCAGCCAGGAAACAAATACCTTTTGCAGCAAAACAGCAGACTGATAAAAGCAGTAGTAAAAGAGGTTGATTACAAGATCAATGTGAATACTCTTATCAGGGAACAGGCCGATGGAGAGATTAAACTGAATGAAATTGTGAAAGTTACCCTGCGAACGGCACAGCCTTTGGTCTATGACAGCTTTACCAATAACAAAACAACGGGCTCTGCCATTCTGGTGGATGAAACGTCCAATTCAACGGTAGCAGCCTGTATAATTCAATAGAAAAAATGGCAATTTCCGATCAATTAACAGAGAGAATTCATCAGACTAAGCAAAACAGTATTCATGGATTCTTTGATAAAATAAAGACTAAAAAGTGGGTGAAGGATTTGTATGAAACACTTTTCCTTCCTCAGCATGACAATACTGAAGATGAGCTGAAAAGAAATTTTGAGGCACTGCAGGAAACACTTTCAGAACTTATCAATACGGTAACAGGAGATAAAACCCTTACTGAAAAACAGGTTAATCGGTTTTTTGAAGCTTTACCAGAAATTTATGATCAGCTGGTGCTGGATGCAAAATCCATTCTGGAATTTGATCCTGCTGCTGACTCACTGGAAGAAGTATACCTGGCATATCCCGGCTTTTTTGCCACGTATGTCTATCGTATCTCGCATCAGCTCTGGAGTCAGAAAGTGAAAATTTTACCAAGGGTCATCTCAGAATATGCCCACAGCAAAACCGGAATTGATATTCATCCGGGAGCTACCATTGGAAAGTCTTTTTTTATTGATCACGGAACGGGAATTGTGATCGGAGAAACAACGGTTATCGGAAATAATGTCAAAATCTATCAGGGAGTAACCCTCGGAGCTTTGAATGTTTCCAAAGAAAAAGCCCATCAGAAAAGACACCCCAATATTGAAGATGATGTGATTATCTATTCGGGAGCTACTATTCTGGGAGGCGAAACTACAATAGGCAGAGAAAGTATTATCGGAGGAAATGTCTGGGTTACACAGGATGTTCCTGCCAACTCTCTGGTCTACCACAAAAGTGAAATAAAAATAAAGGATAATTCTTCATTACCGGAATCATTAACCTTTGTGATCTAAAAAAACAAAAATAAAAAGTACATTGATATGAAATTTCAGAATGCATTAGAAACGATTGGGAATACACCCGTCGTGAAAATCAACAAACTCTTCGGTTCAGATCATGAAATCTGGATCAAACTTGAAAAAAACAATCCTGGCGGAAGCATTAAAGACAGAATCGGACTGGCGATGATTGAAGATGCAGAAGCCAAAGGATTATTAAATAAAGACAGCGTTATCATAGAGCCTACCAGCGGAAATACAGGGATAGGACTCGCTTTGGCTGCTGCCGTGAAAGGATACAAACTAATCCTTGTTATGCCTGAAAGCATGAGTATAGAACGCCGGAAAATCATGGAAGCGTACGGAGCTGAATTTGTGCTTACCCCAAGAGAAAAGGGAATGAAAGGGGCTATCGAAAAAGCCAATGAGCTTGCTGAAGAAACGCCCAACTCATGGATTCCCAGACAGTTTGACAATCCTGCCAATGTAAAAGTACATGTAGAAACCACCGCTCAGGAAATTTTAAAAGACTTTCCGGATGGTCTGGATTACATCATTACCGGAGTGGGAACCGGAGGGCACATTACCGGAATAGCAAAAGTGGTTAAAGAAAAATATCCCAACGTAAAAGTAATAGCTGTAGAGCCGGAATTATCACCTGTATTAAGCGGAGGAAGCCCGGCGCCACATCCATTGCAGGGATTGGGAGCAGGTTTTGTTCCTTCCATTCTGGATATTACCCTTTTAGATGGAGTGATTACAGTAGGCAAAGAAGAAGCTTATGAATATGCCCTTAACGCAGCTAAAAAAGAAGGTCTTTTTGTCGGAGTTTCCACAGGAGCCGCTTTAGCAGCCATCGCCAAACATTTACCGGAAATACCACCTAACGCTAAAATCCTGACAATTAATTACGATACCGGAGAGAGATATCTGTCGGTAGAAGGACTTTTCTAATTCCTTAATTAACAACTACTTCAATGAAAACAAATATAAAATCACCAAAGGTCTTCCTTATCGGTGCAGGGCCCGGCAACCCTGAACTGATCACTGTAAAAGCTGTAAAAGCAATCGCAGAAGCAGACGTTGTTTTATGCGACCGTCTTGTAAGTCCTGAGATTCTGGAAACCTACGTTAATGAAAACACAGAAATCATTTATGTAGGCAAAGAATGCAGCAAAAATGCTTCCACCCCTCAGTCTCATATCAATACTTTGATGGTGGAATATGCCCGTCAGAATAAAACCATCGTAAGACTCAAAGGAGGGGATGTTTCCATATTCTCGAATATTCTTGATGAGTTACAGGCTTTAAAAGAAAATTATATTCCTTACGAAATTATTCCGGGAATTACAGCCGCTTTAGGAGCAGCCGCCTTTGCAGGAATGCCTTTAACGGCCAGAGGATATTCCACATCCGTTCGTTTTCTGACCTATTATAAATCGGAGATCGTAACTGAAGAATACTGGAAAGAGCTTGCTTTAACCAATGATACCCTTGTTTTCTATATGTCTAAAGGAAATCTTACTCCTCTTGTGGAAAAACTGAAAGCACTTCAGATTTCAGGTGATAAAAAAATTGCAGTCATTGAACAGGCTACAACACCTTTTCAAAAGGTGTACACATCATCATTTGATGATTTTAACGAAAAATTCGGAGACAAAACCTTTGCTTCCCCTTCATTGGTGGTAGTGGGCAAAATTGTAAACCTCCATGAAGAATTTTCATGGCTTGAAAATGCCGAGCAGGAAGGTCTTTATTTCAAATCAGTGGAAAACGGAAGTCTAATCCCTACTACTCAAAATTTCTTTGAATATGCTGTCTGAATCTAAATTAAATGTATTAAAACAAATCTCCGGAGACTTATCCAGAGACGAAGCCATCTGGGCAAGCGGATATCTTGCGGGTATTGCCGGAGGGTCATCAATTACAGCCGTTCTGCCACCACTGGAAACGAATACTACTACACAGAATCCTGTAAAGAAAATAACGCTGGCTTACGGTACAGAAACCGGAAACAGCAAAAAACTGGCCACTGCACTGGCAGGCATCGTAAAGAAAAAAGGGCTTCAGGTAAAGCTGGCTGACCTTTCCCAATACAAGCCTAAAGATCTTGCCAAAGAAGAGTTCTTTTTTGTCGTCATCAGTACTCAGGGAGAAGGTGAACCGCCTGCTCTTGCTAAAAAATTCTACGATTATATCTATGAAAATGAAATTGATCTCAACGGACTTAAATACGGAGTTCTGGCATTGGGAGACAGTAGTTACCCTCTGTTCTGCCAGACTGGAGAAGATGTGGATTCACGCTTTGAAATATTAGGTGCCCAGCGTATTATTCCATTGAAAAAGTGTGACATTGATTACGAACAGGAAGCTTCCCACTGGATAGAGCATGTATTTGAAACAGTTAATAAAAATGCGGGGCAGAGTACAAAAAATATTTCAGCCCCAAAAGTTTCCGCCGGAAGAAAAAGATATCAGGGGAAAGTTTCAGCCATTATCAATCTGAACGATATTACCTCAGAAAAAGAAACCTATCATATTGAAATTGAAACAGAAGAAGCGCTTAGTTATCAACCAGGTGCAGCTTTGGGAGTGATCCCTTTCAATTCAAAAGAGGTTGTAGATGAGATTATTACACTCACAGGAATTAATCCTAAAAAACAGGTTGAAACAGCAAAAGTTACAGACACTGTGGAAGAACTTCTACTCAAGCATCTTAACATCAGCTATTTACTTAAATCTGTAGTGGCTCAATATGCAAAAATAACAGGGCATTCCATTCCGGAAGTCAGATTAAGTCTTCTTGATCTTCTTAGAATTTATCCTGTAAAAAATGCAGACGAATTTGAAGAAATTTTACAGATATTAACCGCTCAGGCACCACGTCTGTATTCCATTTCTTCCTCTGTGGAAGCTCATGGTGATATGGAAATTCATATTACGGTTGCTAAATCAGAATTCTTTATTGACCATCAGAAACATAATGGGTTATGCAGTGGCTTTCTGAGTGAATTTAAAGAAGGAGAAGAGTTGGAATTTTATATTCAGGAAGCAGGGCATTTCAAATTGCCGGAAGCGGATAAAGATATCATCATGATTGGTCCGGGAACAGGGATTGCGCCCTTCAGGTCATTCCTTTGGGAGCGTGATGCCACAGGTGCAGAAGGAAGAAACTGGCTGTTTTTCGGAGACAGGAATTTCGTATCAGATTTTCTTTACCAGGCAGAACTGCAGGATTTTCTCAAAACAGGCAGTCTGACGCATTTAGATCTTGCTTTTTCCAGAGATACAGCTGAAAAAGTATATGTTCAGCACAGGTTGGAACAAAAAGCCCAGGAAGTTTTTTACTGGCTTGAAGGCGGAGCATCGGTGTATGTATGTGGTGCTAAAGATCCAATGGCCCGTGATGTAGAACAAACGCTTCTCACCATTATCCAGACTGAAGGAAAACGCAGCAAAGAAGATGCTGTAACCTACCTGGAAGAAATGGAACTGAGCGGCAGATATGCTAAAGATGTGTATTAAAAAGAAATACCAGTAAAAATTAAAGGAAACAATTATGAACAACAATAAAGAGAACCTTTCACCGGTAGAAAAAATTAAAACCGGCAGTAACGGACTCAGAGGAACTTTAAAGGAAAGTCTTGCAGATAACTTCACCGGAGCCATCAGAGAAGATGACCAGACTGTGATCAAATTTCACGGAATGTACCAGCAGGATGACAGAGACCGCAGGGAAGAGCGCGTCTCCAAAAAACTGGAATGGCTGTATTCTTATATGATCAGATTAAGACTTCCCGGTGGTTTTTTAACTCCGGAGCAATGGGTAGGATTGAATGAAACGGCTGAAGATCATTCAACAGGAACCATTAAAATAACCACGAGACAAACCATTCAGCTGCATGGTATTTTAAAATCTCATTTAAGACCTACCATCCAGAGCTTCAATCTGCAGCATCTGGATTCTATTGCGGCCTGTGGAGACGTCAACAGAAATGTAACCTGTACAGCCAATCCTTCGGAATCCCCTTTACAGCAGGAAGCCTACGAACTGGCAGGTAAAATCAGTGAAATGTGTCTTCCGAAAACCAAAGCTTATTATGATATCTGGATTGATGATGAACTTCTGGTAGACCGTAAAGCAGAGGAAGATCCTTTGTATCAGGACAGATATCTTCCGAGAAAACTGAAAATTGGAATAGCCGTTCCTCCCAATAACGATGTGGATGTATTCATCAATGATATTGCCTTAATCGCGATTATCGAAAATGATAAAATCGTAGGTTACAATATTGCTGCCGGAGGGGGATTAGGTGCCACTCACGGAAATGAAGCTACGTATGCCCGTCTTGCTTCTATCCTTGGATTTGTGGATACCGAGGAAAAAGTATTGAAAGCCGTGTACGAAATTATCACGGTACAAAGAGACTTTGGTAACAGAAGCGACCGGAAATTATCAAGATTAAAATACACCATTGATAAATTAGGTATCGATCAATACAGAGCTGAAGTAGAAAAGAGAGCAGGCTTCAGTTTTGAGCCGGCCCGCGAATTTAAGTTTACACAAAGAAAAGACCGTTACGGCTGGATACAGAATCATGAAGGAAAGTGGTTTTACACCGTATTTGTAGAGCATGGAAGAATCCTTGATATTGAAGGATATCCTTTAAAATCAGGACTATTAAAAATTGCACAGACAGGGAAAGCCAATTTCCGTTTTACCTGCAACCAAAACCTTATTCTTGCTGATATTGATGAAGAAGATAAGCCTGAAATCGAAGGTATTTTAAAAGAGCACGGAATTTCAGAAAATACCGACGGAGCAAGTGCTTTACGTAAAAACTCTGTGGCGTGTGTAGCTTTAAATACCTGTTCACTGGCACTGGCGGAAGCCCAGCGTTATCTGCCTTCACTGGTCACAAAAATAGAGCCTATCCTTGAAAAATATGGTTTGTTGGAAGAAGATATCACGATCCGTATGACAGGTTGTCCCAACGGCTGCGGAAGATCCCCTAATGCTGAAATCGGATTTGTGGGAACTGCTTACGGGAAATATAATCTCCACATTGGAGGAGACCGCTTAGGAATGCGATTGAATACAAAATTTAAAGAAAACATTGGTGAGGAAGAAATTCTGACCACGCTGGATGAACTTTTCGGGATTTATGTACAGAAAAGACTGGCAGAGGAAACATTTGGTGATTTTTCATACCGTTACTTACACACCTTAAATTAATTATATGGCTAATTTTCATTATGATCTGAAAAAAAACAAAAAAACTCAACCTCTTCATTTAAGCGGACGAATGTGTATGTGTTGTTGATTCTCAAATAACAATACAAACAAAGCTGTTTGAAATAGTAAGGCATCTTAGTTCACCACTTAATAAATCAAACCATTAAGGAATTAAAGTTATTAAGGAAAGTTAAGGTAAAATCAAATGATTTTTTAAGACCTGTTCTTTAATGCAAAGCACTCTTAAATACCTTAAAATCTTATCAACTCTTAATGGTTTAAAAACTTTATGTTTTATTTAAAAATTCAGGCAGCTTCATTCTCAACCTAAAAAATGAAGAAAAATGAAAAACAAAAAGCAGGGAAATTTTCTACCAAAAGCAGGCATTATTGCATTTACATTTCTATTTTTTAATCTGGCAGAAGCTCAGCAGCAGCTTATAGAGCTTAGCGGAAGCATCAAAAATACAGATACACGAAAAGGTCTTGACTCCGTAAAAGTACAGATCGAAAACACGCAGGATACCGCATTAACGGATCAGGCAGGTAATTTTAAAATCAGAACAAGGGTTACCATACCATTCAGGGTGGTGATTCGGAAAGATGGCTTTACCAGTCAGACGGTTGAAATACTTTCACCTTCCAACAAAATAACGGTAGGCCTTAATCCTCAGAATACCATTATTGATGATGTGGTGATCTCCGCCTCCAGAGTTCCGGAAAAGATATTAAGATCACCGATCGCTATTGAGAAAATAGATATTAAAACCATCAGGGAAAGTCCGGCAGCCTCATTCTATGAAACACTGGAAAATGTAAAAGGACTGCAGCTTTTAACCTCAAGCCTTACGTTGAAAATTCCAAATTCAAGAGGATTCAATTCACCTAACAATTTCCGTTTCATGCAATTGGTAGACGGCGTAGATGTACAGTCGGCAACGTTGGGAGTACCGTTGGGAAATGCAATAGGACCTACGGAACTGGATATTCAGTCGATGGAAGTGACTCCCGGAGCGGCTTCTGCATTGTACGGAATGAATGCCATCAACGGACTGGCAAGTTTACAGACCAAAGATCCGTTTACCTCTGAAGGGATAAGCGTTTATTTCCGGGGCGGAGTGAATAATGTAGATAATGTCAATCATAAAGTAAGTTCTCTGGGAGAAAGTGCCATCCGGTTTGCAAAAGTATTCAATAAAAACTTTGCCGTAAAGGTAAATGCTTCCTATTTCAGTGGAACCGACTGGATTTCCAATAATCTGACAGATCAGAATCCAGGTTCATTGGTAACAGCCAATCCTAACTTTGCTTTGGCCAACAATCCGGCTGAAGATCTTTGGAATAAATACGGTGACGAAAGAAACAACCGTGTAGCTGTAAAAGTAGATTACAACGGAAAACCAACCACATTCAACGTTTCGAGAACCGGATATCTGGAAAAAGATCTGGTAAGCCCTGACGTGAAGAACATTAAGTTCGATGCTGGATTATATTATCGTTTCGGAGACCAGTGGAGAACATCTTATGTGTATCGCTACGGCTTGCTGGACGGAACTTTCCAGAGAGGGAATAAAATCCGTTTGCAGAATGCCACAGTTCAGAACCATAAAGTAGAACTGACAGGAAGAGAATTAACCTTCAGAGCTTATGTATCCATAGAAAATACAGGAGATTCTTATAATCTCAAACCTTTGGCAGATAATCTTGATCTGACGAATCTTTCCAATGCCAACTGGAAAAATATATTCCAGACCGCACTTCAGAACAGTCTGAATGCCGGAACCAATCTTAATGATGCTTTCATCCTTGCCCGTCGGGAAGCCGACAAAAACAAGGCAGTACCGGGAACTGCTGCTTTCGAACAGTTGAAAAATACCATCGTCGGCATTAATAACTGGGATTCAGCGAATGCAGGTGTAGCCGGAGCTCCCGCAACAGGTGGAGCGAAACTTGAACAGAAATCCCGCTTTTATCAGGGAGAACTTACTTATGATTTCAGTAGGTTTGTGAAGATATTCAGCCTTCTGGCTGGTGTGGATTACCGACTGTACAGCATTACTCCGGATGGAAACAATTTTGTCGATTTCAATCGTCCCGTGAACGAAAGAAACATTCCTTTAGCCAATGGTACTTTCGGGAAAGATGTTATCTATCAGAAATATGGGGCTTTTGCACAGATTACCAGGCTTTTCTTTGATGATAAAGTAAAAATCAATGCCGCTTTACGGATCGACAGAAACCCGGAATTTGAAGCCAAACTAAATCCAAGAATAAGTGTAGTGTATTCCCCAGTAAAACAGCATAATTTCCGGGCCTCTTTTCAAAACGGCTATCGTTTTCCATCTTTATTTGAAGCCCTTTCATTCGTGAATAACGGAAATGTAAGAAGAGTAGGCGGACTTTCAAAAGTGAATGATGGATTAGGCTATCTGGAAAACTCTTATACGCTGGCATCCATCGATAAATTTACCTCAGCAGTAAACGCTGATGTTGACGCAGGAAAAACCCAGGCTCAGGCAGCTCAGGATAACAAACAGCTTTTAACGGTAGCGAATCTTCAGAAATTACAGCCGGAGAAAATCAATTCGTTTGAAGTAGGGTATAAGTCTACTTTTTTCAATAATAAACTGGTGCTGGACTGGGATTTTTATTACAATATCTACGAAGGATTCCTGGGCCAGGTAGAAGTGGCTGTTCCTAAAAACAGCCAGGTAGGAAGCAATACCGCTGTTCTTGCCATGCTCGACAGAAGTAAACAGGACCGATACAGGGTTTATACCAACAGCAACAGTACCTACAAAAGCTACGGAACATCTTTAGGAATCCGATATAATATCACAGGAAATTACAATATCAACACCAATGTTTCCTATAATGATCTGGCTTCCAACAATTCTTCAGACCTGTTTATTACAGCTTTCAACACTCCGAAATGGATGGTAAATGTAAGCTTGGGAAACAGAGAGATTGTTAAAAATATAGGATTCACTCTTGTAGCCAGATGGCAGAGCGGTTTTATGTGGGAAAGTCCTTTAGCATCCGGAGAAATTCCCGCTTATTACACCATTGATGCACAGGCAACATGGAAACTGCCTGAAATCCATGCCAATATTAAGATTGGAGCTACCAATTTGCTGAACCGCCGTTACTTCCAGTATGCAGCAGGTCCTGAAATCGGAGGACTGTATTATCTCGCTTTTACCTATGACTTAAAACTGTAATCAGGATGAGTAATTCTTTATATCCCATATTTTTAAAACTTGAAAACCTTTCGCTGCTGATTATTGGCGGCGGAAAGGTTGCCCTTGAAAAGCTGGAATCTGTTCTGGGCAATTCACCGGAAACATCCATCAAACTGGTAGCCAAAGAAATCATTCCGGAGGTCAGAACTTTACAAAACCAGTTTTCCAATATAACACTTCATGAGAGAGCATATGACGATCATGATTTTAACGATACTGATCTGGCCATTATTGCGGTAAATGATGTTGAACTGGCCGGGGAAATCAAAGAAAAAGCCCAGCAAAAAAGTGTACTGGTCAATATTGCGGATAAACCTGATCTTTGTGATTTTTATTTAGGATCTATTGTTAAAAAGGGAAGTCTTAAAATAGCTATTTCCACCAATGGAAAATCTCCAACCATCGCTAAAAGATTAAGAGAAACCTTTACCGAAGTGATTCCTGACGAAATGGATCATGTATTGGACAATATGCAGCATATCCGTAATCAACTGACAGGCGATTTCGATTATAAAGTAAAAGAACTTAATAAGATTACAACAGAATATCTGTCCGAAGGAAAAGTTGCTGCAAAACCGGATATGGAAATTCAAAAGCTGATCAGTATTACCAAAACAGCCCAGAGAAAAGCTAACATCTATCTGGCCATCATAGGTGTTTTACTTCTTTTCGGATTATTTGGACTTGTAGTTTATCAATTTAATCTTTCAGATGATATTCAGCATTTTCTGAATAAAGATGGCCATATTTTTTACTGGATGCTGTTTGCTGGCTTTATGGCAGAAATTGTCGCCGGATCTATGGGAATGGGCTATGGAGTGATATGTACTACAATCCTTTTACTGCTGAATGTCCCGCCTCCCGTTGTAAGCGCAAGTATTCATTCCGCAGAATCTTTTACCACAGCAGCCGGGAGTTTCAGCCATTATAAACTGGGAAATGTCAATAAAAAAATGGTATGGGTGCTGTTTCCATTGGCTATTGTGGGTTCTGTTATCGGAGCTTTAACACTGTCTCATTATGGTGAACATTATGCTCACATCGTAAAACCAATTATTGCCTGCTACACGCTCTATCTTGGAATTAATATCTTAAACAATGCATTTAAAGATAAAAAAACCGGACAAGCGAAAGCCAAACGCAGAACCAATCTCAGAATATTAGGATTGGCAGGCGGCTTTATAGATTCTTTTGCCGGCGGCGGCTGGGGACCTTTGGTAACCGGAACGCTGATCAAAGAGGGAAGGATTCCCCGATATGTAGTGGGAAGTTCTACCGTTGCCAAGTTTTTACTAACCATTACCAGTGCCATTACCTTTATTTTTACGATAGGTATCCACCACTGGAATATTGTTTTGGGGCTTTTGCTGGGAGGTGTTTTTACCGCTCCGTTTTCTGCGATGCTTACGTCAAAACTTCCAACAAAGAAAATGTTCGTGGTGGTAGGAATGGTGGTTATTGCCATGAGCCTTATTACGATAACAAAATCGATCTTCTCATAAGAACAAATATAAAAACAGAAAAAAAGTATTAAACGCAAAGATTTTAATGTTTTACTTTATTTTGAGGCATCAGGGGGGAAATTAATGATGCAGTGTATTGACACTATCATTACTCATTTTTAGTAAGAATCTGAAACCATTAAAACTTTGCGTTTTTTTATTTTTTTTAAACTACATATAAAATGTTTTTGGAAAACGCAAAGACGCAACATGATTAATAAAAAACTGCTGTAAGGCGCAAGGATTTTATCTCCGATAAAATTAAATACAGGATATCTTAGTCTCTCATCAATTATTTAGATTTCGCAATTGATTCTTTTTGAGCGCATGTATAGCCAAACCTTCATCAGCGACATAGTCGCAACCATTTGCTCACTTTATTAAAAAGCTTACTTTTTTAAGCTTTGCGTTTTACTTTTCGCTTTATCTTACAACATATATTGTACTGTCAATCCCTGCTCTTTATTTTTCAAGCTCAAGAGTTACTACTTTAGCCATTTCTTTGGAACTGAAAGGATTTTGTCCTGTAATCAAATGTCCATCAACAATAACGTTGGAAGTCATCGGAATAAATGCTTTTTTGTAATGTACGTCCCGTTCTTTAAGAGCGGCTTCAAGATTAAAAGGAACTTCATTTTTTCTTCTTGCCAAAGTTTCTTCAAACCAGTCAAATCCAGTGATCGATTTACCTTTAATCATATATGCACCTCCTGAAAGCCTTACATTCAACAATCCTCCAACTCCATGGCAGATTGCAGCAACCATTTTATTATTTTCATACTGATCTCTGAGTATAGTCTGTAAAGTAGTATTATCAGGGAAATCATACATCGTTCCATGTCCGCCGGCCAGATAAATGCAGTCGAAAGATTCATTCTTTACCTCATTGAGACTTTTTGTATGGGCCAGTTCATTCATGAATTCAGGATCTTCATAATATTTTTTTGAAATTCCATCAAGGACCAGAGGTTTCAGGCTTTCGGGGTCAACAGGAGTATTTCCTCCTTTTGGAGAAGCTATGGTGACCTGCCATCCTTTTTCCTTTGCCGCATGATATATATGGGTAAGCTCGCTAAGCCATAAACCTGTTTTAAAGTTACCACTGGCATACTGATCTATATTTGTTACGATTAGCAATATTTTTTTCATCATGATACGATTAATTAAAAGATTTTCTGAATTCTAAAGGTGAAACAGTAGTTTGGTTTTTAAACAAACGGTGAAATGACTGCGGATGTTCAAATCCTAAATTATAAGCAATTTCAGAAACAGATAAAGTAGTAGTGGAAAGCAGTTCTTTGGCCTTTTCAATCACTCTGTTCTGAATATGCTGTTGTGTGGTCTGTCCTGTATGAACTCTTAACATATCACTCAGATAATTGGGGCTGATATTCATCTGAGCTGCCACAAATTGTACAGTAGGAATCCCGTCAATCAGCAGTTTTTCATTTTTAAAATAATCATCCAGTAAAGTTTCAAGCTGTGTCAAAAGATCATGATTCACCTTTTTCCGTGTTAAAAACTGGCGGTTGTAAAATCTGTCACAGTATTTTAACAGTAAATCAATGTTGGAAACCAGCAAATCCTGGGTGAAATTATCCATGTTGGCTTCTATCTCCCTGCTGATATTATCCATGATATCCGTTACGGATTTTTCTTCCTTTTCGGAGAGATACAAAGCTTCATTAGCAGAATACGAAAAATAACCGTAATTCTTTATGATAGCGGCTAATGGATAACCTTGTAAAAAATCAGGATGAATAACCAGTACACTTCCTCTTACTTCGGAAAGCAGAATATCTTCAAACTGTAATACCTGATGGGGAGCAATAAAATACATGATTCCATCCTCAAAATCATAATAATGCTGTCCGTATTTACATCTCCCTGCACAATCTTTTTTAAGGGAAACCACGTAAAAATCTGTGGTCACAGCACTCAGAACAGTCTTCGGATCTATAGTTACTTCATTAAAATCAAACACACTGATCAAAGGATTAGACGGCCTTTTCAGATTCAGATACCTGTGTAATGCTGTGATGGAGGTTACTTTTTCTGGAGTTTTCATTTTATTCTTTTTTACCACCCCGTCAAAAATTCTTTGAATTTTCGCCACCCCTCCGAAGGAGGGGAATATTTTGTCCTTCGGTTTTGGTGATGGTGTCTCTAAGTTACTTATTTTGATAGGATTATTTTGCGGCTTGCTGTTCTTTTTTAATCTGTTCAATTCCCTGTCTGTAAGTAGTTACCGGAAATTCCGGGAATCTCTTTCTGAATTTTGAATCATCAAACAGGTTATCATATTGATATCTGGGAAGCAGTTCTAATAGCTCTTTTGCATTTTTATTGAAAAAGGATCCGATTGAAAAGGCGAGCTTTGGAATAACCGAATATTTCAGTTCTTTCCCATAAACTTCTGAAGCCAGCGCAATGAATTCTTTATAATTCAGCTTATGATCATCTACAGGTAAATGCCATGTCTGTCCGTAAGCATCCGGTGTATTTCCGATCAAAGCAGTGGCACGGCTCGCATCGGGAGTCCAGATCAGGCTTCGTAATTTATCATCTCTTAAAGGGACTTTCAGCTTTTTGTCTTCTTTAATGGCATTAAAAACGAGACTGTTGGTAATACTTTGTGTTTTTCCGGGACCATAAAATTCAGGAGCTCTGCAGATGACTGCTTCTATGGTTCCTGCTTTCATTTCTTTTAAAAGCATTTCGGCCATCTGTTTTCTTACAGTTCCTTTTCTTCCGACAGGATCAAATCGGGTTTGTTCAGTTAAAACTTCATTATTTTGAGGATACATATAGGTGTTATCAAAAAACACGAGCTTGGTACCATTGATTTTACAGGCTTCAATAACATTTTTCATGATGGTCAGAAACTGCTTTTCCCATAAACGGGTATCCATAGGAAGTCCCAGGGTAAAATAAGCGATTTCACTTCCTTTCACAGCTTCAACTGCCTTCTCCCTGTCTGATAAATCTGCGGAAAAAACAGTATCTGTATCATTTACTTTTTTTGTCTTTCTGCTGACGATACGGATATCTGAAGTATAATTCCTTTTCAGTTCTCTTGCCAGCTCTTCACCAATCTGGCCGTTGGCTCCTAATATAGTTTGCATCATTTTTAAATTTTGAGAGTTACCTATTTCACTGAAAATAAACCCAATACTTTCAGTTTCTTTTATTTCTGATACAAAATTCGGGCATAACTATAAAAACAGAGTAACTGAATCTAAGGAAGTTGTAACATAATCTCTGACCAATGTAAAAAAGCAGGAAATAATTTGGCTGAGAAAATAAAAATACAGCATTGAATTCATTTTTAACCACAAAAGGCACAAAAGTTTTAAATACTTCAATTTTTTCAGAGCCTAACATTGTGTGTAATAAGTACACCAAAGTTTTGTGAAAATCAAAGATTTTCATCTTATGTGAACTTTCATGCGATATCATTTTACCTAAATAAACTTAAGTGTACTAAAATGAACCCTTTTGTGACTTTTGTGGTTGGATCAAGAGTAAAAAACTTTACAATAATCAGGTATAATTCTTTACTTTTTCAGCCTTACTGTTTTTATTTTCGATCCAAGGCCAGGTAATTATCCTCAATTCTGCTGATCAGAATATAGAACAGGCCTGCATAGATCATCTGAATGCCCATTGCTTCCCAGTTTTCAACAGTACTGCTTCCAAAAAGGAGCAGGATAATCAGAGAAGCTCCGGCCATCGCCGCAATACGGGTTTTAAAACCAATGATCAGCAGAAGGCCGATTGTAAATTCGAGAAAGGGGAGAGTGACACTAAAAAGATGGACCAATGGCTGCGGAAGCCAGCTTGTTTCAAAACCCTTCACCATTCCTGATGCAAAGTCCTGCAATTTCACGAGACGAACCAATCCGTGTCCCAAAAGGTTAATTCCCATCGATACACGAAGGAAAAAATAGGCTGTTTTTGTGTTATTCATAAAGGTATTTTTTTTAGGATGGAAACGGGAACCCGGATGCTGGAAGATATAAATCTGCTGTGATTCACTTTTACGGTGTTTTTCAATTATCTCTAATTTGTTTTTACAGACTTCGATAACTTTCTTCTTCCAGCTTCCAGCTTCCTTACTTATTAAACTTTTCTTCGCTGTTGTCAACCGGAGTATCGGGATCGTTCATCACCATTTTCGCAATATCATCTTTTCTCATAAAGACTACGCCATGCTTTTCTTTGGCATATTTTATAAATTCTTCCATAGCATGTACCATTGCAGGAGTTCCACCGATTCTGTCGTGAAAACTGATACTCATCATTCTCCTTTTGGAAGCTCCTTCTTCATACAAGCGGTCAAATTCAAATTTCAGCTGGGCCAAAAACTGCTCCGGGCTCCAGTGTTTCCCTTCAATATTGACAATATCATTGTTACGAAGCGTATAAGGAACGACTACAAAGTTTTTTCCTTTTACTTTAGTTATAAAAGGTTCATCATGGCTTAGATCATCAATATGATACAGAAAACCCAGTTCCTGTAATACTTTAAGTGTATTCGGGCTTCTTCTCAGCCAGTTGGCATTATACCCAACAGCTTTCTGTCCTGTAATCTTTTCTACAACATCCACACCTTTCTTTACGAAATTCAGTTCGTCAGCATAATTTTTATTCCACTGATTATCCCAGGTAAAACCATGAGCGGCAATTTCATGACCTCCGTTTGCAATAGCTTTAGCGACTTCTGGATACTTTTCAGCAGCACTTCCTACTACATGAGAGGTAACTTTAATATCATATTTTTTCCATAAATCCAGCATACGGTAAATTCCTTCATTTCCTCCGTAGCGGTACCAGCTTTCTGCGGGAAGATCCGGCTGTCCCTTGGGAAGAGGCGTTCCACTGAAAGGACTTTCAGCGCCTTCCGGTTGTCCACCTGTTTCAAACTGCATGGAGACAGAAATAACCAATTGAGCACCATTGGGCCAGTATTTTTTTGTTCGGGCCTGTTTTTCATACTGCTGCTTTTTTTCTGTTTTACCCTTTTCATGATCAGAAAAGGACATCAGAACAATTGCAGAGGCAAGCAGCAATACTGATTGTTTTATATATTTCATTTTGAATGTATTGATAAGGCAAAATTCATCAATAATCCATTGGCATATATTGTAAAAATTAATGGTAAATTTGTAAAAATCCATTCTTCTATGAAACGAATCGTTAATTTCAGCTCTTTCAATGTTTTCAGTATTGAAAAGGAAAACTGGGATGTTGAATATCACAATCATAATTTTTATGAACTGATCATTATAGAAAACGGAAAAGGATTTCATCACCTCAACAGCATTACTTTCCCGTATAAAAAAGGGGATGTATTTCTACTCAGACCAAGTGACGGCCACGAATTTTCAATTAAAAACAAAACGAAATTCATTTATATAAAATTCACAGAACAGTATATCTGGGAAAACTTACTGCCCAACAAAAACAATGAACTTAAAAAGGCTGTACAGCTCCTGATGGAAGATCATTCCTTTGTATATGAATCAGCGATTAAGAGCAAAACAGACAGGGAACATCTTTTACAGCTTGCCCGGATTCTTCTGTATGAATTCAGCCATAAAAACACCTATAACAAAGAGATAACTACTGATCTGTTTTCGGGTATCATGACTATTCTTATCCGGAATACGATGCAAAATGCTACTGCAAAAAACCGGCTCACTCAAAATCTAAACAGAATTGAAAAGATACTGTATTATATCAATGTCAATGCTCTGGATGCTGATAAAATGAAAATTGAAAACCTGGCTGAAGAATTTATGCTTTCTCCCAATTACATCAGCATTTATATTAAAAAACAGACAGGTTTCTCCATACAACAGCATATCATACAGCATAAGCTGAAGACTGCTGAAAAGCTTTTACTGCAAAGCCATTATAATATCAGTGAAATTGCCGACAGGCTGGGTTTCAATGATGCCAGCCACTTTAATAAAATATTCAAAACGTACAAACAAATGTCACCCTCTCAGTTTAAAAAGAAAGGCTGATCTTATTGATCATCTGATTATATTTTTTTTATATCTTTAATAATCAAATCTTTAAACCCATGAAAACAAGTTCCGGGATTCTGCTCTTTAAAAAAGAAAAAGACAGTCTGTATTACTTTCTGGTTCATCCCGGCGGCCCTTTCTGGAGAAATAAAGATTCTGGCGCATGGTCTATCCCCAAAGGAGAAATTCTTCCCGATGAAGACCCATTGGTGAGGGCATTAACGGAATTTAAAGAAGAAACAGGTAAAGCAGCAGAAGGCCAATTCATAGAATTATCACCCATCAGACAAAAAGGAGGAAAAACAGTTTATGCATGGGCCCTGGAAGGAGATATTGATACTTCAGGTCTTTACAGCAATAGCTTTCCATTAGAATGGCCACCCAAATCCGGCAAAATAATTGAAATTCCCGAAGTGGACCAATGGGAATGGTTTGCTTCAGAAGAAGCACAAAAACGGATCAATCCGGCACAGAAAGATCTCATCACAGAACTTGAAAGTATATTAAAAAATTACTAACACCTAACAACAAAAGCCATGAAAAAATTAAACAGAAAAACATTAAAAAACATGATCGGAGCCATTGGAATAGAGCTGAATCTTCCGCTTCCTGTAGGCGTTTGCCTTGGCAATCTGCTTTCCCTTTGTCCTCCTCACTCTCATTGCCGTGCAGATGAAAGGTGCTATCCTGATGCTGCAGGCCCCTGCATCAACGGGCTTTGTCCATCAGGCTACCACTGCCATTCGGGAGAATGTGTCAGATAGAACAAGAAAACAAAAAACCTTTATCAGTGCTGATAAAGGTTTTTTATATAGTACAACTATTATTTATCGTTTTATCCCAATTGCTTTTAATGCACTGGATGTTAAAAAGATATCATCAAATACCGTCAGTGATTCTACATCATTGAAGCCTGTAGGGATCAGATCATTTTTATTAAAAGACAATTCGATAGAAGGGTCGTATGAAGCAATGATTCTCACTTTTGAGTATCCATTATAATCTACTTTAAATCCTTCAAACATGCAGTTCTGCTCGGCCTTCTGATACTCTGCATATTCTTCGAAACCTACAATATCCGTTCTTCTTCCATCGTTATGATCCAAAGATTTCCATGCGGTATAATTTTTCGGTTCTTTTAGAATATTTCCTTTACGGTCTACAGGAACAAACATTCCAAGAGTCAAACGCTTCTTTAAGAAATTGGCATAATTATTCATCAGATTCAAAATCTGAAGATCAGCATATCCTTCGTGGGAATAATACTCCAGCACGAAAGTTGTCATCGGAATCAGCTTAAGAGAAGCATCAGTCGGCATATTTAGTCTTTACTTTTTTGGGCGATAAAAATAGTATTTTTATTTACGCTACCCAATGGAAACAGATGAATAGGATGGAATTTATACCCATTCTGAATAACAATAACTTTGGGACAAACTCTTATTTTTCATTATTTTTGAAACAATAACCATAGAAACCATTATGAACACCTCTGTAAAAGACGTGGAAACTTTTGCAGATATAAATTACAATATATTGAATAAGATACTATTGGCAGCCGGAATCATTCAATGCTGCTTTTACAATATCCAGGCTCAGAGTGCCGGAGCACGCCCGGCCTATACCTCCGAATGGGGTCACCTTTATCGTGAAAATGGAAAAAATAAGGACGTTTTGGGAATCTTTTCTACTGAAGCACCAGTTTACCTCCTGGATTCTACCCAAACGCAATACAAAGTACAGGTAAGCAACGGTGATATTGGTTTTATAGACCGCCAGCCACTCCAAAAGTCTATGCGTGGGAAAAAATCAGCGGGTGAACCACTACAATATTTCTATAGAGGAAAAGAGGGATATCAATGTCCCCATTTTTATGTGCAGGGATCAGAATTACGTGTACGAAAAGGCCCTACAACGGAAAGTACGGCAACACGAAAATTGGCTTTAAACGAACTGATTTGCATTGATTATGTACCCCTGTATCAGGATGGCTGGGTATATATTGGCGACCATTTCCACGAAAATCCGGAATATATCCAGATGAAATACCTGGGAACAGAACTTACATACGACAAAATTTTGAAAGATTATCTGGCTGCAAAAGGAAAGAACAAGGAAAAAGAACTGACTCAGGTTGGTAGATTGCGCGAAATTGCATGGCTGGAAGATAAAAATCTTAAACAAGCATTACTTTATTGGCAAGAATCTTATTCAGGCATAGAAAATCCAAAGATAGATATCAATTTTGAACTTCTTCTGGCGGATCAACTGGCAAAAAAACCAGAAACTGAAGCTTATGAAAAAAAGTTGAAAGCCTTAAATATGCATTTTGTGTGGAAAGAGACCCAGCTTTTTGACGGAAAAATTACAGAAACACAGGTGAAACAGCTGGAGATGCAGAAGGTAAAAGACATTCCCAATACCCCTGAATGCGGCTGGGAACCTCAATATTTTTACAGAACATCTGATATGATTGTAGCCTTTGAAGAATATAAAGGAAAAGTTTCCGGAAGTATCTACAAAATGTCTTTTAATAGCGGTGAAGCTGTGATTCTGGGAAAGGAACGTATGGATTCTAATTATAATGAAAAGGATTTTGTTAGCCGTTTTGGAGATCTGCTCTCAACACGCTGGATTTCTTCTCCGCACGAATATTACATTCAGAATGGAGATGCCGGGCTCTTTATTTTTACTTTTAAAGAGGGGAAGCTTTTCAGCTATGAATGCATGTATTATTGTTAAATGAATTGTTAATTATATTGATCAATAGAGGCGGGTTTTAACCCGCACATTTTATTATTTATTTTTCAAAGGTTTCAGCCTGAACTTAGCCAATATTAAGTTTTGGCTGAAGCCAATATATCTGTATTTAATTGTTAAAACGGGCTAAAGCCTGTTCCTATTGAATATTTACATTTGTTTCTGCTATAATACCACATTTATATATCAATAGAGGTGGGCTTTAGCCCGCCTATTTTATAAAGTATTCTTCCATTGGCTTTAGCCGAAACTTAAAATATTTTCTAACATAAGTGATTAAATTTTAAAGCCGTATCTTTACGTCACCAAACAAAATATTACAATATGTCATTTATAACACCTGAAGGAGCCAGGAAGGCTCAGCTATCCCTATCTGAAAGGGCACCCGTTGCTCATTCCATTCTCTCTGGGGAAGAGAATATTTCGAAATACAACAGTGGAGTATGTCATGATGTGGTTGCCTATGCATTGTATATGCGTGGTGCCAGGATAAGTCCTACTCAGCTTGCCGAATCTGCAGGACAAAAATGGTTAACCTTATTCAATTATCCTGCTGGAGAAAAATGGGACGGATACACACCCATTCCGGCAGGGAAGGCTATTGGTTTTTACAGGCTTATTGATAAAACATTCTTTCACTCAGCAATTACTACAGGAAACGGAAATGAAATCAGATCTGTGAACGGATTTTCATTAGGATCGGCATGGACAGTACCTGTGGATATGAAATGGGTATTAGGCAAAAAGAATTCTGACGGAACCTTCAATTATGATGGTACCAAGATAGAAGTCTATATTTCTTCTTTATAACAGAATTTATATTTCAGTACAACAAAAGGCAGATCAGCATATTCGCTTTTCTGCCTTTTTATTTTTTAAGCATCAGCACATTTCGGGCATATCCCGCTGATGATAAAATTATATTCATGTGCGATGAAATGTTCCGGTAAACTGATTTCCGGAATAGCATTTTCAATGCACGTCACGGAATGACATTCCTTACAGTTAAAATGTACATGATTATGAAAATGCTGTTCATGGGTACATTTTCCACTGCACTTTGCAAAATTCACCACACCATCAATATTGACGATCTTGTGTATCGCACCTTCGTTCTCAAGCCTTTCCAGAACCCTGTAGATGGTTACTCTGTTGCACAGATCTCCCAGTTTCTTCTGAATATCAGAATGGGTAAGGGCAACATCCGAACTATTAATAAGGTTTAAAATTTCCGTTTTGGCGTGAGTATTTCTGACCTGTTTCATATTTTAATGCAACAAAGTTGCGTTATTTAAATTTTTATTTCTACTTTTGCAACAAAGTTACGATAAGAAAATTAATCCATACTATTATGAAATCAAAAATTCTTGATGCTGTAGGAATCTTCGCTGCTGTTTTATGCATGATTCATTGTATTGTCTTTCCACTGCTATTAATTGTTCCATTGGGAATCTCCCATGATCCTTATATTGATCTGGTTTTCCTTTTCATAGGAGCCGTTGTGGTATTCAGAATAACAAAAAAAATGGAAAATCGGTGGCTGAAGTTTCTGTTCTGGATATCATTAAGCCTTATTTTCATTTCTATATTGACAGATTTTCTGTTTGAAGTTCATCTTCCTCTGATCTATATTGGAGCTATCGGTTTGATTACAGGTCATATCATCAATTTTAAAAATCATAAACATTAAATCATGACTAAAAAACTTCCTGTAACAGTACTCAGCGGCTTTCTGGGAGCTGGAAAAACGACACTACTGAATCATATTCTTCACAATAAACAAGGATTAAAAGTAGCTGTAATAGTGAACGATATGAGCGAAATTAATATTGATGCCCGCCTGGTTGAAAATCAAAATACCCTTTCAAGAACAGAAGAAAAGCTTGTTGAAATGAGTAATGGGTGCATTTGCTGTACACTTCGTGAAGATCTTATGGTAGAGGTAGAACGTTTGGCGAATGAAAACCGTTTTGATTATCTCCTTATTGAAAGTACAGGTATCAGTGAACCTATTCCTGTTGCTCAAACCTTTACTTATATTGATGAAGAGAGTGGAATAGATCTGTCCCGTTTCAGTTATGTTGATACAATGGTAACGGTGGTAGATTGTTTTAATTTCATGAAAGATTTTGGCTCTAATGAAATGTTGCTGGACCGCGATCTTACTGATATGGAGGGCGACTACAGAACGATTGTTAATCTTCTGACCGATCAGATTGAATTTGCCAATGTGATTATTTTAAACAAAACAGATCTTATCAATACTGAAACACTTGGCTTTTTAAAAGCAGCAATCCAAAAACTGAATCCCGACGCAGATCTTTTACACGCTGAGTTTGGAAAAATTGATCCCCAAAAGATTTTACATACTAAGCTTTTCGATTTTGATAAGGCACAGTCATCCGCAGGCTGGCAAAAAGAGCTACAATCTGATCATCATACCCCGGAAACTGAAGAATACGGGATAAGTTCACTTGTTTTTAGAGATAGAAAGCCCTTTCATCCCATAAGGCTTTGGGAATATCTGAATCATCATTATCCGGAAGGAACCATAAGAGCTAAAGGGTTGTTCTGGTTAGCTTCAAGACCTGATGATGCATTGAATTTTTCTCAGGCAGGAGGTTCATTCAGGCTTGAAAAAGCAGGAGTTTGGTGGAGTAGTATGCCTATGAATCATAGGGTTCAGTATTCTTCATTTGTAGAAAACCAAACATTTATAGAAAACAGATGGGATAAAAACTGGGGGGACAGGATCAATGAATTGGTATTTATCGGGCAGAATCTGGATAAAGATCAAATGTTATCAGACCTTCAACATTGTCTTATTAATGAAAGGGAAAAGGAACTATTTGACAAAAAACAAAGTTTTGAAGATCCGTTTCCAAAGAACATTTAAAATTAACTTTTAATTAATGCAACAATGTTACGATAAAAATTTAAATACAATAACTTGCAGCATTATTTCAAAAACAATATGGACAGAAGAAAATTTCTAAAAGGATCTGCATTACTTTCAGGGTTATTGACCTTATCACCATCTGATTTATGGAGCTTCGGGAAAAATACGGAACTGCACCAGAAAGGAAAAGCGAAGAATATCATTTTCATGGTAAGTGACGGGATGAGCCTGGGAACACTTTCAATGGCAGACTTGTATTCACGGAACATTTTAGGAAAAGGAAGTAACTGGCTTAATCTGTATTATGATAAAAAGGTGACCCGTGCTTTGATGGACACCGCTTCTGCAAGTTCTGTTGTCACAGATTCTGCTGCCGCAAGTTCAGCCTTTGGAGGAGGAATCAGAGTGAAAAACGGAGTTTTAAACATCGGAGCTAACGGAGAGAAACATCTTCCGATATGGCAGCAATATAAAAAAGCAGGAAAAAAAGCAGGCTGCGTGACTACGGTAACCATTACTCATGCGACTCCAGCCGGATTCTGTATAAATTCTTCCAAAAGAAATGCTGAACCTCAAATTGCAGAAATGTATGCAGAGCTGGAATTCGATGTGCTGTTAGGAGGCGGAGACGAGTTTTTCAATCCCTCCAAAAGAGAAGACAAAAAAGACCTCTATTCTGTTTACAGTAAAAAAGGGTACCGGATTCTAAAAACACAAAGCGATCTGAAAGAAATCAAAAGAGGAGAAAAATTATTAGGAATCTTCAGTACAGGAGCATTACCGTATACCATTGACAAAATGCACCTTACTGAGTACAAAAATACACCGACTCTTGCTGAAATGGCCAATACTGCTATTCATCAGATGAAAGATCATCCTGAAGGTTTTGTCCTTCAGATCGAGGCCGGAAAAGTAGACTGGTCTGCCCATGCCAATGACGTAGCGGCACTCATCCATGATCAGCTGGCATTTGATGAAGCGGTGAAAACGGTAATGGATTTTGCCGAAAAAGACGGAAATACTTTAGTCATCATCACTACAGACCATGGAAACGCTAATCCGGGCACTATTTACGGAGCGGATGCAACCAGGCAATTTAACAGCATTTCCGATTACAAATACACCAATGAATACATTCTCAACAGGATTCACAAAGATTATTCGGTAAAAGATATTAAAGACTGGATTTATGAAGGTAACAAAATCACATTGACCGATGATGAAGCCAAGCATCTGCTAAGTTTTTACAACGGACTTGAAAAAGAAGAAGGGCTTTATAATTATAAGAAACTGCCTTTTAAATTGTATTCAGAAATTCAGAAAAGCAGGAATTCTGTGGGGTGGATCAGCATGGATCATTCCGGAGATTATGTGGAAGTAGCGGCTTATGGTCCTGGAAACGAGCTTTTACAGCCGTTTATTAAAAATACAGACCTTCATGATCTAATGCTGAAGGCCTGTCTGGTATAGACATTCATATTTTTTCATATTTAATTATTTGGGAGATACGAGGCGGATTGATTGTGTCCGCCTTGTTTTTTTATGCAAAAAAGACTTCCATAAAAATTAAAAGATAAGTTTTTCACTTATTTCACATTAAGTATTCTGTCAAATGATCCTGTTTTATATAAATGAAATGGGTGAAACTTAAATTCCACCCATTACAAACATATTTTCCATTGTAGGGACTTTGCTTCCGCCTTCTTTTTCAAGAGTAATCGCAAAAGCCTGGGCTTTTGGTATATTGGCCAAGGCAATCCTACTGTCTTTATCTTCAGTGTACATTCCTGCATTTACCGGTTTTCCATCTTCTATAGCCCAAAGCTGATATTGCATTCCTTCGGGAGCTTTAGGAAGTTTTTCAGCATTCAGGTAAACTTCTTTTGTTTTCTTATCCCAGAAAACCATTGCTTTGGCTTCTGTGTGTTTTTCTACACCTTTCAGCATAACCATCTGCATATCGGGATTAGAGAACATATCAAGCTTCTGATTCATCTTCTCCATCGTCTTATCCTGACGTTTTTTATCTGCTATCAGTAATGATATTTCTTTCTTACTGGCAGATTGGCTGTTCATCCAGAATAAATTTCCGGCAACACTTACAAGAAACAATGCCGAAGCCGCCACTGCATAAGTTTTCCAGGGAGTCGTAGTTTGAGTTCTCTCCTGTTGAGTGATTTCCCTGTGAGTTTTTACTTCAGAGATATCTGTTGAAAGAGTAGGAGTTACTTCTTCAACAATCTGTTCCTGCTGAATTTTATTCCAGATCTTAGATTTCAAATCACCTGGAGGTGTTACAGCCTGAGCTGTAGCAAGTTGTTCCAAAATTTTCTGTGCTTCTTCAAAAGCCGCTTTCACTTCAGCATTATTCTTCATCACACACTCCAAAATCCCTGCTTCCTCGGGAGAAGCATGACCTAGAATATAAGATTCTATAATTCCGGATGATATGTATTCTTTAGTGTTCAATTTATTGGTAATCTTTTAGCAAATCTTTTAATTTCATCAGTGCATTCCGCATTTTCGTTTTTACCGTTCCCAGCGGTATCTTCAGTTTTTCAGATATTTCATGTTGGGTATATCCCTGATAATAAGCAAGATTTATAAGCTCCTGCTTGTCTGCTTCCAGACCTTCCAGCACGTTATTAAATCCGATATAATCAGAAGAATTATTGGTAGTTGAAAGCTCTGCAGTATTATATACGAAATCAGGAAGTGATTGGTTTTTAAGCTCATTCTGGAATCCTTTAGACTTTAGATAGTCGATAGCCGTATTCCGGGCTATATTGATCATCCATGTATAAAACCGTCCTTTGGAGGAGTCGTACTGATGAATGGAGTTCCATATTTTGACAAAAACATCCTGAATAACTTCTTCGGTATATTCTTTAGACTGAACGATTCGAAGAATGATCCCGTACAACGCACCCGAATAGTGGTCATACAGATAATGAAAACCGTTTTCGTTTTTTTCTCTTAATAAAACGATAAGTTCCTCTTCAGAATAGGTTGTTTTAATAATATTTATTTTTCTGTTCAAATGTAATAAAATAAAACATATGGGCAACAAAATTCAACACATCTTTTATTTCGTACATGTTTTCCTGAAAATTATTAAAAAATATTCAATACAAAAATCGTATTTCATGAGTTGATTTTATTTTTCTTTAAAAATAATATACTACAAATCAGACAGTTATAATTTATTTGTTTTTTTTTCAATCTAAAACAAAACCAGCCTCGTAAATGACTTTAAAAACACATTCAATATAATTAACTAAAAATCAACGCAATGAACACACATTCAAAAATCACAGTTTTAGCAATGGTAGTTTTATCATTTGCTTTCAGCGGAAAGGTAACTGCACAAACGATGAAAGAAAAAACAGTAATGGTAGGAGGTGCTCCTATGTATCCTTCCAAAAACATTATTGAAAATGCGGTCAACTCCAAGGATCATAAAACTCTTGTAGCTGCCGTAAAAGCTGCTGGTCTGGTAGAAACATTACAGGGAGCAGGACCTTTTACCGTATTGGCACCTACAGATGCTGCCTTTGCAAAACTACCAAAAGGAACAGTAGAAAATCTTGTAAAACCTGAAAATAAAGCCACACTTACTTCGATCTTAACCTATCATGTTCTTCCAGGAAGATACAGTGCTAAAGAAATTTGGGCAGCCGTAAAAGCAGGAAACGGAAAAAGTATGATGAAAACTGTACAGGGTGAAAACCTTACTTTCTGGACAAAAGGTAAAGATCTTTACATAAAAGATGCAAAAGGAAACAGTGCCAAAGTAACAATTGCTGATGTGAACCAATCTAATGGAGTGATTCATGTAATAGATACTGTATTGATGCCATAATAAATTCTAAGATTTCAGACAGCATATCCAATATGCTGTTTTTGTTTCTTTTATATCTAACACTAAAAAAATTAATAGTATGAAAAAAGTAATTCAGGTTTCTAATCAGGGTGCCACCCTTAATACCAGCAGAAGAAACTTTTTAAAATTAGGTGGAGTAGGATTAGCCATCGCAGGCCTTACCATTATCGGATGTAATGACGATGATGACTTCCAGATTATAGAAGAATCCAAGTATGATCTTGGAACAGGAGATGTAGGTGTACTCAATTATGCCTATGCTTTAGAACAGCTTGAAGCCGATTTTTACACGAAAGTGGTCAACAATTTTTATACGGGGATTTCCAGTATTGAAAAAGAGGTTTTTACAGATCTCTATCATCACGAGGTGATTCACCGTGATTTCTTCAAAGTTGCGATTAGCGGTGCTACAGATCATGTGCTACCTAAGCTTGAATTCCAGTATCCTAATGTGAATTTTAATGACAGAAATTCAGTATTGGCTACCGCAAAAGCATTGGAAGATACCGGCGTAGCAGCTTACAATGGAGCAGGAAAATACATTTCCAATCCTGCCTATCTTGTGATTGCAGGTAAAATAGTTTCTGTGGAAGCCAGACATGCCTCTGCCATCAGAAATCTAATCAATCCCGGCTCAGCAGATTTTTCGGGAGACGATGTGATAGATGCCAATGGACTTGATCTCGCCAAAGAGCCAAAAGACATTGTAATGGCTGCCGGAACATTTATCAAAACACCTTTTACCTGGAAAGAAAGAGGAATCAACTAATCATTCACCTTAAAAACTCACATTATGAATATTCTTAGATTACTGGATAAGCTTTCTGATGATAAATTTTTCACTTCAGAAGCTTCAAGACTGGAAACCATCACGAATATTTCTTTATTCGGAAAAAAAGCAGCTACAGCAGCTGTGCCTCTTGGATTAGGAGCGATGATGGCTACTCCAGCCAAAGCAGAAGCTCCAAAAACAGGGTTAACAGGTATGGCTTTAAAAAGTACACTCACAGATGCTTTACAACTGGCATTGGTACTGGAATATCTGGAAAATGAGTACTACAGCATAGGATTATCAACACCAGGATTAATCCCTAATGGAGACAGAACCGTTTTCATGCAGATTTCAAAACATGAATCCGCCCATGTAAGCTTCCTGAAAAGCACACTGACTTCTTTAGGAACAACTCCCGGAAATAAGCCAACGTTTGATTTTACAGCAGGCGGAAATTTCATGCCTTTTACAGATTATAACCAATTTCTTATCCTTGCTCAGGCCTTTGAAGATACCGGAGTAAGAGCTTATAAAGGACAGGCAGGAAATGTGATGTCCAACAAAGTAGTGCTTCAGGCAGCATTACAGATTCATTCCGTTGAAGCAAGACATGCTTCACAAGTAAGAAGAATGAGAGCTAACAAAGGGTGGATTGAGCTTGCTAACGGTGGAAGTATGCCTTCAGCCACCAATCCTGTGTATGCAGGAGAAGACAATACCAATCAGGCAGGCTACAATACAGCAACTCTATTTGGGGCTGCGGCAGGTTCTGCAGCTTATGATGAAATTTTAAGTGGCAGCGATGCACAGGCTATTGCTTCATTGTTCATAGTTTAGTTGTGATTTGGATGATGATAAGTGGTGAGTCCATTTCCGAATTTTCCGGGAATGGACTTTTTTTGTAATAATGAATGTTCTCCCTTCAAAAATATTCACATTTAAAGTGTATTATACAACAGATTTTACGATCAGACAAGGTACTTTTATCTTCATAATAGATGGTACTTCTTTACTTAAAACTTTTGCCGGCAAATTTTAAATAAATACACATATAGCTTTATTATCAAATTTACTGTAACGGAATACGAAATAATTTCGTAATTTGGTTTACTTATTAAAATAATAATTTAAAGCACTTAAAAATATTTAAAATATAAACTTTAATGCCTTGATTATCATTTTTTAATAATCAAAAAAGAAAAGTCTCTAATTGTTGACATAATATATGAAGAAATATCCAATTCCTGCGAATGAAGAAGGGAGAATGAAGAAACTGGAGTATTTTGATCTTTTGAACCTTGAAAAAGATCCCCAGTTAGACATTTTTGCAGAAACAGCATGTCTGGTGACAGACTGTCCTGCAGCGCTTATTGCTATGATGGAAAGCGAAACCCAGACCATTCAGAGTTGCGTGGGAATGGCTCTTGATTTTGTAGACAGAAAAAATACGGTCTGCCAATATTCAATAGCAAGTGGAGAAATTCTGGTCATCAATGATACATTATTGGATGAAAGATCATCAGAAAATCCACTTATTCTGGCGGGTGGAATCCGGTTTTATGCAGGAGTTCCGTTGATTGACGATGAAGGTTTTGTACTGGGGACGATCTGCGTTATCGACTATAAACCTAAAACCATCACAAAAGACCAGATATCTACTCTGAAAAAAATAGGAGACGCAATCACAAAAATTCTGACGGGTAAAAGGAAAAATATTCAGGCTGAATATTTTCAACAGACTTTTACCATTTCCAATAACCTGATCTGTGTTCTGGATAAAGACTTTTCACTGAAAGAGAGTAATCCGGCTTTTGAAAAGACTTTTCAAATGGATAAAGGTCAGATTCTCGGCCAGAATTTTCTTGATCTGATAGGGAATCATAATTCTCAGCTCCAATTACTTTCCAAAAACCTTCCCAATACGGATGAAGAAGTAACATTTACAACTTCAACAAAAATAGATGATACCCAAACGATCATTATTGAATGGTCTTTAAAGCTCAATCAAAATCATTCAGAGATTTTTTGTTTTGGAATTAATATCACCCAACGCATCGAAGAAAAGCTTAAACTTGAAAGCTCTGAACGCCGCTTCAGAAGCTTCTTTGAAAACGCTATAGGCTTGATGAGTATGCATGATATGGAAGGAAATATCATTGCGGTCAACGAAAAAGGAAGAGAAACCCTTCAATATTCTGCTGAAGAGGTAGAAATGTTAAATTTAAAAGATCTTGTTCCTAAAAAAAACTGGCCTCTTCTGGAGCAATATCTCGAAAGAATTAATAAGAACCATGAAGATTTCGGGACTATGATCCTGAAAGCAAAAGGAGGTGAGGAAATGATCTGGATGTACCATAATCTTGTGGAAATCAACAAAGAAGGAAAACCTTATGTGGTGAGCACTGCACTGAATGTTACGGAAAGAGTAAGTTTGGAAAAAGATCTTGTTCATACCAAAAAGATGTTGGAACAAACCAGTGCTGTTGCCCAGGTGGGAGGATGGGAAGTCAACCTGAAAAACAACACGGTTTTTTGGTCGCAGTCCACCCGGGAAATTCATAAAATAGATAAAAATTTTCAGCCTGATTTTGAAAATGCACTGGGTTTTTACAGTGAAAAAAGCCGCGAAAAGCTGGAATCCTTATTCGAAAAGGCTGTAAAAGAAGGCGTTCCCTACGATGAAGAATTACAGCTTATACAAAATGACGGCGTGATGATCTGGGTAAGGGTAAAAGGTATACCGGAATTTGAAGATGGAGTATGTACGAGAGTCTACGGAATCATTCAGAATATTGATACCTTCAAAAATATCTACCTTGAACTGGCCAGAAAAGAAGCTATGCTGCAGTCTTTTGTAAAATACGTACCTTCTACAGTAGCCATGTTTGATAAAGATCTCAATTATGTTTCCGTAAGCAGAAGCTGGAAAGATGAGTTTCAGATGAATGACATCAGACTTATTGGAGAGAACATGTTTAAAATCTCACCCAATGTACCGGATGAGAGATTAAAAATATATCTGGATGCACTGGCAGGAAAGGCCTATAAAAATGAAGACATGGCCATAGAAGTTCCGGGTAAAGGAATCATTCAGCATTACAGTGTAGAAGTGACACCATGGTATCTTTCCAATAATGTTATAGGAGGAATTATTGTTTCTGCACAGAATATTACACCCTCCGTAAGAATCAATAGTGAACTGAAAAATGCCAAGAAAATGGCAGATATTGCCAGCAAAGCAAAGTCTGAATTCTTAGCCAATATGAGCCATGAAATCCGGACTCCGCTGAATGGTGTTATTGGCTTTTCCGACCTTCTTTTAAAAACACCGTTGAATGATATACAGACTCAATACCTCAATTACATCAATGAATCAGGGGAGAATTTATTGAATATCATCAACGATATTCTTGATTTCTCCAAGGTAGAATCCGGAAAAATGGATCTTATCATTGAAAAATCCAATATTTATGACATGGTAAGCCAGGTGATCAATGTAATCCTTTACCAGTCACAGAAAAAAAATATAGAATTACTCCTCAATATCGAACAGGGACTTCCTGAGACCATCTGGCTGGATGAATCAAGGTTGAAACAAATTTTGATCAACCTTCTTGGAAATGCCGTGAAATTTACAGCACAGGGAGAAATAGAGCTTAAAGTAGAAAAACTAAATCTGGACAGCAAGAATATCAAACTTAGATTTTCTGTAAGAGATACCGGAATTGGTATTCCTAAGGAAAAGCAACACCATATTTTCAATGCCTTTACGCAGGAAAACAGCTCTATCAGTAAAACGTATGGAGGAACGGGTCTCGGATTGACCATTTCCAATAATATTCTGAAATATATGGGAAGTAAACTATCATTGGTGAGCGAACCCCAAAAAGGATCTGTTTTCTATTTTGACTTAGAAGTTCCTTATGAGATATCTGATCGTCATGAAGACGAAGATCTGAAAATAAACAAAGTACTTATTGTAGATGATAATGAAGCCAACAGAATTATCATTCAGCACATGCTTGCTTATAAAAATATAGATTCGAAGCTTGCAGCCAATGGAATGGAAGCTCTTCAGATATTACTTGCAGGAGAGCGTTTTGATGTTATTCTGATGGACTACCATATGCCTATTATTTCCGGACTGGAAACGATAGAAAAAATCAAAGAACTGTTCAGCAAACAAAATGAATCTTCTCCTTTGATTATTCTCCACACGTCTTCCGAGGAACATGATGTGATCAATTCTTTCCGTCAGGAAAACAATTCATTCTTCCTGCTGAAGCCTATCAAGTCTGAAGAACTCTATAAAACATTGAGACGAGCTGTAAAAAATACTGAAAAAGAGGTAACCAGCATTCAACAACCTGAAACAGAAACCTCCATACTGATGCAGGCACCGCAGGTTTTACTGGTAGATGACAACCCTGTCAATATGGTTCTTAATCACAAAATGATGCGTTCATTGATTCCGGATGCAGAGCTTACAGAAGCTACGGATGGACTTCAGGCGGTTTTGCAGTGTAAAGAAAAGGTATTCAATATCATTTTAATGGATGTTCAGATGCCGGTAATGGATGGCATTGAAGCTACCAAACAAATCCGCTTACTCCCGGAATATTCCAATGTTCCGATTATTGGAGTAACAGCAGGGAATGTGCTGGGAGAGAAAGAAAAATGTCTGGATTCCGGGATGAATGACTTCTTACCTAAACCTTTAAGACAGGCAGATCTGCTGGAAATGCTTAAAAAGTATATCATTAACGAAAATAATAGCCCTGCTGAAGATTCTTCCCATCAGGAAAATTACCTCGATATAAATATCCTGAATGAACAGATAGGCGATGATGATGAGGATTTCAGAAAAATATTCCTAGATCTTGTAGTAGATCAGCTTACTCAGGCTGAAGAGAATATCAAAAAAAGCACAGCAGAAAAAGACAGTGCCAATCTGAAACTGATTCTTCACAAGCTTAAAGGAACAGCAGGAACAGCAGGATTGGTAAAACTTACAGAACGTACTGCCAGCTGGGAAAATAAAGCAGATCCTGACATGGATTTTATCTCCATGGAAGAAGAAATTATCCGGGAGATAACAACAGGATTACAATTAATTAAAAATCTAATACAATAAAAAAACTAAAATTATGCTGATTCTAATCGCCGAAGACGACGAACTGATTCTAAAAACGATTGAACACAAATTATTAAAAGAAGGACATGAAGTGATCCTGACCAGAAACGGGAAAGACGCTATTGAAACCCTTAAAACCAAAGATGTAGATCTGGCCATCACAGATATTATGATGCCGTTTGCCTCAGGAATTGAAATACTTTCGGCTATTAAAACAATGGGCAAGCAGATACCGGTGATCATGCTTTCCAGTATGGGGCAGGAAGAAGTAGTACTGAATGCCTTTGACCTCGGAGCTGTTGATTTTATTGTGAAACCATTCAGTCCCAATGAATTAACATTAAGAATAAAAAGATTTTCTTTAAAATAAACTGCAACCATGTTTCTCACCACTTCTGTGCATTTTCTTTTTCTTGTTTTTCTGGGAATGCTGTCTTTAGTACTCTTACTGATCATCGTTGTACTGATTTACAGCTTTTATCAGTACAGAGAATCTGTTCAGTCATTCAGATGGTCTGAAGTGATCAATAAAAAAATCTCAGAAGTGATTGTATATGGTGAAGAGGAAATGCCTGCAGACACTACCTTTTCAGTAACTTCCGGCAGTCCTTCATTCAGAAATCTGTTCCTTCAGAAACTGGCAGAATCTGAGAAAAAATTTTCCGGAGCAGCACAAAATAAAATCAAAGACTTATTCCGTGAATATGGACTTCAGGAAGAAGCATTGAAAAAGCTGAATCAAAAGAAAGAACATATCATTGCAGGAGGAATACAGGAACTTACAGCGATGCATGTGGAAGAAGCATTGCCAAAAATTTCTACATTTTTAACCCATCCTTCAACTCAGGTGTATCAGGAGGCTCAATATGCGATGGTTAACCTTAAAGGATTCGAAGGTCTTCATTTCCTGAACAGCATTTCCTCCATAATATCAGAATGGCAGCAGCTTCGTTTGCTTATTTCGATCAACAACATTCCCGAGAACTCAGGGGATGATATTAAAAACTGGATGAAAAGTTCTAATGAATCCGTAGTCATTTTCACCCTTAAACTCTTAAGGAAATTTCAGATATTATCACTCTATTCTACAGTAATTGATCTCCTGGATCATTCTTCTGTTGATGTACGAATACAGACCGTACAAACTTTATTGTCACTGGAAAATTCTTCCACCATAGCTCATCTTATGGAAATATATCCCGATCAGCCGGTTGAAGTACAGAAAGAGATTCTGAAAGTCATGAAAAAGTCGAAAGACCAATACAGTACAGATTTTCTGAAAGATCAATTATTAAATAACCAAGACTCAGGAATAAAAGTGCATGCAGCAGAAGCTTTATGTGCTTTGGAGCAACAGGAATACCTGGCAGAAATATCCCAAAAAGAAACCTCTTCAGAAGAACTCATTCAAATTATTAAATACGCATTACAGGAAAAAGTATGTTAGAATTCTCACACATCATCTATGAAGTTGTTATTTGGCTGTTTTTGATTTACGGAACAGCAGTAACCCTTATCTATGGCTGGATAGGAATTTATGCGCTTGGTGCTGTATTGCGTTATAAAAAAGAAAATACATTCACAGATTACAGTATTATTGCGGCCAATCCCAACGCTCCGGTATTCAGCGTTATTGCTCCGGCATATAATGAAGGGATGACCATTGTGGAAAATGTACGTTCCCTCTTATCTCTTTACTATCATAATCTTGAAATTATCATTGTAAATGACGGAAGTAAGGATGATTCCATTCAAAAGCTGATCGAAGCTTACGAACTTGAGTCTGTAGCTTATTTTATTCAGGGAAAAATAGAAACCAATGCGGTAAGAGGAGTGTATAAAAGTAAAAATCCGGCCTTCAAAAAACTGATTGTTGTTGATAAAGAAAACGGAGGAAAAGCGGATGCTTTAAATGTTGGCGTCAATATTTCCTCCGGTGAATATCTGGTCTGCATTGATGTTGACTGTATTCTGGAGCAGGATTCGATTTTAAAGCTCGCAAAACCAATGCTGGAGCAAACTGATAAAAAGTTCATTGCCTGCGGTGGAGTGATTCGCCTGGCCAACAACTGCGTTATTGAAAACGGAAAAGTAGTAAGTGTCAATATGCCGAAATCTCTTCTGGGAAGAACACAGGCATTGGAGTACATTCGAGCTTTTGTACTTGGACGTATGGCATGGTCCAGAGCATCTGGATTGATACTGATTTCCGGTGCTTTTGGAGTCTTTGACCGAAAAATTGTACTGGCCTGCGGCGGCTATGATAAAAACACAGTGGGAGAGGACATGGAGCTGGTGGTAAGAATGAGAAAGTACATGGAGGAAAGAAATGAGCCTTACGAAGTACTTACTATTCCGGATCCACTATGCTGGACAGAAGTTCCTGAATCCAAAGATATTCTTAGAAAACAAAGAAACAGATGGATGCGCGGCACCATGGAAACCCTTTGGAAACACCGAAAAATGATGTTCAATCCAAAGTATAAAAAGCTGGGGATGATCAGCCTTCCTTATTGGTTCTTCTTTGAATTTCTCGGTCCGCTCATCGAATTTTCAGGTTATATTATCTTTATCATCTTTTTATTGCTGGGAATTATCAACTGGCCGTTCTTTATCGTTCTGTTCGCCCTTGTGATTTCAATGGGATTTTTATATTCCATCTATGCGATACTGGTAGATCTCGTAAGCCATCAGGTTTACACCAAAAGAAAAGACTTCTTTAGATTAATTTTCACTGCTTTTTCCGAACCTTTTTATTTTCATCCCATTGTAGTAAAAGCAGGAGTTAACGGATTTATAGATTATTTCAAAAAATCTCATGGCTGGGGCGAAATGACAAGACAAGGTTTCAACCAAAGCACACAGCATTTACCTCTGAAAGAAAGGATATATGCTATTCTTCAGGCGGGAATCAAAAAATGGGGAATGCTGGCGTTGGTTTTCTTTGCATTATTTTTAATAGGAGTAACCGCAGAATCTCTATGGTACAAATATACCTTTCCCAAATTTGAAACATCAGCCATTATTGGCCCTCTTTTCTTTGAAAATATCTTATTTGCACTGCAACTGACATTCTGTGTCGGAGTTATATATCTGATTATTAATTTTATCAAAGAAGGCTGGGCAAGAATTCTGGGAGTACTAACCCTGGTTGTTGTAACCGTTACACAATATATCTTATTCCTATATTTTTCTGAAAGCCGTAATGTATTGGGTGCAGACCTTTTATACTATAGCAAAGAAGAGATGAAGCAGATTTTACAGGCAAGCGGAATGCTCAACTTCAAAAACTTTGCATTATTGGGAATTTTGATAGCAGCCTCCCTTGTTCCTTTATGGATTGCAGGTAAAACCGCTTTAAAATCAATCTATCCGGGAATGATACTATTGGTTTTCGGGTTAGCAGCATTCTTTATTCCCTCCAATCTAGCAGGAGCAAAAGTTTTGAATTCTGATACTGAGTTTAACCAAAATGCAGCAAAAAGTAAATGGGCTTATTTCTTTAAATCCAACCAAGATAATTTCATCAGCGATCATCCGGAACTCACAGAATTGTTGAGCGATAATGAAGATTTTACTGCCAATGCAGAAATGATCGACAAAAACTTTCCGTTCTGGAGAAAAGAAAACACCCCGGATTTCTTAGGATTCTATATGCACAAATCCGAGAAAGTTCCTAATCTTGTTTTTCTTGTGATGGAAGGCTTCGGACATGCGTATACATCGCCGAAGGGATATATCGGTAACTTCACCCCTTATCTTGATTCTTTATCCAGTAAAGGGTTGTATTGGGAAAACAGTTTAAGCTCAGCAGGAAGAACATTCGGAGCATTACCATCATTGACGGGGTCTCTTCCTTTTGGAAAAAACGGGTTCCTTGAAATAGAAAAAACACCAGAGAATTTCAATCTTTATAATATCCTTAAAGCGAACGGATTCGAAACAGGATTCTATTACGGAGGCCATATATCATTTGACCGCTACCGTGAATTTCTGGAGTACAGTGGAGTAGATCATATCGTAGATGAAGCCTCATTCAGCAGTCCTTACCGTAAACTTCCTGCCAACAACGGGGAGAGCTGGGGATATGAAGATCAGGCTGTTTTAAGTAAAATGCAACAGCAGCAGAAAGCACAGAATCAACCGTATTTCAATATGATACTTACGCTTTCAACCCATAATCCTTTTTTAATCAACAATAAGGATTATTATGAAAAGTTGTACAACCAAAGACTTAACTCAGGGATTTTAACCAAAGAACAGAAAAAGTGGGCAGCCGCTCACAAAAATCAGCTCATCTCCGTATTGAATGCTGATGATGCGATGAAAGGTTTCTTTGAAAATTACAGCAAACGCCCTGATTTCAAAAACACAATTTTTGTCATTACAGGAGATCATAGTATGCCTGAAATAACCTTAGAATCTAAAATTGACAGATTCCATGTGCCTTTATTAATCTATTCGCCGTTATTAAAAGAATCAAAGCGATTCTATAAAACAGTAAGTCATTTTGATATCGCGCCTTCCATTCTGGCGTACTACAGAAATAATTATCAAATCAATACCCCTTCTACAGTTACATGGGTAGGACGTGGCTTTTCTGCAGATTCTGAAATCAGCAAGGCCGGAATTCCTATGATGCAGAGTAAAAACCAGCTTATAGATTTTGTTTCTGAAAAATATTATATCCATGACGGACAGCTTTTCACACTTAAGGATATGGAAGAAGATGCTTCCAATGATGCTGCAGCCATGGGTAAAATCAACGGCAGGTTCAATCAGTATAAAAGCATGAATGCTCAGTTTTATTCCACGAAAAAACTGATGCCGGATTCGGTAATGGTCAACTTTAAGAAAAAAACAAAGTCAAAGTTTTAAAACTTTCGGGTATAGCCTAAAGTAATATCAAACTGATTCCCTTTTTCACCCGGACGGAATTCCTGGTTATAATACATCGTTCCTACAGAAAAAAGATTGACGGAGCGGTAAGAGAAATTATACTCTGCACCTATTTTAAAGGTTTTAAGCTTAAAGGTCTCATTTTCCAAAAGGTTATTTCGGTATTCTTCCGGACTTATTCCTGTTCCGATCTGAAAAGCAAAATAGTCCTGAGCTCCTTTAGTATAATAACGTACCGTTCCTGTATAAGAATGGGAAATGTTTTTGCTGTCAGGCGTTATATAAGTACGAAGGTTGAACCAGAAATTTTTATAGTATTTTCCTACAGCCGCAGTATACATCCAGATGCTGTTGCTGAAATGAAGCTGGCGGTAGCCCAGTTCCGCCTCAAAACTGTGAGGAAGATTGGCATTCAGGGAAACTCCGGTACGGTATTTCGGAAACAGACCTACATCATCAGAATATCCTCCGCCTACATAAAGGTAGAACATTTTGGAAAGTCTCGGATAGGCTTCCAACTCAATCTGTGTACCGCCTTGTGCAAATTTGTTCGCATAGTTTCCACGAAGGATCACAGAACCAATAGGTGTAATTCTTTTGTAACTTACGCCCACGATATGCCAGTCGTCATCAAACTGCTTGTCAAAATGGGAATAGTTGTAAATAATTCCGACAGCATTTTTAGAAGACAGATCCTTGATTCTTACTGCAAGAGCCCTTGCCTCTGTATTTTTTGGATTGATAGATAATAGAGTGGTTATCGCTTTATCAGCTTCCTCATAATGATCCATTCCAAAATATACTTTTGCTTTCAACAACAGTAATGTCTCAGATTTTGAATGATAAGAAAGTCCTTTATCTATAATTTCGATAGCCTTTGTATTCTGATCATTCCAATATTCCAATGAAGCATACGCCAGAAAATAGTCTTCATCCCGGACCTCTCTTTTTCCGAGATCTTCAAACACAGCTCTTGCTGCAGCCAGATCTTTGTTCCAGGTATATAGCCTTCCCAAAAAAACCGAAATATCAGTATAATTGGGAGCTTTTTCCAAAGCCTCTTTTGCCAGGGCAATAGATGTAGCATAGTCTTTCTGCTCAAAAGCAGTGGTACGGGCTTTAACAAATAATTCATCAGCAGTAAGATTCTGCTGGCTGTATAGCGTAATTGGAAAAAGTAAAGCTAATAAAAAGGTCGGATATCTTTTCATCGAGGTTTATTATTAATGAGCTACATCTTTATTACAAATATATTGAACTTTTATCTCTCAACCCAGAGATTATTTATTAAAACTTACTTTTTTGAGATTATTATTCCACAAAACATCAAATAATAGATATTTATGATGGAATAATTATTGTCGTAATTAAAAAAGAATTGATTTTTTAAAAAAGCTTCATCATGAAAATAGCAACGTATAACGTAAACGGAATCAACGGCAGGCTTCCTGTTTTACTCAAATGGCTGAAGGAAGCTTCACCAGACATCGTCTGCCTTCAGGAGCTAAAGGCCCCACAGGAACGTTTCCCTGTACAGGAAATCAATAAAGCAGGATACCAGGCGATATGGAAAGGGCAGAAAAGCTGGAACGGAGTAGCCATACTGGCAAAAAACAAAGAAATCACCGAGGTACAAAGAGCTTTACCGGGTGACACAGACGATGTACAAAGCCGTTATATAGAAGCTATTATTGATCAAATGGTCATCTGCTGTTTGTATCTTCCCAATGGAAATCCTTATCCCGGACCTAAATTTGATTATAAATTATCCTGGATTAAACGTTTTAAGCGACGAACCAACCAGCTCATCAAAATGGAACTCCCTGCTATCCTTATCGGCGATTTTAACATCATTCCCGAACCTATGGATGTTTATAAACCTGAACGTTGGGAAAATGATGCGCTATACAGAACGGAAGTGAGAAAAGCATTTAAAGATCTTCAGAAAAAAGGGTGGCTTGATTCTGTACGAAGTCTTTACCCCGACGAAAAAGTCTATACCTTCTGGGATTATTTGTATAAAGCCTACGACCGCAATGCAGGAATGAGATTAGATCACATCCTATTAAGTCCATATCTTCAGCCTAGACTGACTTCCGGTGGAGTAGACAGTCATGTACGGGGGTGGGAAAAAAGCAGTGACCATGCTCCCGTGTGGGTTGAACTATCGGATCGTTTGTAATTAGAGAAGTTCATATATAATATACTCCCGGAGTAAAAACCGGGAGTATATTAATAAATATTATAAGTATTAAGATTGTTTACGACGACGGCCAGAAACCTTTTTGTCAAGGTTCCTGATATCCTGTCTCAGTTCACGGAACATTTCTTTAAAATTGTAGCTTTCATAATCTCCCGGTTCAAAATCTTCAGGGAAAATTCCTGAAGCATACTGCCATATTTCCACTACTTCTTCAAAAGGAATATCATAAGGTTCATAAAACGAATTGTCAGCACTTACACAGATGGCATTTTCTTTTCTTTCTTTAAAACGCTTATAGGTAATTCCGTCATTTAAGGTAACGAAAACATAGGTTTTGCCTTGTTTCAGCTCATTGATTCCCTCTACATATTTTCCTACAATATAAGACCCATTTCTGAACGGGGGCATAGAATCCCCATCTGCAGGAAAAGCTCTGTATTTTCCATTGGTAAGAAAAGGAAGAGCAATACGCTGAAGACTTTCGATGTAGTCTATATCGCTATAACCTTCCAGATATCCCATTGAAGCTTTCTGAGGAATAATTTCTATCGTATCATTTCCATGATTATCTACCGCAACCGGAAGAACAATTCTGTTATCCGGAAGCTTTAGCATTTCATCTATCGGATGCTTCTCAATATCTACAGACAGCATAAGGTCAATACTTACATGGAAATATTTTGAGATTTTTACCAACAACTCGATAGGAGGTTCAGAAATTCCGTTTTCATATTTTGAATACCGGACTCTTGAAATCAATAATTCATCGGCTACATTCTGTTGGGAGAGCTTTCTCCTGGCTCTTAAAAAGCGTATATTATTTGAAAAAACTGACATTGATATAAGTATGTCAGCAAAAATACAAAATTTGATTCCGTTATCAATGAACAGAATGGTTTTTACCACAAGAAGAACACAAATTTTATCTTCCTTTTATCTTTTTTAAAAAAATTACTCTATCTGAAGACTTCAAACGATCAACTTTCACCTTATCTGAAGCCTGTTTATAGGCAAATTACAGAGGCTTTATAGCCATTGAAAAATAAATACCAATAAAGAGCATTTAATGCAAAAATAATAACTCTAAATTCCACAAATTGAGTTATCATTTTTAACTTTTAGAAAATCAATCACATATAAGTGAAAATTATATCCTTATTAAAATACACTTATATTAATGAAATATTAAATAATAAAAACTTATAATTAATTTATTCAAAATAATTTGCAATTGTAAAGTTATTATTCATATATTCGTGATGTAATAATCATATAAAATTATAGTTATGAAAAACTTAAAAAAATTGGACAGAAACGAATTAAAAGCTATTTCAGGTAACGGATTACTAGATCCAATCGGCGGTCTTCTAGGTGGACTAGGAGGTGTAGTTGGTGGAGTAGTAGGCGGTGTAGGTACTATCGTTGGAGGTGTTGTATCTGGCGTAGGATCTACAGTAGGTGGAGTAGTAGGCGGTGTAAGCACTGTTGTAACTAACGCTTTATGCCAAACACAATGTGTTGTTAATGGTGTAGTCCACATCAAATTACTTGAGTGCGGTTCTACTTGCTAATCAGTAAGCAAATTCACAGTAAAAAATCAGACCGCTCTTTTCAGAGCGGTTTTTCTATATCCTTATAGACCGCAAAATATCTCATAACACATTTATTTTCAGATGATTAAATTTTTTTCAGCGCTTTCAATAAAAACCAATAAAGCAACATTGTTGCATTAATGAATTTAATGTTCTAGCTTTGCCGGATCATTAAAGTATATGCACATGAAAAGGACTGTTTATTTTTTGGTGGGTGGCACACTTATGTATTCACCATCCATTCTGAAAGCTCAGAAAAGTACCCCTGAAAAAAAAATTGTAAAAGACATAGAGTCTGTACAAGTACAGGGAAAATCTAATTATAACACCGTAAATATTTCAAGAAAAAAACTGGATTTTATTCAATCCAATACCCTGGGAGAAACATTGAGTAAAATTCCAGGAATTCAAAATTCGGGATACGGACCGAATTCCGGTGCTCCCGTGATCCGAAGCCTAAGCGGAAACCGGGTAAAAATACTGGAAAACGGAACAGCAGTGAATGATCTTTCCGGGATAAGCCCTGATTTTAATACGGATATAGAGATGAACAATGTTCAGAGTATCACTGTTTATAAAAACTCTGCATCAGTTTTATATGGAGGAAAGGCTATTGGAGGAGCCATAGATATTGAAACGGATTATATCGCAAGACAATTGCCGGCTAAAAAGATCAATATAAAAGGTCTTCTTGAAGGCGGAAGCAACAGTGGACAAAGACAAGCTTTTTCAGCGAAAGGAGTTATTGCTAAAAACTGGGTCTGGACGGTAGGAGCATCCAATCAGAAGCAGGAAATGGTCAGAATTCCCGGAAAATCAAAAGACAGCAGATGCTATGATCCGGATCTTGTCGGTTTCAACAGTATCTTACAGTCGTTGTGCCAGATCGATGTAAATTCAAGACGCGTACTCAATAAAAGTCTTTTTCCTTACATCAGCCAGTTTGCCAAGGATCACATGATCGAATATGAACTCTCTGAAGATGATCTTTACACCTTCAGTTCTACGTATTACAATCCTGCTGATGGTAAACATTATCCCAATCCAAAGAATGATCTGTATGTTCCTGGTCAGGATGCCGTGAAAGACCGTTATAAAAGTGAAGTAAACGGAATCAAGGATTATGTGGAAACAAAAGATGGAGTGATACCCAACAGTCATTCGGAAAGCAATTCATTTTATGTAGGAACCAGTTATATTGGAAAATCATTGTATGCGGGAGGGGCTTATCAGAATTCTTATTCCTATTTTGGAGTTCCCGGGTATGCCATCCCTAAAATTCCCCAACATAGCCATGGAAAACCACAACCCAAAATAGAATATAGTCCCATTAATATCAGAAGCTTATCCCATAAAGCTATGTTTGAATCCGGTTACAAGTTTACCCATTCTCCGATTTCAAGCATCAAACTGAATTATATGGGTGTATTTTCAAAAAACGCAGAACTTCTGGACCGTTACCGTGCCAATCAGTTTGCTGTAAACCAACACAATGGACGTCTGGAAATCACACAGCAGAAATTGAAATTTCTCACAGGAACTACAGGTCTTGAAGTACAATACAGAGATATGAAAGGAACCGGAGGCCAAAGATATCTGCCTAATACTATAAGCCGTGAAATTGGGATCTTTACGATGCAGCATCTTGATTTTAATATCATTCAGTTTGATCTTGGGTATAGAAATGATCATGTGCAACGTAGAGCGGAAGCAGATAATAAGTATGTCAGAAGCCGAGGGCTTTCGGGCGGAAAACTCAGCGACAGAGATTTCACGCTTCACCAATTTCATAGTTCCGCACAATGGAATATTTTTAAAAAAGGATATCTGAAAGTACAGTACAACCATTCAGAAAGAGCTCCCGAAGTGAATGAACTGTATTCAGGAAACAATCATTTTGCGATCCTGACAGAAGAAAATGGTGATGACAAGCTGGATAAGGAAACAGCCAACACCATTGAAATCGGGGCTGGAGTTAATCTGAAAAACCTAAGAGTCTCAGCCAGCTGGTACAATACTTCTTATAAAAATTATATTTACCTTGCCCATACCGGAATTTCCAGAAATACTTTTATTGTAAAAGAATGGCGTTCTGATGACACAGAAATCAATGGAATTGAAGCTGAAGCTACTTATAAAACAGATCTTGGAAAAATAGGAAAGTGGGAGATAGGCGGATATTATGATCTGGTAAGAAATATAAGTGTTGCCGACAGCTCCATAAGAAAGTGGAGTGATGGTGATTATATGCCCAATATGCCAACAAGCCGTTTTGGATTCTCTCTGGAAGGAAGTATACAGAACTTCAGTATGAATGTAAGTTTAGACCATTATTTAAAACAAAAATATTTAGGAAAGAATATCAATCCTGAGCTTCCTATGCCGGCATTTTCATTGCTAAATGTACGTTTAGCCTATAAAGACAACAGTTTAGGCATAGGTGATCTGGAGTATTATATTATAGGAAATAATCTGTTGAACACCGAGGCAAGGCTTCAGAACTCTCAGTTAAAGTTTCTCAGCCCGCTTCCCCGAATTAATATTTCAGCCGGTATGAAAATAACAATATAAATCAATCTCATTTCTGCAGTTATTATGAATTAATAGCTGCAGATTTTTTTAGGTTATCCATGTAAAACCACCTTTTAGGATGCAGACTATTTCTGGTTGTTTTCAACCTGTTTTTTATACAAAAATTAATCAAAAAAAACTTAAAAAAAGAGGTTATAACTTTTAATACGACGAGTTCTGTCGCCGCGCGTAAGTACCTTTGTATTAGAGATAAGATAAAGAATCCCGGGAAATTAATTGTCTTACTAAACCCAATTTTAACCTAACAAAAACCTCTTTTAATTTATGTGTAAAAAACAACTAATAATCATTTTTCTCCTTTTATTTTGCATTTCCTATGCGCAGAATGAATTTACTACCATCTGGAAACCCAATGCAAACGGCGTCATTGATCATTCAATAAGATTCGGTGGCACAGGAACCGATTACACCATTCACTGGGAAGAAGTAGGATATCCTGAGCATAACGGGATGTTTGATTATGTAAACTCCAGCAGCAATGAGCCTTTACTCATATATTTTGGGCCATCATTCCATCCAGATCCTCTGCAGGCCACTTACGAATTAAAAGTATCAAGCGGTAACGGATCATTTTACGGATTCAGGGCCAATACCGAAATCATACCTCCAGGTGGAAATCAGGAACTTATAGAACTTAGCCAGTGGGGAAATACGACATGGCTTCAGCAATTCGACAGAGCATTCGCCAACTGTCCCAATCTTAACGTAACGGCTGCAGATACTCCTGATTTAACACAGATAACCAGTTTATCACAAATGTTCCTTAACTGTTCATCTTTGACAGGCTATACTTCATTTTCTTACTGGAATCCATTCCGTATTACGGACATGAGCGGTATGTTCAGCGGAGCGACGCTGTTTAATCAGAATATCGGAAACTGGGATACGGCAAAAGTAACTAATTTCAGCAGCATGTTTTCTTCTGCATCTTCTTTCAATCAGGATATTTCTGCCTGGAATACGATATCCGGAACTGATTTTTCCTCCATGTTTGCAGATGCCACAGCTTTCAACCAGCCATTAAATTCATGGAATACAGAAAATGCGACTAATTTCCGCTATACATTCTATAATGCAGCAGCATTTAATCAGCCACTTGATAACTGGAATACTGGTAAAGTGACAGATTTTGAGCATATGTTTGAAAATGCAGTATCATTCAATCAGCCCATCGGAAACTGGGATGTAAGTAAGATTGATTATTTTGCTGGATTTAATATGTTTGCAGGTGCTTCACATTTTGACCAGGATATTTCTTCATGGAATATCAAGCTTCAGAACTTCAGCTGGAATTCAATCTATTTTGGATTTAAAAATGTCGGCTTATCATGTACGAATTACAGCAATTTTCTCATCGATCTGAATAATAATCCTACCTGGGCGAATTCGACAATAACGTCCGGAGTTATAGATGCAACAGGATTGGTTTATTCTACACCGCAAGCGATGCTTGCGAGAGCCCAACTCATCAACAAAGGCTTTAATATTATTGGAGATTCCTATATTTCAGGTTGTTATCTGTCATCAAGAGAAGTTTCCCCAAAAACGAAAACTTCCGTGTATCCTAACCCAACAACAGGATTGATCAACGTGGAATCCTCAGTAGACGAAAATGTTTATTTATATGATAATAACGGTAGCCTCATTAAAAATATATTGTTTAGAAAAGGGAAAAATACCATCGATCTTACTGAATATCCTTCAGGAGACTATATCTTTAAAGGTGATACTTTTTTTAATAAAATCACCAAGCAATAATTAATCAGCTGAAAGGCTGTCTGTTTAAAGTCAGCTCCAAAATCTAAAGATTTTGGAGCTTTTTATGGAAAAAATCGAACAACATTACCATCGTTACAAATTTTATATGAACACAATCCGTAAATTTGAGTCTTAACTGATATCCATGATAAAAAAGTACTTACTCTTTCTTTTAGTTTTCACTTCAGCAACGTCTTCACTGCTTGCCCAGAACTATGAAAGATATAAAACACTAAAAGACACAATATTACAATCAACAAGTCTGGGATTTGAGAAAAAGATTTCTGTAATAGTTCCCATAGAATGGCAAAAGAAGTCCGGGAACAAATTCCCATTAATTATTGTATTTGATCGGCAAAATAAAAGAAGTAATCATTATATTCTCAATACCATTGACTATTTAACGAGTAATGAACAGATTCCTTCCTCTATCGTAATAAGCGTTGAATCAGAACAAAGATACCGCTATCTGGAAACACAGTATAAAATTTCAGATCCCAACGGCCTTGCACAAGAGAATGAAAAATTTATTTTTGAACAACTCATCCCATTAGCTGAGAGAGAGTACAAAGCCTCTTCTTTTAGAGTTTTAATTGGTCATTCCAGATATGGATATTTTACAACATCATTATTGAATTCCAGAATAAATGACTTGAATGCAATTATTTCTATGAGCCCATTTTTTACTCAGAAAAATGTTGACCTAACAGATTCTATAAATCAATTCAGTAAGCGCTCTTTTCATACAAAAAAATATTATCGCTATGGAATTGGAAACGATTATCCCGAAGATTTCCTGAAGATGGATTCCATCATTAAGAAAATTAACAATCCCTTTCTGGATATGAAAGGATATGAGTTTAAAAAAGCAGATCATAATGCAACGCCAGGCTTACTTATTAATACAGCTCTTTACGAGATATTTGAAGATTGGTCTGCCATTCAGTCAAAGTATATATCAAATAAGCAAACAGACTTAAGCATTAAATCATCATTGGATAAAGAAATACGATCCAATTACGGCATTAATCTAAATTTTTCATTGGGTATTTTAAACGGAAAAGGGTGGGCATTTTATAATGAAAAGCAATATGATAAAGCTATTCAGGCCTGGAAAATCCTTATAGATTCTTATCCAAATTTTTCAGAGGCTTATTTAAATATTATAAAGGCTAAAATCTTACTAAAACAGGATTACTCTGCAACTGTTAAAGAATTCAATATTTCATTAGCAAATTCTGAATTTTATAAAGAAAAGGAAAAGAAGGATTTAGAAATTGAATTGCATGAAATAGTTAAATAAATGAATGTAATAGGTGTAAAATCGAAAAATGTTAACGAAATTGCACAAACTATATAACCAGCTACGCACGAGAATTACATGACAGAGAAATTTCCGACAATAAACAGCACCCTTTCACCTGATAGACTTGGTCAACTTATTCAAGAAAAATATGGACTAACCGAAAACACAGAATGCAGGATCTTCCGGCTTGCAATGAACCATTTATACATCGTTCATGATGGCGAAAACAAATACGTTTTTAGAGTGTACACTCATGATTGGCGAACCGAATTAGAAATTCAAGAAGAATTAAGACTTCTCAATCACCTGAAAGAAGCAGACCGACAAGTTGCTTTTCCCATAGCAGATCAATCAAACAATTTTATTCAGAAAATTGAAGCTCCGGAAGGAACAAGATTCGGTGTTTTATTTTCATATGCTAAGGGTATAAAAACAGCAAAATTCTCACCGGAAACCAGCTTTCTGATTGGGCAGGCACTAGCTAAAGTTCATCAATCAACAGAACATGTAGAACTGATGAGAATGTCTTACAATGCTCAAAACCTGCTTAAGAATCCTGTTGTAAGGACAAAAAATTTCTATAGTAAAAACACGACCGAAATTCAATTTTTAGAAAGTCTTTCCGATTTTTTAACGCTAAAAATGGAAAATACAGACCTGCAGAAAATGAGATATGGAGCGATTCATCTTGATGTCTGGTTTGATAATTTACATATTGATAACGAAAAAGAAATCACATTTTTTGACTTTGATTTTTGTGGTAATGGTTATTTATGCTTTGATATCTCTTACTTTCTATTTCAGTTATTTACAACCCACCTGAACGAAGAGGAGTATGAAGCAAAAGCAGATAGCTTTATAAAAGGCTATGAAACTGTCACTAAAATTCATGATGAAGAAAAAAAGTTTTTACCTTACGCATGTCTGGCTATTATGACCTATTATATAAGTGTTCAGTGCAACAGATTTGAATATTGGACCAATATTTTCCTGAATGAAGATCATTTAAAAAGAATGGTGGGCAATCTCAAACGATGGATTGCTTATCATAAAATTGAGGTAAAATAATGACAGAAAAATGTATACAATTAATTATCATTTTAGAAAACTAATCAGCATGATAAAATGTTTGACAATTATTATATTATCCTTCTTCTCATTAACAACTTATGGACAAACAAAAATGCGCTCTATTGATGAATTAATAAACGATAAAGATCAAGGTTGGATTCTTGTAAAAGAATGGATAGACACCGCAAAAAATAAAGTGGAAATATTACCCGTAGATAGCAACCAAGCAAGGGATGCTTTATACAAAACCCAAGTTACAACCAAATCTCCAATGGGTTCAATTGTATACATGACAGGGGGCCTTTTGGTTGATAATGGCTGGATAAGAATTCTTGGCTCAGGTAGTGATAAGCTAAGCAGGTCATTGCCGGAATGGAATAGAGGAAAAACATTTGAGGATTATGGACAGCCAATTCCATATCTTTTAATTGCTGACGATGCAATAGGAGGTATTTTCATTCTTAATGGTGGCGGACTTGGAAACGATTTAGGAAAAGTATATTATTTGGCACCTGATAATTTGGAATATGAACCTCTTGACATTACTTACACTGAATTTCTGAATTTTTGCTTTAATAAAAATCTTGATGAATTTTATAAAGAATACAGATGGGCAAATTGGAAAAAAGATGTAGCAAAACTTAAAGGCGACCAGGTATTCAGTTTTTTTCCTTACTTATGGACAGAACAAGGTAAGGATATGAGTAAAGGATCAAAAAAGAAAGTTCAAATTGAAGAAAGTTACAAGCTTACTCTTGAATTTAGAAAGAAACTTGGATTTGATGCAGAGAAATAAATAATAGAGCTTTTAAATTTCACTCAAACTATATCTAAAAATTTATATGATGAATGCAAGCTTTCTTATCTTAAATAAATATTGTTAATATGAATACAAAACCCATCACTTTTCCCAATCAGAGAAAGCATAATGCTGTACTACGTTTTCTGCATTTGTTTGTTATTTCTTATGTGTATCTTTTTATTTTTACCTCTCAGTTTTCGCCTTTAGCAGGAATACATAAGAGTGGAGTCTTGTGGTTGTGTAAAAATGTTTTTCAGCAAACGCAGGTAGAATATATTACAATGACTGGCAGCGGCGATACTACATTAGATTATTGGGTAGTGCTTGTAAATATTGGCTTAGCGGTAGTGGCTGCACTCGTTATACTTCTTGCAGATAAAAAACAGCGGACATTTAAAGATCTTCATTGGTTTACGGTAGTAGTGGCACGCTATTATGTAGCTATGATAATGCTTTCATACGGTTTTGCAAAACTACACGACGGGCAGTTTCCTCCTAATTCAATTGGCAGGTTGGAAGAAAAAGTTGGAGACATGTCACCAATGGGGATGGTATGGACTATGATGGGAGCTTCCACTGGTTATACATTTGTTTCCGGATTATTGGAAGTTATTGGTGGACTTTTGCTTCTTTTCAGGAGAACCAAAACCTTTGGTGCACTTTTTTCCATGACGGTAATGATCAATGTAGCTCTGTTGAATTTTTTCTATGATGTGCCGGTTAAAATATTTTCCAGTCATATTGTTTTGTTCTGTCTTTTTATTGTAAGCGGTGATGCAATGGCATTATATCGTTTTTTTATCTTGCATCAGCCATCGCAGTTACGTTTTCAAAAAAGAACATTCGACAAAAAGTGGAAGAGTATTACAGTTATTGTATTCAAATGGCTTGTAATAGCTTTTTTCATATTAAGCTCTTCATCAGCACTATTCTATACACCTCCGGCCGCTCCGATGGAGGGTGCATATATTGTAGATAAATTTATCATAAACAACCAGGAAATATCATGCAACGATTCCATTGGCTGGAAAAAAATATTGATAACTTCTCCAAGCCGGACAAAAGTAATCCTGAACAATGACAGTACTAAAACATTCCAGAGCGTTTTAGATACTGAAAATAAAACACTTATGCTTCGTAAAATAGATCATCAGGACCTATATGCTTACCTGCATTACAACAGTCAAAAAGATAGTATCATTTTTACAGGAAATAAGGGTCGTGATTCTGTAAAAATAAAAACAATAAGAAAGAAAAAAGAAGATTATCTTTTAAACAAGAGGAGTTTTCATTGGATTAATGAGTATCCGTTTAACAGGTAAAAGATATATAGCTTAGCGGGAAACAATATAAATAAGTGATTTTACTTAAAGAAGACATGTAGTTTTAGTACATGTCTTCTTATTTTCCGGGGTATTTCATTATTTCAAATCCTCCACATTGTTCAGTATATAGCACTGTTCCCACTGTTTCATCCCGATTTTAGGGTAGTAGCCCACAGCTTTTGGTGCGGCCAATAAAATCAATGTAGCTTTTGGGGTGTGTTCTTTTGTCAATCGGATTAATTCTTTTCCAATGCCTTTCTTTTGATAATTCTCATCAACCGCCAGATCTGAAAGATAAGTGCAGAATGCAAAATCAGTTAATGATCTTGATATTCCAATCAATTTACCATTATCCCGGGCAGTTGCAATAAGATTGGCATGCTGCAGCATCTCTGTTATTCTTTCCGGTTCGTTTACCGGACGTCTTTCTCCTAATGTAGAGTTTACCAGCACCTGAGTAAATTCTTCTATTCCAATTTTCTCTTCAATTTGATACGTAATCATTTTTATTTTTTTACTGTTATTTCAAAAGATATTATCCGCAGGGGCTTCCTGTCTTTCAGACATCCCATAATCCCGTATCACGGAAGCTACACGCAATCTGTAATCTTCAAACACAGAATTCCGTCCTGCCTGTTGTGCTTTCCTGTGAGTGGTTCTGTTGCGCCATTCTTTTATACCATCTTCATCTTTCCAAAAGGACAGGGAAAGGATTTTTCGGGGATCTACGAGACTTTGAAACCGTTCAATCGAAATAAATCCAGGAATCACTTCCAGTTCTGACTTTAGGGATCTCGCTATATCCAGATATTCATCTTTTTTTCCTTCTTCAGGAGCGACTTCAAATATTACAGCTATCATACTTTTAATTAAAAATTATTTGATTTACAGGGCAAAATTATAGGTAATTTGGACTACATTTGTATACCAGATTAAACATATAGAGTAGTCCAGAATGTTTCCGTTTGAACATATCATCACTATTGATAAAGAAAAAAAGCTTCCTGTTTACAGACAGATAGCCATTTCTATTATTAATGCAATAAGAAATGGTAATGTAAAGGCCGGAATGACTCTTCCTGGTACCAGAGAACTTGCAAAAACACTGGGTGTGCATCGTAAGACGGTAATCGCTGCATATGAAGAACTCAATGCCCAGGATTGGATCCTGATTATTCCCCGGAAACAGGTCAGAGTATCTGAGCGTATTCCAACTCTACAACCTCAAAAGTGGAACGCTCAAAATTCATCTTTATCCTATGAAAATAATTTCGACCTTCCGATTCATCTATCAAAGAAAGATCCGTCACAGCAGGAGCTGACTGTTCTTCCTGAGATTTTCATTGATGATGGGCATCCCGATATTCGCCTTTCTCCTATAGATGAACTGTTGAAAATTTACCGCAGCTATACATCAAGAAGCTTTAGCATTAAAAAAGCAGTTGTTGGGACAACTCAAGGTACATTAAAACTAAGAGAAGAGCTATCGAGATATCTATCTGCAACAAGAGGGCTGAATATTTCCGCTGATAACCTATTGATTACCCATGGCGCACAAATGAGCATCTATCTGGCGGCTCAGTTGCTTTTCCAGGATGGAGACATTATTGTTTCCGGAAAACCGGGATATCCTATTGCGAACAGTGCATTTGAGAAAACAAAAGCATCTGTAATAGAGGTTCCTGTAGACGAAAACGGATTGGACATTAATGCTCTCGAAAAAATGTGTAAAAAGAAAAAAATAACTGCTGTATACCTCATTCCTCATCATCATTATCCTACAACAGTCACTTTGAGCGTTGAAAGGAGAATGAAACTGTTGGAGCTTTCCAATCAATATTCGTTTGCTATTATTGAGGATGATTACGATTATGATTATCATTATTCCTCCTCACCATATTTACCTTTGGCAAGTGGAGCTCATAAGGGGAATGTCATTTACATTGGTTCATTTTCAAAAATATTGGGTTCTTCCATTCGTATTGGTTTTATGGTTGCTCCTAAAAATTTCATTCAGGAAGCTGTTGTTTTACGAAAAGCAATTGATGTAGGAGGGGATGGATATATGCAGAATGCATTAGCAGAATTGATTAAAAGTGGTGATTTGGGAAGGTATCTGAAGAAAGCCAAAAAGTCTTACCATCAACGCAGAGATCATCTGAATATACTTTTGCAACAGCATCTGAGCCCTTATATCTCTTTTACCTTACCAGACGGCGGCCTGTCGGTTTGGATACAGCTCAAACATCCCTACAGCGTTAATACATTGAAAACTCCTTTACAATTGCAAATCAAACGAATAGATGAAGAAGAGAATGCTTTTCGATTAGGTTTTGCTTCAAAGAATGAGAAAGAACTTGAAGAGATCGTTTTATTCATGAAGAAAATTCTTACAAATAGGTATTCAATATGATTATTTAATTAAAAAACAAAAAATTCATCAATCCTACGAAAACCTAGTATAAATTCTTTTTTATGATCTCTTAACAATTCAATCATCAAAATAAATTTTATATTAGTAGAATAATAACCATCTAAGATTTAAGAATTAAATACAGAAAACATGAGAAATACTATTTATACTTTGTTATTACTATTTTTATTCTCAGGCGTTAATGCTCAGGAATATTCAAAATTAATAAGTGAAGCTAATCAATTATATGAATCAAAAGAGTATAAAATGTCTGCAGATTTATATGATAAAGCTTTTAAAATCGAAAGCGAAAATCCAAGTCACTTATATAATGGTGCATGTTCATCTTCTTTAGCGGGAAATACAAAACAAGCATTTAAATGGCTGAACTTATCAATAGAAAAAGGCTGGACCAACCTAAAGCACTTAAATTCTGATACTGATTTAGAAAATTTGCATTCAAAAAAAGAGTGGGGGAAAACCATTGAAAAGTTAGAAAAAAAATTAGCAGCCATAGAAGCAAATTATGACAAACCCCTGCAGGCTGAGTTATTGGCAATTCTTGATGAAGACCAGAAATATAGAGTACAAATGAGTGAAACTCAAAAAAAATTTGGCCCAAATTCTAAAGAAATAAATGACCTTTGGAAAATAACCAATCAGAAAGACTCCATTAACTTAATAAAAGTAAAAAAAATATTAGATGAAAAAGGCTGGGTGGGTAAAGACAAAGTAGGCGCGCAAGCCAATAGTGCATTATTTCTTGTCATTCAACATTCAGATCTGGAAACGCAAAAAAAATATTTACCCATGATGAAAGAAGCGGTAAAAAAAGGAAATGCAAGTCCAGGTTCTTTAGCTTTGTTAATTGACAGAATAGAAATTCGCGAAGGCAGAAAACAAATCTACGGAAGCCAAATAGGAATCAATCAAAGTAATAATACTTACTATATTTTACCTTTAACTGATCCTGACAATGTAGATAAAAGAAGAACAGAAGTTGGCTTAGATCCAATCTCTAACTATGTTAAAAATTGGAATTTGGTTTGGGACGTTGAAAAATATAAAAGAGAATTACCCGAATTAGAAAAATTAAATAAATAGAAAACCATCTGATTACAGCAGTTGGCACAAGTGGCGGATTAAGGCTCAATTAAAAGATTCCTTAATCTGCCATTTATTTTATAAGAAACGTAAGGGATTAAAAACTTTCTGGATTTAAGATGATTTATCTGAAAATATAAGCAGTTGCGGAAGATAGAGTTTATTATACTTGAAAATCTGATGCAATGGCCGAAAGTATAAAATCATGAAATATAATAACATGTTCTGTGAATCTTTGAAACCCAAATAACATGCAATTTAACATAATATAAATTATAGGATTTTTATTATAGCCTAGAAGTAGAGTAACTAACCGCCTGAGAATCTCTTATTCTGTCATTTTCCTGGCCAAATATTCTTTAACCGTTTCTAAGAACTCTTTCTGGGTCATAAAACGATCCAGAAACTCTTCCAGTTTTCCTTCATTCTCAATTTCCTGAAAATACATTTCATGATCCGTTCCGTAGACTGTTGGATTATTCTGGTCAGGATCTGTTGCACAAACAAAAAAATGATCAGGATATCCATAAGAATAAAATATACAGATAAAATCCATCTCTTTGCCTTGTACGATTTTTTTTAATTCATATTCATCTACAAGTCCATCCAGTTCTTCATAATCCTCTATATTTTCTTTAAAGGGCGTGAAAATCCAATCTTTGAAAAAATATTGACCGTACGGCAATTCATGGTTAGAAAAATAATGTTCCAGTAAGTTCTTATAAAAAATTTTCTGATCCTCTATATACAAATCTTTGTACTGCTCATAATACTGATCGATCCCATAAACATCCCAATCTTTGTCATAAAGATGATGACTGAAACTAATACTCTTCCAGTTTTCAACAAAACTTTTATCAGCACGCAAACCCTCTGTATTTCCTCCTAACTGCTTAATTTTATCTACAATACTCTTATTCATGCACTATAATTCATTATTACATTATGTTAAATTGAAACCATTCAAAGTCTCATACTGATCTTAAAAATACAAAATCTTGCCACATGGCAGGTTTTCTTCTGTAAAAACAGAATACCTTTATCCTAACCAAAAAATAAAATAGTATGAAACCTAAAATGATATGGGCCAATCTGGCTGTAACCGACCTCGAACGCACACAGAAATTCTATACTGAACTGGGATTCAGACCTAATAGCCCACACAGTTCCAATGAGCTGGTAAGTTTTTTTATGGCTGGAAATGAATTGGTTGTTCACTTTTTCTTAAAAAATATCATAGAAAACAACCTGAAAAGCATGAAATTTGGAGATCCTCAAAGCTCCAACGAAATTATATTCACCCTTTCTGCAGAAAGCAAAAGCCAGGTGGATGAATGGGCTGAAGAAGTAAAAAATGCTGGTGGAACCATTGTTTCAGAGCCTGAGAGCTTTGGAGAAAATTACTACGGTTTTGTATTTGCAGATCCGGATGGACACAAGTTCAATGTATTTTTTATGTAAACTTTCAAAATATTTTTCCCTATATTTGACATTCAACAGATCAATATGAACCGCTCGAACTGTCTGCCTCCTCCGGCACCTTAATATTTTCAATTTAATTTGAAGCATACTCATGTCGTTAACTTATTAACGATCGGTTTTGCCGTGCTTCACATTCTAACAAAAATATTAATTCCAATTTTACAGTTCATTCTCAAATGAAAAAATCATATTTATTATTACATCTGGCCGTAATTTTGGCCGGATTTACAGGTGTATTCGGGAAATTGATCACTCTTAACGAAGGTTTACTGGTCTGGTACAGACTCCTCTTCTCCTCTATTATTTTGTTCTTTATTGTAAAGCTCTTGAAAATCCCAACGGATATTACTTTGCGGGGAAAAATTCAGATCTCAAAGGCAGGATTACTACTTACATTACATTGGCTTCTTTTTTATGCCAGTATAAAATATGCCAATATATCCATTGGTGTAGTGTGTTACTGTCTGACAAGTTTTTTCACCGCGGTATTCAAACCTGTTATTGATAAGGAGAAATTCAAGCTTTCAGAATTACTTCTCAGTACGTTAACGATTGTAGGAATCAGTTTAATATTTCACTTTGATACTTCCTATCAGCTTGGGATTATACTAGGCGTCTTTTCATCGGCATTCGGGGCTTTGTATACGATTTATAACAAACGTTTGGTGAGTCATTTTGATACCAAAATCATCAACTATTATCAGATGATTGCCGGTACTTTATGCTGGGGAGCGTTTTTGCCCGTATATCTCCTCTATTTTCAGTCAGATAGCATAGTTCCTGACTTAAAAAACACGGCTTATTTGGGCGTTTTATCGCTTTTTTGTACTGTTGGCTTATATGTAATGTTTGCAGAGGTTTTGAAGAAAATTCCGGCATTTACCGTTAACTTAACATACAATCTGGAGCCTGTGTATGCTATTATTATGGCGTTCTTATTTTTCGGAGAAAGCAAAGAAGTGAATCTTTCGTTTTATATAGGATTGGTCTTTATTATTGCTTCTGTGGTTTTGCAGACGGCAATTTCTATTAAGAAAACAAAATAAAAATCAAAGCTTTTTAAACCAAAACCGGACACCTAAGTTAGTTTAAGTGTCCGGTTTTTATATCATAGTTTTAAATAACTATCCATTCAATCCCAGGCTGTTATACAGCTGCACCTGCCATATTCCCAACACTTCTTTGAGCATCACAAAAGTAAATGCTGCATTATAACTGTTAGGAAATACAGTAATTTCAGTATCTATAATATCTGAAGCTTGAGGAACCGGGTTTAATCCAAATGTCTGAAACAAAGCCATAGACCTTTTCATATGAAACCCGGAAGTAACCAGGTATACATCAGAAGGAGCCATCTGCTGTAAGATCTTGCTGGAATATTTTGCATTTTCATATGTGTTCATGCTTTTATCTTCTTTTATGATATCAGCATCTGATACTCCCATTCTTTTAAAATTTTCGCTGAATAATTCTGCTTCACTTTTGTGTCCTCTTCCCTTTCCGGAAATCAGTATTTTACAAGGCAGATTATTGGTCTTGTATTCATGATACAACTGATAAGCCGTTACCATTCTGGAATAAGACATGGTATGCAGCTTTTCTGTGTGTTCAAAATCTACAATTCCACCTCCCAATACAACAATAACAGGGTTTTGAGGAGGTTTATTTTTAGTCACAATTGTACCCACATAATTTTTCTGCAGATATCCGGAAGTCAGTTTTCCCAGAAAGCCATTTCCTATGAAAATGATCATTAAAACGGCAAAAAAGCCAACTCCTATTCTCAGATTTTTGCGTTTGTTTTTTCTTTTGAGCAGAGCAATGATGACTACCGCAAGAAATACTAAGAAATAAGGTTCTGTAAAAAGCTGAACAACACGGAATAAAAGGTCTAATAAAAATTTCATTTTCGAATACTATTGATTAATGCCGGAAGGCATAGAAACCTCAAAGATAAGGCAATTTCCTGAGTATCATTTTCCACAGCATTAGACTATTAAAAATGATCAGAATAATTTCGTCTCATTTTTCTTTCTGTTTATCCAATTATTTTATACATTTGCAAACAACACACTTTTTAGTGTGTTAACGAAAACCAAATACCTACCCAGTGAAAAAGCAGAATAGTATCGCCATTTTTATGACCGTACTCCATATATTTTTGGACAGACATTTTTGTAAAGAAAAAAACAAAAACTCTTCCCAAAGTATAAAGAAATGATTTCTCCTTTAAACAGCTGAAATCAAAGAATATGATCTTTTGCGAATCAAACAGATCCCGCAAATTATTGTATAAACATCTGCCTAATCACCAAAATCTGCTAACGAAGCTCCCAGCACGTTTAGTAATCATCCTTGGTTCTTTTTAAAACAAAGAAAATCAATGCTTTAAAACTTAACATTCACATCAAAATAAGATCTTTCACTGATTGATTACCGGACTCTGTTTATTAAAAAATCTTAAACAGATTTACTCTCAAAATTAATATTGCCTCAATGCAATATGGTTTTTAATAAGATACATTTGTCTTGTAACCTTAATACAATCAATGAAATGTCAACAGTTCTCAAAACATTTGTAGCTTATCTTAAAAGACCTGCTCTTTATCCTGAACTGGGCAGAAAAATCATTAAAAATACGGTAAGCAGAAGAAGTCCGTTCAAGGGAAAAGCAAAAACAAATTCCTGGGCTGCCTCCATAGCAGTTTCCCAAAAAGAAGCGGTTTCCCGACTTTTTTCTATGAATACTGATCAATTCAGATCTACCTTTGCTGATATTCTGGAAAAAGCCAGTTTAAAAGAACAAGAATGTCCTATTACAATGGGTGGACCTGGTGCTCTGGAGCTTATTTATTACGCCTGTGAATTTACCAAAGCACAAAACGTTCTGGAAACAGGTGTGGCGTATGGATGGTCTTCTCTGGCCATATTGCTTTCCCTTCAACAAAGAAATGGTACACTCTACAGCTCAGATATGCCTTATCTTGCTCAGGATGGTGATCAATATGTAGGATATGTTGTTCCTGAAAACCTTAAAAAGTATTGGCAGTTATTCCGTTTTGCAGACAGAGAATCATTACCTAAAATTTTTAAAAAGGTTTCCTCTTTTGATGTTTTCCACTATGATTCTGACAAAAGTTACCACGGAAGAATGTGGGCTTACCATCAGATTTATAAAAGATTGAAGCCTGGCGCAGTCTTTATTAGTGATGATATTGGTGACAATTCCGCTTATCAGGATTTTTGTATCAAAAAAAACATAGAAACGACCGTAGTAGAATACAATGGAAAGTATATCGGTATTTTTATAAAATAAACAATCTAAAAATCTCCCGCAGATCAAACAGATATCGCAGATTATAACTCTAAAAAGATCTGCATAATCTCCAAAATCTGCGAGAAACCATCAAAGAAATCATACTGATCCCTCATAATCCACTTCCCTTTCCAGGATAATCTGGTTTCTGCTCACCGTAACCAATATTTTATCTCCTGCCTTAAAACCACATTGCTGTACCCACTTCCCTGCTATTCTTATTTCGGGGAAGTACACTATTTTGCCATACGCTCTTGAAAATGATTTGAGGAAAACCGTAAGGTAACGATTGTTCAGTTCATTATATTTGCTGCTGTTCATTCTTCTTTTTCTTTTCATAGGTGTTATTTTTCTACAAATGAAGGGATAATAAGAAGGATAAACCATCTGAGGAAAGGATATTTTATTCTGAAAGAGAGATATTTTAGAATAGTATTTATTTTAAAACAGCGCTTTATTTTTTTGATCTAAAGCTTTATATTTGTTATTATGAGTTACACAGATATGCAAAATAAGAAAATACATCAGGGTAGAAATATAAAGCGTTTCCGCGAAATGCTGGGAATTAAACAGGAAGCATTGGCTTTTGAACTGGGTGATGACTGGAATCAGAAGAAAATCTCCCTTTTAGAACAAAAAGAAACCGTAGAATCTGATATTCTGGTGCAGGTAGCTCAAATATTGAAAGTTCCTGCAGAAGCGATTGAGAATTTTGATGAGGAACAGGCTGTGAATATTATAGCAAATACATTTCATGAAGGTTCAGTTGCTAACAACTCTGGTTATTTTAATTGTACTTTTAATCCTCTTGATAAGATGGTTGAACTTTATGAACGTATGCTGGAGCAGCAGAGGGAGATGATTGAGAAGTTGGAGAGGTTGATTGAGAAGAAGTAAATATTTAAACAATAAAACTAAATAACTATAACAAACTACAAATTAAATGAAAACAAAAATATCAAATCTTTTTGAGCAAATAAAAGACTATAGAATAGAAGACGGATTAATGTCTCAAGATCTCATTGAAGAGTGGATAAATCAGTTTCATGAAAAAGATCGAGAATTTATCCTAGAAGAAACAACACATTTAATGAAGCACCGCTATTTATCATTAGAAAATGCCAAGCTTTTGATTAAAAATAGAATTGAATTTCTATATGAGAAGCATAATTTTGCTACACCACAGGATTTCTTAGAGGAAGTAAGAATAATAGATCATCAACCTGAAGGAAAAAGTCAAAAAATTTTATTAAATTTACTTTATGAAGTTTGTAATGAACACTTTAATTTTGATTTAAGTAATCACTTGAATATAAAAGCTAAATACTATTTATATTTTGACGATGTTTTATGTACAGGAGATACACTTTATAAAGGCTTAGCAAACAATACCGAAACTTCAAAAGGTTTTTTCTTTGAAAAAAATATTGATGGTAAAACTAATTTAGAAGTTTTTATAGAAAATGATGCTAAGCTTCTTTTAAGTTTTTTTTGTCTACATAAAAAAAATATATATAAAGTAATAAGTAGATTAAGACATGGATTAAAACGCTCTCTAGACATTTATTACTCTTGGAATAGTGGTTTGGAAATAGATAATACCCTTGAAGAGAATTGTAAGTTCAATTTTTTTATCTTAAGCGAATCAAATAAATCTGATAAGGTTGAAGAGTGTGAAAATCAAATAAAAAACAAACTAAATACATCAAATTATTATAAAGAAGAAGATTTCTATTATAGACCTGATGATATACCAGATGAAGAAAAATTATATTCCAGCAAAGAAAATAGAGAACGATATGAAAAAATTATTTCAGAAATTTGTATAGATATTTACAATGGATCAGAAGGTTTACTAGATAACGCCAGAGCAAGACCCTTGGGATATGGACTAAGACTTGAAAATAGTTTAGGCTTTGGAACTTTATTTTTTACTTGGAGAAATGCCCCTTATAATACTCCTCTTATTTTTTGGTACGGGCATCATGGATGGACACCTTTATTTAGAAGAAATTATATAGAATACTAAAAAAGAAAATGGAAATAAAAGGAAAATATGATATTCCTATAGAACATATCAGAGCATATGATCCTACAAACTCAATCATTTTTAAAAAAAATAATGATAGTTACGGTGAATTATCCAATATGTCTATGAAATTCCCTTTATTAGTTAACAATACTAAAATATTGAATACTGAGGCTTTATATCAATGTTGTAGATTTCCTCATTTGATTGAGTTACAAAAAGAAATTATTTCTGAAAGGAGCCCAATGAAAGTAAAAATGATTAGTAATGCAAACAAGAGAAATAGCAGAGAAGATTGGGACGATATAAAGCTAAAAGTTATGAAATGGTGCCTTAATATTAAACTTGCTCAACACTTTATAACTTTCGGATATATCTTAGATTCATCCAAAGACTTGAATATTGTTGAAAATTCAAATAAGGATAATTATTGGGGAGCAATTCCTAATAAAGATAATTCAATTTATATAGGACAAAACGCTTTAGGAAGATTATTAATGCAATTAAGAGAGCAATATAGAGGACCTGATAAATATTCATTATTAGTTGTAGAAAAACCTAAAATTGAAGAATTTAATTTATTTGGACAAGAAATTGAAAATATAGACTTTAGAGAAAAATTCATAAATGATCTTAAAAAATATTTTGATAATCGACAACTCGATTTTTTTAATAATTATGTTACATAATAGCCATAACTTGATCTGACAAGTTAGTTTTAGAATATTTTTCAGCTATCCAATATTATCCTTACTTTTAGAAGTGAGGATTTTTCTATAATATTAGTTTTCGAATAACTTGTTTATGTTATTTAGAATTATTGATTTCATTAAAAATCAGGAACGTACAAAACAGATTTATTTAGTTAGGTTTCCAACTGCTAATTCTGAGGAATTAATGTATGTAGCATTTGATTTTGATAAGAAGCATAATATTTTCAAAAAAATTACTCTTAAAAGCCATAATTTATAGTATCATGGTAACTATCACACACAAGCCCCATTAAAACTTTTACAGTTTTTAGGGGTGAAGGTAGAGTCTTCACCCTATTTTTTATTTAAAATATCTTTATTCAAATCAAAACAATAAAAAAATGCATAAATAAATAACTACACAATGAATTTAAGAAGAAAAGTTTTTCAGTTGATAGTAGATCCTACGATACAATCTATATTGATAGCACTCTAGCCCTTCAAACCTTAAACTTATCTTAAAATACTCCTCCCTAACTACTTATTATCAATATTTTTCATACATTCACGTGATTTTATAAAAGTATATTGAAAACTCTTATTTGCTACTATTTTCAATCATCAAATGGGAAAATACATCAATTAATAGCAATAAAAAAGCATAGTTTTCAATTAAAAGCACAATCATAGATATGTTGAAAAATTTTAGAGCCGTTCGTTTATTACTTCTTCTTCCGCTTACATTTTTCGTGTTCGGTTTTCGTCCTCCTCTCAATGAAGAAGAAAAGATGCAGATCATCATGGTCAATACAAAGAATATTTTGTCTTATCTGCATTACAGCCCCAAACCTATTAATGATGCGTATTCAAAAGAAGTGTATAAACAGTATTTTGAATCTATAGATCCTACAAAAACCTATTTCCTGCAATCTGATATGGATGAGTTTCGTAAATATGAAACCAAACTGGATGATTATCTGAACACGGGAGATTTGACTTTTTATAAACTGACAGTCGATAAATTGTATCAAAGGATTGATGAAATTGATAAAATGACGAAGGATATCTTCAGTAAACCCATCAATCTGGAAGAAGATGAAATACTGACTTTGGAACCTAAACTGAAAAATGCACCAGCCAACAAACAGCAGCAGTACAATGAATGGAGGAAGTATGTGAAATACAATATTCTGCAGGAGATAGAATCCATGAACAGGAAAAGCGAAGAAAAGAAGAAGGAAGGTTCTAACAATAAAGAAAACACCAGTAAGCCTGAAGTGCTGAGCCAGGATGAAAAGATAAAAAAAGCGACAGAAAATGTGAAAGATCTTCTGGAAGAAAAATTTATCAGATTCAGGAAAAGGCAAAAAATGGATTGGTTTACTGTATATATCAATGCGTATACTCATATTTTCGATCCTCATACCAATTATTATTCACCGCAGGGAAAGAAAGATTTTGATATGGACTTCAAAGGAAAAATCATCGGGATAGGCGCCGTAATTCAGGAAAAGAAAGGAAACCTCTATATCGGTACATTATCCATTGGAGCTCCGGCATGGAAGACCAAGCAGCTGACTGAAGGTGATAAGATCTTAAAAATAAAATCTACTCCCGATACTGATCCTGTAAACGTTGTGGATATGCTTTCCAGCGAAGCCATTAAATTAATCAGAGGTGAAAAAGGAACGCCAATCACTTTAACCGTACAGAAAAAGGACGGAACGATTCAGGATGTGACCATTATCCGTGAAGAAATATCGATTGAAGATACTTTCGCTAAAAGTATTATCATCAATGCATCCGATAAAAAATACGGGCTTATTAATCTACCCAAGTTCAATGCGGATTTTGAAGATAAGGACGGCAGAAATGCTTCTGATGATATTAAAAAAGAAATCATCAAACTTAAAGAACAAAATATCCAGGGAATTGTTTTGGATCTTAGGGGGAACTCTGGCGGTTCTTTAACGGAAGTTGGTGATATTATGGGACTTTTCATGGATGCAGGCCCTTATGTACAGGTAAAAGATGGAAATGGAAAGATTACCACATTAAAAAATAAAAATGAAGTTCCCATCTGGAACGGCCCACTGGTAATTCTGCAGAATGAATTGTCTGCTTCCGCAGCAGAAATTTTAGCCGGTGTGATGCAGGATTATGGAAGAGCAGTTATCATGGGTTCTCCTGTTTCGTATGGAAAAGGAACGGTACAGGTATTTGTAGATTTGAACAGGTTTTTAAATACGGAGGAAGATTTTGGTTCCATAAAACTAACCATTCAGAAATATTACAGAATCACCGGAGAGTCTACCCAGAGAAAAGGTGTAAGCTCAGATATCCAGATGAAAGATATCTTTTCTTATGCAGACATCGGTGAAAAATATGATGACTATGCATTAGCCTGGGATAAAATACAGGGGACTAGCTTCAATAAACAAAACTTTCTCAATATTCAGGCTTTGCAGAAAGTAAGTGCAGAGAGAATTGCTAAAAACGATAATTATAAGCTATTACTTGAATACGCTCAATGGAAAGAAAATCTGGGTAAGGAAAAAACAGTACCTTTGAGCATACAAAAATACAGCGACCTGATGAAGCAGAGAAAAACTCAGGATGATAAGTTCAAAGTATTAAAAACATTAGAAAGTGGTCTTACATTTACCATGTATCCAAAAGATATTGAAAGAGAGAAAAATGACGCCGCATTCAAAAATAAATCGGAGGTATGGATTAAAAATCTGCAAAAAGACCTCTACCTGCAGGAAGCGATAAATATCGTTGAAGATCTGGAAGTAAGATCTTAAGCATACTTCCCTATTCTCCTATAAAAATTCAAAGCTCAACAATGTATTACCTTATATTGTTGAGCTTTTTTCATTATAATCAAAAATTTATTACAAAATATTTGCGTAGCTAAATAACTACACATATATTTGTAGTCAAATAACTACACGATGAATTTAAGAAGAGATGTATTTCAGGCGATAGCAGATCCTACAAGACGATCTATATTGATGTTAGTAGCGACACACTCGATGACAGCAGGAGCCATTGCCTCCAATTTTGATACGGCAAGACCCACTGTTTCAAAACATCTCCAGATCCTTACAGAATGTGAACTGCTGCGATCTGAACAAAACGGCAGAGAAATTATCTATCACCTAAATCCCAATAAAATGAAAGAAATAGCCGATTTTATAGAACCCTTCCGCAACATGTGGGATGAGAAATTCAACAAGCTGGAAAGTGTGATGAAAGCGTATCAGAATAAAGAAGCGTGATGCGAGGTGCGAGATACATGTTTCGGGGTACAAAGTTTCAAGATAGATTGGATAAATGAATTGCAATTTAAAATACCTCGAACCTCGTAACACAAAAACCCGGATCTCGCATCTCGAAACTCAAAACCAAAACCCAAAATATGGAACTTAAAACAAAAATCCAGGCAGAAGACGGCAAACAGGAAATCTTCATCATCAGAGAATTTGACCTTCCCGTAGAACTTCTTTTCAAGGCGTATACAGAAGCTGAATTGTTCGAACAATGGATGGGAACGAAAGTAACCCATTTCGAAAACAAACAACATGGAAGTTACCGCTTTGAAACATCAAACCCTCAGGGCGATGTGGTTTTCAGTGCCAATGGAACTATTCATGACATTGTTCAGAATGAAAAAATTATAAGAACTTTCCAGATGGAAAACACCCCATTTCCGGTTCAGATGGAATTTTTAGAATTTGAAAAGTTAACGGACACCACCAGCAAAATCACAATCCAAACCATTTATAAATCTGTAGACTTTAGAGACCAGCACCTGAAAATGCCTTTTGCACAGGGTATTAATATGGCGCATAATCGTCTGCAGGAATTGTTGGGTGGTGAGAGGAAGAGATAATAGACGATATGGGATACGTGTTTCGAGGTGCGGGGTGCGAGTTTTATAAACTACCCTGAATAACTCGCATCCCGAAACCCGAAACTCTCCCACTCTAATACCCTCAAACCTGAATAACTCAAATCACACCCCAAAATAACCCGAATCCCACATCCCGTAACCCAAAACTCTCCCACTCTCAAACCCTCAAACACATAAACCCAGAACTCATGAATCCAAAAGTTAATTTTTTCTTCGAAAATGCCGGACAATGGCAGGAAGAATTTGAAAAATTAAGAGCTATTGCCCTTAGTACTGAGCTTGTAGAAGATTTAAAATGGGGCTGTCCCTGTTATACCTATGAAGGGAAAAATATTTTCCTGATCCATGGTTTTAAAGAATATTGTGCGCTTCTCTTCTTTAAAGGAGCTTTGATGAAAGATCCTGATCATATTTTGATTCAGCAGTCTAAAAATGTACAGGCCGCAAGGCAGATTCGTTTTACCGAAGTAGCACAAATTAATGATTTGGAGGAAGTTATTCGCTCTTATATGTTTCAAGCCGTTGAAATAGAAGAATCGGGTGCTAAAGTAGAAATGAAGAAAACAAAAGAGTTTGAAATGGCTGAAGAATTTCAGGAGAAGCTGGATCAAGATCCTGCATTACAGGAAGCTTTTAAAGCATTAACTCCCGGAAGACAAAGAGCTTATCTTCTCCACTTCTCCTCTGCAAAACAATCTAAAACCCGTGAAGCCCGCATTGAAAAATGCATCCCACAAATCATGGACGGAATAGGATTAAACGACTAATTATATAAAAAAACAATCATGAACACACCACAACCCTCACAAAAAAGAACAAAAATCATCTATTGGATATTCACCCTTTGGATGGCTTTGGGAATGGTTTCAACAGCCATTGTCCAACTGATGAAAAACAAAGATGAACTGGCCAATTTTACTAATCTCGGCTATCCTTCTTATCTGATGACCATCATCGGAGTCTGGAAAATTCTGGGCGTTATGGCCATCTTAATTCCTAAGCGACTAATACTCAAAGAATGGGCTTACGCAGGATTTTTCTTTGTCATGTCAGGCGCTGTAATTTCCCATCTTATCGTTGGTGATACGGCCGGCAGAACTTTTCCTGCGGTATTATTATTGGTACTGGTCATTATTTCCTGGTACTTCAGACCTGCAGAAAGAAAAATTACGATTACTGATTAATAATTTTAAAGATTCAGAAATTTTATCACAGGTAAAATCCTTTCGTCTTTAAACAAACCATTATTAATAAAATTTGCGTCTTCGCGATTTCCAACAACACCAATCAACATAAAAAAATAAAATTTGACATGAAAAAGAAACTAACCCAGGAACAAATCAACGAGCTTTTGAAAACACTAAAAGCCCGTTTTGAAAAAAATATGAACCGTCATAAAGATCTGAAATGGGAAAAAATCCAACAAAAACTAGAAGCCCATCCCGAAAAGGTCCGTTCTTTATACGAAATGGAAACTACAGAAGGTGAACCTGACGTGGTAGATTATAATAAAAAAACAGATGAATATTCTTTCGTTGACTGTTCTCCGGAAAGCCCCAAACGCCGAAGCTTATGCTATGATTATCCTGCCTGGGATGCCAGAAAAGCCAACAAACCAGAAAGCAATGTCATTGATACCGCTTCTGAAATGGGCATTGAACTTTTGACAGAGGAAGAATATCGTCAACTTCAGGAATTGGGAAAATTTGACCAAAAGACTTCAAGCTGGATCAAAACACCACCGCAGATCCGTGAAGTTGGAGGAGCTATTTTCTGTGACAGACGGTACAATACTGTATTTACTTATCACAATGGTGCAGATTCTTATTATGCCGCAAGAGGCTTTCGAGGGTTATTAAAAGTATAAGGGAGAATTCTTAGCTGGGATCTCTCAACCAGGGAGATTCCACACTCCAGAAAATAATATTAACGCCAAGATAGTTTTCAGCATATTCTGTAAATTCTTCTTTGGTAAAAGGTTTTTTCGTTTTCGGGTTTTTATACGTCAGCGTCGGCTCCTGAACGGCCATGGCTACAAGAGAAAGCTTTCCTTTATACTGATTAAAAAAAGGATAAGAGTTTTTCATTTGTGCTTTTTTATCAGGAACAATATCTGGTCCACCCAATCCGATATTATTTTTATACGCAAAATCGAACAGTCTGGACATATATTGGTGATCATTTTCCCATTCACACGGAAAGAAATTAACATATTGCAATACGTAAGACTGATGGAAAGCAGTTCTTGCAAATTGTAAATTTTCCAATTCAGCCTGAAAATAACGGTCGCAGCTAAATCCTGTTTTATCTTTTTTCATATCAATATCTATCGCTGTTTCCGGAAGATTAATCCCCTGTATTTTTCCGTCAAATTGCTTTGCCAGCTCACCTATCAGCTTCTGAAATCTCATTCGGACCGCTGGATTCCATTGCTGGGTAGCCCAACCGTTTCCAACTGGTTTATTTTCACCCGGATTATCATACTGAGGAATCAATCCTCCTTTATACTCTTTATCTTTCAACACATACTCCAGAATATATTTTGCTTGTGGTTCAAAAAATCTGTCCTGAAGCTGGATAAATAGCTTTTTGTTAAGACTTGTCAGATAATTCAGATCTTTCTCAATAACAGAAAAATCATATACATCTTTTGATGTTTCCAAAGCTTTCCAGTTATAGACAATCTGTACTCCGCCGATATCTTTACGGGTAATCAGTTTTTCAATTCCATGCAGATCTCCCGAGGAGGTATAAATATAATTCTGAGGAGTCTGTCCCCCGACAAAACATACACCTAAAATAAATAATCCTAAGCCCAGCACTTTAGCACTCTTTTTCATTACAATCAATTTTAAAGAGTAAATCATTTTTCATGCCTAAAAACATCAGACATTTTTAGGAGCATTAAAATAGTATTTCATGATGAGCAATATTTTTAAACATTTTTGTGCACTTAGATAAAGCATAATTAACATGCCGTAAGTATTAGTAATTTCAATGTATTTTTTTAATTAATATTTTTCCTTAAAATCCATTTTATTAAATATTAATTTTCACCAAAAAATCATTATCTCTTCATATCCTATTTTTAATATATAAGTACAACATTCTGTATAGAAACGTTATTGAATAATGGTTTGCGAGGTTTTACAAAAATCAAGGTAACGATTTGGTAATGTTACGCATTTCACTTGATTTCAAAGAATTGCCTTCGTAACTTTATGCTATAAAAATACGAAATATATTACAATCTTCTTGTAAAAGTATTTCTAAGCTAATGTACTCTAGCATTACAATAAAATTAGTATTTAATTCAAACACAAGAGAAAATATAGTTTTAACAACTTGAGCATCAAGTACTCCAAATTTGTACAATTCTCATGTATTTTGTTTCGCTTAACCATGTCACCATCATAAAAAAGCTGTTAGGTTTACGGCTCTTTACGAGTGATAAGTTCAACACCTTTCCTTCAGCAGTTGGGAAGAATTGCAAATTCTCATGTTTTAATCTAAAAACGGGGCCCGTGCCAGGTATAGTTTTAGGTGGGCATCAGTATAGTCGTTTCAAAAGTCAGAAAAAAATTGCAACAATTATATCTCACTTAACTGTATATAGCGTAGAACGAATAAAAACTAGAAAATGCTTGAAAAGGTCCTGGAGTTTTCCAGAACCCTGCTATATAGGGTAATCATACGAAGTTTTCTGTCTTGTCTTTACTGTAAATATGGTAATATTAGCCGAATTAAATTCTTTTGCCACTACAGATCGAACTGTACTCCCAGGTTGGCCATTGTCCCCGCACTCTTGATATAATAGCGCCCCTCATTGGTTGCGCCACGTACTTCGGCATGTATTGGATAGTAATCGGTGTTAAATAGGTTATTAACGGAGAACAAAAAAGTAAAATTATTATATTTATATTTCGTCTGGAAATCCACTAAATTGTACCCCGAAATTGGATATTTTCCATAATTATATACATCTGCCGGAAACACGTCTCTTCCACCTAAATGGAGGAACTGCACATAAACATTCCACTCTTTGGTCAGCTTAAAGTCAACATTTAGGTTAATTTTGAAGGGAGAAATTATCGAATTGTCAAGTTTATCTTTAAAAGTTCCCTCCTTCTTTAAATCCTGACGTCCGTCCATGTATCCCGGTACCGTACCAATAGACAACCATTGAACCGGTTTTACATTTGCGACAAATTCAACACCATAAATACGCTGAAGAACCTGGAGCAGCTCATATTTACCAGGTACAGAAGTCTCCGCAAAATTAGTTCCTTTCTTAGACGTACTATAATAACCTGTAAGCTGGTAGTCCCAAACAGATAGCTTACCGTTGATACCCACCTCAAAATTGTTGACAACAACTGGTTTGGGATCAATCTGGCTTAAGGAAACACCGTTTCGCAATATAAGTCCTACATCGCCGATAGAATAACCCTGTGAAAAGGAAGCGAACGGCTGAAAGTAGCTGTATTTTGACGTTTTGCAAAGGTACTCCTTCTTCATTGACAACCCGGCCAGTGATAGTACCATTTTGCTGAACATGAAAAGAATATATAGATAAATGATTTGATTAAATAAAGGCTACCGCAGCGAAAACTCTGGAGGATAACGAATAAGAACAATATAATAATACGACGGCGATCTTAGCCATACTGCATTGATTAATTTTCATTGCTTGTTTTGAATAGAATTTTTCTTTGAATTTTTTTATAAAAAAAGTGGATTGCAAAGACATATTGTTTTTATTAATTCTAAATAAATAATAAAACAAAATATGCAGAAAGTGCCCTCCACGTACGATCGTTCTGGCAGTTCACAAAAATTGCTTTGCTATGGGAATCTCATTGGAACGTGCAAAGGGATCCTAAGGGTCCCGCTCTATACCTTTATAAGATAAACATCGATAGCAGATTCATTTTAATCATTTATCATTATTTTTAGAAGTTCAGAATAACTTTTTCCAGAACCCTTTCGTAAAGTCTTTTGTTATCAGTCAAAATTTCTCCTTCTCCAACTACTCCATCCGAAAGGATCGTACTGCCTGCAGCTGTGATCGCCAAGTCTACCATATACTTCTTTTCATCACCGTTTACCGTTTTAACAGTATTTCCCAAAAACGAAACTTTTATCACCTTTGCTTTTATGACTCCGTATTCTTCATGGGGAAAATTATTGAGTCTTATCAGTACATCCTGGCTTTGTTTAATTTTACCCAATCCAAAATCTGAGATAAGCATTTGGCCATTGACTTTATTGGATGCGGGAACAATCGCAAAGATGGGATCCTGATGATTTATATATTGATTATTTTTCAGAAAACTTAAAAATTGCACCTTTCCACCAACAGGTGCAATAATCAAAAAAGCTCTTTTCCAAGCCCTGATTTTATTAATAAGATCATTATAGCTATTGTATAAGTCGGAGATAAGTTTTTCCTCTTTTTCCGTTTTTAGGATCCGTGCTTCCGTGCTTTTATTTTTTGTAGTCAGAATTTCCTGATCCAGTTTATGAATCTCCTGTTTAGTCGTATTATTATATTGCAGCGCGTTGAGATAGTTTTGCTCTGTATCTTCGAATTGTTGCTGGCTAATGATCTGGGCATCCCTAAGCACGGAATCTCTTCTAAGCTTATTGTACCCCAATTTGTCATTCTTATTGATCAGTTCAACCCTGCCCTTCTGTAAGTTCAGCTCCTTCTCCTGTTTACTTGCAAGATTATCTAAAAGCTTCTGCTGTTTGTCATAAAGGTCATTCTTGGAAAAAAGGACATATTGCTGTAAGGCATTAAGGAAAGTAAAATAGTTGTTATTAATCTCTCCAACATGAACTATTTTAGGAAGTGCCTGGTAAAATGAAGCAAAATCTGTATCCGCATTAAAATTTAGCATTGTTTTTTCCAACACTAACATTTCCTGAAAAGAGGCCTCATTTTCAATATAAGCGACAATATCTCCTTTATTAACAGCTTCGTGGTCTTTTTTCAAAATAACTACCGGCCCCTGATGATTGGCCACAAGAGATATGGATGGATTATCTGCCACGATCGTGACAGACCCTTTATAAGAATCTGGATATTTTATCGCAAATAAGGCGCTGATAAGTACTAATAGAAGTAAACTAATCAAAACAAAAATCCGTATACTGATATTACTCGGTATTCGTGAAACTAGAAAAGTAATTTCCTCCGAATTAGGCTGTGGTGGTCTCTGTATGTAATTTCTCGGTTCCATTTAAAACATTTATTTGACTTTCAAAAAGCTTATAATAATGTCCCTTTTGATTCATAAGGGTCATGTGATTTCCTCTTTCTATAATCCTACCGTCTTTCATTACGATAATCTGATCTGCGTCCATAATGGTACTTAAACGATGGGCAACAATTACAACCGTTTTATTAACGAATACTCCGGAAAGAGAATGAACAATATTTTTTTCATTGATTGAATCAAGTGCATTGGTCGCCTCGTCCAGAAATATATATTTCGGATTTCGGTATAAAGCTCTTGCGATAAGTATTCTCTGCTTTTGTCCACCACTTATCCCCCTTCCGTTTTCACCTATTTTAGTTTTGTACCCCAAAGGCATATTCTCAATCTCTTGTGTCATGTTTGCAATATCAACGACATCTTTTAGCAATTTATAATCAATATTATTTGTGTTGAGGACAATATTATTTAATACAGTATCATTAAATATCTTACCGTTCTGGAAAACACTCCCACATTGATCTCTCCAGTTAGAAATGCTTATGTTCTTATAATTCATTTCACCCACTGTAATTTCACCGGCCGAAGGCTCATATAAGCGCAGTAAAAGCTTTAGTATTGTAGATTTGCCACTACCGCTGTCTCCCACAAAAGCAGTAGTCTTTCCTTCGGGGATGACAAAATTTAGATTCTGTAATACGTAGGGCTGGCGAGCAGAATACTGAAAGTAAACATTTGAAAACTTTAAGGTTCCCGAGGAAGGCAGCGTAAAGCTGTTATTTTCATAATTATCTTCTTCGGGCAAACTCTTGATCTCGCGAATTCGACTAAAGCTTAATTTCGCCATCTGGAAACCCAGAAAAAACTGAACCAGTTGCTGAATCGGACCATTCAACATTCCCAGTATCATTTGAATGGACAAAAGCTCTCCAAGGGTCATTTTAGCATTAATCACAAGCACTGCACAATAAAAAGTAATTGATACATTTTTAAGATTATCAATAACCTGCGCTCCCACGTTCTGTCTGTTCGTAATGGATTGCATCTGTAGATTTTGCTTAAAGATTTTGGCCTGTATTTCGTCCCATTTCAGTTTTCTGGAAACCTCATAGTTATTGATCTTAATTTCCTGAATATTATTAATCGTTTCAATCCAGAATCCCTGATCCTTGCCCATTAAAGCAAAATAATTCATATCAACCTGTTTTCTGGCTTTAAAAAAAAGAAATATATAGGTAAGATAAATTGCAGTACCCGCTATGAAAATGAGGAAAACGGGAATGCTGTAAATCACAAGAACAAAAATGAAAGCAGAAAATGATAAAAGAGAAAAAATAATATTCAAAGAATTTCCCATAATAAAACTTCTTATTCTTTCATGGTCATGGGCCCGTTGCAGAATGTCTCCCGGATGTTTATTCTCAAAAAAACTGAAAGGCAGTTTTAAAAGCTTCGATAGATAATCTGAAATAATATTAACGCTTACTCTGTTTGAAACCTGCAGGATGATCCAGTCCCGTATAATCGTTGAAAAAAAAGAACAGATAATAAGCGCCAGATTAGCAATAAGGATCATCTTAATAAATTGTAAATCCCTTTTGTTCACTCCGATATCGATTACAGATCTGGAGATAAACGGAAGAAATAAATTCAATCCCGTAATTATAGTCATTACTACAAGTAATAAAAACAGTATTTTTTTGTAGTTTGAAAAATACCTGAGGAAATCGAACAGCGTATTCCTCTGCTCAATGACTTCTTCAATATGGACAGTTTTAAAATTATGGGCAGGTTCAATCAAAAGGGCAATCCCCTTTTCATTGTCTTTTTTCCATTTCCTTTGAAATTCATCCAGCCTGTACACAACCTTCCCCCTTGCCGGATCCGATATATAAATCTTACCTCCCTTAATTCGATAGATAACAACAAAATGACTTTCACCCCAGTGAAGAATCGCGGGTAGATGAACCTGTGATTTTAATTCCTGAAAAGTACAACGTACTGCGTGAGACTTGATTCCGATTTTTTCGCAGGCATATATCAGGTCAGCCAGAGAGACTCCCTCCTTTGTTATGCTGCATAAATCCCTCAGAAATTGTAACGAATAATATCTTCCGTAATGTTGGGCTATTATCCTCAGACATGTTGGACCACAATCCATTTTATCATACTGCCTTTCGTGCGGAAAGCTTTTGATCATTAGTTTTTTTTGCAAAATAATAACCTCTAAGAATATAAAAAAAACCATAACTCAACAATTAATAGAATGTTCACAATCCATTCACACCCGTGCAATTTTTATGTTCTAGTTTTGACATCAGTTAAATGAAACGATTGATGAGAACGAAGAAATACATTATAATTGTGGCAGCTGGTGAGGGTAACAGAATGGGCGCTGAAATCGCAAAACAGTTCCTTCCCCTTGATGGTAAGCCAATTCTAATCCATACCATCGATGCTTTCTTAAACCACCCCACTCTTATCTTTGACATAATCCTGGTTCTTAATAACTCTCATTTGGAAATGTGGGACAATTTATGCCAACAATACTATTATCTCAAGCCCATTAAGATTGTCATCGGAGGTAGGGAAAGGTTTCACTCCGTGAAGAATGCAATTGACACCATTACCGATCATGAATGCTATATCGGAATTCATGATGGTGTCAGACCATTCGTAAGCGAAACGGTAATTGAGCGCGCTTTCTCAGAAGTAATTGAACATGATGCTGTTGTTCCCATTGTGCCCATGATTCCTACTATAAGAATGACAGATGGTGAAAATAACCGGAGCATGAACCGTACCGATTTCAAAGTTGTTCAAACACCTCAGGTCTTCAGGTCTGAAATTATAAAAAGAGCTTATCAGACGCCCTATCAATCAACTTTTTTTGATGATGCCACAGTGGTTGAGTTTAAAGGATATACCATAAAACTTATTGAAGGCAATGATGAAAACATAAAAATAACACTTCCCATCGATTACCTTACTGCAAAAGCCTTACAAAAAACAAAACTAATACATGATATTTCAAATTAAAGAAGGAGCCGTATACTCCACTTCCGGCAATGAGACAGTTAAAATCAGTTCCGATATAACGGAATCACCTTATAATCAAAATTTCCACAAAGATAAATATGGGTTTGAAATGTCTCCGACAGACATTAAGAATTACGCCGCCCACATTTTTATTTGGGACTATATTTTAAAAAATGACATAACAACACCCTGCATTATTCTGGAGAATGATGTTAAACTTAAGCATACATACGAAGAACTCTGTACAGACATCAATTCCCTTGACAATGAGTGGGATCTAATCATCCCATACAATAAATTGCAAGAGGATACCATCCCCAGAAACGAGATATTCCCCAGCAGACTGGGCTATTATTGGGGCAGTTATATCTACGTCATCAATGGAGAAAAAATCACATCGATGGACTGCTTAAAAAGTATTAAACAGCCAATCGATGAAGAAATACTGGAGTGTTCCTTTAACAACTCTTTAAAAACACTTGTGATTGACACCGGCTGGTTTGAATATGATGAGGTGAACTGCCCTGTCTATAAAAGTAGAGGATCGTTTTTTATTGAGAAAATAAAGAAGATTAATCTATGGGAAGAAAGACATAAAGAACAGGCAGTAGAAATACTCAAATACCTGGGTGAAAAAGCAAAGGAACTTGATTTGAGCCTTTTTGCTCATGCAGGAACGCTTCTGGGGATCATAAGACATGATGATATTATGCCATGGGATGATGATATAGACTTATGCATGGATGAGAATGAAATTGAGCTTCTACTTCGTGCAGTGGAAAATGACAATATGATCAAATTTACAAAGCGTATCTGGCATAAAACAAGATCTGAGTATTACAAATTTTTCTATAAAGATGGTGAATACAAGGAAGGTTATGATTACACATTCCCATTTGTGGACATCTGGCTGCTTTTTCGGAGAGGAGAAAATTTATATATGACTTCAGACGGGTATGAGGTATTAACTACCGATTACTTTCCAGGAAAGGCTTATGAACTTTATAAAGCTCCTATCCTTGTTCCCCATAATCATGAATCGATTCTACAAAAAATGTATAAAAATTGGGACAAATACATTAAAGTTTTCTCATGGTCTCACCGCAAAAAAGAAAACTGCATTGATAGTATTATTGCCCCTATCCATACTGACGGCAAGGGCCGGATTATTAACCAAAACTAATAACCTTTTTAAAATTTAAATACATGAGAAACTCGAAAGTACTCGAGCTCAACAGTACATTGGAACTGTTGACAGAAAATGAATTGTATGCATTCAAGGGAGGTCTTGAAGGCGGACAGAGCGAACATGAAATTCCGGAAGTCATTATTACTGTTCCCGGAGGAGATGATGGCGGCGGTAATGATCCCGGCGGGAACGACGATGGCAACCCTCCAACCTGGGATGATGATGATCCTCCTTATGGGGGTGATGGTGATGACCCGTTTCCTCCCGATGGAGGCGGTGATCCAGATGGCAGTAACCCAAGTGAGGCTGATGGAATTCTAGAAACCCCTACAGCCAGAGAAGTCCTGTGGCTACTTTTAAACACATCAGGGGCAGATCGTGATAAGATGCGCCATAATGCAGCATTGGCAGCTCAATATGGAAAAGGACAGGTTGACAATGTCTATGATGCATTAAGACATGCGATGTGGTCAGCAATGGATGCCGCAGATATCGGGTTGGATAAAGCTAAAGAATTTCACACCCTTCATGAAACCGTAAATCCAGGAAACGATAATACAATGGATCTGCATAATAATGATTGGGGGTTCAATTGGTTTTCACAGCACGGAAATCCTGATAACAACATGCAGCAGTTCATAAATGACTTTAATGCAGCAGTAGCAAGCGGACAAATACAAACCCACCCATAAAATGAGAATAAAAAGGCTAAATTTTTTGATTCTAATACTATTAGCATCTCTTACATTTTCCTGCCATGCACAGACCAACACGGAATGCTTAACAAAGCTTGAACAAAAACTTTCTCCTAAAATTAATACAAATAACAAAGTAGGTGAAATAATAAACGTTCGAGATGAAGTTAACTGTTTCGACTGGGACACATTAGTCGTACAAATGGCAATAAACCCTAAAGAAATGACTGAGCAAGCGCTTAGCATTAAAATTCCACAAAACTACGACTACAGTTGGGAGAGTGATAATACAGCAATGCTGTTATTTTTAAAAGGCAACACTGTTGTCCACTATATTCTTCAGAAGCCTACCGTTGATAAGCAGACATTTGACGCTGCCCAGTCAATCAAGGCATATGATTTTCTGAAACTGGTGAACAACTCCGGAGATAATGCATACGCAAAAATTCCAAAGGAGAAAGCTGTTTTTGAAACCTATCAAATCTATTATCATGATGCAAAAGGTCAAAAGACGAGCAACCCAAAATTTGGTCTTGGAATAAGGGTGAAAAGTTAGAACCACAACAAATTACTCACATTCTTTTTGTTTTATTAGGCTGTCCTATGGACAGCCTTTTTCAACCATTCATTCCGCTTTAACATTAAGCTCTACTAATTCTAATAAAATATTTTGACTTAAGATCGTAGGCTCCGTAAATTTACTCTTTTGCTCTTAAGGTCTTTATATAGAAATTAGGATCAATATCAATTTGATTAATAGGAGTATTTTTCATATCATATGACTGCCAGGAAGTACTTGGTGAAAGCCAGTCTTCAATACCAATAAGCTTAATTGGCATTGTAAAATTATTAATACAATTTGTAAATCGGTACTGTAGTTTATGGTCTTTTATAAAATATTCCAATACCGGAATTTGAGAAGTCCTTAGATACTGCTCAAACACAGCATTAAAGTTTATTCCTGACTGAAAGCGGGGATTTAGTGCTATGAATGTAATTCCTATCGCTCTGGTTCCAATCCTCATTCTGAATATCTGTTAAACAGCATGGTATATTTGTAATAAAGCCGGTCCGAAAGGTGTTCCAGGAGCTGGGAAGAAATTTCCCTATTACTATTGACCAGCTCCAAGAAACTACTTTTAGCCAGTTTAATAACTGTACAGTCGGTCTTTGCTACGGCATTCATCGGATAATTTTTGTCTCCAAACAAGAGTGATTCGCCGATACTGTCCCCTTCGGAAAGGATATTTAAAGTAAACTCTCGGCCATCATCATGATAGTTGTTCAATTCTACTGTCCCGCTACAGATCTGAATAAAAAAATGCGGTATGTCTCCATTCTGAAAAATAATCTCTTTAGCAGGATAGTGTTCATAAAATGCTCCAAGCTGGAGCAATACATTTTCATCAGTGATCATACTAACAATATTTATTGGGTTATAAACATCTTAGAATAAAATCGGTCAATTTTTAATACAAATATTAAACCATTTAAAACCAGTAAATTGAATTAAATAAACAAATAAATACTTTATTACCAAATGCCAAATCCTGTAAATATACTGCAATTAACGAAGTCAATGTGAGTAAATAAATACAATTAATAATCCGTAGCTTTTGACTTTATAAATTAGTAATAGGTTTCCACTTCGTTTGTTAAAGGCAATATAACCCATCAAAGCAACTGAGTCTATCGTAAATCAAGATAAACTCAGTTATTTGCTAAATTATGATATAAATTGACCTACTTAACCACCTTTGAATAATTGGACTTTGGACCGTAATCCAAATAATCTGCATTATTAAAAAATTGACAATATCGGTCATCATCAATTCTTAATATAGTTTCATCTACAAAGGATTCCAGAGAAATTTTAGGAAGATCTTGATAGTTTTCAATAAGATTGCTTGAAGAGATCATTTTATTGATCTCACTTATGATAAGATTAATCTCATCTAATGAAAATTCTTCGTCAAAGTAGGTGTTTGGATCAAAAAACGGCAGCTCTAAAACCTTGTCGATAAGTTGTCCCCATTCAGCTGAAACTATCGTCTTCTTAGATGTATAAAGCTGAATGTTTGCTAAAATCCTCAACAATCCTTTGGTTAGATCATGGTTAAAGTTTAATATACCAATACCATAGGCTATGGATGTACTGTAGGGTTCTTGGAAGACAGCAATAGTCGGAAAAACATCAAAATAGTTATCTTCAAGTAAAGAAAAAAGGTCATCAACAAGATCACCTACAGAATATGCTGCAAGCGACTTAATATCATTTGCTGCAAGTTGTATAAAATCAGTTTCTTCAGATTTTATAACCTCATGATCTGGAATCCATACCGCCTGAATCATAGGAGGACCATCTACCCAGGGAGACTCCAAAAAGCGATAAGAGTGAAATGTATGTGTTTGTGTCAAATATAATTGCCCGATCTTACTTGCCAATATTGCTTGAGAAGAAGTAGTAACATCAAGAAAATAAGGATAATCGATTTCACCAATAACAAACTCATCACCTTGCCAGTCATATGTAGGTCCCTCGTTTGTATAATTTTCATCAAGCTCTTTTAAAACCATCTGTTTAAACCAATAGGTAAATAAGGGTTGAAAAAATACCTTGTTATTCTTAAAGTTTCCCCAAATCTCTATAACTACGGCTCCTTTATCGTTAATCATTAAAAAAGGACAGTTCTCAAGACCAATATTCGATGTTATTTCAAACAATGGAACTCTAAAAAAATAGGTTAGATAGATCATGTACATCAGCCTTTTTTTAAGATCTGTGTCCATCAACTTCTCGCGATGGTCTTCGATAATTTGATCAAATAAAGATTTAGCTAGAGCCTCATCCCATAAGTAACTATCCTGTACCATTTCTGTTCGAGAAATATCTGTATGTCTTAAAGCATTTTTAGTAAACTGAACAACAGTATAAGGAACCGCAAACCTATCCTTCGGAGTATAATGCGGAAAATAGCGAGATTCAACAAAATCATAAGCCCCTTCAATATGGGCAGGAGGAACGGCTTTCGGTATAATTATGCCATCCAAATAAACCTTATAAGGCTCGGTTGAATACGAACTAGCTCCATACTTGTAGTTTCCTGGCATATTGGCAAATTCATATTCCGTCCATTTAGGAAATACTTTTATTCTTCGATCCTGCGAACGTTTTCCTTGAGAGATAAGGAACAAATCTGTTTCCCGATGCCTGTTAAGTCGGCTCCTAACTTTTAAAAATGGATCGTGAGGAATTACGTAACTAATTTTTCCTGTAATGCTTTTTAGCCCAGTTAATTTTGAAATATCGAACTCTTCAATCCTAAAATGTTTTTTTGCTAATTTCAAACTTTGCGGAAAAAATACCTGACTAAAGTCTATTACAGTGTTCAACTTATGAATATCAGCATCTGGAAATCTTTTTGAGATAAACTCTAGATTTTGATCAGGAGAAATAATTATGGTTTGCTTGTTATTTTCAGTAACCACTATTGGGAAATCAATTTGTCCTACTAAATTTTTCAGATACGTCGTTACCTCCAATTCTGTGGCCTCATTAAGTCTATTTTTTATTTTCTCTCTAGATACAGCTACCGATATGGAGGTCCCTATTTTTTCATTAAAAGGATCTGTTGCCACAACACGAAACTGATGATCTACATATGGTATGTCTATTGTTAGAAATTTAGCCTCTTTATTAATAATAGGATCTTTTAAAGTTCTAATTTGAATCTTATCGGAAACCATAAAACAACTTAATATACCCACGCCAAACCTGGAGATAGGATCCATTTTCAAACCAAGTCGTTTAAACTCTTCACTGCTGTAATAGCTCTTCCCCGCAATACTTAGATAGTTTTCTATTACATAGAGATCCATACCAATACCGTCGTCGCTTACTGTAATATTGATTGTATCTTCATCAACGTTATCCACATGTATTTCTATCTTACCAAAGTTGGCCAGTTCCGAATTTGTCCTCAGCTCAATCCATTCTTTTCTTAATTTGATAGCGTCGATCGAATTCTGCAAAAGCTCCCTAATAAAAACATATTTATCACCCTTATAAATCTCCTCGCTGAGCACATCAAACATTTTTGATCTATCAAATTGAAACTTTATAGAAATTGGATCGAATCCATTAGCTATAACATTCCATCGTAAATCAAATATATTAAGGTGATATCTCTTATCATGCACTTCATGAAGAAGGTCATTACATCCTGCAAGTTGCTCCTTGCAAAAATTCCTGAGGTCTTCCAATTCAGCATAAACAACATAATCGTCCGTCTGACCGTCAACCTGGATCATTCTTCCACCCTGAAAGTCAACAATTGCCAATGAGTTTATCGAATAATGTTTTGCCCATTCCATTTTTGAACGATAAGATTGTGGCGCTGTATATTTATAAATTATATAAGGAGTCCGCTCATTTGATATATCAAATAGATCAATTAAACGCAGATATAAAGTTACAGCTCTAAGATTTATACGCTCATTTTTTACCGCATAATTCACTGGATACATATTCGTATCCCTGATATTCTTAAAATCCAACCAGTGCCCTATGCATATTCTTGCCGCAGCCTCCCCAATCCCATTATCAAGGTTTTTAAAATAGCTTCTAACCCTTTGCGCACTTCGCTCGGCGTGCGTTAATCGAATATATTCCTGCCAGTCAAAGGCATTTACATCATCGATGGTTTTATTGAGTTTGGACAAATACCGTAAGAATCTACTGTGTTCCGAATTTATCAATGCAAAATTACATGTACCTTCCGCAGAATTATCTGAAATTGCTTTCATTTCCCCATCTGAAACGGCCATACCCCAATCATGTCCGAAGATCGAGAGACACAACACAAGTAGTTCAGTAGCATTGAGAGAATGTATAAGTTCCTTTCCCAAAAGTTCATCAGCAAGAAAAATAAGCCTACGTAAATGATGCTCTTCATCATGGGGTGTATACTCAGGAAAATTTCTTACAATGAACTTGGTGTCTTGGCTGACTCTATTTTTAAAAGCTAAAAAAATATCCATGTAATCATTACAGCCTAGTTTTTCCATTGACTTGGTCTGGAGTGCCGTTAAAAGCGTGGATTCTGAAATAATAACAGCGTCTAATCTATTCATTCTCAAGGTTACTTTATATCTATAAATTTAACTAAATATCCACCATTATCACTACAAATTGCAATATATTTTCTTTTACGATATTTTCATACACTGATTTACCTAATGGTGAATAATACATTTGAACCTGGATAAAATCTTTGTTATCAAATCTATATGTCCGAATATTAATCTTCAACTAGTAATATTGGTCTATTAGTTAAACCTATATAGAAAGCTTAGTAAACACAAGTTCTAATTAACTTTTACCCCCTATATATGACAACAGCTGTAAACCCGTTTGCAAACTTCTCGTAATTTTTGTGGTTATTTAACAAAATTTTATTCAGTTAGAAAAGAAACCGAAAGTTTCTTATTATTATAAAAAGCAACACTCGATATTTCTAAATGTCGACGCTGCCCGTCATTCTTGCCGTCATCTCGACTCATATTTAATTTCTCTCCAAGTCCTGTCCAAAAAATTTCGAGGTTATTCTTTCTTAACGCTGCGAGCAATTCATTTTTTCTCACAAGTAAACGTGAAGAAACATTGTATATCGCGGATGGATCGAATGCAATTACTTCGCCTGACTCATTAACAAACTGCCCATCAATATCTCCATGTTTAAGCTTCAAAAGATCAAATAAAATCTTATTGGGTAAAAGTAGATTGGTAGATCCATTATCCTGATCTATGGCATCCCTTTCCCACAGATACTCCAAACAGGTCACTGCAATTTCTCCAATTTTGATTCCACCATTTTCTCCCCTAAGCTCATGCCACTCTCTTCCTCCATAATAAGGTTGAGTTAAATCACTTGTTGCAGGTGACCAAAAATACTCCCGTAAATACAGTTCGGTTCGGGTTTGTGATTCCGGCATCCAACGCCCCCTAAAATTCTGCTGCATAAGCCAATTTGTAATTTTATTTTTCTGTTTCTTAGGCATAAGATAGCTTCGGAGCTGGTACCAGAGATCTCTGTCACCATCTCTCCAGGTGCGAGAAAATTGTAATACTAGCCAATCTACATTTCTTTCATCTTTTACTTCAATCAATTTTCTGAAATCTGGAAAATCCTCTGTGTCCTGCAACCAACTAGCCATTGCTTTTTTTGGTAATTCGTATGAGTAATTCAACCATGAAGCAGATTTGGGAAGCGTCCTGCTTTCCCTTAAAGCTGTAGTAGGTTCAAAATCTCGGACAAAAGGAGCCCAGGCACCTGAAAACTCAGCTTTTTCATCACTATAATATCTTTCATAGTAATCGTAGTTATCTGCCAATCTTGCCAATATCTGATAAAACACGATCCACTGATATTTTTTACCTATTCGTTCAACTTTTGGAGGATTCCTGCCAACATAATCTGGATTACTGTCAATATCACTTAGAACCTGATTATAACCCAATTCTTCAACAATCATTTTAATAGCTAGATTACTTAACAAGTTATCTGGGTAATCTTTCCAATGACTTACTGCTGCACCAAAAGTATACCGTCCAAAGTCACCGTACATATTGCCTCTGGAGCTATGTTCAGTGACCATAGAATTTAAAATATAGTCAATACCTGTATAACCCTTTTTATTCGTGCTTAATTCATTTGAATACTTATTTATTTGTTCATCAGTTGGAGCATCAGGCAAAATTGCACTTTTATTCGATCTCATTACACCTTCGAAAAATGGAAATTCTATCCCTAGATACCGGCAATACTCAAATGTTAGTCTTGCATAGTCGCGAACTAAAATATCAGGTCCGACCCGTTGGTCAATAAATACTTGCCTGATTATGTAAGTTGCTAGCTCTGCAAGAGCTTGGCTATTCTTATTTCGTACAGTAGCACCAAATGCCACCGCATAAATTCGTTGGGTGATATAAGGATCATTCACATTTTCAAAATCTATCATGACAGATTTGAGTAGAGAAATATTCTCTGTAAACAGAAAAATTGCTGCCTTGCTAGCATAATCTCGCAACTCCCGGTTGGTACTACCGAAAAACCAGAACAAAGTCTTGGCTATTGCCTTTATTGAATATTGATCAATAATACCCTTGTTCTTGTAGTCTAGAGCCCACCGTATCATTATTAACACACCCGATCCCCTCTCCTCATAATTATTATTAATAAACACTGTCCAGCTGGCATCTCGCTGTGCTAAGGTTAATCCTGAAAGATAGGTGTGAATAAAATCAATATTCAGAGCATTAGCAGGCTGAAAACTAAATTCTAGTACATTAGTCCAGAATAAGCTGACCATTTGTGGGTTATTGTTCAGAATTTCTCTTAAATAATTACGTGTCTTTTCAGTAATAGACGCCGGTGACCGGTCTTTTAACGATGAAATAAATGCCTGAATAACGCTTTCTTTTTCAATCAGATCCGGAGACAGTTCAAAAATTTCTTTATCAAAATAGAAAGGCACCATAATCGCAGTTGCTTCAATCAAACCTGCATATTGTTCCTCTAAGTCAAAATCTTTGTGTAGGAAAAACAACTTACCATCAGGTTTGACGGCAGATGAAGCGACATCCCAAGAAAGCGACCTTATCAAAAACTGAATTTTTATATATTCTCCGAGTTTTTGATATGCAAAATCAACTCCCAGCTCATCTTCATCTCTTCCAATGAAATAACGGTTTTCATAGAATAAACCATGGCTGATCAGCGCGGCAAAAAAACCATTCTTACTTGTATAGTACTGTACAGCCTTTTCTACAAGCTTAAAAGCTGTTCGATATCTTAAATAGAGTGATTGTTTCTTCCACTGTTTTTTAACAAATTTTTTTATGGCTAAATTAACGATATCTAATTTATAAGATTCATATTTAAATTGATCTTCGTGGCCTAATAGGTCATTAATATGTTCAAAAAAATGGTTATACACTGTTATAGTTCCAACCCAACTGTTCACATCAAGTCTCCCCCGTCTACTTTTATAAAGTAAAGTAAACAGACGAAGAAACAAAGGATTGCTGAATTGCATACTGTAAAATGGTATAATCGGAACAGACATTTTAGCATCTTCAAAGAAAAATTTAACCGCCTCACGTTCTACTCCCCTAAAGCCCATATGCTCTTGGACATGCGATTGATCAATTTCTATGTTTTTGAATAAAGCTCTTTCATAAGAATTTCTATAACTTAGAACAACTTTAATAAATTTGTATCGATCTAAGATGGCAATAAAATCATTAAATTCCCGGTTCCACAATCTGATCCCTTTACCTTCGTTGATAGCATCAATAAAAACAATGACCGGCCTTCCGACCATTCTACCTTTTTTTTCAAGAAGGTCTAGAAATTTCAGTTCATTTATCTGTTGATTACAAAAGTATTGACAGATCTGCCCCCAAATATTCTGTTCTCCATTAAGACTTTGGCCCAATATTAATATACTCAAAGCATTCTCATTCATACGCTTTTTGGCCATAAAACCGAGCAGCTGAGATTTACCATTTCCAGCTTCTCCTTTAATAAGCATATATTTCTTGCCAATAAATATCTTGCTAACTAAAAATTTATACAGTGCATCTAAATCCCTGGTAAATCCCGAGATAGCTTTATGATAGCTCCGAATCGATGTTACTTCGTGCTTTTTCTCCTTCTTCCTTGCATCAATATCGATACGAATCTGCAAAGCAAGGGCAAAATCACTGACTAACTTTAGTAGCTGATTGAAAGAATCACGCGCTAGATTCCAATGCTCTACATTTTCAAAATCATTGATAACATAGTTCACAGATTGACAGGAAACAGCAGCTTTTGCTAGTAAATCTTGATGGGTTTCCTGAAATGTTTTATTGCCACTCGCCTTTGTGTCTAATTTGATATCAGCATAGAACTTAAGAAAATCATTTTCAGGGAGGTTTATATTAATTGAAAAATTTTTTATTGGTTGTAATAATTTATTAATATTCGCAATAACTTTTTCCCTGTAATTTTCTTGTGCGTCCAACTGCTGGAAATAATCTTCAATTGGTAAGGCGAAGTTCATTTCCTGATAACGGGGTTTCAATTCTTTAAGTGCCCTTTCTAGACCACTACTAAAATGACCATCTGATAAATAATTTTCAACCCCAATGTCCAATAATTGGAGATCAGGTAATTTCTTTTCAATAAAACTACTCAAAGCGATGCATTCAAATCCAATAGCTTTATCAAATCGACTAATAACCCCCTGAAGATATGGCAACTCTCCCACCTGTCCACAGATACCACTACCAGAAAATCCTTTACATAAACCTTGGGCTTTACTTTTATTATAGTATTTAAGAAAAGCCCTTTCTGTCTCAACCTGAAACTTAGCTCCATCCATATCTGAAACGTGTAAAAATCCCTGAACGGATTTCAAATTTTCAGTGTAAGTCAGCGATGGATAACCTTTAAACCAAACGTTTGTACGATCAATGTTCAATCCTGCTAATTTAATTTGAGGAATATCATCAAATCCTGGAAATCTTTTTCCATTAATAACAATCGCAACGATATCATCGATATCATCCAATATGATTCTGTCACCTTTTTGTAGTATATACTCCTTTGTCTGGTTTGCAACTTTGATCTTATCAATCTTGACATCCTTACGCTTGGCTCGGTTGTCAAAATCTTTTCCGTAAATGCAATGCTTGGCAGTAAAGATATAGACGAAATCCGAACCAGCCGGTTTATAAATGATACCTGAGCCAGTCTCTTCGTCCTTTGAATTAATGCGGACCGTTACCGAAGCTAAAATGTTGTTATACGTCATTATTACAGATTGATTTTAAGGACCTTACCTTTTTTAGGATATTTACATGTGAAGTTAAAACGAGTCTCCGCATCCTTGTCGGCAGCAAACAGTTTTCTAAAACGCGCATCATCATGGCTAAAATAAAAAATGATCTTTTTTGTCTTATCACGTTCTGGATGCGTAAGAATTTTGGCCAATACTTCTTTATCCGGTATGCCATGTTGGTTATCGCCATCAGCAGAAACGATGAACCGCCTGCAACGGATAATATTTAGTAAATCCGTATGGTAATTTTTTCTACTTCCATGATGGGAAAGCTTCATGTATTTTACTTTCAGTGGGTTCTTTTTTGAATATTGTTTGCCAAGTATACTCAGCAAAATACTCGGGTATGCATCTCCGAGCATAAGTAAACGCTTGTCATCTTCTTCATAAAGAAAAGCAATACTGCTTCTATTGATCAATCCACTTTTGCCCAGATCCTCTTTTGCATCTTTTGCCTTTGAGAGCTCCTCTATAGTCTTAGCATCCTTTGCAGAAGGATCAGAAATATAGACTGGCGGATCACCACCTACATATTGCCTAAATTCGCACCTCCACTTCTCTTTCAGTTCATCAAAAGTCTTTTGGTCAGGTGACAAAACAGTTATTTTTGCATCCCCGAACCTTACGGGTTTAAGGGTATTAATAATATCCTGCCTACCTTTGATATTAAATTTTTGTAGTTGCTTGCTCAGGTTAAAGCCTTTGCCAAAACTTAAAAAAGGAGAATCATCATTTAGCTTAAAAGCATCAAAAAAATTGAACCAGAATCGTCCTATTAATTTTCCCTTATCCTTCTTCTCCTCCTCTCTCAGATATTTTACAGCTCCATTTATATGATCAGCATCTAAATGGGTAAGTATCCATAAGTCTATTAACTGTTTATTTGATTTTATGGTTTCGACCTCTCTTTTTATCTTTGGATAAGATTTAATATATCCGCCATCGATAAAAATATTTCGGCGTCTTCCCTTTTGGTCTTTATGCGTTACCACAAAGGCATCACCGCATCCAACAGGAAGTATTTTAAGTGTAGTACTCATTAATAGGCTTTGTTAAATTTCAGAATTAATATGCAGCTATGACAACTCATATTCACTTTAAAAACCGCAATTTAGATTTTTGTTTATTATTGTGCTGTTTTTAATTTAAATGGTCATCTATTCCAGTTTGATTGTATTTTCTTATTTGGACACTTCGGCTAATGACACTAAATAAGTTAATAGAATCCGGAAATTAATTGATTGGTTTTGATTGGTTTCTCGTAGAGATCGTCGACAACAAACTTTCCTTCAATCTTGTTCTTAGAAAATAAAATGTCATCACTTCGAATTCAGGAAAAATGAAGGTAAACTAGTATAATTGGCACTCATGTTTTATGGTTAAAGTTTTTTATATGGCTATTAATATCACTATTGATATTACATGACTTCTAATTTAAATATTTTATTTTACATATCTATTTAAATTTCCTGGCTGCCAGTGGATTATCTTCAAATTGCTCCAATGAAGTATAGGCGATGGGGCAATATGTAGCTTTTTATAGGCTTTCAGTTTTAAAATATGTTGCTCAGTCAAATATTTATACTCATTAACTAAGTGTTCAGGTATCTCGCCAAACCGTATATGTAAAAATAAATTCTCAAAATTCATAATAGGACTGTATACTTTTATTATAATCACAAACTTCTCAGGTTATTTCTGTAATAGCACGACGATAACAATTGGTCAAAAACTAAAAACTACTTGTTACAAAATAAGGTCAGAGACAGATCTACAAAATATTTTGTTAAAGATAGATTTAACATCTTATGATGTAGATCCCCATTAGGGGGAAGGATATAGATAATAGGTAGAAGAATCAAAATTTAGTTCAAGTTTCTTAATGATACCAAAACATTTTTACATAATGATTTTACAGACCGAGCTAGAAAACTATTTAAAGCTTCGAACAATCCCCGGTTATTGCACCGACCTGGTCATTCTCAGCTATTTGAAGAATATACCCTCCCGACGATTTAAAATCTTTGTCTACCTGCTTATCAATTTTATATGTAATTTTCGCACCAAAACTAACATCAAGTCCTGGTATCTGATTTTTTGCAAGCGTTGCGTTGATATCCTCAACTATTGAGGTAACGGCATTATTCTTTCTTGTTTTATCGATCTTGTAAGAAACGTATTGAAGATTGGTTATCAGAAAAACTTTATCAGGAATCATATACCGTTTATAAAAATCATTTTCAAATCCAACTAATGCTTGATTAGCCGCTTTTTTTTCACATATGAATTTTGCGTACTTTTGTATAAGTGACAAAAAATCACCATTTAGTTTAAGTCGGTAATATTTTATTTCAGCAACATTGTTATTAGTAAGTTTATTGTCAATAGTTACCCGTGTTTCACTTTTTATCTTGTTGGCTGTCTCATTATTAATTGAATTATTCTTAAAATATTGATCTAGATCGGCTTTGATATCAGCTTTGATCTGAGCATTTAATTCTGTTTCCTTTTTTGTTTTTTGAGTATAATCAGAAACGCTTTCTACTTGAATGAACAAACTATAAAGGTGCTCTCTGATATCTTTATTTTCGGCTCTCAATAGCAATGCCTTTTTAGCTTTGTTTGTCACATATTGTGGTGAGTTCCATAAAGTCACAAATTCTGGCTTCACATCTACCAAATGATTTGAAAAATATCCAAATATCAGATCGTCCCAAGAATCCTCATTGCTCCCATTATTGAAAAGTGGTAAAAATTCGCTAGGTGCATTATAATCAACCACATTAACTCCTCTACGGGCTTGGGGACACAAATATCCTAATCTCTTGTATCCGATTTCCGTAACAGAAGTTGCTTCAAATTTTATTGCATTTTTCTGCCCAAAAAATGGAGATCTGTATAAATTTTCGTCGTTGCCATATCCCAACTTATTCCAGGGGCTTCCCGTTTTGTCTACAAAATCCTTTGCCAGAATTTTTTCTCCGTTTAAGGTTATTGAATTTTGCGCTGCTAAAAATACAGGCATTGCAATTAGAAAGAACATTGCAAATGTACAAGTAAATGTTTTCATGGTGTTAAGTTTTAAAAGATTTAACTTGTTATTAGTCAAACAAATATAATAAAATCATCTTTTTGATTATCACTACCTTAGAAATAATTCCAAGTAATACTAATCGATCTAAAAAGCATTTCAATTTTAATAAAATTTGATGAATATAAATTACGGTTTTCCGTACTTAAATAATAAAGAGACATGCACTCGTTTGAAGTTTTCTTGTATTTAAGCCAGTAGTGATTTGCTATATCTTTTACCGCTGTGCAGTTATAAATTGCAAACTTTTCATACCTAGCTCTGTTTGAGCGTCCCATTGCTATAAAATATTATTGCGTTTTATCACAATAGTAATATAAAAATAAAATTAGGGAATCACTTTTTATCAAAAGAACAGTCGAAAAAGACATTCAAAGGTACATAGTGCATCCAACCCACATTCCGCAAAAGACTACGGCATAAACACATGCCGTCGCACATTCCCATCCTTTATTCCGTTTCCTTTTGCCTTCTACAATGCACTATTCCCGGATTGACTTTCTTTTTTTTCCTGTTTTTTCTTTTGAAAAAAATGATTTGGCCCGAGGCTCAGCAGGACTGAAAAAGAGACAAACGTAACAGGATTGTAAATAACTAAAAAACAAAAAAAGATCTACAATCACTCAGAGAAGATTTAAAATCCGATTTTACTCAACTGCTGGAAACAAAATTGAGCACTTCCCCAGCCGAACCTGAATGGTTAAGAAGTAAGGCCGTCCGAAAAATGATGGACATCTCTGCAGCAACACTACAAAACTTAAGAGTATCTGGAAAAATTAGATTCAAAAAAGTAATGGGTTCATATTACTACAATAAACTTGACCTCCTAAAACTCTTTAACGATGAAAAGTGACGCTTCAAAAAATGGATTAGAATATCTTGATAATATATGTGCAGATGCTCGTCTAAACGTTTGGCATATCAGTTTGCTACTTGCTATTGTGAGGCTTGCTTACCGGCAAAATGAGAAAATGATCATTAGAATAAGCAGAAGTAAACTGATGCAGATGTCACACATCGATACAGCTCCCACTTATCATAAATATTTTAAGCAGTTGCAGGAATTTGGTTATATCAAGTATATTCCTTCATACCACCCAGGATACAAAAGTACAATTGAACTTCTTGACCCATTTTTCCGGCGATCAAAGTAAAAGCCTCTGATAAATTATATTATAGAGGCTTTTTTATGTGTCTTTTGATACCGAAACATGCTAAGCAAATATTTAATTGGCTTGAGATCTCTTAAAATCATCAAACTCTTTTTTAAATTGCAGCAAGATGTTTTTAAGATCATCTTGTGGTTCTTTCTCCTGTGCCGCTGATAATTTTGTTTTAAGCTGTGTCATTTCTCTGCTAATGGACTCCTGTTCTGTTAAAGCATATTCCTCTGTCTGTTTAACAGAATAATGCCCTAACATTTCCTTGACAACGTGTATCGACACGCCATTGTTGAGCGTTACTGTGCTGGCGAATGTACGTCGTGCTTTGTGCGTATTAAGATTTTCGCTGACATCGCATAGTTCTGCTATCTCTTTTAAATATTCATTCATCTTTTGATTTGACCGAACAGGTAAGACAGTTCCTCTCTGCATGCAAAGTGGGTCTCTATCACACTTTGCAATGATTTCTAAAGCCTTTGGCAGAAGTGGTATATCTGTTCCCGATTTAGACTTCTGCCGACTGGACATAATCCACATACTTCCGTCGTCTGCTTCTTTAATATCCCGCCACTTTAATTGGAACGCATCTATGTATGCAAGACCTGTATAACACTGAAAGACGAAGATATCCCGAATCACGGATAACCGTTCGGACGAAAATACTTTTTCTTCAATTCTCTGCAATTCTGCTCTTGTTAGAGGTTTCTTTTTGATCTTCGTCTTCTTAGCTGTAAATAGTTTAAAAGGATCTTTTGGAATGATGTCCTTAGCCACTGCTCTCAGTACAATCTTTTTAAAATTACTGATATACTTCAATGAAGTATTATTAGAGCAATTTCGAACAGTCCGCAAATAATGGTTATAATTTTTAACGAATTCGTAGTTAAGCGCGGCGAATGGTAAATCATCTACTTTGTACTTAAACCGGATAAACTCTTTTACATGTGAACGTGCTGTTGTATACCGTTCAAGCGTTCCTTCAGAATAATCTCCCTGTTTCACAAGAGCCGCAACCTCTTCGTTATGCTCTTGGAATTCCTCCAGTACTTTATTCCGCTGCTTGTACTTGCCGTTCACATAATCGATCAGATCAACAGCACTTACCGGTCGTTCCTGATTCAGCAATTCAGTCCTAAAGCTATTTACTTTGGTGGTCAATGAGTCTAGGAAAAAATTAAGCTCTCTCGCGTCTTCTTTGAAGCCAGTAGCCCTTTCATCCTGCTGGCTCCATCTCGCTGCTACCCATTTTCTTTTAGTCGAAGATTCCTTCGCCACTCCATCTACACTGATCCTGATATAGATCAGTCGTTTTGCCTGTTTTTTGTTTTTCGGACTCTTGAGGAAGAAATTCAGTCCATAACTTTGTTCTAACATAATAATACTTTTTAATTGTTATAAATGTCGAACCTAGACTTAAAGCAATCAAGACGTTAAAGTAATTTACAAGTTGAAAATCAACCACTTAAACAACATTCTGTGGCACAGACTTTTAGGCTGTTTTTGAAGATTTTGCGAATCGCCATAAACAAAAAAATCTCGCAAATCGTTGATTTTGCGAGATTTAACTTTTTTTGATTGTTTATAAAAACTTTAAAAACACCATTTTGCGGAGAGTGAGGGATTCGAACCTAAATTCTACAATCAGCACTCTACCTAATATTTCTATCTTTGCAAATAACTACTGCCATGATTCTGCCATAGTTTCAGTTATTATCAAACTTAACTTTTTAGTAATTTAATCCTTTACAAAAATAAAACTTTTCATGATATCTACAAAGTCCTTTTAAGGGACCTCAGCGGTGCATTTTCCGAACACTTTTGTAGAAGATTTGGATAAACTTGCTAAACTCTCGTCATTCATTATCTCAGATTGAAATGTAGAGAATAATTAGATGAAAGTTGTAGTTCATTATAAGACTTGGTGGCAAATACATTATTTTGATTTGGTTATATAAAATCACCAATTTTGTATTTTTTACTAACTTCAACAAATACTTTTAATATTATGAATGATTATGTAAATAGGAAATTTTTAAAAAGTAATAGTCAATTATATTTAGACGGGACTTGTTCTTATTTGAAAAACTATCCATAAGCTTTATATCCTTCTCTTATTTTTAGGTCACTTTTTTAAATAAGATTAAGAGCGTTTGTTTTTATTAGTCAAATATATGTCTTTTTTGTTTTTCCAAAAAAAAGACAATTTTTGATTGCAAAATTTCACTAAAACACAGACTATCAAAGGTAAAAATTCTTTAATGAAATATGTTTTACTTGTTGTATTGTTGATAGATGGGTCTGAAATAATCATATCCCTCTTTCACCAATCTATTGATGATGTGATTAGCTACAATATTCTGTTGATTCTCGTATAAGAATACCAAAACATTTAAAATAGGTTCTTTCTTATAAACATAATTTATTTTCATTAATAAAGCTATTCTGCTAATCAAATGAGCGGGGCTATTATTTATCCATCGAGATAATGCTTCTGTAATATGAATATTTACGATCTGATTCTGAAATTTCTTCATATTTTCTTCAACCAACAAGACATTTTCTTCATCTAATTTTTCTATAAAATCAGTGAGGTAAACAACTCCTTCTAATAACTTACTATCATTACTATCGGTTATTTTTTCTATAGACTGATTTATTAGTCCCCAAACTTTTAGAATTTTGTTAATTAAATCCTCTTTATTTTCAATCTGATCATTATCAATAATTGATTTTTGCCCTCTTAAAAGAGAAATAATTTTTTGGAGAACATGAATGTTCGGATTCTTCAGTGATTTATAAAGAAAACTTTCTTCAAAGCTATTTTCATAATTCCAAAAATAATAGGCTAAAAAATGCCTTAACAGACCGTGATTATAGAAAGTAAGAATCTTATCTGAATCTATGGCACGCTGATAACTTGAATAAAGTATTTTATAAAAATCAATATTTAACGGATTTCTAAAAGCTATTCCAGACATAAATGCTTCCCATTTAATATCATCATAATCTTCTACTTTTGAAAGATTATCATTAACCCAGGTGTTATCTAAGAACATAAATTGGGAAAGAAACTTTCCGAAGAGAACATAGGAATCAATATGGTTTTCGAAAGATTGTTCGAAAGCCAATTTAGCTTCAATATCCCATCGAGCGACTTTCTGATTATTCGGCAGATTTCTAGCATACTTCAAAGAATAATTAAGCAAACCTGTTAAAACATGTCCCGCTGTAGAATTTAAAGAATGAAGAATAAAATCACCACTCTGAATGGTACTAAAATCATCTTTAGGTAGTTCATCTAAGCATTGAAGCAAAACTTTTTTACAGTTTGGCAATAACTTACTATCAAAACTATGCTGTTCGTTTTGTGCTCCAGAAGTTATAAGCATACCAATCTCTCCAATTATCCAATCTTTAGTTACCCTAAAATCATCTTCTAGCTGAAGCTTGTTAGATTTAAAAGACTCATTTGTTATGTATGCATAACAAAATTTCATAACCTTATCCCAATCAAAATCTCTATTTAACCTCCAAGCTTTAGAAAAACCTGATATAATATTAGAAGCATAAATAAACTTAATCTCTACCAATTCTTCAACAAAATGAGCGAATCTATTTGGATCCTCTTCCACTGCTTCCTTTATAGCTTCTGCAAATCCATCAATTGTTGGATCATCAAATCCATAATTACTTTTAAAAGAATCCAGTTCATTCAATAGTTGCTCATCGGACATCTTTAGAATTTCATCTTTTGAAAATGGAGTGACATGGCCCATCCTAACAACAATTTTACCTTCTTCAGAATAATCTTTAGTAATCTTAGACTGTTCTTCAATCGTCAAGAACTTAGCACTAAAAAATGAATTTTCCTTTAGTGCGTCCAACCATCGGTGTTGCCATTCATCTTTATTTGAGGCTAAGTGTTTGTCCCCTATTGGACCATTTTCAATTATTTTCCAAATTAACTTTTGTTCCTCTTCATTTAAGTCTGTACTAACTTTAGATAGTAGATAGTGAAGCTCTAATCTATAGGCATAGGTAGAAAATAAAGACATACTATCTTTTTCATCCAATAACTTCCAAAAGAAAGATTTTAAATTACTCCAATCTTCAGCAACAATATAGAACAACATTCTCTTGAAGTATGGAAGATTAAATTTTTCGTCTTCAATAAAATCATTTAATACATCTTGTAAACTCTCACTATCCTGCGTAACTAATTTGGTTAACCATTCTCTTAAATTAAATGAAAATACACCTAAAATAGGATTATTGTAATGAGAGTTTTCATCCAAATCTTTAATTCCTTCATATCCAATTATAGAAGTATAATCGCTCCAAAAATTAAAACTCAGACGATTATAAACATCTTCATAGATTACTTTATCAAGGCTATTTTTGTCAAATAAATCAGTTAAAAATTGATTAAACCAAACCTTATCCAGCTTTAAATAATTCTCTTGTGAAACCTCATCGATAATCACCGTTTCACCATTTGAAGATTTTTCCAAGCGAACTATCATTTTTTCAAAAATTCTAAATATTTTGAAAATATAATTTGTTTCACCAATTTTTCCCTCCGCAACAATAACGTGATCGCGTAACAAGAAATTGATTTGCTCCAATAATCTGTATATCGTTTTGTTATGACAAAGATTTATTATTTTATCAAGTAATCCCTCGTTATGAAATGCATTATTTAAGGTATATGAATAATAAGGTGAATAGTATTGTACTGTAGATGATCTATTAAAATCCTCCAGATTATCTGATGTTCGCAACTCAAATAAATAATAAAGAATTATTTCAGCTTTCTCTCTATCATTTGGATTATCTGTTAAAAATTTAGGTAATAATGAATCTGTAATTTCCGACGTTTGCAACATTGTATCAAATTGACTGGTTACCCATACAGGGATATAGTCCAAATATTCATTTGTTACATTTTCGTTTGGAACCAAAGACAATATCTTAATTAAGCGATACCAAGTGTGGTAATTGTCGACAGGATGTTCCGAAACATCCTTAATGATTTGTAAAATTTCCGGAACAAGTTCCAAATGCTCCGAACGCTCAAATTTTGTAGCAATACTAATCAGATAATCTAAAACCTCCCAAGATGGAATTTGATATCCACTTTCTTTTTGCACGGGTATTGGATTGTTTTCCGGATTAAAAAAACCTTGCTCTTTCAAATAACTAAACCAACTCATTCTCTGCCAATTTTTTGAAAAAATATAATTGATAACTCTGATTCATTTCGAATAAAAAATCTAAAATTTTCTTATCCAATGCTGTTTGTTTTCCAGATAGAATAATTCTGTCTATTTGTGCTGTGTTAGAAACAAACTCATCATCTTCCAAATCCATATTATTTCTTTGTTGAATTTTTCTTTCTGTAAGCAATCTGCTTTCTTGTTTACGTTTTTCCTCCAGCAAATGTTGGGAGAAAGAAGGAAGATGGGGTCTCAATTCTATGTTAAACAACTTCCCAGAAAAAGCTTTGATTGATGTGTCAAAAAATACATACTCCAAATTACCTTCTTTAAAATCCTGCTCAAGTTGACTATGCAATGTATAGGGCTGGGTTCTTTCACTAAAATCTTTATAATTAATGGTGGTGAATATGCATTTTGAATAGCCCTGATCTTGCGAGTGCTTTTTTAGCGTAAGCAGATTTATAGTATCCCTAAAACTATCTTTGGCGTGATTTGGTGGTGAACAATTAAGATTTCTTTTTGTTGCTTCCAAATAGATTTTGTCACTTTCTTTCGCTATGATTGCCTTATTGGAAAATAACATATCAATTCTACTCATTCGGTTATCGATAGAGGCTTCCACTTTGTCAGGTTCGTACATATTATCTAGCTGATGGATGGCGCTCATCATCCCTGCAATTTCTCTTTTCTTCTCCTTAAAACTTTTAAGAATCTCCTGTTTTTTCACATCTTTATTCCGCCTCCATTCCCTTTCCAAGTTTTCCGTAGTCACGAATATGACATGACCATTTTCTATCCAAAAGAGAAGTTCATCGAAGTAATTGTCCGGATTTAAGAAGTCAATTTTAAGCAATTCCAGCCAAACACAGGTATCAATAGCGAGGTAAATCATTTTTAAAATATCTACTTATACAAATATAATTAAATTAGAAATCCGCCACAGATAAAAGAAATCTTACACTGCAAGTCAAAAAACTATTTATGTTCACCATTTTTTTTGTAAAAGTTTTCTTTAATTCTAGCCAATTCATTTTTTTGTGCTTCCAGTAGATCTTCTAAGTCCTTGAACATATGATCAACTCTAGAAATATTATCATCCGACATTTTAAAATTATTTAAATCAACAACGCCCATATTTTTATCAAAATCACTAAAAACTTCTAGCATCTCTAAGAAACTGATTTGCTCCCGAGTTAAAAACTCTTTATTCTCCTTCATCCATTCCTGATCTTTCAGCAGAATATCTTTATGCAGGTTAATTTGCACAACTTTACTAAAAATTTTTTCAGAATTATTTTTTACAAGATCAACAAATTGTGTCCATTCATTATCTCTTGGCATTGCGTTATATTCCAACCATCGAGGTATAATAATAGGTTCTTTATCCTCCTGTAAGATTTTCAATATCTCCAAAACCGGTTTTAAATCTTCCAAAGGTTGTTTGATTGGGAGATCATCTCTGTTAGACCATAACTTAAGAATAACATCACAGCATTCGGTCATTAATTGTTTTTTTTCGCTTTCAGATTCAGCAGCATTGATTCCGGAGATAAGTTCTGCTATATAGTGGGACATCCATCTAGCAAGTGTATTACTAGAATATTCAAGGTTTAGTTCCTTAATGAGCTTCTCACCCAATTTTATAATTGACTCCTCTGAGTGTTTTGACTGTTCCATCTGCTTTTATTAGGTAAAGTTTTATTTGATATCTGTTATCGCTGTCTCTATTTCTGTAGTGCCTCTCTTCGAGTTGTCTTTCGATCATACATCTTAAGATTAGATCCTTTTTTTCCTGTTTTAAAAATTCAACTAAAAAATTCTTCGATATTTTTAAAATACTGCCAGAAGATTCAACACCTGTATTATATTTTCTATTTCTCGGTTCATCGTTAGAAACCTCATTCCAGTTTTCGAAGACACTTATCAATGAATTTTTTGCATAACCCATTTTATAGTATTCATCATAAGTTACGTCATACTTTTTTTGCAAGCCATCTTCCAAAACAAAAGAACCTTGTTGATTACGGTTAAAAAGTTCATCCTGTGAATCAAGACCTTCGTATTCCGATTTAAATTCTTCTATCCATCCTTTCAAAAGGAAATCTTTTTCATCTATTGCTTCATCATCATCTTCATCTTTAGCAAGAGGAAAATAATAATCGTAGCTATCTTTTGTCGTATGCAAAGCCCTCAATAAAGCATCTGATTTATCTGGAGAGACCAGATTTGATATAATACTTACTGACTCTTGATTAGCTCCCATATACATTGTAATACCACCATATACATAGAGAAAAGGATCGGCTTGATCCAAAAAGCCTACTCCCGAATCAAAATCATCTTCTTGGATCTGATCACGCCAAATCAAATCAAATTTGTTTTCGCCTTTCTTCCAGTATTTCTTTTTTAGTGGAAGCGGATCTCTTAAATCCGATAGCCAGAAGTTATCAAAAGCATTAGCTTCAGATTTTAACCAATCCTCCCAATCCTCCTTACCATCTAAATAATCAGTTTTAACGAATGGCTCATTTTCCAACAAAAAATTAGCGGCGCAGTACATAGCGTGATATTGCCAATAAATAGAAATATCTTCGACTTCCGGGTTGCTTCCGTGGTCATTTCTTGTAAGATGCCAATCTCCATTATAAAGCTGGCTTCCTATAAAATCATCTTCGTTAGGATTGCCAACGTACCCCCATTCTTCAGCAATAATTTTGTCTGCAACGTCTGCTACATCATATTCCGACAAGTTGAAAGGATCTCCAACCTTGTCATACCAATACGGCAATGTATCCAAACTACTAAATTTAAAAAGCCAACTATCGGAATCACTCCGTGCAAATTTTCGTTGCTTTCGGGCGTATTTTTTTTCCTCAACCATTTCAAATTTAGAATTATTCATTTGCAGAATAAAATTTAGCTCTTCATCTGTAAATACAGAGTTATCAAATGAATAAAGGTTAAGGCAACTTTTCTTAATATAATGCCTGATCAGGACATGAGGGAGGTTATTACTTAATAATTCCTGATAGAAAACATCTTTCAAATGCAAAAGTTTCTTTGGGTTCTCTTTTGATATTCTGTCTAAAGCAATCCACAAATATAATTTAGAAGACATCCAGTAAAACATATAGTTTTTCTCTTGGAAAGGAAGACAATTTTTTTCATTTTGTTTTTTAAGAAGTATATCAAATATACCTGTACTACCCAAGTTTACCATTTTCCGTAATGAATGGATAGCCCGCCAACGTAGACGCTTATCAGGATGACCAAGAATAAACCTCATCATATCTGCAACATTTTCAATACAGTCACTCGAAGGTCTTAATTCTTCACTCCAAAGACCGTCAGCTATATCAGGTTGAATTGGTAAGTTCCATCTTTTGATTATCCACTCTAATAATTCTTCGTTTTTATCTTTGGTGAGAGTATTCTTGATAAGCTCAAAAGAACTGTAAATAGATTCATCCGAAAGAAGATCAATTTTCTTAGGCAAAATTTTTCTGATAGTAATTTCCAAGATAATATCATCTACGCAGAATAGTTTTGCTAAGCTTTTGATAGAAAATATGCTCAAAGCACTCCCATAGTCAAGCTGATGGAGTCTGCTTATCAATACTTTTTCAAAGTTATCTTTCTTCCAATTTTTTATATCTGGATAAAATTCCCACTCTTCAAAAGCTTTTTCTAATATGTTTTCCAAAGTATGATATTCCAATAAATCACTGCTAACATCCACAAGGGCATTAAGGAAAAACACTTGATCCTCAACCTCACAGTTTTCAATTATATCTTCGAAAAAATTATTAATAACTGATCTACTGTTAAAACTTTCACCGCTGACTATGATATGATCAAGAACTCTTTCTAATGCTTTAACAGATGTAAAATCCAATGAAGCGAGATCAATATTATGATGTTTTTTTTCGTTATCAATATATTTTGATTCCGAATTTTCAGGTTTAGTTTCTAAAGAATCTATAAAATCAACATATTCTTTTATCTCCTTCACTAAATTATCATCAATGAGTTGGCGTGACTTTATCTGATCATATATTTCCTTTGAATAATGTTTATCTTTTTGCAGTTTTAAATCTCGGAACTCAGATTTTATAAATCTATTCTTTATATCAGTTTTTCCACTATTATTAATTCCTGAGATAATCATCTTGTATAATTCTTCCAGATTTCGCCAGTTATAATTTGTCTTAAGATTGATCAGCGACGCTGCCGTAATGTGGTCGATATATCCTACTTCCATTGCTTTTTTAAGCACTGTAATTATTGGACGTCCTAACTTTAGAACGTTTCGATGATGCCAACGGCACATGATCGGAAACATTGAAGATTTATCAATGTTTCCAATTCCCATTAAACCTTCAGCATAAGGAAAATGTTTTTTATCGTAATTTCCTAATTTAATATCGCAATATTCAATAAACCTAGCAAAATCATATGCCATCTTTGGATTATCATTAACAATGCCTATCTGTGACAATTCAAAAATACATCTTATTTGTGCGAAAGCTTCAGTATCAATTTCCGAAACAGATTTAATTGCTTTTTCAAAAAAATCTTTACTTAGAGTATTATTAATCTTGCTGCTAAGCAGTAAACACTGTAGATAGTTCTCTGTAGATTCATTAGCAGAAACATGAGATTCCTGAATAATTTCTTTTGCCTCATGTAAAAGTTTGAATGATAACTTTAAATATCTTTTGTTTAAGATGATTACTTTTAAAACCTCAAACCTAAGTTTCAACTTTTCGGCCTGCTTGTCAAAGCTATCGATAATTAACTGCATCAACTCACCTTTATCATCAAAATGATTACAGGTTTTTGCGAGCTTAACCGCCAAAAATATAAATCGGGAATTTGCCCAATAACCAAATTGGTGTTTAAAATCATAATCATTTTGAATATCGCTGCAAATCTTTCGAAATCGTTCCGTAAGCTCAGTCTCTTCAAAACGGTGAGTTAAAAAATCGGAATGCAGCTGATAAACTGGAACAGCATATTTAAAAAAAGCTACAAACTCTCTCTTATCTCTTTCAATTATTTTACGTTGGTCATAATCTTTAATTTTATCAATGTTTCTAAAATTAGAAGGATAGTAATCTTCTAGTTTTTTGTCTGCATTCTGGAGTGATGACATAAGACAGTCCTTTTTGAGAAAAATTTCCATCAATCTTGGTTCATCCTCGAAACGGCTGTCATTAAAGAAAGGTACTTTACCGAGAGGTTTTGAATCAATTCGATTGAGACAATCAATGATTAAAACACTATCAACTCTGTAATAGCTTAAAATTCCGCAAAACTCTACAGCAAACTCATAAAATAATTGACTGAACTCCTTTTTCTTATGAGAAAATACTCTTAATAGGTCTTTAGCAAGCTGAGTCAAATCAAAACTGATTGGCAACTTATATTGAAACAGTTTACAAGATATATATATCTTTTCGTCAATTCTAAATTTATCATATTTCAACCACTCTGAAATCTCAGTTTCACTCGAATTGCTGACAATATTCTCGATAAGATGTTTACCTGCACTAATTTTCGACTCAACAGGACTCCATCTATTGAAGCGTTCCAACATTCTTCTGACTCCGTATAATTTCAAAAAAGCCTCAGCTTCAAATGCTATATCAAGACTTGATATGGGATAATGCCGTAGCTCTTCGTCATTTTTTGTTTTTCTCCAAACAAGCCATTCATTAGCAGTCTTAAGATGCTTGATGGCTATTTCTCTATTTTCGGGTTTACGGGAATTAATGCCAGCAAGTTTTAGATGAAAAGCTCCAGCCCAAGAGCGTTCTTCACTTTTCATTTGAAGCCTTGTCAAAGAATTTTGATCACCAAATCTCAAAACCAAATCCGGATATTTAATAAGAAGATTGGTCAGACCTTTATCTGTTTTAGATTCTTCGGCGGCTATAAATAATAATTTAAAATAATTGATATCATTCTCATGTTCAACACTGGCATTAAGAGCAAGTTTCGTACGGTTGATATAAACTTCCCTATTGCGTATCGGGTCTGTAGGGAAGTCTAAAAATTTTCTATCTAGAACAATATCAATCAATTCATTCTTCAAACCCGATGAGTATAAGATTGCTCCAAGATTTGTAGAAGCGTATTCATCTTTAGTTGAATTGGATAAAAACAAATTTGCAATATCCTGATGTTCTTCCAGACTGAAAGGATATGTCTGTCTTACATAATTCTCGAAATCTTCATCCCTGAAATAAAAATGGTTATTTTCAAGAACAAGTCCATTCCAAATGTCAGATGCTAAATCTTGAAGCAAAGCAATTTGAACATTCATAATTTCTGAAATGTAATTAATTGGCACCGGTCTTGGCAGCATTATGAGTAACTTAAAAAACTCATCGACAAGAGCTCTATTATCCTCTCCAAGCTTAACTATAGCATCTTCGATTTTATCGAGTATCAAATTATCAACAAGCTTACCGTTGGGTTTAAGATAATTAATTACCTCTTTTATTCCCTGATTTCGTAGGGACATTGAATAAAACTGTACTCTTGGAATACCATTGGTAAATTGATGAAATTCTAAAATTTCTCTTTTCGTAATATTTTTAAAATTGATTTTTGCAAATTGAGTTGTTTCCTCCAATGAAAATGGTTGTAGTTCATACTCCAAATGTTTTTTAATCGGGAGTTTGAGAGAATCTTTTCGGTACGTACGAGAGGTTACCACAATATGACAACCCTCTGGAATTTCCATATTGACAAGATCTTGGACAAAGCTTCTTTCTCCAAACGATTCTGCCGCTGTTACACTATTATCAGCAGCATCAATAATGAGCAGTAAATAAGCGTTAGCATCTCTGCTTTTTAAAATTTCAACGCCTGCTCTAATCCTCTTTTTTAGTTCATTCAAATAAACATCATCAGATTCATTTTGTACTAGCAAAAACTCAGTTCCTAATGACTTGGCAAGCTCATTAGCCAACTGTACAATAGCATTTCTATGTAAATGTCTTTTATCTTCCGGATTCTGATATTTACCTGCACCATAACAATCAAAGAGAATAGATTGGCAATAGTCGGGAACAGCATTTTTTATCTGATGAACAATGGTTGACTTACCAATTCCTGCACCACCGTGTAAACAGATGGGTAGGTAAGAAACATTGGAATCAATAACATTTACAATATCCTTCAGTTGTTCTCTTTCAACAGTACGTATATTTTTTTCGAAATTTTGAGAAACAGGAAAAAGATTTTCAAGCGCACTAAATCCAAAACTTGCAATCACATCAGTAACGCCTAAGGTGCGGTCATCCTCACTTTCAGGCATCATCTTATTCCAGACCAGCTGAAATAATGAATTGAACTGTCCTTTAGACTTTATGCTATTTTTTGAAATGGAATTTATCAATTCAAGTTTTAGTAGCTGTCTTGAATTTGATCCACAATCATTAAAATCCAGCAATCTCACAAAATCCGTAAACTCTGTAAGATTAAGACCAGAAGCCTTATGCAGTTTTCCGAAAGCATCTTTATTTAAGTCTGGAATTTCGGAAAAAACCTTGTTGAAACTTAAGGCTCTTTGATTAGTCTTTAAAAATTCCTGAACTTTAAGAATCTGATTGAGATGGGATTGATTAACATTTCTGTTACTGACAAGTTTGATCTTTATTTTTTGCAGAACTTTTTCCCTTCCAAACTCATCCACAAATTTTTTAAAAATATTAGCTAAACGCAGAACGATTGATCCATGAAAAGATTTACTCTTTTTTCCTTCATAAAGTTTGGAAAAAGTAAAATTTTCATCAGCCCTTCTGGTACTGTATTTTAATTGAGATATAAGTATAGAATTGGCGCTGTCGAAATCCTTTCCGCCAAAATATTCCGTTAAATCAATCCCTAAGAACATTTCTCCGGTAGGATCAAGTTTTTTCGAGAGATTTTTCTCAAAACCTTCAATAGTTAAAGCCTTTAGCCCTTGTTTATCAAAGTTTAGTAATTCGAGAGATTTTTTGATTGTCCACAAAATATGAAAATCATCCCCGGCGCTTGATAAATCGGCATCGGGAATAAACCTTTTATTAACCATTTAACTAATAATTTGTATAGCTAATTTACTTAAAATTATTTGTCAAATTTTATTTAAGTAACCGCAAATTTTCCTATTCCAAAAAAAAAATAGTAAATCAAATGAGTCTTTAAGAGTCCCTCGATTAAAGAAATTTAAATGAGTAGACATTTCAGCTTTGAACTTTTCTTCTGATTGTATTCCAAAGTCTGTAAACGGAAGAGGTAAGTTGATCTAATCTTTAACATAATTGGATACCCACAAGTTTTTTCACGTTTTTCTGGGCTTGCAAAAGTTAACCAATGGATGTTATCTTGCTTAAACAAATACAGTATAGATTAATGTTTATGAATTTAAAGGTAAGACGAGCCAAGGAATTACTCTTGAGTTTATCATAAAGAATAATCAACTTAAAACTGTATACCTTATCGTTTAGTTATTTTAAGAACAAAATAGCTTGTCATTTTCCAAATTTTACTTAATTTTAAATAAAGCAATATTTTTTTATAAAGCATCATTTAGAAACATAAATTATAATGAAAAACTATTACGCATCCGAGGAACTTGCTCAGATTTTACTAAATAATGGATTCGTAGACATCACTGATAAGAAATTCCCGCTGCACTTTAAGCAAATAAAAGAAAATGGCTATGACCCTGAAAAAGCTAAACGAGCATTTAGGATAAATACTAAAGATCTGATTCTTTTCGATTATATCACAGTTAAATTTGTCCACAAAGGAAATGGTTGTAGTGCAACAAATATGAGAAAAGAAATATCTGAAAATGAATTGAAATCAGCCATTGCATTTTTTAAACTTCCTTATCAAACCAGAAATGCTATAATGCGATCAGGTGTTGCAATTCCTACATTACATCAGGATTACAGATATATTCAAGAAAATCCATCCTACAATAATCCCAGAAATAAACATATTGTTAAAGCTTTTGAAGAAGTTAAAATTAAATGAATGAATTTTTTTAGAAAAATTATATTTTTTCTAAAATCCATCTTATTAAGAATTCATTTGCAATCAAAATATAATTCTCTGCTTCTTGTTTAGATTTTGTCTGTCCAGGGTGAGCCGCAGAATTCCTCTGAATTCTTAAGCGCTCAAGCAGATTAATTTTTAAATTATTTGCATTATTAAATATTGTAGATAAATGTTGTCTCAAATTATTAAGTTCAGAAGGATTGCAACTCACACGACGTGTTCTACCTGATTTAAATTTTTCTAGCGAACCCTGCATTTTTGCCAATGTCAAGCCGGGTATTCTCAGTGGAGAAAACAAAATCTGCAGCTCATTCTCGATTGCTCTTCCATACTGGATAATAACAGGCGAGAAATCACTATTTAAATCTGTCGTAGCAAGCAAAAGTTCAGCAGAAGATAGGTATTTAACAGTGGTACTATTTAATTTATGGATATCAAAATTGTTAGAAATAATTCCCTCATAAACCGAGATATCTAACTTATTAACATACTCATCAATTCGCAATTCAAGATCATTGATTCTTTCATCATCTTGGACACTTTTTTCTTTCAAATTATTAAAATCATTAACAAATTGAATATTCAGGAGACTATGTTCTAAACTGGTTGTTTCATCAAAAAAACCACTATCAAATACATTATAATCGATACTGCCGTCATCAGAGATACTTAAAGATGACATTTGTTCGATATTAGTATTAGACTTCGCTTTATTCCTAAGATAAAATAATTTTACTCTTTTGCCTTTAAGCTTCTTTGCAGCTACTAAGTTCTGAAAATTACGAATAAGATATTCACTGTGAGTTTCGATTATTAATTGGATATTAAATTTGTCATTGGCCTCTAAAAACATTTCTGCAAGAAGTGACTGCCACTTAGGGTGCAGATTAGCTTCCGGTTCTTCGATAAGAAGCAAACTTGGAAGATAATAAATCTCCATATGATAACCATATTCATTATCAGGAACCTCTTTTTCCCTTCTATTTCGTTTTGCCTGCACACAAATTTGAATTAATATCAAAATCAATTGTTTAATACCATACCCAAAATCAACTAGCTCACGATGACTTCCATCAAAATTAGTAACTGAAATAGAGATTAATTGAAGCTTTACCTGAAAATCAATGCTAATATTTAATCCTATTTCGAATTTTTTTAAATACTTTTCCATGAAAGGAAAACTTGATTCAAATGCATGGTAATCTTTAAGTAAATTTATAAATGGAGAGTTACTAGATGCAGAATAAACTCTAGCATTCTTTTCTTTTACCGCTGAAAGATAGTTAACCGTTAAAATCCTTTGCTGCAAAAGATCCCAAGCACTTTTAAAACAATTTTCAATTACATTATATTGACGATTATTTTTATCTGTTTCTATCCAAAATACTTTCTGCTTGATGATATTAACAGAAGCCAGATAAAGAATTTCTTCTACTGTTGGAGGTGGAGTAAAATCATCTACTTCAAAATCACTCTCTCTGATTACTGCCCTATCACTAACAATATTATCTTGCAATCCATCAACAAATATAGTCCAAGAACTTAGATTAATATTGTCTTTAAAGGATTTAATGAGTACGGACGGAACAAATGGAACATGTTCTTTAGATGCGATACCATCCATATCCTCCAACCACTCTACACTATTGTCATTATCTTCATAAATTTTATAGAATCTGTATACGTTTTTTAATTCTTTCTTAAGCTTTCCAAAGTTAATAGTCCATTCGACAAATCCTTGAAGCTGGTTATAAGGTAGAATTGGTACATATTGTGAAAAAATAACATCTTCAGAATTTTTCTTATAAGCTTCGAATTTTTTTTCGTTTTCTTCTTTTTCTTTTTTGTACTCAATATCATCTATCGCTAAATCATTGTCAGTAGCTTTTTTATATGCAAAAGAAAACAAAAGTGATTCATCTTCATTATCAAGTACCTTGATTTCTCTTAATTTTGCTTTATATTTTTGATTAGATTGTACATCAAAAGATAATGAAACAAACAAATTAGTCAATCCTAAAAATGTAAAAGGAAGAGAAATTTGCATTCTATTATTCTTACTATTGTGCAAAACATTGTCAAAATCTCCTAATAAATGTTCTTGTAAACTCAAATCAAGATCAAACACTGATTGCCCTTCTTTAATACTATCTCTTAAAAGCTGAAGGAATTTAATAATTGAGCTTTTGCCTGAATTATTTGCTCCAGTTAGTATGTTTATAGAAGACATTTCCTCCTGAAATCCTTCTACATCATCAAATATTCTAAAGTTTTTAAGACCAAGAACGTCTATTAATCTCATTATTAGTTTTTTATTATAATTTCTTTTTAAAGTAAAAGACTTTCCCTGAGTCTTAACTGCATGATCAACGATGAAAATAGCTAATTAAAAATTCACTTAAAAAATGTGACTTAATAATTATTACAAATTTTTAATTTGCTGTTTTATATTTTGTCTAAACATCTAAAAAGTGCTGTAAATTTAAAAACTTTTTTTTCTATAAATTATGGAAAACCGTAATAATTCAGTAGGGAAATTAAATAAATTAGCAAAGCTTATTCAAGACTTTAAATTAAGTATATAAAATTTAATAATTTTACTTTTTTACATTTCAACTTAACTAACCATGTACATATCTCAGATTAAAATTACCAATTTCAGGAATTTTGAAAATACTACAGTCGATTTTAATGACGGCATCAATGTAGTAATAGGTCATAACAATGCCGGAAAATCAAATTTGGTTTCCGCTCTTTCCTTAGTTATGGATAATTCAAAGTCAAAACGTCTTAATATTGACGACTTTTACAAACTTATTCCGACCGCACATTTATTGACTTCTCCTCCAAAAGTAAGCATTGAAATAACAATCAAAAAAGGATCTTATGAAACGGAGGATGACTTAGTAACCGTTTCAACTTGGCTAACCAGATTAGAGGAAGATTACGAAGCAAAATTAACATATGAATTCTTTCTTCCCGAAAAGCATGTCGAGAATTACCAAACCTTAGTTAGGGAAATTCCTGAGAATGAAAACCAAAATAAAAATATTTGGAATACGATTAAGCATGATTTCCTAAGACTTTATGTAGTAAAGATTTGGGGAGGAAATGTTGTCAATCAATCCACAGCAGACGTAGACTCATTACAAAAATTTGATTTTCAATTTTTAGATGCTATAAGGGACGTCGAGAGAGATATGCTGACGGGGCGAAATACTTTGCTGCGAGATGTTTTTGATTTTTTCATGGATTATGATATCAAAATCCATCCAACAAAAACAGCACCTGAGAAACATATGGATATTAAAGAAAGAAAAATTGAGTTTTCTGAAAAAGCTGAAGAATTAGTAGGTTTGTTACACAGGAGAATTGCATCAGGAAAGGAAGAAATATTATCTTATGCAAAAGATACGGGAGCGTCATTTAACAATGCTGTTCCAGATTTTGAAGGAGTAATATCAGAGACAGAGTTGTATAGTGTTCTAAAGTTAATTGTAGAATATGAGACAGGAATAAAAATTCCTGCAACACGCAATGGTCTTGGTTACAACAATTTAATTTACATGTCTCTTCTTTTAGCAAAAATGCAGGTCAATAATGACGTTAATTATTTGGATAGCAATGCAAAAATATTTTCAATGCTGGCTATCGAAGAGCCAGAAGCTCATCTACATCCGGCAATGCAATTCAAGTTTTTAAAATTTCTCGATGAAAATAAAACTAAAAGAAAAGTAAGACAAATCTTTGTCACAACACATTCAACACATATAACATCCGCCGTTGGGCTAGATGAAATTATTTGCCTGCACAATAATGAAGGAGAAACTATTGTGGCATATCCCGGAAAAACATTTGTTAATGCGGAAGGTCAACCTTTAGATCATAGCAAGAAGTATGTTGAGAGATTTTTGGATGCAAGTAAGTCAGATATGCTTTTTAGTCAAAAGGTACTATTTGTTGAAGGACTTGCCGAACAAATCCTTGCGACGGTATTCGCAGGTTACGAAGATAAATCTTTAGAAGACCATCATGTAAGTGTCATTAATGTTGGAGGAAGATATTTTAAACATTTTCTTTATTTATTCGATTCTGAAAAAGATTTCTCAATATCAAAACCTGTCGTATGTATGACTGACAGGGATCCTGAAAGAAAAAACAGAACAGTAGAAAGATCAAATTTTCAGAAGTGTTATCCATTTGAATATAATAGTGAAGCTGAAACCTTCGATTACCAGCAAAATTTTTTTAGCAACGAATATCAGCCGGAGACTCACCCGAACATTACAGTATATTCTCAAGATTCGGAGTTAGGAAAAACATTGGAATATGAAATAGCATTTTCAAATCCATCATTAAAACTAATTCTAACGGATTCTATGAAAAATAGAAATGAGCTAGAACGTCTAATGGATTTGTACGATCACGAAGATTCAACACTTGAAAATTTCTTTGAAATCCTACGTGAAAGTGATGAGAATGAGAGAATAATTTCCGGCATTACTCTCAACACCTCGCTTGATTTAGATGGTAAGAAAAGATCAATAATTGCAGCAAGATATCTTAATTCCATTGGTAAAGGCGAAAATGCTTTAGAATTGGCAGTTGTGCTAAAGGATAATTTATTAAAAAAAGGTACTGAAGAATATGTAGAGTTCAATGTTCCTCAATATATTAAAGATGCAATAGAAAAGTTATGCCAGTAGAAATATCATCAGATTCCTTAATAGAGATTAATAAACATTTTAAAGTTAAGGCTGGACCTGGTGCTGGTAAAACGCACTGGCTGGTTGAGCACATTAAAAATGTTACAAGAAATTCCACACTAATTTCCGGCGCAAAGAAGATTCTTTGCATTACATATACCAATATTGCAGCTGAAACAGTTTTAACAAGGCTTGGAAGCTCGGCAACTCAGGTTGAAGTATTGACAATTCACAGTTTCTTTTATTCCCATATAATTAAACCTTATCTATCATTCATTGCTGAAGAATATGATTTTGATGTCAGCTCGCTAGATGGTCATACAGATATTATAGTTTCTGATTACTCATTTTTGCAGGAGTGGAAGGCATTAACCGGTCAAAAAAGAATTACCGATGATAATTTAATTACTTACGCCTTTGAAAGACTCAGATGGTTACTAGTAGACGATGAATTGATTGTCAGAACAGATTATCCTTTCAGATTTGGGGGTTATCCTATTAAAAACAGCTCATATTTTGATTACAAAAAAATGACTTGGCAAAGGGGTATACTTCATCATGATGATGTATTGTTTTTTGCCTATCAGATTATCAAAAAGTTTCCTTTTGTTATTAAAATAATCAATAAGAAGTTCCCTTACGTATTTATTGATGAATTTCAGGATAGCAACCCTATACAGGTAAACATAATCGAAAAGTTATCAACTGGTTCTACAATTGGAATCATCGGTGATGTAGCGCAATCCATATATGCATTTCAAGGTGCAACACCTGCACTTTTCGATGGGTTTACATTACCTGAAATGGAGCATTATTTTTTAAAATTTAATCGCAGAAGCACTAATGAAATCATTGATTTCCTAAATATTATCAGGCAAGATCTTCCTCAAGATTATCATAGAACGGTTTCTATATCAAAACCAGTACTTTACGTGGGTGATATGGTCGAAGCTCTGAGAAGAGCTAAAACCTCTTGTCCTGATGGGTATGTATATACATTATCTAGAAATAATATCACTTCCAATGCTATGAAATCAGAAATAAACGGCTCTGGAATGGACGATAAGCTTTTACGGAAAATCAAGTTAGAAGACTCGACTAAAAAAAGGGCTGATCTAATAACAGCGTGTATTACTGCTGTTGCTCTCGGGCAACAATCTAAATTTAAAGAAGCCATAAAAGTTTTAGAAAACGTAATAAATTATAGACGTAATAGGTTAGAAGGAAAAAAGAAAGCTTTACATTACTTAACGATCTTAATGGCAAAATTCAATGACTATAAAGATCTTTCTATGCTTGAATTCTCAGAATTTATCAGACTGAATATTAACGATAGTATTCCAAAAGCAACAAAAGGAAAAGGAAAGATTTTTTATGAAAACAACACATTCCAAAGCGTCTACTTGTGTGTAAATATATCTGAAGATTTAAGCTATCACAGAACAGTCCATAAGGCAAAAGGAGATGAATTTGATAACGTTCTATTAATTTTAAAAGAAGAAAAAGATTTAAAATTTATGTATGAACCAGATTTATACAATTATACGCAGGAAGAACATAGAATTTATTATGTTGGAGCAAGTCGTGCTAAAGATCAACTTTTTATTTCAGTTCCAACACTTGATGTTAATGTTGAAGACATCATAAAAGATATGGTAAATATTCAAAGATTTTAATCGATATTCTAAAAGATGCGATTTTTTTTAACATTTAGCATATAATTCATATTTATTCGAAGAGCTAAGCTAGCCCAATGACATTAAAATCAGTAGGCAAATTAAGGCAATAATATACCAAAGTTAGATATATAAAATACTACTTGTTTTTAAAATTATACTATCCATAGAGAAATAAAATTGTTCTTTTTAGTGTAAAAATAAATCTGGTACATTAAAATATATAGTAACCGTAATTTAAAGATATTCTTGTCAGTTTCATTATTTGGTCTGAAGCATATATTTCGTATAAAAACCTAACTTAAATGTTTTTAAATTAGGTGTTAATTACGTCACATTTATGAAAACAGCTTACTTATACGTCAGAGTAAGTACTGACGAACAAAAAAGAAAAGGTTACTCCCTACCGGAGCAGGAAGACAGATTATTGAAATATTGTAAATACAACAATATCGAAGTTAAAGGAATTTATCGTGAAGACTATTCTGCTAAAAATTTCAATCGTCCAGAGTGGAAAGAATTATTCTCCGAAATTAAAAAGAAGTCATCAGAAGATAAAAATATATTATTTATTAAATGGGATCGATTTAGTCGCAATGTCGAATATGCTTACGAAATGATTGGAAAGCTTCGGAAGTACAAGACAACCGCAATGGCTATCGATCAACCTATTGATTTCTCCGTGCCTGAAAGTACTGTTATGTTGGCTGTATATTTAGCCGTTCCAGAGGCAGAAAATACTCGAAGAGCTCAAAATACTTCTAATGGTATTCGTCGAGCTAAGTTAATGGGTAGATATCCAAATAAAGCTCCCATAGGATTTATCAACGTAACGATAATTGATGGTAAAAAAGCTATTGTACCTAAAGAACCGGAAGCTGAAATTATAAAATGGGCTTTCAGTCAAGCTGTTCAAAATCATCACAAAATATCTGAAATCAGTAAAATAGCTAATGAGAAAGGATTGATATGCTCACGATCATACTTTTTCCGGATTTTGCGCAATCCAATTTATTGTGGAATCATATCAGTTAAACTTAATTCTAATGAAAGACAGATGATAAAGGGATTACATGAACCATTAATATCTGAGGCATTATTTGATCAAGTTCAATCTGTCATTAATACAAAAAGAAAAATGACAGCTAAAAGAGATGATTTAAAAGAAATGTTTTTTCTTCGAGGCTTTTTGACTTGTCCTGTTTGTGGTCGAAAACTTACCGGAAGTTTTTCAAAAGGTAAGCAGAATAGATATCCCTATTACCATTGCGACAATCGTTGCAAAATTAGAATTGGTGCAGTTTTACTTAATGACAGTTATCAAAATAAACTTCAAGAATTAATACTAGCAGATAACACGATGGAGTTGTTTAAGAATATTTTGGAAAATCAGAATATAAAGACTCAGAAAGCGAGTTATTTGTATGCTCAACAATTAGTAGACAGAAAGATAAAAGAGGAAAAATTAACGCTTTCTCGAGGAAGGAAATTATTTATAGCAGGAATATTAAAGATCGATGATTATAATGAATTAAAACAAGAAAGTCAAATCAACACAAAAAATCTGAAGAAAGAAGAGCGTGACATTACTCTTAATTTAAGAGTAATCGATAAAATGAATCAAATGGAAAATAAGACATTTCGTGAGATTTTCCAAAAATTTGTCGAGTTTGATACTTCAGATAAAAAGCATCTTGTGAATCTTATTCCTCCTATTGATATTGATTATAAAACTGGAGACCTTTCATTAGAATTTAAGCCAGCATTTTCAAAAATATTGTCAAAAAAAAGTAATCGAAAAAACAATAGGAAAAATGAATTTCATTGATAGAACTGTTTCAGTAGAACAAGCGATTATTATTCTGGCCAAGAATGGTGTTCAGGTAAATGAGAAAGAAGCTAAGGATATATTAGAATTGCTATATTTAGTAGCAAAAACCTACAATAATTCAAAAGAGAAAAAAAGCTCTAACCTTAAGGAGAATTCGAAATCTTAATGATTGTAGATTACAAGCCTATTGTGGCACTTTCAGACTGTTTATTTCAAACAGACTAAGTATTTTACGTTTAAAACATCGAACACAAAAGGTCAAATTTTAAAAATTTGATAACTAAGCATTTACGGATAAAAAAAGGAGATAACTAATAAATAGTTGTCTCCTTAAGTCGCAGAGTTGCATTTTCCGAACACTTTTATAGAAGATTTGAACAAAATAGCTGAGCTTGAGTCGTTAAATTTTAAAATTCATATTTGATTATTTTAATCTACCACTTTGGAACTATCAATTTTAGCTATGAACCTTCCATTGCCTTCTATCTCATGAAAGTTCAATCCCCTTGTTACAGCTTTAAAATCTGCTTGAGAGTTTTGAAACGAGGCAAAGACAATACTTTGTGCTTCTTGCTGCAAAGACAGCTCTCTTAAGAACTCATGAAAATCTTTTTAACAAAAGCGGGTGACTCCTATCTTTAGCATAGGAAGTCTCTAAAAGTGCGATATAATAAGCCCACATGGCGCGAATATGATCACTTCCGGAAGAATCAAACCGTAAGTCATAATATTTCAGTCTTCCATTTGGAAGGGCTACTTCTATTATTGGCATTTACTTATCACCGGATATGCGAATAGCGCTTTTATCTTTACTTTGATAGTTGAAATGTGTTAATAAAGTAACGAAACAATTTTCCAGCAATTGAATCTTTTCATCATCCTGTTTCGTAAATAAATCTTCTCCTAAATTTGATTCTAAGCCTTTTAAATTTTCCCACTGATCTGATAGCATTTTGAGGCGATTTTTTAAACCCACTGTAGTTTCTTCAAGCGCTTCATAAACTATAATTAATTTTTTCAGATTGATCTTTAAATATCAGGCTTTTCAACAAAACATAACTGTTATTTAATGGTTACAGCCATGTTAGGAACTACAATATCGCCTGTTAAACCTGTATAACGTTGTGCAAATATTTCAACATAATCATTCGTGGATAGTTCAGTTGTGCCATTAATTGGCAATACCACAATATCATTTAAAGCAGCTCCACGTCCATATACTTTATACTGACTGATGGCTGTTCCGTTTTTTGCAATATAGATGATATAAGTACCGGCTGCAGGTACCTGAAATGATACAGAACCCGTGACCTGAAAAATTCTTTTCTTTTTACCCACATACTTCAACCTGTTAGGAACCCCATCCGTAGTAAATCTGAACAGGTTTGATGAGGTGGAAACAGATGTTGAAGTGCCAATTTTTACAATATTACTTGGATTGGAGCTGTTAAAACTTACCCCAATACCGGTTCCTACTGGATAATCAACTGAAAAGTCACCAACAGCATTGGTGTCTGCTTCAGTTAGAAGACCTGCTGCCCTGACGGTCCAACTGTTATTAAAATTGTATCCTGAATACGTCCCAGTAGTATAAGGCTTGACATATCCAGCTGTATTGGTTCCTGTAAATACAACGGATTCCATCACCGCATCTCCTGTAATGGTAAGCCCGCTTGTTGAAACATCAAAACCGATTGCCGAACCGTTGACCTGACTAAACCCGCCCTGTTTTTCAACCGATGTAAAGGTTCCCGTAAGCTTTTCGTAGGTGCCGGAATTATTAGCTGCCCAACCCATATTGCTGAGCAGAAGCTGCCCGATATTATTATAGGTTATACCATTGGTATTTCCGGTAAACTGGATGATACTGAGAAACACCAGTCCAAGCCCGGAAATGGTTCCCACACTACTCGAGTTGGCTACAACACTATCTCTGAAGATAAGATTCTGGGTAGCGGCACCTGATATATTAAAAACATTTCCTGATGGTGCACTGAGGGTAACACTCTTAATACTTCCCCCTGTTGCTCCCTCAAAAATATTTCCTGTCGTTCGGACAATAATATCGTTATTGGTATCAAGTCCGTGTATATAAGCATTATTAATTTCTATAGGTCTGTCAAAAACTATCTGTCCGTTGATTTCATACAATGTATCTGCATTCAGAAGGTACCTTGTTCCACCTCCTGCACTTAGTTCCGTTGCCAGCACTGTAGCTAAAACATCTGTAGACTTTATTCGCTTAAAATTAAGTCTTTCAGAGACATTACTTCCTACAGGGAACCATGCTGCCGTATTGGAAGCATAATAGTAAAGCTGTTTGAAATTAGTATCGTACACGATGAGTCCATCAGCAGGTGAAGCAATAGCGATCCGCTGGGCTGTTGTCAGACGTGGAGCTAGCAGCCCTCTTGTTGTGGAGTTGAGATCTAAAATAGAGCTGGGATGAGGAGTTGTTGTATTTATCCCTACCTGGGCTCTCATTGAAAATGAAATAAGAAAAGCCATCAACAACATAAAAAGCTTTCCTGTAAAAGAATTTTTTTTTGTTTTCATATTAAAAGATTTAGGTGGTTTGATAAGGTAATTTTATGTCTCGGGTAAGCAGTAAGTCAGAAAAACACTAATCAGCGTTTTCCGGTGGTCTCAGAGTAAAAATGATTGTGTTTTTGCAAGAAATTTTATTATATTTGATTAAAGTCTGTTATGAAAGCCGACTACTTAATCATGCGACCTCTCCTATTGAGAGGTTTTGTTTTTATTTGGTTCATTAATTTGCATCCTAGTCTTAATGTTACCAAGCCTAAGAATGAGGATCTTCTTATTATAAATTATGAACATGAGGATAACATACGCCTGCAATCCGATTCTGTTACCATCGATTTTTATTTGCTTGCTATAAATTGAGGGTAAAATTGTTTCTTTTTAGACATCCTAATGAAACACTCTGTTAGACATATAAGAATTATCTACTACTTCCCCTGCACTTGGGCGCAAAAAGAAAAATTCAAAAGAAATATCACTTATCTTTGCAGTTGTTTAATGTTTATTATTATGGAAAGCACTTCGATATACAGAAAAAAAGTAGTTCGATATAGTTATCTAAAATTGATTGCTTGTTCAATTTTGGTCAGTATAATTTGTTGTGTACTGGCTTATAGCTTAAAGCATAGTACTGCTTATGTACAGGAAAAATTATCTGAAAAAATTTCCGGCTTTGATCCGAGATTTTATATTATCGCACCAAGTATTGGTATTACGTTGATATATTTCCTGAGAAAATATGCTTTTCAAAGCAGAAAGAATAAGGGAATAAAAGAAATCTATACGACATTGGAAACAAGGAAAGATCACCTGCCCTTTTTTAAAATTCCTTCACACTACATTAATGGCTTCTTAACTGTTGCTTTTGGCGGATCAACGGGAGTTGAAGTCTCAACCGTTGTTGCAACCGCTACAGTAGGTAACCAAGCTTATAAGAGATTACAACCTGCAGGAGCTTACAAAACCGAATTGATATGTGCAGGGGCTATTGCTGGCGTAACTCTGCTATTTGGAAGTTCGTTGGGTGGTTTGTTTTTCGCATTTGAGGTCATTGCACGAAGATACAGCAGGACTTTACTACTTAGTGCATTAACTTCGATGTTCATTGCATCAATTATTGTTTATTATTTTGATTCCACTCCCCTCTTTACTTTTGCAGTAAAAGAATGGCGGTGGCAGGCAATTCCTTTTGTGATTATTTTAGGATTGATAGGAGGAGTTTTGGCACTTTATTTTACTAAGATTGTTATCTATGCAAAATCTTATTTTGCAGAGATAAAAAACAACTTTATCCGAGTTAATATTGGAGCAATAACGGTAGGAGTTTTTATATTTTTCTTGCCAGCACTCTATGGTGACAGTTATCATGGTCTTGAAGAAATTTTAAGAAATAGATTAGATAAATCTATTGATCTATTATACTTCTTTCCGCTGATCCTGCTCGTTCTGTTAAAACCCCTTGCAGCCTCACTTACATTAGGAGCTGGTGGTGACGGTGGTGTCTTTGCGCCTAGTATCGTAACAGGTGCAATATTAGGTGTTTTGTTTGCTCAGCTTTGTAACCATTATCTCGGAACTCAACTTGTGACTATTAATTTTGCACTTTTTGGTGCGGCGGCAATGCTTTCTGCTGCAATCCATGCACCTTTTACAGCAATATTTATTATTTCAAGTCTTGTTCCCAGTGGATATGTTTTGCTGCTACCATTACTAATTAGCAGTTTAGTTTCAAAAGTACTAGCGAAAAATCTCTTTCCCTATAACGTATATACTTATAAAGAAGAGGCTGTCACTAAATAAATAATACATATGCAGAAATCTAAGTACTTTAATTTTAATAAACATCTTCTACTTTATAACAAATTTCAAACACAAAATCAATGCTTTCCTAGCGCAATAATTTGTAAACATCATACTTAATTAAGGATACATATACGATTTAACAGCTACAGGTAGTGTAATTTAAGTAATTCTAAGTTCATTAGCATCTCCATATCTTCAAACCTTTCATCTTACTCTGAAAAGTTTGAAGTTGTTATGTCTCCACGCTTGGTCTGGCTTCTTCACTGTCTCCGTAAACCGCACGACACCCATCGCCATCAACATAAAAACCTGTTAAATTCCGGCTTGGGCCCCTTTTATATTTTTTACGTTATTTAATAATGTAATGAGCCAATGATATTGTCCATTATATCAGCCGTAATTTATTCAGCACACTATTTGATGAAGTCGCTACCACTTCCTTAATTGAATGAATTCCTGAACTCTAACGGTGAAATATTAGTTTTCGCTTTAAACAGTTTATTGAATGACTGTGGGTGTTCAAACCCCAGTTCATAGGCGATCTCGCTTATGGTAAGTTCAGTTGTGGAAAGTCTCTCTTTGGCTTTTTCGATTAACTTTTCATGGATGATTTGCTGCGTGGTTTGTCCGGTCAACGATTTGAGCATTGCACGCATGTATTGGGGTGATATATTTAGCTTTTCGGAAAGCAGCTGCACCGTAGGCAAGCCATGCTCTATTATATTTTTTCCTTCAAAATAATCCGAAAGAAAATTTTCCAACCTCTCCAAAAACTGATGAATGACTTTCTTACGTGTTATAAACTGGCGCTGATAAAAACGTTGGGAATAATTAAATAGAGTTTCCAATTGAGAAATAATAATGTGTTGGCTGAACTGGTCTATATTGCTCTGATATTCCTGTTTGATATTTTCAATGATCTGCTTCATTTTCAGTTCCTCATCTTCTGATAGGAACAGCGCTTCATTAACAGAATAATCAAAAAATTCATATCTTTTGATGGAAGTGGAAAGTGCCGTATTCCAGAGAAAGTCCGGATGGATCATTAGCATCCATCCGGAAGGATTTCTTCCTTGTTCTTCACGTATCACACTTAAAATCTGATGTGGGGCCATGAAAAACATCACTCCTTCATCAAAATCATAATCATTCTGCCCATACCTGTACTTGTGCTCCATATCACGTTTTAGCGAGATCATATAAAAATCAAACAGAAGGCTCTGTTTTCCGACTTTTGTATGCTCGGTCATATCTTCAAAATTGATCACATTAATAAGCGGGTGCTTCGGCCCCGGCAGACCACGTAGTTTGTGGAAGTCTGAAATGGTCTTAATTCGAACAGGCTTATCGGACATGGAATTATGTGCTTTTATATTAAAATAGATAAAACAAAAATACAGATTATCGGAGTTCCGAAAAATAATACGAACCTTTTAAATCTTCCAATAAAGTTGGATGTACAGGATTCCATCCCAGCGCATTCCTTGTCCATTCACTTGAAGTGGGGTTATCCAGCTCTGCAAAATGCGTAAACCAGGAAAAATGCTGCCCAGCTTCCTGAGAATTCAGCGAGGTAAAAGGAATATTTAAACGATCCGCAATTTCAGCGGCTACTGTCTTGAGCTCAATTCCTTCTTCGGATACTGCATGATATCTGGTTCCATTTTCAAATGGTTTTTCCAGCGCCAATCGGTAGAGCCCTGCCGCATCCAGTCGATGCACAGCTGGCCAGCGGTTATTTCCATCACCAATAACCGAAGAGACACCTTTTTCCTTTGCTATTTTGATAAATAGCGGAACAAAGCCGATCTGATCTCCTTCACCATGCACAGATGGCGATAATCTAATCACGGCGACACGCACACCTTTTGCAACCTGATCGTCCGCGGCATTTTCAGTTGCAATCCTCGGATGTGGGTGATGGACGTTGCGGTCTTTCTCAGTTGTGATGCCATCTTTTGAAAAAAGTGCAGTGCCGGAAGTGATGAGAAAGGGCTTGTCCGTACCAACCAGAGCATCTCCTATGGCGCCGATTACATCCCTATCCAATTCACACATTTCCTCAAACCGCCCAAAATCATGTACAAATCCTAAGTGTATAACTGCATCAGCTGCATTAGCCCCAGATTTCAGACGTTCAAAATCAGTAAGGTCACCTTGGTGGACCTCTGCTCCTGCTTCAATTAACTTCTTTGCAGATTCTTCCGACCTTGCAAGCCCAAGAACCTTGTGACCAGCTCCTAATAATTCTTGTACTACAGCTGTTCCTATGAAACCTGTAGCGCCTGTAACAAATACTTTCATTTCTAATATTATTTATGAAGCAAAGTTCGGGGTTCTTATATCGCAAAATGTAGCCAAAAATAGCTTTGTTGTAGCCAAAACTTACAATTTAACTAAGAGTGATTTAGATGTTTGATTTTAAAGGGTCTCTTAATTGGCAGATATCTCTGTATAGTCCCCGGCGAAACGCAATCCACATCATCAATTCCGGCAATCCTGCTACTGTGTGCATCCTGAATTATCTATTTATCATCAAATCCAAGTAAGAAAAACTTCGAGGATAAGGAAATGTTATATCCATATACCATTACAGGTATTTGGAAAATCATGGAAGATCATCTTAAAAATAGAGAAATCAGAAATAAGACTGTGCTAATACAGACTGGCTGGGATATAGATGACAAGGCTAACAGAACAAGACCAGTTCACACAGAGCTACTGGGTACAGGGATTTTGATTGTCTAACATCTTTGTAATTTACATAAATTGCCGGCTAAGAGTTTTTTCCTTCACCGCCGCTCCACCAAAATTTAAAGGTGTCGGGACATTTCCGGTAAGAACTTTTGCTTCAATTGAAAAAAATCATTAAGTTCGAATACGAACTTTATTACACTAAGAAAATTAAACATGGCAAAAAACATTGGACTAACGAAAGATGCCGGCTGGCAGTTTGGAATCAGAAAAACTATGCCAACGAACGTGGAAACACTTTGGGAAACCTTTTTTTCAGACAGGGGCTTAGGCTACTGGGCTGAGGGGGTTGATCAGAACTTTTCGACTTTTAAAGAATATTCACACATCCGAACTACATGGAAGCATAAAGATTTTGAAGAAAGGGCCCATTTGCAGGTCAGGTTTATTCCAACTAAAGATAAGGATAAGACCACAATTTCGATTCATGTTGATAATTTAAAAAATGAAAGTCAACGTGAAGTAACTAAAAAATACTGGTTGGTCGTGATTGAAAGTCTATACTTGCTAACAGCACCCTAGATCTCGGGCCAAGGGGCTAAATCTAATTTTTACTTTCCCTAACAGCTTCGAATAATCCAGGATAACTTTTGATTATACTTCTTGATCTACAAGAATCGTAGTTGAGAATCAGAATCAATGTTTTCATATAGAGATTGCTTTATTGGATTGAATACCATTGCCTTATCGGTTTGATTTCATTGCTCAGGATGTAAATGTATAAGACATCAATTTAAATTATAGCATGAATAATTTTGTGTTCATATCCTCGTTTCTTTTTTCCCCGACAATATAACTCTATATCAACATCATTTTTGGCAGTCACACGGGTATATGCACCATCCCAATTATCTTTCAAACCCGGACTTAACACCTCTCCATCTAAACCAATAAAGTTAATTGGCTTATTTATTTCATAACTGTAAGATGCCTATCTGCGATATTCTTCATTCAATCCGGCGAAAACTATCTCTTATCAGCTGATGAACATCAGAAAGTTTATAATACAACTTTCCGCTTATTGTATAATATGGCAGCCTTTTATCTGAGCGGTAACGTTGCAATGATCTGGCACTGATCTTAAGTAATTGCAAAACATCCTGATTGTCCAGTAACTGTTCTCCGTCAATACTGTTTAAATCATTTTGCTTTCGACTTAATTTTTCGCTAAGGATATCAAATCGGATCATAATACGCTCCATCCATGCCATAAACTCTGTTCTGTCAATGTTCATGATATTTATTTTTAAGAATAAAGCAAAGTTTACACTTTATTGTGAAATTCTTTCGGTAGGTTCTCATAACTACCGAAAGATTATCCACAAAAAAACATAAGTTCACTTCATTGATCACAATCTGTAAAAAACTGATTAAGATTGTCGTTTAAAAGCTTAAGAAACTTAGTCCTGTTAATTTTTCTGCTTTTAATTTCATGGAGGGTCTTATAAAAGTTCCCTAAGTTAACATTCAGTGATTTTTCGGTAAAGCGTATTACCTCGCTGAATTCAATATTTCCGCCATTGAAACAGCAGGTTTGATGAAGTGCGTAGAGAAGTTCAACCAATCCTGACTTTGAAGCGGACCAGTTCAGGGGCGACCTGTCAGTGACTTTCTCAAAAATGTATCCTTCTGTTTGGCTAATCGATTTTAAAAGATATTTCTCTAAAAGATCATTGGCAAGAATCTGAGCAATTAGGTGATCATGCGACGTGGCAAACTTTTCATCATAATTATACAGTCCAGATTGAAGCTTTGTTTTGAGATCAAATTGATTCCTGACAAAATATTTCTGGTCCAGAAATGCAGCTTTCCTTCTGTAATATTCATAAAAGTCAATATGCTGCTGATAAAAATCTTTAATTAATTGCAATTCACAATTATAATATTCTTTAAGACTTGCTTGTCCTGCATTCGGTTTGGCCGCCTCAATAGCTAATAAATTTGAATAATAAATAAAGCGCGAAATAAAAAGCGGCTTGAGTTCTTTAAAAAAGTAAATTTCATCTGCTATGGATGAAAATTCAAGTCTCCCCACCATTGATTTGATGAGTCTTATGGCTGTATCAATTTCCATTAAAGATTTTTCGCAGGCTCCTATCCTATCTTCACTATGAGCAGAATCAATCATCTCTAATTTTTTGTCCAGTTCTGTTTGTAATTCTTTGCACTTTTTAAAAAACAGCTGTATTTCCATATTTTTGTTTAAAAAGTACAAAAATTAATCAACTCCTCTTTTTCATCAATCCTGAACAGTACCATCATTATTTTTGTTATTCTCGATATTCTGGATAAACTCAACAGGGCTCATTGAAGTCATTTCATGAAACAATTTAGAAAATTTTGATCTATTGGAAAAACCACATTCTTTAGACAGGTCATCGACCGCATATTTTCGCCATAGAGAATCGTGAATAAGCCTTTCTTTTGCATATATAATTCTTAAGCGGTTAATATAAGCATTAAAATTGCAGCCTTTATGCTCATTGATAATGGCAGATAAATATGCTGTATTGGTCTTCAGTTTCTTGGCCAGCTGGTTTTGTGTCAGTCCCTTTTCAAGATAAAAATTTTTCTCTTCCATTTGCCGCAGCTTACTTAGAATGTCTTCCACCAAATGTTCAGGCAGCCTGGAAGTCTTGACACTACTGCTCTGCTTAGGATCATCCTCATCTGGTTGAACATACTCCTTTTCCTTTTTACTTTTTTTCCTTGTTCTGTAATAACCTGCTACAGAAAACACTAAAACACTGATGAACGAAAGCAGTGCTATGGTATAAACGTAGTACGAGGTATTTTCCAATTTTTTCTTTGACTCCATCAGATCTTGTGTATCATATTCTTTATGAATCCTGGTTGAGAGATACTTAAAATCTGCAGATAATATTTTATCGAATTTCAATAATTGTGTAGTATAATAAAGCTCTTGTTTGTGATCTTTCTTATTTCTATAGTAATCAATAAGCAGCTCATATGTTTCTCTGGTCGCTGGTAAAACAAAATTATTTTGCTGAAATACAGAATCCACTTTTTTTAGGAAACCTATTCCTTCATTGTCTTTTTCATTCCTTAACAGAATTTTACCTTTCAAAAAGTAAATAACTGAGGCATTCGTAAAGTCATTTATCTTTTCAATAGCTCCTATCGCAGTATCAAAATCCGACAGCGCCTCTTTATCCTTGTTATTAAGATAAGCCAGGACGGCTTTAAGCTTATAAAAATAACTCCTTTCCAGATCAAAATCTTTATCATTTGATGATTGTCCCAAGCCCTGTTCTGCAAGCCCTGCTGCTTCCTGATACCTGCCAAGCAGGACAAGACAAATGCCCATCTGATTAAGGCTGTTCAGATAGCCCTTCTTTCTGTTATATCGAAGATTGGGAAGTGTTTCCGAAGTATGGGGTTTATTATAATATCTGCTGCATTGTAAAAAGACACTAAGGGCTTCCTCGTAATATCCCAGATAGCTTTTAACCACTCCTATATGATAGAGATTTTTGTAGTAGAGATACGAATTATCAGAATCTTTTAGATATTTCCAGGCCTTTAGATATTCATCTAAGGCTTTTTGATATTTACGTAACGTGAAATAATATATACTGCCCTTAGTGAGATAGGCATTTCCGATTGTTTGAGAATCCTTTGACAATAATGCAGCCCATATCGTACTATCGGCGTAAACAAGTTTTCTGTCTTTGCTAAAGTAGACTGCATCCCTGTAAGCCTGTGATAATTCTTTGTAGTTGTTTGTTTTTCCAGCTTCTTTAATATAGGGATTAACAAATTCCAGTGCACGGGCATCATTTTCATCAAAGTTATCATAACGTGCCCTGTAGTCTGAAAACTTCTGACCATCCGTTAAAATGCTAATAAATACGAAAAGAAATATTGCTTTTTTCAAAACAGAAAAAGTTTTCATCACAAATTTTTCAAATACAATGATTATTATTCAAAAGTACACAAATTGAAACAGGAATAAAATTATTTCAACAGAAAGGGAATTTAATAATCATCAAAACACAACACAACAAATTGATTTCCAAAACATTAAATCAATATTATATTTTGATTTAATTTACAAAACATACCTCAATAATTTATAAATCAAGTCCAAACATCATTTTTTTCAGTCCGTCGATGTTCTAAATTCGTTCTCAGAATTCTAATAAAAACCGGCCGGGATCATTAATTTTTAAATCCCAGAATATGAAAACCTTAATTTACATTTCATCAGGAATTATCATCACTATAATCCTGCATGCCTGTCATCCGGATCAATCTGTATCAGCCGAAGGTCCTCAGGAGAATAATCTCAATATTAATAGTCTTTCTGCAAAATCAGACAGCACACAATATATGGAAAGCGATCCTCCTAAAGATCGCGACCATTGGAAACCTACAAACCAATAACCATTGAAATGAATGATACATCAATTCCAATCCTGACAATAAGATCAGGACAAAAGTGTCCGGTCAGCGGGCTATGGAAAAACAAGGGGACTTTCACCACAACAATCATTATTGCTGAGAAATCAACAATGCCGGAATATTGCGGACAAAAAGTTGTATGGATTCTTTTATACCAATGCTAATAAAATACCATGAGAAAGCTCGTTGAACAACTACCGACATTAACTGCTTACTTTTTTGTACTGCTGTTTATGTACGCATCGGTAAGCAAGATTCTTGATTTTGAAAATTTTCAGGTTCAGATTGCCCAGTCTCCTATTCTGACAGCTTATGCCGGAGTGCTATCTTACGCTGTAATAAGTATTGAATTACTGATCGTTATTCTGCTGCTGATTCCACGTTTAAGACCTGCAGGTTTATTCTTTTCTCTGGGGATAATGACCAGTTTCACCGCTTATATCTATATGATCCTGCATTATAGTGAGTCTGTTCCGTGTTCATGCGGGGGTATTCTGGAAAAAATGGACTGGGATGAGCATCTTTTTTTCAATCTTGTATGTGTACTCCTGGCAGTTATTGCGTTGATCTGTATCTATCATAACCAGCAAAAAAACAGATATAAAGCTTATATAATACTATGCGCGACTATCCTGACAAGCTCTTTTGTAGTCATTCTGCTTTATATCAGTTCAGAATACACCATAAAAAAGGAAAATAATTTTACCCGTCGTTTTCTTATCCATCCGCTGATTGAAGATAAAGTATTAAAGCTTGACAATGAACATTATTACTTTGCCGGAAATAACACACTCAATGTATTTCTGGGAAACAAATCAACCCCTTTGGCTCTGACATCCACGGATAATCTTTTTAACGCATTACAAACCATGCATATCTATCCCGATCAGACAGATCACACCTACACTAACCTGCAATTAAGGGTAAAAGATTCAGATTATTATCTCTATGACGGAAGTGTTCCTGTTATTTATAAAGGAAAACTAACAGAACCGGCAGCCCGGACCATCAGCTATAACGAAGTGTACTTTAATCAGCTTGTCGTTATTGATTCTTCAACCTTCGCAGTAAGAATACGCAGCAGTAAGACTGGAGAATATGAATTAGGATTGCTTTCTCTCAATAGTCATCCGAAATTTACCTTACATGACCAGTTGCTGGAAAAGCAGATTGATGGAATATTTGATGCGGACGGCCAATTGGTTACTGACTTAAAAAGCCAACGTATCACCTACATGTATGCCTACAGAAATCAATTCCTGGTAATGAATGACCAGCTTCAGCTCAAGAAATTCAAAACCATTGATACCATTTCAAGGGCGCAGGTTGAGCCCGTTACTCTGGCGGATGGCAGTACAAAATTAAAATCCCGCCCTCAAAAGGTTAACGCTGCCTTAGCGGCTAATGGTCCTTTCCTTTTTAATCAATCCCATCTCATGGGAAAACACGAAAGCAAAGACCGTTGGAAAAGCTCTACGATTGTTGACATCTACAGGACGGACAAACAGGAATATACCGGAAGCTTTTATTTAGATCGTATTGATAACAAACCCGTTTCTCAGATTATGGTCACCGATCAGTACCTCTATGCTATAGCCGGCAGAAAACTGATCCGCTACCGATACCGAACATCTAATGTAAAATATTTTACAGCAGGGGAAGCTGAAAACCTGAACAAAGAGTAAGCAATCATTAACCAAAAACTTCAATTATTATGAAAAAGTTTCTTATTCCTGCCGCCCTGGTGATTATGGGCACAGGAGGTGCATTAGCATCAACCATCGAAAGTTCATCCAAAGTGATTACTATTGGATACAGAGTAGGCAATTTCGGAGAACCTACCTGTGTAGCCGTTAAAAACTGTGAAACAGTTAACACAGGAGTACTCTGCACGTACACAGATGCCACAGGCCCTCACAACTTAAAAAGAATGAGCGGCTCACAGTGCTTCGGAGATTTGTTTGAAATTTTACCGTAAACCCTATCAATTAACAAAAGAGGATGCCACAGGCATCCTTTTTATTATTTAGGATTACTTTGAGAAGCCTGAATCACAATATAATTCAGCCACATTTCATTTAACAGCGGTTTTATTTCTGAATTGTATGGTAATTTTTTTAGTGAATAGCTGCTAATCCCAACCGATGATCTACGCTATGTCCTTTCTCCACTTTCCACTTTACGGTACTGCCGTGTTGATAGTTTTTTTAAAAAAAGATGAAATTTTCTTCATTTAATTTTTAACACGACGAGTTCTGTCGCTACACGAAACTATCTTTGTATCAGTAAGAAAAAGGATAAGAGCTCTTCCAAACTTTACTTAAATTATTAACCAATTAACCTAACCAAATCATTATGAACAAATTCCCATTTACTCCTGAAGGAGTACAAGCAAAACAAGAAGAACTGAGTACATTAACTCTTGAAGAGAGATTAAAAATTGCTGAATATGTAGCAATCAATCCTGTTGAATTCATTTCTGAAAACTTTGAGATGTCTGACGAGCAGCAGGTATATTTAAAAGAACTTGAACTGGTCGATATCAGAGTAACAGGATTCAGCCTTGCTATTGGATTCTTAGGACAGATTCCTGTTGAAATGCAGGATACAACACCTCCTTCAGCTTTCGCTGCAAGAGGAAAGAAAAAGAAGGAACTTTCAGCTAACGTAAGTACAACAACCAATCCGCAGACTGGTACTACTACTGTTACAGGTTCTGTAGGTATCAAGTGGTCTTGGTAATCTATGACTGTTATTGTAATAAAGGCTGTCTGCATGACAGCCTTTATCAAAAAAAAACTAATTTTTTTCATTTAATTTTTAACACGACGAGTTCTGTCGCTATGCGAAACTATCTTTGTTTCAGTAAGAAAACAGAATAAGAGCTCTTCCAGTCTTTACTAAGTATTAACCAATTAACCTAACCAAATCATTATGAACAAATTCCCATTTACTCCTGAAGGAGTGCAAGCAAAACAAAAAGAACTGAGTACATTAACTCTTGAAGAGAGATTAAAAATTGCTGAATATGTAGCAAGCAATCCGGTTGAATTCATTTCAGAAAGCTTTGAAATGTCTGATGAACAGCTGTTGTATTTAAAAGAAGTAGAATTAGTCGATATCAGAGTAACAGGATTCAGCCTGGCAATCGGATTCTTAGGACAAATACCTGTTGAGATGCAGGATACAACGCCTCCTTCAGCTTTTGCTGCAAGAGGAAAGAAAAAGAAAGAACTTTCAACCAATGTAAGTACAACAACGAATCCACAAACCGGTTCGACTACTGTTACAGGTTCAGTAGGTATCAAGTGGACCTGGTAATTTACCAAGGCTTATGAACAATAAGGCTGCCCCCATATGGCAGCCTTTATTTATTTTTTTAATTATATTTGCCTGACACCCCGATAAATAAGAAAATGAAAAATATTAAATCACATTTATTTATATTACTATTAACACTAACCCCTTTCTTTTTTAACGCTACGACCATACCTTTTGAGCTTATCGATGGAAAAATTGTTGTTGATGTGAGTATTAAAAATAATAGACATAGCTTTATTTTTGATTCGGGAGCTTTTACCATCATTTCAGCTGAGCTAAAAAACCAGCTGAATGAAAAAAAAAGTACAACTGTTTTCGAAGGCGTAGATGCAAATAACGCAAAGTCTAAGATGGAGGTTTTCTCAACAGATTATATCCAAATAGCAGATCTGAAAATGAAAAACATCAATTTTTCATTTGCTGACATCAACTGGATGAGTGGCCGGGCATGCAAAAAGATCAGCGGGATTTTTGGTGCCAATATGATGAAGGATAAGGTTTGGCGGCTAGATTTTAAGGCAAAGACTATTACAGTCTTTGATAAACCTCAGGAACAATCTGGTACTGTTGCAGCAATCCCTTTTTCCGAAGAAAGCTTCACGGGTGTTCCCAAAATTAATGCTAAAATAAGAAATCAAAATATAGAATTCATTTTTGATACCGGCTCAGGAATGGGCTTTACAGTAAATCAAAAGGTGTATGATAAAATAAAAGATAAAGACTTTATAACTTTTGAAGGACTCTTATCACAATCCTTAAATAGTATTGTAAAAGGGCAAAGACAGGTTGATCTAATGGAAGTCGAGCTTAATAATACCCAACTTGGTCCTCAAATTATTGACAGCAGTTCAGATTCTCCTAATCTCATTGGTACAAAATTTATTGAAAACTACTTGGTAGACCTTGATTTTATCAGCAAAAAAATTCTTCTTGCCAATGAAGGGAAAAAACCGCAATATCAAAGTTTCGGAATCGCATTAGCTCCTGTTGACAACAGCATTGTTATTGTTAACAAACTTGAAGTTCCTCAATTATCAGAGATAAAACTAACGGATAAAATTATTAAAATCAACAACTCTGATGTAACAAAGGCCTCAGGCGACACCTTTTGTAAAATAAAGGAACTCCTTGACCAAAATCAGTCTATTACCATAGAGAATGAATCTCATAAAACATTCACTTTAGAAAAAAAAGATGTTTTACAGTATCTGCATTAGAATTATATAATCACGTAACAGCACTTATCATGCTAAAAGCTTCAGAATATTTCTGAAGCTTTTAGTTTTATTTACCACTTAGTAATTCTTAAAACTGTATATCTTTTTTCATTTGTTTCTCTATCCATGGAATCCCCCTCTTCCCTTTCAGAAAATAATCCCACCAATCCCGTATCCTAATTTCCAAATCTTTCTCTGCCAAGGAACCAGTTGTAAAAACATGTCCTTCTCCCGGATAAAGCAATGCCACGACATCCTTTTTATTTCTTTTCAATCCTATATACAATTCAATCGTCTGATCCCATACAATCCTTTTATCCTCCATCCCGGTCCATAAAAGCATCGGGGCACTCACTAGATGTACATTATCAATCGGATTATTATCCATATACAGCTTCTTATTTTCTGCAAAAGAAGCATCCATATTATACTGTCCCTCTTCAAACTGCCAGTAAAAAGGAGTCGATGATGTTTCATTATAGGAAAAATACATTCTGGTCAGATCACTGGCTCCTGCTCCGGAAATATAGGTCTTAAAACGGTGGGAATGTCCTGCTATAAAGTTTGTCCGGTAGCCTCCAAAAGAATGACCTATCAATCCTACATTCCTAAGATCAACGCCCGGATGATTCTCTAAAGCATCCAGAGAACTTTCCACACAGTCGAGTGCTGAGAGTCCTACCCCGGATACTCCGTTTACAATATCCGGCAGATACACAAAATATCCTTCTTCCAGAAGCTTCTTTATAGAAAACCCTACCGGAAAATTATTGAGTGGTGACAAATACTGGTTAGGATTTCTGCTTTGCACCTCATAGATATGTACCACCATCGGATATTTTTTCCCTTCTGTATATCCAATCGGATAATACAGAAGCCCTTTTAAAGATATCTCCTCTTTATTTTTAAAACTAATAATCTCCATACTAATCAAAGCAGATGTTTTATCCTGTGGATTACTCTGAAAGATAACATCCCCTTTTGGGTGTCCGATCTCTTTATAAACAATCCCCGGCGGCTTATGAAGGCTTTCTTCTACATATATGGCTTTATTTAACATTCCATCCGTCTTATACCACGTGATATTAGAGCCTGAAGAAGCCATGAGTGTTTCTACCTTACCCTTATGCCATTTTAAAAAAGTCTTCTCTATGGTTCCTTTCCTTGTTAATGACAAGAGCACCGGAGCATTTATATCCAGTATGCTTCTTCTGAAATTATAACCTGTTTCAGGATATAAATCCGTTTCATCTTTAGTGACCACCCTTACTTCATTTTCCTTATCGATAGTAAGTGCCGTAAACTTTCCATTATTGATTTCATATCTCCAAAGATCACTGCTGGTTTCAAAGTAGATCGTTTTGCCATCTTTACTGAAATACGCTTTTGTCAGGTCCTTTTTTTCAAGAGCTACCCTATTTAACGTTTCTGTATCCAACAATATCCATATTCCTTCCTTATTTTTATACACAAAATGATTTCCGCGATCTGATACTGAAACCTCCGCCTGCATGATGCCCAGATCTTCATACGTATTCTTTTTCATATTATAAAACCAGCCATGAATCAGAGGAAACAGGGTGGAATAATTCTGAAGTTCATCCCTGTTAAACATCAGAAAGTAATCCGAGTTATTCAGGCTTGCTACCGTTGTAAACCGGTCAGAGGGAACCTTGATCACCTTGCCTTCATCTTTCTGCCATATCCAGTATCTTTTTACAAAGGAACCTTCCTGCTTCGCCTCGAGATTCCCGTCATTTCCATACCAGATATCCACCGTTCCTTTTTCTGCCGCAATATGCGTCATTCCCGTAATCATAACCGCTTTTCCTTTCTGTATTTCCGTAAACCGCAGGTATTCCTCCTGCTTTATTTCTCCGATATCCGGATACAGCAGCTCTAAGTCCGCCGTATCCACAAAAACAATTTTCTGAGACTTACTTTCTGTACCAGCATTACCGCCACTTGACACTTCTTCCTTAAGAATCATCAATTTTCCTGAAGGTGTTTCCTCAATGCTCCGTATCATACCGGATGTAGAATATACTCTTTCCACTTTATCACCGGAATACCTGACGAGCTGGTTTTCCCGGCCTTCTTTTTTCACAATATACAATGCAGATACTGAACCACTCAATCTGAAATACTGCACCCGCTCTACTCTTTCCAGCAGTTCAGATTTTGCATTGTAGATATGGAGAATACTGTCACTGGTCTGCACAAAATATTTCTGTCCTTTCTCCATGATCCCGCACTGTATAATACTTCCTGAATCACTGCCCTCCCGGCCTGTTTTCACTTCTTTCTGCATTCCTGTAGCAAGATTCCATAACAGGGCTTTTCCCTGCCCCAATGCCAGCAGCTGATTGCCTTTTACAAAAGAGTACTGGTATTTGTTGGTCAGCGTTCCAACCAGTGATTTTACTCCTGATCTTCCTGCAGCCAGTACCACTGCGGTATCATAATTATTCCTGTACACTTTTGTGGCTACGATCCATTTGCTGTCATCCGACACTTTATTAACGGCAATGTTGTAATACTGGGAACTTTCATCTTCCAATGAATCCCTAAAGACCTGTCCATAACAGACCATTCCCAACAGAATAAGTAAGAGAATAATCAGTTTATTGATGTTAATAGCCATTATTCTGCGGTTTAAGGTTAGGATTAAGGAGAATATCTTTCTGCGGAATGGGCCATACACTATGAAAAGTTTTCCAGTTGGGCTTTACCGCCTGCAGATCAGCGAGCCTGTTATTGCGTTTTAAGTCCAGAAAGCGGTGTCCCATTTCGGTAAAGAACTCCCTTCTGTTTTCCAAGAGGATTTCACCCAGTAAAAGCTCTTTTGAAACTGATGTTAAAGCACTCAGGCCTGCCCGCTGTCTCACCGGATTGATATACTGCAATGCTTCCCCAGTCTTATTCTGCTGAGCCAGCGCTTCAACCAGCAGTAAATAGACTTCTTCCAGACGGAAGACGATAGAATCTTCCGTATCATTGATGGTGATATTTTTATACTTATCCGCTCTGTACCACATATTCCCTCCCACGGTTACCGCAGCCATCCACTGCTGTTTTCTAAGGTCTCCCGCTTCAAATGAATTCACGAGGCTTTCAGATAACGCGTATCCTGTAGGCGCCGCTCCTGAAAAGTAGTATACCATCGCTTCTTTCACAGGATCACCGGGATTCGCGGGCTTTAACTGCCATATAATATGCTTTGAATCCTTCTGAAACACCTTTGACAAGTCATTCTGAAAACTGTACAGCGGACTCCCCAAAATGGTCTTAAGCACATGCTCTGCCTCTGCCCACTTCTGCCTTACCATATACACTTTGGCCAGCATCAGCTCTGCTGTTTTCCGGTTGGGATATACCCTTTCCGCGTCCCGGTACTGATCCGGGAGCAACCCCGCACAGTAAGAAAGATCCGTTTCCAGCCTTGACAGCACCTCCCCGGATTCTATCCTTGACAAAGACTGATTAACCTTATAATCCGTTGTTACCGGATAAGGAACGGGTCCAAAGACCTGCTGAAGATAAAACAAAAGCATGCTACGTACCAGAAGAGCTTCCCCTTCTATCCTGTTCTTTTCATTACCCGGCAAAGCTGATGCTCTGATTCCTTCTATGATGGCATTGGCAGCATAGATATGTTGGTAAGCGGTTGACCATACCGAATACACGGTAGAATTGGTATCGGTCTGCTGGTTATGATACAGCGCCAGTACGCCATTGGTATCGGTTAAGGCATAGGAGTCCAGATCATCGGTATAGACACCCAGAAAAGGTCCCAGTGACTCCCCTGACAACGGTGAGTTATCCCTTAAGCCTGCATATAACCCAGCCAGCGCTGCATTAGCGGTCTGAACATCCGCAAAGACCTTATCTTTTCCGATCTGATTGGAAGGCGTTTCCACTTCCAGCATCTTTTCACAGGAGAAAGCAAGGATACAAAACAGCAGAATCATTCCCGTATTCCTCCAGAACACCATCGCCTTACGATATTGATTTATATTAATTTTAGAATTTTTCATTATTATTTTTTTTTAGCATTTAGATTTACAGGGTGATCAGCACTCCCATGGAATAAGTTTTTAAAGGCGGCAGGAAGCCAATGTTCCTGAACTCAGGATCAGGCCCGAAGTATCTGGTAAAGGTCAGCAGGTTCTGTCCCTGAAAATAAACTTTCACACTTTTAAATGTGCCCTTTACCGGAACCTGATAGCCCAGCTCCAGGTTCTTAAGGCGGATAAAAGAAGCATCGGACACCGTTGCCGTACTGTTCATAAAAAACACATGGAGCTGATTCCTGATCCCATTACTGCCTGAAGAATACGGCATATAGCTTCCCCCGGGATTCTCAGCAGACCATACATCCAGTACCTCCTGAGGCTGGTTATTCATGGTTCCCGGTATCGGCATGATATTGTTATAATTCCAGTTTCTCTGTTTCACAAACTGAAAAAGAAACGACAGGTTCCAGTTCTTATAGCGAAGGGTATTGTTCCAGCCTCCAAAATAACGTACACCTATATTCTCCACAGCCTGCCTGTCATCAGGCGCTGTGATCTTGCCATCGCCATTAAAGTCTTTGAACCGGTATAATCCCGTAGCCGGATCAATTCCTTCATACTGGTATACTTTTACTGAAGTAATAGGCTGTCCTATGACATAGGTATTGGCATAGGTAGACCCTGCAAGACCCGGAAAAGCAACCAGCTTGTTCTTTGGAAAACTTATATTAACGTTTGATTCCCACTGAAAAGCTCCACCTGAAAAAGGTCTCCCGGAGAGTTCCAGCTCCCATCCCGAGTTCTCCACGACGGCATCCAGATTCGCCAGTACACTTGGAAACCCAGTTATGGAAGGAAGCTGATATCCCACCAACTGGCTCGAAGAACGGTTCCTGTACCACGCTGTGATCAGGTTAATCCTGTTTTTCAGAAATCCCAGCTCCAAAGCCGCTTCCAACTTGGTGGTCTTTTCCCAGCTGTAATCCGGATTATACAGCCTTGAAGGATTGAGGCCTGCGGTATTATTATACAGGTATTCCGAGAGATCATAGGTATCCAGATACCCATAGTCTCCAATATTATCACTTCCGGTAGTTCCGTAGCTGCTACGAAGTTTCCCAAAGCTCAGCCATTTCTTATTTTTCAAAAATCCTTCCTGAGAGAATATCCATGCCGCTCCCACGGCCCCGAAATTCGCAAACTTATTGCTGGGACCAAAGCGGCTGCTTCCATCCCTTCTTCCCGTCACATTCAGGATATACCTTCCGGCATATTGGTAATTCACCCTTCCAAAGAAGGCGGCATATCGGTACTCCGTTTTAATCTGATCGGTAATAATCCTGGTCCTTGCCGCTCCTATATTTTCTATAAAAGCATTGCTCTCAAATCCAATCCCGATCATAGAACCCTGATTGCCTGTATCCCGCTGAAAGGTCGTCCCTACCAGCACATCCAAGGCATGTCTGCCCTTCTTCATCTGCCAACTGAGTTGAGGTTCCAAAATAAAGGAAAAACGGTCCTGATTACTTCTATATGACTGCGAGCTTGCACTGGACTGCCCCTGATAGGAAGCAGGATTATACATGGTATTGGGCTTTAATGACCTTTCATCAAAAGACTGGTAATTAAGCCCTCCACTGAACTTCAGAAACCAATATTTCAGCAGTTCATACTGTACATTTATATTGGTTAAAAACTGCTTGTTCTCATAGGAATAGGAGCTGTTATAGAGCCCTGCCGGATTGTTAAAGGAATTGTTCTCCCAATTGAGGCTCCCATCCGGCAGATATAAAGCAGGAGCATAGGGAACCATCAGGTAAGCCTGTCTGGTAATATCCTCACTCAGTACGTTATTTTTCTGAAGGGAAAACCTGCTGGAAACACTGAGCTGAAAACGTTTGTCTTCAGAACTGTGGCTGATATTGGCAGCCAGATTATCCGCCTTATACTTAAACCCTTTTGAAAACACGGTAGACTGCTCATTGTGCCCATAGCCTACCAGAAAACTTGTTCTGTCATTGCCTCCGTTTAAGGAAACATTCGCGGTAAAAGCATCTGCGGTATTTCCGATGAGTTCTTTCCTCCAATCGGTATACCTCCCCTGATCCCACACTCCATTGACATCATAGGCATTAGCCGGATAGGCAGAAATTCCATCATTCTGATAGGCCTGCCTCCGCATCCTTAGATAATCCTCAGTCTTCATCATCGTTAGATTACTGATCACAGAACTCACCGCATAGGAAGTCCCTGCATTTAGTCCCAGATTCCCTGCTCCTCCTGCACCTGCACCAACTTTCCCATTCTTCCCTTTCTTGGTAGTGACCAGCACGACTCCATTCGCTCCCCTAGATCCATAGATCGAGGTCGCATCCGCATCTTTCAGAATCTCAATACTCTCAATATCCGCAGGATTAATACTATTCAGCGGATTGATACTGCTGGCGGGCAGTACCGCTCCTGAAAACTGGGAAGCCATTTCTCCTCCTACCGGAACCCCATCTACTACATACAATGGATTATTCCCCAAAGCCCTCAGACTGTTCTTTCCTCTTATCTGTATATCATAGCCACCTCCCGGCATTCCCGAGTTCTGTACAATATTCACTCCCGCTACCCTTCCCTGAGCCGCAGAGAGCACATTCAAAACGGGCTGATTTCCGATATCTTTTGCTGAAACTTTGGCAATACTACCGGTTCTTTCTTTGTCTTTAACCTTGTAGTAGCCAGCATTGAGAATAACTTCTTCGATTCCCTTTACTTTTTGTTCTAGACTGATATTAACGACGGTCTGATTAGTGAGTGTGAATTTTTCTTCTGCATAATCAGGGTGTCTGAACAATAGGATGGTATTTTCTGCTGAAACCTGTAAGGTATAGGTTCCGTTGTTGCCGGTCATGGTTATCTGATCACTGCCCTCTTGGGAGATTATGACTCCTGAAAGAGGTTTACCTGATGAGGTTACGGTACCGGAAATGGTGCGTGTCTGAGCTTTTGTACCAATGCTTACAGCGGTAAACATGAGCCCAAAGAAAATGCCTCCTATATTGTAATAGGAATTTTTCATAGATTTGTAAAGGTTTTTAATTTAATTAATAACTTAATTATGCTCTTTCCTGATGTTTTAGTCGACTTATGGGAAAGGGCTTTTTTCTTTCTTCTGATTTTTAAGTTGAGTAGTTTTTGATTCATTTTTTTTAATAAAGACTTTCCTGATGCCCTTTGGTATGAAAAAGACTGGTGAGGTTCTGCAATCAGTGACCGCAAGGCACCGGAAAGAATTTAATATGAATGAAATCTGTGTTCCCGTGTAAGCTTTTTAAAGCCGCAATAGGTTGTACATTCCTATTGTATCGTGTAGTCTGATACTATGTTTAGGAAGCGGGCTTAGAATAAAAAAGATAATTGTAGGACAGCAGAACTGCATAAATAAAAAACGGCATGGAACTCTACATTATCCGAGCAGAGGCACTGGTATACCCATAACAACAGATAAGAGAGCCCACGCCTAGGTCGTGAGCTTCAAGCCTATCATCTCGTTGTTATTTGAAAATTACCAGTTTTCTGCTTCGAGATTCTAAGCAATAGCTTCTAATATTTCTTTGAAGTATCGCAAAGTTACATTTATTGTAACCTATTTTACAAATATAATAAAAAAAACAATAGACGACATATATATCTTCATGAAAAGCATTTAAAAGATCAAACTTTACTACATGTATAAATGGGAGTTAGAGGATTTAAAGTTTCAAATTGGTAAGTTAATTCAAGTCTATAGGTTAAGGAGAGAACTATCGCAATTCCAATTAGGATTGGAATTAAATATCTCTAAAGATCATGTAGGTAGAATTGAGAGAGGATTGACTAATCCAACAATTGAAAACATTGTAAAACTTAGTAACTTTTTGGAAATTGATATTTTGTACTTATTCTCCAAGCTGAATGAGAAAGAGTTACAAAGTCTGGAACTAGAGATTCAGCAATTACAAATAGAATTTAAAAATCATAATAGAAAAAAGTCCTAACATTTAGTTAGGACTTTTTTCTATTTACCAATTATTTTTTAATAACGTTCAGAACATTGTTTAAGAACATCTTATTAATGTGGAGATTCTTGTCGCTTTTTCTCTAGTATATACTTCATAAGAATTATCTTAAAGACTCGACTAAAATAAAATATTTAAGCAACTTTTATCATTAAGGATTTCAGACTTCAAGTATTTTTTTAGAATCATTTTCTACGAATTATAAGCTTTTAATTACTAAATCTTTACACAAAAAATCCGCAATTGTAGGAGCTATTTACCGTGTATATTAAAAATTTTCATAAATTTCATTCATTAAAGTGATACTTTTGCAGATCAAGATGACTATAAGATGATTGATAAGGAAAATTTAAAAAAGGTTTTAAAAAAAATCGGGTTTATTGAAAAAAGCAAATATGTACTTGAAAAGTTTTTTCCAGATGTAGATGCTTATCTCAAAGTAGATTTTAAGCAGGAAAAAATTTATTACCCTCTTGACAAAGGTCTTATTTTAAGCGGTGACTTTATTACCACATTCGCTAATAAAGAAAATTTTGTTGTGCTTGAATGTGTTAGTAGACTTTTCACTAAAGGCTATAAGCCCCAACATATTGAACTTGAACCACGATGGATTGTTGGGCATGGTGCAAGTGGAGGTCGTGCCGATATAATGATTAAAGATAATTCTGAAAAGTCACTTATAATTATTGAATGTAAAACACCAGGTAAAGAGTTTGATGATGAATGGAAAAAAACATTAATTAATGGTGGTCAATTACTATCTTACGCTAAACAGGCTGGAAGTACACAATTTGTTGCATTATATACCTCAGACTTTATAGATGATGAAATAATTCATCCAAATTATTATCTTCTTACATTAAAAGATAATGTAAAGCTTTTAGAAGAACTCTCAAGTGAAGATCAGCAACCTTTAACATATTCAGAAGCTAAATTATTAGATAAAGAAGATATTTTTAAAGCTTGGAAAAACACTTATTCTCAAGACTATGCCACTAAGGGATTATTCGAAGATGACATACCTGCCTATGAGATTGGCAAAAAAAAGTACTCCATTGCAGACTTAGACAAAATCAGTAGCAAAGATATTCAAGGTAAATATCATCAGTTTGCAACTATATTAAGACAGCATAATGTTTCTGGTAGAGAAAATGCGTTTGATAAATTAGTAAATTTATTTTTATGTAAAATAGTTGATGAAACAAATAATCCTGAAGAATTAAAATTCTACTGGAAAGGAATTGCTTATGATAGTCCATTTGAGTTAGTTGATAGGCTTCAAAGGCTCTACCAAGAAGGCATGCAGCGTTTTTTGGGCGAAGATGTCGTTTATGTCAGCAATAATCAAATTGAGGATGCTTTTAGATTTTTCAAAAAAGATCCTGATGCTACACAAGAAACTATAAAAAAATTTTTTAAAGAATTAAAATTTTATAATAATAACGATTTTGGATTCATAGATGTTCATAATGAAAAGCTATTTCACCAGAATACTAAAGTTTTAATCGCGCTTATAAAAATGTTGCAAGATATTAAACTTAAATCTGATGACGAAGAGCATCAATTTTTAGGTGATATGTTTGAGGGATTTCTTGATCAAGGAGTAAAACAATCCGAAGGTCAATTTTTTACCCCAATGCCAATCGTTAAATTTATATTAAAATCATTACCCCTTGAAGAGATTATTATTGAAGGTGATTCAATTCCTAAGGTAATTGACTATGCTTGTGGAGCGGGACATTTTTTAAATGAATATGCGCAAGAGATTAAGCCTATAATCAAAGACATAAAAGATGCTGAGATTAGTAACTATTTTTCACAAATTTTAGGTATTGAGAAAGAATATAGACTCTCTAAAGTTTCAAAAGTATCTGCTTTTATGTACGGACAAGATGAAATAAACATTGTTTATGCTGATGCCTTAGGGAATGTACCATCCGTAAAAGAAAAAGATTTTTCAATTTTAATCGCAAATCCGCCATATAGTGTAAAAGGATTTTTAGAAACGTTGTCTGAAAGTGACAGAAAAAAATTTCAGTTGATAAAAACTGTTGGAGAAAAGAGTTTCCCCAATAATAATAGTATTGAAGCATTTTTTATAGAAAGAGCGAAGCAAATATTAAAACCCGACGGAGTGGCAGGTATTATTGTTCCCGCATCTATATTAACAAAAGGAAAAACAAAAAGTACATCAAAATCAACCAACATCTTTGTGGCGACTAGAGAAATATTACTCAAATATTTTGATATCATCGCAATTGCAGAATTTGGAAAAGGAACTTTTGGAAAAACAGGTACCAATACAGTAACCCTTTTTATAAGAAGAAAAAAAGAGGAACCTGCACCTGCTGATCATTTTAAAAATAGAATCGATTCATGGTTTAAAAGTGATGAAACAAAAGATGACATATTTGAGGATGAGCATTTATTAAAACATTATTGTATCCACTTAGAAATTTCACTGAAACATTATAAAACTTTACTTAATGGTAGCCCAAGTTCCGAGTTATTGGAATCAGAATTATTTCTCGAATATTTTAAAGAATTTAATAATTGGGCAGAGATTAAAAACAGGAAAAAACAATCTACATTCAAATCATTATCTAAAGATGAACAGGAACTTGAATTAAAATTAAGATTTGTAAAGTATCTACAGGAATGTGAAAAGGACAAGTTATACTACTTTGTATTAGCTTATCAAAACCCTCAAAAAGTCCTTATTGTAAAAAGTCCTTCTAAAATTACTGAGATGAAAGAGTTTTTGGGTTATGAATGGAGCAGTGCTAAAGGAAAGGAAGGAATAAAATACATTAGCGACTTTGTGTTAGAAGATATAATTGGTGAAAATATCGAAGAAAACGAGGACGGGGATGTACTTTTAGAAGAAGATGATGTAAGGGTTTTAAGTAATATTTACAATTTAAATAATATAAATACACCCTTATATGATCCTCAAGATAATGAAAACTCTGAAAAAATAAATTTTTTAATTGCGCAAAACTTTGGAAAAGCAGAGATAGCTATTCCAGAAGCTCTTAAAAATTTCGTATCAATATCTTCTCTATATGAAATGATAGATTTTAGAAAAATTAATTTCAATAAATCAATCACACTAACTCCAAGTACAACATATAATTTCGAAACAAAATGGCACCTTGTGAAACTAAGTAGTATTGCAACTATAAATCCATCAAAAACTGAGATTAGAGATATCAGTGATATAACGCCAATTAGTTTTGTTGATATGGCTGCAGTAAGTGATAGAGGGTTTATTTCAAAAATAGAAAAGAAAGAATATAAAGAGATTAAAAACGGAAGTTATACTTATTTTCAAAATGGAGATATTTTAATAGCAAAAATAACACCTTGCATGGAAAATGGAAAATGTGCATTAGCAATCAATCTACCAACTAAAATTGGATTTGGAAGTACCGAATTTCATGTTATAAGATGTAATAATCCTGAGCAAAGTAAATATATTTTTGCACTTCTAAATAATCCTTATATCAGAAAAGTAGCTGAACAAAATATGACTGGATCCAGCGGGCATAGAAGAGTTCCAGAGGATTTTTATTCGAATTTAAAAATACCTGTAATGCCTGATGAAATTGAAAAAAAGTTGATTAAAGAGTTTACTAAGATAGATAAAGAATTTTCTGAAGCTGTACAATCGATTGACAGAGAACAAGAAAAACTTGAAGCACTATATAATGAAGCTTATCTTAAAGCAGACAAGATATACAAAATCAGTGACACTGACTATTTTGCCATTTCTATTGGAAAAAGAGTTTTGAAAAAAGAACTTAATAGAGATGGATTAGGAATTCCAGTATATAGTGCGAATGTTTTTCAACAATTTGGATTTATTAATAAACAATTACTAGATGATTTTTCAAGCCCAAGTGTTATTTGGGGTATTGATGGTGATTGGATGGTAAATTGTTTGCCAGCAAATTACAAATTTTATCCTACTGACCATTGTGGTGTTATAAGAATTAAGAAGGATGATGTTCATCCCAAATATTTGGCTTGGGTTTTAAAGGTTGAAGGTGAACGACTTAGATTTTCAAGAGCTAATAGAGCATCTATGGATAGTATAAGTACAATTTCTATAAAAGCTCCATCTAAGTCGATACAAAAGAAACTAATTGAAGAAGTCGAAAAAATAGAAAACAAAATCAGTATAGCACAAGCATTAATCGAAACTGTAGATTTAAAAAAACAAGAAATTATTAACAGATTTTTGTGAAGCGTACAAGTAAAAGATTTGATAATTAACAATTAGATTTTTTTAATTGCGATTTTTAATACTTTACAGTTATACCATAAAATTGACAAAGTACTTATGAGTCAGCAGATAAATATACACAAAGACAAATAAACGTAACACATCTCATTTGTTTTCATTTCTTAATAATCATCTCCGAAGTCAAAAACTTTGGAGTTTTTTATTTGAAATTTCTTGAATTTTCTTAGGAAAAATTAAAATTCGGCAAAGTACTTAGTTAAAATGAATCAATGTCCTGAATTATGGTAATCCGTAAATAAAATGACCATAATCAGTCCTTTGTAAAAATCTCAAAATACCACCGAATAATCTATGCTACATTATATGGACAAATGGTCTAAAATGTAAGATTAATAATTATGGTAAGAAATAGTAGCATTAAGAATTTAACCTTTACTAATATTTCCAAATCATCAACTAATTATTCGATAATTGTTCATCTTGGATTACAAAAACGTTGATTTTTAACGCTTTTTTTAATATCTTCAAAATTCATTATAAAAAATACTCAAAGTATTTTAGAATATGCACGAAATATGTACGAATCAATTTATTCAGATATTTTTCAGACATTTTTATCGAACCTTCTTTATGATGAAAGAGGTAGTATTCTCAAAAGCGGGATTAATGTTCTTTCATTGAAGTTTTTACCTATATTTGCGTGGTTTAATTCTGCCGAATTTCAGGATAAAACCGCTAACTCCATCGTAAAATATCAGAAATTAGTTAAATAAAATAATCATGAAATACCAAGCGATATTTATCGTTTTGTTATCATCTGTACACCTCTTTTTTGCTCAGGTACTTGATAATAATTTTGGAACCAATGGAAAAATGGTTTATGACATCAATGCAAACTCAAATCTTGAGAAAATAGGGTCGATGATTGCTGTGAGCAACAGTAAAATACTGGTTGGAGGTACTGACAATACCAGCGCTTATCTTGTGAGACACAATTCTGACGGTTCTTTTGACACTTCTTTTCAGAGTAACGGAATCAAACAGCTTCCGTTTAAATCAATTGAAAAAATATTAAAGACAAGCAACAACGAGATGATCATTCTCGGAACTAAGCTTGCCACCGACGGCTATTTTAACATCATCGTCTGTAAAGTTGATGAAAATGGAAATTATGTTACAAATTTCGGTACAAACGGTATTCTGGAAATCAATTTTGGCGCTCAGTCAGATGACAATGTCTTTAACGGTGAACTGCAATCTGACGGAAAAATAATTGTGGTCGGTAACAAAAGAGGCACGAATGCATTTACAGAAGGTTACGTTTTGCGTTTATTACAGAACGGCCAATTTGATACTACATTTAATAATACCGGACTATTCACTATTGCACCTGTTAATCACCGCCATTATTTAAATGCCGTAAATATTGCTCCAAATGGAACAATCGTTTGTTCAGGCTATCTTTTGCTGACGACAGGCTCCAACCAAGGTAGAATGTTTATATTAAGATTGTTACCAAACGGAACTTTGGATACTTCATTTGCCTCCGTAGGATACAGATATTTTAATGTTACGAATATAGGTAGCTCACTGTCAAGCACCAATATTGTTTTAAGTGACGGAAGTATTTTATTGGGCGGAGAATCATTCTCATCAAGCAATAACAATGTTTCATCTAACTTTACAATAATAAAATTCAATGTGGATGGTTCTTTTGAAAATTCTTTCGGAACGAACGGTGTTGTACAGACACTTCTTCCAAGTATCGGAGGTCAGCTGAGAAATATGAAATTAGATTCTTCAAATAATATTATCGCAGTTGGTTCTACATACTCGGCGACCAATGGTAATGAAAATTTTGCGATGATGAAATTTAATCTATCTGGGATTTTAGATACACAATTCGGAAATTCCGGTGTTGTAATTACAGATTTTTCAGGATTTCAGGATATTCCATATTCATCGTTGGTTTTTGATTCAAAAATAATTCTTGCAGGATTTGCTTCTTCTTCAGATTTTCCCAGCAACAGCAAATTTGCACTTGCACAATACACATACAATAACTTAGGAATTGTTGAGCCTAAAAAAGCAGATAACTTCAAGATCTTCCCGACAGTTTTTTCAGACAATATTAATATAAAATGTGAAAAAGAGACCAAAGTAAGCGTTGGTATTTTTGATTATTCGGGTAAACTTATTTATGAAAAAGAAAATTTCAGATGCTCTCAAACTACGGAACAGCTGCAACTGCCGATCTCAAAGCAAGGAGTATATTGGTCACAAATCAATTCAGGAAATGAAATTTCTGTTCAGAAATTGATAAAGAAGTAATATTGGAGTTGCTAACTTTGTTAGGGCACAATTCTTATACTCTTTAACTTTAAGAGTATGAAAAAGATCAGAAAAAAGTACTCTTATTTAAAATTAACAACTCCCTAATATAAAGGTTGAAACTGTAATCCCCTAAACACTTGTTTTCACTCCAAAAGCAAAAGCCTTCCCACAGAAGGCTTTTTGGATTTTTAATAGTTCCCAGGAAATCTTCAACATCTTTTCCGTTAGTGGTTTTAACATAATCAAAGCAAGAAAATAGCTGATTATCATAAATTACTGAAACCGCCTTATTCTGATTACAATTGTTTTGTTCATTATACTTATATAGTTTCATGTAATGTACATTGGCCGAAAAAAGATCTTTACCAATATTTAGAACAAGACGATGATCGTTTTTCTTGTCTGTTGAAGAAACCTGTTCTCTGTATGATGCTTTCTTTTGACATTGAAACAAAACAACTGAGACTAACAGTACTGTTAGTATTTTAATATTTTCCATTATTATTGATATCATTGACTTTGTAAGTGATCTGTAGCTTATAACTGTCTCTTAAGACTTGGCCGGTAAAATTTTCATTAGTATCTGAAAATTCGTAAAAAAAGCATCTCATGTTAACAATGAGATGCTTTTGTCTATTTTTAGTTCTTAATTATTGATTAATGACCTCAATATAATTCTTTAATAATATGCTTACCATCATCCAAATATTAAGTGATCGTTTTACTGTTTACTATTTCTTTGACAATTATAAAATAATTATGAAGCAGGAAGGTATATAGTTCAAATATAAATGACTGTAGTAGTTATATTAGGAGATATCTTTATTTTTTAATAATCCAACTGTAATCCATACAAGGTTACCAAAGATTAACAATACAATATAACGATAGCCTAAAATATGAGCGAAACGCCCTATCAAAAACGATATGATTAATATGGTAAGAATGATAAATTGTTTTCGCATTAGTTTTTTTTTGTAATCGAAAATATTACATTATAAAAATAAGAGAGGAAATAAAATGTTATTTATTTTTTAAGTAAACATTAACAATTAAACTCATTATTGAGCAGTTTGAAATCCACAGTAGATAGGTGTCATTATTAATACTCCTATACTGGAAATGGATTCGTAATCTATAGTTAAATAAAATCTAAAATGTAATTGTATTTAACTAAAAATTCTTTGTAAGCTCAAATGTTGTAATGAAATCCTCTTTTAAAATCAAATAAGCATCAAACTTTTTACCGTTTTTGCTTTTCATGTTTTTGATTAATGAGGTTTTGTTTTGAGTTAATAACAAAGTAAGATCTTTAATACTAAGTCGTACTCCGCAAATAATTCTGAAGAGAATCCAACTGCATTGTTCATCTGGGCATTTGACAATTTTATCCTTGATAATAAGATTGTGTTGCTGGCATTTGGGGCATATTAATTGTGGAATATTTTCTTGGGGAATATATAGTGATAAAAGTTCGCTGGTGATATCTGCTGTGTACGCTTGGATGTCGTTCATGAATTGGTTTTTATTGAGTTCACCTTTTTCAATTTTATCAAGTGCTATTTCCCATTCTGCGGTCATTTGAACATTGGCTATTTTTTTGTCTTTAACAAGGTTGTAAACCTGCAGGCCTTTATCTGTAGGATGCAGCGTTTTGCTTTTCCTGAAAATATAGTTTCTGCTGAGCAAGGTTTCAATAATGGAAGCTCTGGTAGCTGGGGTTCCGATGCTGATATTGGAGAGTGCTTTTTGTTCTTCTTTATTTTCAACAGATCGGCCTGCATTTTCCATCGCTGATAAGAGGTCAGCTTCTGTATAAAGTTTGGGAGATTGCGTTACTTTTTCGAGTAATTCTGTTTTTGAGATCTTCAACTCATCTCCGATTTTAAGTTCTGGAAGTTCTGTAAGGACTTCATTTTTATTATCGGAATTTTCACTATCAGTGAGAAGTCCTTTGATGGCTCGCCAACCATGACTGAGTATTTTTGTGCCTTTGACCTGGAATTCATAATGATGTACTTTTATCATAATGTGGCTGATTTTTTTTATACACGCATGGGAAATGGATTCCAATAAGCGGTAAGCAATCATCTCATAAATGGCTTTTTCGGTAGTACTAAGTGCGGATGGAATTTTCGTAGTGATAAGCAAACCGTGATGATCCGTTACTTTTACATCATTAACTATACGCTTGTTGAAGTTTCCGAATTTTAAAGTAGATATGGCTGATTTAAATTGATGGTTTGTATTGAGAATTCTGACTAGTTCAGGAATTTCAGGCCATATATCTTCAGGAATATATTTGCTGCCGGTTCTGGGATAGGTAATAAATTTCTTTTCATACAAGCTTTGGGCAATCTGTAAAACCTCATCGGCAGAAAGGCCAAGCTTCCTGTTGGCTTCTTTCTGTAATTCTGTGAGATCAAAAAGTAAGGGAGATTGTTCCTGTACTGTTGTAACAGATATATCTTTTACAACAGCCCTACCCTCCCGCTCTATGGATTTTTGGATTTGTTCTGCCTGCTTTTTTTCTTCCCACTGTAATTGTGAAATACTGGTGAAGTCCGTATATTCTTTTCTATGGCTCAGCTGGATTTGAAAATACTTTTGCTTGGTGAAGTTTTGATGTTGCAGGAATCTATGACAGATGAGAGCAAGCGTTGGTGTCTGCACTCTGCCTAATGAATAAACGTCTTGGTTTCCGGCGATAGTTAATGCCTGTGTGGCATTAATTCCAACGAGCCAGTCCGCTTCGCTTCTGGCTTTAGCAGCTTCATATAAACCGTCAAAGGTATCACCTGGCTGAAGGTTTTTAAATCCGTCCTGTATTGCTTTTTCTGTAAGGGAACTGATCCATAGTCTCTCAAAAGGTTTGTTGCATTGTATGTAGTGATAGATATAGCGGAAGATCAGCTCTCCTTCCCTTCCTGCATCTGTTGCCACAATAATACTGCTGCATTGATTGATGACTTGTTTTATGGTGTTGAGTTGTTTTAAAGCGAAAGGATCAGGCTCATAGCCGTTTACTTTCTTTAGTTTTTTAGGAGTCAGAATAAAAGGGTCTGGAAAGATAGGCAAAGAGGTTTTGTTAAAGCCTTTTATACCATAATCTTCCGGCATTCCCAATGCGATCAGATGTCCCAATGCCCAGGTGACACAATATCCGTTACCGGACAAGTAACCGTCTTTTTTTTCATGAGCTCCTAACAAATGTGCAATTTCTCTTGCGACGCTCGGTTTTTCTGCGATGATTGCTTTCATATCATGGATTTAAATGATTATTATAGTTTTTGTCCCCTTGGTTTTCTAACCTTTTTTTGCTGATCTTCCTGCTGTTGATTGGCAGGCTGCTGCTGTTTTGATTCTAAAGGCTCCTTCACATTTTTAGTAGCTTCATTGGTTTTACCCTGGGTGTTAACCGCGGTTTGGGTGTTGTGATCCTCTGTAGGTTTTGCCTCTTTAAGTTTATTGGGATGGGTAAAGGAGAATTCGGTTTTGGAGGTTTCTTTGTTGAAGGTAATATACCCCTGATAGGCTTTGCCTTTGGCATCCGTAAGGCCGTCAATATAAATGGTTTGCCCGGCTTTGAACTTTTCATACTGGGAATCGTCCAGTTCTTTTCCTCTGAATACTTTAGGTGCTTCTTTATCTGTATGCTGAGTTTGCTGTTGGTTATGATGATATTGACTTTGTTGTTGATTCTGATTATTATTGAACAGAAATTCCACATAGCGCTTATCCGCGTTGAATTGTACGGTGGCATCGAAAAGCTCGTCTTTTTTAGAGGTCATGCCTTCAAGATATAAAGGTTTTCCTTCCAGTAAGATTTGTTTTTGATGTTCATTGAGCCTAATTCCTTTAATTTCATCAGGAATTTTCATGTACTCCGCTCGATAGGCAACCAGTTCATTGGTGAGACGATCACGGCTGATGACTGATGGAATGATTTCATCGGTTTTAGGATTGACCAGATCCACTACCCTGCCCATATTCCCGGTTTCTTTCAGGTTTTTTTTGTCTTCATCACTGAACTGATGACCTAAGAATTTATTATTGAGGTTCGGCTCTTTGCGGATGCCATGCAAATGAACAGCAACCTGTCCTGTATCTCCTGTCTGAAGGGAAAGCCTGACATCCATCTTGCTCACTGCCGTTCCCAGATTAATGGTGATGGGAATTAATGTATTGGTTTTAAAACCTCTGAGTAATGAATCCATAGCGTTCATCTTTTCAAGCTTCTCCTGATTAAGGCCGAATTTCTCCATCGTTTTCCAGTCGATCTGTTCAAGCTGAAAACGATATTCCTGATTGTCTGTGTTGTTGTCCATTGTATTTTGATTTTTGGGATTATTATTGTGTTGAGGTAAAACTTCGTAGTCTTTCAGCTTTTCTTTTTCTTCGGGGGATGCCTGATCAACATACTTCTGAAGATCCTTGGCGGTATTGACAGCATCATATTCTGAAACCTTGAAAAAGTTGAAATGCGTGGGGTTTTTAAGCTGCCGGTAAAAGTTGGAAAAGAAATTGGAGAATAGATCGCCGTGTTTATCAACCCTGATCAACTGCTCATTATCCTTTTTTTCTTGTGGAGGAACCTTTTGCAGATTCCCATCCTGATCAATTCCTTTAACCATTTCAACCTGGTTGGTATGAATGTTCAGCACTATCAAAGTGTCTGTTGATGGTTTGAGTCCACCAGATTCCTGTGAATTTATCAATTTTATCAATTCATCTTCCATTGTATTTTATTTAATGGAACGAAGGTATAGGCTTAATTAAGTGACTCGTAAAGATTGGAATGGTGATGAATGATTTGGCGGTGGATGTCTTGCTACTATCAAGAGTTTAAACACTCCCGGATCAATTGATGGACATCAGAAAGCTTATAATACAGCTTTCCGCTGATAGTATAGTAAGGCAGCTTTTTATCAGTCCGGTACCGCTGTAATGATCGGGAACTTATTTTTAAAAGCTGTAAAACATCCTGGTTATCCAGAAGCTGCTCTCCGTCTACTTCTATAAATCTGGATTGGTTCTTAATCATCTGTTCTTTCAGTAGGTCAAATCTTTCCATGATTCTTTCCATCCAGGCTATAAATTCTGTTCTTTCGATATTCATAACTGTGATTTTTATGATTGCTGGTGATGTAAAATTGAACAAGAGAAATCATATAAAATCACTACTTTTTCATAGTAATAAAAAAAAATATCGATTGATAAGAAACCTTAACCCACAGGATTGTAACTTACAAATTATTTAATAGTAATGACTACCGACTATGAGTGAAATGTCTGATTTTAGAGAAAATTATATTAAACAACTTGAAAGAGAGGCAGAAAAAGCATTAAAAGACAATGAAAAAATAATTCTTGAGTTTATACACTTTGCTACGAACAAAAATCTAGAATTAACTACTCAAAATTTTAAGTATACGCAAATATCAGGCATTATTGTTGAATCACCTGACATACTTTTGAAATTAAACGAAGATCTATTCCCTGACAAGGGCGAGCTTTTAGACTATAAGATGAGAAGTTCAATTTAAAAAGCAAATATTCTCTGATGGTTTTTTTTTTACAGACAACTATATCACAATGGCTAAGTCTTTATTCAGACGGAACTACTCATTTTTAAACGGCTACCAACTGACTCATTGTGATTCTCTTTTGAAATATTTTCTACATGCGGATCGGAAAAGGATATCCGTATCAATGATATGATAATAAATACAGATGTTTTCTTGGGGAGAAGATCAATTTGGAAAAACATTATATCCAAAATGATTTAATCGCAATCAACGAATGATTAGATAGTATAATGGAAAGAAATATTAATTAATTTTGTAGACAGATACTGAATATTATTACTATAATGCAAATAATACCTGTTAGAAATATTCATTCAAGGATAAAAGAGCCTGGTACTTCGGGAGAATTTATTATCTGGAATTTGCGTGAACTTTTAGCTGGCAAAGATATGGTGCAGGAACTACACAGGCACAGTTTCTATTTCCTGCTCATTATAGAAAACGGTACCGGCGAGCACATTATTGATTTTATTTCTTATCCGTTGGTTGATCGATGTATTTACCTGATACATCCGGGGCAAGTTCATGAACTTATGCTTAGCTCAAATAGCAAAGGCTATCTTTTACAGTTTACGGATGAATTTTACCTGAATTATGATATCACAACAAATCAGATACTGAAGGAAATCAGTCAGAATAGCTACTATTCAGCTGCCCCTGAATCTTTTGAAAAAATATTGTCTTTAATGGCAACAATAAAAAAAGAAATATCTGATAAAAAATATAGATATGAATATGCCATACAAGTAAATCTTCAATTGCTTTTTGTAGAATTATTAAGACAAAAACATAATCTTATTACAACTCAAACTGATGAAAAAAAATCTTATCAGTTAAAACGTTTAGAAGAATTTAAGGAGTTGATAGCCGATAACATCTCTGATCATAAACAGATTTTTTGGTATGCTGATCAAATGCATATGACTACCTACCAATTAAATTCCATCACAAGAGCAACTTTAGGCAAAACATGTTCAAAGCTCATTAACGATCATATCTTGCTTGAAGCAAAACGCTATCTTTTGGCCACGACCAATCAGATTAACCAAATCTCATGGCATCTTGAATATGAAGATGTCTCTTATTTTATCCGTTTCTTTAAAAAACATACAGGCTATTCTCCAGAAGCGTTCAGAAACAATTTTAAATAAGTCCCATTCAACTTCATTTTTGTCCTATTATCTGGGTAAAGCTCTATAATACCTTTGCAGCTGTAACATGCAAGGTGTATGAAAATAATACGAAAAATACTACTTACGGGAATTGTCGGAACATTCTCAACGGATATTTGGACTATCATTCTAAAGGTTTTTGGAGTACATTCTCACGGACTGTTGCTTGTAGGCCAATGGATAATTTCTCATTTAAGCCTATCCTCGCAAAAAGAACTTGAGGGGAAAGCATTATATCTCGGTTGGACGGCGCATTACTGTCTTGGAATTCTATTCGCCTTTGTACCCATTGCGCTATATGGACAGAAGTGGCTGCATCGCCCTACTTTTGCTACCGCATTAATCACAGGCCTGACTACATTCATGTTCAGTATTTTCATCATCCAGCCGATACTAAATTTTGGTGTGGCATTTTCCGAATATACCGGACAGCCTATTATTCTCCTGAAAGTAGCCTTGTTTCATATTGTGTATTGTATCGGATTATACGGTACAGCAAGAATGATAGCTAATTGTCCAAAAACTCAAAAAACATAAAAAATACCGAATATGAAATACACTGATAAAGGATTGTTAACGACAATTTCACTATGCATATTGCTAGCCTCCTTGGGAACCAGCATTGTTAATATTGCACTTCCTTCATTAACTGCTTTTTTTGCGGCGAGCTTCCAGGCCATTCAATGGGTTGTTATTGCTTACCTGCTTACTATTACTGCATTTGTTGCCATTGCAGGCAAGTTGGCAGATCAACATGGTCATGAAAAAACGTTACTTTTCGGAATCGTTGTATTTACGCTTTCTTCATTAGCGTCGGCGTATGTGTCTAATATTTGGTTATTAATTGTTATGAGGGCAATTCAGGGAGTAGGAGCTGCTATATTGTTGACGGTAAGTATGGCAATGGTTAAAAGGAATATAGCAAAGGAGAGAACTGGAACTGCTATGGGGATTCTGGGTACAATGTCTGCCATCGGAACTGCAATAGGACCTTCAGCAGGAGGATTACTGTTATCCCATTTTGGATGGCCGTCTATTTTTCTACTGCTTACTTTTTTGGGAATAACAGTTTTTTTTCTGGCAAAACGTTTTCTCACAAAAGAAGAGCCTATATACAGATCTGGACAAATACATTTTGCCGATATGCTACTGCTCTCGTTTACGGTAGGAACCTATGCATTAGCAATGACCATCAGTAAAGAAAGTTTCAATATATACACACTTCTGTTATTTCTGGTTTCACTTCTTTTGGGAATGCTTTTTTTCTTGGTACAGAAGCGCAGAACACATCGCCTGATAGATGTCAGTATCACTAAAAATAAACTCCTGATAAGTTCATTACTGAGAAATTTAATTGTTTCATGCTTGATGATGACTACGCTGATTGTCGGTCCTTTTTTCCTTGCGTCAGGTTTAGGGTTCAGTAATGACGTGGTAGGTGGAATAATGTCCATAGGCCCGATGATTTCCATTTTCACTGGCATTCCTTCAGGGAAGATCGTAGATAATATTGGTACTGAGCTTACTATGAATACAAGCTTGATTATATTGCTTGCCGGGACACTATGTTTAGCCTTACTGCCCGGTATTTTTGGATGGGTAGGATATGTTATCGGAATCATCCTGCTAACTCCGGGATATCAACTGTTTCAGGCAGCCAATAATACTTCTATAATGTCAACAGTAGGTGAAAAGCAGACAGGTGCTGTTTCTGGTATTCTGAATTTATCCCGTAATATCGGGCTTATTACAGGAGCCTCGCTAATGGGCACATTATTTATGAAGGCTACAGAATCCGCACCCGAAGCAGCGAGTCAATCCGAAAGAATGTTTTTCGGACTTCAGATAACCTTTCTTTTTGTTGCTTTCCTTCTGATACCGTTAATCCTGAAAAGTCTTGTCCATAAATATAAGTTAAATAAAAAGTAAATAGAAAATGATTTCAAAAATCTCATTATTGCACGCTATTGCTATCCCTTTTTTGAGAACGTTCACTCTAGTATTATTTTTATCCTCTTTGCCTGTCTGCGCACAAACAGTCAATGAGTTTAATTCGTGGTGGTATTACACAGGAACGTATAAGATACTGCCCCGCATTAACGTGCAGACAATGTATTCGTGGAATAGGAATGATTTCGTTAGAAACTGGCAACAATCAAAACTAAAAATAGGAGCCGACTATGAGTTTAACAGGCATTGGAAAATTGCTGCGGGTTACGAATGGATAATCCTTTATCCTTACGGAGAATTTCCTATTTCAAAAAAGCGTGCGGAACATCGGATTTATGAAGAATTAAAACATGATTTTGTGTTAGGCAAATTCAAGCTAAGTACTAGTGTAAGAGCGGAACATCGCTTTCTGAATACTGATGTAACTCACCGCATTCGATTACAGACGGGCGTAAAATTTCCCGTGTGGAAACAACAGAACCAATCTTTGATAGGTCTCTCTTTTTATGAGCAGATGATATTGAATACAGACAAACAATTGGTGAATCAGTATCTGGCACAAAACAGGCTTTATGGAGGAGCGGATATTTTCCTGGACAAATCGCTTACGCTAGGCCTAGGATAATTAAACCATCGCATTTATTTAACGAAAAACCGCATAGAAAATAATCATACTTTAATAATTTCTTTATACCATTATTTGGATTTGACTAAGAAATAACAACATTCACTAATTTGATGAATGAAAACATCATCCAAAAATAATATCTAAAAATGATTCTCTAATTTTGTAAAATGCATGAAAATTACTCAAACTAATCTCACCGGTTATACCGCCATCTGAGAGAAAATGGTGTTTACAATATTTTGAGCCCACACTCTTTCCTAAAAACCGAGTGATTGAAGAAGAAGGCATGATACCAAAGTATTTGTACTTTGTAGTTTCGGGATACCTACGACTTTTTCACTACAATGATTATGGAGATGAAGTAACCACTCATATCAACTGTCCACCTGGATTTATCACCTCATACATTAATTTTATTAATCAGACAAAATCCAATGAAAATTTGGAATGTATTACAGAATGTAAGCTGTTGAGAATTAGCAAAAATAATCTGGATATATTGACCGAAAAGAGTACCCTTTTTAAAAACTTCAGCATTTCGGTTTTTCAGCAATCGCTTGTCTATAATGATAATAGATCAAAAGAACTGGCGACATTAAGTGGTAAAGAACGATACCGGAAATTTATAAAAGATTATCCGCATATTTTACAGAATGTCCCATTACAATATATCGCTTCATTTCTTGGCATGGACCCTAAGAGTCTAAGCCGAATAAGAAAGGAATCACATTTATAAACTTAAGTGATAAACATGACAAATTTGTAGCATTAAAAATTTTAATCACAATTGACATTAAGTAACATTTGTGAAGTATACCTAGAAAAGCTTTGCCGAATTTTGTCTCATATATTAAACAATTAAAAATTATGGTACAGAAAAATTTGGCTTTAGTAACAGGTGCAAATGGGCATCTGGGAAATAACCTTGTGAGACTGCTGATAAAAAAAGGCGTTCCCGTGCGTGCGGCTGTCCGCAACATCAAAAATACGGCACCCTTTGCAGGGCTGGAGTGCGAGGTGGTACAAGCCGATATAACAAACATGCAATCTCTGACCACTGCATTGCAAGGTATACAAACATTTTATGCGGTCGGTGCTGCTTTTAAACTTTGGGCCAAAGACCCTAAAAAGGAAATCTATGATGTCAATATAGAAGGAACCCGCCTTCAGATAGAAGCTGCTGCACAAGCTGGCGTAAAACGCATTGTTTATGTAAGTTCTATTGCTGCGTTGAACTACACCAAACTTCCGACAAAAGAAAGCAACGGTTACAATCCCGATCGCAGGGATATGTATTATAACTCAAAAAACGACGGTGAAAAAATGGCCTTTGACCTGGCCAAAAAACACAATATAGAATTGGTTGCCGTATTGCCGTCTGCCATGATTGGTAGTGAATCATTTGCACCGCTAAATGTATCTTACAATATCATTAACCTGATTTTGAAAAAACAAATCCCTATAGAAACCAATATTACTCTTAATTGGATTGATGTAAAAGACGTTGCCGAAGGATGCTACCTCGCAGCAACAAAAGGCAGAGCCGGCGAACGCTACATTTTAGCAAACGAACAATGTATGTCGATTAAAGAAACAACCAAAATTGCTCAAGAACTTTTGCCTGAACTGAACATTAAATTACCCACTGCTGTTCCTAAACCCATACTTTTCGCAATTGCATGGCTAATGGAAATAGTAAGCAAAATTACATCAAAAACACCATTGCTTACTAATAAAGACATTGCCATGTTTTCGGGACTTCAGCAAAATTTTGATATTTCAAAAGCCCGGACAGAACTTGGTTTTGATCCTAAAAATCCAGTGCAAGCAGTAAAAGAGGCAATATACTATCTGCGAGAAAACGAAAATCGCCTATAAATTTTGTCTGAAGCAGCCATCATTAAAACTTTTCAATCTCTCTTCCTTATTGACTCATTGCCCAGGTGGTTAAAAGCATCTAGTCTTCTTTGTTGTGCAGTTTTCGTCTTATACCTAACGAGTATAGCAATGGTGTGGTTGATCATTGGATAGATTATAATACAAATCCCTATGATTAAGCCAGTTCCAAATAAGCCAAATATAATATGTAAAACTTGCATAGAATCCTGAAACATACCAAAAGAGATCTGCTCTGAAAAGTAAATCCATTTTGAACGTTTAACTCCCATCACCAGCAATATAAGCCAAAATCCTAAGAATGAAGCATTAAAGATCCGGCTTCCCAGAAAAATAGTCTTTTTAACTTTTGGTCTCATTCCTTTTACAATTTCCAGGATAAAACTTACAGAAGACAACAGAATAGTGGTATTAATCCCGATGATAGTTCCCATAGAATGAGCCACCGTAATGTGTGTTCCATGTGTAAAAAGATTAATGGCAGGAATGGAAATCAACAATGCTAAAAACAGGTTCAGAAAGATCCATAACTCTGATAGCATCAGCATACGGTAAGAGACTGAAAACTGTTTCTTACTTTGTGCCGGAATATCTTTTTTCCAAAGATAGATGATTCTTAGCAGGATGATCCATTCCGTCATACTGATGATATATGCTAAATAACGGATCCATTCTGCATTCGGAACGGGATAAATGTGATGTGCCCAATTGAACATCACATTAATAAGACCGAGGAAGAAAAAAAAGAATCCCGTTTTTGAATGGCTGTAACCTGACTTTCCACTGTTTCTTTCCATTACATACATAGAGGTACCGTATACCAACATATTCCATGCCCCTACATAGGCACCGCCTGCTTTCCACTGCATCGTAAGGTTTTGAGTATAGTGTTCTCTGAAGTAAGGCAGGATCCAGAGGTGAGCTTCTGTAAAATGAAAAATCATCAATACGATTCCCGTTCCCCACATCCAGTAATATACAGGCCAACGGGAAAAAGTACGCCACATCACACGAAAATAATAAATTCCGAACAAGATCCATCCTAAAAGAATAGGTACATAGAAACCATGAGGAAATTCAAGGTATTCTTTTCCTTCAAATTTCTTGAATATATAACAAGCCGCTATCAATATACCCGTAAATGTAAATACCCAAAATTGCCACTTCATAATCCCTGAGCTTGTCTTATCATTCTGGATATACCACATGATCCCGCCAATAGCTGTCATAAAGATCCATGAAAGGGCAAAAAGAGTATGTAACGGCCGAAGAACAGTAAATGGAAATATGGTTTTAGCAAAATCCGGAACCGCATACTGTACACCAGATAAAAAACCAACAAAAAGACACAGTACCAGGCTCAGCAGCCCGATCAGTATATAATAGAAAGGATAAGCGTTATTTTTCATTTTTTACTTTTTGTGGATAGTTCTACCCATCCGCCATAATTGATCACAGCATTCTGTGTTGGATAATACCCCGTTCTATCAACTTCTTTTAAAAATTGTAGGATCTGGTCCTGCTGATCAGGCGAAAAATCGAATTTGGGCATGGATTTGATCCCGCTGATCATAATTACCTTTAGATATTCATCACTTTTATCAGGCCTGGACGTAACATTAGTAAGATCAGGGCCTAAATATCCCCCCAGACCATACAGTTGATGACAAGCATTACAATTATTTTCCAGCCACAGTCTCTCACCGTTCAAGGCTTTTTCTGAAAGCTTAAAATCACCGTAATCTGCCTTTTCAGTATAAATTTCTCTATTGTAGAATGCGTAGATGAAAACCATGAAAAGAAAGATGCCCGCGTAGTATTTATTCATCTTCATTGATATTATGTTGTATGAATCTAAGTCTGTAGTGATCTCCAAATAAAACATTCTTCCTATTGGGGACGTTAGGTGCCGGGATCTGCCGGAATAAGGCTGAGTAAAAATGTGTACTTTTTTTCTGCTTCTGAACATATAGGATAATTTCCATCCGCGTAATACTCCTCATAATGAATATTTTAATTACTTGAAATGATGATAATACAACCTCGAATCATATACTCCATTGATCGCTTTATGTATAGAATAACATGATTTATGACACAAAAATAGAAAAAAAATCTATAATAAGACAAAAATGTCTTATTTATAATATCTTTGTGCAAGTAAACTAGATTATTAAAAAAAACCGAAACAATGAACGCAAATTTATCTTCCGCCCACAGAATTCTGTTTCTGAATACTTTGGCATTTACGATCTGTTTTGCCTGTTGGACTTTAAACGGTGTTTTAGTTACTTATCTTGTTGACAACAATATTTTCAACTGGTCTGTGGTAGAAACAGGCTGGCTTTTGGGAATCCCTATTCTTTCAGGCTCTATCATGAGACTTCCCTTAGGGATTTTAACAGATAAATATGGAGGAAAACCTGTATTCTCAACTTTACTTTTACTTTGCAGCATACCTTTATTTTTATTATATTTTGCAGATTCTTATTGGATCTATTTGTTATTAAGTGTCCTATTCGGAATGGTGGGCACAGCATTTGCCGTAGGTATTGCCTTCACTTCTGCTTGGTACCCGAAAGAATGGCAGGGACGTGCATTGGGAATATTCGGAATGGGAAATGCAGGAGCTGCTCTTACTACATTTTTTGCTCCTACTCTGCTCAATTATCTATCTGCTGATGATCCGGAAAACGGATGGAGAATGCTTCCCATCATCTACGGAATTACGTTAACGATCATCGGATTTATATTCCTGTTTTTTGTTGAAAATAAAAAAGCAGCAGTTCAGAACAAATCAGTAAAACAGCTTCTTAATCCTTTAAGCAAAATCAGGGTTTGGCGATTCGGTCTGTATTATTTTCTGGTATTCGGCCTGTTTGTTGCTTTCTCGCAATGGTTATTGCCTTATTATGTAAGTGTTTACCAAACTACATTGGTTTTAGCAGGACTTCTTACTTCCGCATTCAGTTTACCGAGCGGTGTGATCCGTGCATTTGGAGGCTATCTCTCAGATAAATTCGGGGCCAGAAAAGTCATGTACTGGGTACTCTATTCTTCTCTGGTCTTAAGCGGATTATTGATGCTTCCTAAAATGGAGATTTTGACACCGGGAAAAGGAATCACTGCAAAAAAAACAGGAACAGTTCAAACCATTGAAAAAGATAAGATTATTCTTGATAACGGGGAATTCAGCATCAGTTCAAAACCTGAAATACCTCAGCAAACCTCTGTATTACCCAAATCATTTTCATGGCAGGAAGTTTTGGTAAAACACAATGAAAAAGTACAGAAAAAACAACTTTTAGCACAGGGCGTTACCCTCATCAAATTTGAAGCACATATATGGGTTTTCTCCATTCTTGTCATTCTTATTGGCATTATGTGGGGAATCGGTAAAGCGGCCGTCTACAAACATATCCCTGAATACTTTCCGAATGAAGTGGGTGTTGTTGGTGGAATGGTAGGGCTTATCGGTGGTTTAGGAGGCTTCATTGGACCTATCTTATTTGGTTATCTCCTAGATTTTTCAGGATTATGGACCAGCTCATGGATTTTCGTGTTCCTGGTTTCAGCCTTATCTCTTTTCTGGATGAATACAATAATCAAAAAAATGACACATAAAGAAGCACCACACATTAAGGATAGAATTGAACATGTCAATTGCAACAAAGATTAACATTAAACCCAAAAATAAACAACTAAAAAGATGAATGATTCACATTGGCTCACCAACTATGACTCTTCCAACGAAGAATTCTGGAAACGCAGCGGCAAAAAAACAGCATGGAAAACATTGACCATTACAACTGCGGCTCTCACCTTATCTTTCGCGACCTGGTTTTTATACAGCGTCATCGTTATCAAACTTCCTCACATTGGCTTTCACTTCACAGATGACCAGCTATTCTGGATGGGAGCAATGCCCGGATTAGCGGGAGGGCTTCTAAGAATTGTCAATACATTTCTAATTCCTATCTATGGTACCAGAAAGGTAGTTTCTGTCAGTTCACTCATCAAGATCATTCCTGTGGTCATGCTTGGATTTGCCGTTATGAATCCTGAGACATCCTTTACTTATTTTATGGTGATTGGATTCTTGTTGGGAATCGGTGGTGGAGACTTTTCATCTTTTATGCCTTCAACATCCTTATTTTTCCCGAAAAAAGAAGCCGGAACCGCACTCGGTATTCAGGCTGGAATCGGTAATTTTGGAGTAAGCCTGGTACAGTTGCTTTCACCACTTGTGATCAGTTTAAGTATCTTTTCATTCATGGGAGGTGGCGAGATCATTGTGGAAACAGGTAAAACCATCTACTTGGAAAATATTGCGTTCATCTATGTTATTCCACTATTTATCATTGGAATCTGGGCATGGTTCTCATTAAAAAGTATTCCGGTAAAGGCATCTTTCAAAGAGCAATTGGACATCTTCAAGGATAAACATACCCTGTACTGTACAATGACCTATATCATGACCTTCGGGATTTTTGCAGGATTTTCGGCATCCTTCCCTATGATGATCAAAAACCTGTATGTTCCTTTAGACAAAAACCTTGATCCGCTACAGTTTGCATTTTACGGACCGCTTATTGGTTCAGCATCCAGAGTGATCTTTGGAAAAGTTGCTGATAAGATCGGAGGTGCATTACTTACACAGGTTACCGGAATAGCATTGATCATCCTGATTTGCAGATTGATTCTCGGAGGATATTTAACACCTACTTCTCCCGATCAGTTCGAGGGTTTCCTATTTATCGTTTTAGCCATCTTTTTCTTCACAGGAATTGGAAATGCAGCAACGTTCAAGCAATTCCCAGTCATTTTCTCAGATTCTCCGAGAAAAGCAGCCGGAGTTATAGGCTGGACTGCAGCAGTGGCCGCTTTCGGACCTTTTGTGTTCAATGTTTTGATCACACAATCCAGAATGATGACAGGTGATTCAAGGCTCTTTTTCTGGTTTTTGGTAGTGGGTTGCGTAATGGCTACAGCTGTCAACTGGCATTTCTATACCAAATCGGGATGTGAAAGACCTTGTTAATAATAAAAACTTAAAAAAAATGAAAAAAAACCTCATGTTACTGATGATGATGATGATATCCATCATTCTGAATGTTGTTCTGGTCTATAAATTCTTTTATCAGGGCGAAAAAGTGATCATTAAAAAAGACAGCAGATCCGAGATAAAAATGACCAAAGAAAACCGTGAATATGTGATGGCAGAAATGCGGGGTTTCTTGGAAAGTGTACAAAAGATCAATGACGGAATTGCTAAAAACGATCCCAATATGGTCGCCGGTGTTGGTCAGCAATCCGGAGCCTGTAAGATAAATACCATTCCTCAGGGATTGGTAAGATCTTTACCCTATGAGTTCAAACAAATGGGCTTTCATACCCATGAACTTTTTGATGTAATGTCAAAAATGGCCAAGCAAAAATACGACAGACAGGAAATTCAGGTGAAAATGAATGAACTTCTCAACAACTGTGTTGCTTGTCATCAAACTTATAAAATAACCGCTGAACCTTAATGAAATGTTTAAGAACAAAATTACTTTAGGCATTTTAAGCCTCGCTTTCGGATTGGCCAATGCACAAATGGATAGTCTGAAAATGAACATTGATCTGCGAACACGAGCAGAACTGGATAATGGAGCAAGAACCCTCATTCCAAAAGGGAAATCTGCAGAGACAACTGTTCTTTCCCGTGCTCGAGTCGGAATAGATTATTATTATAAAAACCTGGAAGTTTACCTCAGTGCACAGGATGTAAGAACATGGGGAGAAACAGCTTCCAATACAGGAAAAAATCAGAACTTCACCATTCATGAAGCCTGGGCAAAATATCAGTTTTCAGGCCAATTTTCTTTGAAACTAGGGAAACAGATTCTTTCCTACGACAACGAACGTTTACTTGGGACATTGGATTGGATGATGCAGGGACGAAGTTTTGAAACTTTGAAAGGTATTTATACCCTAAGTCCGAATTCTAAAATCGAAGCTGCAATCACCTACAACAATGATGATAATGATACCAATGATTTGTCCGAAAAAGAGATTTACAGCATTTCGGAGGGTGGAGAAATCACAAAATCACTTCAGGTTTTGCATTATCAATTTACCGGAAACAACAAATTCCTATTCTCAGCCATCGCTCTGAATAATATTTTGCAAAATCCATCAGGTACCCATTATGATATGTTGACAATGGGAATCAATGCGAAAAAATATTTCGAAAACATTGGTTTTTTCGGTTCAGCATATTATCAAACGGGTAAAAACACAAGCGCTCAGACCAAGTCTGCTTATCAGTTTTCAATCAATTCAGATTTTCTGATTCATCCAAAGATTAATATTGTTGCCGGGACGGAATGGCTTTCCGGTAGGAGTTATGATACTTATTCCGGAGAAAACAGATCGTTCAGCCCTTTGTATGGAACCAATCACCTGCATAATGGGTTTATGGATTATTTTTATTTTGGAACAAGCCATTTTAACGGTTTCGGGTTGAATGATTATTATCTTAAATCTACTTTTAAGTTTAATTCTAACTCCATAATTACGGGTAACCTGCACATTTTCACTACAAACGGAAAACTGGGTGAGAATAATCTGGAAAAAAAATATTCATCTTATTTAGGAAGCGAACTGGATCTGGTTCTCATCCAAAAATTCTGGAAAGTGATCACGGTAAACCTAGGTCATTCCTTTATGTTTGCAAGTGACAGTATGAAAGTCCTTAAAAATGTTTCAGAACCAAAAGATCTGCAAACGTGGACGTGGCTTGCTCTGAAAATTGCGCCTAATTTCAAACTGAAATAATTTGTCTTGATCGATGAAAGTCATTAGAATTTTAGTGGCTTTCATTTTTTTAAGCTTCACTTCAACTTTATACCAAATATGAATCTCCTAAAATCTATGGTTTCGGCGAGGTTTTTGTATTTTTACAACCAAGTTAGTAGTTTAATCATTAATAAGAATAAATGTTGATATTTTCGAATACATGTCAGTATGCAATAAAAGCATGTATTATACTTGCCATTGAAAGGCGGAAGATTGGGATCGCAGATATTTCGGAAAAAATAGGCACCCCTACCCCTTTCACTTCCAAAATTTTACAGCATATGACCAGAAAAAAACTGATTTCTTCAGGAAAAGGAAAAGGTGGTGGTTTTTATCTCGATGATGAACAATTTGAGAATCTGACAATCAAAGACATCTATGAAAATTTTGAAGGTAAGGAAGTTCTTACCTCATGTCTTTTAGGGTTATCCTTATGTAATGGGGAAAATCCCTGTCCCATTCATCACCTTGCTGTTGCTGTAAAGGAAAAAGTGATGATCATGTTCCAATATAAGATCAAAGATCTGAAAGATCTTGGAAGTGTAATGAAGCTGATGAATGAGCCAGGAGTATTTTAAATTCTACAGCTTATAACTGCGGAATCTGGATCTGATCAATTTTTGATCTGTATGATTTCAGTTCAGAAAAAATACGGTCTACTTTTGATCTGAAATAGTTTGTATGGGCAAAAAGATCTTCATAATAAGCAATTCCTTTCAGTAAATTAGCTTTGAAGCTCTCCCATTTTTTCACCTGAGATTTGGTGATCTCTTCAGAAAAATCGGCTATTTCGTTTTTAAGATGATCCACATACAGTTTCAATTCGTTGATAAAGACATTTGGACGGCGTTCGTCCGGCAAAACATTTTCGTATCCGTAAATATGGCGAACCATTTCCGAAAGTGAAAGTTCTCTGTCGAAAAAGCTAAGATTAGGTCCCGGGCAAATAACAACTCCCTGTTTCTCACCTTTTATCGGCAATCCGTGTTCCAGATAAGCGGAATTGACAAGACCTACACAAAGGCAGGATTTATCGGTGATATTTTTTCTGCTTTTTTCGTATTGTTTATCTGTAAGATTTGCTCTGTTATTTTCCAGCTCATCCATTTTGATATCCTGATATTTTTTTGAAGCGGTACAGGTTCCTTTCGGATCAAATTCTTTGCTTAAAGCCAAAAGTTTTTTAGGACATGAACTCCCGAACTTACTTTTTGCTATATTTTTTTCCTTGATGATCTCATTGCTTGTTCCTTTGATTGTATTGAACGGAACTCCCAATGGTGATATGTTGCTCAGATAGAAGTCTTCTTCTTTTCCTTTCACCAGAAGATCTCTTGTTTCCTGATCGAGAGAAGTAGCTTCCGGAACCAACAAAAACGGAGAACCCCATCCTACACTGTCTGCATTATAATTTGAGAGAAGAAATTCGTGTTCTTCAGAAGTTCCTACACCGCCTTGTACAGAAATTTTAATGTCTAAAGGCTTGGAAGGAGCCGTTTTACCCTTTTGTTTCAATGCTTCGCTCCATAAAGAATATGCCGAAAACTGGAGTTCACTCTTTTTTTGTTTGAATTCCTCCATGATTGGACCCATCAAAAGTCCGTCCGTAGCAAAAGCATGACCACCACAATTCAAACCGGATTCTATTCTGTATTCCGAAACCCAAAGTCCTTTTTTTGCAAGAAAATTTCCCTGGATCATCGCTGAACGGAAATCACTTACCTTGATGATGATCTTCTTTTTCAGTTCTCCGTTTTCATTAGGAAAAAAGTGTTCAAATTCCTCCAGATAGCTGTATAATCTGGGATTCATCCCTGCTGAAAACACTACAGATGAAGACAGTTTACTCTTCGCAAAACCACGCAGAGAAGCATGGGCATCATTATAAATCGTAGGAAGCTGTACATCCTTCACGAAGTTGTCCTTATCTACTTTGGTCATGATGTTGACATCAATTTCGCCCGGAAAAAGGTTTTCATCAATGAATTTTTTAATGTCTGCTGCGAAATCGTTTTTCTTATCGAGAATGTTCTGTAATCCTTTTTTGAAATCGGAAGTACTCGGCAACATTCCGATAAACTGTTTTAAGCTTTCTGTGTTTTTGGTAATTTCTTCTTTAAAATATTTACATTTTTTCGTAACAATATCATCCATCATATCCAGATATGCCGTGATTCTTCTCGCTCTGTGATCTTCCGATTTTATGGAAATGGCAGAATAATCAAAATTGAATTTCTTACTGTAAAAATCTCTCATTCTTTCCACGATCTCATCATCGATAATAGACACTACGGAAGAAATTCCAAACTGGGCAACACGGATCGGACTGTCTATGGTATAAGCCAGTCCCATTACAGGAATATGAAAATTGTGTACTGGTTTTTTGTTCATTATTTATTAAATTGGTTTAGATTGATATTTTTAAATTCTTTATTGATGTAATTCTTTATTCTTAAAGCTCTGATAAACATCCCGATCGAGATCATAATGACCACCGAAGCAAAAAGCAGCCAGTATTTTGCACTTAAAAATGGAATGTAAACGATGGAAAAGAATCCCGAAAGTCCCAAAATAACCTCATTACATATGATCCCGAAGATCATGATCACAATACTGGTCTGAAGGAATTTGTTGATCTTGATATTTTCCAGATGCAGCATTTTCCAGATCAGGAAAAGACTCACTCCCATCAGTAAAACCAAGTGCAAATACCCGATCACGATATTGATATTGCTGAAAGCGTAAATTCCCAGTTCAGGAATTGCCGATAAGATCTGAAGAATGAATTTTCCTAAAAATGCAAAGCCTACAACCACAAGAAGCCATTTTTGTATGACATGCTGTTTTTTGAATAGTTTGGTTTGCTCGAACCATCTCCAAAGTTTAATTGCTCCTATAATCTGAAGGATAGAAATCACACCGAAAAAGATGTGAAGGAGCTCCGGCATATCTATCCATAAAATGGAAAGTCCATATCCGAAAAAGCATCCAACAGCCAATAAGCGGAAAATGGTTTTATTCAGTTTTTCCTGAATTTGAACGCCGTATTTTTTCAGGGAGATCAAAAACAAACCTATGGAGGAAAACAGGAAAAATCCGTTATACTGAAAATGAAGATAAAAATAGGTAGAAGCTCTGAACAGCACATCGAACTCGTCTTTCCTTGCCGAAAAATATCCCAACCCGAAAATTCCGATCGCCGACAATGTAGCAAAGAATGCTCCTGACTTCAGCCAAATGGTTTCAGGATTCTTATTTTTCCTAAGATCAATCAGTAAAAATAGATAATAAGCAAAACCGGTAAATAAAGCTACTGAAGAAAACACGATGGAAAGCCAGAAATACCCTCCATAAAGAAAAGTAATCAGCATTCCGTATGAACCGATCTGATTAAAAATCTGCAAAAACTGATACTTTGAAACGGCAATTCCAGCATCACTTTCAGTCAGGTATTTCGTAACAAAAAGATAAATCGCTGCCGAAACCCATCCGTAAAATGCAAAATGAGAATGCGATTCCTGCATGAATTTATGAGAAAATCCCGGAAGTGAAAATGCGAGATTATACCTCATCATAACACCGACCACCGATACTATGAAGAAATTGAACAGGCAAAGCTTCAGCCAGAAATTAAAGTTTTTCATTACTACATTATTTTCATTTAATCATCAATTTTCTACACGGAAAAGCACTGAGTTCCTCTTCGCTATGATTGGTCATAAAAACCGTCGCTCCATTATTTTGATGTTCAACGATCTCCGTCATCATTATTTTTCTCATTAAAGGATCCACTGCGGAAAGCGGTTCATCAAGGAGAATGATCTCAGCATCCTGAACCAAAGCTCTTGCCAATGCAATCCTCTGCTGTTGCCCTCCTGAAAGTTTTGATGGGAAAACATTTTCAAAGTTTTTAAGGTTAAATTTTTCCAGTAAACGATCGATTTTTTCAGTGTTTTTTTCCTTCTGTGCAAAAGTAATATTCTGTCTTACCGTCATATTCGGAAACAAAGCATAATTCTGAAACATCAATGCTGTATTACGTTTTTGCGGAGGAAGAAAAATCCGGTTTTCAGTATCCAATACCGTTTCGTTGTTGATGTTAATCGCCCCAAAATTCGGTGTAAGCAATCCTGCCATGATCTTAAAAAACACAGTCTTTCCAATCCCCGAATCTCCTGAAACGTGTATAATCCCACCTGTTTCCAGCTGTTCATTAACCTCTAACATTTTACTTCCCGAAGAGGTAAAAATCTGATGTTTTAGGTGGATCTCAATCATCGGAAAGTTGTAAAGTTAATTTTGCGGTTAATACTGTAAATCAGAAGCAAGATTAAAAAAGACAGTATGAAAAGGACAAATGCATACTTATTGGCTGCTTCAAAATTAAGTGCCTGAACCTGATCGTAAATAGCCACTGAGGCAATTCTTGTTTCCTTCGGAATATTTCCTCCCACCATGATCACAATCCCGAATTCCCCTATACAATGCGCAAAAGTGAGCGCAATAGCTGTAATAACGGAAGTCTTTATATTGGGGATAAGCACGCGGAAAAGGGTAACCAATTTTGATTTTCCCATCGTGTAGGAAGCTTGTCTAAGTTCATCAGGCAACGCTGAAAATCCATTCTGTAAAGGCTGGATCATAAACGGAAGGTTAGCAATAATACTCGACACAACAATTCCATTGAACGAAAAAGCCAACCGGACATCGAAACATTCCTGAAGATATTTCCCGAACGCATTTTCCGGACTGAAAGCCACCAAAAGATAATATCCCATTACGGTAGGAGGCAGTACCATTGGCATACAAATAAGAGTTTCCAGAACAAATTTCAGCTTGAAACGGGAATAGGTGAGCCAATATGCCACAGGAATGCCTATGATGATCAGTATCAAAGTGGTCACCAATGCTAATTTTCCTGTTAGGAATAATGTGTAGATAAATTCCTGATCTAGCATTTAGTGTCGTATTTCAGTTTGGTATCCGTATTTTTGCCAGATCTGTGCTGTTTTTCTGTTTCTTATAAAATCAAAGAACTGCTTGGCTTCTGTCTGTTTTTTTCCTTTCAGCAGGATGCCGCTTTGTGGGATTGAAGCTGCTTCGTTCTCCGACAAGAGATAATAATTCCCTTTAGCTTTCATTTCTTTGCTCATAGCTGTAGAAAGGGCTATAAAAGCGAGATCAGCATTCCCTGTAGCGGCAAATTGTGCAGCCTGACCAATGTTTTCCGCCCAGACTATTTTGTGTTCGATCTTTGGATAGATTCCTGTATTTTTCAAAGCCTGAACGGTATTTTTCCCATATGGAGCCAATTCAGGATCAGCAATTGCGATTTTTTTTATTTCGGGGTTCAATGATGTTTGCAAACCTTCTGAAAGATCAAATGCCGAGCTCCACATCGCTACTTTTCCTAATGCATATATTTCGGCTTTACCGAAATTCCTGTTTTCGTTTTTAATTTTCTCTATGAAAGAGGAATCTGCGGAGAGAAAGAGATCAAAGGGTGCTCCATTGACGATCTGCTGAGTCAATAATCCTGAAGATCCGAAGGTAAGTTCTATTTTTTTACCGGGATTTTCCGTTATATAAAGTTTTTTTAATTCTTCCAGAACATCTCTGAGGTTAGCCGCTGCTGCAACAAAAACAAATGAATTTTGTGCGCTATTTTTCTGATGGCCAGATTCTTTTTTACAGCCAAAAAAAAGTAACAAAGTGAAAATGGTAAAAAATAAATGTCCGAATCGAATCAATCTGTCCATAAGTAGCACGAAAAGAAATATTTATAATAAGACTTTCTTATCTCTTTTCAAAGATAAGGGTATAAGTTGAATTATTCAAATAACATTTCGTGAAAAATGAAGATTAATCCAGTTTTTTCAGGGTCCTGCATTTTTCTTTTTCTCCTGTTTTTATCAGAGAAATGTCAACATATTTTACCAATCGTTTGCTTGCCAATTCAAACTCTTTTGCCTTTTTATCAGCATATTCGTAGGTATACCCTACTCCCATCACCACTTTATGGCCGTTGCAGATCCCCATTGCCAAATAGAGGTACTCGCCTATTCCTGCCTGTTTATAAGTTGTCATACTGTTTAAAATTAATGATAAAAATCATTTCCAGAACTGATCCGGATAGTTGTCCTGCTCTTTCTGATGGATAAGGCTCAGTTTGTTTCCTATTTCCGTCATTTCATCATCTGATAAATGGTTTTCCAGATGTGGAAAATACATTCGTTCTTCAAAACGTATATGCCCACTCAAAGCATCTGCAAAATCTTCTAAAAGTCTGGGATTCTGAGATTGATTCACAGTATTAATCAGCTTTCTTATTTCAGAATGTTCTTTCTGCATCTGAAACTGAAGGCTTTCATTTTCCGGTTCCGGCAATACGGTATCCTCTATTTCAAAATGTTTGCTCAGGCTTTCCTGCCAAAAATAGTTGATATATTTTTTGATCCTGTCGTAAATAATATTCTTTCTTACCCCTTCACGGATCTTCCAGCTGCACAACAATCCGAAATGATGATCTCTTGATAGTGGTACTAAATTTTCATTCCTTTTCATATCTTCAAATTTTAAAAAGAACTGCCGCCTTTCAGCAGCAGCTCAAGTTGATTATATTATCTCTTTTCTTTTAATGACCATCCTGTTTTAAGTCCGATAATGAAAATGACGATCAACAGTTCTCCCACAGCAAGCAACACATCCCCGGGCACGCGCAGCCAGCGTAAGGTATGCATCATATCGGTTTGCATGAATTCTGCGGAACGGGCATACCAATATCCTTCTTTAATAGATGCAACAGACTGCATGATGCCAATAGGAAGTAAACTGATGGTAACCATGACCAATAAGCCGATGTTGGTAAGCCAGAATGCCCATCCAATGAGTTTATCATTCCAGTGCCTGTCCGGATACAATCCACGCAATACAAACATCATCAATCCGATTCCTAAAATTCCGTACACTCCGAATAATGCAGCATGACCATGTACAGCTGTTGTATTCAAGCCCTGAATATAGTATAGCGCAATCGGCGGATTAATCGCAAATCCAAAGATCCCTGCTCCTAAGAAATTCCAGAAACACATAGCAATGAAGCAGTAGATCGGCCATTTGTAAGCTCTGATCCATTTTGTGGATTTACTGATCTTATAATTCTGCCATGCTTCAAACCCAATCAATACCAACGGAACAATTTCCAATGCACTGAATGTAGCTCCTAAAGCCAATACTGCGGTAGGTGTAGCACTGAAATACAAGTGGTGGAATGTTCCTAAGATACCCCCTGCAAGGAAAATAATGGTAGAGAACAATACGGCATTGGTAGCGGATTTTAATCCTAATAATCCCAATCTTGTAAATAAGAATGCTGCTACAACGGTTGCAAATACTTCAAAGAAACCTTCTACCCAAAGGTGTACGACCCACCATCTCCAATATTCGGCAATTGCCATGTGTGTTTGTCTTCCGTACATTAATCCTGCTCCATAGAACAATGCGATCGCTACTGCAGAAAGCGTGAATAAAAGTAGTAAATGTCTGTTGGCATCTTTTTTCTTCAAGGCAGGTAATAAGGCTCTGATCATCAATACCAACCACAAAATAAGCCCAACCAATAGTAAAATCTGCCATACTCTACCCAATTCTACATATTCGTATCCGGAATGTCCCCAAAGGAAATTATCAACATACCCTAATTTCTGCATTACTCCGAACCATTGTCCTGCCAATGAACCTAAAACCACGATCAGCAATGCCCCGAATAAAACATTCACCCCAAGTACCTGATATTTTGGTTCGTATCCTGAAACGGCAGGTGCAATATATAATCCTGTTGCCAACCATGAGGTTGCAATCCAGAAAATAGCCAGCTGAACATGCCAGCTTCGGGAAATGGATTGTGGCAGGATCTCATCCAGCGGAAATCCATAGAAAGCACTTCCTTCTACCCCGTAATGTGCGGTAACTACCCCTGCAAGCATCTGAACCAGGATCAGAAGAGCAACAACCCAGATATATTTTAACGTAGCCCTCATGGAAGGAGTTGGCTTCATATTTCTTAAAGGATCTTCCAACGGAAGTTTCTCGCTGAGTTCTTCTTCTTTATGACGGGCATGATAAAATACGAGTAAACCTACACAACCCAACAGCATCAGGACACTGAAACCTGACCATAAGTGCAATGAAGGCGGCGGAATATTACCGATCATCTCATCATGAGGCCAGTTATTGGTATATGAAACCTCATCGCCGGGACGATCTGTGATACAAACCCACGCTGCCCATGAGAAGAAGGCATTCATTTTTGCCATTCTTTCGGGAGTCTTAACTGTATTTTTCGGAATAGCGTATTGATCTCTCAGCTTTGCCATTTCCGGATCATCCATGAATATTTTTGCATAATACTTAGCCAGTTCTGCCTGTACTTTAGCACGTTCCGGACTGATCACAATGGTGTTTGTGGCTTCGTCCAACGTATTTTTGCGGATTTCTTTTTTCAGAAGAACCTTGTATTTCGCCTGTTCATCGTCGGATAAATCTTTATAAACTTTTCCATCTTTTTTAGCCAGTTCTTCCAGAAGAAGAAGTGATTCGCGGTGAAGATAGTCGGCACTCCAGTCAGGCGCGATGTATGCTCCGTGTCCCCATATACTTCCAACGGTCTGTCCCCCGATAGATTGCCAAACATTTTGTCCGTCTTTGATGTCCTGTCCGGTTGCTATAATGGTACCATCTGTAGTTACAATTTTGTCGGGAACCGGCGGAATCTTTCTGTAGATCTCCACGCCATAGAAAATAAGTACCGCAAAGGAACCCAGAATGACCGCCGTGAGCCAGATCCATAATTTTTTAGGTGTCATATACTCAATTTTTAATGTTGTACTTTACTGAAATTCTTTTTCCAGTTTAATTGCTTTCGGGAAAAGGATGTTATTTTCCAGATGAATGTGCTTGTGAAGATCATTTTCAAAATCCTGAAGCATTGAGAAAGTTACTCTATATGTGTTGCAGGCATCAGCCGGAGGAGTGTATTCATCAGTAAGTTCTGCAATCTTTCTCAGTCTTTCCCCTTCTACGGTGTGTTCATGCTTCATCATGTTCACCGGATTTTCCACTGTTCCGAATGGCGGCTGTGGAATTGCACTTCCGTCAATCTGTGCTTTAACCATGTTTTTAATGAATGGGAAAAGCATAAGTTCTTCTTTCTTCATGTGTGCTCCCAGATCCTGTGCAGAAGCATCAAACAGCTCTCTGATCTCAAACAGTTCGGGATGACTTCCACCATGTACCTTACAAAGCTTGTCTAAAAATGCCTGAAGAACAGGTGTTTTCTCTTCCACATAGCGGTGATGTGTCTTCTCTACATAATCTGCGAGTAAATCTAATGGCCAACTGTTGAAATCAATAGAATTGTCATCTCTTTTTGAAAGGTTTTCTATTTCTTCGTAGATGGGTTCTGTATCGATCTTTCTGTTTTCGCAGGCTTCTTCGATGGTTCTGCCTCCTTTGCAGCAGAAATCGATTCCGTACTTTTTGAATATTGCAGCAGTTCTAAAATCTTCCGCCACTATTTCGCCTATAAAATCTGTCTTTATATTCATAATTTAATACTTTTTTATCTTTTATTGTTTTAAAATTTTTTGTTTTTTTTAAGGATTTATATTCTTATGATTTTTTTAATGAAAGAATATATTTTACCATTTTCTGTGCATTTTCTTTACTCATTCCGGCATGTGGTGTCATAGGAATATCTCCCCAAACGCCTTTACCTCCGTCAATGATTTTCTGTGCAAGCTGATCAATATCTGCTTCTGTATATTTAGCAGCCACTTCCTGATAAGCAGGACCTACTAACTTTGAGTCTAGCTTATGACAACCAAGGCAGTCTGTACCTTCCACCAATGATTTTCCTTCTGCAATTTCAGCTTCAGGACCGCTTGCTGCAGCTGTGGATGTAATCTCTGAAGAGTCTGCCGGTTTAGGTTCATCAAGCATTATATTGGATTCTGTAGCGTTTGTTGTATCTGTTGCTACTGTTTCTTTTTTGTCTGAACAAGCGGTGATGCTAAGTGATAACAGTAATGCTGCTAATAATAATTTTTTCATTGTTAAATACTTTTCGGATTATAATTCTAATTGTTTTTTGATTTCTTTTACAAGGGCTTCATTATCATTTCCTAAGCCCTCTTTCTGGAAAGCGAGTATTCCTTCTTTAGAATAGACACTGATGATATTGGAGTGAGAAAATTCTATCGGTGAAATTTCTTTATACTTCACAGCCATGATATTAGCCAATTCCCTTGTTTCTGCTTCTGTACTTCGGATGAAAGTCCATTCATCATCCTTAAATTTATTGATTTCCATATAGGCTTTCATAACTTCCGGCGTGTCTGTTTCAGGATCGATAGAGATCAAAACATATTGGATGTCATCACTGTCTACTTTTCCTACCATTTTAGAAATGTTTCTCATTTCATCAGCCAGTCTGGGGCAAGCCGTTTTGCATGAGGTAAAGATCATGGTGGTAACAATTACTTTTCCCTGGAAGTCGGAGAAGGTTATTTTACTTCCGTCCTGTTTTTCCCATTCAGAAGCCAGATTGTATATGGAATCAGGTTTCAAAGGTTCGTTTTTTTTGCTGCAGGAGAATAAAACCAGTGCCAACAAAAAATATAATAGACTTTTCATTTTATTTAAACTTTAATTAATCTTTCGCACATCTAAATCCAAGGTTGTTGAGACAGTAATCGGCTTTCAAGCTTCCTCTGAGTGCATACCGGACAAATGCCGCATAATTTCTGAGATCCGCTGATGTAACTGCCGCGCCTGCACAGAATAGAGATTCATTGGTGGTATTATCTTTTCTGGATTCCCCGCTCATCATCACCGAATTGAAATCATAGGTCCATTCCCACACCATTCCGTACATATCATAAACACCGTAATAATTAGGTTGTGAATGCTTTACAGGCTGTTTGCTTTTATCTTTTTTCTGATAGGATTTCAATATAAATTCTGTAAACTCCGGCTTTTGGGAAGCATCTTTGGAATCTCTGTCCGCAAGTGCTACATATTCCCATTCATCTATTGTCGGAAGTCTTTTCCCTACACTTTCGGCATACGCTTTTGCGGCATACCAGGAAACATTGATGACAGGCGTTTCCGGACCTAAGTTTTCAGGAATTTCAAAATCGCTCTTCCAGTTTTTCAGATAGGTTGTATCTGCATATAGTCTTAGGATCTTACTTTTGGCCCATTGGGGATTTTTCTTCAGGAATTCGAGATATTCTCCATTGGTAACAGGACTTTCGTCAAGATAAAATGTTTTAACTTTTACGATTCTCCCTGAATCTTTACCAATAAAGGCTTTATACGTTCCCCCATCTATTTTTACCATTTTTTTTGAGCTGGAGACTTTGTTCGGATGGTGTTGAACGTGGGGCTTCGTATCAGAAACATCGCGGTGACCGGAACAGGAAACCTGACTGATAACAATTATAAAAAATATTACTAATACACCTTTCATGATTTCCCTTTTTATAATCCCCAATGAGACCTAAGTAATAATACCCTTTCAACTATATATTTACTTTAATTTAATTTTTCTTATAAATGGCCGGATTTTCAGGACCCGTCACTTTTATTTTTCCCAAAGCTCCTTTATTGAATGCTCTGAAAATGGCATGGTCTACGATCACATATTCTCCCGGAACGGTTGCTTTAAATTCTACGATTGTAGCTCCTCCCGGTGGAATCAAAGTAGTTTGTACATCTTCATTGATCTTGCTTCCTCCTTCTATGTATACTTTGTCAAAGATCTCACCGATAACGTGGAAAGAAGAGGTAAGGTTGGGTCCTCCGTTTCCTACATAAAAACGAACTGTTTCTCCAACTTTAGCCTGAAGTTCCCCTTTACCTAGCAAAGCACCTGTATGTCCGTTGAACACTACATATTCAGGATGTTCTGCAATGGCTTTGTCCATATCAAATTCCTGTAATCCTTTATCCCCGAATTTTCCTTTGGTGTAGAAATCTCCTTGCATGATGTAAAACTCCTTGTCTACTTTCGGTAAACCTCCTTCCGGTTCGATAAGGATCAAACCGTACATTCCGTTGGCGATATGCATTCCTACAGGTGCTGTTGCACAATGATAGACATACAGTCCGGGATTCAAGGCTTTAAAATTGAATACTTTCTCTGTTCCTGGTGCTACAAATGTGGCTTCTGCTCCTCCTCCGGGACCGTTCACGGCATGAAGGTCTATGTTATGAGGAAAATTGCTGTTTTCATTGTTTTTAAGGTGAAGCTCGATCTCATCTCCTACTCTTGCGCGGATAAAACTACCGGGAACTGTTCCGTTGAATGTCCAGAAGTTATATTGCGTTCCATCTGCCAATTCACCGACTTTTTCAATAATTTCCAGTCTTACAATGACTTTTTTGGCAGCTCTCTCTCCTACAGGAGCAGGTACATAAGGCGGAGCAACCAGTTTTTGTTCTTCTGATGAACCGTCAGTAGCTATTTTTTCGGCATCCGCTGTTTTATCTGTGGCAGCGGATGGATTTTGTTTGCATGAATTCATACTGATGAACGCAGACAAAACGGCAGTGATGAAGATGGATTTTTTCATTTTGATTGGTTTACGTTTTTTGGCTTAAAATAATTTTATTCAATTTAACAAGATATAAATACCTTTTAGTGTTTTATTTGTCACTGCTTAAAACTCGATTTTAATTGATTCTGATAAATATTTTATTTTTTTAAAAAAGTCAGTTTCAAATCTAAGTTCTTGACAAACATTCTGATCTTGGAGTTTTCCAGCATATCTCTTATTTCTTTACGGATATGTTTGAAATCATTATGGATAGGACAAGGATGATCTTCCGAGCATTCTCTGAGTCCTAAACCACAACCTGAAAAAAGTTTGTCTCCGTCTATCTCTCTTACAATATCTGCTATAGATTGCTCGAGGTTATTTTCATCCATATAAAAACCACCGTTGGGTCCTTTTGCAGATTGTACAAAACCTTTTCTGCTGAGTTCCTGTAGTATTTTGGCAATGAAATACTCCGGGGAATCTATTCCTGATGAAATATCTTTGATCCCTACTCTGCTTCCGTCCTTGGACTTCTGCGCGATGAAGATCAGTGCACGAATGGCGTATTCACAGGTTTTAGAAAACATTTGTTATTTTTATATTACAAAGATATATATTCGAATTTATATAAAAGAGTTTTTGGTATTTTATTTTTCATGATAATCATCACTCCCATTCCAAAAGTCTTCTTTCTCCCTCGATCTTTTTGATCTCCGAAATATCCTGAGACATTTCGATAACCCCTCGATAGTTCTTCTGTGCGTCTCTTACGGCAAAATATCGTACATAGATTAACTTGTCACGATAATTGAACCAGAACGATGCTTCATTTTGCTCTCCTTTTCTGAAAGCTTCCAATATTTTCAGAACGGTATCCACACTTTTCGGAGGATGGCAAAAACGCACTTCTCTTCCGATAATTCCTGCACTTCTCGGGAAAACACGAATGTCTCCACGGTTATAGAAAATCACTCTGTCGTTTTCATCCACATAGGTAAGATCCAGCGGCAATGTTCTGAATAAAAGATTCACCTGTTCCACTGTCATATATCCTTCATCAAAGTGTGATGCATTTTCATCAAAACTTACATCGGTTCTTATGGTTTTATCTTCGGAAGGATGTACATACTGCTCTTCTTCCGGATATTTTGCGGGTGGCTGACTCAGCATCCAGCCGATTTCATCTTCGCCTTCTCTCATTTTTATCCATTCTTCATCGGTAAGGATCTCCATTGCATTCGGGAAGAGAACCATTTTTTCCACCTGCATCAGATTTCTTAAGTTCTGACCCGCATATTCTATGTTTTGTTTTGCGGAATCCAGATCTTTTTCTTCAATATTTTTTCTGATGATCCTGAAAATATCCCGGATCGTATCATGGAAAGACCACATATTTCTGGAAGGTCCGGTCCACCTTTTTTGCTCCAGAAAAGGAAACAGTTGATTTTCTTTTCGCTCAAATCTCCTCTCAACGGTTGACAAGTGGTTGAAAAGGTTATAAAATTTCTGAAATTCTTCCTTCGGATCTGTTTGAAGCAATTCTTCCAGTAATGTATCGATCAGCTCCTCTTCCACCAGATAAGTGTGAACGGGATGTCCTGCTTTTAATTGATTTTTATCCATTTTAGTTTTAATAGAATATTAATACCTTTTTGTCTTTTATAGAACAAAGGTAAGATTTCAACTTCAATTAAAAGAGTTTTTTATCTTTTAATATACTGATTTTTATCAGCAATCTTTAATGCTTTCCGCCGTTCAGTATTTTATAGATGTGCAGAATCCCCGGGAATATAGAATCCATCGACTCTTCGGCTCCTTTTGTTGAGCCTGGAAGTGCGATCACCAGAGTATCACCGATCATCCCGGCAAGACTTCTCGATAACATCGAATAAGGAGTTCTTTGCTGACCATAATTTCTGATCGCTTCGGCAACTCCGGGAATTTCTCTGTCCAACAACGGACGAACAGCTTCGGGAGTGACATCTCGTTTCGAAAGCCCGGTTCCGCCTGTAATCATTACCAACGAGATTCCGTCTTCTGCATACAGCCTGATCTTGCTCTGGATCTCAGTAATTTCATCAGGAATAACCACATAATCATTAATGTTTACCTTATTTTTCTCAAGGGATGAAATAATGGCTTTTCCTGCTTTATCTTCTTTTTTACCTTCAAAAATACTGTCCGAACACACAATTACAGATGCTGTGATCCCTTCACCGGAATCTTTGATATCGGATTTTCCGCCTTTTTTCTCAAGCAGCCTGATGTTTTTGATCTCAATGTTTTTATCGATCGGTTTCAGCATATCATACATGGTAAGGGCAACGATTGAAGCGGAATGCATCGCCTCCACTTCTACCCCGGTTTTATAGATCGTATGAATTTCTGAAGTGATATGAATATCCAAATCCATGATCTCAAACTGAATAGAGGTATATTCTATAGGAAGCGGATGACAGTCCGGAATAACATCACTCGTTTTTTTGGCTGCGAATAAACCTGCTGTTTTGGACATTTCAAAAACATTTCCTTTCGGAACTTTTTGATTCACAATAGCATCGATCGTCTCCTGTGAACTGACGCTGACAACGGCTTCTGCAATAGCTTTCCTGAGTGTATTTGTTTTATGTGTGATATTAACCATACTTTATTGTTTATTTTCTTTCCAGGAGTGAGATTTATCCTCCAAAATTTCTTTCCCCCACAACGGAACTTCCTTTTTGATCCTGTCCACCATTTCGTCACATGCATTGATGGCTTCCTTACGATGTGGAGCTGAAGTAAACACAAAAAGACAGATCTCCCCCACTTTGATGTTTCCCAATGAATGATAGATGTGAGCGCAGGTAAGTCCGTATTTGGTTATGATCTCTTCACGGATTTCATGGGCTTTTTCCAATGCCATCTCCTGATAAGCTGTGAATTCTATAGATTCAACTTTCTTATCGTTGATTTTGTCTTCCCGAACCTGACCCAGGAATATGCTATGACCACCAATACTTGTTTTTACCGTGTGTTTAGCAATACTTTCGGCAACGAATGCAGGATCAATAGGACCTTCTATAAATATATTCTTAATTTTTTTCATGATAAACTGATTTTGCTCCGGTCGGGAAATGCCTGATCTCTTTTTCCGGAAAATAAGTTTTTGTGATCTCCACCGCTTTTTTGCTTCGGATTCCTGAGGCGCAAATGAAACAGATGTTTTGATAGGATTTTAATGATTGTAAATGTTGTTCAAGTGATGCCAATGGAATTTCCAGAGCGTTTAAAGCTTTCAATCTCGGTTGTTCTTCAGTTTCTCTTACATCAATAAGAACACTGTTTTTCTGATTCAGAAATTCTTCTAAAGCTGAATGCGAGCTGATGTCATCACCTTTATGGATATTACAGAATACATCATAATTGAAATTTTTGAATTCCTCTATGGTTTTCGGTCCTGATCTTTCTTTATTTTCAGTAAAAGTCATTTTCAGCGACTGGTAATTTTTGGTATTAAAGATCAGTAACTCATGTACCAAAACCTCATCTGAGCCGATCAGCAATTTGATGACTTCATTAGCCTGAAAAGTACCAATAACGGATGAATGGGACGGCAAAACTCCTGCTTCATTACAGTTCGGAACTTCATTAGGATTTGGCGGTATCGGAAAAAGATCCCGGTATTGTGTCACCGAATTTACTTTTTCAACATTGAAAACCGCCACTTGACCTTCATATCTGAAGATAGAAGCATACACCAAAGGTTTTTTCAAAAGAAAACAGGCATCATTCAATAAGTATCTTGTCATAAAATTATCGGTACAATCTACGATCACATCAAAATTATGGATCAATGAAAGAACATTTTGTGTGGTGACCAGCTCCTGAAAAGCGACTATTTCGGTTTCAGAATTCATGGTATTCAAATGTTCGAGGGCTGCAACGACTTTTGGAGTTCCCACATCTTGCTCGTCATATAAAAACTGACGGTGAAGATTGTGCAGATCTACTTTATCAGAATCTGCTATTCCTATCACTCCGACTCCTGAAGAGACCAAAATCTGGAGAACAGGGCATCCCAATCCGCCTGCTCCAACCACTAAAACTGATGAACGGGCAAGCTTTTCCTGTGCTTCAACGCCAAAATTCGGAAGTATAATCTGTCTGCTATATCTGTTTATATTCATGGTAATGTATTTTTTTAACCTCCTGAGTAGGGAGGTAATAATGCAATTTCTGCTTCACCTGAAATCAAGTGCTGGTTTTCTGCTTTCACTCCATTCACAACGACTAAAAAAGTGGTTTTCCCCAATTCAGGAAATTTTTCGAACAATTGCGATCTGAGTTCAGCAACACTGGCTGTATTGTGCAATGGAAGATCGTATTCTTCTACTTTAAAGATGTCTGTGAGTTTGCCAAATATTTTAAGTTTCATCTGTCCTGATTTTAAGTAATTCTAATTTATTTATCATACGTTCTGCCTCCCAAAAGCTTTCCGGTGTATTGATATTCAAAAACTGTGGTCTAAAGGATTCATCATACTGAATATAATGAGCATCTTGCTGTTCCAGAAATCGGGTCATTCTCAGGCGGTCATTCTTAATTGAATTTGCTAAAACATCAAGAACCACATAAGGATAAATGCCTAAAACCGGATATACTTTACCTTCACATTCCGCGATACTGATCTTATTTTCTGCTCTTCTTTGAAGAATATCTTTCATCAATTCCGTAGAAACAAAAGGCATATCGCAGCTACATACGAAAATATCTTCCTGACAGTGCTCTAAAGCAGACCGAATTCCTTCCATAGGACCTTTTTGCTCATATCGATCTTTAATCACATTCATTGGAACAGGATCACCTGAACGGTTTCCGGAAATAAAAACCTCATCGAATACTTTCGCCAAATTATCCACAACATGTTGTATCATCGTTTTTCCACTCATCTTCATGAGGGCTTTATCCTGTCCCATTCGGGAACTTTTACCACCCGCTAAAACAACTGCTTTCATTTCTGATCATTTTCAAATCCTCCAGATCTTTATTTTTTCACCAGGATTTATTTCGGTTATATTTTCAGGAAATTCAACCAGACAGTTTGCCTGTGCCACAGAATTCATTTTGTATGATTCCTGACCATTGAGGATGTGCACTTTTCCCTGGGAATACCAAGCTTTTAAAAACTGTGTCTGCTCACTGCTTCTTTTCATTACGAAAGATTCTGAAACCGCCACATCCTGACTTTCATTAAGGTTCTTTCTTCCGAAACATCCCAATACAAACGGTTTTACATACTGATGGTAACAGGAAAATACAGATGCTGGATTTCCCGGTAACGCAAAAACAAATTTTTCGTTAAATTTCCCGAAGAATAAAGGTTTTCCTGGCTTTTGTCTTACTTTATAAAACAATTCCGTAACACCCAGTTTTTCCAGAGCAGGTTTTACATAATCATAATCTCCCACGGAAATTCCGCCTGTAATCAGTACAATATCTGCATTTTCAAAGGCTTCTTTAATCGCAGAAAAAGTTGTTTCTTGTCTGTCTTCGGTATGTTTTATGAAGGAAAATTGATGATTGATCTCCGCTAAAGCAGCCTGTAAAGTGTATGTATTGGAATTGTAAATTTCTCCATCGGATAAAGTTTTCCCAACTTCCACCAGTTCATTGCCGGTAAAAACAAGACCGATCTTTAACCGTTTATAAACCTTAACTTTTTCTATTCCAAATCCTGCCAGAAATCCGATCACTGAATGATTGATAAATGTGTTCTTTTCCACAATCACAGTTCCTTTCTCGGTTTGTGAAGCTTTGAGACGGATATGGTCCCCTTTTTTAATTTCATCTGTATTACATTGGATATAATCTCCGTTGCGGACTACTTTTTCCTGCATCACCACAGTATCTATACTTTCCGGAACCTTTGCCCCAGTAAAGATCCGTACAGCTTCTCCTTTACCTAAAATAGGGTCATTTGTTGAAATTCCTGCAGGAATTGTATTGGTAACTTTTAATTTGGTAGAATCTTTCAAATCATCAAAACGAAATCCATACCCATCCATCGCAGAATTATCGAAAGACGGCACATCTAAGGTCGCCATGATAGGTTCTGCCGTATAAAAACCCAAAGCTTCCAACAGAGGCAATATCATATTCTCTGTCGGGAAAATATGGTTCTCTATGATTTCTCTGGCTTCAGAAACACTTATGTATTGATTCATTCTGATCATGCCTTGCTATTGCACTCTTGTTACTTCTATGCTTTTCAGCCATTTTACGTGACGAGGACCCGTTTTGGTATCAGACAGACTCACGAGGATCATTTCGCCTTTTTCTTTCAGGGGGTTTCCGTTCTGTTCAAATACTACATACACTTTATCTCCAGTAGGGTTATTGAACAATTCTGCCCATGAAAAGGTAGCTTTGTAATCATCTGAAGCTCTTGCAACAATGTAGAAATTCCTGTCTGTGTGATCCTTCTGTGCAATTTTTGCCTTTTCCACAATTTCTGTAAGCAGAACACCTTTAGTAGATTCTATATGACTTTTGGATATCCCCGACTGACAGACAATATCAAAATCTTTAATTTCCTTTACATTCATTTTTTTCAAAGAATCTACAGTGAGTGTCAAGGGCTTAACGACATCTCCCATTACGGTTATCTCTTTGTTTACATAGATCCAGTCATCATCATCGTGCTTATGATTTTCTTTTTCCGAAATGTTTTCTGAAATATGAGCCATACTTTGCACTTCAGGTTTTGCTGCTTCAGGTTTACTGCATTGCAACATTGGGTAGGTCATCGCTACCACCCAAATGAATTTTAAAAATTTTCTCACGGTTTGATTTATTAGTGTTTAAAATGATTACAGTTTTTTAGTTATTATTAATTTTTGTTTTTATTTTTTTCCAAATATAAAACTACCCGCCGATTTTTATCATACTCCGATTAACAATTGATTGATTTTTTACACTTCCCATTTCAGAAAACTGTCCACCTTTCTCTTTATGCTTTCTGGTGATGCCTAATTGAATCAGTTCCAGAAGGTCTTCTTCGTTTCTGAAAGCCTTCAGCAAATCAAATTCATCCGCTCCGAAAAGACAGTTTTTCATTTTCCCATCTGAAGTGATCCTGATTCGGTTACAGCCAGCACAGAAAGCATTGCTCATGGTAGAGATCAGTCCGAAAACTCCTTTGCTTTCTTCACTAATCCGATATTTTCTGGATGTATCATTTTTCTGATCCGTTATTTTTTCAAACGTAAAGTGCTGTGAAACCAAATCAAGCATTTCCGCGACCGGAATCACTTTTGCTTTTTCCCAAGAATTTCCGGTGAATGGCATAAATTCTATAAACCTCAACTCTATCGGATAATGATGGGATAAGGCAATGAATTCCGGGATCTCATCATCATTGAAACCCCGCATTACCACCATATTCAGTTTTACATTAAACCCTCTTCTGATGCTTTCTTTGATATTGTCCCAAACGGGTTGAAACAGGTCTCTTTTGGTAATGTATTTAAACTTTTCGCGATCCAGAGAATCAATACTGATATTGAGATTTTTAACGTTACATTCTTCCAGCGCATCAAAATACTTATGAAGCAAAACCCCATTGGTTGTAACTCCTGTATTGACATTTAACTTGGAAATCTGTCGGATGATATTTTCAAAATCATGTCTTACCAAAGGTTCTCCCCCTGTGATTCTGATCTTGTTAATCCCATAATGATGAACAAAAACCCTTGCAATTTCGAAAATTTCGCGGCTGCTCATCAGTTCTACGGATGATGTACTTTTGAACGGTTCATCGGGCATACAGTATAGACATCTGAAATTACAGTTGTCCGTAATGGAAAGCCTCAAGTAATCGTGTTTTCTGCCAAAAGAATCAAGCAAATCAATAGGCATTGTCATTCTCCTCTTCTGATTTTTTAATCTGTCCTGTAGGAATATCCGGTACATATCTCAAAAAGAAAAGTGTACACAGAAATATAACCACTGATCCAATTGCCGAATAGGCTGCAAAGTCCAGGTTTTCTTTATCCAAAGCCTTGTTGATCGTTCCAAACAAAAGCCACATTTGCAGACTTACCAGCAGAATATAGACGCTGATAATGGCAACAAGCATTTCATTGATTCTGAATGTTACTTTTTTAATAGGTTTCTTTCGTACTGACATCTCGGTAATTTTTTGTGTTGAACTTATCCGTGGCTTTCTTCGGTTTCTTTTTCAAAATCCGTCACATATATTTTATCCTCTTTGATCACGACCTTTAACTGCGGAAGCGGTCTCGGTGGCGGTCCCTGAATAACAGATCCGTCATCCGGATTGAAAAACCCGTGGTGACAAGGGCATTCGATCAGCTGTTCATTATGATTGTATAGCACAGAACATGACAAATGGGTACATTTTTGTTCAAAAACTTTCCATGTATCTTCTGCGAGACGGATAAGCATATAGGGATTACGATGATCTTCATTGATATAGAACGTTCTCATTCCTCCCACCTGTAGATCGGTCGTTAATCCTATAAAATAGGGTTTTATTTCTTTCTCTTTTCTGAAAAAATTAAACAATGGAACGGCTACATTGGCAAATGCCAAAGTGCCTGAGAAAAAAGTGATCAGTTTGATGAATTCTTTTCTGGAAACATATGCTGCCTCACGTTTTTTAATAGGAAAATCGGCTTTCCAGGCGGGGATTTTTTTATGATTTTCTGACATGTTAGTATGATTAAAAAACTTTTAATTCTTCGCTGCCTTTCGGCATCATTATATTTACTTTTGTATTTACGACTTCTTTCCCGAAAATAAAGCGGTTCACAGGTGTGCTGTTCGGTCTTTTCTTCGCTACATTCTCTCTGGTATCAAAGGTTAAGGCCCCACTAGGACAAACTGTTGCACACATAGGTTTAAGACCCGTACTGGTCCTGTCGTAGCACATATTGCACTTCATCATTAGCATCGCACTTTGATCCGGAATCTGCGGAACTCCGAACGGACAACCAATAACACAATTCGCACATCCGATACATTTTGATGTATCTGCGGTATGCACAATACCATATTCATCTTTTGTAATAGCATCTGCGGGACATACATTCGCACAAATGGGATCTTCACAATGCATACACACCTGCACGGTGGTCTGAACAGTTTCTGCCCTGTCTACATAATGAATATGAATCATCGAGGTTTCTCCGTTAGTCTCACATTCTGCACAAGCCATCTCACACGAGTGACAGCCGATGCAGCGCTGCATATCAACGAAGAATTCCATATCATTAAATTTTTCAAACTGTTCCGCCATAATCTTTTTAAAATTTAATATTGAATATCTCTACTTTGGTTAGCCAATTCTTTTGAATTTTTTCCTTTTTTACGCCCTGTTTTCTCCAATTTGCAGGCACAAACTTTAAATTCCGGTATCTTTGAAACAGGATCTAAAGCATCAATGGTCAACTGATTGACAGAATTCACACCGCCCCAGTGATAGGGGATGAAAACAGTATCTTCCCTGATTGTTTCCACCACATTTGCAGGGAACAAGGCACTTCCTCTTCGGGTAGACACTTTGATCAGGTCATTTTCCTGAATGCCATATTGTGCAGCCAATTTAGGATGGATCTCAAGTAATGGTTCTGGATAAATATCTACCAGCTTTCCAATTCTTCTTGTCTGTGAACCACTTAAATACTGACTTACTACTCTTCCTGTTGTCAATACAATCGGATATTCTTCATCCGGCTCCTCCATTGGTTTTTTGTATGGAGTCGGATTAAAATGTGCTTTTTTATCATTTGTATTGAATTGTCTATCTTCCCAAAGTCTTGGAGTTCCGGGATGTTCTTCACTAGGGCAAGGCCAGAAAATCCCCAGATTTCTTTCTATTCTTCCATACGTGATTCCGTAATAGTCTGCCGCACTGCCTTTGGAAGCTCTTCTAAGTTCATTGAAGGTTTCTTCGCTGTTTTTATAGCTGAATTTATCGCCTTCACCTAATCTTCGTGCCAGTTCCATAATGATTTCGCTGTCACGCTTAGCTTTTCCCGGAGGAGCTACCACAGCTCTAATTCTAATCACTCTTCCTTCTGCCGATGTAGTGGTTCCTTCTTCTTCTTCCTGCAAGGAGCCTGCAAGAATTATATTGGCGTGACGTAAGGTTTCTGATAAAAAGAAATCGATTCCTGCATAGAATTCCAGTTTTTCCAGTGCTGCACGAACGTTATTGTTATTCGGTAAGGAAACCAATGGATTGAAACATATCGATAATAAACCTTTGATCTCTCCACGATTGATGGCTTCAATGATCTCATAAGCACTCAGGCCTTTTCCCGGCATATCTTCTTCTTTGATGCCCCAAATATCAGCAACAAATCTTCTGTGTTCTGGATTTTCAATGTCTCTGTTTCCGGGAAGCTGATCACATTTATGACCATGCTCTCTTCCGCCCTGCCCATTTCCCTGTCCTGTAATCGTTCCGTAACCGCAATACGGTTTCCCGATCCTTCCGGTTGCCAACACCAGATTGATACAGCTGGAAACATTCTGAACACCTTTAGAGTGATGTTCTATCCCACGGGCATGCATCAAAAAACTGGTTTTAGCTTTTCCCCACATTTCTGCAGCTTTGTAGATCAGTTCTGCAGGAACACCGGTTACTTCTTCTCCCCATTCCAGAGTACAGTCTTTCACGGCTTCGGCAGCTTCTTCAAATCCTGAAGTGTGATTATTGATAAAATCATGGTCGAGCCAATTGTTATCAATTAAAACTTTCAGCATAGTATTGGTAAGTGCTGAATCTGTTCCCGGTTTAATTGGCAAATGGATATCTGCAGTTCTTGCAATCGGGATCTGACGCGGATCTATCACTATTAATTTTGCTCCGTTATCGCGGGCTTCCCAGATTTTATGTGTTAAAACAGGAAAACATTCGCTTACATTGGCTCCAGTAATGATGATTACTTCTGCATGAGCCAGATCAGCCCAACTGTTGGAAGATCTATCCATCCCAAAAGCTTTTTTATTTCCTGCTCCGGCACTCACCATACAAAGGCGGCCATTATAGTCAAGGTTGGCAGTTTTCAGAGCGACACGGGCAAATTTCCCTATCATATAGCTTTTCTCGTTGGTAAGGGATACCCCGGAAAGCATAGCAAAAGAATTTTTTCCGTATTGTTCCTGGATTCTTCTAATCTCTTTCACCACTACGTCATACGCTTCATCCCATTCGATCGGAACAAAACCTTTTCCATCCACTCTTTTGTAAGGTGAAAGCAAACGATCGGGGTGATTGTCCTGCATATATCGCTGAACTCCTTTCGGACAAAGTCTTCCTTCATTGAACGGAAAATCATTCCAGGGTTCAAAGCCAACAACTTTTTTGTCTTTTACTTTTAGTTGAATTCCACACTGCAAACCGCAAAAACAACAATGCGTTTTTATCAATGCATCGGGATTTTGTGGATTTGATCGTACAGTTCCTTTGTTAGGATAGTGTTGATGTGGGCCAAATATATTGATGATCTCGTCAGCTGATACGGGTAATTTTGCCATTTTATTCTATTTTAACCAAAATATTTTCCTGATTCTTGTCTTGCTTTAAGGTGCGCTTTGGCTAGCATTGCTCTTTTTCCTTCGGGGCTGTAATCCAAATAGCTTTTGCCATCTTCGCGTACTAAATCAAAGCCCATTTTTTTTGTGATTTCCTTCAGGTCATCAATATGCATTTTTGTGGTGTATTCGTCGCCTGTATGCGGACAAACCTGCATTCCCCTTCGTTTTCCTTCAATTTTATAGATATTTGCTCCCACTTGTGCTGGTCGCTGAAAGATGTGAAAGAACTTTCCAAAAGGGATCCACATAAGGAACATAGCTACCGTAATGGCATGGGTAATAGCCATAAACTGACTCATTTTTCCTTCGAGATAGGTATAATCAAACCAAATTCCCAATCCTGTCACAGAAACAGCTACCAATAAGATCAAAGGAAGCCAGTCTCTTTCAAACCATTGGGTAGCGATAAGACCTTCATCCACGAATCTTCTGTGCATCATAATGAGACAACCCACGATAACCATGATCGAGGTCCAAACCAGAATATGGAAAAAGAAAACGGCTATGGCAGTATCGAGAGGAAATGTCATCACAGTAAAGCCCATCATATGGGTTTCATACTGATCTATGGTTCCTGGTTTTAAGGTGAAGTGCAGCCATCCAAATGTAAGTCCGAATGTGACCATAAATGAGATGAGACATCCTGTAGCTAAAAGGAAATGTCCTAACCAACGCGTTTTACCTCTTGGAGCGATGAATTTCTGAAAAATGATGTTACGAACAGATAAACGGATCACTTCTTTTACATAAACCGGGTAATCTTTACTGAAAATAAATTCCCAGGTACGCTTCCAGTATTTCTGTGTTGCCGGACGCTGTTTCCATACCGAATGATGATAGACAACTCCGAAAGTCATGCTGATCGTTCCGAAGAAATAAATGATCAAAGCGGCATCAAAATTCTGTAGATTTACCGATCCTATTACCGTAACGGCAATGACCACTAATGTGGCAATGATGGCATTAATAAATGCTTTTTTATTGATCTTTGTGAAAATGCTGAACATCTGTATAAGTTTTTAATGGTCATTCACTTAGTTGCATGCAGAATTAATCTCTGTAACAAAGATACAGTAATCAGATATTAAAATAAGACAAAAATATCTTATTTTAATTCATTCAAAATAATTTTTGAAGAATACACACTATATTCAACTGAAAATCAAATATTTAATACAAACATGATTTACATCATAGATCTAAAATCCAATCTAGATCCATAAAAAAGTACTGTAAAACAGTACTTTTTCGATTTATTTATTGTTAAGGAAATAGCCATTCAAAATCCTTCCCGTGGTGAGATCTTTCAATACCTGATTGGTGCTTATGCTGTTAAGTCCTCCCAAGTCTGCGATCCACTTCCCTGTTTTTAAGTAATCCAGATTTTCCAGTAAAATCGGATGTTTCCTTTTCATTTGTTTTTCGTTCAATCCGGTATAAAGACCGACTTTTAGCTTTTCTCTTTTTGTCATGGAAATCAGAGCAATGAGTTCAGAATCTACCCATTCCCCTCCCATAAAAAGAACACAGGTAATCGTTTTTTTATATTTCGTGATTAAATTCCGAAAAATATCATGAGTAAGCTCTGTTCCGTTTTCAGGATTCCACAGATGTTCTGAATGGCAACCTTCACACGCTAATTGACAGCCTGTAATGGTAAGACATAGTGAAACCTCATCAGGAATTTCCTGCAGAACAATATCATAGCTATCATACTTCAGCATTCCCGTAATATCTTCTTTTTTCTTCTTTCTGGCGATCTTTAGAGAAGTTGGTGACTTTTTTCAGATAACCGATCACACGTGTAGCGTAATCAATATCATCAGACTGACATTCTGTACAGTGATCCATCGTTTTTTTGTTGATATAACCGCAACTATTGCAAACCGTCACTTTTATATTGAAGCAGAAATAATTACATCCTGTATACGCAGCCACATTCAATAGTTTTTTAAAACCTTCCTGGGTAGGATATTCTTCAAGATTGCAATGATAAGCAGAGCCTCCGTCAAGATACTGTATATACTCGTTTCCGTGAAGGAAGAATTTATCGATTAGGTTTTGGCTTTCATCTTCAACAATATAGAAGTAAGAATTGTAGCAGTCTCTCGGAACGTACAGCCAGTCTTCTTTATCCCATTTGGCATTTTTTACACCCAGGTTTTCGGCAGGAACAAATTCTGTATTGAACATATATCCATATTTTTCTTTGGCTTCTTTATTTTTCGTAAAAATCAGTTTAAGATTTTCATTGATGAAGTTTTTGTAGCGCTCATTATCTGAAATTTCAATGCCCAGAAATTCTGCAGCTTCCACCATTCCGTTGATCCCAATGGTAAGGAACTGTTTGTCAAGAGAAATGAAACCCGCATCGTATACCGGAAGCATTCCCGCATTCTTATAATCCTGAATAAGACTTCTGAAAGCCACTTGATATTTATGAATATTATCAATCATTGTCTCTAACGGAATTTCTTTCTGATAAAGACGATTCATATTGATGGTGATTACATTGATGCTTCCTGTAGATACTCCTCCTGCCCCCAAAGAATAGCTGAATGTATTGTCTGATATTTCGTTTCTCAGTCTGCAACAACTTGCCAGAGAATCAGCGTTTTCGGACTGATAAATGAAGAATGAATTTCCTTCGCTCAACTCTTTTGAACAGAAATCTGCAAAGGCCTCATCATAGACTTTTTTGTCCCTAGTGAGCATTGCTGCCGTAATTACAGGGAATGTGAGTACTGCTTTGCAACGTTCTTTATTGAACCATTGCATGAAAAATTGCTGAAGTCTGTCCAAAAAGAAATAATCAGGCTTGCTTCCATCAGGAAAAAAGAATGTTCCGAACATTGAATCGAAGTAAGGTCTGTCGTACAAGGAAATATTCCAGAAAACGGACTGGTAACCGCGGGCTGCAGCCGGCTGATTGATAGCGTATACAACGTGTTGAAGCTCATTTTCAATCATTTCGGCATGTGTTTGAATATAATTTTCACCAAAATCTTTTCTTGCAAAGTGATCGAAATACAGCAGAAATTCCACGGTCGCCACAGCACCTGCGAATTGTGAAGATACTGAAAAAAGAAAATTCACAAAGGAGCCACAGAAACTGCCCAAATGTTTGGGGGCTTTAGACTCGCCACCAAGCTTTGTCAATCCGTCCAAAAGCAACGGATACATGGATACACTTACACAGTATGGTTTTAGACTTGTTTCATCATGAACATAGATTTCATGTTCTTCCAACTGTCTTATATATTCTTTGGCAAGGCTTGCTCCAAAGAGTTCTTCTATCTTATTACCAATAAGATTGCGATTGATCTGGATGTTGATATCTTTGTTCAATTCTGCTTCCATGGTTGCAATATTTTTGGTGGAAACATTCGCGTTCGAGTCAAATATTGCTCCACTTGCGGCATTTTGAGATGCCAAATAGTTTTCAATGAAATTGCATTTGCTGGCCAACTGTTGTTCTGTAAGTCTTGTGAATTTGTTTTTCATAATATTCATTTAATAAGATATAAAGATGTTAATGTCTTTTATTTAGATAGAAGAAAGTTACATTGCCAAACAGGAAAATCCAGTAAAAATGAAACAGACTTCCAAAATCTATTAACAAAAATATAAAATAGTTTTACATACTCTCTATAAAAATACAACTATTTTCATTAGATAATTTAGTAAAATTTGCATCCTTTAGATTCGATCTGTATATATTATTATTAAAAGAATTTAATTTAAAGTATAACTAGTGTGTTAATAAACCAATCTTATAGAAACATCCATTACAACGTAAAAATAATCCATTTTTAAAGACCTTGTAAAGATCCAACTTTGTAACAGATAAAATTGATAAGTAAAACCATAAAATTTATACAAAATGTCTGTTTCTGATTTATTTAAACCCCTCACTTTTCTGCACGGTTCGCCGATGAGAAACCGTTTTATGTTGGCTCCCCTGACCAGTCAGCAAAGTGATTTTGATGGTACAGCCTCCAAATACGACCAAATATGGATGGAACAATTGGCAAAGGGCGGCTACGGATTAATCCAAACCAGCGCATCTACAGTAGAAGCCGGAGCCATTGCATTTGAACGGCAGTTGGGAATTCACAGTGATAAACATTTACCTGGATTAACGAAAATGGCAACAGCTATTCGTGGAGGGGGAGCTTTATCGGCTGTACAGCTTCATCACGCTGGACACCGAGCCAAACCAGAGTTTGGAGGAATTCCGGCTCCTGCATCAAGCAAAACATTGAAAGATATTAAAGCAATCTCAACCGAAGACGTGGAAAGAATTCGTGACAGTTTTATTGAAGCGGCAAAAAGGGCGCAATTATCTGGTTTTGATGGCGTTTCTGTTCACGGTGCTTTTGGTTGGATTTTGTCTGAATTTCTCTCACCAAACCTGAATGACCGAACCGATAAATATGGAGGAAGTATAGAAAACCGGGCACGATTCACCATTGAAGTGATTGAAGGAATTCGCAAAGCTTGTGGAAATGATTTTCAGATTGGATGGCGCTTGTCGATTGAACGATACGGACTTCGTTTGGAAGAATTACGTGAAATTACCACCGAAATTTTTGATTAAGAATTGATTGATTATCTGGATTTGGCACTTTGGGATTCGGCTCAGCTTGTAAGGGAAGGAAGTTTTAAGACAAAACGATGTTGAGTGTTTTTACAGAGCTTCCAAGAAAAGGCGTTCGCCTGGGTGCAGCCGGAAAAATTATGAGCGCACAGCGGGCCGGAGAATTACTGGATGAAGGTTGTGATTTTGTGTTGATTGCCAGAGCTGGAATCCTTCAGAGGGATTTTCCGCTTCAGGTAAAAGCGAATCCGTTGTATGACAGTCCACAGTTGCCTGTAACAGCCGGTTTTCTTCGTGAAGGCGGACTGAGTGAACGTTTTATTGAAACGATGCGAGGCTGGCAAACTTTTGTAAAACCCGGATCATAATAAATTTGAATTTTACTTTGAGCGAACTTTTTAACTAAAGTTCGCTTTTCTATGAATATTAAAGGACCAACTAAAAAAAATCTCCATTACAAAGTAGAAATTATCCATTCTTTAGCGTACTTTATTCCCACATCTTTGCAGTGTAAATTAAATTTTTATACAATGAAAAAGACAGCAATTATTATTCTTTCTGACCCAAAGTCTGGATCGGAAGAAGCTTTTATCAAAACCCACCTTTAAACAAGTAATTATCTTCTGATATGACGATATTATTTTTTTCCATTAACATCTTATTGTCGGGGGTTCACTAGTTATTTTATAACTATAAACATAATCTTAATATAAATCTCATAAATCTATCAAAACAATTAGTTTTTCTGAGTGGCAATGCATTCTATTTCGATGCTTGCATTTCTTGGTAATGACTTTATCTCAACTGTACTGCGTGCCGGAAAGCGGTTTTTGAAATAATGATTATATATCTTATTTACTGTTTCAAACTGTTTCATATCAGTAATGAATATGGTGGTTTTGACAATATGATCAAAATCGGAATGATTGTCCTTGAGAATAGTTTTTAAGTTTTCAAAAATCTGTACTATTTGTTCTTCAAAACCTTCTTTTAAGCGGTTTGTTTTTGGATCTATTCCTATCTGGCCCGATACAAACACTAAATTTTCATAGCTGGTTGAATGGCTGTAGGGACCTATGGCTTTTGGTAAATCCGTATGTTTTACTGCTACAATCTGTTTATTTGTACTGCATGACAACAATGTCAGGGCTAAGAAAAGTAATATAAATCTGTGCATTTTAATTCATTTAATATTAAAAAAGAGGTTAGCTTTTTAGACTAACCTCATACTATAATTATCCTATTTTTTGATGAAGTTTAATAATTCGGTATTAAATTTATCCAACTCTTCGATGAACAAGGCATGACCGCTTTTTTCAAAAGGAACTAAAGTTGAGTTTTTAAGCAAAATATTCATTTGTTCCGCAAGATCATAAGAACAGATTTTATCTAACTTACCGTGTAAGATTAAAGTAGGAATTGTTATTTTCTTCAAATCATTACGCAAATCGCTATCTCTCAGAGTTTTTAATCCTTCAGCCATTGCATAAGGTGATGCCTGAGCCTGAATGCCTCCCAACCAAGCGCCATGACCTTGAGAAACGCTGGTCTCATTGGCTGGAAATATCTTACCGAATGTAGCAAATAATTCTGGACGGTTAGTGTTGTTCAGATTGATCAAACCATTAACATCTTCTTTAGTCCACAGGCCATAATTAAAGTCTGCACGTTTTGTCCAGATCGGTGCTGCCGCTCCAAATAATGCCATCTTGGAAACGTGGGCAGCATTGTATTTGGCCACATAGTGAATCACTGTAGCGCCACCCATGGAAAATCCGCCGATAGTCGCATTTTTAATATTCAATTTGTCCAAAACAACCTTGATATCATCTGCAAATACATCATAATTATATTTGCCTCCCGGCTTATCAGATAACCCGAATCCTCTTAAGGTGATACCAATCACACGATATCCTTTTTGAATAAAATCGGCATACTGATATTCGTACATGGCATCACTCAAGGGCCATCCGTGGATCAAGACAATAGGTTCTCCCTCACCAAGGTCGGTCACATGTAGTTTCACATTTTTCTCTACTTCAATATATTCTTCTCTGCCATAAGATGCAGGCGTTCTCTTCGTTTGTGATAAAACTGTATTTGAAATTAATGTTGTAAATAATACGACTGCTAAAATTAAATTTTTCATGTTTCTTTAAATATTTATTATTGTTGTTATTTTGACACTACAAAGTTGCTCTTATTCCTCAGGCCTTCCAATGGACGGCTTTCGCTTTGAATTGTACTTTTTGCCTCTCTTGATTTCTATTCTTTTATAAATGATAGGATATCCTCGTTGATGACATCGGCATTAATAGTGGGCATTCCGTGGGAGAAGCCCGGATATATGATCAGCTTGCTGTTTTTCAAAAGCTCAGCGGCTTTAACAGCTGTGGTTGCATAAGGCACAATTTGATCATCGTCACCATGCAATACCAACACAGGTATTTCTACACTTTTTAGATCTTCAGTAAAATCGGTCTCTGAAAATACTTTGATACAATCATACTGCGCCTTGATACCACCCATCATTCCCTGTCTCCACCAGTTGTCCTGTATTCCTTTTTTAATAACCGCATCTTCCCTATTGTAACCATAGAACGGAACTGTAAGATCCTGGTAGAACTGTTGTCTGTTATGACGTGTATTATGGCGAATATCGTCAAAAACTGCAAGTGGCACCCCTTCCGGATTATTGGTATCAGCAATCATATAAGGTGTAATTGCGCTGATCAAAACCACTTTGGATACCCGGTCTTTTCCGTTTTGGGCGGCATACCTGATCGCCTCGCCACCACCTGTTGAATGCCCTACATGGATAACATCCCTTAGATCCAGGAACTCTACCAGTTCTGCAACATCAGCTGCATAAGTATCCATGTCATTTCCCTTATAGGTTTGAGTGGATCTTCCGTGACCTCTTCTATCATGGGAGATTACTCTAAATCCTTTTTCAAGGAAAAACATCATCTGAGCATCCCAGTCATCGGATGATAATGGCCATCCATGGTGAAAAAATATCGGCTGTCCTTCACCTAAATCTTTGAAATAAATTTCTGTTCCGTCTTTTACTGTAAACTTGTTCATGTCTTTATTATTTAATGTTGTTTTATTTTGACATTGCAAAGTTGGGGTAAATTCAGGGGCCTATCAATGGATGGTTTTCGCTTTGAATTGCACTTTTTCCCCCGACGAAGGTTATTTGGTGTTAGATAGCATTATCTACAGTTCGAAAGGGTATAATAATGCAAAAAGCACAACCCAACAGGTTGTGCTTTTTGCATTATTTGATAACGCTCTATTTAAACTGTTTTCTAAAGTTCGTTGGTGATATTCCGGTATGTTTTGTGAAAAAACGGACAAAGTACGCATCGTCCTCATAATTCAGGCTGTAGGCAACTTCTTTCACATTCATGGTGGTATGTGCTAAAAGGCGCTTGCTTTCCAGAATTATCCGGTTTTTTATAATATCATTTGGCGTTTCTTTACTGACCATGCTTATTTTTTTGCTGAGGTTCTTTGGTGTAATACAGAGCATGTCAGCATAGTCGGCCACAGTGTGATGCGTTTTAAAATGCTGTTCAACCAATTTGCTGAATTTCCGCAAAAACTGTACGTCAGCCTGTTGCACGCTGTCAGATAATTGGTGCTGTTGCTTCCAGATCCTTGTCGATTTTAATATAATCAGTTTTAACAATGTTCTCAGCATCTCTTCAGTACTAGAATCTTCGTTCCCCAGTTCGGACTGAATATCGCTTATGATCTTTTGGATCTCAACAGACTGCTCTTCGTTTAAACTGATAAAAGGAATCTCAAATACATTATTGTATAAAATACCATCGCAGGCAACTTCATGATCGTGAATTTCTACACAATAAAAATCTTTGTTAAAATGCATCAGCTGTCCACCTATAGTTTCACAGGGCTTTAAAATCACATGTGGATTAATAAACAATAAGGCATCGGTTTTCATGGCTATCTCCTGAAAGTCGACCTGGATGATTGCATTTTTTGGGATAAACAGGACTTTAATATGCTCGTGTATTTTATTCAGGGAATCGTTCTGAGCCGAGGTTTTGCTGAATTCCAGCTTACCAAATTTCTTATATGAAAATTCTTTTATCATTTAATGATTTAAAATTGCTATGTACATAAACTTAATTAGAAGTCTACTGTAAAAATAAGTAATAATATAACAGTAATGTCAACAGTATTTCTTTATTATCCAAGAGTTCATTATACTTTAGTTCCAATTACTTTCATGTATCTAAAGTAATCTGGTTATCTGGCTTTAATTAATGAGTTCCGTAATTAATCAATAGTAACAGAATCAAATCCTGAAACTTGTAATTCATTAGGTGTAGGAATGTAGGACCATCAAATTACATCCATTTGAAAACCTCCCATGGCCTGCCATTTCTGAACCTCAAAGTCATAATAACCCAGATCAAAATTATCTAAATCTTTATCGTACAATAAAACAGTTCTTGAAAATTGCTCTCCTTCTACCTTGGCAGGAAATTGATCCACTGGATTAAATTTTAGTTCTTCATTCATAATTATAGTTTTTCAAATAGTAAAGATCTGTTCAAATCAAATTTAACACTATTTTCTGATTCTTTTTATTATATGGTAGAACGAATGATTGTAATCATTTAAAAACCTATGCACAGGATTATGATGATTATGATCAGAGATCGTTGAAGATCTGGTAGATACTTTGGATTTACCTAACCAGGGTTACTATAAAAATACATTAATAGAAAATCGTTCGGCCATCAAGCTTCAGAATCTTTTCTTGTGCCATTTTTTTAATCGTCCGTATTACTGTTTCGACCCGCAAACCTGTCAAATTGGCAATTTGCTGCCTGGTAAGTGGAACAGTATAAGAGTAAGGATTTTGTTTTAAGGAACTATCCTTATAATAATCCATTAATGATTTTATTTTCGACACCGGGTCAGTGGATGAATTGTTGAACAGCATCACATACTTATCGAAAAGACGGTCTGACAGATGACGGAAAATTGTAAACATCAATTCTCTATTGGTACTCAACATACTCAGAAAGTTGGATTTTGGTAATTTCAGAATTATGCAGTCAGTTTTAGCGATGGCATTCATCGGATAATTCTTAATTGTCAAAAAGTAAAGATTCTCCAAAACTCTGACCTTCCGAGAGAATATTCAGGGTAAATTCTTTTCCATCCTCGTGATAATTATTCAGTTCTACTGTACCCTTAACAATCTGGAAATAATAGTGGGGAACACCTCCCATTTCAAAAATAATTTCCTTTGCGGGATAATCCTCGTAAACGGCTCCATTTTCGAGCAAAAGATTTTCATCGATGATCATATTATCTATATTTTGTTATGGTTCCAAATGAATATCTTAGCAAAAATTGGCAGTAACGTTACATACAAATTTTGGGCCATTCATATGCAAAAAAGCCCTTCAATAAATGTCTCAATGACCATCTGTCTAACTCCTAAAAATCAGATATCGATCTATTGGCTGCCCAAATAATTACTAAAGACGCTCCAATATCCGCACCTGTAGCTTTTTAATTTTTCAGACTGCTTCTCAATCATCTTTAAAATAACGTATTTATGCCTCGTCTTTAGTATTTTTGACGAGACCAATCCCCGAAAAAAAGAATATCAGTCCAAGAACTCCGATCACTCCTAAAGTCGTATAGGCTGAGCTTTTATTAATCAATTCATATCCTGTATAAATCAAACCTGCGATTCCTAAAACAGTCAGTATTGTTCCAAATGTGCGTTTAACGTTCATAACAGTATTTTTTTTTAATAATAGTACTCTACAATTTTTTGCCAGTTACTTGCGCTGATATTTTTGAGATTATCAGCACAGCCTTAAAAACAGTTTTCCCCTATTCAGTTAACTGAGATGCGAGATTAAAAACTATGCTCCGAACTTTAAGGAAGGCTGATTACTTTTCCCTCTCTTTTTTGTTTGTTAACTACCATCATATGATTAATATCCGGCAGTTAAAAAAATTGCAAAAATTAAGCCGTTTGGATAAAAATATTCTTTAACAAGTGGGAAATGCCATAGTAACAATCCTATTGAATTCTATTTTGTTCTTTATATATGTAAAAATCGAGTTAAAGTTCCGCTTGGAATTATAGTTGTAGACCAGAAGCATTAATAGTTAATCCCCATTTATTTTTCATATAATCATGTAATGGGGTATCCCAGAAGTAAGGAGGTGAGCAATACTCACTTATTTCTGGAAGTATCCTCTGAATCCTTTCTTCATAGATAGGATTTTCTTCAAATTTTTCTGATATCTCTGAATACTTCTCACTTATAAAACGTATAAGCTCATTATCTATGAGTATTCCTTTCTTCTTTAATTGATCCAGCTCTTTAAAAAATTCAATTACAACCTTTTTATATTGCTCATCATCAATAGTTGAAAGAGATTCAAAAATCAAATAAGTATCTATAATATTATTAATTTCTGTTATTTTAGTAGTTTCCATAATCTTATGCTGCTTTAAAATAACTTTGCCAATAAAAACCCTGTTACTAAAGCTATAACAGCTGCGATTACAATCTTTATATAATCTGTTTTACTATTTTTAACCTCCGTATTCAGTCTTACATTTTCCTGCTGTAAAGATTCTACTGCAACCTTTAGAGAAGCTGTCTTCTCATTAATAACTGACTGTAAGTTTTTCTCATGTAAAACATTGAGTTCCTTTTTATAGCTTTCCATTTCCTGCTGTCTTAGTTTCTGCTGTTCTGAAAAACTCTTTTGTGTTTCCTGAAGCTGTTTAGCAGAAGACTCCTGAAATTTCTGGAACTCTTCAGTTCTTTTTGAAAGCTGATCTGTTAAAGTTTTTACCTGCTGGCCATGTTTTTCAGTAAGATCCTTCTTTAACTTCTCTACCTCTTCATTACGAACCTTAAGCTGCTCCGTAAAAATCTTTACCTGGTTTTCAGCCTGCTCCTTAAAGTTTTTCTGTGCTTCGGTAAATTCGTCATTTTTCGTTTTAAGCTGCTTTTCCAGTGTTAACACTTGCTCTGCAAACTGTTTGCCTACATCCTTTTTAACTTCATCAATCAGTAATGCCCGGGAATTTGATTTCTCATGAGACAACTTTTCAACGATGGAGTGAAGCCCTGCTCCATAATCATGAGGAAGATGAAATCTTTTATCTGCCAGCTTATCGAGCAAAGTTTCATCTACCGTATGCCCTATTGCTGTGACAGTCACTGCTTCTATTGTAATAAACAATTCTGAAAGCTGTAAATCATTAAAAGTTTCCATACTTTGTTTGTCTCCCCCACCTCTTACCAATGCTATGATATCGTAGCCTAATGCTGAAACTTCTTCAAGTTTGGAAACAATAGAGGTCGATGAAGTAATACTGCAGGTATATTCCGAGACCTGGAAATACTTCTGGGAAACATCCAATCCTTCTGCAAAGTCTCTTTGGACAATCGCATTATTTCCATAAATGTTAGCAATTCTGATCGGCTCATCTTTCAGAATCTTTTCTCTGATCACAGTTTCCAGGTCCTTGGAGCCCTTCCCAAGCTTCTTCTGGATAAGCTCATATCTCTGTAATTCTTCCTCCGAAATTGCGCGTTCTTCCTGCTGAATAATCTCATCGACTACAAAGCGAAGTTCCACAGAAGAGTTCTTAATACTTTTCTCAATATATCCTCTAAGGATATAGATCTCATTATTTTCAATCTTACTTCTCAGTAACGCAGAAACCCGTACCCCAATAGAAATTGTATCAGATTCTGAAAATAAATTATCATAGTAATAATTTCCATAGGCCTTCCCACCACCAAAAGAGTATCTTCCCTTAAGATAAATAAGATTAACCGTTGCATTAAGTTTTAATGCATTACTAAAAAGGCCAAGTACCGATCCCGGAGAATAAACCTGATATGCCAACTCATTTCCCTGCATGTTTTTCAAACTCAAAATTAAATGACTTCAAAGGTATTGTTATTTTATTAATTTAACTTTTCAAACCTAGCATTGCTAGAATTCCCAATAATATGCATCCACATTATCAACCATTTTATTTTACAAAAATACACTCCGTAAACGACAAAACATGTCGTATTTTATCCCTAGAAAAATGGAACCCTGCCGGTTGAAGTTTTTTGATAAATTATAACAACTATTGTACTACCAGATCTGATAGAATAGAGAAAAAGTATGGGGTCAACGAATATAGTATTATTGTTAAAAAACGATCATTTCTTAGAACATCAATTTTGGAATGCAAAGTAACAAACAAGGTTTGAACGTTAAAATTCGTTAATTTAAACTATTATATAATAATTATTCTTGAGATTTGTTGTGAACATAAAATATATTAATATGAAAAATTTAAAAAAGCTTAACAAAGCAGAATTAAAAACAATTGTTGGCGGAGCAGATTGTACCAGACTATGTTTTATAAATGATAAATTAACATGCGTTCCGTATAATTCATGTGGCGGCCCTGGGCTTGAGCCATAAAAAAAGAATAACCTGTTTTTCAGATACGTATTTTCAAAATACTTTCAATAACAGTAAACCATGAAAAACAGGTTATTACCTTAAAAACATCTATACACACCTAAGAATCAAGAACTAACCTGAACGTCAGATTAATCCGCTCTTTCATGGGTATTATAGATTTAGCTATCCGATGCTCCCAGTTTTCCTGCAAATCGCCTTTCATGATAAGCAGAGAACCATGCGGAAGCGGTAAACTGTACTTACTGGCATGGTGGTCTTTTTTCCTGAAATCAAGGTTCCTGGTTTGCCCAAGGCTGATAGAGGCAATCACAGGCCGTTTACCATACCGGCTTTCTTTATCTCTATGCCAGGCCACAGAATCATTATGGTCTCTGTAGAGATTTAATAAAACTCCATTAAACTTACAGTTAAACTCTTTTTCTATCCTTTCCTTGAGCAAGAACAGTTCAGGAGTCCATGGATTTCTTGCCCTTTCTTTTTCTTGAGCACCATAATCTTTTGAATCCCCATACCATGCTGTCAGCCGTGGAGTCAATATCATTTTATCATACATTTTCTGTGTACGCTGTTCCCATGACGCGGTATTGAGCAGCTTATCTTTTAACTGATCAGCTTGCTCTTTACTTAGAAAATGCTCCCTGTATTCCAAAAGATCCTTTGGAAATTCATAGAAAGCTTCTGTATCGAATAAACTTAACTGATTCATAATTCTTCTTATCAAAAATTTTACTATTGCTACTGTATCTTATGTCTTGGCAATCCAATCTCATGGGCCTGCGGATAAGGTTCTCTATAGGTCATGCTTACATCTTCCCTGATCTGCCTGTGAATATCATATTGTTTTTCTTTATCATAAGCATACCTTGGATCAGGAATCATGGGCATCTTTGCCATTTTATGAATGGTAACGGTAGGAAAATGAAAATCAACTTCCACGGTTCCAAGGAGCAGATAACATCCGCCGCCCTGAAAATCATACTGCTTTAGACTGTCAGGAAAATGAGCGGAATCAAAATAATCTCCGTTCACATCGATCCACGTACCAAAATACATGGTGCCTTTCTTCGTGGGTACATGTTTTCTTGAAATCAGATACGCCAGCATTTTAACCTGCTGCTTATGAAACTTCAATAAATCCTTCACCAAAACAGAACCCCGGTACCGGGTCTGTAACAGATCAAAAGGGCTGTATGAAACAGGAAACCCAATGAGTTCAATTTCATCAAAGGCATCCTCAAAATGTTCCCGCTTTAATTCAGGAAGCTTAAATTCCTGAACCGGTTCTTCAATCAGCATTAGCCCTCTGTTTTCAGGCTTAAAGTTAACAAGCAGAACTCTCGCCTCAACAAGCAGTTCATTTTTAGGTTTTCCAGTAAACCGGAAGGCGCCGATAAAAATCAGGATCTGTATGGTTTCAATACCAATGGGAATACGTCTTATAAAATTCTCCAATGATGTATATACTCCGTTGGTTTTTCTTTCCTCGACAATACCGTGGGCAATTCTTGTTTCCAGCCCTTCCAAAAGCATTAATCCCAGATAGATATCCGTCCCTTTCAGTGTTGTCTGATACTCACTGTTATTAATACAGGGAACCTGGATATTTCCGCCCGACATTTTTGCTTCATGAATATAGACTTCAGTTCTATAAAAACCTCCCTGGTTATTAATCACTGACACCATAAATTCCAATGGGTAATATACCTTTAAATACAGACTCTGATAACTCTCCACCGCGTAGGATGCCGAGTGTGCTTTACAGAAAGAATACCCGGCAAAAGATTCAATCTGTCTGTATGCCTCAGCGGTCAACAGTTCCGAATGGCCCTTCTCCTTACAGGATGCAAAGAAATTATCCTTCACCTGCTGAAGCTTTTTAATCGATCTTCCTTTTCCGCTCATGGCTCTTCGTAAGATATCCCCGTCCGCTAATGATAATCCTCCAAAGTACTGGGCAATCTTAATCACATCTTCCTGATATACCATAATGCCATAGGTTTCTTTCAGATGCTCTTCAAATACCGGATGAAAATATTCAAACTGATCCGGATGGTTATGCCTGAAAATATATTCCCGCATCATTCCGCTCTGAGCCACTCCTGGGCGGATAATGGAGGAAGCGGCGACCAGTGTTCTGTAATTATCACACTTAAGTCTTCTTAAAAGACCGCGCATGGCGGGAGATTCTATATAAAAACAGCCGATGGTTCTTCCTATCGCCAGATATTCATTGGTCTTTTCTTCATCTTTTGACAGTGATGTATCGCGGATATCCACAGCGATTCCTTTTGTTTTCTTAATAAGAGCTACCGTATCATTGATGGTACCCAGTCCTCTCTGGGAAAGAATATCAAATTTTTCCAACCCGATATCTTCTGCCACATTCATATCAAACTGAACAATCGGAAAACCTTTGGGAGGCATTTCAAGTGCCGTATAACTTGTAATGGGTTCTTCAGAAATCAGAATTCCACAGGAATGCATGCTTCTCTGATTGGGAAATTTCTCCAGCAGCTTACCATACTTTTGTACCATCCGCACTACCTTGTTCCTTTCATGGTCTTCCATAGGCTTTGTCGCCAGATCATCCAATTCTTCTTTAGGAAGTCCAAACACTTTTCCCACTTCTCTGAAAATAGACCGGTATTTAAACTCCACATTGGTTCCGCAAAAGGCTACATGATCCTTTCCATACCGGTCAAAAACATACTCCAATATCGTATCCCTGTTCTGCCAGCTCCAGTCGATATCAAAATCAGGCGGAGACTTCCGGTTAAGATTTAAGAAACGTTCAAAATACAGGTCCAATTCCAAAGGACAGATGTCGGTTATTCCCAGACAATAGCTTACAATAGAATTAGCACCACTTCCCCTTCCCACATGCATAAGCCCCAAGCTGTTGCTGTAACGGATAATATCCCAGGTTATTAAAAAATAAGAACAGAAATTAAGTTCATCGATCACTTTCAGTTCTTTTTCCACTCTTAATCTGGCCATTTCATGATGAGTTCCGTATCTTTTTTCCAGTCCTGAATATGCCAGCCTGCGAAGTAATTTTACATCATCTGCTTTTGATTTTGTATAAAATTGTTTATTCTTTACCTTTTTAAAATCAAATTCAAAGCTGCATTGTGCCAGCATTGCTTTTGTTCTTGTAACAATCTCCGGATATCTTTCAAATGCCTTTGCAATCTCCTTTTCAGTCATAAAATATTCTGATTCCCTGCATATATCCCGTTTAGTGAGCTTTGACAATAAGGTATTATGATCAATGGCCCTGAGAATTTTATGCAGTTTATACTCCTCACCGGTTCTGAATGTAACAGGATGCAGAACTACCATTCTGGAAATCAGTTTCCGGTACTCAGGTCTTATCAAAAAATTCAGTTCTTCTATTCTCACCCCAACCCGTTCATTTTCCTTTAAGACTTCCGGGATATTACTCATAGGATAAACCACAAAGATATTTTCAAATTCCGGCGCTGTCTCTGAAAGTTCCTTATCGTCACAGTTATGCTGAGTAATAATGGTATTGACTTCTCTTATTCCTGAAAACTCTTTTGCAACAGCAATATAAAGAAGTTTGCCTTCCTTGCGGACCTCAACGCCCACAATAGGTTTAATACCCACCCGTTCGCATTCTTTCTTAAAATCATAAATACCGGTAACGGTATTGATATCCGTCAGTACCATTTCTGTACTCCCTGATGCATAAGCCTGCTTCACCAATTCCTCTATGGATAGGGTCCCATATCGGAGGCTGTGAAAAGAATGACAATTCAAAAACATTATTAAAAATTTAAAATTATTTTTCAAAATCAAAACCTGAAGCTCTCCCAACTGCTCCCATACCGTAGCGGTTTTTCAGATAATCCATGGTCTGATATAAATTCATCTGCTCCTCAGTATCTTCAAACAGATTCATCTGGTGATTCCCATGTACGAGGCCGGTAAAGCGCAGCCCTACCAGACGAAGTCTCATTCTTCTGGTATATACTTTATTGAATAATTCCAGAGCCACTTTTGACAGGGTATGATCTGCAGAAGTGTAAGAAACTTTGCATTGTTTGGTTTCCGTATCAAAATTGGCATACCGTATTTTTACAACCACTGTGGATGTCAGCCATTTTTCCTTTCTGAGCTGATACGCTAACTGTTCCGCCATTCCCGATATCAGTCTTTTCAGTTCTAAGACATCCGTAGTATCATTGGTAAAAGTTCTCTCTGTAGAAATGGATTTTCTTTCCGAATAAGGAACTACAGGATTTTCATCAATTCCATTGGCTTTTTTCCAAAGCTCTTTTCCGTTCACGCCGATCATCTGTTGCAATACCAACATGGGCATTTCAGATAAAGTATGAATGGTACGGATTCCAATTCTTGATAATAACTGAAAAGTTTTATCTCCCACCATCGGAATCTTTTTAATGGATAATGGATTTAAAAAAGGTTTGATCTCCAAATCTTTAATTTCCAGTCGGCCCACCGGTTTCGCTTCTCCCGTTCCTATCTTTGAAACAGTTTTATTAGCAGATAAAGCAAAGCTTATAGGAAGTCCTGTTTCTTTGGTAACAGCTGCCGCAATTTCCTGGGTCCACTGATAGCAACCGAAAAATTTATCCATACCTGAAAGATCCAGATAAAATTCATCAATACTCGCCTTTTCCATTACCGGAACTCTTTCCTGGATAATTTCAGTCACAGTATGAGATAAATTGGAATACAGCTCATGGTCTCCCCGGATGACTTTCGCATCAGGGCACAACCGGACTGCCATTCGGATCGGCATGGCAGAACGGACTCCAAATTTCCTTGCTTCATAGGAGCATGATGCTACCACTCCACGGTCACCTCCGCCAATAATCAGGGGAATTCCGTCAAGCTGAGAATTATTACGTCTCTCGCAGGATACAAAGAATGTATCCAGATCCATATGTACAATCGCCCGGTTCACGTCACAAAATTAGATACTATATGTATCATTTTTCATATATTTGCAGATACAATTTGTATCAATGTCAATTTTTTCAGATAACATCAGGTTTTTAAGAACTCAGAAAAAATTATCCCAGCAGGAACTGGCGGATAAAATTTTGCTGAGCAGGGTCCGGTATTCAAAATATGAGGACGGGCGTTCGGAAGCCCCCTACGAAATACTGATCAGAATTTCAAAGTATTTCAATTTAAGTATTGATCTTCTTTTGACAGTGGATATCAGGAAATATCCTTTAGAAGATGTATTGAGACTTCCGGATAATAGAATTGTTCTACCAGTTGTCGTTGATCAATTAGGTAACAACAGTATTGAAATTGTTCCCCAAAAAGCCTCCATGGGATATTTATCAGGATACAGTGATCCTGAATATATTGAAAGCTTACAGAGAATTTCACTACCCTTTCTGACCAACGGAAAATACAGAGCGTTTCCGGCAAAAGGCGATTCCATGCCGCCCTTTAAAGACGGTTCTTACATTGTCGGGAAATATATAGAAAATATCAAGGATTTAAAGTCCGGCAAAAGTTATGTTTTCGTCACCCTGAATGATGGTATCTCTTATAAAAGACTTATCTCTTTGAATGAAAAATCAATAACCGTAGCAGCTGACAATTCATTTTATACACCTTATGATATTCCTTTCGGAGAAATCGTTGAAGTATGGCAGTATGCTTCTGGAATATTTCCTGAAGATTTTGAACCTGAGCTTTTTGAAAACTATAATGTGAAGGAAATACTGCTTGGGATTCAAAAAGATATCCGGATACTTGATGAAAAGTTTTCAAAAAAATTAGATTAAAATAATTTACACTATCCCATTATTATAACTATGAATATCTCCTATTACGATTTTCAGAATTTAACCGATCGCCAGACACAATATGAACTTGTACTAACTCATGGACGCATCATCAGTGAAAGAATGGTTTCCCAATCAAGATATGTTTTGTATGAAATTTCAAATTTTTCGGTAGAGCTGATCTATGACAACATGCATAATAAAATTATTGGTATGAATCTTTTTGAAAAGCACTCCAGTTATAGATAAAAATCCTGTTTTATCAATAATAAAACAGGACAAAAAACACAAATGATGAAAAAAAAAACGTCTCGATCGAGACGGCGTAAAATTAATTATTTTTACCATAGTAGCAACAAAAAGCTGTTAAAAAATTAATGTCTTATTGGTATTTTCCAGACAATCCCAGCCAAATATCCCCATCTACTTCCACTTTTAACTTTTCCTATCCAATAGGTCTAACTTCGATGTTAAATCAATACTTAACATCATGGAAGATATAGCAAATACCCAAAATCCTGATCCTGCATTAATTAATACTCTGCTGGTTTTAAACCCTAAGACCAACAAAATAGAAGTGGTAAAAACTGTTGATGAAAAAGGTGATCTGAAAACAGTATCCAATACCCGGAAAAACCAGAATCAGTTTTTAAAAATTGATAAGCAGGGCGATTTATTTTCCAACTTTTTTTCCAATTTCCTCAGCCAGCTCAAAAACCCTACTTCATTTAATTTTTTTACCTCTCCTCTCAAAGAATCTGAAAAAATTGGAAAACAGATTGAGCATTACCTCAAGCATTCAAGCAGTAAAGGTGAAGAATTTCTGAAGACCTATAAAATAGTAACCCCAAACACCATTACAATGAGTACAAATCCATCATCAGAAAAAGAATATCAGTACTCCCAGGATCAGATCGACTGGGATATGATGTCAAAATTTGGGCTGACGCAGGAAAAATTAGAAAAAGCCAATGCCCTGGAACCCATGCTAAGAGGATTCAAAACCAATGGTCTCGTTCCCATCAGTCTTAATCTCGGAACAGCGCTTATCCGGATAGACGCTCGTCTTTCACTCAGCACTAATGATGCCGGCAATGTCATGATCAATCTCCACGGCATCAGAAAAGAACCTAATTTCAATTTTAAGTTTCTAGGTCATGAATTTACTGCTGAAGACCGTAAAAATCTAATGGAAACCGGAAATATGGGACGTGTTGTAGATCTTGTCAATCCAAAGACTGATGAAATCATTCCTTCCCTTATCAGCAGAGACCGGCTGACTAATGAACTTGTTGCCTACAAAGTAGAAAACATCAGAATTCCTGATGAAATCAAGGGTGTTAGATTAGATGAAGCCCAAAAGCAGACGCTTATAGAGGGCAAAGCATTATATCTGGAAGGGATGATCTCTACTAAAGGGGAACCTTTCAATGCCCATGTCCAGTTTAATGCTGATAAAAAGTATGTTGAATTTCTTTTTGATCAAAAGCAGATTCAGCAACAATCTCAAACCCATACACAGACAGAGATACCAAGATCATTCAGAGGCAAAGAATTAAGTGACGAGCAGTATAGTCAGTTTAAAGCAGGCCAAACGATTTATCTCGACGGATTGCTGGATAAAAAGAATCAGCCCTATCAGGGATATATCACTCTTAATAAGGAGAACGGAAAAATCGATTTCTCATTTCAGAATCCTGATAAAATCCAACATAAGACAAAGCCTACTGAGGAGCATACAACCCAGACAGCAGTGAATTCAGAAGGCAAGACCAACGAAGCCACCAAGCATTTAAAGGAGCCTCTACAAAAGGGTCAGCAGGCACCTAAAGACAAAAGCCAGCAGTTAAAACAGGACAAAGCCCAGTTCCGCGCTAGAAAACGCCTATAATACCCATTTCAATTAATAATCATTATGAAAGCAGTATTAGCAGAAAAGCCAAGTGTTGCCAGAGAAATAGCAATGGTTTTGGGAGCAACAGAAAAGAAAGATGGATATCTGACCGGTAATGGCTATGCCGTTACCTGGGCTTTTGGCCATTTGATTACACTCGGGATGCCAGAAGATTATGGCATTTCAGCTTGTAAAAAGCAGACTTTACCTATTTTACCTGACCCTTTTAAATTAACCATCAGAAAAGTAAGAAAAGATAAACAACTGATAACTGATCCTGGCGTATCCAAACAGCTAAAAATCATAGAAAAATTGTTTACATCATGCAGCAGTATTATTGTTGCTACAGACTCAGGAAGAGAAGGGGAACTGATCTTCCGGTACATCTATGAGTATTTGAACTGTACCCTGCCATTTGAAAGATTATGGATCAGTTCACTCACTGAAAAAGCCATTAGGCACGGTTTTCAAAATCTGAAGCCGGGTCACCTATATGATGGATTATTCCATGCTGCTCACTACAGAAACAGAGCCGACTGGTTATTAGATATTAATACGACCCAGGCACTAACTATAGCAGCAGATGACGGGTTATATTCACTTGGAAGGGTGCAGACTCCCACTTTAGCTTTACTCTGCAAACGTTATAGAGAATATAAAGAGTTCACAAGCCAGCAATACTGGCAGATTGAGCTTATGCATCAAAAAGATTTTGTGGAGTTCAAAAGTCTTGGAGTACTCAAATTCAGCGATAAAAAACAAGCTGAGGACTTTGTAAAGTCACTGGAAAGAAACAGAACTATAGCAACAGTCAGTGCTATTACTTCACACCCCATAACAGAACAGGCTCCTCTTCTGTTTGACTTAACCGGCCTTCAGAAGGAAGCTAATAAAAGATTCAGCTTCAGTGCTGAGCGAACACTCGATATTGCCCAAAGCCTTTATGAAAAAAAGTTCATTACCTATCCACTTACGGGCAGCCAATATATTTCAGAAGATTTATGGCCGGACATTCCAGATCTCATAAGAGTACTGCAGGAATGGGAACCTTATAAAACCGCAGCAAGCATAATTCCATGGGGAAACTTTAATAAAAGCATTGTCGAGGATGCTAATGTTACCCATCATCACGGGCTTCTTACTACAGAAAAAATACCTTCAGCACTTACTTCAGAAGAAAAGGTGATATATGATCTGATTGCTTTTCGACTATTTGAGGCCGTCTCACCGCCATGTGTCAAAGAAATCACAGAAATCAGTTTACAGGTACTTCACTATGATTTTACAGCTAAGGGACAAAAGATATTACAAACAGGCTGGCGCCATATCAACGGCAATTTTTCTGAAGGTATCGAAGAAATCCGGCAATTTCCTGAGTTAAAAGAAGGAATGGATCTAAAGATTAAAATGTTTGCTGTTCTGGAAAAGAAAACGCTGCCTCCCAGCCTTTATACTGAGGAAAGCCTATTGTCTGCAATGGAAAATGCAGGGAAAGATGTTGAAGAAACAGAACAGCGAAAAATATTAAAAAATATAGGCATTGGGACACCTGCAACACGAGCGTCTATTATTGAAACATTGATTCATCGGGATTATATCAAAAGAGAAAATAGATCACTTATCTCAACGGATAAAGGATTAAAAGTATATGATCTGGTAAAAGATAAAAAAATAGCCGATGTTTCCTTGACTGCAGAGTGGGAATTAGAAATGCAATGTATAGAAAATAATGAATGTAATGCATTCGAATTTCAAAAGCAAATCGAAAATTATACAACATCTGTCACCAAGGAATTACTGCAGATCCATATTGAACAGCCACATATTCCCAAGATTATATGCCCTAAATGCAAAACGCAGCATTTGGTTATTCATGACCATATTGTGAAGTGTTCTGATACTCGTTGCAATTGGTTGCTGTTTAGAAATATCTGCGGTATACAAATCTCATTAAATGACATCGAAAGCCTCGTTAACACACGTAAAACGTCATTAATAAAAGGAATGAAAAGTAAATCAGGAAAAATTTTTAACGCTCATATTATACTGAATGACAAAGCTGAAATCTCATTTGAATTTGAAAAAAGCCAATAAGTCAGTAATTTTCACTCTATTTAAACGAAGCAAACTGTATTTACAATACAACTTATAGATGATATGAATTGTAAAAAAAACTTATTTGCAGTAGATTTGCATCTGATTCTCATGTTTAATTTGAGTTTTCATGGTTATTAGTTTTTATCCCCGGTATTCGGGGATTTTTGCTTTATTCTTTTGGGATTAAATGCTTTAACTCAGGATCAGTTTTAATACGCTCAATTTCATTTTCAATGATCCTCATAACGTCCTGCTTAACATTTCTGTAATTCTCTTCAATAATTGATGTGAACCGGTCTTCTCCACTATCACTTACAAATGATAAAATCTCCGGTATCCGCTGATAAGATTTAGTTTCTTCAGCTACTTTTTCATTATCCACTACTATTTCTGCATGAAACATTTTCTGTTCAATTCTTTCATCAAAATTATCAGATACAGCCCCTACAAACATTCCCTGACTTAACGTTGAAATTTTGGAAGCCGGTATCAGACTATCCAGTTGGGTGGATATAGAAGTGGACGTATCATTTCTGTTGATGGTCATACTTTGTCTTTTCTGCAGGACTTTTCCAAAACGTTCCGAAAGATTTTTAGCCGTGTCTCCAACGACCTGACCACTGAATATATTCCCCACTGTATTCTGAATCACTTTACTTTCTTTATCTCCATAATCTCTTGTCAACTGGGAGAAATCCTGAAACCCTAAGCAGACAGCTACTTTATTACTTCTTGCAGTTGCAATCAGATTATCCAATCCCCGGAAGTAAATCGTAGGTAATTCATCAATAATCACTGAACTTTTGAGTTGCGCTTTTTTATTGATAAGTTTTACGATTCTTGAATTATAGAGACCCAACGCTGCTGAATAGATATTCTGCCGATCCGGGTTATTACCCACACATAATATCTTCGGCTCTTTCGGATTGTTGATATCCAAAGAAAAATCATCCCCGGTCATCACCCAGTATAGTTGAGGAGATATCATTCGTGACAAAGGAATCTTAGCAGAAGCGATTTGCCCCTGAAGCTGGTCCTGTGCACCACCCTGCCATGCGTCCATGAAAGGAGAAAGATAATTTTCAAGATCAGAATAAGAAGTTAGAATCGTGAAAACGTCTGAATATTTTTTATTGAGCAGTTCAATGGCATGAGGAAAAGTACAGTATTTGCCATTTTCATATATTTTCAGGAACCAGATAATAGCAGCTAAAAGAATAATGGGAGATTCCACGAAGAAGTCCCCTTGTTTTTGAATCCAGGTTCTGTTTAAATTGAGCATGATGGTATAGGCAGCTTCATAGGCATCTGAAATATCCGTCATAAAATCAGGATTTAAAGGATTGCACCGATGGCTTCTTCGGGGATCATCAAAATTGATAACATAAAATTTCGGTTTTACTTTGTATTTATTCTGATGTTTTAAGACATGATTATAAGCAATCGTGGAAAGATCATCAAACTTAAAGTCATAGATATACATGGAGAAACCCTTCTCGATATGCTGCTTAATATAATTATTGACAATAGCATATGACTTTCCTGATCCGGGTGTCCCAAGTACAATAGTTGCTCTAAATGGATTGACAATGTTAATCCAACCCTGATTCCATTTCCCTCTGTAATAGAATTTAGTAGGAAGATTCACAGAGTATTCATTTTCCATCAATTGGGTTTCCTGCATAAAACTTTCATTCTCATTATTGAATACATCATCCATCAGATTATGTTTTAACAAACGGCTCATCCATGCCCCTGACACCATTAGGAGGATATATCCTACTGACATTGAAAGCATATATAAAAGAATGCCTGTCCCGCCCCATCTCAGCAAAATAGTATTGAAGAAAAACAACACCGTTCCGACTGCCATGAAGCCTATAATCCGAGACCAGGTTATCTTCTCATCTTTTACTCCTTTTGTTCCCAGGCAGCTTAGAGAGAGTAATACAATGGTGAAAACTTTTGTATAGAGATTGTGAGAGAACAACCCTGCTGTTCTTTGGAAATTCAGCAGTATTCTGTTAATGATTTCCAATGTCCATTCTTTTTCATGAAAAAATGGATAGCAATACCAGTAATAATGCATCAGTACCATTAAAATACTGACGGCACGCATAAAAGCCATAATTTTAGCTAAGCCCCGTAGATCATCTTCACCCTGCATATCATTTATTTTTAGAGTTAGGATGATGAATTTATTGGGTAACAGAAGTCTGCTTTCTACACTGGCTGTGTCAGGCATTATAAGGAAGCATTTGGCACAGGACTGAAACTTATTTTCTCATGGATCATAGCAGTTGTTGACCAAGGAATTTTTTACATTTGTTCTATAACAAAAGATCAATGAAACCTGTACAATCAACATACACTGAATTACTGGATAGCATAGGATCCGCTATTGAGGTTGCAAGACAAAATGCGGTTAAGGCAGTTAATACTGAGCTGGTGAAAGCCAACTGGGAAATTGGCAGGCATATCGTGGAATATGAGCAGCACGGTGAGGAGCGTGCAGAATATGGAAGTAACTTACTGGCAACACTTTCCAAAGACCTTAGGCAGCGTTACGGTAAAGGATTTGGCAGGCGTAATATTTTAGATATGCGCAGATTTTATCTGGCTTATCAAAAATGGCAGGCAGTGCCTGCCAAATTAAGCTGGACTCATCTGGTTACTTTGCTCGGTATTTCTGATGATACGGCAAGGAAGTTCTATGAAAAACAGGCCGTGCTGGAAAATTGGGGCTATCGCGAACTGGAAAGGCAGATCAACTCCTCCCTTTTTGAAAGACTGGCATTGAGCAAAGACAAAAAAGGAGTATTGCAACTGGCGGAAAAAGGTCATATCGTAACCGATTCTACAGAGGCTATAAAAGATCCTTATATACTGGACTTTCTCAAATTACCTCAAAGTCATCGGGTTACAGAAAAAGCACTGGAGCAGAAAATTATCGATAACCTGCAGATGTTTCTTTTAGAACTGGGAAAGGGTTTTACATTTGTCGGAAGACAGTATAAGATATCACTTCGTAACAGGCATTTTTATATTGATCTTGTATTCTATCACCGTATCTTAAAATGTTTTGTGCTGATTGATTTAAAAATAAAACAGGTTGAGCACAATGATATAGGACAAATGAATTTATATCTGAACTACTTTAAATCTGAAGAAAATGTTGTGGATGATAATGAGCCTATAGGCATTATCCTTTCTGCGGAAAAAGATGAAGTATTGGTGGAATATGCAACAGGTGGTATTTCTAATAAAATATTTGTTTCCAAATACCAGTTGTATTTACCTGATAAAAAGGAATTACAGCAAAAAGTACAGGCAATTATGCAAAAAGAAGGCTAAGGGTAAGAAATCATCAGACTATCTTTTTCTTTTCTTTTTCCACTTTCGCATTTGCTGTGAAAAAAACTGTTCTTCATCATCTTCTCTCTGGACTGTTGGCAACAATCCGGGAAATGAGTCCATTGATTCAGTGTCACGTAAATCATCATTGCCATCATTTAAAAATCCAAATAAGGGATGAAGTTTAAGGGGCAAAAATTGATTTGTTGGGAGTGATTTCTCTTCTGCCTGCTTTACATCAGAGAATTTATTTAAATGCTCCTGGTTCTTCCATAAATCATTAAAAACAGCAGCGGAATATCCTTTTCCCAAATTTGAACCATTCCATACTGTTTGGGTGTTATGATCGATAAATGTGATTCCATACATACGTCCGGCTTCATTTCTGCGGATTATCGTATTAACACCCACAGACTTTAATTTCTCAACAAAATCTTTTTCATGAAGACTCACTTTGAGGGCATTATCAATCCAGCCCTTTATTTCAGTTTTATTCGATTGAAGAATAGATTCTTTACTTTTTAAAAAGTGAGATTCCAGTGCAGGCAATTGCGCCGCTTTTCCAATCCTTGAAGCTTTTAATGGGTTTCCAATTTTATGTTTGTTTGTATCCAATGCAAAATACACCAACCCCCGCTGTGGTTTTCCATGCAATTCACCTTCAATTTTTTCAACTGCTATATTGAAAAGTGAAAGCAGAGCATTGTACTCTCCAAGTGTTTTAAAGGAATACACATCAGCTATATTCATGATGACAGAGGCGATCTGATGTCTAATATTTCCGGTCTGATAATCAACCGGTTTGAAAACCAGGTTGTTTTTCACATTCTGCCCTTCTGAAGCTCGCCATAAATCATATGTATTTTCGAGTTTTCTGCACATATTCATCGACCGCCTTTTCTCAAATCGATCTGATATTTTCCTACCATTTTCATCAACACATACAGACACAATATGAATATGGGTACGGTCGATATCAGTGTGTTTAAAAACCATGTAAGGTTGTTCACCGTACCCCATTCCATTCATATACTCTCCTGCCATCTTCACAAAATCCTTATCACTGACCCTATCATTCGGATCTGGATTAAGCGATATATGTAAAGTATGTTTTTCCGTCTTTTGATTGGCAGCCAGATAAGGATCGAAAGATCTCATGAGTTGGGGTATAGTATATTTCCCATCTGTGGATTCCACCATTTTATTCATCAACAAAATTTGTCCCTGTCCCTTTTCCACCTTATGACGATTATAGGCTAAGACACCATATAAATTACTGCTTCTGCCAATTTTTGCAATCATTGAACCATCATTTTTCTATATTCCGGTTAGTAAATTCATTAGCCAATTCGATAATTTTCCGGCACAAAGCTGAAAGTTCAGCAGTGTGTCTCTCCAATTGATACAGAAATGTTGCGGCTTTTTTTTCGGTAAAATGAGTGTATAATAATTTAACTACCTGATTGTAATTCACGCCCACTGCTCGGAACTGGGAATAAAAGGAAGTCAGCCTCATGTAAAAATCAACAGTACCTTTATCAATTTTAACTGTTTTTATTTCTTTTGAAAACAATACAGAAGTTATAAATTTAGCTTTATTATCTACTCCAGAGGCTTCAAATAAAGACAGAAATTTGCTATTGTCTTCATCATCCAGCCGAAAAACATACCGGTGATTACAAGGGTTTATCTTTGGCTTTCGCCCACCTTTACTTCTCTTATTATTTTTCTGATCATTCATAGATATCCATTTAAAGTTTATAAACCTCGACTTCGGAGAGTGTTTCAAAGCTCCCGGCAGGGCAAGTTGTTTTGAGGCACAAAAAACAGTTATGAGGCACTCAAAACACAACTTGCCGTGTTCCGGTGAACACCATATTACCACGTTACAAAAATTATTATAACAAGTGATCGACAGATTTCAGATGTTATATTAAACATCAGCTCTCCTTAAAATCAATAACAAGGTAAACAGAAGCAACCGGATATATACAATATTACAGCCTTCCAATTGCTGCCAAATAAGACCATCAATTACCTGAAAATCAGCACTGGTTTTGAAGATTCTTTCCTTTATAGCAAAATATAAAGCTGATGACAAAACGGGCAAATCATAAAAATGTAAAGTTTTAAAACTATAAAAGCGCAAAAGCAAAAAAGCAGTTAAACATGTTCAAAAAAAGGTATACTCTCAACAAAGCAGTTGCAAATATGACCAGTTAAAATGATGTAAACCTGTGCATCATTAGATAAGATAATACAGGAATACTCCTATATATACACCAACTTATACTGATTCTTAACAATAAAAATTATAAAACAACAATAAAAATATGCATCATGAAAGCAACAAAAAAAACTTTAAAAGTAAGTTTCTCCACTCAAAAAGGAGGTGCTGGAAAATCAACGATAACCACATTAATGGCCAGTGTGCTCCATTACCGGCTAGGTTTTGATGTTGTAGTCATAGACTGCGATTTTCCTCAGTACAGTATAAGCAATATGAGGGAACGGGATAAAAAAACGATCATGTTGAATGAATACCATAAAAAGGCCGCCATGAAACAGTTTCATCTGATCAATAAGAAAGCTTATCCTATTATACGGTGTAAAGCAGAGAATGCACTCAAAGAAAGTTCAGAATACATACACGAAACTGATGCGGTTCCTGATATTATTTTGTTTGATCTGCCGGGTACCGCCAATACCAAAGGGGTTCTGACAACCTTAAAAGACATGGATTTTATTTTTGCCCCTTTAACCGCTGACCGGCTGGTTGTGGAAAGTACATTGGGCTTTACCAAAGCATTCCTGGGGCTTCCTTCTTCTGCGAATCATAAAGAACAAAGCATCTGGCTGTTTTGGAATCAAACCGACGGAAGAGAAAAAACAGGTCTATATGAAATTTATGAAAAGGCTATTTCAGCGCTCCGGCTCAATATCATGGATACCAGGATTATGGACAGCAAACGGTTTCGTAAGGAATTGGATGATATCCAAAATAGTATTTTCAGATCTACGCTATTACCTGCAGATCTTTCATTATTAAAAGCGACCAGAATGAACCTGTTTATTGACGAATTTTTAAGCATCACACAATTATAAAAACCCGAATACATCATGACAACTGATAAAAAAAATGATTTTAAAAAGCCTTATGTAGACGAAGAGTACCTGATGCGGGTAATCAGTGGGGAACAGCCTTCTTCTGAGGCTAACAACAATGAAACAAAAGAACCGATTCATCAAAAGCCGAGGGAAAAAGCAAAAACCAGTTCATCTAAAAAAGCGGGCTATGAAGAAACTTTCCTTATCAATAGATTTCCTTCGGGACGCAATGGAAAGGTAGTTTATATACGTCCGGAATATCATGAAAGACTCCTGAGAATCGTGCAACTCAGCCGGGAGGAAAGAACAACGTTATACTCCTATATCGACAATATTCTGGAACAGCATTTCCTTGAATATGGAAATGACATTACCGAGTATTTTAATAGACATTTCAAACCCATTTTATAAGCCATGGATATTCTCATCATTATAGGTTTAATCGTCATCATTTTGTTATTACTGCAAGATAAAATTGTTATTAAAAGACCTCCTCCTTCTATAGAAAAACAAAAAAATAGTGATACACCCTATCCTATTATGGGAGAAACCAAAACATCACTAAGCCATGCAGTGACAACAGCTTCTCCAGAAGAACAAAAAGAAGAACCTCTGTTCGATCCTTTTACTTTAGAGATAGAATATGATATCGGTGAAAATATCCATATTCAAAATCCGCAGGAAGAACCGGAATATGGTTTTGGCAGCAGCCTTGATTTTACTGAAGAGGAAGAAGAATGGAAGAAATATAGAATAATTGGTAAAGATAACGGTTTTGCCCAGGGAGCTACCTTTGAAGAGCTAAGCGCTGTGACAACATTCTTACAGCAGGAAGTCTGTGAAATGTCTGAAAAGGGACCAGCAGCAGCGGCAGCTCATAAAATATACGGAACCGAATTATACACCTTACTGGAAAATTCTATGGAAAATGCTTCCCATAAAATAGCTGAACTATTAGATTATAGTTTTAATGATGTAGAAGTAAACGGTTCTTCCAATATGCGGAAAAGTAAAATAAAGAACTTTGATATTGGAGAGTTTCTTTAGCTCTCCAATATTATTAGATACAATTATATATATAAAACTTATTTATATTTTTTATTTACTAGATTTTATGGTTATAAATGCCCGCAAGCAGAAATCCATCTTCCCATCAATAGATTTTAAAATATGATACGTCTTGTATTAAATCTGAAATCACAATATAATATGCACATAAAAAGTTTCAACTTTACATAATCACTACATATTAACCTACGGAAACATTGATAAACCATTACTCATTAGAGAAAATAGATATTGTTTATTTATTGGATCAAAGTCAAGAAACTCTGAATGGCGAGAATATAGCGTTATTTTTTTATAATTTTTTCTTTCATATTATTTCCTTCAGTGGTAAGTGCATCTATAAAGTATATTCCTGAATGAAGTGGCTGCAGATTTATAGTACGGCTATTTACGTTCAAAATATTTTTTATTAATATTCCGGTCACAGTATAAATCTTAAGATTTTTAATCTCTTTAGAAAAATATAAAATATCTGAAACAGGATTTGGGTAAATTATTATATTTTGATCTGAGGAAATCGAATTTTTTGTACCTAGAAAAGAACAGGCATTCATGATCATACTAGGTGTACCACTATTAACAAATGTTCCATTTCCCAATTGTCCTGCATCATTGAAACCCCATGTCCATAATGAATTGTCTTGTTTAGTTCCAATACAATTACCACCTCCACATTCAATGCTTTTCCAATCATTAGAATTTCCAATTTTCACTGGCACTGACCTTGATATAGTTGTTCCATCTCCTAGTTGCCCCAAACTATTGTCGCCCCAAGCCCATAAACTTCCATCATTCTTAATAGCAAAGCTACCGTATGATGAGGTTTCAATAGCTTTCCAATTATTGTCATTTCCAATTTGTATTGGCATATTTTTAGGTACAGTAGAACCATCTCCAATTTCACCGTAGGCATTACCTCCCCATGCCCATAAAGTTCCATTGGTTTTTAAGGCAAGATTGTGGTATATTGTTGTTGAGATTGCCTTCCAATCATTCTCTGTTCCTATTTGGTGGGGAATTGATACATCTATATTATTTCCTATACCCAGTTGCCCCAGTGCATTACCTCCCCATGCCCATAAAGTTCCATTATTTTTCAAAGCAATGGTATGGTATTGGCCCATTGCAACTAATTTCCAATCTGTGTCTGTTCCAACTTGTACTGGTACTAATGTATTAATTGGTGTAGCTCCATTTCCTAATTGCCCATTAAAGCCTGTACCCCACATCCATAAAGTTCCGTTGGTTTTGATGCCACAATTAGTAAACAGCCCAGCAAATATCCTATCCCATTCATTAGTTCCCGTAGGAGAAGGGATAAAAACATATGATGCTGAATTATTCCCAAGCTCGCCATGTCCTCCATATCCCCACCCCCAAAGTGTACCATCATTTTTCAAAGCCATCGTACCGCTGTGACTACTTATTACATCTTTCCAGTCATTGGATGTCGTCAATTGGAATGGTATATTTTTATCTGTATAGTTGTAGGTTCCTAATCCTAACTGCCCGTCATTATTGCTTCCCCATTCCCATATATTTCCATCTTCATTTAAAGCAATTACTGTTTCCCATTGTGTAGATATTTTTTTAAAGCATTGTCCAAACAATAAAGAATTGACAGCCATTGAGGATAGAACAGACAAATAGATAAATTTATTTTTCATATAATTATTATGTACTATATACAACTACAAAATTAACGAAATAAATATTTATGCCAAAGAATGAGCATTGAAAGCAAAATGCTATTTTATGTATATATAAAATATTGTAGAAAAAACATTAAATATTTAATGTGCTTGCATCAAACAATCATCACATATAATTATTTTTCTGCTACTTTATACTCTAAAGCTTTTCAACGCTAAACAGTTCCTCCCAACTCCACATTCCGATAAACTATTCTTCTACCCTAGATCTTTGTCTCACCACCCGTAAAGCACGGGTTCCAAAATCAAAAACCTATCATTATGAAAAGACAAAGAATCTTCACAACATTGCTCCTGGTAATCAGCTGGAGTCTCAATGCACAAGGCAACGGTTCCGCCGGAATCACTGAAGCCACGCAGATGGTTACTTCCTATTTTGATCCTGCCACAAAACTTATTTATGCTATTGGCGCTGTGGTAGGCCTGATCGGAGGCGTCAAAGTCTACAACAAATTCAGCAGTGGAGATCCTGATACCAGTAAAACTGCTGCAAGCTGGTTCGGAGCATGTATCTTCTTAATAGTGGCAGCTACAATCCTACGCTCATTCTTCCTTTAAACAATCAATAATGAATACCTATCACATCAACAAAGGCATAGGAAGAACCGTTGAGTTCAAAGGGCTGAAAGCGCAATACCTGTTTATTTTCGCAGGCGGATTATTGGCTGTATTTGTACTGGTAATGATCATGTATATGGCTGGTGTACAAACGTATCTCTGTCTTTTTCTGGGAAGTGCCGGCGCCGGTATCTTGATATGGCTAACCTTCTCTTTTAACAGAAAATATGGAGAGTACGGGCTCATGAAACTCAGTGCGAAAAAGAAGCATCCCCGATATATCATCAGCAGAAAATCAATTTTCAGGTTTCTGAAAGTGAACCCCCAAAAAGCTTTATTATGAGAAACCAATCAAAAATAGCTACACTGGAGAGCAGGTTTCCGCTATTGGCAGTTGAGGAAAACTGTATTATCTCAAAAGATGCTGATGTTACGGCGTGCTTTAAAGTCAGGCTGCCAGAACTTTTTACCGTTGCTTCAGCTGAATATGAAGCCATACATTCAGCCTGGTTCAAAGCCGTAAAAACATTACCGGACTACAGTATTGTGCATAAGCAGGACTGGTTTATCAAAGAAAACTACCGACCTGATTTGTCCAGTGATCATCAAAGCTTCCTTTCCAAATCTTTTGAGCGGCATTTTAATGAAAGACCCTTTTTGAATCATTACTGCTATTTGTTCATTACTAAAACCACTAAAGAAAGAATGAAAATACAGAGTAATTTTTCGTCTCTATGCAAAGGAGTCCTGATTCCCAAAGAAATCAGGGATAAAGAACTGGTCAGCCGGTTTATGGAAGCCGTGGATCAGTTTGAAAGGATCATCAACGACAGTGGATATCTATTTCTGGAAAGAATGACTGCAGATGAAATTACCGGTAGAGACAAAGAGTCAGGACTATTGGAACAATACCTTACGCTTTCCAGAGAAGTTAATCCTTCTTTACAGGATTTACATCTGGGGGCCGAAGAAATGCGAATTGGAAACAACCGCATCAGTATGCATACCTTATCTGATACCGATGATCTTCCGGGAACCGTTTCGTCTCACAGCCGGTATGAAAAGCTCAGCACGGACAGAAGTGACTGTCTGCTTTCATTTGCATCTCCGTTGGGACTGCTGCTAAGCTGCAATCACATTTACAATCAGTATCTGTTCATTGACGATAGCGATGAAAACCTTTCGAAGTTTGAAAAATCAGCCAGAAATATGCATTCTCTGGCACGGTACAGCAGGGCCAACCAGATCAACAAGGAATGGATCGAAAAATATCTGAATGAAGCCCATTCTTACGGGCTCCAATCGATCCGTGCCCATTTCAATGTCATGGCCTGGTCGGATAATCCGGCTGAACTCAGGCAGCTAAGAAATGATACCGGGAGCGCTTTGGCACTCATGGAATGCAAACCCCGGCATAACACTACCGATACCGCCACCTTATACTGGGCAGGCATTCCCGGAAATGCGGGAGATTTCCCGAGTGAAGAAAGCTTTTACACATTTATAGAACCTGCTTTATGCTTTTTTACAGAAGAAACCAACTATCAGAATTCGCCCTCTCCTTTTGGCATCAAGATGGCTGACCGGCTGACCGGAAAACCCATTCATCTGGACATTTCTGATCTTCCCATGAAACAGGGAATTATTACCAACAGAAACAAGTTTATTCTTGGTCCTTCGGGAAGCGGTAAATCTTTCTTTACCAATCACATGGTGAGGCAGTACTATGAACAGGGAGCTCATGTTCTTTTAGTCGATACCGGAAATTCCTACCAGGGATTATGTGAACTGATTAAAGGAAAAACCAAGGGCACAGATGGTGTATATTTCACGTATACTGAAGACAATCCTATTGCTTTTAATCCTTTCTATACCGATGACGGTGTTTTTGACATTGAGAAAAGGGAAAGCATTAAAACGCTTATTCTGACCCTATGGAAAAGAGATGATGAGCCACCTACCCGCTCCGAAGAAGTTGCCTTATCCAATGCAGTTGCCGGATATATCGGGCAGATCAAAAACGATGAGCAGAATCCCTCCTTCAATGGTTTTTATGAATATGTAAAAAATGATTATCAGCAAGTACTGCAAGAGAAAAAGGTCAGGGAAAAAGATTTTGACATTGCTAATTTCCTCAATGTTCTGGAGCCTTACTATAGAGGCGGCGAATATGATTATCTGCTGAATTCCGACAAGCAGCTGGATCTTCTGAACAAGCGTTTCATTGTTTTTGAGATTGATGCTATTAAAGATCATAAGATCCTCTTTCCGGTTGTCACCATCATCATTATGGAAGTCTTTATCAACAAGATGCGGAGACTCAAAGGAACCAGAAAACTCATTCTGATCGAAGAAGCGTGGAAGGCCATTGCCAAAGAAGGTATGGCAGAGTATATTAAGTATCTGTTCAAAACGGTAAGAAAATTCTTCGGGGAGGCGATTGTTGTAACGCAAGAGGTAGATGACATCATTCATTCGCCTATTGTTAAGGAAAGTATTATCAATAATTCAGACTGTAAGATCCTTCTGGATCAACGTAAATACATGAACAAGTTTGATGATATCCAGGCTATGCTGGGGTTAACTGATAAAGAAAAGTCCCAGGTTTTATCGATCAATATGAACAATGATCCTAAAAGGCTCTATAAAGAAGTCTGGATCGGATTAGGCGGTACCCACTCCGCAGTGTACGCTACAGAAGTATCTACAGAAGAATACCTTACTTATACTACTGAAGAAACTGAAAAATTGGAAGTTATGAATCTTGCCGTGGAGCTTGACGGCAATATTGAAAATGCCATCAAGAGAATTGCGCTCAGGAAAATCAAACCGAGCAAAAAACAAGATTAAAAAATCAATTTAAATTTTACAAAAATGAAAAATTCAATCATTACAACAGCTATGGTTATGGTACTTACCATAACATCATTTGCTAAAGCACAATTTGTAGTTACTGACCCTGCGAACCTCGCCTCAGGTATTTTAAATTCCGCCAATGAAATTGTACAGACTTCCTCGACAGTATCCAATGTGGTGAAGAACTTCAACGAGGTGAAAAAGGTGTACGAGCAAGGCAAAGAATATTATGATAAGCTTAAAGCAGTGAACAATCTGGTTAAGGACGCCAGAAAGGTTCAGCAGACAGTTTTACTGGTGGGTGATGTTTCTGAGATGTATGTGAAAAATTTCGGGAAAATGCTCAGCGACCCCAACTTCAATGCTCAGGAACTGACTGCTATTGCCAATGGCTACTCCACATTACTCACTGAGAGCACAGAACTGCTTAAAGAATTAAAGCAGATTGTCACTTCAACCAATTTATCATTGAATGACAAAGAAAGAATGGATATTATTGACCGGGTATATAAAGAAGTGAAGGACTACCATAATCTGGTACGGTATTATACCAATAAGAATATCTCTGTCAGCTATCTGAGAGCTAAAAAGCAGAATAATACCAAGCGGGTATTGGATCTGTATGGAACTGCTAATCAAAAATACTGGTAAGATGGAGTCAGATAACTTACATGAGGTCCTTCGCTCAGTATATGAAGAGATGTTGCCATTATGTGCTGATATGGCTGGGGTAGCCAAAGGTCTGGCAGGGCTTGGAGCATTGTTTTATGTTTCATTAAAGGTATGGCAGTCATTAAGCAGAGCCGAGCCAGTTGACCTCTTTCCTATGTTACGTCCATTTGCCATAGGTATCTGTATCATGTTCTTTTCCACTATTGTACTGGGAAGCATCAATGGTGTGTTGAATCCGATTGTCCAGGGAAGCCATGCAATGTTGGAGGGCCAGGTTTTAGACCTCAACGAATTGCAGCAGAAAAAAGATCTTTTGGAAAGAGAAGCGATGCTCAGAAACCCTGAGATGGCCTATCTGATCTCGGACGAGGAGTTTGATAGAAAGCTGGAAGAGCTTGGCTGGTCGCCATCAGATCTGGTAACGATGTCTGGAATGTATATTGAAAGAGAGATGTTTGCTATCAAAAAGGAAATCAGAGACGGTTTCCGTGAATTTCTGGAAATACTCTTTCAGGCTGCCGCATTGGTTATTGACACTATAAGGACATTTTTTCTGATCGTATTATCAATTCTCGGGCCGATTGCATTTGCAATATCCGTCTGGGACGGATTCCAATCTACATTGACGCAATGGCTGACGCGATACATCAGTGTTTATTTATGGCTTCCGGTGGCAGATATGTTCAGTGCGATCCTTGCCAAGATCCAGTCATTGATTATCAAAAAAGATATGGAAATGCTTGCTGATCCCAATTTCATTCCTGATACATCCAATACGGTGTATATCATCTATATGATTATTGGTATTATAGGATATTTTACGGTACCTACTGTGACAGGTTGGGTCATTCAGGCTGGCGGCGCTGGTAACTTTATGCGTAATGTCAGTCAGATGGCACAAAGGTCAGGAAATATTGCCGGTGCGGCGGCGGGTTCTGCAGTGGGTAATATATCAGGAAGGCTTCTTAAATAACAAAATCATCAAACCATGGAATTTAAAATCTTAAGAAATATAGAAAACAGCTTTAAGCAGATCAGGCTATTCACCTTCATTTTCGCTCTGCTATGCTTTGGGGTGGTTGGCATTGTTGTCTATCAATCATATAGCTTTGCCGAAGAACAGAGGCAAAAAATATATGTCCTGGATAACGGCAAATCACTTATGGTTGCACTGTCTCAGGATATGTCTATTAACAGACCCGTAGAAGCAAGGGAGCACGTAAGGCGGTTTCATGAACTGTTTTTTACGATTGCCCCTGATAAAAATGCAATTGAAAGCAATGTTAAAAGGGCATTTAACCTGGCTGATCAATCTGCATTCAACTACTACAAAGACCTTTCTGAAAAAGGATATTACAACCGGATCATAAGCGGAAATATACAGCAGAGAATTGAAGTTGACAGTATCGCTGCGGATTTCAGCAGCTATCCTTATGCCGTAAAGACTTATGGCAGGCAGTTTATCATCCGGTCCAGTAACCTTACAATCCGAAACCTGATCACCAACTGCTTCCTTGTTAATTCAGTACGATCTGACAGTAATCCACAGGGATTTACAATTGAAAAATTCAATGTACTTGAAAATAAAGATCTGGAAACCGTTAACCGATAATTGAAAGAATATGAAAAAATTAACCCTACAAATTGACCGGTGGATAGAAAAGACGGAAAGCCAGTGGAAAGCAATTCCTATAAAAAAGCAGCGCGTACTGACAAAACTCTTTTTTACAGGATATACACTTTTGACCCTATTGATTATCTTTCGACTATGGGCAAAAGGACCCAACGGCAAAGATATACCACTCATCAGACATATCAATACTGCACCTGCAGATCTCAAAGTCAAACCCCATAAAGGTTCACGGCCAGCTTATAATAACACACAAAATAGTCATGAAACAAGATCAAAATAACACTCGTATCAAAGTCACAGAAGATGGCCAGAATAATAATACAGGAGACCGAAAGCTCACGATTGACAAGTTGAAAAAACCATTCATTTATCTGCTAATGGTTATTGCATGTGCGGGTTTCCTGTTCTTAGTCTTTAAACCGGAAAAAGAGAATGATAACGCAGAAAAGGCAGGTTTCAATTCAGTTATTCCCCAAGCATCGGACGGCCAGTTGCAGTCTGATAAGCAAAAAGCGTATGAACAGCAGTTACTTGAACAAAAAAATGAAGAGAAGAAAAACGCACTTACCACCTTATCAGATTATTGGACTAATGCTTATTCAGAAACATTACCCCCGGATCCGATTTCTTTACAAAGTGAATCTGAATCTGCCTTATCCGCCAGAAATTCGATGAACAGTTATCAGAATACCCGGCAAGCCTTAGGCTCATTTTACAGCAGGGATGATCAGGAAGTGCAGCACCTTAAAAAAGAAATCCATCGGTTACGAACAGAAGCTGCAGAGCGGGAATCAATACCAGCGACCACCAGTATCAATAACCAGCTGGAACTGATGGAAAAATCTTACCAGATGGCGGCCAAATATTTTCCAACTTCGAAGCCGGGGGTTTCAGAAAATAGAAGTGAAATAAAAGAGATATCAGCTTCTGCTCAAACCAGCATCACTATTGCAAAGCCTGTCATACATCCTATAGTTTCAAGTCTGTACCGCAGTACCTCAGACAGCATCACTTTTAGCAGGCTCCTTCCTCAAAGATTTAGAGGAATTGAAGAACGGCAGTTCCAGGAGTCACAACCCAGAAACAGTATCCGCGCGGTCATTCCAGAAACAAAAACAGTCACTTCTGAGAGCGTTATTCCAGTGAGGATTCTGGAATCTATTCTGCTTGGACAGATAAAAATCCCTTCGGGAACTTTTTTGAAAGCCAAATGCAGATTTCAGGGCGGAAGATTACAGCTTCATATCTCCACCATAGAGCATGGAGGGATGATTGAGCCTGTTAACATTGATATTCATGACAATGACGGACAGCTGGGATTGCATATTCCCTACTCTTCCGAACAAAGTGCACTCAGTGAAATGGCCGCCAACATGGGCCAGAATTCAGGAACAAGCATTATGATGACGCAGTCTGCAGGACAACAGATTGCTGCCGATATGTCCAAAGGGGTTGTCCACGGAATAGCGGGATATTTTCAAAAAAAGGTCAGGAATCAGAAAGTAACTGTAAAGACAGGACATCTTGTTTTCTTAGTTCCAAAAAATAACTAACGTATAATGATAACACTATAAAAATAATACTTCATATGAAACTTTTAACAATTATTTTGTTACTTATGATCAATACTATTAAGGCGCAGACTAGTGCAAAAGATGGCTCGCTCTATCATACAAGAATGAATCCATACAAAATGCAGGTCACTTATGATAAAACAACCCATCTCCTATTTCCTTCGCCAATACAATATGTTGATTTGGGTAGTGATTATCTTACAGCTGGCAAGGCTGAAGACTTAGGAAATGTTTTAAGGATCAAAGCAGCAGTAAAAGATTTTGAGACAGAAACTAATTTTTCAGTGGTCACAAAAGATGGCAGGTTTTATAGTTTTGACGTTGTATACGATCCTTATCCTGCTACACTCAGCTATGATCTTTCAAAATTACAGATGGATACCGAAAGAGAGAATGGCCCTGAGGTTTTATTTAACGAACTCCAAGGGGATTCATCCTCTGTTACAGATCATATAATGAAAACATTGCAAAAAAGTACGAAACTCAGCATAACAAATATTCATACAAAGAATAATGGTATATATTTCTTACTAAAATCGTTGAGTACATTCAGGGGCAAGTTCTATTTTGTTCTTCAGATCAAGAACAGCCGAAATATCAATTATGATATTGATTTTATTCATTTCAAAATAACAGATAAAAAAAACCTCAAACGGACTGCTGTTCAGGAGAAAGTTGTGTATCCTGTACGGATATATTCTCCATTAACAAATGTAGAAAGTCACGCCACTGCTGAAAGCGTTTATCTTTTTGACCAATTTACATTGCTGAAAGACCAGATACTGAACATTGAAATATTTGAAAAGAACGGTGGCCGCCATCAGCGTTTAAAGGTAAAAAACAGAGTTCTGGTCAGGGCAAAAATTATCAAATATGCTCCCAACCGTACAATATAAATTTACAGCGAAAAGACACCTTCGACCAAAGGAAGATCTGTCTTTTCGCCAAAAAATAAAAAAAACGGCAATATTTAATTGCTGTTTTTTATGATTTATAATTTACAAAATCTCTTATAGTAAACCTTCATCAGCAAATGATAAGTATTCTGTCGATGTTAAAATACAATGATCCAGCAGTTGAATATTTAAAAATTCAGAGGCATTCTTAATTTTATCGGTCATTTTCAGATCCTCGGATGACGGCTTTAAACTTCCCGATGGATGGTTATGTGCTACAATAATAGATGACGCATTACACAATAAGGCGGCCTGCATAATAATTCTAATATCCACTAGTGTTGCAGAAATTCCAGATTCAGAAATTCTTTTTATTCCCAAAACTTTATGGGCATGATTCAAATAGAGTGCATAAAATGATTCTCTATAGTCAATTTGGCTACTATCAAAATGTGCTCTGAATACTTCTACCGCATCATGTGAATTTGTTATCAGCTTTTCAGCATTCCCTTCTCTTGAATAGGTTAATTTAATTTCATTGACAATATTAAACTTCATTTGTTTTGCTCCGGATACGGCGGAGCCTTTCTTTTCCCGTACCTGCTTAATTATTAAATCAATTTTCTCTTCCCATTGAGCCCAAGACTCTATTGATATTTTTCAAAAGAAAAACCGGAAAAAAGAAAGCAGATTATTGTTACGGGCAAAGTGAAAGGCAAAAGGAAACGGAATAACTGGAGGGTACCTTTAGGGAGGCAACCGTTTATGCCGTAGTCTTTTGGAAAGGGTAAAGATAAAAAGGATGTCCGTTACAACTTGGCTGCCTTTTTACCGGTTTATTATGGAAAATTGTAAAGAAGAATACCTCTGACACTTTTTTTGAACGGAGAAGAAATTTAGTCGAAATGAAGATTAACACAATTATAAAATGGTTAGTAATTCTGCAATATGATATTACGCAAATTCGGGACTGAAAATAAAAGCTGATCTCACAACATTTGTTAGATCAGCTTTTTATTTTTGAACTTTTCCTAAGGAAAATTTTCCTTTGTATGTGTAGAACCACGGCTGTCATTTTCTTATCGCTGCTCCATAAATATGACCTGTTGCAAAACTGGCATCATCTGCTGCTAACTGGACATATATAGTAGCCAGCTCTACAAACCGTCCTCGTCTTCCCAGCGTAATTGATCTGACATAGTAATTATAATCTCATTGTAATTATAAGTGAAGTAATGTCTGTAAAATTTAACTGCTGTGAAAAATAGGTCTAATAGTAGCATAACGTTCTGTCAACAAGAGATTATGACAGCGACTACGGATGAGGTTGTTATTTAATCGGAAATAATGAAAGGACAAGGTAACAATCACACAAATTTAACTGAAAACGCAATTAATTTATGTCTCAAAGATTAACAATTCACAATATAATAACCTAAATACATAAAAATCAGAAAATATATCCCGCGCTTGTGATTGCAATCATATACTATACAATGATCAGGCTTTAAATTTGCAATGAGTTATATTAATCATCATAATTTGCATCCAAATGTAAGCTTTCCTAAAGGGAAGCTTACATTATTAAGTTTCAGATTATTTCGTTCTGCTACTTGACTCTCTTATACTCTAATAAAATTATCCATGTAAGAATACCTCATCCAAGTATTTCCCTTTACCTAATTTCATCAGAAAATTGATTCACTATTTTTTTTAGATTAATTCCTTTACCTAATATCGGTTTAAAATATTTCCTTGGCTCTGCATTCTTTCTATAGCACTGAAAATATGAAAATCAGCAATCTTCAAGTCCTTTTTAACTTCGTCCCAATAAAGTGGCATGGAAACTGTAGCACCGGGTTTCGGACGGACAGAATAAGCTGCTGCGACGGTAGCATGCGGTCTGTTCTGTAAAAGTCCAGATATATCTTCCCTTTTCTATCCTTTATGGTCCGTGAACAGGAACTGCTCGATGGTATTGCAGGTTGATCGTTTTACTTATAAATATAGTGCTTCACCAAACGATTTTGTCAGTTATTGCCAAATCTGCAGGATGCCCCAATTTTACTATTAATTAATTAATTGCGTTTAACGCTTTCTTAGAATAGATATCAGGCTTTTCAACAAAACATAACTATTATTTAATAGTTACAGCCATATTAGGAACTACGATATCGCCTGTTAAACCTGTATAACGTTGTGCAAATATTTCAATGTAATCATTAGTGGATAGTTCAGTTGTGCCATTAATGGGCAGTACCAATCTACTATCCGTCACAAACTCAAAAAACATCCATTTTTAACAGTTATCTAAAATTCCAACGTTGCAAAGAGACAGAATTGATAAGTAAAACAAAAATTAAGTATATCGTTGCCTTGATCGGTTGGACCTTCAGTTTATGAATCAGTGATTTATTTAAATTTCATCTGAAATGTTTAAATAAAAGCAGATTAAATTATAATAAAAACAGATAGTATATAGTAAAAAGCAACTTTTACTATTTCAAAAAATAACCATTACCTTTACATCTTCTTTAAAACTAAAATAGTTATGCAGGGCAATACAGCATATAGAAAGAAAATAATAAGATCCAGCTATGTCAAATTAATCGGGATATCTATTATCGTTAGTATCATCTGTTGTCTTATAGCTTATACTTTAAAACATTTGACAGGACAGGTACAGGAATATCTCTTTGAAGAAATTATAGCCACGGAAAACAAATTGTTAATCTTTTTACCAAGTGTAGGCATTACAGCCATCTATTTCCTACGTAAATATTTCTTTCAGAACAGAAAAAATAAAGGAATTAAGGAAATATATACAACCCTGGAAACAAGAAAAGATCATCTTCCATTTTTTAAAATACCTTCTCATTTCATTAATGGCTTTTTAACGGTAATTTTAGGAGGATCAACAGGAGTGGAAGTATCAACAGTAGTTGCCACTGCAACAGTTGGTAATCAGGCCTACAAACATTTGCATAGTGCATGGGCCTATAAGACGGAACTGATATGTGCAGGTATTATAGCGGGTGTAACCGTACTCTTTGGGACCGCGCTGGGCGGTTTCCTATTTGCATTTGAAGTTATTGCACGTAAATACACTAAAACCTTATTGATCAGCGGAATAAGTTCGATGATTGTAGCTCATCTATTCATACATTTTTATGACTATACTCCACTATTTACATTTAAGATACAGGACTGGCGGTGGCAATCCATACCTTTTGCTATGATACTAAGTTTAATCGGAGGTATACTTGCTCTTTATTTTACGAAAATTGTCATCTACGCAAAAACATTTTTTGGTGGAATTAACAACAATTTCATCCGCGTAAATTTAGGTGCCATAGCTGTTGGGGTATTTATCTTTTTTCTTCCAGCTTTATATGGAGACAGTTATGATGGACTTGGTAAAATCCTCGAATCTAGTTCGTCGGAAATTGTTAATCTCGCGTATTTAATTCCCTTGGCTTTGCTCATCTTCATAAAGCCATTGGCGGCTTCCCTGACTCTCGGTGCAGGCGGTGACGGCGGTGTATTTGCCCCGAGTATTGTTACAGGTGCGTTTTTAGGGGTATTTTTTGCCCAATTCTGCAACCATTATTTTGGTACTCATCTTGTGGTTATTAACTTTGCGTTATTTGGAGCCGCTGCCATGCTTTCCGCAGCTATTCATGCCCCTCTTACTGCCATGTTTATTATTTCCAGTATAGTACCATCTGGCTATCTATTACTGTTTCCTTTATTCATCAGTAGTGTTATTTCTAAAATACTGGCAAAGAAAATCTATCCTTACAATGTGTATACTTACAAAGAATTTTCCAGCAATCCGAACCTACTAAAGTGAGTTAACAATACCAAAGGATATTTAAATGTATCAAATTAAAAGAATAAAATCTTCTTTGTTTGAATCAGAATTTTAATATTTTTAAATAATTTATGCCTTTTCTTTCATAATCCCAAAGTAGGAGTTGGTAAAAGCCGATAGACTTTTATAACCAATCATAAAAGCGATCTGACTTAGAGTATATTGTCCTGTATTAATGAGTTCAATACTTTTTAAAATACGAATCAGCTGCGTATATTTTTGGATAGTAATACCTGTTTCCCGCTTGAATATACGCTGAAGGCTTCTTACAGACATTAAGGATATATCAGCTAAGTCATCTATATTTATCTGTTCCATGTAATTCTTATTAATATAATTACATACAGGTAGTAGTCTTGGGTCAGCTGGAATCGGGATTTGTAAACCTGCTTTCTCTGTACAGAAATGAGGAAGGCTATTCAATAAAGCTGTCAGGAAATATCCCTGCTCTTCATCTTCCTCCAATAATTTATTCCACTTTGAAGCATATTGCAACATTTCTCTCAAAACCGGAGGCGCTGCAAAAACATGTACTTTATTATAAAAATCATTGTCAAAAACCGTTTTGAATAAGATCACCATAAGATTAACTGTACTGGCTTCCGACTGAGTATGATGTTTTTTGCCTGAAGGGATCCAGATTAAGTGATTTTGTGGAACCAGATAGATTTTATTTTCAATGTGAAAATATTGATACCCTTCTTCAACATAAGTCAGCTGATATCTTTGGTGAGCGTGATCATAGTCATCATGTGTCCAATCTTTCTCATACCAGACATAAGCATCGATATTAATTTCATCATCAAACTCCCCTTTTATTTTTTCCAATAATCCACATTTCATTTTGGCGTTTTATATAATAATTCTGGCAAATTTAATAAAAATACCAACTGTAAATTTGTATTATCAAATAGATACAGCTCCTGTTTTTCTATAATTAGATGAATTTATAGCCACCGGATGGGCAGGTTCCGAAATTAGCAAAGCGATATTTAATAATAACGAAATGATATTAAAAGGCGGTCTTTCTTTATCTCAAGATGGGAAAAATCTGTCAGAGATTCTGTCATTAAAATCAGACAATCCTATTCCATTGTTTAAATCTATAGAAGATGCAATAGAACATGTGGAATTATAATCTCTTTAATCATTTAAATTTTATGCATTTAACAGCTTTTGCCATATTATTTGGGTTATCAACATTAAAAACTTAGTCATGGATATTCTGGAACAAATTTGGAACATAGATACTTCGCTAGATAGTTTTCAAATGGGTATACGTGGTATAACGGTATTCATGTCGGCATTGATACTGATCCGTATTTCCGGTCGGAGGTCTTTTGGTATAGGCTCTCCTTTGGATAATATCATTGTAATCCTTTTAGGTGCCATTTTAAGCCGGGCAGTGGTGGGTGCCTCACCTTTCATCCCTGTTATTGTGACTTGTCTAGCAATCGTACTTCTTCATAGGTTTGTAAGTTGGATGAAAAGTAAAAGTCCTTCTTTTAACAAACTTGTGGATGGGGAGAAAATAATAGTTTTTAATGATGGTAAATTTTTGCATGCTAACATGTCCAGAGCTCAGATCTGCAAAGAAGACATAATGCAAGGGATCAGGAAATCTGCTTTAACTGATGATCTAAATTTAATCAGAAGTGTTTATATTGAATATACTGGGGAAATTACTGTTGTTACAAAAGATACACAGGCATGATTTCTCCAGCATACTAAATAATCGCCGGTCTCTTTAAGTATAAACGCTTTTGTGTGCAGCCTTTTGAAGGCACTAATATTACTTTAGCAGGCTTATTATAGAAAATATTTATTAAAACTAATAAAAGCACACCAAACCTATTAGTAGCCTTAGAGATTAAAGAATAAATTTACATGTAGACGTATTTTATAAAAATCAATACTAGCATAAATTTTAGAATCAAAACGGCTCATACGCCGAATCAAAATATTGGTATATACTTTCTATACGCAATAAATCTTCCTTAAAATAATTCGAGAAATCATCCGTTGGGGCTCCCAAAAAGGCAATTTGACTTTTTAATAATCCAACTGTGCAGCCTAATCATATATATGTACTGCATAAAAAGACCTCAAACTTTAATTTCCGAATCCACATGTTCAAAAAATGTGAAATTGGTTACAAAAATGACCAGTAGATCATGCAAACTGCAATAAACGATTAAATAAGGTTTTATTGTAAATATTGATCTGATTAATCTGCTTTTTTATAACATCTTACAGATTACCCAAAGGAGCCATTCACAACCTACTACTGCAATTGAAAGACAGGTTGAATACTTATTTTCAACAGTCCCATAGCTTCATAATTAAAAATTGAATTATGGAATTTATACTCATAGAAAAGAATGCCTACGAAGCCTTGAATAATGAAATCCAGAGGCTTAACAAATTGCTTTCAGAAATAGCTGCACCATATCAATCCAACTATAGTAAAAATAGATGGCTGGATAATCAGGAGGTATGTCAGCTTTTGAATATTAGTAAAAGAAGCCTACAAAGTTATAAGCAAAAAGGTCTATTGCCATGTACCTGCATCAGTAGGAAAAATTATTTTAAGTATGATGACGTTATCGCACTAGTTCAATCAAAAAATTAAAAGTATGCAATCTATAAAAAACGCTACCGAAGAAATTTTATCATGGCTTAAAGATTTGAATGCTATTAAAAAACATATTGAACAAATCAGCAGATATTTAAGGCCTTCCCATCAGGAAGAAAAATATTTAACCGGTGATGAAGTATGTCGCTTACTTCATATTAGCAGGCGCACACTTCAACAATACCGGGACGATCACATATTTTCTTTTGTACAAATTCAGGGAAAAATATTATATAAGGAATCAGATATTTTGAACCTGTTGGAAAATAATTACAAAAGAAAATGATATATCATAAAATCTTACGAGTTAAAAGCAGCTTCCAACTCCTTAAATTTATGAGATACTTCTTCCATATCCCGACCCACTTTCTCATTCAGGATTTTTGCATAAATCTGGGTGGTGGTTATATTTTTATGCCCCATCATTTTACTAAGACTTTCCAATGGTACACCTTCGCTTAAAAACAAAGTAGCAAAGGTATGTCGTGCTGTATGAAAGGATATTTTTTTCCCTTTAAGGCATTCCACTTCCTCGGCTAGCTTTTTAAGATTAAGATTACATTGATAGTTGCCTACCATACTAAAGAGGAGACTGTTCTTTGCAGTACCTTCATACTTTGCAATTATCTTTTTAGGAATATCAAGCAATAAAACATTGGATGATATTGTTGTTTTTTTACGCCTAAGAATGATCCATAAATTACCATCAAAAAATTCGCGTATATGTCTTTTATCCAATCTTTTAATATCGCTGTAAGATAGCCCGGTAAAGCAACTAAATAAGAACATATCTTTTATGTACTCGATATTTTTTTTCATAGGCTGATATTCTATAAGCGCTTCCAGTTCTTTTTTCATGAGGTAACTTCTATCCTCATCCTTACGAATATTGCTATACTCAACAAAAGGATTATCATACAGCAACTTTCGGCTGATGGCCAGCTTTACAATCGTTCTTAATGATACCATATATGCCCATATTGTATTGTGACAGTTCTTTTTTTCATTACGCATATAATAATCGAAATCCTGCACAAAAGCACAATTGATTTCCTTTAAGAACATATCTTTTTTGGTATAATTGAACATAATAAAACCAGCTAAATTGTTACGAAGTATAGAATACGTGGAACAAGTACCTTTGGATCGTGTACCACTAGCTACTTTCTTTTTAAAGTCTACGATAAAATTATCCAGGAATTGCAACAATGTAAGTTCATTACTATCTAAACCTAGAAAAGTATTTTTCAGTTTTTCAGAAGATACAGCACCATCCTTATCTAAAATCCTCGAATAACACTGCTCTATACGGACTCTTATTTTATCAAGTCTTTGGTTGGTTTCTACTGCCTCCCTACTTTTACCATTTACCCTTCCATATCTTAAATCCCAGTGTAGGGGATTAATTTCCAACTTAGTGCTAAATTGAGAGATATTACCATTAATGGTTAATCTCGCCATAATAGCTACTGTGCCATTTTTCTTAGGTGCGTTTTTTTTAAGATAAAATAATAACTTAAAAGTTGACCTTTTTGAACTTTCCATAACTCAATGTTTCTATAGTTAAAATTAAATTTAATTGAGTTACGAGACCGCACGAAACACAACGCAAAACACTGAATTATAATTACTTTAAAAAAACAAAACCTGAAAAACATGGTAATGATTTGGTAACCTGCTTTTTCATTTAGAACTTCTTTAAGTAGCTTTTTGGTGCACCATTCCAATTTTACTATTCTCTTAAAATCCTTTATTCATGTGAGATTTCACCCGTTTTTACATTTTTCTGAGAGTTCAGGACTTTTAATATACAAATACTATTATTATTTTAGCAGAATAGAAATTTGATTTTTAACAATTAAGGATATGAAAAAATTAATCTTATTGGGCGCTGTATCAGCTTTTTTAATCAATTGTAATAAGAAAACTGAAGTTCCGGCTCCCAAAGTAGAAGCAGATACCATTGCTGTGGAAGAACCTGTAATAGATACTCTTGGACCAAAATCGTTCTGTTATATCGGAACAACAGGGAAAGACAGTGTTTTTGCTTCTATTGATGACAATTTAGGAACAATCACCGGAAAATTATCTTATAAAAACAGTGAAAAAGATAGTTCAAAAGGAGATCTAACGGGTTTCAAATCCGGAGATACCCTGAAACTAACTTATGAATTCAGCTCTGAAGGTAAAAAGAGTAAAAGAGATATCTACTTCCTTCAAAAGGATAATGTTTTGACGGAAGGTATTGGTGATCATAAAGAAGAAGACGGACAATCTAAATATGCTGATGAGAAAAAGATAAGTTATAAAGACGGACAGAAGCTAACACCTGCAGACTGTAAAATAGTCAACGAAGCTTTGAAAAAATAATTCATTATAAAATAAAAAAAGGCTGTCTCAAAAGTGTCATTCTGAACGAAATAAAATGTAGTGAAGAATCTCATGTAGTTGTTTGTCATAGAGATTCTTCCTTCGTCAGAATGACAAAAATCCACTAGTGGACTTTTGAGACAGCCTTTTCATTCTATCTTAATTCTGTTCAATAATTTCAATAAAACGGTTCACAGCTTCATCTTCTGTGCTCCATGAAGTAATAAGACGAATGGCTGAAAAATTTTCATCTATTTTTTTCCAGACATAGAATTCAAAATTTTCAGACAATACCTCAATAAGATCGTTATTTAAAATAGGAAAAATCTGGTTGGTATAGGTATCGGAAAGAAAAGCCGTTCCTTTTTCCTGCAACGCTTTTTTAATTTTCATCGCCTGCTGATTGGCATGTTGTGCCAGCTCAAAATACAGATTGTCTTTCATGAGTTCCATAAACTGAATTCCCAACAGTCTTCCTTTTGCCAATAACGCTCCTTTTTGTTTGATATTAAAAGCAAAATCTTCCTGTAGCACCGGATTATTAATTACGATTGCCTCTCCTATCAAAGCTCCATTTTTAGTTCCTCCAAGATAGAAAATATCGGTAAGAGCAGCTACTTTTTCCAGGGTAAGATCACTGATTTCTGCTGTCAGTCCATGACCAAGCCTTGCCCCATCCATAAACAGGTATAATTTATTTTCCTTACAAAATGCAGAAAGTTCTTCCAGTTCTTTTGCCTGATAGATTGTTCCCAGCTCTGTAGAATTGGAAATATAAACCAGTTTAGGCATCACCTGATGTGGCACATTACTGTGTCCTTCTAAAATTGGAACAATATCTGAAGGTCTTATTTTTCCATCTGCCGTTTCAATGCTAAGTACTTTATGACCTGTAGCTTCAATAGCTCCTGTTTCATTATTCAGAATATGCCCGGGAGCAGCAGATATTACACACTGATAAGGTTTTAGAATTGCAGAAATAACAATTAAGTTAGCCTGCGTTCCTCCAGAAACTAAAAAAACTTCCGAATCCGGATTGCTGATTTTTTTTTTAATTAATGCTTTCGCTTTTAATGAATACTCATCTTCTCCATAGCCAGCCTGCTGTACAAGATTATACCGTGAAAGGGCCTGTAAAATATTAGGATGGCAGCCTTCAGAATAATCGTTTTTGAATGAAAATTTCATAGAGTAAAAGTAAAAAAAGTTAGAATAACAAGAGTCAACTTTTCATTTTATTTTGTTAGATTTGTACTGAAAATCATCTAACATTTTGAAAACAACCCTAACAGAGGAGAATTACCTGAAAGCTTTGTTTCATTTAGTTGACAATGAAGGAAAGGTTACGATTAATGAGCTCAGCAAATTTTTAAATGTAAAAATGCCGAGTGTCAATAATATGATGAAGAAATTTGCGGAAAAAAAGTGGGTCATTTATGAAACCTACAAACCCTTAATCGTTACAGAAAGTGGAAGACGTGAAGCTGCCCTGGTGGTTCGTAAACACCGGCTTACCGAAATGTTCCTGGTTAAGAAAATGAATTTCGGCTGGGAAAACGTTCATGAGATAGCAGAACAGCTTGAGCATGTGCATTCTCAAATCTTCTTTGATAAAATGGACGAAATTCTGGATCATCCTAAATTCGATCCTCATGGAGAACCTATTCCTGATAAAGATGGTAATATTATCGCTCAGGATTTACAAAAATTAAGCAGTTGTGAACCAGGAGAAAATGTAACTTTTGCTTCTGTTACCCTTTCTGATGATGCTTTTCTGACATATCTGAACGACAGAAAATTGCTGCTCGATACAAAAGTGAAAATTGTAAAAATAGAAAGTTTTGATAAATCCATGACGATAGAAATTGAGGGCAAAACAGAAATTCTAAGCAAAAAAGCTACTGAGAAAATACTTGTTAAGAAATAAACCATTACCACTGAAAAAATAAACTGAACAGATCTTCATTAAAAAAATTAGGCTTTTAAAAATTTAAACGATTAAGAAATTTAAGGAGAAAAGTATAGTTAAGACGTATCATTCTGATTTTAAGCTTACAGCGAAACTTTACTTAATGTTATATCCCAAATAAACCTAACAGGTTTTAAAAACCTGTTAGGTTTGATATTCATATAAATCTACTTTTACTCTATTCCTCAAACTGTTAAAAAACGGTTAAACTCTCCTTTCCTAAATACCCGAAAATTTATTTTTACCTAGGTTTGCAAAACTTTCTATAGACTTTGTCTTTCCGACAAATACCCAACCTTTAATTATTACTTAAAAAAATTATGAAAAAAAGCATTCCGTTTTTTATTATTTCGATGTTATTCAGTCCATTGGCAACGGCTCAAACCACTCAGGTAAGAGATTTTGTCATTGAACCACAGATTCAGCCCAATTTTTATATTTATAAAACTTTCGGAGTATTCGGAGGAAAAGAATATTCTACCAATGCTGTTTATCTGGTGACCAAAAAAGGGGTTGTCTTATTCGATGTCCCTTGGCAGAAAACACAGTATCAAAGTCTTTTGGATACTATTCAGAAAAGACATAACCTTCCTGTTATTGCGGTATTTGCAACTCATTCGCATGAAGACAGAGCCGGAGATTTAAGCTTTTATAATAAGAAAGGGATCAAAACCTACGCTACAGCTAAAACCAATGAGCTTTTGAAGAAGGATGGAAAAGCAACTTCTACTGAACTTATTAAAACAGGAAAACCTTATCGTATTGGTGGAGAAGAATTTATAGTAGACTTTCTTGGGGAAGGACATACTGCCGATAATGTAGTGGTATGGTTTCCCAAATATAAAATACTGGACGGAGGATGTCTTGTCAAGAGCAAAGCAGCTGTTGATCTTGGGTATACGGGAGAAGCCAATGTTGCCCAATGGCCTCAAACCATGACAAAACTGAAAAACAAATACTCACAGGCAACTTTGATTATCCCCGGACACGATGAATGGAAAGGAGGCGGGCACGTAGAACATACACTTGATCTTCTGAATAAAAAATAAATTAGAAGCGCCCTGGCGAATGCCAGGGCGCTTCGATTTTTAAACCATCATATTAATGATTACTATTTTCTAAAAGTTGTGATACTTTTTCAATTTCTTCCATGGTATTGAAGTAATGAGGGGATAATCTGATCGCATGGTCTACATTTTTAAACGTAAAATCAATTAATGCATCCTGTCTGCGGTTTTCCTTAAAAAACACATTATGATCACTCAAAGCTTTATGAATCTTTTCAACCTTTCCATCTGCCTGGCAGAAAGTCACAATACTGCTTAATCTGTTCCCTTTATCCAGAACTCTGAAACCATTATTCTGCAGATTAATTCTTAAAGTATCGGTCAATTTCCGGTTGTAATTCTCAATTTGATCCATTCCTATTGCATTGGCATAACGTAAAGCTTCTGCAAATCCAGCTAAAGCAGCGTAAGGTCTTTCAAAAAGTTCAAATCTTTTAGCAGTGTCATGGAGCTGAAAATCATCAAATGCTGTCCATTGAGCACCAAAACTATCTAAAAACAGAGGATACATTTTCTGGTTCAATATTTTATCCGAAACATATAAAAATCCGGTTCCTCTGGGCCCTCGCATAAATTTTCTTCCGGTTGCCGTCAGAAAATCACAATGGATTTTTTCTACATCCACCACGATCTGCCCTACAGACTGGCAGGCATCCACAAGATACAGAACATCATACTGTTTACATAACTTCCCCACTCCTTCCACATTCTGAATTAAACCGGAATTGGTAGGAATATGAGTAACCGCAATTAATTTGGGATTATGCTTTTTGATCAGATTTTCAAAATCTTCAAGATCCAATTCATGGTCAGGAAGATTGGCCACTCTGATGATTTCAATATGATACCTTTTCTGTAAAGAAATAAAAGCAATCTGATTGGATATATAATCATCATTAGTAGTAATGATACAATCTCCTTCTTTAAAATCAATACTAGATAAAGCTTTTGCATATCCATCTGTAGAACTGCTTACAAATGCAATATGGGAAGGTTTTGTATTAATCAATTTTGCAGTCTCTTCGTAAAACTGATTGATGATACCCGGGTTTCGTACCGCTGCTGCATACCCTCCCGATTCCTGTTCCTCATATAAAAACTTAATGGTAGTCTCCACAACAGATTTAGGCATTAATGAAGCCCCTGCACTGTTTAAAAATATCTTATCCGAACATCCCGGAGTATCCTGTCTTATAACCTCTAAATTCATTTTTATCAATCCTTACAACAAATTTACTTTTAATTTTTTCTAAATAGGCCTATAAAAAATCCCGAATTTTCATCCGGGACTCTATTTTTACTCAATAATTTTAATCTAAAACACTCCAACCTCTTTTTGGATTCGTGTTTGTGGAAACTTCCTGCTCATTAACAATGATATTTTCTTTTCTCTGACCGATATAATCAAGCTCGCTCAGTTTAGAGAAGATAATTTCAAGGCTTCTCAACATCTGTTGAATGTAAAGCAATGGTTCACCACAATTATGGTGATCGTAATTCGTTTCTGCTACAATAGAAAGCTGGTTCAATAAGGTATGAGGGGCAATCTCACTCCATTCCAAACTGTAGTTCAGCATTTCCTCCAGTTCTGCAGGAACAAGAAGCTGGGTTGAATTGTATAAATGAAGCGCCAGTCTTGCAAAAGACTCAATTAAAAATACAGGCGGCTGCCAAGGGGTAACATTTCTGAACTGGAAATACATATCTCCAAAAGTATTCACCATGGTAGTACACAAGAACTTAACGTTTTGTGCCAATGCTGTATTCTGATTTTTATGGGATGCTTTCTGAATAATTTTAAAAGCATACTGCTGAAGATTTCCGATAGACTTAGCATAGCTGCTGTAATAATCCACCAAAGCCGGGTGACTCTGTACAGAAGTACAAGGCGGAATAAAGTTAGAATCCACCTGAGCAATATTTCCTTTTAAATCTACCTTACCGATGATAAGATAATTTCCTCCAGAATAGCTGCTGTTCAAAGACGTTACGGGAAGCAGTTCAATATGGTGATTCGGCTGTGCATTCGGGTGGCGTGGCGGAATTTCCTCAGGATCAATATCTCCAAAAGGTACTTTATCAAAAGGATTTACAGAGATCAGAATATAATATTCACCATCAGCCTGTTCTTCATTCATTGATTTCGCCAATGATTTCACGCTGATCCTTCTGTCTGTGAGTTCAATACGGTATCCTGCCATTGTCACAGCGCTGCAACGCTTAATTACAAGCTGTACATCATTGGTTGCCGTGTTGTGAACGTCAAAAATGGTACGGTCTGTAAATTCGTTCGAAATAGGTAAAAGCCCGTAGTTATATGTAGTAATTCCAAGGGAATTGGAATCTCTGATGGTATCAATTAAGAAATTATCCTGATCATTAAGGTGTCTCTGGGAAACCTTCATCCCGTCCACCCAATTGATTGCAAAATGTTTAATAGGCTGTATCATGTTTAATACTTTTTAATTTTTTGTGTTTATGATTTTCTTTTGACTCCCTCCTCTTCATGCTGAATAACTCGCTTACAAATCACCACTTCATTTTCAGAAATGTTGTTTGTCGTAATGTCGTGGTCGAAATCTATATATTTTCTAAAGCTGAAAAACGATTTTTTAGTGTAGAAGATCCAGTAATAAGGTTCATTTCCTTCGTCTGAAAGATGAATAATGGAACCTGGATTTTTGTGGTTGTAATCATCTACTACTCTATAGAACCAATCTCCGAAAGTAACCCCTGTAGGAAGTGTTTTCGCTTTAATTCTGAAACGGTTGGTATCTTCCAGTTTTTTGCTCAGTTCAACATTCAGGACCATTAATCTGTCAAAATCTGCCCCTTCAAAATCAGGAAGCTTCTGCTCCGGTGAATATCTCCATGTTTTATAAATATCAAAAGGAATACTGATAAACTGAATATAGCAGTAATAAAACACCATCGGAACCACAAAGATCACCATACTTGTTGCTGCCATCACAGCATATCCTGTACCTTTACTCATCCAGTTGAAGATCAGGGTGAAAAGATATCCGCCCAAAGCGATACACGTTAATGAAAGGATAGACTCAAACAGAATACTCATTGCCAGAGAATCGATGTGCTTTTTGAAATATTTATGCAGTAAGTTCACGTGAATAATCCCAAAAATAAGATAGATCACCTGTGCAATAAGATACCAGTACGGATTAAAAAGGTTCCCTGCAAATCCAAAAACGCCCGGGATAGCCAGACACAAACTGCAAAGGAGTACATATATAATGATCACCTTAATTTTGATCGCAGGTTTATTTCTCCTGATTACACCGAGTATAACCATCATAATAATTGCGATTAAAGGCATTAAGATATACCTTAAAAAAATACCTTTTACTGAAGAAATTTCCATTTGTTTCTTTTCGAATTTATACTTTGTTGGTAGCTGTAAATATAATAAAATAATTTAGAGGAATGTAGAGTATCCAAGGCGGCTGGCATTTCTTTCATCGTCTTCAAGACTGAATGAATATTCCTCTTTTTCTGTGACAAAATTCTCTTCCACATCCACTGTTACAGGAAGAAAATAGTCATACAATGACTGAAGCACATTTCTGAACGGACTTCCCGGAATATACTTCTTCATATCCCCATAAGGAATTGGTCCAATGTTCACCACCCAGTTTCGTTGCCCGTCCATATGAGGTCCGCTTGGAATATAGGTGACTCCCAATCTTGAATTTCCCAGTAACATGGAATCATCATTTTTCTCGATTCCGTCAATAATATTAGGTGAAAAAGTAACCTGTACCGGTACCTGCAGAAAAGCAGTCAAACATCTTTCAAACCATCTTTTATCTCCTCTGATCTGATGGAAAAAAGGTAAAATGTGCATAAAAATATAGGCACTCTGCTTATCCAGCATTTTGATCATGGGCCAAAGTTCACTTACTGTGTCCAGTAAAGAATCGGTGCTGCTTGTAATATCAAATTCTGATTCTTTAAGCAAAGCACTGATTTCCGTAAAGAATACTTCCAGCTCAAAAGGCCGGAAAAACTTACGGGCATCATCTTCTACCCTTTTCTGCTTCCTGATTTCCCTTACCACCGTATCTACATTCTTTCTGGAAGCTCCCAGAGACGGTGGATGGAATAAGCCTTCCGGAAGATAGTCGTAAATACCTTCTCTGTAGCTCTCTATCGTAAAAACTTCCTCATCAAATCCTAAATAACTGCTTGAAATACTTTTGATGTCTTTTAGGTAAGCACGGTCGTTCACACCGACACGCTCAATGAATATATTACTTACCGCACGGTGGTATTTCAAGAGGTTTACAGCTACAGCTTCAGCCTTAAAGTCTGTCTGCAGCTTATTGTAATGCATATCTACAATATTATTCTCATACATAGTGTTTCCTCTGATTATGACTTGTAAAGATAATATATCTCATAAGTTTGAAAAAATATTTTTACAACAATTTTATTCTAAAAGTAGTAATTTATTGACAGTAATAGGAATAATTTTCTACAAATTCCGTGAAAATACGGTAAATACCCTATTTATTTGTTTTTTATTATTTAAAATTAACTATTCAGAATCAATCGATTAAAGGGTTTTAATTTATAGTTTAAAGTTCAAGGTTTAAAATTTAAAGTGTAAGATTGTGATTCAGATTTTAAACTGTAATCCGTATTGTTCTATCCTGTTACCTTTATTACCGGAAAAATCCAAGCGTCAAACCTACTGTAATTGCTTCTTTTATTTAAATTAAATTTTATTAACATCATCATATGGAATAAATTCAGGATAAAGCATGCTCATTCCGAAAGTGGGCCGTATCTTTGCAGACTGAAAATTGTTATTAAAAAATGAAAAGTATTTATTCTAAAATTCTGATTTTAGCATTCATGGCCTCTTCACTTTATTCTTATGCGTGGGGATTAACGGGACACAGAGTGATTGCAGATATTGCACAAAACCACCTTTCCCGCAAAGCAAGAAGAGAGATTAAAAAGATCATGGGAAAAGAGCGTCTGGCTTACTGGGCAAACTGGCCGGATTTCATTAAATCTGATACTACAGGTGCATGGAAGCAGGCTTCATCATGGCATTATGTAAACATTGATCCGATGACTGATTTTAAAGCTTTTGAACAAAATTTAAAAGCACAGGCAGGACCAAGTCTTTACACTCAGGTAAATATATTGTCAAGCCAGATCAAAGACAAAAACACTTCTGAAAAAGACAGAAAAATTGCTTTAATCTTCCTCATCCACATTATGGGAGATCTTGCACAGCCACTTCACGTAGGGAGAGCGGAAGATTTAGGAGGAAACAAAATCAACGTTACCTATTTCGGGGAAAAAACCAATTTACACTCTGTATGGGATGGGAAATTAGTAGATTCTCAAAAATACAGCTACACTGAATATTCCAAGCTTTTAGATATCAAATCTAAAGAAGAAGTAGCACAGATTCAATCCGGAACACTGGAAGACTGGTTGTATGATTCTCATAAAATCGCCAACAAAATCTATGCACAGACTCCAAACGATTCTAAGCTATCTTACGACTATCAGTACAAGTTCAATGAAACGATGGAAAGACAATTGTTGTACGGAGGATTGAGACTGGCAAAAGTATTGAATGAACTTTTCTAAGTAGAATTTCGGGTTGCAAGCTCGGGTTATTTAACCCAAAACAATTTAAAATATAACTCTTAGAGATAAAAACGGGACTTCGGTTTCGTTTTTTTTGTTTAGGGTTTAGGATTTAGGATTTAGGATTTGGGGAAATTATAAAGTTTGTAAATGAACTTACCTCTTTTAGAATTTATATTTATTTTTTTAAATGATAAACCAAAACACACAACAATTTAGTTATCAGTTATTTAATCTGTTATTAAAAAATCATTAATACATTTTATAGTATACTTTGCACAAAAATATTAAATCCTGTGTAACCTTTTTACCTTTTCATACGTATATATTATAGTAACTCTTTTTTGAGGATAAAATAAATGAGACAATTAAAAATCACTAAGCAGGTTACCAACAGGGAAACTGCTTCATTAGACAAGTATTTGCAGGAAATTGGTAAAGTGGAACTGATCACTGCGGACGAGGAAGTAGAATTGGCACAAAGAATACGTGCAGGCGACAGAGCCGCACTTGAGAAACTAATCAAAGCCAACCTTCGTTTCGTAGTATCTGTATCTAAACAATACCAAAATCAAGGTCTTTCTTTACCCGATTTGATCAATGAAGGTAACTTAGGATTAATGAAAGCGGCAAAAAGGTACGATGAAACTAGAGGTTTCAAATTTATCTCTTATGCAGTATGGTGGATTCGTCAATCAATTTTACAGGCATTGGCTGAACAGTCAAGAATTGTAAGACTACCATTGAACAAGATTGGGTCTATCAACAAAATCAATAAAGCATACGCTCACCTTGAGCAGGAAAATGAAAGACCACCTTCTCCGGAAGAATTGGCTGAAGTTCTTGACATGAGCGAGGAAGATATCAAAGAATCTATGAAAAACTCCGGAAGACACCTGTCTATGGATGCGCCTTTGGTAGAAGGTGAAGATTCTAATCTTTATGATGTATTACGTTCAGGAGAATCTCCAAGTCCTGATAAAGATCTGATGCTTGAATCTCTGCAAATCGAGATTGAAAGAGCATTGAATACTTTGACGCCAAGAGAAGCTGATCTGGTAAGATTGTACTTCGGACTGAACGGAAAACACCCAATGACTTTAGAGGAAATTGGTGAAACTTTCGATCTTACAAGAGAGAGAGTTCGTCAGATCAAAGAAAAAGCAATTAAGAGACTAAAACACAATACCAGAAGCAAGATTCTTAAATCTTATCTGGGTAAATAATTTTAGCGTAAAAAATTTTATAGGCGGAGTCTGTTTTCAGGCTCCGTTTTTTTATTCATGTAACATTTTTCAGGGTTTGTTCAACTAATTAAAATCATATCCTTTAATCCACTTGCGTTAGCATTGAAATGATTAACTTTAATAGCTTTGGATATGATGCTGATTTTCAACTAAAACAAAACATACTATGAAAAAAATACTTTTCGCTTCTATCCTTGCCTTGTCTCTATTTTCCTGCAGTGAAAACAAATCGCAGCACGCTCCTGTGGTAGAAAATGCAGTTGACAATGCTGAATCTTCAGTTTCCGGTGCTATTAAAAAAAATACCAGATACTCCTCACGTGAAGGAAATCTTGTTCAGGAAATCTATCTGGAGCTTATAAAAAATGATAAAACTTTACAGGATCTTGACTTAAGAATAGAAAATATTCAAAAGGAAACGGAAACCTCCATTTCGGAATATGATGATGTTATTCAAAAATCGGAAACATACTATAATGATGCGACTGTATTATCCGGTTCCATTACAGATTCCATTACCAAGAAACAAATTGAAAAAGAGATAAAAGCAAGCGCTGAAAAATATGATGTAAAAACACAGACGATCAGAGACCTCATCGCCAAAATAAAAGCAAACAGGACCACACTTCATGATCAATACCTTGTATTCAAAATCAGAAAAACACTTCCTGAAATTGAAAAATATCAAAAGGCCCATCCTCTGAAAACAGACAGTCTCAATCAATTCATCAATAAACAGAATAAACTGCTGGAAGAGCTGAAAAATCTGAAATAAAAACCATCACCTCATGAAATATACTACCCAATGGCTTACCGATAAAAGCCGCGTGAAAGAACTTGTAGACTTTTTCATTACGCATAAAACAGATGCTTATATTTCTCATGGCGAAATGATGTCCGGCAGAGCCATAGACTCACACCACTGGAATCCTGATCTTGAACTGATCCTGACAGAACAGCTGATCACCGATTTTAATTCCGATGGCAGTTCCAAACTGAATATTCTGGTTGCAGAAAATGAAAATGGAGAAATTGTCGGTATGATGGTTTTCAACCTCATCAACAGTCCATTTAAAAAGTATGCCATTCTGGAGGATATGCTTCTGGATCAGTCAGTGAGAGGCCAGTCTCTTGGAAGTAAACTGCTGGAGAAAGCTATTCATGAATCTAAAAGCTGGAATATCAGTTTTATCTTATTAGAAAGTGGAGTCAACAATCATGGCGCTCACAACTTTTTCAGTAAGTACGGTTTCAAAAAAGTGTCGGAGAGTTATATTTTAAGTTTATAAATTAAAATTCAGGTCCTAACTTATGAGCACCATTTCTATTATCGGAGCCGGAATCGGAGGACTTATCCTCGGAAATGTACTGAAACAGCATCAGTATGATTTCACGATCTATGAATCTGCGCCTGAAATAAAACCGGTAGGAGCAGGAATTATGATGGCCGTCAATGCAATGCAGATATTCGATAAATTAGGTTTAAAGGAAAAAATTAAAAAATCATCAACAATTTATTAATAACAACTAAAAATTAACAACATGAAAAAATTTTTTTATGTATTGCTCCTGCTCATAGGAGTTCATACGGCACAAGCTCAGGAAGTCCCGGTACTGGACAGAGCTTTATTCTTTGGTAACCCGGAAATTTCCGGAGGACAACTGAGTCCCGATGGGAAATGGATTTCCTTTACAAAAGAATATGAAGGGATTATGAATATCTGGGTAAAAAAAATTGATGAGCCTTTTGAGAAAGCACGTCCTTTAACAAACAGTAAACGCCCGTTGAATGGATATTTCTGGACAGAAGACGGAAAATACATTCTGTATGTAAAAGATAATAACGGTGATGAAAACATGAATATTTTTGCAGTAGATCCAATGGCAAAAGTAACAAAAGGAGTTCCTGAATCCAGAAATATTACACCGCTTAAAGACGTAACTGCAAGTATTTATCTGGCAAGCAGAAAAAATCCTGATTTGTTGATGATTGGATTGAATAACCGCGATAAAGCATGGCATGATCTATATTCGGTGAAAATTTCTACAGGTGAGCTGAAAAAGATTTATGAAAATACAGACCGTATCACAAGCTATGAATTTGACTGGGATGAAAAATTGAGAGTTCTTTCCAAAACGGATGATAAAGGAACTACCCAGTTTTTTTATAAAGAAGGTGATAAACTGACTCCCATTTACGAAACATTGGTAACGGAAAGTGCTTATATCTCCAATTGGAACGAAGACAATTCTAAGTTTTATCTGGTAACTAACAAAGGAGATCTGGATAAATCCGCACTATTCCTGATGGATCCGAAAACAAAACAAATTACAAAAATAGAAAGTGATCCTAAAGATAAAGTGGACTTCGGAGGACTATTTATGGACAGAAATACAAGAAAAATGATTTACACCTCTTACACAGGAGATAAAACAGAATATTACTGGAAAGATAAAGCCTGGGAAGCTAATTACAAATTCCTGCAAAGTAAATTCCCTGGAAGAGAGGTCGGTTTTGCAAGTTCTACCAATGATTATTCTAAGTTTCTGGTTTCTGTGGGTGGTGATAAATATGCTTCAGAAGCGTATTTCTTCGACGCCAAGACAAAACAGCTGATTTTCCAGTATACCCCAAGAACAGAATTGAAAAAGGTTGAAAAGTATCTGGCAGCAATGACTCCTATCAGCTACAAAAGTAGTGACGGACTTGAAATTCCGGCTTACCTGACTTTACCTGTAGGTTCATCTGGTAAGAATGTTCCTGTAGTGGTGTTGGTTCATGGAGGCCCGAAAGGTCCGAGAGATTACTGGGGATATAACTCAACCGTACAGTTTTTAGCCAACAGAGGATACGCCGTGCTTCAGCCTAACTTCAGAGCAAGTGGCGGATATGGTAAAAAGTTCCAGAATGGTGGAGATCTTCAATGGGGAAAACTGATGCAGGATGACATTACCTGGGGCGTAAAATATCTGATCGATCAGGGAATTGCAGACAAAAATAAAGTAGTGATTATGGGAGGAAGCTACGGTGGCTATGCAACACTTGCCGGTCTGGCTTTCACTCCGGATGTATATGCTGCAGGAGTAGATATCGTAGGACCAAGTAACTTATTTACGTTACTGGATTCTGTTCCTGCTTACTGGGAAGCTGCACGTGCTTTCCTTTATGGTATGGTAGGTGATCCTAAAACGGAGGAAGGTAAAAAACGTATGCATGATGCAAGCCCATTATTCAGTGTAGATAAAATCAATAAACCATTATTGATTGTTCAGGGAGCTAATGATCCTAGGGTAAAGCAGGCTGAAGCGGATCAGATTGTCATCGCTCTTCGTGATAAAGGTAAAAAGGTAAACTACATTCTTGCTGATGATGAAGGCCACGGATTCCGTAAACCTGTGAACAGTATGGCGATGTATGCTGAAACCGAAAAATTCCTTGCTGAAGTAATCGGAGGAAGATATCAGAAAGAAATGCCTGAAAATGTGGCAAAACGTCTGAAAGAAATGACGGTTGATATTTCAAAAGTTACTTATACACCAGTAAAGACTGAAAAAGCAGTAGGAGCTTCTAAATAAAAGCATCCTATATATTACATAAAGCCATCTCGTGAAAATGAGGTGGCTTTTGTCTTTACATAAACTCATATCATTTGTAGAATCATATATTCTTTACAAAAAAATTCTTTATACAAGCATTTACCTAACCAAAAAAACTGCCTCAATGAGACAGCTTTTTTTAATATAATTTAGTTAAATTTAATAAGTTAAAGTAACACCTGCACCCCAGCCTATTTCTTTATCATAGTTTCCGGAAAGGGATAACCATTTCTGAACAATGTACCGAAGTCCTGTAGAAAATTCTCCATCTGAATTGATGCTAAAATTTCCTCTCAGCCTTCTGGAAAGCGTTATATCTTCACGGCTAAGCTCCAATAACACTTTTCCGTTTTGATCAACACTTGCGTCAGCAGTAATCAGCATTGGCAATACATACTGCATACCAACAATGAATGCAAATCTATTTTTTGAGGCCTTCTGCTGTCCAAACCAGGTCTTTTTCCCATGAAATTCCATTCCGAGATCTTCTGCCATCTGTCTCTCCATAATCTCATGATTTTTTTGCACTCTAATTCCTGCATAAGGTAATGCCCATTGAAATTTTCCTAAGAAACGTCCTACTTTTGCACTTCCTTCAAAATGATCAAAATTCCAGTTGGTATGAAACTCATTCAGATTAGCCCATCTAGGTCCAAACATCGTCATTGTTTCTGCGTGGATCTTATTGCTTGCTAAATCCAGCATTGCCATAGAACTGGTCATTTTATTATCCTGTATGAAGTTTTTCCAGGCCATTTTTCTGTTCGGAAGCTGTGGATTGGGTTTTGAGTTTTCATAACTGAAAATTCTTCCCATTCCTGCCATCATATGGTATAGAATATGACAGTGGAAGAACCAGTCTCCGTCCTGGTTAGCAGCAAATTCTATTGTTACTGTTTCCATCGGCATGATATCCACTACATTTTTCAATGGAGAATACTCTCCTTTTGAATTAATTAATCTGAAATCATGACCGTGAAGGTGCATCGGGTGACGCATCATGGAATTATTATAAAGTTTAATTCTAAGAACCTCTCCTTTTTTGATCAGAATTTTATCCGTCTCTGTTACCGTTTTATTATCCAGCGTCCACAGATAATGGTTCATATTTCCTTCCAGCGTAAATTTCATTTCCCGAATACTGTCTGTAGGAAGAATTGTCTTTTCAGGAGACTTTAAAATATTATAAGACAGCCTCTTGATTGTTTTCTCTTCCTTCATCTCCATTCCTGAGTGTTGAGAATGATCTTCTTTCTTATCTTCTTTGGTTTTCACTCCCATCATCTCATTGATATGCTTTGCAGTAGTTTTTCTTTGATTTTCAGATAATTCGGGATACATCACTTCGTTCATATCCATCATTTGATTTCCCATCGTCATATTCATCGGTTTCATATTTCCACTCATTTCCATCATACCGTTCATCATTTTCATTCCTTCAAAAAGCATCAACCTTGGAAGATTGGGAGCTTCTATCTTTTCACCCGATCCCAGCCAAAGGGAAGCATGTCCTATTCTGTCTTCAGAAGTCGCTCTGAACTCAAAACTTTTGCTTTCTGGAATGATTACCTCAATATCATATGTTTCGGAAACTCCGACAATCAGACGATCAACTTCTATCGGTACTACATCATTTCCGTCATTTCCCACTACTTTTATCTTTCCTCCGCCATAATTCAGCCAGAAATAGGTAGATGAGCCTCCGTTGGCAACTCTTAATCTTACTTTATCGCCAGCTTTTAAATTAGAATAATCAGAGCTTGGAGTTCCGTTAATTAAGAATTTATCGTAATAGACATCACTTACATCCATGGCTTCCATTCTTTTCCATTCATTCAATACCTTTGTTCCCAGGTTTCCTGATTTAATTGCTTCCCAGTAACTCTGTACAGCATTTTTCTTTACCGCATACCAGTCTGTATTCGCCATATGAAGCCTTCTCGCAATCTGCATAGGATCATCATCACTCCAGTCTCCCAGTAATACCGGAATATCAGCATTGTATTTTATTGTTGGTTCTCCTTCTCTTTTTTTGAAGACCAGAATACCGTTCATTCCTATCTGTTCCTGTAGTGCTTCGTGAGAATGGTACCAGTACGTTCCGTTTTGAGAAATTCTGAATTTATATAAATGGGTTTCTCCAGGTTTTACAGGCTTGGTGGTAAGATAAGGAACTCCGTCCTGTTCGTTGGGAAGAATCACACCGTGCCAGTGCAGTCCTGTATTTTCTTTAAGCATATTGTGCAGATAAATCTCTGCAGTATCTCCTTCAGTAAAATATAAAGTCGGAGCCTGAAGTTTACCATTGATTGCAATTGCTCTTCTGTTTTTTCCTGTGAAATTAACAATGGTATCTTTTACATAAAGGTCATAACGAACTGTTTTACCTCCAAAAGTAATTCTCCCGTTTTCAGAGTTTCTTTTCAAAACAGAACCTTCTTCTTTGGGTTTATCTGTAGAAGAATGATTTTCTTTTTCCTCAAGTTCCATCCCGCATTTAGGACATTTTCCTGGTTTGTCTGAAACAACTTCCGGATGCATTGGACATGCATAGGTAATTTGAGAATGGGGTTGTATTTTTTTTGTTTCTGAAGATTTTCCTTTTACTTCTGTTATTGATTTCGCTTCCGACTTGGTTACTGTTTTTGACTTTACAGCAACAGTTTTCTTCTCCAGAGTCATTCCGCATTTCGGACAGTCTCCAGGTTGGGAAGACACCACTTCTGGGTGCATCGGACAAGTATAAACGTTTTTTGTAGTTTGAGCGAAAGTCAATACGGAGAATAAAAGTACCAGAAACATTATCAGCTTTTTCATAATATTTCGAACTTTTTAGAAGTCGCAAAGTTTAAAGTTAATTACAACTTAAACTCTGCAACTCATTATTTTAAAGAATAGTACGGAAATTATTTAATCTCCGACTTTACACTTCCGCATGTAAGCATAGACTTTCCGTAATATGGATTAACGATCTGTTTTTCATCGCTTAGCCAGCTTCCGTCTGCCATTGGGCAATATTGAACGTAGACTGGTTTTTCAGAAAGTTTAAACTCCTTGGTCAGAGCAATCATATTGTCTGAAAGGTTTAAAAAAGTTTCCCTTTGTGTAGCAATAGTTCTTGCATCCGAAATGGCAGAAGCATCTTTTCTGAGAATATTAAGGTTTCCTTCTGAAACTACTTTATAATCAATAACAGAAGCTGTTTTAATAAATTCTGTTGCAGCTTTTGAAGTTTTGTCCACATCATCTGAAGCTAACGCTGATTTGATAGCAATATAATTTTGGTAGAGCTTAGAAACCTGAGCATCCTTTTTAGATTGTGCAGATAATGAAACGATTGAGAATAATGATAAAGCTGCTGTGATGATATATTTTTTCATTGTTTTAAATTTTAGAATTAATTTTTAATAAAGAATAATGGATTACGCATCAGTAAATGCGTCAGAGCATGTCGCTCATAACAGTATATATTATACCAGAAACGACTGACAAATTCTAAATTCTAAAATTACAATGATTGATGTAAATAGGTACCGGCCGGCTTTCAGGCGGTGCATTGATCTGGATCTGAGTAAATTTGGTGGCAGAAAAAGACTTATCAATAGCGGAAAACTGATGTTTCACCGGTATCTCTGAAACTGCACTTAAGAAATCAACGTTCAGATAATCAGATTTCTGGGAATCGTCTACTTTTACGATTTTGATCTCTGTTTTACAGCATCCTTTTTTTTCCTTAACACCACATTTTGCACAGATATCATCCGCTTTCTGACTTACAGAAACCAATTCTTTCATACAATAATGAATGCTAAAAGCTGCTCCGGAAGAAAACCCGAAGTAGAAAATAGAAAACAATATGGCAAGAATCTTTTTCATTGGTAAGACAAAGATAAAAATATCTCTGAAACCGTTGTTATAGAATTTGGTAATGTTGTTATAAAATTCGGGTAAACAAAAAAGCTTCCGGATTTTCGGAAGCTTTCTGCTATTTTTATTTTTGATAGTAATTCTATAGTTTGAATTCCAGCTTCACATTAAAGAAACGTCCCGTAAGACGTACCGGAACAGGATACATATAATTACTGTTATAGTCTGTGATCCATTGGTTCGCAACAGTATTGTTAATGTTAAATGCATTGAAAACCTGAACACCTAATGTAAGTTCCTCAAAATTACCCCAGAAACCCGATCTCTTATTTTTTTCTTTCGGATCAATAAATACCTTTGTCAATCCTAAGTCTACTCTTTTATAAGAAGGCAGCGTCTGCTGATAATTATAAGCTGAACCAAAATCCGGTTGTCCGTTGCTGTTAAACATTACGGGAGCTCCCGTAGGTAATCCCATAGCATATACTAAAGTAAGGTTCACACGCATAGACGGGAAGCTTGGCATATAATCTTGATAGAACATCGCAAACCTCAGCCTCTGATCTGTAGGTCTTGGAATATCTCCTCTTCCATCAATATTTTCATACACTCTGGCATAACTTGCAGACAACCATGAATCCACACCCGGAACAAATTCTCCGAATAGTCTGGTATCGATACCATAAGCATATCCTTTTGAATTATTTTGCCCGGAATAACGAATCCTTACATTATCCATATAATAAGGAATCAGGTTATCCATTTTCTTGTAATAAAGTTCCGTTGTCAGTTTGAATGGTCTGTCGTACATCTCGAACTCGTAATCATTGGCAAGAATGACCTGAATAGAGCGTTGTGATTTTATATTGGAGTTAAAATTACCATCTAAATCCTTGATTTCTTTATAGAAAGGAGCCTGATAGTAGATTCCTCCTGAAATTTTAAACAACATATCACTGTCCCAATCCGGTTTGATCGCAAACTGAGCTCTTGGTGAGAATATGGTTTCTTTATTGAAACTCCAGTTGGCCACACGTACTCCTGCATTCACAAATACTTTACTGGCTCCCCAATAGAATTTCTGAGAATACTGTGCATAGGCAGAAAGTCTTGTCGGTTCGATATTATTTTGTCCGGCAATATAATAAGCAAGCTTGAGATCTCCTGTAGTTCCGGTTCTAGGATCAATGACTTCCGGTCTTGGAATACTGTATCCTGCAGAATCTACCAATTTCCATTCATTGGTAAGATCTTTCAGATTTTCTTTTTCATATTTAAATCCAACCTCAAAGTCTGTATTGACATTGGGAGAGAATTTTGCTCTGAACTGTGTTCCGTATGTTCTTACAAACAAATCATTTCTTGCATGTTCTATCTGCCCTCCAACATCGAAAGATGTGACAGGCTGCTGCGTCACAGGATCAAAGGTCTGAAGCTCGTATGCTGACTGTATCGTGTAATATTCTCTTTCTCTGTTCTGATAAGCAAAGGCATCCAGAGTAAGCTTCCACTTATCTGCCGGCTTATAGTTCATAGAGAATGTTCCCATCATGTTTTTATACTGGTCATTTTCCTGACCTCCATATCCAATATTAACGGTAATAGGCTGCTGAAGACTTCCGAAAGTAACACTTTTTGCCCTTGGGATCATCTCATAATCATTCTTGGAATAATATCCGATGAATGACATCGTAAATTTATCACTGACATGATAATTCAGATAAGACTGGAAATCCCAATATGTTGGATTAAAATCGGTATCTTCTTTTAAGGTATTAAGAACAAGATTGGTATTTCTGTATCTTCCGGAAAATAAGGCGGTAAATTTTTTATTTTTGGAAGCCAAACCAGTTGTCAGCCTTCCTCCAATTAAACTGGCCTCACCTGAAACTTCAAATTTTTCTGGCTCTCGGTAGTAGATATTTAAAGCGGAAGACATTTTATCACCATATTTGGCTTCAAATCCTCCTGCAGAGAAATTCACTGCGGAAACCATATCCGGGTTAATGATACTCATCCCTTCCTGCTGAGAGTTTCTGATCAGGAAAGGTCTGTAGATTTCAATATCATTAATGTAGATAAGGTTTTCATCATAGTTTCCACCACGAACCATATATTGTGAGGACAGCTCTGTGTTGGAGTTTACGGAAGGTAATGTTTTAAGCAATCCTTCAATTCCTCCATTAATCGAAGCTACTGATTTCGCTTCTTTCGCTGAAATTCTTACATTGGTAAGGTCATTGGTTCTTCCTGTTGCTTTTTTCTGGAAGACAACTTCCTCTATATCGGTTACTTTAGTAGTCGCTGTATCTTTTTTCCTTTGTTGGGAGAAAAACAGTACAGGGACCATAAGGCTTAGCGGTAAAACTAGTTTTTTCAAAAGAAATGTTTTAGAATTTCTAAAATTAATGTTTTTTTAACAATTACAAAATCGATTCTCTAATTCTTGACAATTTTTGTAACAAATCTTCTAATAAATCTAATCTTAACATGTTAGCACCATCAGATAATGCGGTTTCCGGTGTAGGATGCGTTTCGATGAAAATTCCGTCTGCTCCTACTGCAATTCCTGCCTTGGCAACGGTTTCAATAAGATCCGGTCTTCCTCCTGTAACGCCTGAGCTTTGATTAGGTTGTTGTAAAGAGTGAGTAACATCCAAAATCACTGGAGCGTATTCTCTCATCGTAGGAATTCCTCTGTAATCTACAATCAGATCTGTATATCCGAAAGAATTTCCTCTTTCAATAATGGCTACTTTCTCGTTATTGGAATCTGTAATTTTCTGAACCGCAAACTTCATCGCTTCCGGAGAAAGGAACTGGCCTTTTTTCAAAGTCACGCATTTTCCTGTTTGGGCTGCCGCTACCAATAGATCGGTCTGACGTACAAGGAACGCAGGAATCTGTAAAACATCTACATACTGTGCGGCTAATGCTGCATGCTCATTTTCATGGATATCTGTTGTGGTAGGAATATTGAAAGTCTCTCCTACTTTTTTAAGGATTTCAAGAGATTTCTCTTCACCAATGGTTGTGAAAGAATCTACACGGCTTCTGTTAGCCTTTTTGAAACTTCCTTTGAAAATATAAGGAATATTGTATTTATCTGTGATGCTGATTACTTTTTCAGCAATTCTTAATGCCATATCTTCCCCTTCAATAATACAAGGTCCGGCAATAAGGAAAAAGTTTTTTGAATCTTTGTGCGAAATATTATCTAAATACTGAATCATTTTGTTGTAATTAAAAAGTTCAGTAAAAATACTGAGAAAGTTTCACAAATGGAAATTATTTGATTGCTTTAACAGGCTATGGTTGCAATAGTTTTTGGCTTTTGGATTTCTTATTATTTATTGATAGATGCTTCGACAGGCTCAGCATGACAGCTCTGATACTAGCTTTTAATCGGCACTGGATAATTGATAAGTGATAAATGCTTCGACAAGCTCAGCATGACAGCTCTAATACTAACTGTTAATCGGCACTGGATAAGTTATAATTGATGGATGCTTCGACAAGCTCAGCATGACAACCCTAATACTAGCTGTTTTATTAATGTGAAAATTATAATACAAAGTATAAACCATCAATGTACAAAAACCTAAGTCGAAGCCACATCATATTAACGTTATTTTTTAGCGGTGTCATGCTGAGCTTGTCGAAGCATCTGCAATGATATATTTAGAATTTTTTCAAAATCTTCTCAAACGTATTCACATTTCTGCTGGTAAACTGATCTTTAAGGCTCTTTTTACCTAATACTTTCCCGAAGGTAGAATCTAAGGTATTTCCTTTCGGAACCTGCCAGTAAAATATATCATTAACGATTGCAGCCTTTTCATTTTCTACCTGACCTGCTTTCTGAAACTCTTCCATTAAAATCTTTTCCACTCCGGGAATTCCGACAAACCCATAAATATGAAGCTCGTCTTTTTTTTCAAAAGGAATACTGTTCCAGAAAACCTCAGTTTCTTTCTGAGATTTCACAAACAAAAAAGCTTCATAAGAAAAATGTTGCGACATCGCTTTTTCCAGAATAGTTTTTAATTCTGTCGTATTTTTATCTGACGAAAAAACAATATTTCCGGAAGCCAGTATGGAACTTACCTCTTTCATTCCTGCATCTTTAAAAACCTGGCATACATCTGCCATTTTCATATTGGTTCCTTTTACGTTGACGCCACGAAGAAAAGCACAGTATTTCATTTTTTTTCAGGTTTTAGGTTTTAGATATTAGGTTGCAGTGATTGTTGGGTCGGAGGTTTTGAGAGTATTAGTGTGAAAGAGTTATTATAAAACTTTTTTCTGAATTCTTTCAATTTTTAAATATTTCAATCTTTTAATCAACCCTAATGTACAAATTATAGTCTGTTCCGGAAGGTTTAAGATGGTAAATTTTTTCCAGAATTTTATGATCACTTTTCAGATGATCTTTCACACGGAATTCTTTCAGAAGCTTATAATGAGTTTTATAGTACTCTGAATTGGCATTCTTTTCTTCGTATAAATTCTGATAAGAAAGAAGATATTTCGGTTTTCTGTTTTTTACCGTGTTGATCCAGTAATTGACCTTATCTTTTTTAATTTCCTCCTGAATCTGTTTATCAACCAATCCAACCTCATCAATCGTTTTTAATCCTGAAAAATAGGGCACATAACCTGCCGGCTCCAATAAAATCCACTGGTTTTTATCCTTCTCATATTGATTTAAAAATGTACCAATTGTTCTGCGGTAGTTCCACTCTCCGTTTCCTGTCGCAATACAGTGAACCGTCTGGAAGACAAGCATTGGGAAGATATAGAATATAACAAGCAATGACAGCCACAGGTTTCTCCTCTCTTTCTGTTCCAGTACAAAAATAAGAACGGGAACAAAAAGTAAAAGCTGCGGCACCCAATAATACCAGTCAAACAAGCTCTTCTGAGAAATGAAAATGATTTGTTTTGCCCATCCGAAAAGAAAAATCATCCACAAAAAGTAGTTTCTTTTTTCTCTTTGTCTGATCAGATAGATAAAGCAAAGCAATTCAAAAATCAACACTACAATCGTCATAGGATTGAAATCTCCCGGAACTTTCAGCATTCCCCAGAAGTTTCCGAAACTTTTAAAGAAATATCCGATATGCTGCTGAATCGTAAAATTTTCACTGTAAAGTAATTTTTTTGCAGTAATGGTATTGTTCACCAGTTCGCCAAAGTAGAACCAGTTGAAAGCAACCGTAGCTAAGACTCCAAGAGCTCCGCCAAAAATATAATTCCATCTGATTTTTCTGTTCCAGAATAGATCTACAAGAAATACAATTCCCAGGAAGATTACTGTATCAATCCTTGTAAACATAATTAAAACAGGAAGAAGGGTCACCACCCATTTTTTCCCTTTATGGAAACCATAATACAGCAATGCCATCTCCAGAAAAAACAGGATTCCATACTCCATTCCAAGGATTGAAATTTTAATGGATGGCGGCAAAATCCCGATCAGAAATATAAAAATTGCTTTATGCCATGGATTTTTTAAAACCAAATGAGACAGCCATAACGTTCCTACAGTAAACAGTAGAGAATTAAAAATCAAAAGGGGCTCAATAAAATTTTCTTTTCCAAAAATAAGATTGAAAATATAGGATACAAATACATACAGATGTGTGGTAGAAGCAGAAATCCTGGTATCTCCATTGAAGCCAATGACTCCGTAATCCAACAGATTCTGGGCAACCCTCCAGGTAATAAATGCATCTTCCTGAATGTAGTGCGTTAATAAAAAAAGAAGCTTAAAAAGAACCGTAGCAATGACGGCATAGATTGGGAATTTGCTATTTTGTGTTTCGGACATTATGTATTTTTACTTTCACAAATATAACCTTAATATTCATGATTGCCAATAATAAAAAAACGGAACCGAAGTTCCGTTTTAAAGTATTTTTATTTTGTCGCTTTGATAATCGCGTTGGTAATCTGACTTTCCTTTTCTTTTGAATACGTAGAATCATAAGGTTCCATGACATCAAATAAGTACTGATAGAATGGTGTGATCTGCTGAACATTTTCAGACTCTTTCATCGCCTTATCTCTTCCCATTTCCTGAAGATCTTTGATAAATACATTGAACTTCTTGTCAATCGGCTCTATGGATTTTACCAGATAAGCATATGCTTTTTCCTTCTGTCCGATCTTGGTATAAGCATCTGTTACCGCAGAAACCACAAGAGAATATTCCATGGGTTTTGTTCTCATCTGTCTTCTCAAATAGCTTTGATCTGCTTTAGAAAGACTTAAATAATAATCATACTCTTCAAAGATTCCTTTCTTAAGTACCTCAGCAAGCTGAAGACCTTTCTGCTCCTGACCTGCAATGATGTATCCTGAAACAATTGAACTTAAAGAACGAGGATCATTATATTTCTCTGCTGGAATTTCTTTCGCTGCAAGATCGAGAATTTCTAATGCTTTAGCTTTCTGTCCGCTTAACGCAAGGGCTGCCGCCGCTCTGCTTGCTGACATTCTGTAGCTGATGATATTGGAAGTTGCCGTTTCATCAAAGTGAGCATTTAAGTTTTTGAAGTTCCCCCATCTGAAGCTTTTCACTACATTATAAAGAGAATTGGCATCTACTCGTCCCATATCTCCATCAGCGCTCGGAGGTGTCTGGATAGGAATTAATCTGTAACTGAATCCGTCAAACTGAAGATAATCGTTCAGATAGAAAATATTCTCACTGTCGTAAATACCTCCTGACGAGAAGTTGATCGGACGCTTCCAGTCGAAGTTCGCTAAAAGATCCATCAAAATCAGGTTGTTCTTATAAAGCGTATTTCCTTTGTAAGTAATCATAATCTGATTGGCTACGTTTGGAAGATCTTCTTTGTTGATAATTCCTGCTTTTAAAGCATTTTCTTTATTAACAGGAAGGATGAATTTGTTTACCGGAAGGATATTGTATTTTTCAAATTTCTCTTCCCCGAAATACATTTTCAACAATTCGTCTTTTTCAGGAGATTTGAATTTAATGAATTCAATCGCCTGTTTCAAAGTTAAAGAATCCTGAGTAAGATATTTTCTGAAAGACTGGAATTCTGTTTCCGGAGCTCCCTGTTCTTTCAACATAGAGAAAACACCTTCCCAATCTTCCTTCTTCATCATATAGATCTGGTCGTTTACCCCATCTCTATAGTCGTCGTGTGTCAGCTGGCTAGGGATTCCCATTGCATTATACGTTCTTCTTTTGATCTGATCCAGATTCCATGGAGTTGAAGCAAGGGTAAAGTTAACTACCTTCACATCATCCCTGAACTGTTCTGTCTCCTGAATAGCCCAAACCGGGTAAGTATCGTTATCTCCGTAAACGAAAAGGATATCGTTTTTCGGTAATGATTTCAACACTGAATACGCATAGTCGTATGCAGTATATCTGTTGCTTCTGTCATGAACATTATAGTTCTGGAAGCCCATCATGAATGGTACTCCTAATAAAACCACTCCCAGAGCAATATTGGCCCCGTTTGATTTTATTTTAGATTGTAAGAACCAAAGAATAGCTCCGGCACCCAAACCGATCCAGATCGCAAATGCATAGAAAGAACCTACCATCGCATAATCTCTTTCTCTCGGTTCAAAAGGTTTTACCCCTGTATAGAAAACAATTCCTACACTTGTTAAAATAAATAAAGATAATAGTGCATAGAATCTTCCAAAGTCTCTGTTCAACTGGAAAAAGAACCCAATCAATCCTAGAATTAATGGAAGGAAGAAGAATTTTACTGTACTTTCATTCTTGAATTTAGCAGGCATTTTATCCTGATTTCCTACAGTAGCATTATCAATGAAAGGAATACCGGAAATCCAGTTTCCTTTTGTGCTTTCCATGTTTCCTTCAAGATCATTTTGTCTTCCTACGAAGTTCCACATCAGGTATCTTACAAAATAATATCCGTTCTGGAACGTAATAAAATAATCCATATTCTGAAGGAATGAAGGCTTCTGAACATTGATCAGGTTATAAGGTTTTACTTTCAGATAATCTGAAGCTGTAATGGATTTGTCTTCATATTTCGCTCTCAGTTCATCAAAAATCTGCTTTGCCTGTGGATTGTCTGCCACATCTTCATTCGCATAGTTGAATGTAAAATCAGGAGCACCATACATAGAAATATAGTTGGCCATTACATCCTTATCCTCATTAAACATTCTTGGCATTAAGCTTACCTGAGACTTGTTGAATACATAATTGAAACGGTCTCCGGTTTTTCTGTAGGTTCCGGTTTTTTCGTCTTTTTCGTAGATTTCTCCGGTTTTTTGTGTCTTAAAGCTTCCGTCTTCGTTTTTCTCAATTCCGTTAGCATCCAGAAATGCTGTATAGTTTTGTCCGTAGATTGTTGGCCAGTCACCATACTGCTCTCTGTTATAATAATCCAACATCCCGATTGCTGTATCCGGATCATTAAGGTTCATTGGCGGATTCGCATTGGCTCTGATAGGAATAACCATCCAGCAGGAGAATCCGATCATCATGAAAACTACAGATAATGCAGCCGTCTGGTAGATATTTCTTTTTGCTTTTTTTGCATATTTGATTAAGAAATAGCAGATCGCTACCATTAAAACAAATGCTGCAATTGTTCCGGAGTGGAAAGGAAGTCCAAGACCATTCACAAAGAAAATCTCAAGTCTTCCGAACATTGTCATAATTAGAGGGAAGATAATTTTGAAAACGATAATCAAAATTCCCAGTGTAATTAGGTTTGCCCAGATAAAGTTTTTCCAGGTAAACTTGTAATTTCTTGCATAGTATACCAGACATACGGCAGGAATTGCAAGCATACACATCATGTGCACTCCCACAGAAAGTCCTAGAACGAAGAAAATAAGAATAATCCATCTTTCACTGTCTCCCGCCTGATACTCATTCTCCCATTTGGTGATTAACCAGACCAAAAGCGCAATGAACATAGAAGCCATAGAGTAAACCTCTCCCTCTACTGCCGAAAACCAGAATGTATCTGAGAACGTAAAGCAAAGTGCTCCTACCGCTCCGGCAAATAAAATAGAGATTTCCTGATGTTTTGTAATTTCTTCAAAATCTTTGTTTAAAAGTCTTCTCACAAAATGAGTGATCGTCCAAAACAAAAATAAAATAGTCAGCGCACTGAACAATGCAGACATCGCGTTGATCACGATAGAATAGTTTTCGCCTTTCCCTAATGCAAAAATGGCTGCCACGGCACCCACTATCTGGAATAAAGCAGCTCCGGGAGCGTGCGTTACTTCAAGTTTTACTGCAGAAGAAATGTACTCGCCACAATCCCAAAAACTGAAATTGGGTTCTATGGTGGACAAGTACGTGAAGAAAGCAATAACGAAAATCACCCATCCTGAAACGGTGTTCCATTGCCTAAAAGTCCAATTTTTCATAGTATTAAATCAATTATGCGAAAATAAGGCTTTTATCTTATTTTATGCGGGTTTTAACAAAATTTAAAAATTTTGGCGCAGTATTTGCGATTATACTCGTGTCAAAACTGAAAATACTAAAATATTTTTTTACAAACTATGCCCTAGAAATCAAACAAAAGTTTAGTAATTATTTATTTTTTTGTATTTTTGCAGTCAGATTTTTATTGAAAATAACAAATAATGAGTAATGTTTACGATAATATTCTTGGCCTGATAGGACACACTCCGATGGTGAAGCTAAATACTGTGACAAAAGATATTCCAGCAACCATTTATGCCAAGTTAGAATCATATAATCCTGGACATTCCACCAAAGACCGAATCGCACTTCATATTATAGAAAACGCAGAGAAAAAAGGCCTTTTAAAGGAAGATTCTGTAGTTGTTGAAACTACTTCCGGTAACACCGGGTTTTCTATTGCGATGGTGTGTATCATTAAGGGATATAAATGTATTCTTGCAGTAAGTGATAAAACAAAACCTGAAAAAATTGCTTATCTGAAAGCATTGGGAGCCACGGTATATATATGCCCGGCCAATGTACCGGCAGATGATCCGAGATCATATTATGAAGTAGCTAAAAGAATCGCTCAGGAAACTCCTAATTCTATTTACATCAATCAATATTTTAACGAACTTAATATTGATGCACACTATCAGACAACAGGTCCCGAGATTTGGGAACAGACAGAAGGTAAGATCACTCACCTTTTCGCTTGTACAGGAACTGGTGGTACGCTATCCGGCTCTGCCAAATTCTTGAAGGAAAAAAATCCTGATATCAAAATTATTGGTGTTGATGCTGATGGTTCTATTCTAAAGAGCTATCACGAGACAGGAGAAATCCACAAAGAAGATGTACATCCTTATCAGATTGAAGGAATGGGTAAAAACCTGATCCCTTCTGCCCTGCTTTTTGACAAGGTAGATGAGTTTGTAAGGGTAAATGATGAAATGTCGGCGTACAGAACCCGTGAAATTGCTTTGAAAGAAGCTATTATGGGAGGTTATACTACCGGAGCTGTAACCCAGGGATTGATGCAGTATGCCCAGTCTCATGAACTTACAGAAAATGACGTAGTTGTTTTGATTTATCCTGACCACGGTTCCCGATACATCACTAAAGTATACAGTGACAAATGGATGGCAGAACAAGGATTTGTTAACAACTGTGTTCACAACTATGACGAAGTTTTCAAAACCGAGTTTATCAAATAAGAACGAATAAAATCACGATACAAATAAATAAAGCCTTTTGCGTATTCAGACAAAAAAGGCTTTATTACTTAAAAATTACGATACAATGTTGGATATTTTTGAAAGAATAAAAGAAAATCCAGGACCACTTGGACAATTTGCAGATTATGGTGAAGGGTATTTTATTTTCCCAAGATTAGAGGGACCTATCGGCCCGAGAATGCAATTTCAGGGGAGAGAAGTAATTTTCTGGAGTGCTAATGACTATTTAGGGCTGTGTAATCACCCTGAAGTAATAGAAGCGGATGCGAAAGCGGCTGCAGAATATGGAATGTTCTATCCAATGGGAGCAAGAGCAATGTCCGGAGAAACAGACCAGCATCTTCAGCTGGAAAGAGAATTGGCAGACTTCGTAAAAAAAGAATCAGCATATTTATTGAATTTCGGTTACCAGGGAATGGTTTCTACCATTGATGCTTTGGTAAGCAGAAATGATGTGATTGTTTATGATATGGATTCTCATGCCTGCATCGTGGATGGAGTAAGACTTCATTCCGGTAAAAGATTTACCTACAAGCATAATGATATGGCAAGTCTTGAGAAAAACCTTCAAAGAGCAACCAAGGTAGCTGAAGAAACAGGAGGAGGTATTCTTGTGATTACAGAAGGTGTTTTCGGGATGAGAGGACAACAAGGTAAAATCAAAGAGATCTGTGATCTTAAATCTAAATACCAGTTCAGACTTTTAGTAGATGATGCCCACGGTTTCGGAACTCTTGGTAAAACAGGTGCCGGTGTAGGTGAAGAGCAGGACTGTAACGATCAGATCGATGTCTATTTCTCTACATTTGCAAAATCAATGGCTGGTTTCGGAGCATTCCTTGCGGGTGACAAAGAAATCATCAGATATCTGAAATTCAACTTAAGATCACAAATCTTTGCAAAATCTCTTACGATGCCAATGGTAATCGGAGGATTAAAAAGACTGGAGCTATTGAGATCAAGACCTGAAATCAAAGCTAAACTTTGGGAGAATGTTTACAAACTACAGAACGGACTTACAGAAAGAGGATTCAATATTGGAGACACGAATACTTGTGTAACTCCGGTAATGATGCAGGGAACTCCTGTAGAGGCTACTCTATTGGTAAAAGATTTAAGAGAGAATTATGGTATCTTCACCTCTGTGGTGGTATATCCGGTCATTCCGAAGGGAATGATTCTTTTAAGGCTTATTCCTACCGCTTCTCATACCGATGCAGAGATCAATGAAACTCTGGCAGCGTTTGAAGCAATTCATGATAAGTTAGTAGGTGGCTACTACAAAGAGCAGGAACAAAAATTACTGCAGGAACAAGGATTAAGTTTTAAACCGATTTAATTCATAAAAATAAAAAAAGCCACTGATTGATTCAGTGGCTTTTTTGTTTAATAACTATAAAAGCAAATGAAACTTAGAGGTTACACGCTGGGAATTTTATCAGCCGTTTCATATGGTATGATTCCTATTTTTATCCTGCCTGTTAAGCAGGCACACTTTTCAATGGATATCACGCTGTTTTACAGATTTTTCTTTTCAGCTTTAATGGTGGGAGGATATTTGCTGTATTCCAAAGAAAGTTTTAAAATCAATAAAAAAGAAGCCCTAATTCTGGCCATCCTTGGAATCTGCTATGCCCTTTCTTCGGAGTTTCTGTTTTTAGGATATGATTTCCTCACGCCAGGAATTGCCTCTACCGTTTTATTTATTTACCCGATTATTGTAGCACTCATCATGCTTTTCTTTTACAAAGAGAGATTAACCAGACTATCGGGAGCATCATTACTTCTTGCTTTCGCTGGAGTCATTGTTTTATGTTTAAAAGGAAACGGACTGGAAATTAATTTTGCAGGATTGGGAATTGTAATGCTCAGCTCACTATTCTATGCATTATATATGGTCATTGTCAACAAATCGAATATCAAGGTTTCAGGATTTAAGCTTACGTTTTATTCTATGCTTTTCACCTCAATGTTCTTTATGACCAAAGCTTTGATGGCTAATGAATCTTTTGCTATTCCTTCAACAGAAATTTTTATTAACTTTCTTATTTTTGCATTTTTGACTACAGTTATTTCCAGCTTATGTTTGGTATTTGCTATTAAATATATAGGTTCTACTCCGGTTGCTATTTTAGGAGCTTTGGAACCTGTAGTCGCTGTATTAATCAGTGTCCTGATATTTCATGAAAAATTTACTCCTAATTTACTCATCGGGATTACTCTAATTCTTTTCGGAGTTACCTTGAATGTAATTGGGGATCAAAAGAAAATAGGCCATGTTTAACCCTTATAAATTATCATACAAAAGCCGGACTTCTTTATGAGTTCGGTTTTTGTATGAAATAATCTGATCTAGCAGCTCAGGAAATCATCGATAAAAAAATATTTGAAAAAATACATCTCTTTCTGGCGTAACATAATTTATCTGACTATATTGCATCAGTCTATTAACAGGTGTTTCCCCCACTGAATAGATAATGTATATACTTTTAAAAACCGATGAAAGAATTGCAAAAACTTACCAAAGACCAATTATACAAACAACTCAAAGAAAAATCAGAAAACCTATACAGCATTGCTCACGAAGCCCTGGAAAACAATTTCTTCAATGAAAGCGGCATAGATGAAGAAAGCCTTACTAAATTTTTCGAAATGCTGGACGATGAAACAGCAGAAAAGTTAAAGGACGCTTCCCTGTACATCAATAATGAAAACGATGCTCCTGAAATTGTTCTTATACAAAATGAAAGCAACACTTCTCTGGAACTGATTACTTCAGAAGATGAAGGGTATAAAATCATTCTTATCGATAGTGATCTTCACTTGTCGGAGAAACTTTTTGTGGAGGATTATATTGTCCTTATTGTTACCGGTAATATACAGGCGGAAAATATTATCATCAACGGTTCATTATATTGCTCCGGAAATGTGACCTCAAAAGTATTGTTTGGTGCTTCGGGGAATGATAATGAAACATACATCGGAGGAAGCATTATGACTTCTCTCATTGCAGAAAACGGACATTACACGGTGGCTGAAGGTAATATTTATTCCAGATACTTAATCAGTTTCCATAATGAAATAACAGGCAAGACCGGAAAGTTTATTGAAAATATAAGCCTTGAAAAACCTGGCGAAATCGGATTGCTGAAAGCTGAAATTCTTGATGTAGACGGATACTTTGACGAAGATGCTTTCTTAACATTTATTGACAGCAATTCTCCAGATGCTTTGTTTAATAAACCTTCTAATTTATTCTAAAATGCTTTGCTGCTTCCATGGATTGGAAATAAGAAGAATCAAAAAAATCGAATAGTAATAAATGCAATATCTCTAAAGACTTTTCTTCACTGTTTATAATCAGGGGAAAAAATTTTTTTCTAAAAAAACTTTGGAATAACTTTGCAAAAAATTTCTGTTGAAAGACCTGCTTCTTATTACTCCGCCGTTTACCCAACTTAATACTCCTTATCCTGCAACAGCTTATATAAAAGGATTTTTAAATACCAAGAATATTTCAAGCTATCAGGTAGATTTGGGGATTGATGTTATTTTGGAATTATTTTCAAAGGATGGAATTCAGAAGGTTTTCAGTAAAGAAATTGACCTTCATAGCACCTCTGAAAATTCTCAGAGAATCTATGCCTTAAGAGAAGAATATTTAAAAACAATAGATCAGGTCATTACTTTTTTACAGGATAAAACTCCTACATTAGCAAGACAGATCTGTAGCATGAACTTTCTTCCCGAAGCTTCCCGTTTCAACCAGCTGGATGATATGGAATTTGCTTTTGGAAATATGGGACTTCAGGATAAGGCCAAACATCTGGCAACTCTATACCTTGAAGATATTTCCGACTATATTGTGGAAAATATCGATTCCGATTTTGGTTTCAGCAGATATGCAGAACGCCTTGGAAAAAGTGCCAATTCTTTTGATGAATTATATTCGAAATTATCTGGTGAACCTACATTTATCGATGAGTTTACTTTAAAAATTCTTAAGGAAAAAATTGAAACTTTTCAGCCAAAGCTTGTTTGTTTTTCCATTCCGTTTCCTGGTAATTTGTATTCAGCATTCAAATGTGCCCAATGGATCAAAAAGCATTATCCTCACATTAAAATTGCGATGGGAGGAGGATTTCCCAATACAGAATTAAGAGAAGTTAAAGACCAGAGAGTATTTGAATTTTTTGATTTTATTACTTTAGATGACGGTGAGCTTCCATTGGAACTTCTTCACCAAAATTTAGAAATTACCGCCGGGGAAGGTGAATTTAAAAGAACTTTTCTTCTAGAAAATAATGAAGTTGTTTACAAGAATAATTCTAGAAGACACGACTTCAAACAGTCTGAAATAGGTACTCCTGATTATACAGATTTAAAACTGGATCAATATATTTCCGTTATCGAAATCGCCAATCCGATGCACAGTTTATGGAGCGACGGACGATGGAACAAACTGACGATGGCACACGGATGCTACTGGGGAAAATGTACATTCTGTGATATTTCTTTAGACTATATTAAAATCTACGAACCTATTTCTGCGAAAATTCTGGTAGACCGGATTGAAGAACTGATCCGTACAACCGGTGAGACAGGATTCCATTTTGTAGATGAAGCTGCTCCACCTGCCCTTATGAGAGAGGTTGCTCTGGAAATTCTCCGAAGAAATCTGGTGGTTACCTGGTGGACCAATATCCGTTTTGAAAAAAGCTTTACCCGTGATCTCTGTTATCTTCTGAAGCTTTCAGGATGCGTGGCTGTTTCCGGTGGACTTGAAGTAGCAAGTGACAGACTGCTGAAATTAATTGATAAAGGAGTTTCTGTGGAACAGGTTGCCAATGTAACAAGAAATTTTACAGAAGCAGGAATTATGGTTCATGCGTATCTGATGTATGGCTATCCTACCCAAACCATTCAGGAAACTGTAGACTCCCTTGAAATGGTAAGACAAATGTTTGAGATGGGAATTCTTCAAAGTGGATTCTGGCATCAGTTCGCAATGACTGCTCACTCACCCGTTGGAATGAGCCCGGAAGATTTTGGAGTAGTTCCGGTAAAACAAGAAATTTTGTTTGCTAATAATGATATTGACTTTAAAGATAAAACCGGAATCGATCACAATAAGTTCAGCTTCGGATTAAAAAAGTCTCTGTTCAATTATATGCATGGAGTCAATTTCGAACTGCCGCTTCAGGATTGGTTTGATTTTAAAATTCCAAGGACTACCATTCACCCGGATTATATTCATGACTGTCTTTTGGAAGATGGGCAGTTCAGTCTGAAAGCAAATTCAAAAGTTGTCTTTTTGACCAAAAATGTAATCGCTGAGAATCGCGTAAAAAATAAAAAGAAATATTCAGGTACGTATACGCTTCTTACATTCCACTTAAAAACCAATATTGTGAAGGTGGAACTGGAACAGGAAAAAGCAAAATGGCTGATGAATGTATTGGAAGAGAATGCTATTGAAAATTCTAAAAAACCTACAATTCAACAACTTAAAAATCAATTTGAAGAAAATTTTGATGATTTTGAGTTATTCTGGTTCTCAAAACCGATACAACAATTGAAGGAAAATGGGGTGATTTTAAGTTTATAAAAATTTCCACTTTTTTGTCAGGGATTTTTTAAAAAGACACAATTTTCTATGAATTGTTAATTTTCTATATGAATAAAACCTTTTTCTATTGAATGATCATCTCTCGCTGATTTGGATTTGAAAGGATAAGACATTCCATTTTCACATTCAGAAGAGATTAATCCAAATTTCTAGCTGCCATAAATAAACCGGCAAAATATTCCCCTCCTCCGGAGGGGTGGCAAAACATTCAAAGAATTTTTGACGGGGTGGTTTAGAGTTTTGGCTAAAGCCGGATGAATTTGATCCATAATAAAAAAACGGGCTAAAGCCCGTTCCTATTGATAAAATCTGTATTACATTAATTAGGGGTCTCTTTTGAAACAGTACCTACGTTTACTTTTTCCTGTATTTTGATAAAATTGGGATCCATAATTGCCATGCGCTCAGCCAGTGCTTTATAGGTCGGAAATTTCAGGATTGAAGCCCTTCCGGACATTTCTCTATAGATCGTAAAAGACTTACCTCCCGCTGTTTTCAGCTGTTTTGTTGTGGTGATATACCTTCCGATAAGTTTACTTTTAGCATCATAAATTTCAATATCAATAGGTGTTTTGTCCATAATGGTATCTTCCGAACCAAAACTTACCGGCAGATTGGTAAAATACCCCACCGGAACGCCATTACTAAGGATCTCTCCCACTTTATTGACCTCAATATTCATCTTGTCTATTTTTTTTCTGATCGCATAAGCATCTTTTGTCTTAGCGTCCAGCTTCCTTTTCGGGACATTTGAAAAAAGCTCATCCAGGTTTTTAACATTGATCCCTTTGGTATCAATAATTTTAAGATCTTTAACTGAAGTAAAGACTGCAGATTTTTCTTCTCCGGAAAATGCAGAAGGTGACGAGTAATCAATTTCGATGGTTTTGTCCCTGTTATATACTCTGTTGACAATGATATAACTGTCGCGAACAGAATCCACGATGCTTTTATCAATGAATTTAATCGTATACATCGGGGTCTCTTTAAGATCCATAAACGTATATTCGCTGGATTTGTTGGAGAGCTTAGCTACCGGAATACCGTCAAGATTAATAATTCCTCTTTTGGTTTTGATATTCTGGGCATGGAGGAAAATACCCAGAACTGTAAATAATATGATTATGCCTCTCTTCATACAATCAGACTTTTACAAATAAAAAAAGTGTAACACAAAGTTACACTTTCTTGAAAATATATTTAGCTTTTCATTTAATTATTCACAAAGGATAATTCCTTTATTATGATTAAATTCTACAACACCGCTTTTGATAGCATAAGCAAAAACAGAGTCTTTTCCGGCTTCTTTAGTGAAATTTTTAGCATAAGCCTCATCAATAGAGTTAGCAAAAAGCTTTACATCACCTCCGATTAAAGAAGAAACAATTCCTGCGTGGTTTTTCATGATGTGAAATTCACCATTTTTTCCAGGCAACAATACTGAGTCTACTTCTCCTTCAAAAACTACGTATTCTGGTGTTAAAATTTTTATATTCATTTTAATTTAGATTTGAAGATTTCAGATTTCAGATTTCAGACAACCTTAAAGTCTCATGTCTGGTATCTGTAATCTTTATGTCTAATTATTAAGCGTTTTCAGCTAACATTTTTTGTCCTGCTTCGATAGCTTCTTCGATAGTTCCTTTCAGGTTGAAAGCTGCTTCTGGTAAGTGATCTAACTCACCATCCATAATCATGTTGAATCCTTTGATCGTATCTTTGATGTCTACCAATGATCCTGGGATACCTGTAAACTGCTCTGCTACGTGGAAAGGTTGAGATAAGAATCTCTGAACTTTTCTTGCACGGTATACAACAGCTTTATCTTCTTCAGAAAGTTCTTCCATACCAAGGATTGCGATGATATCCTGAAGTGCTTTATATCTTTGAAGGATTTCTTTTACTCTTTGAGCACAGTTGTAGTGATCGTGACCGATAACTTCAGGAGCAAGGATTCTTGAAGTAGAAGCAAGTGGATCTACCGCCGGATAGATACCTAATGAAGCAATCTTTCTGTCAAGTACCGTAGTTGCATCCAAGTGAGCAAACGTAGTTGCAGGAGCCGGGTCAGTTAAGTCATCCGCAGGCACGTATACCGCTTGTACTGAAGTAATTGAACCATTTTTCGTTGAAGTAATTCTTTCCTGCATCGCACCCATTTCAGAAGCTAGCGTTGGTTGGTAACCTACTGCTGATGGCATACGACCAAGAAGTGCAGATACCTCAGAACCAGCCTGTGTAAAACGGAAGATGTTGTCTACGAAGAAAAGTACGTCTCTACCTTGTCCGCTTTCTCCACCGTCTCTGTAGTACTCAGCCAATGTAAGACCAGAAAGTGCTACTCTCGCTCTTGCACCTGGCGGCTCGTTCATCTGTCCGAAAACGAATGCTGCTTTTGAATCTTTCATAGCTTCTAAGTCTACTTTAGAAAGATCCCAACCTCCGTTTTCCATAGTGTGCATGAAATCATCACCATACTTGATAATACCTGATTCCAACATCTCTCTCAAAAGGTCATTTCCTTCTCTCGTTCTTTCACCTACTCCGGCGAAAACAGAAAGACCTCCGTGTCCTTTTGCAATATTGTTAATCAACTCCTGAATCAATACTGTTTTACCTACACCGGCACCACCGAACAATCCAATTTTACCTCCTTTTGCATAAGGCTCAACTAGGTCGATTACTTTAATACCTGTAAATAAAACTTCTGCTGAAGTTGATAATTGATCAAATTTTGGAGCTGGTCTGTGAATTGGAAGACCACCATCCTTAGAAATATCTTGAAGTCCATCGATAGCATCACCAACAACGTTGAATAGTCTTCCGTTTACTGCCTCTCCGATAGGCATCATAATAGGATTTCCGTATCCAATTACGTCTTGCCCTCTTTTAAGACCGTCAGTAGCGTCCATTGCGATACATCTTACTGTATCTTCGCCAATATGTTGTTCTACCTCTAAAACTACTTTTTCACCGTTTTCTTTTGTAATTTCTAACGCGTCATAGATTGCTGGAACAGCTTCCACATCTGTGAAGACAACGTCGATTACCGGACCAATAATTTGAGAAATTTTACCTTTAATTTGGTTTGCCATTGCTAAATTTTTTCTTGGTGCAAATATAGTGATTCTTCATAAACCCGCAATTGGTAAAAAAAAGATTTTTATCATGCTTTTGAAGAGATGGATGAGTTTGTCATTTACTATGTAAAATTCAATATTTATCATTATATTTAACAGCAAATTGGCAATTCACTAAATTGTTATTATTATAGTATTATATAATGTAGGATTTTTTTTCAAAATTTTTCATTTTCAAATTTTCAGATTCCCTCCGTTACATTAAAAATAAAGGTTTTATATTTGCAATCAAAATTTTTCCGTTTTGAAAGTTTTCAAGAATTTTACAGATTACTCCTCACAGAAGCCTTTAGCATTGTCTTTAGGAATGTTTGACGGGGTACATCTAGGGCACAAGAGTATTATCGATGAGCTGACTAAAATAGGTACAGAAAATAATCTGGAAACAGCAATTCTTACGTTCTGGCCTCATCCAAGATTTGTTTTTAATCCTAATGAAGATTTAAAGCTTCTCAATACACTGGAAGAAAAGAAACAGCTGGTTGAAAAATATGGCATTGATAATTTGTTCCTGAAAGAATTTGATGAAGAATTCAGAAATCTGACCGGAGAAGAGTTTGTACGTCAGATTTTAATTGACAAACTTAATGTAAAGTACCTTATTATAGGATACGATCATTCCTTCGGAAAAAATAAAAGCGGAAATTTTGAGCTTCTCCAGAAATTATCAAAAGAACTTGATTTTGAGGTAGAACAGATGGAAGCAATTAATATTCATGAAAATAATATCAGTTCCACTAAAGTACGTAATGCTCTATTAACAGGTAATGTTAAGGAAGCTAACGAAATGCTGGGATACTCCTACTCTGTTTCCGGAACTGTAGTTCATGGGAAAAAGATTGGAAGAACAATCGGATATCCGACAGCAAATATTGATACTGAATCAATCAAGCTATTGCCTAAAAAGGGAGCTTATATTGTAGAAGTATTTGTAAAGGGCAACCAATATAAAGGAATGCTGAGCATCGGAACCAATCCAACGGTAAACGGTGAAAAACTAACTGTGGAAGTTTATATCCTTGATTTTGATGATGACATTTATGATGAAAAGATTACGGTAAGTTTCAGGGATTTTCTTCATGATGAAATCAAATTTGAAGGTCTGGACAAATTGATTGAAAGACTGGATGAGGATAAAAGAATAACAGAAAAATTTGATTTTTAAATATAGAGAAAGGCTATTCGGTGGGAATAGCCTTTTTGTTTATTTTAATACTTTTAAGTAGATTTTCTGGGTTTCATTATTCAGTTTCACATTCGGGAACTGTTTGTCGTAATCAATAAAGATATCTCCTTTTTGATCTGCTTTTCCGTTTCCATCAGAATCCCAGCTTATGGTTACATAATATTTTGCAGGACCGGCAGGTTTTGGATTGATCTTGCTTCCGGCATCTTCAGGTATTGGCAGATTGATGGTGAAGGGTATTGATTTCTGTTCATATTCCTGTTCTGTAATTAAAGTAGCAGGAGCATCAGCCAGTTTTTCGTCCATTCCACATAAACTCACTTTGAGCCGTGCATTTTTAATGGTAAATGCATCTGTTCCTGAAAATTCTAATTTAAGAGTTTCGGGATATTTTTCAGAGGCTGATACAGCAGAAGTGTTTTTTTCTGTAGTGTTCTTATTTACCGGCTTGGTGCAGCCTGACAGCATCAATGTTCCGGCTGCTGCGAATAATAAAAGGTGATTTCTCATTTGTTATTTATTTTATTAATGTCAAATATATTATTTCACCAGTAATAGATAACAAATCCCGTACCTCAATTTATTTGATGTACTATAATGAATTGACTTCATTCTGTGCTTTTTTAGTCAGGGATTTGAAAACCAGCTCGTAGGATTGATCAATGAGTTTAAAGATCAGATCTCTTTTCAATCCATCTACTGCTACGGAATTCCAGTGGGTTTTGTTCATATGATAAGCACCTGTGATCTGCGGATATTGCTCACGAAGCTCTGCGCTCCATTCAGGATCTGTTTTTACATTAATGGCCAACGGCTGTCTCTCAAGCCCCATTAGTAAAAACATTTTGGTGTCTACTTTCATCACGAGAGTTTCGTTATCAAACGGAAAGCTTTCTGTAACTCCTTTTTTGGCCAGGCAGTAATCTAAAATATCGTTGGCATCCATGTTCAATATAAGTAATAAGTGATAAGTAATAGGTAATGATCAAATTAATTCTTTAATCTTTAATTCAAATTTAGTAAATTTAAGAAAGAAATAATCTTACAAAACCGCAATTATTATGAAAGCTCTTGTAATAGGTGCTACAGGTGCCACAGGAAAAGATCTTGTCAATCAGTTACTGAATGACAAAGAGTTTGATGAAGTGGATATTTTCGTCAGAAAACCTATTGATATTCAGAATGATAAGCTGAAAGTTCATGTGGTGAATTTTGAAAAACCGGAGGAATGGAAAGAGATGGTGAAGGGAGATGTGGCGTTTTCATGTCTGGGAACTACTTTAAAAGATGCCGGAAGTAAAGAAGCCCAGAAGAAAGTAGACTTTGATTATCAGTATGAATTTGCGAAAGCTGCAAAAGAGAATGAAGTGGAAGATTATATTCTGGTATCGGCTTACGGAGCGAACCCACAGTCTAAAATTTTCTATTCTAAAATGAAGGGGGAACTGGAAGAAGCTGTAAAACAATTGCATTTCAATAAGATCACTATTTTTAAACCGGGAATGCTTGAACGCAAAGATTCTGAAAGAACCGGAGAAGTATTGGGAAGCCGCATCATTAAATTTGCGAATAAACTTGGGTTGTTAGAAAGTCAAAAACCTCTGCCAACAGATATTTTAGCAAAGGCAATGATCAATTCTTCAAAAATAAAAAGTAATGGCTACTCCAGTATCAAACTGGGGAATATTTTCTGTTTTGCAGAGAAGACTAATGAATGATTGATTGAAATACGGGGTTCGGGATGCGAGGTGATTGGGTTCGGGTTAAAGATGAAGTTCTCATTATTAATTCCCTAACCCCTAAATGCTTCTACCTTTTATCTATTCCCTATTTTGTGGTTTTGCTGCCCATTTTCTGTCCTAATTTTTCATATTCAATGTCATTAGGCTCCCAAAGCTCTATTTTATTGCCTTCAATATCCATAATGTGGACAAATTTTCCATATTCATAAGTCTCAATCTTATCTACAACGGTTACATTTTCCTTCTTTAGTTGTTCCACCAGTTTTTCAAGATTATCAACTCTGTAATTGATCATGAAATCTTTCTCGGACGGTAGGAAATACTTCGTTTTTTCACCGAAAGGACTCCACTGGCTGAATCCTTTTTTAGAGTTATCAGCGCCTTGAAACCACTCAAATACAGCTCCATATTCATTGGTACTAAGCCCTAGATGATTTTCATACCATTCTCTCATTTTCTTAGTGTCCTTACATTTAAAAAAGATTCCACCAATACCGGTAACTCTTTTCATCTCATTGGGTTTGTTTTCTGTAACAGCTTTAAAAGCGAAGCCTAACATAAAAGAAGCCAGGATACAAAGGGTAAAAATTACTTTTTTCATAGGAAACGGTTTATTAGTTAAAAATAAAAAAAGCGGATGTAAAACACCCACTTGTAAAAATATAGTTTTTATCTTTATTTCAGATACTTTGTAATAGCCACATCCGTGGGATTTGTAGTGCTTACAAAGGTGTCAATCAATTTTCCGTTTTCATCTACAAGAAATTTCGTAAAATTCCAAAGGATGCTTGTATTCTTTACTCCGTTAAGTTCCTTCTCTGTTAAAAATTTAAAGATAGGTGCTGTATCATCGCCTTTTACAGAAACTTTAGCAGCCATCGGGAATGTTACTCCGTAATTTTTCTGGCAGAAAGCCCCAATTTCAGTGTTGGTTCCAGGTTCCTGTCCTCCAAAATTATTAGCAGGAAACCCTATCACTACCAATTTATCTTTATATTGTTCATATACCTTTTCAAGATCTGCGTACTGTGGAGTAAATCCACATTCTGAAGCCGTATTGACAATCAGGATTTTTTTTCCTTTAAAATCTGCAAAATTGATTTCTTTGCCATCAAGACCTTCTACTTTGAAGTCATATATTGTTTTTCCCATAAGTTCTGTGGTTTTAGCTTTAGAAATTTCACTTTTTTGGTTGGTGCAGCTTTGCAGAAATGCCATGAAAGAAAGCAGCAGTAAGAAAATCTTTTTCATGTCTTATAATTTTATGCAGAGAACTGCAATTGAATTAAAATTTAAAAATATTAGCCGGAAAAACTTTATTGATGTCTATTCTGTTTAATAACATCACATAATCTCCGTCTTTTTTAGCACTTGAAGACTCAATTCTGAAAGGCATGATTAGGTTTCCAACTTTTTTAAAATCAGAATAGATCAATGTTTCATCTTTTTTCACTTCTTTGATCAGCATATAAGTTTTTGTATCAAAATAATACATATTCTTATTCACATTCTTGGTAAGTTCTACCTTATGACAATAGATCTCTCCTACTTTTTCTTTTCCAAGGTATTTGGCATCAAATCCTTTATTTTCCCAATCAATGAAATCATTATCGAAACTTTCCGGCACATATTCAGGATATTCCTGAAGTTTATTGGCAGCATAATTCATTGCATACCCTTTGGTACCATCAAAACCTTCAATTGCAGTTTCTTTTCCTCCGGTCGTAATCAATGTTTTAGTAAGATTTGGACGTTGCTGAAAAATTCTTATCGGATATTCATCTTTAATTCCCAGGATTACTTTTCCCTGAAGCAATACCGAGTTTAATAATTTCCAATTGGTTAACCCTCCGGATAATTCAATGTTTTTGTCAATAATTTCCTTTGCGGTCTGTCCGAATATCACATGCGAAAATATCAGTCCAAATACTAATAATAACTTCTTCATTAATTTTATTTATAAATTCAAATATAGGGGGATTTATGTAAAATTGCAAAAACGCAAAACAACTAAAAGGCCGATTTGTTTTGCTGATTCTTCTGATTTTAAATTAATTTTCGGGCTTTTTCCAGATCTTCCGGCGTATCAATGCCTACTCCAACGAAATTGGTTTCTATCATTTTGATTTTCATTCCGTATTCAAGATAACGGATGCATTCAATCTTTTCTGATATTTCCAATGGTTTCATAGCCAGTTTTGAAAACTGCAACAGCGCTTCTTTTCTGAAAGCATATACTCCAATATGTTTAAAATAGCTTACATCAAAGGAAACTTCTCTGTGAAAAGGAATTACAGAACGACTGAAATATAAAGCAAAACCATTGTTATCAGTAATTACTTTTACGTTATTCGGATTTTCAATTTCTTCTTTTTCGCGCAGCTGTATTTTTAAAGAAGCTAAAGATATTTCCTGTTGATTATCATTTCTGAAAACTTCAATCAGCTGACGTAAAGGTTCTAACTTAAGGAAAGGCTCATCTCCCTGAACATTGATGACAATATCACACTCTATATTCTGTACTGCTTCAGCAATACGGTCGCTTCCAGTCTCATGTTGTCCCGTCATGACGGCTTTTCCTCCGTTTTTTACGATTTCATCAAGAATAATTTCAGAGTCTGTGGCGACAAATACTTCATCAAACAGTCCGGTTTCCACTACATTCTGATAGGTTGTAGTAATCACGGTTTTTTCTCCTAAAATCTGCATTAATTTCCCTGGAAAACGGCTTGCTTCGTAACGTGCAGGGATAACAGCGATTATTTTCATTCAATACAATATTAAGTAATTCTTTTTAAATCAGGAGGTTTCATCCCAACACTTATAAAAGTCCGGATACACCTTTTATCCTGAGACCAAATGTAGTGAAAAGTATCTTATTTCCTAAACAAAACAAAGATTTCAGAGTTTAAAAAGAGAGTTTTACGCCTACCATATTGTATTCCCATTGGCGGGATGCAGTGAAGTTGAGACTATATTTTGTCTTTCCGATTGTTCCTTCTGAAGAAGTGTATCTGCTTTTTGATATGGTTTTTCCTATAAAATATCCCATTAATAGGGCTAATGGATAGTCTGAGGCCCAGTGAACTTTACTTTGCATCATTTGAAAGCATAATGCTCCTGCCAGTGTATACCCTACAGGCTTGATCCATTTGGCATCCGGATAGTTATCTGCAATCACAGTGATTCCAGCCATGAAGGTGGTTAAATGTCCCGACGGCATGGCATCGTAATTCGAGGTATTTTTACTGAATGCGGAGAAACTGGGAAACGGATTCCATGCGCCTCCTTTGTGTCCGTATTCTTCGGCAATAAACGGGCTTTCTCTTCCTGTAATTCTTTTAAGGGTTTGGGTGAAAACTCCGGAAAGAATTAAACTTTCCATTAAACCACTGGCGGTAGCCTGGGCTCTGTAGTCATTTTTTATCAATCCATAGGTTCCGAAACCAATTCCTAATAATACTAATGTAGAGCCATTTCCTATAAGGTACAGTGCAGATCCGACATCTTTCGGAATTTTAAATACACCTCCCACTTTATGGTAGTTATTATCTTTATCCATTCCCCATTGTTCAGCCAGTTCTCTTGAATTATCAATCAGTTTCTGGTCAAACGGCAGGAGTATTAACGTAGCGGCAACAGCTCCTCCCAGATAATAAGCATGATCTTTGGCTACGAAATCTTTATTGGTATTGATAAAGTTTCTGGGTAATTTGGTTACAAAATCCAATAATTTAGGTTTCGGATAAGTGCGGACAGATCCGTCTTTTAAAGTGTAGGTTTGTACTTTGGGCAATTCGGTTTCCTTGGGAAGCTCTTTTACCTTCAGTGTATCAACCTCTTGTGAGCATACCAATATTGAAACTGGTAAGAGTAGAAATCTCAGTTTTTTCATCGTGTAATTTTCAACTTTTATATTCGGGTGTGTAAAAGTTTCAAAGATAATCCCTTGTTGAGTATCGTGCAAAGTTGTTGTTTAACTTTTAATATTTATTTAATTTTTTGATCAAAAAATACAGATTTCAATTCAAATATTTGATCAAAAAAATAATTCCATACATCCAGGAGATGTAGAGAAAAGAATAGAAAAATCCGAATCCGAAACTTTTTAGCAAATCCCCCTTACATTTTCCGGAGTTTTTGAAAACCAATCTCAAAGCTCTGAAAAAAATCCAATACAGAATAGCTCCTAATAATAATACAGCAGACCAAAAGAAAAGACCGAAAAAATACGAAAGAAAAATAAGTAGAATTGAAATTACAATCCATAAAAGAACTGATAAAATAACACCTCCTATTCCATCACCAATTGCTGGTGGATCAAACTCAAAACCATCAAATTTTGGTGTTTTATCTGCATATCTTTGTATTCTTTCTTTGTTTAAAATATTTCCTACATTATCTTTTAATTTTAAACCAGAATAGAGTCCTATACTGATAAACAGAAAAAATGCTCCAGCTAAAACAGAGGTTGATAAGATTGAATTCTGAAACAGAGAACGATGATCTGTTTTTCCTGAAAGCCAAACACTTAAGAGTACTACTGTAATGATCACCAGCGTTGAAAAAAACACATATTTTGTTTCAAGAAAGGATTTCTGCGGAAGTTTCATGGTTTTATAGAATGTGTAAAAAACGCTTCGACTCCGCTCAGCGTGACATTGCTAATCCTAAAAGATATATTTTAACGATGTCATGCCGGGCAGAGTCGAAGCTTATAATTTTATTAGAAAATTACTTTAATTTGTTCAAAGCGTTTTCCAGTTTGGGAAGCATTACCTTGATCTCATCTACAGCTAATCCTCCTACAGAAGCACGGAACCAAGGTTCTGATTTTTCTTCTCCGAAAGCTGAGAATGGTACTAAAGCCACTCCTGCTTCATTAATTAGGTAGAATACCAGGTCTGAAGAATTTTCAAGTACAGTTCCGTCTGGTTTTGTTTTCCCTATATAATCTAATTTAATAGTAAGATAAAGAGCTCCCATTGGTTCAATACTGTCAACAGCCAGTCCTTTTCCTTTTAAATCCTGAACTCCGTTGTGAAGTACTTTTAAGCTGTTTTCAAGTTTAGCTTTAAAATCATTCACGAAAGTATCTACATTCTCTGAATTTTCATAGAATTTAGCCGTTGCTTCCTGCTCTGGTTTTGGAGCCCATGCTCCAACGTGAGTAAGAAGTGCCTTCATTTTATCAAGAATATGAGCAGGTCCGAATCCCCATCCTACACGTACTCCGGTTGCTGCAAGGCATTTTGAAATACCGTCGATATAGATGGTGTAATCTCTCATTTCCGGGAAAAGAGAAACAGGATCTACGTGCTCAGCACCGAATGTAAGGCAAGAGTAGATCTGGTCATACATTAAGTATAACGGTTTCTGATCTTCACCTCTTTTTTTGTTTTCAGCAATGACCAGTTCACAGATCTCAGAAAGTTGTTCTTTTGTAAACATGGTTCCTGTAGGGTTCAATGGAGAACACAAAGCTAATAAAACGGCTCCATCTAAGTGAGGTCTTAAATCATCAGCAGTCGGAAGGAAATTGGTTTCAGGTTTTGTTTTCACTTCTACAGCGTTGGCTGAAGTAAGATAAGCATAGTGATTGTTGTTCCATGATGGTGTAGGATAAACTACTTTATCTCCTTCGTCTACGATTGTTTTGTAAACGGCATAGATCAATGGTCTTGATCCTGCAGTAATCAGGATGTCTTCTGGAGAATAATCAAGATTCCATCTTTTTTTCAGGTCTTTGGAAACTTCTTTTCTTAAAGATAAAAGTCCGTTGGCAGGCGGATAGTTTGTCAGATTATTCTGATATGCTTTCTGAATCTCTTCCTTCAGCAATGCCGGAATAGGATAGATGTTAGAATTCAGATCACCAATAGTAAGATTGGCAATTTCCGCTCCTTTTGCTTTTAGATCATTTACTTCGTTACCAATTTTTACAATTTCAGAACCGATCAGGTTCGCTGCTAATTTTGAAACTTTCACTTTTTCTTATTTTAAATTTATATTATCGTTCTCCATGAATCTTCTCATCTATTTGATCTACCGGTGTTTGTGTATCAAAAAGAATCATAATCTCTTTTACTTTCTTGGCCGTATGGGAATTCGGATATTTTTTGATCATCCTGTTGAATTCCGCTCTGTTTTCATCGTTTAGTTTTCCGGTTCCTTTATCCTGGTCTCTTTCGTAGGTGGGCGTATTATCCATTCCTAAAAGATAATCGGACAAATAGTAATTATAGTCTTGTTTTACTGTCTTTATCAGCTTGCTTTCAGGATATTTATTCATGAAATTCTCCCAGAAAATCAATCTGTTGCCTAGTTGCTCCCAGCTGATTATTAATCCAGCATCTGCGGCATAATTGGTTTCACTTTCTTTATCTGTTTGTGAAACATAAGCTTCATAATCCGGAGTCAGTTTATTTTTAAAAAGAGAAGAATAATATCCCGGAATGGTCCATATTTCGGTCATTCCTTCTCCTACTTCTCTGAATTCAAGACCTGCTTTATTCAGTTCTGAAGCTATTTTTTTAACGTTATCCGGAAAATTGTACTGATCCTTCTCATAGTTATAATAATTCACATATTTATCCAGAACACCAGTATGAAGACTCATCAGACATTCGGTATACTTTCCTCTTATTTTTAAATAATCTTCGTATACTTGGTCATTCTGTTCCGGCCTGTTTCCAGCCATCTCTTTTTCAATTTTGGTGCGATACCACTGAAGAGATGTGATATAATCTTCCGTTTTGTTAGCCGATGAACAAGCTGTGTCTATGGGTTTATACTGATCTTCTTTGGATTCAGTTTTGGTAATCGAATCGTTTACCTGTTTTACTTCTGAAACTGCAGTTTCCTTTTTACAGGAAACTACGGCTGCAGAGAGTATGTATATTGCTATAATTCTTTTTATCATCTGCTGTTTTCAGCGCATTAATCCAGTTTAAGATCTGTTTTAACGGCTCCTATTTTAGCTTCCAATGATTTTAATTTGTCTCTGAAATCTGCTTCTGAAGTAATGGAATCCTTCACTGAAACATAGAACTTGATTTTTGGCTCTGTTCCTGAAGGTCTTACACATACTTTTGTTCCATCCTGTGTGTAATAGATCAAAACGTTAGACTTCGGAATATCACTCATCACTTTTTTCTCATTCGTAGAAATGGTAAGACTTGTCTGCTCTTTAAAGTCTTTCACTTCTTCCACTAATGAACCAGCCAGTTCCTTTGGAGGATTTTCACGGAAATCTTTCATCATATTCTGAATTTCTTCAGCTCCTTCTTTCCCTTTTCTAACGATATTGATTAATCCTTCATAATACATTCCAAGATCCTCATAGATCTCAATCATGTACTGATACATTGTTTTTCCATTGGCTTTGCACCAAGCTGCAATTTCGCAGGCTAAAAGAATACTTCCGCAAGAGTCTTTATCACGAACGAAGTCTCCGGTCATAAATCCGAAACTTTCCTCACCACCACATACAAATTTCTGAGTTCCTTCTGCTTCACGGATCATTTTTCCAATCCATTTGAATCCAGTAAGACCTACTTTGCATTCTACACCGAATTTCTGTGCAATATCAAAGAAGATATCGGAAGTTACGATGGTAGAACCAATGAACTCTTTTCCGGTAATTTTCCCTTGTTTTCTCCACTCATTCAGAATGTAATACGTAAGGATGGTATTGGTTTGGTTTCCGTTCAATAATTGCATTTCACCATCAAGATTTCTTACGGCAATTCCTAATCTGTCCCCATCCGGGTCTGTTCCGATCACGATATCTGCATTGGTAATTCTTGCCAGATCCATTGCCATTTCCAATGCTGCAGGCTCTTCCGGGTTTGGAGACTCTACTGTTGGGAAATTTCCGCTTGGGATCATCTGTTCTCTTACAAGATCTACTTTTTTGAAACCTGCTTTTTCAAGGGCTTTGGGAACAGTTGTATAGGTTGTTCCATGGATAGAGGTAAAAACAATATTTAAATTTTCTTTTCCAACGTTCTGATACGTAGAGTTTTCAATACATGCATCGATATACACATCGTCCTGCTCCTCTCCGATCCATTCGATCAGATCATCATTTCCGTTGAATTTAATTTCTTCAAATTTCACAGAATACACTTCATTGATAATGGCTTCATCATTAGGCGGAACAATCTGTGCGCCGTCATTCCAGTATACTTTGTAACCGTTGTATTCTGGTGGGTTGTGAGAAGCCGTTAATACGATTCCTCCGTTACATTTTTTATCACGTACCGTGAAAGACAATTCAGGAGTCGGTCTGTGATCTTTGAAAAGTAAAACTTTAATTCCGTTGGCTGTTAAAACATCTGCTACCAGTTTTCCGAATTCTTTTGAGTTATTACGAACATCATAAGCGATAGCCACTTTAATCTCTTCTCCTTTGAACTGCTGAAGCATATAATTAGCCAATCCTTGAGTCGCTTGTCCTAATGTATATTTATTCAAGCGGTTGGTTCCTACTCCCATTATTCCACGCATACCTCCTGTCCCGAATTCCAGTTCTCTGTAGAAAGAATCTTCCAGATCAGGGGAATTGCTGTCGATCAACGTCTGTACAGCATCTCTTGTTTCTTTATCGAAGGTATCACTTAACCAAAGTTTCGCTTTTTCTAGTGTATTCATATTTGTAATGTTGTTCTTTTATAATTTGTAAAGTTCCTAGTTTCTAGTTTAAATAATGCTGTTTTTTAATCCAGCTTTTTGTTTTCGACTTTCGTTGTTTTATCAATTTTAAACGCTCTGATAGGATCGTTATAATAGATAAATTTTGCAGTGTTCTGAATATGTCCTTTTAAAGAATCTTTTACATTTACTTCTGCATAATTACCGTTTTTAGAATCAATATTCAGATTGGTGATTTTCCAGTAAGGTGCAATTAAACTTGCTGTATCTGAAATCTTTATCACTGCATCTTTAGATAATCCCAAAAAGTTGGCGCGGCTTCTGTTATGCATTTCCACTTCTGCTCTTCTTGTGTTTACAGATCCCATGAAACTTGCATTATTTTTCATGTTAAGTCTGAAATTATCTGTTTTGATTTCGCTTGAAATATTCACTTCCACAGAATCTGAAACAGCTACTTTTTCAAGATTATATTTGGAATAAATCGTTACATTATAAAAATCGACTCCTTTTGTTCCTCTTTTTTCTTTAATGAAAAGGGTTTTATCTTTTACATCCACATCCAGATTGCTTGCTACATTTGGATAGGTTTCTATTTCTACAAAATTTTTCGGACCTCTGGCATAAAATACACGGAATTTACCTTCCAGATCAAGGTTGACGAATTCCGAAACATCCACATCTTTCTTTTCAATATTCCCTTTTGGAGAAACTTTTCCGCAGGAAACTACTGCCATCAGCATCAATGTGTATACAACTTTTTTCATATTTAATTTTAAATATTCTATATTATAATCGCAACGATCTTTACTGAAAATCTCTGAAAGCTTTTCTCAGGCCTCACGGGACTTTCAATATTATTTTGAACAAAAATAGGATTAAAATTTCTAAAAAACTTTGTCTTTTGACAATAAAATACCTGATAGTTTTCAATTTTTTGCTTTTCAGAAGAGCCTATTTCTTATTCTCAATTCTTTTTACTTTTTTATAAAACCATGTTTTAGGACTGCCAGCCATTGAAAATAAAAGAAGATAATTTTTACTTACACTGGAGATTTTCATTGTGGTTATATTTTCATCGTCATTATACTTCATTTTCAATAGATTATTTTCTATCTGATAAATTCCATTGTTTCCCATTGAACTGAAAGTTTTATCCTGATAAAAGGTCAGAACTCCTGTTCCATATCTGGAATTGTTTGTTTTATTTTTCAACGTATCCGTATTAGAAATTTCTCCATCATAAATATCAATAAACTCCCAAGAACCGGAAAGTTTATTTGATGAACATGAGACTGCGAAAAGTAAAAGAAAGTAAAAAAGAATAGATTTGATTTTAAACATCCGGATTAAAAGTTTTTATAAAATTACAAAAAGCACCCTGCTGACAGAGTGCTTTTCGTTATATTTATTCTTAAATCTGTAAAAATTGATGATTTATTACAGCTCTTCTATGTTTAACTATTTTCAACAGAAGCACCATAAATGATTAAAGTCAAAAGAATTGCAACAATCGCGACCCCAATAATTAAGGGTTTCCATATTGCTTTTTTCGGATACTTTTCTTCATCTGGAAAATATTTCGGCATAAAATAATAGGAAAGCAAACTTCCCCCTCCAAGGCCGCAAATATAAGCAAGTGAACTTTTAGGCTCTTCCGGAATATTGACAATAACTCCTGTGATAATTGTTAAAAGAACCGAAATTGCCAGTACAGTGTATGCTTCTTTCTTTTTGTTGACCTCTATTAAATTCTGGTATAACAAAACACCTCCGAAAAGTGCGGAAAGAAAAATAGAAAATCCTAAAATGGCTTTCTTAGAATAAATTTTCGGCAGCTTTTCTTCCATTATATCACTTCATCAATATTATAATTCTTATGCTCACGGTTGGTTCTGATGATCATTTCTCCTAAGAATCCTGCCACAAACAGCAAGCTTCCCATAATCATCATGGTTAATGCGATAAAGAACCATGGATTATTGGTGATTAAGTGTCCGTAGATTCCTCTTGCTACATCAATCAGTTTAGAAATTCCTAACCAAAGTGCTGAAAGAAAACCAACAATAAACATTAAAGTACCCACAGCTCCGAAGAAATGCATTGGTCTTCCTCCGAAACGGCTTACAAACCAAAGCGTTATCAAATCCAGAAATCCTCTGATAAATCTCTCAGTTCCGAATTTTGAAGTTCCGTAAGGTCTTGCCTGATGCTGTACTTCTTTTTCCGTGATTCTTCTGAAACCTGCATTGGCAGCCAATACCGGAATATAACGATGCATATCTCCGTAAACATCCACAGATTTTACCACCTGTTTTTTGTATGCTTTCAAACCACAGTTGAAGTCGTGAAGATAAACTCCTGAAACTTTTCTAGCCGCTGCATTGAATAATTTTGACGGAATATTTTTCGTCATCACATTATCAAAACGCTTCTTTTTCCAACCGGAAACGATATCATAATTATCATGAATCACCATATTATACAATTCCGGAATTTCTTCTGGAAAATCCTGTAAATCAGCATCCATGGTAATCACTACATCACCGTTTGTTCTTTCAAAAGCGGCATGAAGCGCTTGTGATTTTCCATAATTTCTGGAAAATTTAATAGCGTGAATCTGAGGATACTGAACTTTCATATTCTCAATAATACTCCACGACAAATCCGTACTTCCATCGTCTACAAACCAGATCTCATAAGATAAATTGCTGGTTGCGCATACTTTGTCGATTCTTGAAAAAAGCTCTTCCAGAGAGTCTTCTTCGTTCAGTAACGGAATAACTATAGATAAATTCATTTAAATTTTAATAAGAATTAGGCTTGATTTGTTTCTTCGGGTTGATGTATCGTTCTTGTTCTGAAAAACGCTCCGAAAAATACCGACAAAACTACGTAAAATATAAGAATTGCCGCAAAATATCCTGAAAAATGACTTGCGGTAAGCATATCTTTTCCTTTAACGGCCTCTGGCGTGAAGCTTTGCAATCTTTCTTTGTATTTCTGATCCAGCTCATCAATATCTTTCTGATGCTTCAGAATTTTTCTTGCTGAAGTATATTCTGTATCCAGTTCTGATTTTTGTCTTTGAACATATTGATAGTTCAACAGGCTTTTAGCTGCAGGATCTACAAAAGTTAAAAAAGCATAAATACTAAAAATAGAAAGAATTCCTCCGATGAACATCGGAACGAATGCTCTTTTGAAAGCATCTTTAAATTTCACCACTCTATGGTTGTTCCAGTAAGATTTTACAGACCAGAAAGCAGCTCCGGCATATAAAAGAGGCAAAACAAAAGCATTGGCTTTCAAAGAGATATCAAAATAATTGATTCCTGAGAAAAAAGTATATACTACAAAAAAAACGATCATTGTAGCGATAAAAAGTATAATTCCTAGTGTTGATGGACTTTTCGTCATATTTAAATTTTTAAAAAAAGTTGAAAATTTTTCCCTCTAAATGTCAGGCGTTTAGCTTTACCACTGCATTTTTTCAACTAATTTTCTTTGATAAAGTTTTGAAGTTTATAAAATATTCCTACCTTTGCAACGGCAAGTCCTAAACAACCAGCTCCTGAGAATCCTCCAGGGTGGGAACGCAGCAAAGGTAATCGGTCGTAGCGGTGTGATTTAGGTAGCTTGCCATTTTTTTTTGATTTAAAGTAAGAAGAGAGGTAATTTGATAATTATCTTTTTTTGTTTTTAATACCTTACGCATCATTTTCATTTTTCCAATTTTCAGATTACCTCCGGTTCGGTTATTGATTAAAATTCGAAAGTCTCACCTAATTTTGGTAAAACCAATTCTACATTTTTATCTTCGAAATGCTTTAATGCACTTTCATGATTGATTTCGATGGCAGGAAAAGTATCAAAGTGACATCCGATTACTTTCGGTGTTTTTAATAGCTCTGCTGCTGCAAAAGAAGCTTTTCTAGGGCACATAGTGTAGTGGCTTCCGATCGGAAGGATAGAAAGGTCGATGTTTCCGTATAATCTCGGGAACAGCTCCATATCAGCCATTACTCCTGTATCACCTGCCAGATAGATGTTCTTACCTTCAGGAAGCCTGAAAATATACCCTACAGGAACGCCTCCATAGCTTCCATCCGGGAAAGAACTTGTATGATGAGCCGGAACCATGGAAATTTTAAGATCGTCGATTTTTGCCGATCCTCCTAAGTTCACATCGTCTTTATTTTTTGCTTGCTGGAAGTAACCGCATACTTCTGGAACCCCAATGATGGTAGCTTCCGGATAATGCTGTAACACTTCTGCCACATCAGCAATATGATCACCATGTGCATGGGTCAGCAGGATGTAGTCGATTTTTTGAGCAGCAATATCAAAACCTGATTCTGCTTTTTTGTAGTTGTAAAAAGGGTCACTCAGAATTGTTTTGTCCTTGTAGGTGAACAGGAAACAATTTTGTCCTAAGAATTGTATTTTCATTTTAAATTTAATTTCAATTATTATTAAACACAAATGACTCAAATCATTTCACAAAGAACACCATGAGATTAGTGACATTTGTGAAAGCATTCGTGCCATCTGTGTTTTCTTTAATTTGTTATTTTGATGGGAATTTATCCTCAATCAATCTTAAATTAATCCCATGTTCCAGATAAGCTTTACATCCATCTAAAACTGTCGTAAAACCTCCTGTATTGTCATTAATTACTTTTAGCAGATCTTCACCCGTTTGGCTGAATCCATAGCTTTTAATGATCACTAAGGTTCCTTTTTCCATGGTTTTGAATTCATAATCTACGTTCGCTGAAGGCTCTCCCCACTCTGTTCTGATGAGCTGGTTTGGAATGATCTGAAGAACCTTCACTTCGGATTTCACGCCATACATTTCCCACTCCCAGATAATGGTTTTACCTTCTTCCAATTTTCCGGTGGATTTGGTAAACCAGAAATGAGTGGTTAGTTCCGGATTGATGAATGCTTCAAAAACATGTTCAATCGGTTTTCTGATAAGCATTTGAGCTTCAACATAGACATTAGAACTCATGATATACTATTTTGGATTAGTTAAATAAATTAAGTCCAGCCGCTGTAAGAATAGCCATTACAAAAGTCATGATTCCTACCTGTTTTAAGTACTGGTCTAATTCTTTTGGTTCTTTCACCGACATGATGTTTCTTCTCAGCTTGGCTAATGGGAATAACAGGATCATTACAATAAACACATAGTAGTTTTGCTGCTGTATAAACCCGTTTACTCCTAAAAAGATAAGGATAAGCACCAATGGTAACTGTAACAGGATCATTTCATAGATCATTGCATTTTTGAATCCGATTCTCAATGCAAAGCTATTTTTTCCAGATAATCTGTCACTTTCTATATCTCTCATATTATTCAGGTTAAGAACAGCCATACTCATCATTCCAACCGCTGTTCCGGGTAATAATATATCCCAGCTGAAAGTTTTTGTAAATAAGAAATAGCTTCCACATACAGAAACCAATCCAAAAAAGATAAACACGAAGATATCTCCCAAGCCCATATAACCATATGGTTTTTTACCTACTGTATATCCAATTGCTGCAAGAATACATGCTACTCCCAATCCTATGAAGATATAGAATTCATTCATATAGTTTGGAATGAAGGCTACGTATAGCAAAGCAATAGTGGCAATGAAAGATAATGCTGCGAAAAGGATTACCGCATTCTTCATTTGTTTTGCAGTAATTTTCCCCGATGCGACAGCTCTTGCTTCTGCTTCATTGATTCTTTTAGCGTCGGTTCCTTTTACTCCATCCCCATAATCATTGGCATAATTTGATAAAATCTGGTATAAAAGTGTAACCAAAAGAGCAAGCGCAAGGATTTTCCAGTCCCAGATTCCTCCTTCTCCGTAAAGTCTCCATTTTGCAATGAAAGCCCCCATAATAATCCCGCTTAGAGAAAGCGGTAAAGTTCTTAGCCTTGCGGCTTTTATCCAATCAGTCATATAGTTATAATTGATAAGCGATAATTGATAAATGATACATGAATCATCATCTATCAATTATCAGTTATATTTTTAGGATATCCATTGATCTTCTCCGAAGTTAGGTTTTCTTTTTTCAAGAAAGGCATTTCTTCCTTCCTGAGCTTCTTCTGTCATATATGCAAGACGGGTTGCTTCTCCTGCGAAAACCTGCTGCCCTACCATCCCATCGTCTGTAAGGTTCATGGCAAATTTCAGCATTCTGATAGAAGTTGGAGATTTAGCCAATATTTCCTGAGCCCATTCATAAGCAGTATCTTCTAATTCTGCATGAGGAACTACTTTATTGACCATTCCCATTTCGAAAGCTTCCTGAGCGGAATAATTTCTTCCTAAAAAGAAAATTTCACGGGCTTTTTTCTGTCCTACCATTTTAGCAAGATAAGCAGAACCGTAACCACCATCAAAACTGGTAACATCAGCATCTGTCTGCTTAAAAATAGCATGTTCTTCACTTGCTAAAGTAAGGTCACATACTACGTGAAGAGAGTGTCCTCCACCAACTGCCCATCCCGGAACCACCGCGATCACTACTTTCGGCATGAAACGGATCAGACGCTGAACCTCAAGAATATTCAGACGGTGTCTTCCATCTTCTCCTACATATCCCTGATGTCCTCTGGCTTTTTGATCACCTCCACTACAAAATGCCCAGCCACCATCTTTAGGGCTAGGTCCTTCTCCTGAAAGCAATACAACCCCTATGGAAGGATCTTCATAGGCATCATAAAAAGCATCGTATAATTCTGAAGTTGTTTTAGGTCTGAAGGCATTACGCACCTCAGGTCTGTTGAAAGCAATTCTTGCTACTCCGTTAGATTTTTTATAGGTAATATCTTCGTATTCCTTGGCGGTTTTCCACTCGATCATCTTATAAAAATTTTTCTCAAAGATACGGAATTACAGAGAAATTCTCAGGTTGAAATTTAAGGTTCATCAGTATAAAAACCAGAAATTTTGAATGCATGAATTCGGCATGAAGAATTTTCAACAGAAACTACACAGCGGGGTCGAATAAATTAAACCTGTTAGGCTTATAAGTCATAACAGATCTATAAACTCCTGAAAAAAAATTCAGGATAAGGAGCTCAGTCAACACTTTCTGCTTACAATAGAAAAAACCGGAACATTTCTGTTCCGGTTTTCATATCTGTTATTGTAAAAAATGATTACTTTGCAGCTGCGCTTAGCTCAGCTTCTTTAGCTTTCATTTCTTTAACTTTTTCAATATTTTTAGTTACGACATAAATTTCTTTTAGGGCAGTAACTGCATCAATACTCTTTGGATTTGCTTTATACCATCCTTCTGCAAATGGTAATGCTTTTCCGAATCTTTCTCTTCTTGCATCAATCAGTTTAGATGCCTCGTCTGGTTTATCTTTTCTTAATGCATTAATCTCTCCTACAACTTTAGCATCATCTCCAATAGTAGTGTAAACAAGATTTTGATATGCATCAGAGAAATCAGGTTTAAGCTCAATTGCTTTTTTAAACGCTTCTAAAGCATCATTAACAGTAGCTGGGTTTTTAGCTTGCATTACTCCAAGGTTATACCAGTTTGTTGGATCATTAGGATTCTTCGCCAACTGCTCTTTCAATCCTGAAATAAATTTATCTGTATTTCCTGACTGAAGATAAGCTGTGGTTTGAGCTTCTTTAAGCTTTGCATTGTTTGGAAATTTAACTAAGCCTTTTTCAATAACTACAAGGGCTTCATTTCCTTTTTTTGCATTAAGAAGTAATGATGACAAAGTCTCATATAAATCAGATTCTATACTCTTAGATTGTTCTGTTTTGAAATCAGTATAATCCGAGTTTTTCTTCATGAGCTCCCAAGTTGCTTTATCAAGATTTACAACCTGACCGGACTTCTTTTCTTTTGCCGTGTAAGTAGTTTCTACTCCAGTAAATCCTGAATTCACAAGGTCTGTATATATTTTGATAGACTGCTCACTGTTATTCGCTAACGCGTGGCTAAGTCCTGCATAATACATATATATTTTATTGTCCTGACCGTTGGATTTTAACAAGTCATAAACTTCAATAAACTTAGGTGCTGCTGCTGCATAATTTTTTGCATTATACGCATCCATCGCTGATTTGTTGGCTTCCTGAAGCTTTGCATTCAGGGCATTTGCATCTTTCTGTGCGAAAACAAAAGCAGACGCCACGATAGCCATTCCTAAAATTAGTTTCTTCATAATAACTATTCTATATTTAATTGTACAATTTATTCTTTAGAATCAGAATTCTCATTCTCCTCTGCCGGGTTTTCATCTCCAGCCTGAGGTGTTACCTTGTCATTTTCCTGGTTATCAAATAGCGATCCTACAACTCCTTCTTCTGTTTCTCCAAATTCTTCAGAATCTTCTTCTACATCTTTATCCATTTCTACTTTTGCAATGGCTGCAATTTCGTCATTTTTCTTAAGGTTGATCAGTTTTACTCCCTGAGTATTTCTACCCATTACTCTCATTTCATCCATTCCCATTCTAATCGCAACACCGGATTTGTTGATAATCATCAATCCGTCTTCGTCCGTTACATTTTGAATAGCGATAAGGTTTCCTGTTTTTTCAGTAATGTTAAGCGTAATAACTCCTTTTCCTCCTCTGTTGGTAATTCGGTAGTCTTCTACTGCAGTTCTCTTTCCGTATCCTTTCTCAGATACTACAAGTACTGTTTCGTTCTCTACATCGTTCACAACAATCATACCAATAGCTTCGTCACCATCTTCAAGCAAGATACCTCTTACTCCGATAGACCCTCTACCTACTTCTCTTACTTTCTCCTCAGGGAAACGGATACATTTACCATTCTTAGTAGCAATCATAATCTGAGATGTTCCATTGGTAAGATAAGCTCCTAATAACTGGTCATTATCTCTGATCTCGATAGCATTTACTCCATTTACTCTTGGTCTTGAATACGCTTCCAATGATGTTTTCTTGATTGTACCGTTTTTGGTTACCATCACAACACTCATTTGATTTACATATTCAGAATCCTTAAGGTTGTTCGTTCTGATATAGGCTTTAATCTTATCATCCGGTTCAATGTTGATAAGGTTTTGTACAGCTCTTCCTTTTGCTGTTTTGGAACCTTCAGGAATTTCAAATACTCTTAGCCAATAACATCTTCCTTTTTCTGTAAAGAATAACATGTACTGGTGGTTAGTTGCAGAAACAATATACTCAAGGAAGTCAGAATCTCTTGTCGTTGCTGCTTTATTACCTACACCACCTCTACTTTGAATTTTATATTCTGAAAGCGAAGTTCTCTTGATGTATCCTGCATGAGAGATCGTAAGAACTACAGATTCATTCGGGATAATATCTTCGATAGACATTTCTCCTCCCGAATAATCAATTTCAGTTCTTCTTTCGTCTCCGTATTTTTCTTTGATTTCGATCAGTTCATCTTTGATGATTTGGAATCTTCTTGGCTCGTTAGCTAAGATGTCTTCCAAATTAGCAATTTCTTTCATGATCGCATCGTATTCATCACGGATCTTATCAAGCTCCATTCCTGTAAGACGAGCCAATCTAAGATCCAGAATTGCCTGAGCCTGAATGTCTGAAAGTTCAAACGCCTCAATCAAGCCTTCTTTCGCAGCCTGAGGGTTGGCACTGTGACGGATAATAGAAATTGCTCTGTCTAAAGCATCCTGGGTTCCGATCACTTTCATGAATCCTTCAAGGATATGAGCTCTTTCCTTTGCTTTTTTAAGCTCAAACTGAGTTCTTCTTACGATTACTTCATGTCTGTGCTCTACAAAGTGATGGATGATATCTTTAAGGTTCAGCTGCTCTGGTCTTCCGTGTACCAATGCAATATTGTTTACACTGAAAGATGTCTGAAGTGCTGTATATTTATATAATAGGTTAAGAACGACATTCGGTATTGCATCGTTTTTCAATTCATATACAATACGAAGTCCTTTTCTATCCGACTCATCTCTGATTTCGTGGATTCCCGGGATTTTTTCGTCTTTAACAAGCTCTGCTGTTCTGGCGATCATTTCCGCTTTGTTTACCTGATAAGGGATTTCGGTAACAATAATCGCGTTTCTGTTTCCGATTTCATCAAAGTTCACTTTAGCTCTTAAAACTACTCTACCTCTTCCTGTATGGAAAGCATCTCTTACTCCGTCATATCCATAGATGATACCACCTGTAGGGAAATCCGGTGCAATGATGTGCTGCATCAGTTCGTCAATCGTAATTTCTTTATTATCGATATAAGCACAGATTGCATCTACAGATTCTGAAAGGTTATGAGGCGCCATATTCGTTGCCATACCTACGGCGATACCTGAAGTACCATTTACCAAAAGATTCGGAATTTTAGTAGGCATTACGGTCGGTTCCTGTAAACTGTCGTCGAAGTTATTCTGAAAATCAACTGTTTCTTTGTCCAGGTCTGAAAGAACCTCATCAGAGATTTTTTTCAATCTTGCCTCGGTATAACGCATTGCTGCAGGCGGGTCACCATCCATAGAACCGAAGTTACCCTGTCCGTCTACCTGAGGATAACGTAAGCTCCAATCCTGTGCCATTCTTACCATAGCGTCGTATACAGAGGAATCTCCGTGTGGGTGATATTTACCTAATACATCCCCAACAATTCTCGCAGATTTTAAATATTTTCTGTTAGAAAATACCCCTAATCCATACATACCATAAAGTACTCTTCTATGAACGGGTTTCAAGCCGTCTCTTACATCCGGTAACGCTCTTGAAACGATAACGGACATCGAATAATCGATATAAGACGACTTCATTTCATCAACAATGTTGATAGGAATTAGTCTTTCTCCTTCTTTTTGCATAAACAAATTTTATTGTAATGATATTCAAACTCTTAGCTGTAAGTCTGAAAATTATTTATTCCCAATTTTTATTAACGGGCTAATTTACGAAAAAAATGCCGATTTTTGCTGTAGAATTTATCCAAAAAAATCTTAAAAATTCATAAAAATATGAGCGTATTAAGTATAACTTTCCACTGCACAAAAGATAACCTGGAAGAATGGGAAAATTATATTGATGAAACACTGGTTTTAATGACTGAAAACCTGATGGATGTCAACAAATATATTCTTTCTGAGGTACACAGTGACTTTATCGAGGAAGGCAAAAATTATAATCTCCTGTTAATTTTTGATAATGATGAACTGAGGGAAGATTTTATTAAAAGTGAACTTTTAAATATTTCTGAAAGAATTGAGAAAAAGTTCGGACAGGAAGTGATGGTTTTCAACACTTTCCTTAATCCGAAAAAATCGAGATTATAATAGATCATAAAAAAGCACTGAAAAATTCAGTGCTTTTCTTTTTTATCTGTGATGTCCATGACCGCGGCCTTTGTGATGATGACCACGATCGTCATAAATATACACTTTCTTTACCTGGCCGGGTGCATAGTACCTTGCACTTCCGCCATAATACCTTTTGGCATGCCCGGGTGGCATTCTTCTTCCATGATGCTCATGTACCACGCAAGAGGACAGCATTAAAACAACCACTGCTACCCCAGCAATTTTCAACATACTTTTCATTATTTTCACTTTTTCAATTTCGATAGCGAAATATATCAAGGTTAATGCCAAAAGAAATTGAAATTAAGCTAATATATGTTAAAACTTACTGCTAATTTTTATTTTCTGTACTTCCTAGTAGCCGCTTCTTTTTTTCACCTGCCCAGGAGCATAGTCTTTTGCACTCCCTCCAAACACTTTTTTAGCCTGTCCTGGCGGAACTGTTTTCACCCGGCGTCCATTGTCATGCACCACACATGATGATAACATTAACGCTACGATAAGAACTCCTGTGATTTTAACCAAACTTTTCATTATTTCTATTTTTCAACTTTATTTAATATAACAATGGTAGTGCCAAAGGTTAAAAAAGTTAAAGTTAGAGGATTAAGGTTGAATTTCAATGATTATTGTCAATGGTCAATTTTGCTTCGCAGGTCAATGGTGAATTTTGTTATGGAGAATCATATGCTTACCAAACAAAATCATCAATCATCAATCATCAATTATAAATTATAGCTCTCTAGACGATTTCACTTCTTTTTTCCATCAGGATAATATCTTTCCACTCTCCGTTGAGCTTTCCGATTTTTTTACGGACGCCTACGATTCTGAAACCGTTTTTCTGATGAAATTTGATAGAAGTTTCATTTTCGGAGAAGATATTGGTCTGTAATGTCCAGAATCCGTGATCCTCGCTATCCAAAATCAATTTTTTAAGCAATACGGAACCCAATCCCTTTCCCTGATATTCGTTATCAAAATAAATGCTTACCTCTGCAACTCCTTTATAGCATTCTCTTTTGCTGACCGGTTTTAAGGCACACCATCCCACAACTTCATTATTTTCATTTTCCAGTACCCAGCGGCAGTCGTTAAAATAGCCCATGCTCCAGGCTTCAGCAGTTGGAACTTCTGTTTCAAAAGTGGAAATCCCACCGTCTATTCCCTGGCGGAAAATTTCAAGAACCCTGGCTTCATCAGTGGGAAGCATTTCTCTTAATTCGTAATTCATCGTATTTAATGGTATTTTCTTTTGATTTTTCTTTTAATTCTTGAATAGTGTGTCTGCTTGCTTTTTTCATCCTGAGAAACAACACTGATATTTCCATCCACTTCCAGAACGGAAAGCTTTACATTGTTTATGTTTTCAATTCCGTGTTCTCTTATCGCTTCTTCCAATTCGCTTTCTGTAATCTTTACCCGATTCAGGGCTGCCTGATCTGCAATCCCATCCCTGATCAGAATAACCGGCTCATCTTCCATAAAAATCTGAAAGGAGCGGCTGGAAAACATGAATCTCTTCACAATGAAATTAGCAACAAACAAAACCAATGCCGCAATAATTCCGCCCTGAAGAGAAGTATCGGGACCTACCATTGCATTCTGAACAGCATTTGAAATAAGTAATAGTAATACGACATCCCCGGCATTGAGCTGAGAAAGTTGGTTTTTACCAAATAAACGGATTGCAATTACCATGAAAAGGTAAACACAAAGGGAACGGACAGCAACGTTAAGAATAGGATCCACAATTTTTTTTATCTACTCAAATGTATTGATTTTTGTGATTCGTGAGAAATATTTTACGGACAGATTTTGGTATACATTTTGAGCCTGAAATTCAAATAATACCACAAAATAACACCAATGAAAAATTTTTTTCTCTGTTTAGGAATATTTCTGTTTTTTGTATCCTGCAAAAAGAATGAACCTCAACCTACCCGGTTTTCAGAAACTGCCATTATTGAAAAAGTTAATGAACTGTATACTCGATACGGTAAATCCAACGAGGCTATTTACAACCAGCCGATTACGGATACTTTATTTTCTCAGGACTTAAAAAAAGTTTTAGACGAGGCCATCAATGCATCAAAGGCTGATATTGAAAAGGTAAAAAATAGTGATCATCCTGATGAGAAACCTTTAATATTCGAAGGGGCTATTTTTTCCAGTCTGTATGAAGGATTTACAGATTATAAAATCAAGTCTGTTAAGATACAGGATAAGACTGCTGAAGCATTGGTAGCCTTCGAATATAATGCAGCTTCCCCCAAAGAAACCTGGATGGACACCGTGCATCTTATCAATACAGAGAAAGGATGGAGAATAGATAATGTTATTTTTGATACAATAGGGAATTCTAAAGATCTTAAAGCAAGATTAAAACAGTTTGTTCAGAGTACACAACAATAGAAAAGCCGCTTACAAAAAGCGGCTTTATTTTTTACGGACATTGAACGATTGGAATATCGCTGCAGATTACTTTATTTGCCCACTCGCAAAACGTACAGTATTTTACAGGCTCTCCTCCGTTCACTAACTTCAACTCTGATTTTGTCAGCTTTTTTAAATTTTTCATATAGTTTTAATTTTATGGTAGCCCAAAATTAAAATCTTATACTATTTTGTTTATTACAACTTAATCTGATAAGTTTTCATTATTCACATATTATTGAATAATATGCTATGAATACTATCTGCTGTGGATCTCTACTGTCACTGGCATTACGTAAGTATAGGCAACCATATTATCAGTTAGTTTTTTGCGATCTACCCTGTAGTCGAGATCACTTAACACGGTTTCAATTTCTTTACTTACGGTTTTACAGTCTCCACTGGAGTGAACGTTTACAATTTTTCCGTTTTTTGCGATATCAAATTTCACCACTGAGTTTACGGTTCCCTGCTTGTAATCAGGATTGGTAAGGTCAAAATTGGCTTCTAATTTATTTCTGATATCGTTAAACGTTTCACTTTTGCTCAGTTGAATTTCCTGAATGGTATTATGATCTGTAGTCTGAGCTTTAGCAGTGTTCAAAACAGCAGCAAATCCGCAAACGAAAAGTGAAGCCATTACTATTTGAATTCTATTTTTCATAACTAACTGGTTTTAAATATTATACTAACCTATTTTTGTATCTCTTAACCAAAGTTATTAAAAATAATTCATATTAATTTTACATTGAGTTAACATTGGGTTAACATTAAAGATTAATTAATTGATTATCAGTTTGATAAATTTTAAAAATAATTGAAAATTTAATATTGGAAAGGTATTTTAAGCATAAAAAAGGCTAAACCTTATGAGTTTAGCCAATTATTATCTCGATTTTCTTATTTTAAAAATGCTCTATAAATTTTATGAATACTTACTCCAGTTCCCTCTTCAGGAACTTTCCAGTCAAGCTCTTCTTAGACTTTACAATTTCCTCGGGAGTTCCCAGTGCTACAATCTGTCCGCCATGTTTTCCTCCTTCTGGACCTACATCAATAATATGGTCTGCTAATTTGATCACGTCCATATTATGTTCGATGATGATGAATGAGTTTCCAAGTTCTACCAATTGGTTGATGGCATCCATCAGGATTTTTACGTCTTCAAAATGAAGTCCTGTAGTTGGTTCATCAAGAATATAAAGGGTATTTCCGGTTTGTCTTTTTGCTAATTCAGTTGCTAACTTGATACGTTGTGCTTCACCTCCTGAAAGGGTTGTCGACTGCTGTCCAAGGGTAATATACCCTAAACCTACATCCTGTAATGTTTTTACTTTTGCAAAAATCTTAGGAATTGGCTGGAAGAAATCTACGGCTTCATCAATCGTCATATCCAATACATCAGAAATTGATTTTCCTTTGTAACGAACTTCCAGGGTTTCTCTGTTGAAACGTTTTCCGTTGCAGGTTTCACAGTGCACGTATACATCCGGAAGGAAATTCATTTCAATCACTTTCAATCCTCCACCCTGACAGGTTTCACATCTTCCGCCTTTTACATTGAAAGAGAATCTTCCCGGTTTATATCCACGGATTTTACTTTCCGGAAGCTCTGCAAAAAGGTTTCTGATATCGGTAAACATTCCGGTGTAGGTTGCAGGGTTCGAACGTGGCGTTCTTCCGATTGGAGTCTGATCTACATCTACAATTTTATCAATATTTTCTAACCCTTCAATTTTCTTGTATGGTAACGGTTCCTGAACCGCTCTGTAGAAGTGCTTGTTAAGGATCGGATACAATGTTCCGTTAATCAGAGAAGATTTTCCGCTTCCTGAAATTCCGGTTACTACAACCAGTTTTCCAAGAGGAATATCCAGGGTTACGTTTTTAAGATTATTCCCAGTAGCTCCTTTTAAAACAATATTTTTACCACTTCCTGCTCTTCTTTCTTCAGGAATTGCAATTTTTCTTTTTCCATTGATGTATTGAGCAGTGATGGTATCGGCTTTCAATAAATCTTTTGGTTTCCCCTGCCAAAGAATTTCTCCACCGAATTTTCCTGCTCTCGGACCAATATCCAGCACCTCATCAGCTTCAAGAATCATGTCTTTATCATGTTCTACCACCAATACAGAGTTTCCAATATCTCTCAGGTTTTTCAGGGAATGGATGAGTCTTTCATTATCTCTCTGGTGAAGCCCGATACTTGGTTCATCAAGAATATACAGCACATTTACCAACTGAGATCCGATCTGTGTTGCCAGGCGGATTCTCTGCGATTCTCCTCCGGAAAGTGTTTTTGAACTTCTGCTCAAACTTAAATAATCCAATCCTACATCCAGCAAAAACTGAAGTCTGGTTTCAATTTCTTTTAAGATCTCATGAGCAATGATTTTATTTTTTTCGGAGAATTTATCTTTAACATCAGCCAGCCAGTCTTTTAAATCCGCTAAGCTTAAAGCATTAACCTCAGCAATGTTCTTTCCATCAATTTTAAAACTTAAGCTTGAAGGCTGAAGACGGGTTCCGTGACATTCAGGGCATATTTCTTCTGTAGTAAAATGTCTTTCCAATAAAACAGCTTCATATGAGTCTCTATCCTCAATAATCTCCTCCATGAAAGCAATCAGACCATCGAAACCAATTTTTATTTTTTTGGTAATTCCGGCGTATTTCAGGTCTTTATTAAACTCTTTATGACATCCCTTATAGATATAATCCAATGCTTCTTCAGGAATATCCTGCAATGGCGTTGTTAATCCTAATCCAAAGATCTCAAGAATGTTTTTGATCTGTGACAGAATCCATTTGTTGGATTTAATATCTTCCAACGGCAGTAATCCTCCCTGATTGATAGATAGTTTCGGATTGTCTATAAAGTAATCGGTATTGATTTTTTTAATAGTTCCCAAACCTTTACAATTCGGGCAGCTTCCTTTTGGAGAATTGAATGAGAAGGTATTGGGTTCCGGCAGTGCCAGAGAGTGTCCGGTTTCAGCATCCATCAGGTTTTTGGAAAAATATTCGATATCTGTACTTCCCAATTTCTGAATTCCGATAATTCCTTCTCCCATTTCCATTGCTGTACGCAATGATTTCTCCATTCTTCCTTCTGAAGCATTCTCACCGATGATCCAACGGTCGATAACGATATCGATGTCGTGGGTTTTATAACGGTCAAGTTTTAAATCATATTCAATATCCTGCAGTTCACCATCAATTCTTGCCTGCCCGTAACCTTTTTTGGCCATCTGAACAAAGAGCTCATGATAATGTCCTTTTCTGGAACGTACCACTGGCGCCAAAAGCATGATTTTCTCTTTTTTATAATTTTCTTTGATGGTTTCAAGGATCTGATCTTCGGTATAGCTTACCAACTTCTGCCCTGTAGACAAAGAGTACGCATCTGAAACTCTTGCATACAAAAGACGTAGAAAGTCATACAGTTCAGTAACGGTTCCGACAGTAGAACGCGGATTTTTATTGGTTGTTTTCTGCTCGATAGCAATAACCGGAGAAAGTCCTTCAATTTTATCTACATCCGGACGCTCCAATCCACCTAAAAACTGACGGGCATAGGCAGAGAATGTTTCGATATAACGACGCTGGCCTTCCGCAAAAATAGTATCGAAAGCCAATGACGATTTTCCACTTCCGGAAAGGCCGGTAATCACGACCAATTCATTGCGTGGAATTTTTACATTAATATTTTTCAGGTTGTGTTCACGTGCTCCGTAAACTTCTATATATTCTGTTGATTTGCTCATAATTTGGAGTGACTTTGCCTGAAAATCACAACGTGCAAAAATACGAAATTTTATAGACTTTTTTTGAATATAAATGGGATAAAAGTTTCATAAAAAATTCTTAGGTTTTGTTAAGACACTGAACCCGATGTTATTGAATTTTTCCGGAATGATTTTATATTTTTCAGATCATTATCTTTGGGCTGAAGCCAATGGAAGCTCATTTATTAAAAAACGGGCTAAAGCCCGTTCCTATTGATATGATAAAATATATTGAGATTAAAAAAGGTATAATCATAATTACAAATTTTCATTTGCACGTATAGTATTCCCAGACAGCGTGACTGATATCTGAGATGATTTTTTCCGTATCTGCCATTTCTTCTTTAATATTTTTAAGATAAATGGATAAAATCACATGTTTTCCATTTGGAAGTTTTATAATTCCTACATCATTCATTGCAGCGCGTAGATTATTTTCATTTCTTCCGGAAATTCCTGTTCGGTGGGCCAATTCTGTACCTACAGGCAGTCCCGCTTTCATCCAGGTAAGCCCTCTTGAAGTTTCTACCATCACCTGATACAGGTATTTTGTAGTTTCTTTTTTCAACACTTTTCCTTTATAGAATTTTTCTAAAAGTTCTGTGGTTGCCAAAGGCGTTGTTGTATTCAGATAACATTTTTCAAACGAGGACATTTCCTTCTCATTTACTTTTATGGTAAAATCTTTAATCCCCTGCTTATTAATAAATTTCTGTACTGTCTCCGTTCCGCCAATGATGTTCAATAAAATATCACAACCATTATTATCACTGTGGGAAACGGTATATCTTAATAACTGATCTAAGGTAAGATACATATTCCCCTGAGGATATTCTTCCCGGATCGGACTCCAGGTTTCGGGTAGCAGATCTTCTTTTTTGATGAAAAACTTTTGATCCAGTTTTAATATACCTTCGTCAACCCGGTTTAAAACAGCTAAGGCAATGTGAAATTTGAAAACACTCAACATTGGAGTTTCTTTATTTCCGTTGATGCTCAGTGTATCTTTATCTTCTATTCCTTTTAAAGATATTCCAACAGTTGCATTTTTTGTAGAGATTATCTGATTAATTTTATTTTTCAGATCTTTAATAGTCTGGCTTTTTAAATGAGCACCAAAGAGGAGGAGAAGTATTAAAAGTGATATTTTTTTCATTGAATTCTGATCTTATTCTGAACATTACATTAAAAATGCCGTAGCGGGTACGGCATTTATTTTTTCAACTTATTTTATAAGAACTACATATCCTGGAAATCAACATCTTCATTGGTAATCCTTACGATATATTCGATTCCATCAATGGCTTTGGCAATAATCTGATTTCTTATAATATTGGCCATATTTTCCCAATAGGCTCTTCCGTAGAAAGAATAGTTCTGCGGAATGATTTCTACCTCAACAGTTCTTACAAAACCTTCTTTTGGTTTGTTGCTGATCATCGTTCCTCTTCTTACCCTTACTTCTCTTACCTCATCTTTCAGAATCATGCGGCAGTAGTTTTTAACGTCTTCCAAAGAAATGATCTTATCTCTGGTTGTCAGGGCATATTTATACGCCTGAATACTATCCGTTCCTTTTTGTTCCTCAGCTCCACCTAACGTTTCGGTAAGCAGTACCACAGTCTGGGATTTCAACTGGTTGGAAAGTTCAGTTCCCGGACGCATATGATTGGCCAGCGTACAGTGTGTTACCCAAAAAGAAGCGTAGGTATGATCGGTTTTTTCCACCGGTTCCATGATTACGTAATTCAGCTCCTGTCTGATATTCCTTTTGGCATTATTTACTTTCTGCACCATGGATTTCATTTTGTCAGACATTTCACTTAAGACTCCTTTTACATTATCTCTGTTCAAAAGGGAAAATGCAGCAATTTCATCTCTTGTCAGTTCCAGAACATTGGCAATCATATCTACTGCATTTCGGCTGGTAAAACGCTCCATTCCTCCTTTTCTTACGGTATACAACCCTTTTTTAAGATCATCGGCCGGGGTGAAAGGAATTTCGGTATATCTTCTGCCGTCACCATCCTGTACCTCATCCACATAAAGAAAATGCTCGCCTTCGTCTGTTACCAAAGGAATATTATTTCCCATGATATCAAGGCTGTATTCTGTTTTTTTCCAACCTCTGTTGTAGATAGGAAAAGCATTCAGTACAAATGAGAAATTATCCAGGATTTCTGCTGAAAACTGTGGTGGAAACTCAAACGTAAGCCACAGATAACTTTTATTATCCAGAAATTTAGTAATTTCTTCTTTTCCAGTCAGGAAATCAAGGTTCTGTGGAAGCTGTCCCGGTTCTGAGAACAGACTTTGAGAGATTCCTGTTACTTCAATAAATTTATGGCGATAGATACTTTTAATATCCTCAATCACCTTATTTCTGATGGATTGTTCTTTGAACATCTGCTCGTAACCATCATTCTGACTTTCTGTAAGATAGCTCAATCCTTCTCTTACAAACAGAGGATTCCCATTACTTGAAACCGTGATATACGGTAATAATTTGTATACGAAATCAAGGTGCTCGAAAGCAGGATTGGAGCAGAATATGCTCAGGTATTTGGGAAAGTTTTCACTTACATATTTGCTTACATCTACCCCTATTGTTATTTTTCTGTAATCTTCAGGTCTTCCCTGAAATCTTGCAATAGGAATTTTGTTGAATCTGTCATCGATGCTGTAGCAGGTATTTCCTACAAACATGATTGAAGTGTGAACTTTATTGATTCTCACATTTCCTACAGGAGTAAAAGGAATGTTCAGCTGCTTGTCTGATTCTGATTTTACCGTGGAAGTCATCTGTTTACGGAAGAAAAATTCCGTGTGTTCCAATAAGATCTCAGAAGACTCATAAGGCTGCGTAAAAGCTACAGAATGAGCCGGAATAGGATGGGTATAAATGGACGGTGTAAGCAGTTTTGCCAGTTTTTCCAATATACGGGCATTCACCGTCTGTATTTCATTATTCGCTTTGAAGACCTCTGTACTGAATGCGTCTATCAGCAGTTTTACAAAAGGATCTAAAGACTGCGGGCTTCTTAGTCCCCATACTTTAGTTGCATTCTGCAGCATTCTTGCTTTTACAGATTCTTTGGAATAAATATTCTGATCTAAATTCATAATTTTCTTTCGCTGTTAAAAATATTAATCAATAGACATCGGGCTTAGAAACAATTCTGTTGAAAAACTAAAACGTTCTCCTGTTGCTTCCATTTTTGCATTGATGGCAATTCTTACTTTCTTTTTAATTTCGGTGTGTTCTTTAGTATCGTAGCTGTGCTCTACGAATTGTATATGAGCATCAATCTGCGGGTTTACGATTCTTGGTTCATATTCCTGAATCTGTCTTCTTAAGCTTTTGATAAAAACGCTTTCCCAGATGGCACTTGTAACTCCATTATCGAATTCAAGGTTCCAGACATCGTTTCCATAGTTTTCATCATATCTGTTCTCCCCTTTTTTGGTGGTGATCAGCAGCATAATATTGTGGGCAATACTTTCCCCCATATCGCAGGTATCGATACTTCCGCCTTCAGTCATTAAAGTAGACGGTACGAAAGGCATTCTGTAATTTGGTGTATCCATAACTTATTGTTTTTACTTCATGGTCCTGTTCTAAAAACGAAATACCAAAATACGCATTTTCGGCAAATAATGATGACAATACTTTAAATATTATTCAAAAATAAGGGCCTTCAAATTGAATTGAAAGCCCTTTAATCTGTTACATTTTTATTTTATTTTATTTTAAGCATTTGCTTTTTTTCGGTTGATAAAATAGTACACAGGAAGTCCCAGCAATACCAAAACAAAACCAGGCCATGTATATTGCTGCTTGTAAATAAGCAACAGGATACAGAAACATGTTCCTATGACAAGATAAATAACCGGCGTTACAGGATAAAGCCATGTCTTATAAGGTCTTTCCAGCTCCGGCTGTTTCATTCTTAAATAAATAACCCCAAAAACCGTAATCATATAAAACAGAACGATCACGAAAGAGATCATATCCAATAAATTTCCGTACTGCCCGCTCAGACATAGAATTGATGCCCAGATTCCCTGCATCCATAAGGCATTTTCAGGAACTTCATTTTTATTATTTTTTTCTGCCGATTTAAAGAACATTCCGTCTTTTGCCATCGTCTGGAAAACTCTTGCTCCCGCCAGAATCAATCCGTTATTACATCCAAATGTAGAAATCATAACTAATAAAGCAATGATGATCGTTCCTGCACTTCCGAAAATATTCTGGGATGCCGCTACCGCCACTCTATCATTGGCAGCAAATGCAATTCCATCTCTGTCCAGAGCATTTAAGTAGACATAGTTCACCGCGATGTAAAGGATCATTACAGCAGAAGTCCCGTAAATCATTGATTTTACTACATTTTTTTTAGGGTTTTCAATTTCTCCGGAAACAAATGTTACACTTTCCCACGCTACAGAGCTGAAGACAGAACCTACCATGGCAGCAGCAATTCCTCCTAAAAGAGTCATTCCTCCAATCGGTTCCCAGCCTTCTTTAAGGAAATTTCCGCTCAAATCTTTTTTAAGGTTATTAAAAGAATCTGTTCCCCAGCTGAAGTTTTCTGCTAAATTAGAAATGTCTACCAATATAAAACCGGCGGCAATCAGTCCCAGTAATGCAATAATTTTGGAACCGGTAAAGATATTCTGAAGAATTTTTCCGCTCTCTACTCCTCTGGTGTTGATATACGTAAGCAACAGAATCACAGCAATTGCCAGAATCTGTATCCAGGTAATTTTAAATTCACCACTCTGGAAAATAGGGGCAGCATCGTTTAATGAAGGAATCAAATACGCTGTAAATTTACCAAAAGCCATTGCTACGGCAGCAATTGTTCCGGTTTGTATTACGGTAAACAATCCCCATCCGTAAAGGAATCCCATTCTTTTACCAAAGATTTCTTTCAGGTAAGTATATTGCCCTCCGGCTTTCGGAAACAGTGCGGACAGTTCTCCATAACTTATGGCTGCGGCTACTGTCATTATTCCTGTGATCACCCACACCACAATGAGCCAATATCCTGATCCCAGGTTTCGCATCATATCAGCACTTACAATAAAGATCCCGCTTCCGATCATAGATCCCATCACAAGCATGATGGCATCCCATAGTTTCAGTTTTTTTTGCATAGTCAAGTATAGGAGTCAAATATAATCAAATCTGTCTTTGATTTTCAATTTTGTTGAAAATTCATCAAAACACCTGTTTTTTGTCATTTTTTATTCCTTTATGATTCAATTTTAATTAGTATTTTTGAAAAAAATATTAAACATGAAATTTAAAGTTTTATTATTTGCTGCCGCTTTTACAGGCTCTTCATTAGCATTTGCTCAATCCGGACCACCAGAAGGGAAAGCTTTGGTAGGTGATACTTATGGAAGCCAGGTAACTTCATCTGCTGTATCCAAAGCGATCAGCGTAGATAAATTGAATAAGCAGCTTAAAAAAGACAACAAAAAAGTTGAGAATGTATCTATTAAAGGAAAAGTAACTGACGTATGTGACAAAAAAGGTTGCTGGCTTACAATCCAGACAGAAGATAATTCTAAGTTTTTTGTAAAAATGAAAGACTATGCTTTCTTCGTACCTACAGCTTTAAAAGGAAAAAATGTAGTATTGGATGGTAATGCAGAAAGAAAAGTAATTTCTGTAAATGAGCAGAAACATTATGCAGAAGATGCTAAACAGCCACAGTCTGAAATTGATGCCATTACTCAACCTAAAGAAGAGATCAGATTTGTGGCGAATGGAATTAAAGTGGTTAAGTAAGCTTAATTATTGAATAAAATCTATAAAATTAGATTTTGGCTAAAACCGGATGAATATTTTTTAACATTCTATAGGATAAAGCCCATTTCTATTGAATATAAATTTTATTTACTAGTCAAATTCTGAAATCAGATATAAAAATACAAATTCGGCAGGCCTAAAGGCCTGCCGAATTTTTTATAAGATGATATTAACTGATCTTATTATTTACTCAGTTTCTTTTCTTTTTCTAACATTACCGGATAAACAGGTAGAAAATCATACGATGGATAAAACTCTGTCTTGAATCCACCCCAAGCTCCGCTTTCAAAAACCTGATTCACTTCTCTTGTGTATTCAGGTTTAAATCTTAAAGTAATAATCTGTCCTATTCCCATCACAACATTCCAGGATACAATACGGGTGTGACTTTTATTGAGCTTCTGATAAAATTTTTGCTTCATCACTCTTGCCTGGATTGAGTCCACAGGATTTTCCTGCATGTGGCGGAGGATTACGGTCACCATTACACTATCATTTGCTTTATAGGGAATGGCAGACTGATTTTGTGCCATCAAAGGCGATCCCATACTTATCAATAAAATTAAGGTCAGAAAATTTTTCATCATAATAATCCTTATTAATTAATTTAGTAACGGAGATTATCTTTACACCATTGTTTTAATCTTCAATTTTAAATTCTACCACAGCATCCAGTTTAGGATATTTAGTTGCAGAAATAAATTTCTTTCCGGTACAGTCTATTTCCAGCCAGCCTTTCTTTTGTTTTACGTCCCCTGCTTCCATCACAAAAGGAATAAAAGAAATTTCATTCTTTCCTTCTTCTTTGATCTCCCTGTACTGAACGGCAATATCCAAAATACATTCATGCTCTGTATTCAGCTTTACATTTCTGTAAATAACATCATAATGCGTTTCCTGGTTCTCGGGAATTTCAAGGTAAGTTTCCCAGCCTGTAGTATCAGAGTTCAGTTCACTGATTGCTTTTAATGCATAATAAAGAGCAATTGTATAGTATTTTCTTGTTCCTTTCCGGGTATAATCTTCAACAAAGTGCCCGCCTTCAAATAAGATGGTTGGCATTCCTGCTTTGATAAAGTTATCTCCGGTAGAAGTCGGATAAAATTCATCAGAATATCTTCCGATCTGGTTGGGAATCATTTCTTTTAAATGATTGTATACACTTCCGATAACTGCCATGCATTTTTTCCTGTTTTCAGTAACCGTACGTTCTACGTTTTCAGAAGGTGCTAAAAAGGAAAGTGTAGCAGGATGGATACCATCAGTAGTAAAAATGGTTCTCTGCTCATGAAGGTTTAAAGCATAATCGTATTTTTTGGAAGCAGCTGCTTTCTTCAGGAATTTAATCTCTTTACTTGCTTCATTATGAAAATCTCTGTTCAGGTCAATATCGGCTGCATTTAATCTGGTCCATCTTTCAGATCCGTCCGGATTCAGCATGAATATAAAATCAAGTTTTATTTTACTGAACAAATCTTCTTTCATTTCGGGAGCTTTATCAAGACTTATCAAAAGGTCAAGCATAGCATGGGTTGCATTGGATTCATTTCCGTGCATTTGTGACCAGGCCAATACCTGAATGTTTCCGGTTCCGATGCTTAACTGATAAATAGGTTTATCTAAATAGGATGTTCCGATCTCCTGAATATAATCGCTGAGATTGTCCTGTAGATAGGAAAATAATTTTTCAGGGGAAATATAGCGATTTGAGAAATCGGGGTTTTGTGAATAGATCTGTTCAAAATTCATTGTAGGAATAGTTTACAAGAATCAAATTTAGCCATTTTTAGTCAAAAACTTAAATTAACATTTGTAAATACTAGTAAAATTTACAAATTTACATTTGCCATCTGGTTTTAAAATTGTTTACAAGGTTTAAATTAGACATTTTTTGAGTTATGAATACGGTTTAACAATTGTAACCTTATTAAACAACAGCGAAAGACAAATTGTCTGTGGATAAAATTGTGGATTGCGAATAATTTAATTAAATATATTTAAAATATTAAAAACCAGTTATTTATAAAATCCATCTCAATTGTTTTTATAACATCACTTTAAGTGGTTAAAAGGCTTTAATTCATCATTTAAGAGTTATTTTATTAAACATTTAAATTGTGGATAACCTTGTTGTTTATCGTTGTATACATATGTAAAATAAGTAAACAATCAAACAGATTTCTGAAAATGACTCAAATAACACTTTTTTTAAGAGCTTTACTCTTTAGTAAAATTTGTTGTTTAACAGGACTATTGTTTTTCTTTCAACTTCGCCTAATATAAACTTAAAATAGTATGTTTACATCAGTAATTTACTAATGTAATTCTACCAAAAGTACTTTTATATGCTTTATAAATGGTATTTATCTATAATTCTGTTTCCGGAAATGATTTAAGTAGTTTAATAATGTATATTCTATTTTTAAGGATATTTAATAGACAAAATAACTCCGTCAATGGATTAAAATTACATTTTTAAACCATTGCTTTGGAAGAATATCAGTCTTTTAATAGATATAAATAATCTGTTGAGCGTTGTAATAATAGATTGGATAATAAGTAGATACATTTGTAATTTATGCATAATTATCTGATTTTAAAATAATTAAAAGCGTGTTACAAATGTATACAAAAGAAATTTTATTTTATTTACATTTGTATTTTGCATTTGTAAATTTTATGTGTTACATTTGTAAAATAATTAATAGCTTATTTTTATGAGTTTAAATGAAAGAATTTCCAAAATTATAGAGTATTCTCGTCTTACTCCTTCTGAGTTTGCAGATGAGATTGATGTACAGCGTTCGTCTATTTCTCATATCACATCAGGAAGAAACAAACCGTCTCTTGAATTTATCATAAAAATAAAATCCCGTTTCCCGGAACTTCTTTGGGACTGGCTTGTTACCGGTGAAGGTGAGATGCTGAAATCTCAACTTCCCGAATCAGAAACTAGCGAAGGAAATACTGAAGAGGAAAAAATAAAAACAACTCCACTACCCGACCTTTTCACCATGATGAATGACGATGATGAATTTGGAAGTGATGAAACGGAAGCAGAAGCTCCAGCGTCAAGTCCTGGAGAATCGTTTATACCAGCCCAGGATAAAGCTCCGGAAAAAATATCGGATTCTCAGCGATTAGAAAATTCCGACAATCATATTTTAGGTCAACTATTTGGTAATCAGCAAAGTAAAATAAAACGTATCGTTCTCTTCTACGAAAACGGAAAATTCGAAAGTTTTGAGCCTTAAAAAACCTGATCAAAGAAGATGATCAGGTTAAAAAATATTTGAAGAAGAAAACTAAAGCTATTGCTTTATTTTATTTTAAAATTTTTACAGGATACAGTTGATAGGGTTTTTCTTTTTTATGATCATCTGTTCCTATAATTATAGTTTTTACAATTTGGGCTATTTAAAAGGGTAATAGTACTGGATTATTATATTGTTGAGATTCTATTCTAAAACAGAATTATAACAGTAATTGAAATTATTTTTTTTTGCATTCGTTTTATGGCTCTATCAAATATAATTATTTAAAATCAAATCAGCAATAAAAATAAAATTATTTTAATATATAATCACAACAACAGACAATTTTTTCGATTATTATTAATTTATATATTTTCCCAGTCGCTTAATTTCAATAAAAAAGACCTGCAAAACTGCAGGCCCGATATATATTGTGGACAATATTATTATTTCTTTCTTCTTTCCAATTCTTTTTTGATCAGTCCAAGCTCTCTTCCGGTTTGTCCGGCTACAGAGGTATTTTCCTGGGCTCTTCTCGTCAAATATGGCACAACATCCTTTACAGGTCCGTACGGAAGATATTTAGCCACATTGTAGCCTTTATCAGACAAATAGAAGGTGATATTATCACTCATCCCGTAAAGCTGTCCGAAATAAACGTGCGGATTGCTGCTTTCCAGAGATTTTGCTTTCATTTTATCCATAATCAGCTCAGAAGAGATTTCATTATGGGTTCCAAAGAATGCTGACACTTTATCCAGATGATCCATCACAAAATCAATTCCTGCATTATAGTTCTTATCTGAAGCCTCTTTGGTTGGCTGAATCGGATCTGCGTACCCTTTTTCTGCTGCTCTGGCTCTTTCTTTTTCCATATAAGCACCACGAACGATTTTGTAACCGATGAAGTAATTTTTCTCTCTTGCTCTCTGAAGATGTGCCTCCATATACTCCAGTCTTCCGGTTCTGTACATCTGGATGGTATTCCAAACGATAGGTTTTTGCTGGTTATATTTCTCCATCATTTCTTCACAAAGATGGTCTGCTGCGTCCTGCATCCAGGTTTCTTCAGCATCTACCATTACTTTTTTATCATGTTCATGACAAAGACTGCATACTTCATCAAATCTTTTTACGACTCTTTCCCATTCTTCTTTCTGGCTGGTAGTAAGTTCTGCTCCTTTTCCAACAGCTTCATACAGATCAATTCTTCCGAAAGCAGTAGGTTTAAAAACAATAAAAGGAATTGCCGGATTTCCTACTGAGAATCTTACAATGTCCTTAATTTCTTTGCAAACCGCATCAAAGGTTTCCTCATCTTCTTTCCCTTCAATGGAATAATCAAAAATACTTCCAACTCCTCTTTTGAACAGCTGCTTCACCACTTTCATACTTTCTTCACGGGTTTCACCACCACAGAACTGTGCAAATAAGGTATTTTTTACAATTCCGGTTACGAAAGGAAAGTTATTGTGTACTGTGAAATTCAGAACAGATGTTCCAAGGCTTGTAAGAGCGGGCTGTTCAATCATTTTAAACATCCAGTAAGCCTTTCTCAATTGTGCATCAGACTTGTCTGCAAATGCAATTTTAGTATCATTAAAAATGGGCATTCCTATTTATTAAATTTAGTTATGCAAAGGTAATAATAACCTCAGTTTATTTAAAGAATTTTTTTACAATTTATGCTCTATTCCATTTAAAAGCATTGCAATGATTCCAATAAAAACCCAGAAACGTAATATATTCAATGTAAATAAGTTACTTCTTCGGGAAGCATTTAACAGGAGATAAATGCATACGATCATAACAAAAAGCCCTCCGGCAAAATAATAGGCCATAAACCCGGTAATACCAGTTTTTGTAATAATCTTCATTGAAACTACCATGGTAATGATGAGTAAAGAAGTCAGAATAATTTTTGTATTTCTGCTTTTAAAATAATTGGGAATTGTAGTGTATCCGAATGTTTTATCCACACTTCTGGTAAGAGTATCTTTCACAATATCAATACAGAGAAGGATAAGAAACAGAAAGACAGCCATCAGGAAAACCTTTTTGGAAAAGGTTTCGTAATACACCATCATTCCAAAGAACGGATACAGGGTGAGACTGACAAAAGTGAGATTGTTCAGTATCAGTATTCTGCTCAGTTTATGACTGTAAAACCACATAAAGAACTGATATACCACAAAAAAGGCAAATACATTATGAGAAATCATCCAGGCTACCCCTAAAGAAATAGCACTGAGAGCCAGGTATGCATAAAGAAAATATTTCTGTTTGATGAACCTCTGTAACCTTGTTCTGAAAGGTTTTACCAAATGATCTTTCTCCAGGTCATAGAATTGATTGATAATACCGCCTGCCAGAATCGTAAGGACGGTGCAAAAAATAATACCGTGAACTTTAAAATCAAAGACAAATTTTCTGAAAGATTCATCCTGATTGAACAGGAAAAAAGTAGAAACATAAAGAGCAAACGTCAAAAGAGCGGCTACAAAAAAACGTGCTCCGAGGAGAAAGCCCACGAATTGTGAAAATCTGTAAAATAGAGATTTTGAGAGATAATTTTTAGATTGGAAAGGTTCTTTTTCAGAATTCATTCCAATCTATTTAAAATCTGTAAATCACTTCTTTTTGGAAGCCATCAAGCATTTTTTCTGCTTTTGCATAATCTTTGGTAAATCCTAAGATATAGCCGCCTCCACCGCTACCGCACAGTTTCAGATAATAAGCGTTAGAATCCAGACCTTTTTTCCAGATATTAAAAATACTTTCAGGGATCATAGGACGGAAATGTTCATAAGCCCAGTGAGAAAGCTTTTTAAGATTTCTAAAGAAAGGGTTCATGTCTTTTTTAAGGAAAGATTCGATACATGCGTTGTTATAACGGATAAACTCTTCTTTCAGGGTTTTACGGAAACCTTCTGTTTTCATTTTTTCGAAGAAAATCTGGATCATAGGACCTGTTTCTCCTGTCATTCCGGAATCAATCAGGAAAATGGCTCCCTTTCCTTCTTCACCTTCCGGAATATCTACCCTGTCTAAATTTTCTTTATTTTCGATAAGGATTGGCAGATTCATATAACAGATCAGCGGATCCATTCCTGAACTTTTTCCATGGAAATAGCTTTCCATTTCACCGAAAACAGCTTTTAATTTTTTAAGATTATCTTTTGAAATGTTTTCAGGGTTCAGTTTGCTGACTGAATATTTTTCAAAAATAGCAGCTACCAAAGCCCCGGAACTTCCCACTCCATATCCCTGAGGAATATTGGAATCAAAGAAAAGTCCGTTTGAAATATCATTTTTGAAGCTCTCGATATCCAACTTAAAATCGTCGGAAAGATCGAGTGCTGTAAGAAATTCAGAATATTTCTGCAGATGTCTGTTGGAATTAAGTTCAAATTCAGAACTCAAATCTGAAAATTTCAAAGTTCCTTTATAGAAGCTGTAGGGTACTACAAGCCCCTGGGAATCTTCAATCATTCCATATTCTCCAAACAGGATTATTTTTGCATAAAATAAAGGGTTGGTCATATTGACAATAAATCTTTTTGCAAAGTTAAAAATTATTCCGCTGAATATAAGCAAAATTCAGGCCGAATTGTCTCCTATTTTACTTTCTTCAGTTCTTCTATTAAAAATACGAAAAAAAAATGGTAAATAAATATAATTTCATAGATAAAATTCAATGAATTACCTTGACAAAAAAAAGACGTTAAAAATAACGTCTTTTAAAATTATAATGTTTCTCTGTCTTTTCTCATTTTAACGTTCAGGAATCGTATTAAAATTAATCCTGCTCCAAAAAATATGGTCATTGATAAGGCTGCAATACGCATATTATTGAAATGTTCAATCAATGTTGCAAAGATAAATGTTCCGATAATGATGGCAATTTTCTCCAAAACATCATAGAAACTGAAGTAAGTAGTGTTTTCCATTGAGTTTTCAGGAAGTAATTTTGAATAGGTGGATCTGGACATTGCCTGAAGGCCACCCATTACCAAACCTACTACAGCTGCTACTCCATAAAACTGATATTCTACTGTAGGATTTTCTTTGTTCAGGAAATAAGCCCAAAGACAAGCTACAATCCACAGGATAATCGCAATTGAAATAACATTTCTGTTTCCAATTCTCTTTGATAACCGTGAGAAAATAACCGCCCCAATGATTGCTTCAATCTGAATCACCAAAAGAGTTCCGATCAGTTTATCCTGAGCAAGGTTAATTTCACTCTTTCCAAATAATGTAGCCATAAGGAAAATAGTCTGCATTCCTACACTGTAAAAGAAGAAACTCGAAAGGAAGAATTTCAGATTTCGATCTTTGAAAAGCTCTCCGCCTACTTTAAACAGTTCGTGAAAACTTTCTTTTGCAATATCTTTATAGAAGCTCAGGTTATCTTTAAATACCTCAAAGAAACCACCCTGCTCTTCATGTTTTTTGAAGATATTCTTATAGTTCAGGAGTACTAAATCTTTAGGAAGTTTATCTTTCACATCCCCAAATTGAGGAAGATGTTTGAATGTATATTGAGAAAACCCGAACCACCATGCTCCTGTTAAAAGGAAACTGATTCTTGTAAACAGTAGCTGCTGGGCTGCTCCTTTGGCAAAAACCTGAATCAATACCAAACAGATGACTACTAAAACTACCGAGCCGATATATCCGTAAACATACCCTCTTGCAGAAAGCGCGTCCTGTCTGTCCGGTGTTGCAATATCCGGGAGGAAAGAGTTATAAAAAACTAAACTTCCCCAGAAACCGACACTGGCTGTAATGCTGAATAAAAGTCCCAGAAATACATTATGCATTCCCGTAAACATGGCCAATCCCATACAAGATGTTGCACCAAGATAGCAGAAAAACTGCAGGAAAGACTTTTTGTTTCCTATGGTATCCGCTAATGAAGATAAAAATGGAGACAGCAATACTACGATAAAGAATGATATGGTAAGGGAATACCCATACACCGCATCCGGCTGATATTCTTCGCCAAAAATTTTGATCATATGCCTCACCGGAACATCAATCCATGTTTTTGTTTCCGCTACATATTCTTTCTTCTCGTAAGCAGTGGTCAGGATAGAGTAATAAATGGGGAAAATGGTAGAGGTAATCACCAGGGAATAAACAGAATTTGCCCAGTCATATACAGCCCAGGCTTTCATAATTTTCGGATTATTCTTTATGTTTTTAGGCTGTCGATTCTCAGTTTCAGACATTTCAAATATATATTAGTAGCACAAAAATAGAAAAACTACTGAATATTCTACGGTTTTTAATGTTATTTTGAAAATAATAATTGTAGGGTATTGAAATAATTCAGCAAAGTTTTAATCTTATTTTATACTTTTTAAAGGTGATAAGGTATTAATCAATGCTTTCGTCTGTGTCCTTAAAGGCCAGACGGTTCATATGATCAATCTGAATGTATGATTGAAGACAATATCATTCTATTCTGCAACAAAAAATCGGGGTCTTTGTACCCCGATTTGTATATTTTAAATTGTATGTCTCAATTATAAGTTTTCAATCACAATTGCAGAAGCACCGCCACCACCATTACAGATAGCTGCAGCTCCGTATTTCGCATTATTTTGCTTCAATACGTTGATCAATGTAACAATGATTCTTGAACCTGAACTTCCCAGTGGGTGTCCTAATGCTACAGCACCTCCGTTTACGTTTACTTTAGCAGCATCTAATCCTAAGATTTTGTTGTTAGCTAATCCTACTACTGAGAAAGCTTCGTTGAATTCGAAGAAATCGATATCTGAAACTTCTAATCCTGCTTTTTTAAGAGCAATAGGTAGAGCTTTTGCCGGAGCTGTTGTAAAGTTTTCAGGCTCCTGTGCTGCATCAGCATAAGAAACGATTTTTGCTAGAGGCTTCAATCCAAGTTCTTCCATTTTTTCTTTGGAAACAAGGACCAACGCAGAAGCACCATCGTTCAGAGTAGATGCGTTTGCTGCTGTTACAGTTCCTTCTTCTTTTTTGAATACCGTAGGAAGTGTTGAAATTCTATCGAAGTTTACTGCTTTGTATTCTTCATCTTCCGCAAAGATTACTGGCTCTCCTTTTCTCTGAGGAATAGAAACCGGTACAATTTCTTCGTTGAATTTACCTTCGCTCCAAGCTTTTGCGGACCTTTTGTAAGATTCTACAGCGAAGTTATCCTGATCTTCTCTTGTAATATTATAGTCTGTAGCACATTTTTCTGCGCATACTCCCATATGTACTTTGTTGTACACGTCTGTAAGTCCGTCAAGTACCATTCCGTCAAGCATTTTGATATCGCCTAACTTTGTAGCCACTCTTGCATTGTAATAATGAGGAACTAAAGACATGTTTTCCATACCTCCTGCAACAATTACTTCTGCATCACCAGCTTTAATAGCCTGAGCTGCCATTGTTACAGCCTTCATTCCTGAAGCACAAACTTTATTGACTGTAGTAGAAGGTGTATTGATTGAAAGACCTGCTCCTAAAGCAACCTGACGAGCCGGCGCCTGGCCTTCTCCTGCCTGAAGAACATTTCCCATATAGATTTCCTGAACCTGATTAGGATCTAAACCGATTTTATCTAATGCTCCTTTTACAGCAGTTGCTCCCAGTTTTGTAGCCGGAACTGTTGATAAGCTTCCCATAAAACTCCCCATAGGCGTTCTTACTGCGGAAACAATGAATACTTCTTTCATGTATATAATTTTTATTTAGCTGAAACGGAATAAGGATTCCGTTTTTATAGTTAGAATTTATTTTACTTTTACGTATACTATATCAAATTGAGTTCCTTCAATTTTGGTATTCACTTTCAGAATATTATCCTGAGTAGCTACTATTTTATTATTGAAGACATCTCCTATCTGTGCGGGGTCATTTTTATCGGATTTCTCCAATACGATTGCTTTATAATTGCAGTCATCCACAAAAACCAATGTCGATTTGATAAAGTCTTTTCCATTATTGAAATATTCGGTTTGAACATTATCTTTAATGGTCATATACCATATTGCTTCCGGGTAATTGGGCCTTACAAACGTTCCTTCTTTTATATTTGTACATTTAGGCGGATTATCCGGTTTTTTCTGTCCCGTTGCCTGAGCTTGAATCTGTGTAGCTGCTGTCAACAAAATTCCTGCTGAAAAAAGTGTTAAGAAGTTCATGTTTATATTTGTGTTCTGTTGTTAACTTTTTTATTTCCTCCTGCAAAAACCATCAGAAAAGCGCCTAAAAATTCTACAGCCCAACCCCATTTCAGTTTAACAATTCCGGCAAAAGTTTCCTGCCAGGATTTGAATGGTAAAAAACTAAAATATTGCAGCGACTGCATTTTTACAGCAACCAGGGTAAATCCGAATAAAAGAATAAGCAGAATACCAAAAAACCTTACTATTTTGGAACTGTTATTTACAATTCCAAAAACAGCACAAGCAGAAAAAATCCAGCATGCTATAGCCAGATAATGATCAAGCTTCCAATAGTTCCAGTTCCCTATTACAGGCACATGTACCAAGGGTAGAAAACTACCTATAATTACTAACAGTAATCCTAATAACTGAATATTTTTCATATTTACTAAAGTGCCAAAATACAAAAAAAAACACACTTTTAAATAGGGTGTTTTAAAAATAGAAATTCCGTTCCCGAACACTTGTTAGCTACAAAAAAAATTCAGTATTTTTAACTATTTTACAAATAAAAACAAAATTTATTATCAAATTAAAAATAACCACTTGCAGTTTATATCACGATAGAACTCCATATTTTTCTTCTGCAAAGCTTTATCGCATAAAAGGATATCTGAAAATAAAAAAATTGCATTTTTTTTCAAAAATGCAATTTAATATCTTAGTAAATATAAGTTTCAATTAGTGTTTCACTGATGAAACATCTTCCGGGTTATGTTTATGTTTAAACAGTACGGCAAAGAAAACCGCCAGTATTAACGCATAAATTGCAAAAGAAAGCCATATCTGCTGCCAGTCTTTTACCATCACCACAGAGGAAAGGGTTCCATCTGAATTGACAGCTGCATTGAAGCTTTTCTTTAAAATGTTCAGGAAAGTAGGATTATCAGGGGTTGTCTGCAGGTAAGCAGAAAGATCTGAAGCCGTAGAAAACTTGTGGGTAAAGAACTTATCAATAGCCCATCCTGCGGCATAACTTCCGAAAACCGCTCCAAAACCGTTGGTCATCATCATAAATAATCCCTGAGCCGAAGAACGTATCTTTTTATCAGTAGTTGTTTCCACGAAAAGGGATCCTGAGATATTAAAGAAATCGAAAGCCATTCCGTACACAATACATGAAAGAATGATTAATGAAAGTCCAAATCCGTCCGGAACACCATAAGCAAAGAATCCGAATCTTAACACCCAGGCCAGCATAGACATCAGCATTACTTTTTTAATTCCAAATTTCTTCAGGAAGAAAGGAATTGCCAAAATAAACAGTGTTTCTGAAACCTGAGAAATTGACATGATAATGGTAGATCTCTGTACTACGAATGAGTCTGCATATTTAGGGAAATTAGCAAATTCACTTAAAAATACGTCACCATAGGCATTGGTAAGCTGAAGAGCAGCTCCCAAAAGCATTGAAAACATAAAGAATAATGCCATTTTATAGTTTCCAAAAAGCTTAAATGCATTTAAGCCTAATTGCTCGGATAACGGCGAATTTTTGTCAATCAGTTTTTGAGGTGGACATTTTGGAAGTGTAAGGGCATAAATGCCTAAGAAAATGGCTACAACACCTCCGATATAAAACTGACCTTCTGTTGCTTTATTTCCACTAAGGTTGGTGATCCACATGGCAACAATAAAACCAATAGTTCCCCACACACGAATCGGTGGAAAGTCTTTCACTACATCCAGATTGTTATTTTTCAGGATTGTATAAGAAATTGAATTGGCCAATGCGATGGTAGGCATGTAGAAACACATGGCCACAAGCATTACCGAAAAGAAGGAATTCGGATCTGCAGAATGAGGCAGTATAAAAAGAATAACCCCATAAAGAATGTGTAATACTGAAAATATACGCTCCGCATTTACCCAGCGGTCAGCGATAATTCCAGTAATGGTTGGCATAAAGATAGAAGCAATTCCCATTGTTCCGAACACAGCTCCAAACTGAGTTCCATCCCAATGTTTTGTGCCAAACCAGAAGTTTGCCATCGTAATCAGCCACGCTCCCCAAACAAAAAATTGGAGAAAACTGAGGATGGTCAGTCGTAATTTTAAATTCATAGTTTATATAAAAAGTATCTCTTTAATCAATTTTCTTTTTCCTCCTCTTGATTTCTTCCTGGATTTCAAGAGCGGTATCATAGTCTTCTTCTTTAACGGCTTCATCCAATAGTTTCTGAAGCTCTTCCATAGAAAGAGATTTTAAGTTATCTTCTGTCTGTACAGTTTCTGAGAATGATTGTTCTTCTTTTGAAACGTCTTCCAGTTCCAGTAAAATTCCTGCTTCGTTTAAAACCTGCTGCGTTGTAAATATTGGCGCATCAAATCTTACGGCCATGGCAACAGCATCTGAAGTTCTGGCATCTAGGATCAGTTCTTCTTCTGTTACTTTATTTTTAAAGTTAATATTTGAAAAGAAAACTCCGTCTACAATCTGATAGATGATGACAGAAATTAACTCATAATTGGCAGAAACTATAAATTTTGTAAATAAATCATGAGTAAGAGGACGCGGTGGATGAATATCTTTTTCCAATCCGAGAGAGATAGACTGGGCTTCGAAATTTCCTATAACAACAGGTAATTTTATGTGTGTTTCTTCATGTTCCAATAACAATGCATAAGCCCCCGACTGGGTCTGGCTGTACGATATTCCGCGAATAATTAGCTGCTTATAATCCATAGCTACAAATATAGATTAATTTTTTATTGTGTTTTCACTTTTTTACGCAAAAATAAAAGCCCGGAAAGCCGAGCTTTTATCTGTATAGTTGATGATTGTCAAACGTCAATAGTGAATTTTGTTTCGCAAGTGATTTATTTAATTAAAAATCGACGAGCAAAGCGAGAATTGACTATTCACAATTCACTTTCTTATCCTTTAATTGCTTTAATTTTCTCTGTTAGTGCAGGAATAATCTGGAAAGCATCTCCTACTACTCCGTAGTCAGCAGACTTGAAGAACGGTGCTTCAGGATCACTGTTAATTACTACGATAGTTTTTGAAGAGTTAACCCCTGCAAGGTGCTGAATCGCTCCTGAAATCCCTACAGCAATGTAAAGATTCGGAGAAATTGCTTTACCTGTTTGTCCTACGTGTTCTGTGTGAGGTCTCCATCCGATATCAGAAACTGGTTTAGAACATGCTGTAGCTGCTCCTAAAACGTTTGCCAAATCTTCGATCATTCCCCAGTTTTCAGGTCCTTTCATCCCTCTACCTGCAGAAACAACAATTTCAGCTTCTTTAAGGTCTAATTTACCTGAGCTCTGCTCGTGAGAGATCACTTTAGTATCTTCATTCGCTACCGATAAGTTTTTCACTTCTTCTGAACCTGATACTGCATTTTCTTTAACACCGAAAGCGTTTTGAGAAACAGTAACGATTACTCCGTTCCCTTCTGCTTTTGCATGCATGAAACCTTTTCCTGAGAATGCTCTTCTTTTTACCTGGAAAGGAGAAAGGCTTTCAGGAGCTTCCAATGCATTGGTAATTAAAGAATAGTTCTTCATTACCGCAAGCATAGGAGCAATGGAAGAAGCGTCAGTAGTGTGAGGGAAAACGATAATATTTCCGTCTGCTACTTCACTTACAGCCTGTGCAAAAGCTTTTGCTGAGAAATTTTTAAGACCTTCGTCTTTGATATTGATTACGTTTGATGCTCCATATTTGTACAATAAATCTGAAGAATCTGTTGGGTTTACAGAGATTGCCGTAACGGTATCTCCTGCTTTATCAGCGATAGCTTTAGCATAAGAAACTGCTTCAAAAGCTGCTTTTTTGTAAACTCCGTTTATATTTTCTGCGTATACGAATACTGCCATTGTTTTACATTTAAAATTTAAAGATTGAAAAATTTAAAGATTAGATTACTTTAGCTTCTTCGTGAAGTAATCTTACCAATTCATCAAGGTTATCCGGAGAAACCATTTTCACAGCAGCTCTTGGCGGAACGCTGTCATAAGATACTCCCTGAACTTTTACTTCTGAAGAAGAAGGTTCTACTACCTGCAAAGGTTTTGTTCTTGCAGACATAATTCCTCTCATATTCGGGATGATAAGATCTTTCTCATCTACTAATCCTTTCTGACCTGCAATAATTGCCGGTAATTTTACAGAAATAGTTTCTTTTCCTCCTTCAATTTCTCTTACTGCAGTAGCTTCGCTTCCGTTAACGTCTAATCCTACTGAAGCGTTTACGAAAGGTTGGTTTAATAACTGAGCTACCATTCCAGGAACCGAACCTCCGTTATAATCGATAGATTCTTTTCCGCAAAGGATAAGATCATATCCTCCGTTTTGAGCTACAGCTGCAATTTCTTTTGCTGTAGAATAGCTGTCTTTTGGATCAAGATTTACTCTTACTGCATCGTTAGCACCAATTGCCAAAGCTTTTCTGATTACAGGTTCTGTAGCAGCATCACCTACGTTGATTACTGTTACTGTTGCTCCCTGAGATTCCTGAAGTTTAACCGCTTTTGTCAACGCAAATTCGTCTAGAGGATTAATTACCCACTGAATTCCGTTTTTGTCGAAAGCAGATTTGTCTGCTGTAAAGTTAATTTTGGAAGTAGTATCCGGAACACTACTAATACAAACTAATATTTTCATGTGTACTATTTTATTTTTTCCCTTTTGGCGCATAAAATCATGACAGTTTATGCAGAGATTTTGTTTGAATTAATTTTTGCTAATATAAATAAAAAATATATTATGCATGCATAATACTTATTAAATTATTATTCAATACATTAGATGTAGTTACTTAGCTGGTTTCGTTGCCCTAAACTCTATTTTACTTGGCAAAACTCTTGGATTCATCTTTAAAATATCCAATATAAGATTCCCCATATCTTCGGGCTGGATCTTCCAACTGTCCTTTTCAGACGGAATATTTCCGTTAAAATGAGTGGCCACAGACCCTGGCATGATCACCGTAGATTTAATATTGTATTTTCTTAAATCGATCATTGCAGCCTGTGTGAAACCTACCACTCCAAATTTTGAAGCGTTGTATCCTGTACCATTTTCAAAGAAATTCGCTCCAGCAAGACTGGAAATGGTAATATAGTACCCTTCTGTCTTTTTAAGTTCTTCCACAGAGGCTTTTAAGGTATAAAAAACACCTGTAAGATTCGTTTCTATCATATCATTCCACTCCTCTGCCGTTAGTTCATCTATGGGCTTAAAAATACCCAATCCTGCATTGGCAATAATATAATCCAGTCTACCGAACTTTTCAACGGTATATTTTACAGCTTCCTGTTCGCTTTCCAGACTTCTTACATCAGAAACAATCCCCAAAACATTTTCTGAATATTGCTTAAGTTCTTCTTCTGCCCTCATTACATCTTCTCTTTTTCTTCCTGAAAATGCCACAGAAATGCCATTTTCCAGTAAAATTTTTGCAATCCCGAAACCTATTCCTTTGGTTCCTCCTGTTATATAAGCTGTTTTATGATCTGACATATGGTTGAAATTTTAATTCTCTAAAATAACAAAAACGCTCCAATTGGAGCGTTTTGCTGATCCTAAGATTTATCAGTAATTATTTTTTGATGAACTTCTCTGTGAAGTTTCTTCCTTCTGTTTCTATATTCAGCAAATAAGCTCCGGCAGACAGATTTCTAACATTTACCTGATCTCCGTTCAATGTTACATCCACTCTCTTTCCAGACATATCATATGCTTCAACATGTTTGATTTTGTTAGGCGTTGTGATTTTTATAACATCCGTAGCCGGGTTTGGATAAATAGAAAGTTTTACGTCATTTTTAACGGCGTCTTTTGTAGACAAGGCTGCTTCATTATTAATTTTGATATTATCGATATAGGCAGAACCTCCATAATTATCATGTACAAAATCCATTCTGTTAATATTGTTATTACTGAATGGCTGTCCTGTATAAATTAGAGCATCATTCAGGTAATATTGGATTCCTGTAGCCGTAGAAACTATTTTTACCCTGTACCATGTATTGGCATTCCAGGTTTGATTGGTATCGACTAAATTATTTGAACCCGCTGTTGCAATCAGAATGCTTCCATCATAAGAAAAATCAATATAAGTAACAATTCCTCCTGTCCCTACGGTATTTACTGTTCTAAAAACGAAATCTGAACTTGATGTACTTTTTTGGGTAAGTCTCACATCAAATGATTGGGTAAAGCTATTGTATGTTAATGGTGTAGTGAAGGTATAGAAACCACCCATTACAGGACTCTGCTGTGGTCCGTAAGCTGCGTCTGTTGTTATTTTAAAACTGTTTGACCCCTGGCTTGCCATTTCAGCGGATACCAATTGACTTGTCAGATATACTGGCGGTGTAGCTCCATTATTAGTAGTAACCCAGCCCTGCTGCCCGTTAATGTTTCCTGCAGTATATCCCTCACTGGCTTCAAAAGAAATAGTTTGTTGAGCAAAAGATGATATCGAGATCAACGAAATTGCGAAAATGTAAAGTTTCTTCATGATATTTTTTTAGTTTCAAGCAAATATATACGTTTTAAATCTAAAAAGCAAAATATATGAATATTTTACACATATTACAAAATTAACATAATATTTTTAACTAAAAATAATAAAGATATTAAATCCAAGAACAAACAATAATTCCGAAAAATCATCCACAAATACACTAAAACGCTAAAAAGAGCACATGTTTTCAGAGGTATGAAATAATTTATCTGATGATCACTTTTTCAGTAAAATTTCTTTCTTCAGTTTTTATATTAACCATATATATTCCTTTGGGTAAGCCTTTTACCTCTATTTTATTATGGTTTATTTCAGTCTTTATCAGCTTACCAGTTTCGTCGTAGAGTTCTATATTTTTTACTTTGGCAGCAGCATTAATATGGATGAAATCCGTTGCAGGATTAGGATAAAGAGATATTTTTTTAATATTTGCATTGGAATCCTGAACACCCATTGTTCCCAGCTCGCTATTAATTTTAATATGATCAATATAAGCTGACCCCAAAGAATTATTATGAACAAAGCGAAGCTGGTTTATATTCAATGAACTTGCTGCTACACCCGTATAGATCAGCAAATCATTAAGATAATACCGGACATCCGTAGCGCTTCCCACTACTTTTAACCGATACCAGGTATTTGACAGCCAGATGGAAGGTGCAACAATAAGGTTCTGTATACCAGATAACATATCCAGGATCTTTACTGACCCGGTTTTTCCAAAATCTACCCTTACGACAAACTGGTCATCAATACTGTTTACAGCCTGAAAACCAAAATCAGACCCGTTGAGTTGTGACATATTGATATCGAATGATACAGAAAAATTATTGTGAGCAAGGGGAACGAACAGATTATAAAAACCTCCGATGATTGGCTCAGCCTGCGTTCCATACGTATTTTCTTTAACAATTCTCAGAGAACGGCTTCCATCACTTGCTTTATCTAAACTGATAGTTTGATGGGTAACATTTTCCGGTACACCTCCTGTGGGAGTACTGATCCAGCCTGCCTGTCCATTGACATCTCCAACGTTGAACCCCTCAATAGGTTCAAAGGATATGGCTTGTTGGGCGAAAACACAGAATGATGATAGCAAAAATGCAATTGAGTAGTATTTTTTCATAGCAAATCAAGTTTTGTATTAAAAATATAAACTTTCAATGAATAGTGAAATAACTTATTGCAAATAAAAAATTAACCCATTTATTTTCAGTGAATTTAATTTTCAAAACCTTGAAAATACTTCGCTAACAATTGATAAAAGAGCAAAAAAATAAGGTATTTCTTTACAGAAATACCTTATCATATCGTGTTTTCGATTAATTATTTTGAATAATTCTCAAAGAACAACGGAATACTTTCAATCCCTTTATAGAAATTGAACAGTCCGTAATGTTCGTTTGGAGAATGAATCGCATCAGAATCCAACCCAAAGCCCATCAATACAGACTTAGCTCCTAAAACCTGCTCAAACATTGCTGTAATCGGAATACTTCCTCCTCCTCTGTAAGGAAGAACTTCTTTTCCGAATGCTGATTCCATCGCCTGTTTTGCTGCCGCAAATTCTTTGGTATCTGTTGGTAAAACGTAAGGCATACCTCCGTGGTGAGGAGTAACTTTAACTTTTACTGTATCCGGAGCAATCTTTTCAAAATATTTTGTAAACTTCTCCGTAATTTCCTGTGGTGTCTGATAAGGTACCAAACGCATTGAAATTTTAGCAAAAGCTTTTGAAGGAATTACTGTTTTTGCTCCTTCTCCTGTATAGCCGCCCCAGATTCCGTTGCAGTCTAAAGTAGGACGAATAGATGTTCTTTCTAAAGTTGTATATCCTTTTTCCCCTTCGATATTACCCAATCCGATTGATTTTTTGAATTCTTCCGGATTGTCTTTCAATTTGTTCATTTCAGCTCTTTCCGCATCTGAAACAGTTTCAACATTGTCGTAGAATCCGTCAATGGTGATATGCCCGTTTTCATCAATCAGATTCGCGATCATTCTTGAAAGAACGTGGATAGGGTTCGGAACTGCTCCGCCGTAAAGGCCTGAGTGTAAGTCTCTGTTCGGGCCTTCCACTTCTACTTCTACGTAGCTTAAACCTCTTAAACCTGTTGTTACAGTCGGCTGTTCGTTACTATAAATGTGAGTATCGGAAATTAAGATACAGTCACAAGCTAATTTCTCTTTATTTTCATTGACCCAGTCGCCTAAGCTTACTGATCCTACTTCTTCTTCTCCTTCTAAGATAAATTTAACATTGCAAGGAAGAGCATTGGTCTTCATCATCGCTTCAAAGGCTTTCAAATGCATGAAGAACTGTCCTTTATCATCAGCAGAACCTCTTGCGAAGATAGCTCCTTCAGGGTGTAATTCAGTTTTTTCAATATAAGGCTCAAAAGGTGGCTTTGTCCATAATTCCAATGGATCTGCCGGCTGAACATCATAGTGTCCGTATACCAAAACTGTAGGTAAATTTTTATCTAAAATCTTTTCCCCGAAAACAATTGGATATCCTTTTGTGTTGCAAACTTCCACATTATCAGCGCCTGCATTTTTAAGGTGTGCTGCCACTACATCTGCACATTTCAAAACGTCATCTTTATACGCCGGATCTGCAGAAATAGAAGGAATTCTCAATAACTCAAATAATTCATCCACGAAACGCTGTTTGTTTTCGTTAATGTAATTTAATGTCTCTTGCATTGTAAAAATTTATTTTGTTAAAATTAAAAAAAATGCCCGGCAGGAACAAACAAAAAGAAAGGATTTTCCCAACCTCGTGTTAATGAACCTTATAGTCCTCTTTTTTAATAAAAAAATGCCCTGCAGAAACAGGGCACTTATATATTTTGTACTTCTAATTAGTGTTCAGCTTTTGGCGCTTTATCAGCTTCAGCAGGTTTTGCAGCCGCAGTACTGTCAGCTTTTGGAGCATCTGCTTCTGGTGTTGCATGAGCCTCTTCTTTATGTTCTGCAGCTCCGGCTTCATGTCCGTGAGCTTCTCCCTGAGGGTCGTCAGAATATCTTTCTACTCCTTCTTCAAGTTTCAAAGTACCTCTGTTTCCTCCTTGTGGAACTTTCTTACAGCTTACCGCTACCGTTGCAATCGCTAAACATATAACTAATTTTTTCATATGTAAAATTATTTTTTTTAAAAGGTAAAATGAAACCGCACTATTTTAACTTATTTGATCTCCAAACAGCAAACGATTTCATGCTTCAATTTTTGATTGCCCAAAAGTAAGAAATCCTGCTTTTTTCGGCAACATTTTTATACTGATTTTAATATTATTTTCCCTTTTTTGGATTGGGTAAAAATAAGATACCGGTCCCCTCCGTCTTTTAAACCATATTTCTTTTTAATTTCTTCAGGTTTTAGAGGGTAATTTTTTGTAATAATATTGAACTGTTCTTTCTTTTTAATGCTTTTAGAATCAACAGATTCCATTTCTAAAATTCTTCCGGGGAAGTTTTCAATTCTTTCGCTGGAAGTGTAAAGATGGCTGTTGGGATGAAGCTTTTTTAACCCGAATTTCTGAGAGATCAGATTAAAGACTCCAGCCTTCAGAATGGAATGATTGGGGATGTAAATGTATCTTTCAGGTTCAGAATATTCGGATTGCGCAGTTTCTTCTTCCCCAAAAGTAAAGCTAAAGACAGATTCATTGCTTTCAAGGTTCACACAATTACAGATGATCTTATCCCTATTTTCGTTAGAAAGAAATACGACAACCTCTTTCACGTCATTTTTCAGAGCAATAATATCCATTCTTGAAATATCCGGCAATACTGAAACAAGGTATTTAAGATCAATCAACGGGGAAAGCTTTATCACCACAAGATCGGATATTGAACATAACTTTTCCTGAATTTCAAGAATATCAGGAGACAGATCTTCTAAAAGAAAAACTTTGTTTTTTTGCTCATCCCTTCTGGCTGGGTCAAGATAAATGACATCAAAGTGTTCCTGATTCTCATTCAGAAAATCTTCAAGCTTAAGATTGATAAATTTCGCCTTACGATGTAAAATGCCCCAGTTATTTTCAACAATCTCTAAAAGCTCTGTATTCTGCTCTATTAAAGTGACATTCTCAAAATTTTGAGACAGATAAAAGGCATCAATCCCAAAACCGCTTGTAAGGTCAATGAATTTATTTCCTTTTAGAAATCCTGATTTATAAAGCGCTGTTTTTTCTGATGAAGACTGTTCAAGATTAAGCTGTGGTGGGAAGAGAATACCCTCTTTTAAGAGAAACGGAAATTTTCTCTCTGCCACCTGTTTTCCTTTGATCTGTTGTACAATTTCATGCATGGAAACCTCATGAAAAGGGGATTTTTTTAGTAATAATGAGTGCAGATCTGTTTTTAGATTTGCATTGATATAGTTTTGAACGTCTTTGTTTAACAGTTTATTTCCCACAGATTCTGCCACTTCTTATATTCATGTGTTTAAAATGCTTCGACTCTGCTCAGCATGACAATGCTAATGCTAAATGCCTAATTTACTATTGAGAGATTAAGACAGTATAATTAACCGTGTCATACTAAACGGAGTCAAAGTATCACTATCTTAAAATTATCTTTTATAAAAAATATAGTCAGTCAATACCGGTGTTATACCTTTCTGTTTAAGCAAAGAATTGATTTGCCCTCTATGATAGGTAGAATGATTTACTGCATGAAAAAGCATTTCAAAAATGGTATTTTCAAACTTTGTTCCTCTTGAATTCTGATATTCTATCTTTGTGTCCACATCAAAATTGTTAATAATATCAATGCTTTTAAGAAAGTTCTTGTGATTGGTTTCTACCAAAGATTCAAAGGGATTGATCTGCCATACTTCAAAGGTTTTCTCCCCCAATATCCGGGCATTCCAGATCTGTTGTGCATTAAGAGTATGATTAATGAGATTGATTGTTTTATCATCTACAAGTCCTCTGTTTTCAGAGATTACTTTAATCATCTCAATATTGAAATGATAGGTGTATTCAAATAAATCTATCAGTTTTTCTTTCATTACTAAAAACTATAAGCTTTTTTCTTTATATAGCGTCAACACATTTGGAGATGTAATATCAATATCTGTAGGGTTTTTATTTTCAAAGTCGAAAAATATTAGAAATTCATTCTCATTAACAAATTTAATAAGTCCGTTTAAAAATTTACTTTCTTCAAGTTTATTATTAAAATCATTGTACGATGCAATTAAACTAAATTTTATAATTTTTTTTGAAAAATCCGCAGCATATTTTACCTGTGCAACTTTACCTTTATTGGGTCCGTCAGGAATTATATGATTTCTACCGTCAATATTCAATCCATCAAGTTCTACTTTTACAAAACCGTCTGAAAAAAATGTAAATGAGCCAGCGCTCCCCGCATCTGTTCCTACCCATCTTCCATACAAATCTTTCTCAGTTTGAGAAAAACATAATCCGAAAAACAATAAAAGGAAAATTAGGAAACTTTTTTTCATGATGTTATGGATGTTCTATTCAAACATTTCAGCCCAGCGGACAGCTTTTATTTCTTTTTCGCTGTAAAGATCCGTGATAGACTTTTTAACGTCTAATTTAGGGTACAGATTCACTCCGATCAGCTTTATTTTCCCTTCTTCAATCCATTGCTGCTCTTCAATCGCATGATCATAGATTTTTTTCTGAATAACTCCCTGTTTCAACAGCTCAAGATATCCTCCTGCTTCTTCAATCTCAACAAATAAAGTCCATGCTTTTTCTGCGAACTGCCGGGTGATATCTTCAATATAATAACTTCCGTTAGAAGCATCTTCAAATACATTGATGATACTTTCATACGCCAGAACTATCTGTTGTTTGAAAGAAATTTCTTCCGAGTTATCCGTACTTCTGTCTACAAGATAATTGTTTGAGAAAACAGCGTCTGCTCCGCCAATCATGGCAGAAGCAAGCTCCAACGTAGAACGGATCAGGTTATTTTCATTATCTGAAACGGCTTTATTTCGTAACGAAGTTTCAGCAAAGATATAAGGAACTTCATCCAGTCCGTATTCTTTTGAAAGCTGGTTAAAAATAATCTTAAAAGCTCTCAGCTTAGCCATTTCAAAGAAATAACTTCCTCCAACAGCTATTCTGAAAATCAGTTTATTTAAAATTTCAGCTCCATAAACTTCTGCTAATTCCTTAGCTTTTGCAAGGGCAATTGCAAGCTGTTGATAGATGGCAGCTCCGGCATTCTGATGCAGTGAGATATCTACGCAGATATTTCTTTTAAAATCTTTTGAAAGTAATTCTTTTACCAGCTGATCATCAATACTTCCTTCTTTTTCATTAAAAACATCAATCAGTGAAAAATACTGGTCTTCTTCTTTAGGACTGATATGACCTGCAAGATCTTTATTATTCACAAAAATGGTTTTCTGATCCAGATTTTCTACATTCTGATCCAGCATAAATGCAAATACTTCTTCTTCCAGACTTTCGTGGTATCTTGCAACCAGATGGGTACTTTCTTCAACTCTTGGCAGGTTTACCAAAGGCTTCTGAACTTCAGTATAAAAAGGCTTCACTTCTATTCCTTCCAGATTCTGTTTTTCTAAAACGGGATAAATATCCTCTGTTTTAAGTTGTTTTTTGACCAGGTTTTCCCAGTTTGAAAGTATATCTGTATTTGACATTAGTTTTTTATTTGTGAATTGTTAATGGTGAATTTTGCTTTGCAAGTGAATTTTTAAAAACTAAAAATTAATTTCATCATTAACGTAATTCTATTCAACTTTTATTACTTTTTAGCCACTTTTGTGCTGTCTACCACCAAAATGAAAATTTCTTCATTCGGTTTTTTCATAAAATAATTTTCTCTTGCGTATTTTTCTTTTTCTGACTTGTTGTTCATCAGTTTCTTATAAAAAGCATCATTTTTTTCGTACTCTTTCTTATAGTAATCCAGTTGCTCTTCATATTTATGAATCTCACCATTCAGTTCATTAATAACAAGAAATGAAGTTTTATCGAAAAAAATCATCCATACCAAAAACAGACAGATCGTAATGGTATACTTGTTCAAAACATATTTCTGGATAAGTTTGAATGTTTCAGATTTCGGCTGAATGTCTTTGATAAGGTTGTTTTCTTCCATTTTTTAATGTTTTTTCAACGAGTTTTTAATAACAGTAGTTAAAAAATCAATGGCTACGGAATTCTGTTTCATATTGGGAATAATAAGATCGGCTTCATTTTTAGACGGCTCGATGAATTCCTGGTGCATTGGTTTCAATGTGGTCTGATAACGGTGCAATACTTCGCTCAGATCTCTTCCCCTTTCCTGGGTATCTCTTCTGATCCTCCTGATAAGCCTTTCGTCAGAATCTGCATGAACAAATACCTTCAGATCAAATTCTTTCAGCAATTCTTTGTTGGTTAAAACAAGAATTCCTTCTACTACCAATACGTTTTTAGGTTCTACAGTGACATGATCTCCTGTTCGGGAATGGGTAACAAAGCTATAAATCGGCTGTTCAATAGACTCATTATTTTTTAAAGCTTTTACATGTTTTATCAGTAAGTCAAAGTCTATAGATTTCGGATGGTCATAGTTTAGAGCTTCTCTTTCCGTTAATGTAAGACCCTGGTTGTCGTGATAATAATTATCCTGAGAGAGGATATTCATTCCCTCAATATCAAGCTGCTGAAGTATCTTATCAACAACTGTAGTTTTGCCGGATCCTGTACCACCGGCAATTCCTATTACAAGCATTGTTTTTTTGTTTCTTTATAGTTGGTACAAATATACTATTTTAGATAAAATGTGACAATGTAAGAGTATTGAGAATTTAAAAGATTAAAGCATTTAAATATTAAAATATTTTCGGGAAAGCTGTCAGTCTTTATGATTTATTGTTATTACTCAAATTTACGCTCTTGATTTAATAAAAAAATCCGACAATTACTTTGTCGGATTTTATTTTATACGATTTCGCTTGTTAATTCACGCGAAATTAATTTTTCGTGCATAGGCTTCAAAACGTCCATTGAGCCGGTTTTTACGGTACACTTGCCTTTATAATGAACAAGGATTGTACATTGTTCAGCCTGTTCCAGGGTATGTTTGCATATTTCGATCAGACAGTCTATTACATAATCAAAAGTATGAATATCATCGTTATGCAGTACCAGTTTATAAACTTCATCCGTATCATCTAAAACGAGAACTTCTTCTTCGTACTGACGTTTCGGGTTTTCGTAATCTTTTATGCTGTTATAAAAATTCATTCTCATTCTTTTAAACTTCTCCTATTTTGTCTGCCAGATTATCTATAGCATTAGGTTCCTGATAAATCAGTTCCACAAGTTCCACACTCTTGTTATTCATTTTAAGAATTTTGAAGTGATAATCTTCAAGATCAAACTCCTGGTTTTCTTCAGGAATTTCTTCAAGCTCATAAAGAATAAATCCTGCTAGTGAGTTGTACTCGCTTTCTTCGGAAAGAGGAAGTTTTTTAGGAAGGAATTCGTTGATTTCGTCCAAAGGCTGAGTAGCCTGTACCCAATAGGTATTGTCCGCTATTTTATCAACAATTTTTTCTTCATCATCTTCTTCATCCTGAATTTCTCCCACAAGTTCTTCCAGAATATCTTCGAGTGTAATAATTCCTTCTGTTCCACCAAATTCGTCGATAACAATAGCAATATGTTGTTTTTTAAGCTGGAAAGTCTTCAGTAAGTCTGAAACTTTTTTACTTTCCACCACGAAGAAGGCATCACGCATTAAATCTTTAAGGTCTTCATGATCCAGATCCCCTTTTCTCTTCACAAATTCTCTTATAATTTCTTTTGTGTAGAAAATTCCGATCACATTGTCAATGGAATCAATATAAACGGGAATTCGTGAGTAACCGCTGTCCATTATTTTGTTGATAATATCATTGACATCTTCCTCAAAGTCTATGGAAGTAATATTCTGTCTTGGAACCATGATCTGCTTGGCAGAGTGATCTGTAAAATCAAATGCATTTTTAATGATCTCATAGTTCTCTTCTTCAATCTCACCACTGTCTGCACTTTGTTTTACCAGAAGCTGAAGTTCTTCCGTAGAGTGAATTTCCTGTTCGGAAGCGGGATGAATTTTTACGAGTCTTAAGAAACCATTTGACATGGAGTTCATTAACCAGATAAACGGTTTAAAAATCGTATAGAAAACTCTCAACGGAACTGCTGTTGCCATTGTCGTTGATTCAGATTTTCTGATAGCGATTGATTTTGGTATAAGCTCACCAAACACAATATGCATGATGGTAATCAATACAAAACTTGTCACTACCGAAATGGTAGTAATGGTTGTCTGAGTAAGATTAATGCTTAAAGACGTGAAAATATTTTCGACAATATGATGCAGGGCACTTTCTCCTACCCAACCAAGGGCAAGGGATGCCAATGTAATTCCTAATTGTGTAGCGGAAAGATATTCATCAAGATGTTTGATGATATGTTCTGCCTGCTTAGCCATAGAGTTTCCTTCTGCAGCTTTTAACTGAATTTGTGAATAACGAACTTTAACAATTGAAAATTCTGCGGCTACGAAGAAGCCATTTAGTAAAACAAGAAATAAGGCCAGCAAAAGCCTGACTATGTCCGAGTCCATTTAGAGGTTGTATAAATTTTATTAGCTACAAAGATATGTAAAATAAAAATAACCTGCCTGAATCTGGGATTGATTATTTCGATGAAGGAATTTTCTTAAGAAAATATGGCTTGATATAATACAGCTATTTTTAAATAAAAAAAATAATTGAAACAGCTACTCATTTTCCGATAAAAATGGGATTTTTGAATAGCCAATGGCTGTTTCGGCCCTTTATAAACACAAAAGCACCGAAATGATCGGTGCTTTTAATTGTATGATAAAATAATTCTTTATGAATTTTTCAAAGCTTCTGCTCCGGAAACAATTTCCAGGATTTCGTTGGTAATTGCAGCCTGTCTTGCTTTGTTGTAGAAGATCACTAGATCATTCTTTAAAGCCTGAGCGTTGTCTGTTGCTTTGTGCATTGCCGTCATTCTCGCTCCGTGCTCAGATGCTACTGAATCTAAGATGGCTTTGAAAACCTGAGTTTTGATAGACTTTGGAATCAAATTGTCCAGGATTTCAGCTCTATTAGGTTCAAAGATATAATCTGTTTCAACCTGTGGCTCAGTGTTTTCCGGCATTGAGATTGGAAGAAGCTGTTCTGTAGTTACTTCCTGAGTAGCTGCATTCACGAATTTGTTATAGATAACATAAACTTCGTCAAATTTACCTTCTTTGAAGCTTGTCATTACTCCTTCAGTGATATGAGCAACAGCATCAAAGTTCAGATTATCATATACAGTACTTCCGTTAGTATATACCGTACGGCTTTTTCTTACAGCATCATATACTTTTTTACCTACAGGAAGAACTTCAACCTCGTACTGGGCGTTGTTCTGAAACTGAAGGTTAAGCTCTTTTACGATAGAAGAGTTAAAAGCTCCCGCAAGACCTCTGTTTGAAGTAACAGCGATGAATAATACTCTTTTAACCTCTCTTTTCTGAGCATATACAGAAATCTGATCAGGATCAGAGCTAGAATTTACATTCTGGATAAGCTCCTGTAATTTTTCAGAATAAGGTCTTAACATTACGATTGCGTCCTGTGCTTTTTTAAGTTTCGCTGCGGAAACCATCTTCATAGCACGTGTAATCTGCATCGTAGATGAAATTGACGTAATTCTGCCTCGTATTTCTTTTAAGTTTGCCATTAATTTGGGTTCAAAGTTTAAGGTCTAAAGTTTAAGGTTTAAAACACTATATTTCAAACCTTAAACATTGAATTTTTTAGTTGTATTTAGAAGCTAAATCGTTAGCTGCCTGCTTAAGAACACCTGTAATATCGTTATCGATTTTTCCAGCCTTAAGCGCAGCCATCGTATCTGGGTGCTTAGACTTAAGGAACTCGATATATTCGTGTTGGAATTCTTTAATCTTGTTCAATGGAACGTTTCTCATTAAGTTTTCTGTTCCGGCGTATACGATCGCTACCTGACTTTCTACAGGAAGTGGTGCGTTTACCGGTTGCTTAAGGATTTCTACGTTTCTTTCTCCTTTAGAGATTACTGCTAAAGTAGAAGCATCAAGGTCAGAACCGAATTTAGCAAACGCTTCTAGTTCTTTATATTGAGCCTGGTCAAGCTTCAATGTACCAGATACTTTCTTCATTGATTTAATCTGAGCATTACCTCCTACCCTTGATACAGAGATACCTACGTTGATTGCAGGACGAACCCCTGAGTTGAATAGATCAGACTCCAAGAAGATCTGTCCGTCAGTAATAGAGATTACGTTTGTAGGGATATATGCAGAAACGTCACCAGCCTGAGTTTCGATAATTGGAAGGGCTGTTAATGAACCACCACCTTTTACAATTGGCTTAAGAGATTCTGGCAAATCGTTCATTTGCTTAGCAATTTCGTCATCAGCGATTACTTTTGCAGCTCTTTCCAATAGTCTTGAGTGAAGGTAGAAAACGTCTCCAGGGTAAGCTTCACGGCCCGGTGGTCTTCTCAATAGTAGAGAAAGCTCACGGTAAGCAACAGCTTGTTTAGATAAATCATCATAAACGATAAGTGCCGGTCTACCAGTGTCTCTGAAGAACTCACCGATAGAAGCTCCTGCCATTGCAGAGTATACCTGCATTGGAACCGGATCTGATGCGTTAGCTGCAACGATTACCGTATAAGCTAAAGCTCCTTTATCAGAAAGTGTTTTAACGATTTGTGCTACAGTAGAAGCTTTCTGACCGATAGCAACATATATACAATATACTGGTTTACCAGCATCAAAGAATTCTTTTTGGTTGATGATCGTATCGATAGCAACAGTAGTTTTACCTGTTTGTCTGTCACCAATGATAAGCTCTCTCTGACCTCTTCCTACAGGGATCATCGCATCAATTGCCACGATACCAGACTGTAAAGGTTCAGTTACCGGCTGTCTGAAGATAACTCCAGGAGCCTTTCTTTCCAATGGCATTTCATATAAATCCCCAGTAATAGGACCTTTACCATCGATTGGGTTACCAAGAGTATCTACTACTCTTCCTAACATACCTTCTCCTACTTTGATAGAAGAGATTCTGTTTGTTCTTCTTACTGTATCACCTTCTTTTACTAATTTACTTTCACCAAGTAGAGCAACCCCCACGTTGTCTTCTTCAAGGTTAAGTACAATACCTTCTACATCACTAGAAAATTTCACCAACTCTCCGTATTGTACGTTTTCTAACCCGTATACACGAGCAATACCATCACCGATGGTTAAAACTGTACCTACTTCCTCAACGTTGGATTGAGTATCGAAGTTGGCCAATTGCTGTTTTAAGATCGCAGATACTTCTGCCGGATTTATTTCTGCCATTGTATGGTTGTTTTTCTTAATTTAATTGGAAATCTTTTTTAACTTGGTTCAATTTTGTCTTCACAGATGCATCTATCTGCTGGTCACCTACTCTCAGAACATATCCTCCAAGAATTTCAGGCTTCACATTTACTTTCAGATCAAAGTTTGAATCAGCATTTACAAGATGGGTAGATCTTAAAATCTGGTCAAGGTTTTCTTTTGAAAGCGGAGTTGCTGTTGTAAGTGTCACTCTCTGTATACCACTAAGGTCTTCAACTTTGTTGATGAATTCCTGAGCGATATTTTTCAATTGGTTTTCACGTCCGTGCTTAATAACCAATCTGATCAGGTTCTGAGAAGAAACAGATAAACCTTTGAAAATTTCGTTTGCTACTTCTATTTTCTTTTTAGAATCGATATAAGGAGTCATGAAAAATTTATTTAAGTCCGCAGACTCTTTCATGATCTTTACTACATCTTTCATTTCAGAAAATACAGTAGCCGTTTGACCTGATTCGTTGGTGAAGTCAAGTAAACCTTGTGCGTATCTTTTAGCTACTTTAGATGTAAGCATTCTTAGTTAAGGTTTGATTTGTTTAAATAATTTTGAACTAATTCGTTTTGAGCTTCGCTATTGTCCAGCTTTTGCTTCAAGATAGACTCAGCAATGTTTACAGATAAAGTACCGATTTGAGTTTTGATGTCTGCCATTGCAGCATTTTTCTCAGCGTTGATAGTCTGTTTAGCAGCTTCGATCATTTTGTCTCCTTCAGCTTTAGCAACATCTTTAGCTTCCCCTACGATTCTGTCTTTAATCTCTCTGGCTTCTTTAAGGATCGCATCTCTTTCGATTTTAGCTTCACGAATGATTCTTTCGTTATCCTCTTTTAAAGTTTCCATTTCTTTTCTAGCTAATTTAGCTTGATTAAGAGCGTCAACAATAGATGTTTCTCTGTCATTGATAGACTTTAAAATAGGTTTCCAAGCGAATTTACCTAACAAAAATAATAATGCTAGAAAAATAACAGACTGGATAATAAATAATCCTGATGAAAACTGATGAATTAATTCCATTATATAAATGTATAAATAATTATTACTTTTTTTAAAGAACCATTACCTGTAACCAACCGTCACAGATAATGGTCTGATTTTAATTAGTTTACTGCAAATAGAGCAGCAAACGCAACACCTTCTACAAGTGCAGCTGCGATAAGCATAGCTGTTTGGATTTTTCCAGATTGCTCAGGTTGTCTAGCGATAGCTTCAAGAGCAGCAGCTCCGATTTTACCAAGACCGATACCTACACCTAGTACTACGATACCAGCACCTACAATTTTAGGGATTTCCATAATATATAATTTTAAAAAATTTGTTTTACTTTAATTTATAATTTCAATTAGTGAGCTGCATGATGTTCGTGCTCGTGCTCTTCTACTGCCATTCCAATGAACAGCGCAGATAACATAGTAAAGATATAAGCCTGTAGGAATGCTACCAATACTTCCAGTAAATAAATTACTAATGTTAAGAATGGGAATGCAACACCTGCGATAAAATTCTTGAATACGTAAATCAATCCGATCAAACTCATTACTACGATGTGTCCTGCTGTCATGTTGGCGAAAAGTCGGATCATCAATGCGAATGGCTTAGTGATTGTTCCTAATAATTCGATTGGAAGCATGATCAACTTCATCGGAACCGGTACTCCTGGCATCCAGAAGATATGTTTCCAGTAATCTTTGTTCGCTGAGAATGTCGTAATCAAATACGTAAGAATAGCCAGGAAGAATGTCATTGTAATATTACCTGTAACATTAATTCCGAAAGGCATTAATCCAAGAACGTTAAGGAAAAGAATAAAGAAAAACACTGTTAATAAATACCCCATGAATCTCTTATACTTATGTCCGATATTAGGAATAGCAACTTCGTCTCTTACAAAGATAATTAATGGTTCTAAGAATCTTGCTGCTCCTGTAGGAACTGCTGACTTCTTATAAGATTTAGCCATTCCAACAAATAACACAAACATAAAGATTGACACTAATAAAATAATCAATACACTTTTTGTAATAGAAAGATCTAAAGGTTTCACGTTAGTTGGATGACCGTCTTCACCAAGTGTTAAAGTTCCAGCTGCATCAGTCTTATAGATTTTCTCATGGTGCAACACATAAAAAGAACCATCCACTTCAGTAGGCTCACCATGCATAAACCCTTCTTTGTTACTCATGAAAGAGTGAAAACCGTTATCATAGATAATAATAGGAAGAGGGAAACCGATGTGGTGACCATCTTTATCAACCATCAATGTGAAATCATGTGCATCTAATAAGTGATGATCGATGAACTCCTTGTTTTCTTTGCTTACTTTGTCTTTCTCTGAAAGCTCTTGAGCAGGAGCTGCCCCAGCAGTAGCTTCACCATGCTGTGCAGACACTAAGTTTAATACAAAAATACTGTAGAATAAAACTGCGAATTTCTTAAACATTGATAGGTTTTTTTCGTTGTGCAAAAATATGATATTTTTTCTAGTTTCAATAAATAATTTTACTGTTTTTTATCATGATTAATCAGCTTGATTGCATAGTACGTAAGCAGTGCTGTCAGGACAAAATAAGGCATGATAAAATGGAATTTGTAGCCAGGAATCACTTCAAAGTTCAGTTTTTTTCTGATTAAGTACATCAAACCGAATTTTAAAAGGATCAAACCAATAACAGACAATCCTAAAAATTCCGGTGCTACTCTATTGATTAAGATAATAAGGGTGATCATCATCATAAACATGACACTTAGAAAAAGGTAAAATTTAATGATCACTATCTCATCCAGGTGAAAAACAAATTTCCATAGGGAAAAATGCACCAGGAAGGTCAGAAAGAATAAAACGACAACAAGAATATTGGGATTAATTTTCATTCTATATTTTAATTGATCGCAAAAATAGACTTTTTCTATCGTATTATACTATGATTTGATATTTATCATTTTTTCTTCTTTGTAATAATATTACGTATATATATAATATTACGTGTTCAAACACTTTGGATATCCTAAAAATTCCTTATTTTTGCAAACCTATAATTTACAATAAATATGTTTAATAGTTTACAGGATAAATTAGACAAGGCATTACACAATATTTCCGGAAGAGGAAAAATTACTGAAATCAATGTGGCGGAAACCGTAAAGGAGATCCGTAGAGCATTGGTAGATGCCGACGTTAACTATAAAGTTGCGAAAGATCTTACAAAGAGAGTTCAGGATAAAGCATTAGGAGAAAACGTTCTTACTTCCCTTACTCCGGGACAGCTGATGACGAAAATTGTTCATGATGAACTGGTAGACCTAATGGGAGGTTCTCAGGAAGGAATCAATCTTTCAGGAAAACCTACTGTAATCCTTATTGCCGGTCTTCAGGGATCTGGTAAGACGACTTTCTCAGGAAAGCTTGCTAATTATTTACAGACAAAAAGAAATAAAAAACCAATATTGGTAGCATGTGACGTATATCGTCCTGCAGCAATTGACCAGCTGAAAGTATTGGGTGGACAGATCAAAGTTCCTGTTTATACCGAAGAAGGCGCTACCAATCCATCTACTATTGCTGAAAACGCGATCAATTTCGCAAAATCAAACGGTCATGATGTTGTGATTGTGGATACGGCAGGTCGTTTAGCTATTGATGAGCAGATGATGAACGAGATCAAATCCGTACATTATTTCATCAAACCTCAGGAAACACTTTTCGTAGTAGACTCCATGACAGGTCAGGATGCTGTGAATACAGCAAAGGCATTCAACGATGCTTTGAACTTTGACGGAGTTGTTTTAACGAAACTAGATGGTGATACTCGTGGTGGAGCGGCTTTAACGATCCGTTCTGTTGTTGAAAAACCAATCAAGTTTATCTCTACAGGAGAAAAAATGGAAGCTTTGGATCTTTTCTATCCGGAAAGAATGGCAGACAGAATCCTGGGAATGGGAGACGTTGTTTCCTTAGTAGAAAGAGCTCAGGAGCAGTTTGACGAAGAAGAAGCTAAAAAACTTCATAAAAAAATTGCTAAAAACGAGTTCGGTTTTGACGATTTCCTTAAGCAGATCAATCAAATCAAGAAAATGGGTAACATGAAGGATTTGATGGGAATGATTCCTGGAGTTGGAAAAGCGATTAAAGACGTAGAAATCAGTGATGATGCATTCAAGCATATTGAAGCGATCATCTACTCTATGACTCCTGAAGAAAGAAGAAGACCTTCTATCATCAATACACAGAGAAAAGGAAGAATTGCTAAAGGTTCCGGAAGAAAAATCGAAGATGTGAACCAATTGATGAAACAGTTCGATCAGATGGGTAAAATGATGAAGATGATGCAGGGACCTCAAGGAAAGCAAATGATGCAGATGATGAGCAAAATGCCGAATATGCCTGGAATGGGTGGAATGTTTGGAAAATAAGAAAATCAAAAATCATTCATAAAAAAACTCTCAGAATTTCTGAGAGTTTTTTGTTTTTATATTGGGATCTGTTTATTTAAACTTGTATCCTACGCCTAACTGAAAGAAATTCATTTTTAAAGTTTCACCATCCACTGGATTTTTGATCATATTGGTAAGACCGAAACTATAACGTGCATCCACAAATAATCCTTTATAAATTGCGTAATCTGCTCCTAAGAACAAACCAAAGTCTGTAGACTTCAACGTATCATTCAAATATCTTTCTACATAACGCTCTCCTTCTCTGATTCCTGAAGGATCTGCCATACCTGCATTTGGGCCGCTCATTTCAAATTTCACCTTGTTACTGGTCTTAAAACTCACGTATGGACCTGCATAAATTCCTAATTCAGGGGTTGCATAATATCTTGCAGACACAGGAATTACAATTCTGTTAAGGTTCATTTTTTCAGTTACGGTAATACCCGGCATTGAAACCTCTGCTTTTCCTCCAAGGTTAGCATATTCTACCTCTCCCTGAATGGCAAATTTGTTGTTGAATTTATGCTCAACCAAACCGCCGATATAAAAGCCTGATTTGGATTTCAAACCTCCTTCTATTCCTCCCATTTCAAAATCATTTTCATTGGAATTCAGTTTTGATAAGGCATAACCGGCCTTTACCCCGAATGTCGTCTGCGCATTTAAGCCTGTAAATAAAGCAATCGCTGATGCTAATAAGATTTTTTTCATGATTATTATTAATTAGTTTTATAGTAAAGAAGCCCTAAGACATCTATCTCAGGGCTAATATATCTATTTTATTTATTATTTTGCAAATACATATTTAACTCCAAAAGTCACGGAAGTCAAACTGATTCCAAATTTGTAATCATCAGTTCTTTTTGCCCCGTCAATATCTCTTTTGTGAGTATTGTACCCGAATTCTCCTATTGTAGCTTCAATTGACCAGTTCTTAGTCAGGAAATAGTCCAGACCTGGTTTAATATTCACTCCAATATTGGTATAGTTATTTTCGCTGTTCAAGGCAGCTGTAAGTAAAGGGTCTGCATCGTTAATATTACTTTTTGCATTCATTTTTTCCTTACCAAACTCCAATGGAACCTGTAACTGTCCGAAGATGTATAATTTATCAGACAAAGTCCAGTATTTTCTCACGAATGGAGCTACCACAAAAGCATTATCTGTATATTTAACTTCAAATACATTACTTATGGCAGGATTTCCCAATTTGTATTTTGTAACAGCACTTTTATAGCCTATACCAAGTCCCACGGCTAGATTATTAGTAACGAAATACCCTGCTGTAGGAAGGATTCTGATCACATCATCCTTTATATTGGTTTCAAATTCGTTTTTCTCATTGTGATAATATCCTACCTGACCTGAAAGATAAGAAGTTCCTTTTGCAATCTGTGCATTAGATAAACCGAAAAGCGCCACAGCACCCATCAATACGATTTTTTTCATGATTATTATATTAGTTTTGTATAGCAAAAAAGCCCTAAGAGTTTCTCAGGGCTTTCTTGCTATATGCTTTGTTTATTATTTTGCAAATACATATTTAACTCCGAAAGTTACAGAAGATAAATTCAATCCGAAGTTGTAGTTGTTTGTAGCATCACCATCTTTTGGCTTGTAGTTGCTATAACCGAACTCACCGATAGTAGCTTCGATAGACCAGTTTTTGTTTAAGAAATAATCTAAACCTGGCTTAACAGTTACACCGATTTGAGTGTATTTAGCTTCAGTAGAAGTAGAGTTAGAAATTGTAGTGTTTCCAGCTGTAGTTACAGAGCTGTTTTCATTTTCAGTTTTTCCAAACTGCATTGGAACTGCTAATTGTCCGAAAATATACAACTTGTCAGACAAAGTCCAGTATTTTCTTACGAATGGAGCAACAACGAAAGCTGGTTGCTTAATTACATTTTCGCTTACAGTTGTAGCGTTTCCGATAGTTGTAGTCGTAGTAGTTGTAGTTTTTTCAGTTTGGTATCCTACACCTAATCCGATTGCTAAGTTAGTGTTAACGAAATATCCAACTGTAGGTAATACGTTGAAGTTTTCAGTTTTAAGGTTACCGTTGTTAGTTTCTACTTGAGAATAACCAACAGATCCTGATAAATATGTAGTTCCTTTAGCAATCTGAGCGTTTGACAAACCGAAAAGTGCAACAGCACCCGCTAATAATATTTTTTTCATTTTAAAAAATTTTAATACTTTCTGAGGGCAAATTTACAGTGGTCACCACTAATATTAAAATTTGTTAATGTGATTAATATCATTGTTAAAATTTAGGGTTTTGTAAAAATAAATCATAGTTAAGAGATGTTATTGAGTTTTTCACAATATTATGAATAAAAAAATTATTTTTTTTCAACAACACTCAAATATATTTACTTTTTTAAATTTTCTGATTTTTTCTAAAACCTCATGAATCCTGGAAAAATGATAAAATTAATTAACCTAAATTACTAATTTTAAAGTTATTAACTCTTAAAATTTAAACAATCGTTTATTATTTAAGACTATTTTCACCTATTTCTAATCGTTATACATCCACTCTATTAAAAATTTCTGATCAGAAATCCGTATAGTCTATATATAAGTAATCAAAAACTCCGGCCAAAGGCCGGAGTTTTCATATGCAATTGCTTTTTCTTATTTCAAGAAGAAATTATAACCAATGTTAACAGCTCCTACATTCCAGCTATAGCTTCCCCATCCCGGTAGGTCACGCTTATTGCTGATAGATTGGTAACCAATGTACAACTCCCCTTTAGACATTTGATATCCAAATTTAGGCTGTGCATAGAAACCGCCATCTACTCCATCCTTTGTAGAAATACCATATCCAAGATCTAACCCTACAAAGATTGGAGCTCCTTTAAATCTATATTTTCCGGAAACAGCTACAGGAACAAATCCGAAATCATCAAAGTGATCTTTTCCGAAGAAATGAGAATATCCTGTGGTTACCCCAAGGTCAAGACCTTTAGCAATATTCCACATATAAGCTGCATCTACTCCTAATGTAAACGAAGATACATCACTTGCATCTGATACGGGAACACCAATATGTCCACCGATTTTAAAACCTTCCTGCGCCTGAGCAGCACCTCCTAAAAGTGCAAAAGCACCTAGTAATAATAGTTTTTTCATTTTTTTAGTAGCTTTGAATTACTGTGCAAAAGTACTAATTATTTTTATCATCAGAATAAACTGCCCTATAACAGGAAAAGCAGAACAAAATTTGTCCTGCTTTATATTATTAATTGGTTCTAAAATTTCAGAATTAGTTTCCTCCGAATTTGAAACCTACACCCACCTGAGCAAAGCTGTTTTTTACAGATCCTCCGCTGTTGTCATTGGATAGGTTGGATACTCCTAAACTGTATCTTGCATCAAAGAAAAGTCCGTTTTCCAGCATATATTCAACACCTAAGAACGGAGCAAGGTTCAATGATTTGATATCTTTTTTAATATCTACATCACCGCCTTCACCTTCCATTTCTACATCAAGGAAATCTGAACCGATGACAGTCTTTTGTTTAGCGGTAAGAATGATCCCTACATTAACACCTGCAGCTACAGAGAAACCTTCTGTAATAAAGTATTTTGCAGAAACAGGAACTAAAAGAGTCCCGAAAGTTACTTTAGTAGACTCCCCAAAATACATTCCTCCAGCGTTTACTCCGTCAATCTTTTCTTTAGCTCCAAGCGGTGAATACAAAACCTCTCCCTGAACAGCAAAGTTATCATTGAATTTGTACTCAGCCATTCCACCGATATAGAAGGTATATTTAGGAGACATTTTTCTTCCGTCAAGATCATCTTGCTTATCGTCTAGTTTAATAGTAGACATTGCGAAACCGGCTTTTGGACCAAATCGAAATTCCTGTGCGTTGGCACAAATTCCCATAGCAGCGACCGCTGCAACAAGTAAAAGTTTTTTCATGTTTAGTTAGTTTTACATTTAAGGTGTGCAAAACTAACTATTTTTTTCAAATTAACAAATTTTAACCGACTTATTTAAGGTTAATAAAAGGTTAATGGAAACTTTTACTCATTTTTATTAGTCGTTTCTTAGTCTTTTCTCTTCGTCGTTATAAGCAAGGATAATCTTTCTTACTACAGGGTGTCTTACCACATCTTCTTCTGTAAGATGTACAAATCCGATTTCTTTTACCCCATTTAAAATTCTCATGGCCTCTTTTAATCCGGATTGTTGATTTTTCGGAAGGTCAATCTGGCTTGGATCTCCTGTGATAATGAACTTGGCATTCATTCCCATTCTGGTAAGGAACATTTTCATCTGAGCATGGGTGGTGTTCTGTGCTTCATCAAGAATCACAAAAGCATCATCCAGTGTACGCCCTCTCATGAAGGCCAATGGTGCCACTTCAATTACTTTCTTCTCCATGAAACCTTCCAGTTTCTCATGCGGAATCATATCACGAAGCGCATCATACAAAGGTTGTAAATATGGATCCAGCTTTTCTTTAAGATCACCTGGAAGAAATCCCAGACTCTCCCCTGCTTCTACAGCCGGTCTTGTCAGGATAATTCTTTTTACTTCTTTATCTCTCAAAGCTCTTGCTGCCAACGCAACGCTGGTATATGTTTTTCCTGTACCTGCAGGTCCAATGGCGAAAACCATGTCCTTTTTCTCCGTTTCCTTTACAAGCTTTTTAAGGTTGGTCGTCTTAGCTTTAATAACTTTTCCGTTGACTCCTTTTACAATGATATCCTGATCGAATACCAGTTGCTTCTCATTTTCGTCTTTAATATTCAATATATTTTCAACATCTTTCAGCCCTATTGAATTGTTTTTGGAGATAAAACTGACAATATCATCCAGTTTTTGTTTCAGTATGTCTAAAGCTTCCTGATTTCCCATGGCAAAGATAAAATGATCTCTTCCTGTAATTTTAATGGTTGGAAAGCTTGATTTTATTAAGTTGAAATATTGGTTATTAACTCCATAGAAGATTTTCGCATCGATATCTTCCAAATCATATGTTAATTCAAACATGCAGTATTTTTATTTTTAGATTTTAAAATTAAAGCTTTTTTTCAAATTTATATCAAATTCTTTTCAACAATCTTTCGGGCTTTCTTTTTATTTTAAATAACTTTGCAATACTACACTATTCTATAAATTGCTCATGTCAATTATTACCCTTACTTCGGATTTCGGAAATTTAGATTACAGAGTTGCTGCTGTAAAAGGCAAAATTCTGTCTCTAAACCCTGAGGTTAATATTATTGATATCACCCACGAAATCCAGGCATTCAATCTTATACAGACTTCATATATTGTAAGAAATGCTTATAAATATTTCCCTAAAGGAAGCATTCACATTCTTTCCGTAGACAGTTTTTACAGCAAATCAAGAAAGAATATCCTCTATAAAGCAGACGGATCTTACTTCCTGGCGGCAGACAACGGCCTTTTGAGCCTTATATTTTTTGATATTAAACCGGAAGCCATCTACGAACTTACGCTGAACAATCGTTTTGATGACGTTATCAACTTTACTTCTACAGACATTTTTGTTCCTGCAGCAGTGCATCTTGCCAATGGCGGACTTCCTGAAGTCATAGGAAGGAAAATAAGCACCGCAAAACAACTTATGTTTCCACGAGCGGTTTATAATGAATCGGAAGGGATGATTATTGGTGAAGTGACTTATATTGATAATTTCGGAAATATAATATCAAATATCAATAAAGATTTTTTTGAGAACATCAGTAAAGGTTACAACAGTTTTACCATAAAATTCAGAAATTTAAGCCTTTCAAGAATATTTTCCAGCCATACAGAAGTTGTTTCAGACTGGAAAAGGGAGACCGAATTCCACGGACAGTCTGCGGCAATATTCAATGATAGTCAGTTATTGGAGCTTACCATCTACAAAGGAAGCAAGAAAAACGGTGCTAAAAGCCTGTTTGGACTGAATGTGGGAGAAAATATTTATATCGAATTCAGCTAAGATTATATATTTCTTAAAAAAACCGATTTTTTTTATATATTTGTCAAAATCTAAAAATCAAAAATGGCAGAATACAAATTATTGCTTCCTTCCATGGGAGAAGGTGTTATGGAAGCGACAATTATCACTTGGTTATTCAATGAAGGTGATAACGTAAAGGAGGATGACTCCGTAGTAGAAATTGCAACAGATAAAGTAGATTCAGACGTACCGACACCAGTTTCGGGGAAAATTGTAAAAATTTTAAAGCAAAAAGATGAAGTTGCAAAAGTAGGTGAAGCCATTGCTATTTTAGAAATTGAAGGAGAAGGCGCAGCTTCAGAAGAAGTAAAAACTGAAACTCCGGCGGCTACTCCGGATGCTGAAACTTTAAAAACGATTGAAGAGCCTCTACAAACAGTAGCTGCTTCAAACGTAGAATTCTCAGGAGATCTTTATCTGTCTCCACTTGTAAAATCTATCGCACAACAGGAAAATATTTCTGAAACTGAACTGAAATCTATCAAAGGAAGCGGTTTAGAAGGAAGAATTACCAAAGAAGATATATTAGCATATGTTGCTAACAGAGGAAGCAAGCCAGCTCAGCAGGCTGCTCCGGTACAGACAGCTTCAGCTCCACAACCGGCAGTATCAGCTCCGGCAGCTACTATTCCGGTAAGTGCAGGTGATGAGATCATTCCAATGGACAGAATGAGAAAGATCATCGCTGAAAACATGGTGAAAGCAAAACAAATTGCTCCACACGTTACTTCTTTCATTGAAACTGACGTTACCAACGTGGTAAAATGGAGAAATAAAAACAAAGCTGTATTCGAAAAACGTGAAGGTGAAAAACTGACTTTCATGCCTATTTTCGTAAAAGCGGTAGTGAAGGCAATCCAGGATTTCCCAATGATCAATGTTTCTGTAAATGGTGAAAATATCATCAAAAAGAAAAACATCAACATCGGTATGGCTACTGCCCTTCCGGACGGAAACCTTATCGTTCCAGTTATCAAAAATGCAGATCAGTTATCACTTTCAGGGCTTGCAAAAGCAATCAATGACTTAGCTTACAGAGCAAGAAACAAGAAATTAAGACCAGAGGATACTCAGGGTGCAACGTATACAATTTCTAACGTAGGAAGCTTCGGTAACCTTATGGGAACACCGATCATTCCTCAGCCTCAGGTAGCTATTTTAGCCATCGGAGCAATCGTTAAGAAGCCTGCAGTTCTTGAAACAGCTGACGGAGATGTAATTGCGATCAGAAACTTAATGTTCATGTCTCACTCTTATGACCACAGAGTGGTAGACGGTTCCCTAGGAGGAATGATGCTGAAGCATGTTCACGACTACCTTGAAAACTGGGATCTGAACACAGAAATATAAGTAATAAAATAATCAGTAATAAGTAATTTTACTTATTGTCGATCACATAAAATGAAAACCTTCGGTTAAATCGAAGGTTTTTTGTTTTTTTACTACTTAAGCTTAACAACGTCTAAACACTAAATATCCTATTGAATAAATACCAAATATTCAACAAAATCAACAATCACCTGTCAAATCATCAATTATTTAAATATTTATACACTGTATTAATTTTTTGGAAATTAGATTGATTAGCATTATTTTTAAACAAAATATTATTGAGAAAAATGGATCCGGATTACAGGAAATATGATGTCACAAGGTTTTTTGATTTCACAGAACAGGATGAAAAACTCATTACTGAAATCTATGATCTGCTTTCTCTATCGTATGATATTACTGTCATTGATGTCAAAGAGTCCCCATATGAACAGTTCAGCTCTTTTGATATGTATCCGTTATTTATTCCACGCATCTGTTACCTGGTGAAGGATATGAATAACAGCAATAACTCTTTCTATCTTTTTATCGTCAGTAAAGTGGGAATAAATTCCAAAGGCGGACGTTTAGATCGTAAATATGACACTATCCAGCTTTGGGGATTAAAAAAACTTGAAGAAGATTTTGGGTATATTTCCATTAATAAAAAGAAGCTAATGGATAAGATTGCAGGAATCTTCAACAGTTTCTCTATTAATTTTAAAGATCCTGACTTTAAAGATTTTTATGTCGTGGGAAGTGATTCGTTTAAAACCATGAGCTTTTTAACCAAAAAAAGAAAAGAAACAATAAAAAGCTTCTCTGATGAAGGCTTTAAGCTTGAAGTCAGAAACAGCATTTTAAGTTTTGGTATACCTGATATTCTTACGGTTGAAAATGCTGAAATCACCTCAAAGTTTTTAAACGAAATATAATTTCCAAAATTTACCGTAATTTCATCCCTCAAAACCTGCAGATGCTGAAAATTTTTACCCTCATAAAAAGATCCCTCAAAAATTCTTTCGACAATATCCGGAATGAACAGCTTAAGCATAATCTGCTTCAGGCCATTCCCTTTTGGATAGGATCTGTCATAACAGGCTTTTTTGCTGTGATGTACGCACAGGTATTTGCATGGGGCGAACATCTGATGAATTTTATTTTTGACTGGCATGCATGGATGATTTTCATTATTGCTCCCATAGGATTTATATTATCGTGGTGGCTGGTGAAAGAATTTGCTCCCAATGCCAAAGGAAGTGGTATTCCGCAAGTGATGGCAGCTGTAGAACTGGCTAACCCGAAAGAACATAGGAAAATCCGGAATCTTTTAAGTATTAAGATTATTTTTTTCAAAATACTTTCTTCTGTTGTTCTGGTCATCGGAGGAGGCGCTGTAGGACGTGAAGGCCCTACCATTCAGATTGCCGGCTCTGTTTTCAGAAAAGTGAATGAATATCTTCCCGAATGGTGGCCAAAGATTTCCAAAAAAAATATGATTATGACGGGAGCGGCAGCAGGACTTGCTGCAGCGTTCAATACTCCGTTGGGAGGAATTGTTTTCGCTGTGGAAGAGCTGTCAAAAACCCATATCAATTACTTCAAAACAGCCTTGTTTACGGCGGTAATCATTGCAGGTCTTACAGCACAAACATTGGCAGGGTCTTATTTATATCTGGGATATCCGAAGACCAATGATGTTTCCTTAATGGTTATGCTTCCGATCATACTAGTTGCTGCTACTGCTGGCATTATGGCCAGCCAGCTATCTGTTACCATGCTTACAATCAATAGCTGGAAGAAGAAAAAACTGAAAACAGATAAAGCCAACGTGGTCTTTCTGATCATTTGTGCTTTAATTATCGCTTCCATCGCCTATTTTATCAACAGAGAAATTCTGGGTTCGGGAAAAGAAATTATGGAGCGTGTCCTTTTTACCAAAGATAAGCACGAAGACTGGTATGTTCCTATCCTCAGAATGCTGGGTCCTGCCCTTTCCTTTACTTCCGGAGGTGCCGGCGGAATTTTTGCTCCGGCTCTTACTGCGGGAGCAAGTATAGGTTCTGTTATTTCAGGAATTATTCATTTAACACCCAACGAAACCAATGTGGTGATTCTGGCAGGAATGGTTGCTTTTCTTACCGGCATAACAAGGGCTCCGTTTACTTCAGCCATTATTGTACTGGAAATGACGGACAGACATTCCCTGATATTCCATCTGATGCTTGCCGGAATGATCTCTTCTATTGCTTCCATCCTGGTAAGCAGACATTCTTTGTATGATGTTTTGAAGGTGAATTTTCTGACGGAAATAAGAAGCCAGGATGAACAGAATGCAGGAATTCATAGCAAAGGGGAATAATTAATCTCAGGAATCATCAACTATTTCACAGATCTCTTGCATATAAGAAATATATTTTCTACTTTTGCACCTCGAAATAATTAACAAATTTTTTAACATTATGAACAATTACGAAACTGTTTTCATTTTAACTCCCGTTCTATCTGAGGCACAGGTAGAGGAAGCAGTGAACAAGTATGTAGATCTAATCAAAGAAAAGAACTGCGAAATCGTTGCTAAAGAAAACTGGGGATTAAAAAAATTAGCTTACCCAATTCAATTGAAAAAGAATGGGTTCTATACTTTAATCGAATTTAAAGGAGAAGGTACTGTAGTTGCTGATTTAGAATTAGCATTTAAGCGTGACGAAAGAGTAATCCGTTACCTTACTACAAAACTTGACAAGCACGCTGTAGAGTACGCTGTAACAAGAAGAGCTAAAGTAAAAGCAGCTAAAGCTTAATTATTAACCCTATTTTTTAAAAAAGACAAGACATGGCAATAGATGAAATGGCTAAACAAGCCTCAGCAGGAGGAGAATCAGAAGTAAAATTCCTTACTCCACTTGATATCAATACAAAATCTGAAAAGAAATATTGTAGATTCAAAAAATACGGAATTAAGCACGTTGATTACAAAGATGCTGATTTCTTATTACAATTTGTAAACGAGCAAGGTAAAATTTTACCAAGAAGATACACTGGAACATCTTTAAAATACCAAAGAAAAGTTTCTGCTGCTATCAAAAGAGCAAGACACCTTGCTTTACTACCATACGTAGCTGACTTATTGAAATAAGACAAAAATAAATAAGAGAAGAGGTTTTTCCTCTTCTTTTGTTGCTGAATACATCATTAATTCTAACTTGATTTTAGATACAACCTAAAATCTTAAAAAGGACAACAACAATGGAAATTATCCTAAAAAAAGACGTAGAAAACTTAGGACTTGAGTTTGATACAGTAAACGTAAAGCCAGGTTATGCTAGAAACTTCTTAATTCCTCAAGGAATTGCTCTTTTAGCTACGCCTAAAAACAAAGCTGCTTTAGAAGCTACATTAGAAGCTAGAAAAGAAGAAGAAGCTAAATTAATCGCTGCTGCTAACGCTGTAGTTGAGCAATTGAAGAAAACTTCTATCACGATCCCAGCAAAAGTAGGTGCTGGTGACAAATTATTCGGATCTATCAACAATGCTGATCTATCTGCTGCTTTAGAAAAAGCTGGTGTTTCTGTAGAGAAAAAATACATCAAAATTCCTGGTAACACGATCAAGAGAACTGGTAAATTCGCAGCTCTTATCAGACTTCACAGAAATGTTGAGTACAACTACGAGTTTGATATCGTATCTGATGCTCCAGTGGAAGCAGCTCCTAAAAAAGAAGAAGCTAAAACTGAAGAAGCTTAATAAGCAACTGAGAATTTCTCACAATACAAGACCACTTCAATTTATTGAGGTGGTTTTTCTTTTGTATAGGGTGACTTTGAAGTAAGATTGATATTAACTACCCCGTCTTTTTGCTTTGCAAAAATCCACCCCTTCAGGGAAGGGGAATATAGGAAATCTTAACAGCTATTACTCGTTAAATTATCTTTTTAATAACCTGTACGAAGAACAGGTAGGAAAATCTATTCCACACTATAAACCGTTACCTCACACCCCGTAACCCGAATCTCAAACTCTCAACCCCTCCAACTCACTACTTATCCCCTCTCAATTTATGCTGATATTCCGTAGGGGCCATTCCAATTACCTTTTTGAAGATATTACTGAAAGACGAGAGGCTGTTGTACCCTACCATCATGGCAATCTCATACATATTGTATTTTCCTTCCAGCATCAGCTCAAGGGAACGGGTAATTCTCAACGCTCTCAGAAAGCGAACGTAATTCATGCCCAGAATCTCTTTAAATTTCCTGGAAAGGGTTCTTGTACTCATACCAAATTCTTTTGCCGTAGATTCAATCGTAAGAGGCTTCTCAAGGTTAGCATGAATATATCTTGCAATCTTCAGCAATGTTTCATCTTTTGGGAAAGGATGCTGTATCGGAAATGCCAGATGTTTATGTTTCTTTTCCTGTAAAACTCCTTTAAGAGCTTTGAGAAAATAATATTTTGAGGTATCATTTTTTGTGATTTTCCCATCCCAGTCTTTAGTATAGAAAATCATCTCACGAAGGAGATTATTGACAGAATAAATATTGATTTCATCAAAAAAGCCACTTTCATTTTCTTCTTTCTTAAAATAAAAGTTATACAAATCAACCTTTGGACTGGTAGAAAAAATATAATGTGGTGTACCGGCAGGAATCCACATAAAGCATCTGGCAGGAAGATACCAGTGTTTCTGATCCGTAAAAACATGCACAATACCGCCTTCTGCATAGACTAATTGTGCTGAACTGTGATAATGAATCTCTGTGGTTACATTTCCGGTAAGGACATGATAAACGTAAAATTCGGCATCATCTTCTTCTACCGCTTTAAAATGGCTGTTGTTCATTCCATAAAGGTAAGAAGAATTTACAAATTGGCGTAAATGAGAAAATCTTTTTCTGTTTTCACAAATAGGGTCTGTGGCTTCTCACCGTAACTTTGCTGCATCAAAATCATTTTAGCAAAAATCCTTTAATTAATTTATGAATATCATATTGAACGCATGCCGGTATATGTGCATTGCGTTGTGCTTATTATTGAGCAGTTTTTTACATTCACAGATGATCGATTACCAGCATCTCGGCTTACAGCAAGCTGTAGAAATTGGTTTGAAAAATAATAAAAACATACAGATCAGTCATCTGAAACAGGAAATGTCCGTTACCAAAGAGAAAGACCTCAAGATGGAGAAACTTCCGGATATTGAATTTCATACAAGCTATAATCAGGTCACCAACCTTTTCCAGCATCAGAATGGTGTATTTAATAAAGCCACCAAGTATGATGTAATCAATGGAATGTATGATTTTACATTATCAGCATCGATCCCGGTTTATATGGGAGGAAAAATTAAAAATACAGAAAAGAAAGCGGCTATTGACACTGAAATTTCTGCTTTAAAAACCCATCTCGATGAGAGACAGCTTAAAATGACCATCATTACGGCTTTTCTACAGATCCATCATTTAAAAGAGCAGCAGAGTCTGATTAATGATAAAATGAAGGAAGATTCCGTCAACATCAAGCAGGTAAAAGCTTTGAAAGCTAATGGTGTTGTAACGGTCAATGAAGTCTTAAGAACATCACTTCAGTTGTCCAATCACAAAATGAGCTGGACGGAACTGGATAATGATATTCAGATCGCAGAACACAAACTGAAAACAATTCTTTCGCTTCCTGAAAATCAGGAAATACATGTCAACACAGAAGATCTTATTTCAGACAATGTTGCCATTCCTTATGTTGATGAGCTTACAGAAACTGCTTTAAACAAAAATGAGTCTGTTGAAATTACCCATAAGAATCTTTCCCTGAAAGAATTGGATCAAAAGATTACCAAAGCTAATTATTTACCTAAAATTACAGCTGGCGGTGAATATTTTTTAAAATATCCGAATATGATGTTCTTTCCTCCCGAACCCTATGCATATCGTCTGGGAATGGTAGGGGTAAATCTTACCTATCCTATCGAGAATCTGTACAAAAATAAATACAGAATGCAGGAAGCACGGGAAAATATTGATCTTGCCAAACTTCAGATTGAAGAAAATGAGGAAAATGTAAGACACAATGTTTATGAGGCTTATAAAAAGTTTGAAGAGACAGACCAGAAGGTAAAAATTGCTGAAGAAGCAATTAATCAGGCTAAAGAAAACTATCGTATTGTAAGAACAAAGTATGCCAATAAGCTTAGCCTTATTACTGAACTGATAGATGCAGACAATACGTATCTGGAAGCTGAATCTAATCTTATTTCCGTTAAAATCAACAGACAACTTAAATATTACCAACTCCAATATACGATTGGAAATTTATAAAAACTATGGCACAGAAACAATTGACACAAAAGGAAAAAAGAATCAACAAGTCCATTACTTTACTGGCCTGGATCCTGATCATCAGTGGAATCACAGGAATGGTAAGCTTTTATCTTTTTTCGAGAAAAAATGTGACGACGAATGATGCGCAGATCGAGCAATATATTACGCCTGTATCCAGTAAGGTTTCAGGGTTTATCAAAACGATAAAGTTTAACGAAAACCAGTTTGTACATAAAGGTGATACATTAATCGTCATTGACAACAGAGAGTTTGTGAATCAGGTACATATGGCTGAGGCCAATCTTCACGCTAACACTGCAACCATCAGTACTATCGAAAGCGGTGTCAGCACCAAAGAAAGTGATACAAAGATTATTGATGCTAAAATTGCTTCAGCAAAAATTGACATCTGGAGAACAGAACAGGATTACAAAAGATATAAAAACCTGTTAACAGAAGATGCGGCCACAGAACAGGAATTTGAAAATGTAAAGGCTTCTTATGAACAGTCAAAAGCCAATCTTTTGGCATTGGAACAGCAGAAAAATGCAGTAAAAGCCGGAGCGAACGAACAACAAACCAAAGTAGCCCCTGTAAAAAGCCAGATCCAGCAGAGTTCTGCCAGTCTTAACAATGCGAAGCTTTATCTTTCTTATACGATAATTACGGCTCCTTATGACGGATGGGTAGGAAAGAAGACCATTCAGGAAGGACAGTTGATTAAAGAAGGACAGGCTTTGGTACAAATCGTGAGCAAAGAGAAATGGATCATTGCCAATTACAAAGAAACACAACTTGGACAGATTGATCAGAGCAAGGAAGTAATTATTACTGCGGATGCTTATCCCGATGTTGAGTTTAAAGGAAAAATTCTTTCCGTTTCTCCTGCATCAGGTTCTCAGTTTTCTTTGGTAAAACCGGATAATGCTACCGGAAATTTTGTAAAAATAGAACAGAGATTTCCCGTAAAAATTATTCTGGATAATAACAAAAACAATGAAAAGCTGCTTTCCGGAATGAATGTTCTGGTGAGCGCGAAGAAGATTTAAGTTTGAAAGTGGGAGTGTTTGAGAGTATTAGAGTATAAAATATTCGGTTTAATTTAACTTTCAAATTCTCCCAATTTCAAATTTTCAAATTAAATTATTTTTTTAGCGAAAAGGCAAACCGCAAAATAGCAAATCTGCCAATTTTTTCTTCAAGCATATTTGCCGTTTTACCTTTTACTTTTACACCCTTTTGCCCTTTGTCTTTTCGCATTTTTCATTCAGATTAAACAGCAGAAAAACGATTTTTTGCTTTTTATCACCATAAAAATTATGCAACATAATACAGTTTATCATAAATGGGTACCACAATGGCTGAAACTGCCTCTTCTTATACTGGCATTGTTTCCCCACCTGATGTTGTTGTCGCTTTTACATTCTAACAGCGCCTTCACATCTTCTTTTATGGATGTAGATTCAGATGACATCCAGTATTTAATGATTTTGATGTATGGGACATTTGTGGTTACCCTTTTAGTATTACAGAGATTTATGGCTTATTTCAGCGTGAAATACTATGTTTTGCTGATGGCCTCTATTTCGGTGATTATTCTTTATATTTTATCAGTTACCAATGATTATCATGTGATATTGGTGATCCGGTTTTTGGAAGGAATTTTCGGTTTGCTGGAAGGTGCCATTTTCCTGCCTTTAATTATCGCAGAATTAAAAACAAAGCACGCCAAAGTCTTAGCATATCTTTTTATGTATACGATTATGCTGACCGGAGGAACTATTACGACTTCCCTGTTAAAATCAAGTATTGAAGATTACGATTTCCAACATATGGTTCTGATGATGGTCTACTTCCATGTGTTTGTACTGATCATCGGTATTGCTCTGTTCAACAGAAACAGATTTTTTCCTAAAAAACCTTTGTATCAATTGGATATTACAAGCTGGTTTCTTCTTTGGGTATGCCTGCAGGCTGGCGGCTATGCCATTATTTATGGTAAAAGACTGATGTGGTTCGAGTCTGATACCATTATCATGTGTCTGTTTATATTTCTTCTTTCCGGAGGCTTATTTATGCTTAAGCAAAGAAATTCCAAGAGACCGTTGTTCCATTTCGAAGTTTTCAGTTCCAAAAATGTCATTGTGGGAATGATCCTGTTTTTCATTTTTTATCTGATCCGTTCCGGGTTGAATAATGTCTACAGCATCATGGCTACCGTATGGAAATGGCCCTGGGATTATATTGTGAACATCCAGTACTGGAATGTGGCAGGAACTCTTTTGGGTATTTTGTTATCAGGAATCTGTCTGGTTCGCGGAGTATCATCAAGAATTGTTTTCTTCACCGGATTTCTTTTACTGGCCATAGATTGTGCCTGGTTTACCTATACTTTTTATCCTGACACTACCCTTTCTACCATCTGTCCTCCTTTATTTCTGCAGGGTGTTGCTCAGGGATTATTATTTACACCTCTTGTTTTCTTTCTGATTTCAGGAACTCCGGAAGAATATTTATCCAATGCTACTGCGCTGGGAACAACCACCCGTTTCTGGACAACCGCTATCGGATATGCTCTGATGCAAAACCTGATGCTATTTTTAACACTAAAACATTCCGATGCACTCAGCGCTAACCTAACAGACACCAATCCTGTTTTTTACAATCAGTGGAGTCAAATCTTTGGAGCCAATATTTCCAAACTATCGGTTAATGATTCTTTATCCATGACAACAGGCGCTTTTAAAGCTAAAATAACAGCTCAGTCTATTCTACTTTCCAATATGGAAATTTTCACGGGCCTGTTCTGGCTGGCTCTTCTTACTGCAATTGGGCTACTATTGTATCATCCTGTAAAAATAGCAGTACGAAATATTATGTAGAATTACTCTCCCCAAAAAGACCATACTGTTCCGTTGAAAACAGCCAGTTGCTTTTTCTGAGTATCATAAACCATCATACCGGCAGCAGGTGAGATAATATTAAGGTGAGGAGAAGTTACTTTTGGTAAAATCATGGCTTTATTACTATCTTCAAGCACCAGAATTCCGGAAACGGATGACGGTGTTCCTACAGAAACCTTTGCTTCAGGCTGATCTGTCAAACTATCCTGAAGACTGGTGTCAGCAGTACCAGTTGTGTCTACTGAAAGATCTTTCCAAAGGTTATTCTGATACACTTTCACCTTCATATCCGAAGTATCAAAAACCAGAGTACCATTCACAGGATTCTGAATGTCCGAGGTATTAGTTACCCAAGGAAGAACAATACCACGGTTTTCATTTCCAAACTCAATAGATGATGAAGCTGATTCTAATGTCGTTTTTCCTAAAGCAACCTGAGCATTAAAGATTCCGGATGCTGTTATTATAATGATTAAGACTATTTTTTTCATAAGGAATTAGGTTTTTATTAATCCGGACAGGTTTGGGTATTGAAACATTTCCAGCCTGTGGCAGTTCCGTCAATATTAACCTGCAGACAATTTTGTGTCGTATTATAAATGATCATTCCTTCTTTAAGGTCTGCCTGTGGGATAGCTGCTACCTGAACATCGGTAAGTCTGTTAAGAACAAAACCTTTATTCTTTGATTCCAGTACAGCCCAAGCTCCTTTTCTTACACCAGGCCAGTTGTTTCCTCCTTTATCAGCCCTGCTTAATGAAGTAATTCCAAAATTCGGAGTAAGAACAGTTCCTGCTGTAGCAGCAGGTTTATAGCAAGGTACAGTCCCCTGAATCGTAACGGTTACCGTTGCTGTATCACAATTTGACGGGGAAGCGGTCTGACAGATTTGATAAACTAAAGTATAATTACCTGGAGGAGTTCCCGGAGCTGCCAGAATATGTCCATCCGTAGTATTCAATGAAATATTGGAATTTGAGGTGGATACCTGAGATAAAATAACATTGGAAAGGGTTGCTTGTGCTCCACCATACGTTTCAAAGTCGTTATCCAGAACAATTCCTGCAGAAGATCCTCCTGCAACGATAGTATAGGTGTCATCTACCGCCATTGGCGGCAAATCTCCATTAATGGCAGGACAAAATCCGGGATTAATGATCAAAGGTGCACTACAGCTGTTGGTAGAAGCACAATCATAGGTAACATTCGTCAGAAAACTTGGATTACTGTTCATGAAAACCGTGCCTGGGTCAGAAACACCTGTTGTTCTTCTGAAATCAAGATTGGGCCCCACAGCCACATTTCCCACCTGAATAGGATTTTGCAAAACGATATATCCTTTTTTTGTGGATGAAGCAGGTCCCTGAATGGCAGCATTTCCACCTTGATACTGGTTCAGCGCCAGTTCTCCTTCATTATAAATAACAGCATCAGAAGGGGCATTATTCATATTTCCCGTAGAGGTAAAAAGTCCAAAATTGTAAATTTCGCTGCTGCTTCCGGACAAATTAATATCTCCCCCAACTGTAAAAATTCCAGTATTGATAATTTTACCGCCATTAATATTAAATCCGTTCTGAGAGATAATGGTTCCACAATTGACATACACACTCTGTTCGTTATTCCCGTAATTACCGCCAATAAATATCAATCCGCCCCCTTCGTTCCTGAATAAAGTGGTAGCAGAGCTGCTCATATTCAGGTTTCCGTTAATATTCAGATTTCCAAAATTATCAATCTTATTGTTGGAATTATTTCCTAATTGCAAAACTCCCAGTTCTATGAGCCCCTCATTGACAATTTCATTGATCTGTCCGTCAATGGTGAGATTTCCATTCCCTCCGCCTACTGTTATATTCCCGGTATCAAAAACATGAACATTGAGATTGGCAACGCTCGTTATGGTCTGATTAAAATTGAGTGTTCCATGTACTTCAAGTCTTGCAGGAGCATTGGCCGCTCCGCTTATACTATTCTGAAACTGCAAGGTAACACCAGATGCAATGCAAATCTTAGCATTTGTCCCGAACGTCGGATTATTGAATGTCATGTCGGAAGTAAAGCAGACTGTTGTATTATCAGGAAAATGATAATTGGGATCGGTAGGATTTTGAACATCGCAACCTGTACATTGTGCGTAACTGAAATAATAAAAGAATAAAGGGAATAAATAGAGTAATTTTCTCATCCTTAAATTTTATATAAATAAAATTACAAAATTTTTATCACCAAATAATGAGTTTTATAATATTTATCATTATATTAATTAAAAAATAACATAAAATGATTTTATTTAAATCAATATTTAAGTATTATTAATAAATTTCTAACCCATACGATCCTGAAAATAAGAACGTTTAATATTATAAAAGTCACCGATGGAAATTGAGAGTATTCTATTGAAGCAAAGAGATTTTTTTGCAACACAGCAAACCAAAAGCTTAGCTTTCCGGAAAATGTATCTTGAAAAGCTTAAAAACCTTATTATTTCCAATGAAAATAGGCTGTATGAAGCGATTAATAAAGATTTTGGAAAATCAAAATTTGATACTTTCACTACAGAATTATCTTTTATTCTGAATGATATTAATTATTATATCAAAAATTTAAAATCCCTTTCAAAGCCTAAAAAAGTCAGAACCAATCTTGTCAACCAACTGGGAAGCAGTAAAATTTACGCTGACCCGCTTGGCTGTATACTCGTCATCGGAGCCTGGAATTATCCTTATCAATTATCCCTTTCTCCAATTATTGCGGCAATAGCTGCCGGAAATTGTTGTATTCTGAAGCCTAGTGAAATAGCAGAGAATACAATGAAAGCAATGGCAGCAATCATCAATGAAAACTTTCCGCCTGAATATCTGTATGTGTATGAAGGAGGTATTGAGGAGACAACCGCTCTTTTAAAACTAAGGTTTGATAAAATATTCTTTACAGGAAGTACAAAAGTCGGAAAAATTGTATACAAAGCAGCAGCAGAGCATCTTACCCCTGTAACGCTGGAACTCGGTGGGAAATCTCCAGCTATTGTTACAAAAAATGCCAATCTCGAAATGGCAGCCAAAAGAATCGTATGGGGAAAATTTCTCAATGCCGGGCAAACTTGTGTAGCTCCCGATTACCTCCTGGTGGAAGAAACCATTCAGGAGCAGTTTCTGGAAATGCTCAGAAAATATATTAAAGAATTCAAATATGATCATGGCTCTGAACAATATACAAGAATTATTAACCTAAGGAATTTTCAACGCCTGGTACGTCTAATTGATAAAGAAAAAATCTATTCAGGAGGAAATTTTGATGAAGAAAAACTCTATATCGAGCCTACAATTCTGAATCATATAGACTGGAATGACGAAATCATGCAGGAAGAAATTTTTGGACCTCTCTTGCCTGTCATCAGTTTTCAAAATTACAATGCAGCTCTTAATTCTGTTCTAGAACTTGAAAAACCGCTGGCCGCTTATCTTTTCACCAATGATTCTGAAGAAAAAGAAAACTTTACCCGTAAATTGTCGTTCGGAGGAGGCTGTATCAATGATACCGTGATGCATTTAAGCAATGATCATCTTCCTTTTGGAGGAGTAGGTAATTCAGGAATTGGGAATTATCATGGAAAATATGGTTTCGAAACCTTTTCACACCCAAAAGCAGTTCTTGAAAAAGCAACCTGGGGAGAACCGAATATCAAATATCCGCCTTATTCAGAGAAAAAATTAAGCTGGATAAAGAAATTAATGTAATGCTGAAGGTTATATTTGTAAAGATTTAACTATTTGTATTATAAAATATTCATAAATCAATGCATAAAAATAAAAACTGCCTCATTTCTGAAGCAGTTTTATATTTTTATCCTTTCTTTGGGGCCCAGGTAGTAAAGAATTCTTTTACTTTTTCTTTACTGTACCCTTTTCCTTCTTCCAGAACATCACTTTGCTGAACCTTAATCATTTTCCCATCTTTATCCAAAACGATAAAAACCGGATAACCAAATTTTTTCACCCGGATTTCCATACTGGGCAAAAACCTTTTCATTCTTATTGTCCGGAGAAAAGTTCAGATGGTAGTATACATAATTCTTATCTATTAATTCCTTCAGTTCAGGAGTCGTCTGTACATAATTGTTAAAACGAAGACACCAGATACACCAGTTTCCACCTGCCTGGATCATTATATTTTTGCCTTCCTTCTTAGCCTGGGCAACTAATTTATTAATATCTGCCTGAGCGTCAGCTTTTGGATCGTAAGGTTTAGGAAGCTTAGCCTTTTCTTCAGCTGCCTTTTTCTGAGCTTCTAATTTAGCCTCCTCAGCAGGCACTATAAGAGCTGTTTTTTGTTTTCCTTTTTCGGGCGAATTTTTTGCATTTTGTGAAAAAGCGAAAGTACTTAATCCCAGGAAAGCGAATATTATCAATTTTTTCATAATATAAAAGTAAAAAAATAATATATATCCTTCTGCAAAAATAGAACCATAATTTTATTATCACTAAATTTGCGTGTTTTATGAATTTTCTAATCAAAATATTATATCTGATCTCCAAGCTTCCGCTGAAAATATTATATGTTTTTTCGGATGTCATCTTCTTCCTTAATTATTATATTGTAGGATACAGAAAAGAGGTTATTACTCAAAACCTTAAAAACTCTTTTCCCAACAAATCTGAAGAAGAGATCAAAGAGATCCGAAAAAAATTCTACCTCAATTTTTCAGATTATCTGGTAGAAACCATCAAATCTTTCAGCATTTCGGAAACAGAATCCCGAGTGAGAATGCAGCATATCAATCAGCATTTATTTCACGAAGCTAAAGAGGAAGGAAAAAATATTATTCTTTTGGCAGGCCACGTTTTCAATTGGGAATGGATCAATGCACTGGCAAGAATTATTCCTCAGGCACACTGCCATCCCGTTTACAGAAAAGTAAACAGTGATTTTTGGGAGAATCAGATGAAGAAAGTCCGGAACAAATTTGGAAACGAAGCATTGGAAGCCAATGAGGTTATTTTGAATATTTTCAGATCTAAAAACAACGGAGATTCAGCGTATATGTTTGTAGCCGATCAAACGCCTCACCATGCTCATGTCACTTACGGATTAGAATTTCTAAATCAACGTACTCCTGCTTTCATAGGCTATGACAGGCTGGCCACAAGAATGGATCTTGTATTCATTTATTGTGAAATGAAAAAGGTAAAACGAGGCTATTATCAGGTTAATTATCACAGAATATATCCGGATGGTGAAAAGTTTACAGAAAATGAGGTCGTGAGAAAATTTCATAAATTACTGGAAAACACTTTACACAAATATCCTGACAATTACCTTTGGTCACACAGAAAATGGAAATATCAGGACTCTATCAAAAATTTTGATTCCGAAAAAAAATAGGTTGACATGCAGAAAAAACTGGCAGTTGCCATCTTAAACTGGAACGGCAGAAACTGGCTTGAGAAATTTCTTCCGGGGGTAGTACAATTTTCTCAGAATGCGGATATTTATGTGATAGACAATCTTTCTACAGATGATTCTGTTGAGTTTCTACAAAAGAATTTTCCTACAGTACATATTATTAAAAATGATAAGAACTATGGGTTTGCAGGCGGCTATAATGAAGGATTAAAATCCATCAGACATGAATATTACTGTCTTCTCAATTCTGACGTAGAAGTTACTGAGAACTGGACAGAACCTGTGTTGGAATTGTTAGAAAACAACCCAGCTATATCCGCAATACAGCCCAAAATTTTATCTTATCATAACAGAAGTTATTTCGAATTTGCCGGAGCTGCCGGCGGCTTGATAGATAATCTTGGATATCCTTATTGCAGGGGTAGAGTTTTTGATGATCTGGAAGAAGATAAAGGCCAATATAATGATGAAACAGAGATCTTCTGGGCATCAGGATGCTGTTTTTTCATCCGTTCAAAAGATTTTTGGGAGCAGAATGGTTTTGATGCCAGATTTTTTGCTCACCAGGAGGAAATTGATCTTTGCTGGAGGCTTATTAATTCAGGAAAAAAGATTTATTATACAGGAAACTCCAAAGTTTATCATGTAGGCGGTGGAACACTCAACAAGCAGAGTGCACAGAAGACTTATTTAAACATGAGAAATAATCTTTCCATGATGCTTAAAAACCTTCCCTTTCCACAGGTAATTTTGATAATTTTGATCAGACTATGCTTAGATGGCATCGCCGGAGTGTATTTTGGAATTAAGTATGGCATTTCCCATCTGTGGGCTGTATTGAGAGCTCACTTTGCATTTTATAGTCACATTCCGGGAACTTGGAAACTTCGTCAAAGCCATCAGAAGAAGGATTTTTATCAATCAAAATGGCTGATTTTTAAGCATTTTTTAGGTGGCAGATGAGAGGTTATAGGTTATAGGGATTAGGGATTAGGGATTAGGGATTAGGGATTGATTAAAAATTACGACTTTCTTACCTATTGTGAACTAAGGATTTAATAGAGTAAAAATTTATAACTTTAATCAATCTTAAGTTCAAAACCTTAAACCAGAGAACCAACAACAAAAAACAACCCGCAATCCCACAACTAATTATAATTTTAAGACAATGGATTTCTGTGCAATAGATTTTGAGACGGCAACACACGAGAAAAGTTCAGCGTGTGAGATGGGGATTTGTATCGTACAGGATTCTAAAATTGTAGAAACAAAGACCTGGCTGATCAAACCTCCGAGTTTTCCCTATTTCAGTAAATTCAACATTGCGGTGCATGGAATTCAGCCGGAAGATGTAAAAGATGCACCTACCTTTGATGAAATATGGTATGAAGCTCAGGATATGATGTACGGAAGTCTTATGATTGCTCATAATGCAGGGTTTGACGCCTCTGTTTTAAGGGGATGCCTGCAGCATTATGGAATGTTTACTCCCAACTTGAACTATCTTTGCAGTATTCAGCTTGCCAAGAAATCATGGAATTATCTTCCAAAATATGGGCTGAAGCCATTAGCAGAATATCATCAAATTGATTTTACCCATCACAGAGCAGGAGCTGATGCCGAGGTATGTGCCAAAATATCTTTACTGGCATTTGAAAAACTCTTCCTCAACAGTAATGATGAAGTAAATGAGTATATGAAAGCAAAAATTAAAAAGCTTTAGTTATCTTACAAACAATAGAACCCGGGTTCTTTGTAAAAACCTGTACTTTCTGACAGGACATCTGTTATTAATTACTCAACACTTCAGACAACAGATTGAATTTTGGAATATCAATTTCAAAAGTTTCCTGTGTCTCCATGTTTTTAACCAGGTATTTTCCGCTCATATTACCTACTCCGGAACGAAGCATCACATTGGAAAAATAAGCAAAATTTTCATTGGTTCCTATCTCGGGAGTCAATCCGATCACTCCGTCGCCTATAATTTCTGTGTACCCGAATCCCACATCAAAAATCAACCATTTTCTTTTCAATACTTTGATAGGAAAGCTTCCGTCATTTTCTATCGTAATATTATATTTAAAAACGTAACGGTTTTCGGATGGATAACTGTTTTTACTATCATATTCAGGTATTACTGAAACTTTGATATTGGAAGTCATTTTTGAAAACATCATTGTAGTATTTTCTTAATAAATACAAAAATCTCGCCTTTTTTAAGGCGAGATCATATATTATGTTATAATTTTATTAAAAACTATAATCCAAGGCCTTTTCTTTCGTCACCTCCCATTAAAATTTCAACAGGGTTGTCGATACCTTCTTTTACCGCTACAAGGAATCCTACAGATTCTTTACCGTCGATAATTCTGTGATCATAAGACATTGCAACGTACATCATTGGTCTGATTACTACCTGTCCGTCAACAGCAACCGGTCTCTGGATGATGTTGTGCATTCCTAAAATTGCAGATTGAGGAGGGTTGATGATTGGTGTAGACATCATAGATCCGAAAGTACCACCGTTTGTAATGGTGAAAGTACCACCCGTCATTTCGTCAACTGTAATTTTACCGTCTCTTACTTTAGTAGCAAGATCTTTGATGTTTGCTTCAACAGCGCTGAAAGACATGTTTTCTGCATTTCTTAATACAGGAACCATCAATCCTTTAGGCCCTGAAACCGCAATTGAAATATCGCAGAAATCATAGTTTACTTTGAAATCACCATCGATAGATGCGTTTACATCAGGATACATTTGTAATGCTCTTGTAACAGCCTTTGTGAAGAAAGACATGAAACCAAGTCCAACTCCGTGTTTCTGAGCAAATTCTTCTTTATACAGTTTTCTCAATCTGAAGATTTCAGACATGTCAACTTCGTTGAAGGTAGTTAACATCGCTGTTTCATTCTTCACAGAAACTAATCTCTGAGCGATTTTTCTTCTTAAAACTGAAAGTTTAGTCGTTGTAGTAGATCTTGAACCTGTTGCAGTAAGAGGGCTTCCTCCTAATGCAGGTACTGCTGCTAATTCAGCATCAGTTTTAGTAATTCTTCCGTCTCTTCCTGTTCCTGAAACCTGTGCAGCATCCATTCCTTTTTCGTCAAGGATTTTCTTAGCAGCCGGAGATGGAGCTCCTGTTGCATAAGTTTGTGGCGCAGCTACCGGCGCAGCAGGTTTTGGAGCTTCCTGTTTAGCTGGTTCAGCAGCTTTCGGAGCCTCTTCCTGTTTTGGAGCCTCAGCAGCAGGTGCAGCACCTTCCGGCTTTTTAGCATCCATATCAATTAAACAAACTACCTGACCTACTTGTACCACATCACCTTCTTCTGCTTTTAAAGTGATAACACCACTTTGTTCTGCAGGCAATTCAAGAGTTGCTTTATCTGAATCCACTTCGGCGATAGGTTGATCTTTTTCTACATAATCACCATCTTTTACAAGCCAAGTTGCAATTTCAACTTCTGTAATTGATTCGCCCGGTGAAGGAACTTTCATTTCTAAAACTGACATATCGAGTATTTTTTATTTTTTAATTGATTATTATTTAAATTAAGCTGTTACTGGTCTTTTTGCAGGAGCATCATCTCTGTCGAAAACTCTGTTGATCACTGCATTTTGGTTTTTCTCAAACATTTTGTGGCTACCCGGAGCCGGAGCACCGCTTGGTACCGGCGCAACTACCTGAATTCCTGTATCTCTGAAGTTTCTCAGGATATAAGACCATGCCCCCATGTTTTCAGGTTCTTCCTGAGCCCACACCAGTTGTTTTCTGTTTTCATATTTGTTGAAGATCGCTTCAATAGCATCTGTTTGAAGCGGATATAACTGCTCGAATCTTACCAAAGCAATGTTTTCACAGTTCAGTTCTTCTTTCTTCGCTAATAATTCGAAGTACAGTTTACCTGAACAAAGAACTAATTTCTCTACTTTTTTAGGATCTGCAGCAGGATCATCTAATACCGGCTGGAATGCACCGTTTGCAAAATCTTCAAGCGGAGAAACCACTTTAGGGTGTCTCAACAGAGATTTAGGGCTCATTACGATCAATGGTTTTCTGAACGCCCATTTCAACTGTCTTCTCAATAAGTGGAAATAGTTGGCAGGTGAAGTAATATTGGCTACTACCATGTTTTCATTAGCACAAAGGGTAAGGAATCTCTCCAATCTTGCCGAAGAGTGCTCTGCTCCCTGTCCTTCTGAACCGTGAGGCAATAACATCACCAATCCGTCCTGGATTTTCCATTTTTCTTCTGCAGCTGCTAAATACTGGTCAACAATAATCTGAGCACCGTTCACGAAATCTCCGAACTGAGCTTCCCAGATGGTTAATGTATTTGGAGAAGCCATTGCATATCCGTAGTCGAAACCAAGTACACCATATTCTGAAAGGTGAGAGTTGAATACATCAAATCTGTTTTCAGAAACGTGTCTTAACGGGATGTATTCTTCTTCTGTATCTTCTGTTTTTACTACAGCATGTCTGTGAGAGAATGTACCTCTTTCCACATCTTCTCCGGAGATTCTTACATTGTGACCTTCTACAAGAAGTGTTGCATAAGCTAACCACTCTCCTAACGCCCAGTCTAATGAGTTAGCCTCAATAGCTTTGATACGGTTTTCAAAAAGTCTTGTAATTTTATTGATGAACTTTTTATCTGCCGGAAGTGTAGACATTTTAAGCGCCAATTCTTTCAGCTTCGCTAAATCATATTTTGTATCTACCGGTAACTGAACTGCTCCTCTCTTACCAATTGGATAGTTTACCCAATCTTCAGCCATGAACACATCCATTACGTTTTTCTCAATCTCTTTAGAAGCGTCAAAATCTTTATCCAGAAGAGCTTTGAATTCCGTTTCCATTTTAGCAATTACATCATTTGAAGTAACGCTGTCTTTTAATAATTTATCTTTATAAATTTCTCTTGGATTCGGGTGTTTTGAAATGGTTTTATAAAGGTTAGGCTGAGTAAATCTTGGCTCATCCCCTTCGTTGTGACCATATTTTCTATATCCTAAAAGGTCGATATAAACATCTTTTCCAAATTTTGCTCTGAAGTCAGCAGCAAAGTGGATGGCATGAACAACCGCCTCAGCATCGTCAGCATTTACGTGCATTACCGGAGATTCTGTAACTTTTGCGATGTCTGTACAATATGTTGAAGATCTTGCATCCATATAGTTCGTTGTAAATGAAACCTGGTTATTCACAACGATATGAACTGTTCCTCCAGTTCTGTATCCTTCCAAAGTCATCATCTGAGCCACTTCGTAAGCAATACCCTGTCCGGCAATAGCTCCATCACCGTGGATGATGATTGGCAATACTTTAGAATAGTCTTTGTATTTGTCATCTACTTTTGCACGGCAGATACCTTCTACCAAAGCAGCTACTGTTTCAAGGTGAGACGGGTTTGGCGTAAGGTTGATACAAACTTCTTCTCCTGAAGCAGTTTTGATTTTTTTAGAAGAACCTAAGTGATATTTAACGTCACCAGAGAATACATCTTCTTCAAATTCTTTTCCTTCAAATTCTGAGAAGATCTGCTTGTAAGATTTTCCGAAAATGTTGGTAAGAACATTTAGTCTACCTCTGTGAGCCATCCCTAATACTACTTCATCTACTCCTAACTGAGAAGATCTTGAGATCAGCTGATCTAAAGCAGGGATTAATGTTTCACCTCCTTCTAATGAGAATCTTTTTTGTCCTACAAATTTTGTGTGAAGGTAGTTTTCAAAAGCTACCGCCTGATTTAATTTTAATAAGATTTCTGTTTTTTCGTTGGCAGAAAGACTTGGGTGGTTTTCATTTACCTGAAGCCATCTTTTGATGAAATCTTTTTCTTCAACGTTGTTGATGTGCATGTATTCTACCCCAATAGAATCACAATAGATGTTTTCAAGGTGCTTGATAAGGTCTGCCAGCGTAGCAGGCTCTTTCATTCCGGTTTCAACCGCACAGTTGAATTTTGTATTTAAATCTTCTTTAGAAAGTCCGAAGTTTTCGATGTCTAAAGTAGGGGTATAGTGTCTTCTTTCTCTAACCGGGTTAGTCTTTGTAAAAAGGTGTCCTCTCGTTCTGTAAGCCTCAATAAGGTTTACTACTTTAAATTCTTTCTTGATATGCTCAGGAACTTCTCCATTGGATACTGCCTGAGAAATCTGTTGTTGAACTGCCGGGGCAGCATTGGCTGAAGCCTGAATAAATTGAGTGTTATCGTCATCTCCGTAGTTCTCCAAAGCAAAATCGAAGCCTTGAAAGAAAGCTTTCCATGATGGTTCTAGAGAGTCCGGGAATTTTAAGTACTGTTGGTATAAATCCTCAATTAACTGAGAATGAGCTGCGTTTAGGAATGAAAATCTGTCCATTATTACAGTTTATCTATTTATTAAAATTTATTTGTAGAATTAATCTTCAAATTTAATAAAAAAAACCGAGTTAGAACAGTCTGAAACCGTTAAAAAAACTTAAGAAAAAATAAAATAAAAAAAAATTACTTATACACTGATAATGAGAGCTTAACGTTTACCTCCTGACCTTCCATCGGACGTTCAATAAAGGTCTGACGGATATCTCCGAAGCGCATCTCGTCTTTTTTGGCTTTCTGAATGAGCTGCTGGATTGCCCGAATTCGTCCCTCATAATTCCCTTTGTAGTACATTACGTAATTTTGAGACGGATTTACGGACCTAAAATTGAAATTATTATCAGACACTCCTATTTTCTTAGAAAGTGGAATTCCGAGGAAATAAGAAACCTCCTTGTCTTTGTAATTATCCGCATCAGTAATGAGAACCGGATATCCGAATTCATCATCTCTTTTACCAAGATCCATCGTTACGAAATTATAGACTTTGTTATAATTCATCACGATATTTTTGTACAGCGCATCTTTTTTGTTTGAGGTACTTACATTGATCCCCAACAACAATTTGTCCTCTTCATTTTCTACCATGAGACTATCATATTTGATGGCTGCCATCTGGTTATCTTTTTCCACTTTATTACCTAAAGAGTTTTTAAGATTCACCATACTTTTATTGATATTTTCAGCAAAACGGTCTTCAGTCCAGAAGTTTTCCACTCTTTTCCAGACCGGCAGTTTCGGAGTGTGTACGTACCATATGATTTTTGTTTTTTCTGCAGAAACAGGTTTGAATTTAACATCAACCAATGTCGGATTTTCATTTTCATCCTCAAAAAGCTGATATTTCAACGTTTTATTAAGGTTCTCGTACCTGATGAACATTTCTCCGTCGGTATCATTTTTAGGATCTACATAGCTGATGGCACTTCCCTGCCCTTCGTAAGGCGTATAATAATCAATGTCTATAGAGGGTGAACTGGTAAAAAAGTTATTCCATCTTGTAAAATTCTGAAGGTTATTAAACTGGGAAAAAACTTTATCCACAGGATAGTCGATCTCTTTTTCAATCGTAAAGTTTTTACTTTCATCTACAAAATAATACATGGAAGCAGCATACGCTCCTCCCAAAAGAATAATGATTACCGCTAAGATTTTAAAAATACGCATCGCACAAAAATAATACAAATAAAAAGAGTGAACAATATGCTGATCACTCTAGTTGTATGTTTAACAATAATTAACCCTGTTAAAGGCTGGAAGCGGGGTGAGGGAAACTGCAGGATACTATTTGGCGGATGATCACCAGTAGTTTTCTGATTTAAAACATTTCATCTTACCTTATAAACCTGAATTTACATGATAAGATTTGTAGCGTTACTCCGCCCTTCAATAACTTCCATCTTCCAGCATCCAACTTCCTTTCTCTTACCCGATGTGTGTTCCCGGAGCAATCACAGCTCCTTTCTTAACTACGACAATCCCATCCTGTACGGAATACGTCCCATAATCACCATCCGGAATATGTTTTCCACCGATGATTTTCACATTGTCTCCAATATAACAGTTTTTATCAAGGATTGCTTTTTCTATATAGCAGTATTTTCCAATTCCCATATTAGGACGGCCACCTCTGTCGTTCAGAACAATTTCCGTTGTGTTTTGGTAGAAATCTGCTCCCATAACGTAGGAGTTTACGATGGTACTTCCCTTGTCAATTCTGGTTCTGTTTCCGATCACGGAATTTTCAATTTTATCTGCCATGATGATACATCCATCCCCAAAAACAGCTTTACTTACATAGGAACCATTGATTTTTGACGGTGGAAGCATTCTTGCTCTGGTATAGATCGGTGATGAAGAGAAAAGGTTAAACTGCGGCAGATCCAGACAAAGGTCCAGATTCGCTTCGTAGAAAGACTCTATGGTTCCGATATCCGTCCAATAGCCTTCGTACTGATAGCTTAATGTTTTGTATTTTCCGATAGAACTCGGAATGATATCTTTTCCGAAATCATCACCAGCTCCTTCATCAAACATCTTTTTAAGGATATTCTTAGTGAAAATATAGATTCCCATGGAAGCCAGAAACTCTTTTCCGGTATGTTTATTTTCTTCTGAAACTTCAGATTTCAGGCCTGACAGCGTGTCAAAATCCGGTTTTTCATAAAAAGAAGTGATATTTCCTTCATCATCAGATTTTAAGATCCCGAAACCTGTAGCATCTTTTGCATTAACCGGAATGGTAGCAATGGTAAGATCACCTCCGTTTTCAATATGAAAGTCGAGCATTTCCCTGAAATCCATCTGATACAACTGATCTCCTGAAAGAATCAGAATATAATCATAATCATATTTTTCAAGATGCTTCATCGACTGGCGGACAGCATCTGCTGTTCCCTGATACCAGCTGTCATTTTCCACATTCTGCTCGGCTGCAAGAATATCAACGAAGCCTTTGCTGAAGATGTCAAAGTGATAAGAATTTTTAATATGTGAATTGAGAGAAGCAGAATTAAACTGCGTTAACACCAGAATTTTATTCAATCCTGAGTTCAGACAGTTTGAGATAGGAATATCTACCAGTCTGTATTTTCCTGCAATAGGAACAGCCGGTTTGGATCTCGTATACGTTAACGGGAATAATCTTGTTCCTCTGCCTCCTCCTAAAACAATAGAGATTACATTTCGATTCATAAATATCTTGCGTTTTATTTTATTAAGTTTACTGTTCTGTTCTTAGTGTTTACTGCTACTTTAAAGCATTCTTTGTTTTCATATTGGAGTTCGTTTTTATAAACAGTCACCCGAAACTCATCTTTATCATTCAATACTAAAACCTCTTTATCCAGGTTATAGATTTCAATATTATATTTTTTAAGTTCATTTCTGAAGAACGGATTTGTAATAAGTACATCCATCACATCAGCACTCTTCATTACAAAGCCGTCAACATCTTTACGATACTTTTCTCTCCAGCCTTTCCCATATTTTCTTTCTATGGCATTATAAGTCCTTTTATTAATAGCATCTATTCTCTTCATCTCGTCAGGCTCTACCAGACAACCACCTACAGAGTAATGCTTTATTTTCCATTTTTCGGAAATAGCAGCCATCGCTTCATACCTTTCCGTTGCCGGAAGACCGTAGCCATAGATCCAATAATAACCTCCATGATAGCTTCCTCTGTCTTCTTTACATGAAAACAGCATAAACATTATCACAGAAAGAAATCCGAAAATCTTCACTCTATCAGCTATTATATAAAGCTATGTATTTTTCTGCAGATTTCTCCCATGCAAAATCAAAATTCATATTGGCATGGATAAGATCTTCCATAACTCCTTTTTGATTATAAATCGCCAATGCCCTGTTCATGGCATGTACAACATCATCTACACCCGGATAAGTAAAGTTCAGTCCTGCTCCACCGGTTGAAATATCTTCCACCGTATCTCTGAGCCCTCCTGTATATCTTACCACAGGAACGGTGCCATATCTCATAGAATACATCTGGTTCAGTCCGCATGGCTCTACTCTTGAAGGCATCAGAAGAAAATCTGCCGATGCATATATCTTATGGGAAAGATGCTCTTTATATCCGAGATCCAATGCAAAATTGGTGTACGTATAATCGTATTCTTTCAGTTTATTTTCTATATAGGTGTTCCCTGATCCGAGAATCATAATATTTAAAGCGCCATAACTCTGCTTAATGCTTCTCCATACAACATCCGGCAGCAGATCTGCTCCTTTCTCTGTTGCGAATCTTCCGATAAATGCGAATAAAGGAAGTTCAGGTTTTAATCCATATTCTTTACAGAGATTTTCTTTATTTTTTTTCTTTTGAGCGACTGCATTGGTACTGTTAAAATTAAAATCAAGCATCGGATCGGTTTCAGGATTCCAGACTTCTGTGTCAATACCATTGATGATTCCATATGCCTTTCCGAATTCCTGACGAACGAGGCTTTCCAGTCCGCGGAAGCTGATAAAGAGTTCTTCAAGATATCCTTCCGAAACAGTGGTAAAAGCATCAGCACATTTAATCATGCTGGCCAGAGGATTCATCAGTCCGTTCCAATCCATCAGTCCCCATTTGTACCCATCAAAAGAAGGCATATACTGTGCCATACTCCAGCTCATCATGCCCTGATATTCGCCATTATGAATAGTTCCTATTGTTTTTACTCCTTTTAAAAATTCAAATTCATAGCAGTTTTCTACCATAAAAGGAACGAGACCGGTATGATAATCATGGCAATGCAGTACATCAGGACGGATTTTCATCGCAGAAAGCCAATGCAAAACGCCATGCTGGAAAGCCAGAAACTGGAAGCTTTCATCCTGGTACCCATAAGGGTTGTCCCTGTCTAATAATCCCGGAATTCTTACCATATACAGCTCAAATCCCAGAACATTGGTCTTCTCTTTCAATACCTGAACCTGCAGCATATTGGCTGCCTGATGAATAAATCCGTCAAAAACCAGATCAAATTCATGATCATATACAAAGGATTTGTTGTACCACGGCATTACGACCTTGGCTTCTACTCCTGCTATTTTATTCTGATATTTTGGTAACGCTCCCACCACATCTGCCAGACCGCCTACTTTTGCTACGGGATAACATTCTGTACTTAAATGATAAATAACCATTCTTTATCTCTTATGTTTAATTCTGTGTAATTTATATTTTTTATCTCTTTTCTGACGTAAAACTATTCCAGCCAATGGCGGCAGCTTCACGGTCATTGTTTTGGTGTATCCTCTCCACTCTTCATACTTCTCTTCCAGGATTTCAGGCTCCACTCCGCTTCCACTGTACTTTTCATCATCGGAATTCAAAACAACTTCCCAGTGGGTGCCTGCAGGAATCCCGATTTTATAATCCAATACGTTGGGTGCCAAGTTTAAAGCTACCATCAGGACATCTTCTTTCTTTTTTCCTTTTCTGAGGTAGACATACACCGAGTTTTCCAGATCATCTGCTTCCACCCATTCAAAACCATTCCTATCAAACTGATTTTCATAAAAGGCAGTTTCTGACCGGTACAAGTGGTTCAGTTCCTTCACCATTTCCTGCATTCCTTTATGAACAGGATATTTCAGCAAATGCCAGTCGAGGCTTCTTGTAAAATTCCATTCACTGGTCTGCCCGAATTCATCGCCCATAAAAAGCAGCTTGGCTCCGGGATGGGTATACATATATACATACAGGGTACGGAGATTGGCAAATTTCTGCCATTCATCCCCTTTCATTTTATAAATAAGACTTGCTTTTCCGTGTACGACTTCATCGTGTGACAAAGGCATCATATAATTTTCATTATACATATACATGGAAGCGAAGGTCAGTTTATGATGATGAAATTTACGGTTAATAAAATCTTCTTTGAAATAATCCAGTGTATCATGCATCCAACCCATCATCCATTTCATTCCGAATCCTACACCGCCGTCATGAACAGGTTTTGTAAGCATGGGAAAATCTGAACTTTCTTCCGCGATGGTGATGATATTATCTCCAAATTCTTTGTAGACAGCTGTATTAAATTCCTGTAGAAAGGCTTTCGCTTCCAGGTTCACATTGGTTCCATATATATTAGGTTCCCACTCCCCTTCATTTCTTGAATAATCCAGATGAAGCATTGAAGTCACGGCATCCACACGCAATCCGTCAGCATGATACCGATCCAGCCAGAACATGGCATTTGAAATCAGAAAGGATTTCACTTCATTTCTTCCGTAATTAAAAATATGCGATTTCCAGTCCGGATGAAAGCCTTTTCTCGGATCTTCATGCTCATACAGATAAGAACCGTCGAATCGGTGAAGCCCATTAGCATCTCCCGGAAAATGGGACGGAACCCAATCCAGAATAACGCCTATGTCATTGTTATGAAGTTCATCAATAAGAAACATCAGATCCTGTGGTGAGCCAAAGCGCGAGGTTGCTGCATAAAAACCTGTGATCTGATATCCCCAGCTCGGCTCGTAAGGATACTCCATCACGGGCATGAATTCTACATGGGTAAATCCCATTTCTTTGATGTAAGGAACGAGCTTTTTCGCAATATCCCTATAGTTTAAAAAACGCTGGGGCTGATCCTCTTCTCTTACCCAGGAACCTAAATGTAATTCATATACCGATAGCGGAGCTTCCAGCCTGTTTTTTTTCCAGCGGTTATCCATCCACTCCTGATCATTCCATTCGTACCAGGTGGTGGAAACCAGGGAAGCCGCCTGAATATTCTGTTCCCAGCTCAACGCATAGGGATCACTTTTTTCCAGAATTTCGCCTCCTTGCGTTTCAATAGCATATTTATATAATGTTCCCCAGGTTAACCCTTCAATAAATCCTTCCCAAATCCCGGATTCATCCCATCGTGGAAACAAAATATGATCTTTATGATTCCAGTTGTTAAAATTTCCGATCACGGAAACTTTCTTTGCGTTAGGAGCCCATACGGAAAAATATACGCCTTTTACACCCTCTTTTTCTGCAGAATGTGCTCCAAATTTACCATACAGCTTATAATGCCTACCTTCTTTAAAAAGATACACATCATGATCGGTGAAAAGCGTGTAGGTCTTAACAGAATTCATCAAGATCAGTTTATATTTATATTTTCCCTGAAACTACGAAAAATACTGACAATAGCGATGAATTATTCATCAAATAATTATCAAGATCATTTCATGTTTTGTCTATCTATCAAATATATCATTTTTTAACTCACATTTTTTATGATTTCAAAACAATCTTTTTTATAAATTTAACATCAATATTTTATTAAACACAACGATGAGGTTTGAACTTTATACAGCAGAAAAAGACGACAGACCGGTATTTATTACGGGAAATTTCAATAGCTGGAATCCCAAAGATTATAATTTCCAGCTTAAACAAATTGATCCTTCCGGTTATTTTATAGAAATCGAAGATCAGCTTCTTCCTGATGATATTGAATACAAATTCACAAAAGGAGGCTGGGAAAACGTAGAACTGGATCAATATGGAAATATCACTCCCAACCGGAAAGCGAAAAAATCTGCTGGTAAAACGTCCGACTCTGTAGACAAATGGAGACTGAACTGGGGACCGTTCAAAGAAGAATATTATCCTATAGCAGAAGTTATTTCCGAAAATTTTTACATTCCGCAGCTTGACCGTTACCGCAAGATTTGGGCACTGCTTCCTTATGATTATCATACAACGGATAAACAATATCCAGTTTTATACCTTCAGGACGCACAAAATCTTTTCAATGAAGGAAGCGGTTTCGGGAATTGGGAAATCGACAAAAAATTATCCATCCTTGCTGAATACGGGCGCGGCGATCTTATCATCATTGCGATAGAACATGGCAGCGAGGAAAGAATTAAAGAATATATTTTTGATAATGATCATGTAGCCAACGGTTCTGAAGGAAAAAAGTACATCCGTTTTATTGCAGATACTTTAAAGCCTTTTGTGGACGAAAATTACAGAACCAAAAAAGACCGTGACAACACCGGAATCGGAGGCAGTTCATTAGGAGCATTGATCAGTATTTATAGTGGATTTCTTTATCCTGAAGTGTACTCCAAACTACTGATATTCTCACCTTCTCTATGGGTAGAACCCAATAACAACTTTCCGATGATGAATTTCCGGGTTCCGTTTAAAACGAAGATCTATCTCTACGGCGGCGGCCAGGAAGGTTCTAAAATGGTCAAAAGAATTCATATTTTTGAAGAATATCTGAAAAGATGGGAAGAGAAAAAGCTTTTTGATTTTGAATTCAAAACCAATATCAATCCTGAAGGCACCCACAATGAGTTTTACTGGTCTCAGGAGTTCCCAAGGGCTATAGAATGGCTGTTCTATGACAACACAGAAAATCCTGTAGAAGTAAAACCACAACAAAAAAGCATCAGAAACTAAATGCATAAAAACTACTGCAGAAAATGTAAGCCGGACAGGGACAAAATGAAGGCGGCACTCTTTATGAATTTAGAAATTATAACATCTATTTATGAAACTAATCAATAAAAAAAACAAAAATTACACTCAGGTTTTCCAACTGTTTACGGAGGAAGAATGGACGAAAACCAGTAAAAATTTCAACAAAAACATTTCCAATTTTTTCACCGGAAAGAAATATGAAGTTTTTGTCAATGCTCATGAAGAAGGAATTACGTATTTCATTGGATTAGGAAAATCCGCCTTACAAAATTTCGAGATCCAGCAGGTGGCGGCTAAATTTTCACAGACACAGAAAGAAAAACTGCTGGCCGTACCTACATTAGCCCTTGCTGACTTCCTGAATGAAAAGCAGTTCGAGGAGTTTGTAAAAGGACTTTTAACAGGAACTTACAACTACCCTTTTGATAAAAAACACGCTTTCTGGAATACGAAATTTGAATTGCACTTTGAAAATTTAAGCCAGAAAAAATTAGATCATATCAGCCAGAAAGCAGAAGCATTGGTTAACGGGCAAACTGCCTGCCAGGACTGGCTTAACAAACCAGCCAATCTTAAAAAACCGGATATCTTAAGCGCATACCTTAAAAATCTGGCTAAAAAATATGATTTAAAATACACTGCTTTTAACAGAAAGAAATGTGAAGAACTTGGATTAGGCGCATATCTTTCTGTGAACCAGGGAAGTGCTTACGATGCAGCCTTCACTATTTTAGAGTATAAAACGACAGCGAAAAATGCCAAGACTTTCGGTCTGGTAGGAAAATGTATTCTCTTTGACACAGGAGGAATATCAATAAAAAGCTCTGCCAATCTGCATTATATGAAGTCCGATATGGGCGGAGCAACGGCTGTTTTGGGAACGTTAATCTATGCCGCAGAAATGCAGCTTCCTGTAAACATCGTCGCTGTTCTCCCTATTACTGATAATGCGGTCTCTGAAAAGGCCCTGCTTCCAAGTGATGTGATTACAGCCTACAACGGAAAAACAATTGAAGTACTTGATACTGATGCAGAAGGCAGATTAATTCTTGCAGATGGTTTGTCTTATCTTTCTAAAAACTACAAAACTGATTTCCTTATTGACCTGGCTACCTTAACGGGAAGCTCAGTGAGAATGTTCGGAGATACCTGTGCTGCTATGTTCTCCAATAACGAGGAACTGAAAAACAACTTAATCAAAACCGGTGACCAGACCAATCAGAGGGTTTGGAATCTTCCTTTATGGGATGTTTGGAAAGATGATATCCAGTCTGATGTGGCCGATATAAAAAACATCTCTCTAAAGCCTGTGGGAGACTGTATTATTGCTGCAAAATTTTTAGAGCAATTCATTGAGAACCATCCTAAATGGGCGCACTTAGACATTGCAGGAGTAGCCTTTGGAAGTGTGGGCTATGCAAAAGAAAAAGCAGCAACAGGTTTTGGTGTTCAGCTCCTGGTGAATTTAATTGAAAATTATCACTAAAAATTAGTTTTTTACAAAAAAACTCTGTATAATTGATTAGTGGATTTTCAAAAACGCACAATATTTTATTTTTTGATATTAATAAAATAATATATAAATGCTTTTATTTTTGAAAATTCACTAAATATTAAAAAACATTATATGGAGAAGAAAACTATTGTGTGTATTTCGTGCTATTACAAAGGCTACGATTTTATGGACGAAATGAAGAAGCTCGGCAATAAAATCATCCTTGTAACCTCCGAAAATCTCAAAGAAAAAAACTGGCCCTGGCACGCGATTGATGAAACATTCTATATGCCCGAGCTCAAGCCTTCCGTATGGAATCTAGAGCATCTCATTCAGGGATTTTCCCACCTGATGAAGACCAGAAAAGTAGATGCTGTGGTGGCTTTGGATGATTATGATGTTGAAAAAGCCGCATTAATCAGAGAGACCTTCCGTATTCCCGGTATGGGACAGACAACCCACCGGTATTTCAGAGATAAACTTGCCATGAGGCAAAAAGCAAAGGATTCCGGGATCAGCGTTCCTGAATTCACCGCTGTGTTCAATGATAACGAAGTGGATGAATTTACAGACCGCGTTCCTGCTCCATGGGTACTGAAACCAAGGTCTGAAGCATCAGCATCGGGCATTAAGAAAATAACCTCCAAAGAACAGCTTCTTGAAGCCCTGGAAATACTGGGAGAAGAACGCCATCTTTTTTTACTGGAAAGTTTTAAACCCGGAGACGTTTACCATGTAGACAGCCTTACTTTTAATAAAAAAATTGTTTTTACTTCTGCTTCAAAATATCTTGCTCCTCCTATGCAGGTTTCTCACGAAGGCGGGGTTTTCAGATCCAAAACATTAGGAAGATATTCCGAGGAGTTTAAGGCACTGGAAGATATAAATGCCAGAGTTCTTTCCAACTTCGGACTTATCAACGGAGCCACCCATACAGAATTTATCCGTGGAAAAGAAGATGGAAAATGGTATTTCCTTGAAACTTCATCGAGGGTTGGCGGTGCTCATATTCCGGACCTGGTTGAAGCGTCAAGCGGAATCAATATCTGGAGAGAATGGGCCAAAATTGAAGATGCTCTTCTTAGAGGAAATGATTACAGCGTTTCTCCCCCCACAGGCTATTATTCAGGTCTGATCGTTGCCCTGATTAAAGATAAAGAACCGAATTACAGCAGTTTTGAATGCGAAGAAGTTGTCAAATTTCTTCCGATAGACTATCATGTCGGAATTGTCTATAAATCCGGAGACGCCTCTGTTGTACAGGACAGGCTGGATTCTGCTGCTGAAATGATTCATGCGGATATGCTGAATATTCTGCCTCCGAAAGGTAATAAATTGAGTTCTTAACAATGAAACTTGACATTGACATTCAAAATGTTATTGAATTCATAATATACAGCCTACCCGAAGATTCCATCCTAAAATGTAATTTAGAGAACATAAGTCCCGGAAAATGGCACAGCAAAGCATATTATCAGTTCGTTGACTCAACTCATGCCAATACACCAGGATCAAAATGGATCTTTAAAGAAAATATAATCCTCGAACATCCGAAATTAGGAACACTCGTACTGGATATTTTAGAAAAAGATCAACTTGGAGGAATTGAATTTTATGAATTACTATAAAACCTAAATTAAAACTAAACAAGGAAAATGCCTCACATAGAACATACAGAGTATTATTCAAATATATTGGGAACAAGTCTCAAAGTAGAAGTGACCGGGCATTACGGCCATCCTATCATTATGTTCCCAACTTCCCAGGGACAATATACCCAGAATCATGATTTTCACCTTAATGGAAGCATCAACTGGTTTATAGAACAAGGGAAAGTAAAACTTTACAATGTACAGACCATCGACAGCTGGAGTTTTTATGATGAAAAAATCTCGCCTCAGCAAAGAATAAGGAATTATGAACGGTATGTACAGTTCCTGGTCCAGGAATTCGTTCCTTATATCCAAAAACTTCACAAAACCCACCGCGTTGCCGTTGCAGGAGCAAGTTTCGGGGGCTATCATGCCGCTAATTTTGCTTTCAGATTTCCGGATTTGGTTTCTCATCTGTTTTGTCTTTCCGGCGCCTTCAGTATAAGGAATTTTATGGATGGCTACTCTGATGATCTGGTATACTTTAACTGTCCGAGAGAGTTTGTAAGAAATGATGAAGCCTGGAAGTATAAACACATGCATATTGTACTGAGCACTTCTGATCAGGATATCTGCAGGGATAAAAATGTTGAAATGGCTGAAATCCTCAGGATAAAAGGCATAGATTTCTGGTACGATGAAAGAAAATGGATAGGTCACGACTGGCCGCTATGGAGAATGGTCTTCCCTACCTTCATAGGAGCATTTTTCTCTTAAAAACAATAAAAAAAGACAAATAGAAAAAATATACACCCACCTTAAAAACAAAAATTATGACAAAAAAAGTAGGAATTCTTTTCGGTATGGAAGACACGTTTCCCTGGGCATTTATAGAAAAAGTAAATGAAATGGGAGGTGGCGATATCATCGCTGAACCCGTTACTATTGATAAACTGGAACAGGGTGCAGATTATGGTTATGCAGTGATCATCGACAGAATTTCACAGGACGTTCCCTTTTACAGAGCTTATTTAAAAAATGCTGCCCTTAACGGCACTTATGTCATCAACAATCCGTTCTGGTGGAGTGCTGATGAGAAGTTTTTCAACAATGCCCTGATGTCAAAACTGGGAATTCCACTTCCTAAAACGGTTTTGCTTCCATCACACGAAAGACCGGACAATACTTCAGAAACTTCATTCAGAAACCTGAAATTTCCTCATGACTGGGAATATATCTTCAATTATGTAGGGTTTCCTGCCTATATGAAGCCTCATGATGGCGGCGGCTGGAAAAATGTGTACAGAGTAGAAAATCCGGATGATCTTTGGAACAAACTGAGAGAAACCGAGCAGCTGGTGATGATGGTACAGGAGGAAATTATCTTTGATGATTATTACAGAGTTTACTGTCTGGGCCAAAAATATGTCCACATCATGCCATATGAGCCGAGAAATGCACCTCACTTGAGATACGCCACCACGCATCAGACCCAAGGTGAAGAACTTGAAAAATTACTGAAGACTATTCATGATTATACGATTAAAATGAATCAAGCTTTAGGATACGATTTCAACACCGTGGAATTTGCTGTAAGAGACGGTATTCCTTATGCGATTGATTTCTGCAACCCGGCTCCTGATGCAGACCGCAATTCTGTAGGAGAAGAAAACTTTGCATGGATCATAGAACATGCTGCCAAACTGGCTATTGAAAAAGCTAAAGAATATGTTCCGGGGAAACCTAACATTGCCTGGGGAACCTTCGTGAAGGATTCCATAAAATAACATTGAAAAAGAATTAAAAAACACAAAATAAATGCATCATCAGTTTACTATTGGAATTGAAGAAGAATATCAGATCATCGATGTGGAAAGCAGGGATCTGGTTTCTCACGTTTCAAAAATCATTGAAGGCGGCAAAGCGGTTTTAAGTGAAAACTTAAAGCATGAAATGCACGAATCCATGATTGAAATGGAAACGGGAATCTGCCAGAATATTCAGGAAGCCAGAGCTGAATTAACGAATTTAAGGCGCCATCTTATCAATATCGCCCATGAACAGGGACTTCGTGTTTCCGGAGGTGGTACTCACCCATTCTCTCACTGGTCTGAAAACAATATCACTCAGGGAGAAAGATACATTAAAATCGTAGATGATATGGGAGATGTGGCCCGTGAAAATCTTATTTTCGGACTGCATGTTCATATTGGAATTCCTAATCGTGAAGAAGGTGTCAGAATTCAGAATGTGATGAGATATTTCCTTCCTCACGTCTATGCCCTTTCTACCAACTCCCCTTTCTGGATCGGAAGATATACAGGTTTTAAATCGTACAGACAGGAAATTTTCGTCAAATTCCCAAGAACCGGTATTCCGAGTTACTTTAACTCGCTGGCAGAATTTGACAGCTATGTGGATCTTCTGGTAAAAACAGGAACCATCGACAATGCCAAGAAAATCTGGTGGGATTTACGCGTACATCCGTTCTATCCAACTATCGAATTCAGAATCTGTGACATGCCGTTAAGAATTGATGAAACCGTATGTCTTGCGGCCATAATGCAGAGTCTTGTTGCCAAAATCTATAAACTGCACCAGCAAAATCTCAGCTTCAGAAGCTATAGAAGATTACTGCTGAACGAAAATAAATGGCGTGCCTCCAAAAGTGGTATCGAAGCCCATCTCATCGATTTTGGGAAAGAAGAATCCGTTCCTTATCCTCATTTATTGAAAGAACTTTTAGAGTTTATTGATGATGTGGTAGACGATTTGGGATGCCGTAACGAAGTGGAATACGCCTGGAAAATCCTTGAAAACGGAACCGGTGCAGACCGGCAGCTTCAGATCTTTAAGGAAACAGGTGATCTGACGAAAGTAGTTGATTATATGATCTCTGAAACGGAGTATGGCATCACCCATGGTGAACCTGCTTCATAATATTTTGGTAACTTTGCAAAAAATATGATGTAATGAAAGATATTCGAATTGCTCTGCTGGACATGAACAACAATCATGTGAATCAAGGTTTTAGAAATATAAAAGAAATTTCCGAAACTTTTCAGCAGAACTCTGAAGAAAATGTGGTGATCAAAACGTTTGATGTAAGATATAAGGATGAAATACCTGAAATAGAAGACTTTGATATTTTCATTTCCTCCGGTGGCCCCGGAAACCCACATCGTGAAGGCCTTGCATGGGAAAACCGTTTTGCAAATTTTTTAGATGCTGTTTTCGAGCATAATCAATACCATGAAGATAAAAAGTACCTTTTCCTGATCTGCCATTCATTCCAGCTGGCAAGTATTCACTGGAATCTGGGAAATATCTGCAAAAGAAAGTCTTATTCCTTCGGGGTAATGCCTGTTCATAAAACAGAGGAAGGTAAAGAAGAATTCTTATTCAAAAATCTTCAGGATCCTTTTTATGCGGTAGATTCGAGGGCCTACCAGTTTATAGAACCGGATCACGACCGTTTCCAAAAATTGGGAATGACCATCATGGCGATTGAAAAATTCCGTCCTCATATCAACCTGGAAAGAGCGGTAATGGCCGTTCGTTTTTCGGAGGAGATATTCGGAACACAGTTTCACCCGGAAGCCAATCCTGAATCTCTGATCGAAAACCTGAAGGATGAAAAGAACAAGGAAGCCATGATCGAAAATTTCGGGATGGAAAAGTATCTTGAAACGATAGACAGAATAGACGATGAAGATAAAATCATTCTTACCAGACATCAGATTCTTCCGAGATTCCTTCAGTTTGCAAAAAAAAACATTTTGAAAGAAGCTGAATCTTTGGTTTAATCAATACAAACCACAAAAGTCACAAAAGGGATTTGGGTATTACAATCATAAAAGCTGTTGAGAAGAAGACATAAGCTTTCTTGAAAATCAAAGATTTCCCAATTAAATAGGTATTTTATAAAAGTCTATTGTAAACTTTTATATTCTAAAAACTTTTGTGCCTTTTGTGGTAAAATCAAATTGGGCATAAACGTCCGGTTTCTTTACCATCACAAAAGAAAAAAAATATGATCCCAGAATACAGAAAACAGTTCAATCAGGAGTTTTCAGATGAAAAATACCATCAACTCAAAAATATACTGACTGAAAAAGGTGGAACAGCACCTGGTTTCAGAGTTTCAGAAAGTCCTATTTTTCTGACTAAAGAGTTTGAGAAAAAACTGATAGACGCCAGTGAAAGTATCATCAGCCAGATTAAAGCAATGCCGGCAGAACTCCTTCAAAAAGCCATTCCTGAAAACTGCAGGGTTCCCAATGATACCTATCAACCTCATTTTTTCACCATAGATTTTGGAGTCTGCAAAAGTGAAGACGGAGCAATAGAACCTCAGCTGATAGAACTTCAGGCATTTCCTTCTTTGTATGGTTTTCAGAAAGTATATGAGGAAACGTATTGTGAAGTCTACCCTTTCCTTTCGGAGATCAGAAATCCTATGCCGCATGAAACTTTTAAAAACTATTTGAAGGAACTGATTGTAGGTGATGAACATCCTGAAAATGTAATCCTGCTTGAAATCTTTCCGGAAAGACAAAAAACGGCTATTGATTTTGCTTTGACCGAGAAACTGCTAGGCATCAAAACAGTATGTCTGACGAAAGTAAAAAAACAGGGTAGAAAACTGTATTATGAAAATAATGGTAAGCTAACCGAAATCAAAAGGATCTACAACCGGGTTATATTTGATGAACTGGACAATATTCCGGATCTGCATACAGAATTTGATTTCCGCGAGGAAGTGGATGTAAAATGGATTACCCACCCAAACTGGTTCTTTAAAATTTCAAAGTTCCTTTTGCCTTTACTGAAGCATGAGTTTGTTCCAAAGAGTTATTTTCTGCATGAATTCCCGGAGCATGAAAATCTTGAAAATTTTGTACTAAAACCATTGTTTTCATTCGCAGGAAGCGGAGTTAATTTGAATCCTACGAAAGAAATTACCGACTCTATTCAGGATAAGGAAAACTATATTTTGCAGAGAAAAGTGTTCTATGAACCAATTTTTGAAGATATCAACGGAGATTTTGCAAAAGCGGAGATCCGTTTGTTGTATATTTGGCGGGAAAACGACGAACGCCCTATCCTATTGGAAAATCTGGGAAGAATGACTAAAGCCGCCATGGTGAATGTAGACTTTAATAAAAAAGATGCCATCTGGATTGGTAGTTCGAATGCTTTTTTCGGATAAAAAACTTATAAAACTAATACTACATGGAAGAAAGATCAACACCTTTCGCAGAATTTGACAACAACGTTTTAACACGAAGAAGAGACTTATTACCTACCTGGATTAAAATTTTCCTATGGATCTTTTTAATCGGAGGCGCAGTAGCTGCGGGTTTATTGATAGCAGGGTCTCTGATCACTCAAACCTCTTTATCATTATACGGGATGAATGCCAATCATCCGTACTCAATGACAGGGCTTTTGATCTGTTCTTTGTTCCTGTTCAAAGGTATTGTAGCCTACGGACTTTGGTTTGAACAAAAATGGGCACCACAGGCTGCCATAGCAGATGCCATTATCGGGATTGCTGTTTGCCTTATTATGATGGCCATTATTCCGTTTATGTACCCATCAATCAGCTTTACCCTCAGATTAGAACTTATTCCTTTGTATTTTTATCTTAAAAAAATGCAGAGCATAAAGACAACCTGGGAAAGCTTATAGAAACAAACCTCCGAAGTATCGGAGGTTTTATTTTTTACTCCTGAAGACCTCTCAAAACATAAAAAATCCCCCAAGAAGGAGGATAAAAAATTGACATGTACGCTATGTTTTTTTACAAACATTGTAAATATACGGATAGACTGCAAGCATACCCTACGGGAAACCGTAATGATTGATTTTGAATCGTTTGTATATTAGGCTTTCTTTAAAGCTATTTAAAAACAATCTTGCAGTACTTCAGCTTATGATAACTCAGCATATTCTTTCTTAGCATCAAAACTTGGACAAGCTTTCTGAACATTTGGAAAATCTCTATGTCCCTGAATTTTAGCTTTAGGAAATATTGATTTTAATTCTCTTAACAGCTTTACCATAGATTTTTTTTGCTCTTCCGTTCTTGTATCTTTTGGATGGTTGCTTTTATCAATGCCGCCAATGTATGATATATTGATAATTTGAGAATTCCACCCTGCAACGCCATTGGATACCTGATCAATGGGCAAAGTGTTTACTATTTTTCCATCAGCTTTTATCATATAGTGATATCCTGGATTTTTCCATTTCAGGTTTTCCTTCCAATACCTTTTAATGCTCTCTATTGTAACATCTGGTTGTGTGGCTGTACAATGTATAACGATGTAATTGATTGTTCTCATGGATTTCATTTTATTATTTTGAGCAAAATTAAACTTGTAACTCCCAAAATAGTGAAGGAAAAACACCCTATTTAAAATTGACAGGCAAGACAGCTGAAAACCAGGGAAAGCTGATAAAAATTATTTAGAAAACAATATATCTCTGGAAGAAGCCCATAAAGTTTGGGCGCGAATGTTTAAATTTTGAAATATGAGAACAAAAAATCCCTCTTAGTGAGGGATTGTTTTTTATAAATCGGGACATGCCATTTCATTATCATGCGGAATGCAGACTTTTTCATTCCATGGCACCGGGCAATCATGCCAGCCTGGAGGACATCCTCCTTTTCCGTTAATACCTCTTAATTTCTCCTTAGAGATTTTCTTTAAATTTTTCATGGTTTTGATTTTAGTTTAGAAATTAAATATATAAAATATTCTCCATTTGGAGATTTAACATAAAAAAATAATCTTTACGGATTTCCGTAAACAAAGAAGGTTTAAAAATAACTGTTGAATACACCAAATAAAAAATCCTCCCAAACAGGAGGACATTAAAAAAACTTGACTTGTACTTTTAGTTTATACAAACGCTGTAAATATACGGAGAGACTGTAGGTATACTCTACGGGAAACCGTAAGGATTAACTTTTAATTGTTTGTACAGTAGTCATTGGTAACATACCTCTGTTTTTAATCAAACAAACTTCGATCTGCTACAGCAAAATAGATAAAAAAATTGCAATACGTTTTTTATTCCGTATTGCAATTGTAATAAGTTCTATAAAGATGTCTTTACACGTTTTTATCGTCTTCCAGCAATTCCCTGGCCTGGTATTCCTGAACCAGATCAATGGCATTGGAAATAACATCACTTAAAGCCGTGATAAATGTTCCTTCTTCTGCCATACCTATTGCATGCTTTAAAGCTTCAATCTCTTTAGGAATAATCTCATAACTAACGTCTCTGCCTGCAGCATTAATCCCATCAATAATCAATCCGTTGATTTCCTCTTCCGTTCTTCCACGAAGATGTTTCTCATTTCGGATGATGATATAATCAAACATTCTTCCGGCAATTTTTCCGCATTCTCTGATATCATTATCTCTTCGGTCTCCGACACCGGATATAATACCGATTTTCTTTGTAGATTCTATGTTTTTCAGATAATCTTCAATGGCTTCGTATCCTGAAGGATTATGGGCAAAGTCGATCAGCACCTTAAAGTTTTTAAACTTAAAGACATTCAGTCTTCCCGGTGTAAGCTGGGCACTTGGAATAAAGGTTCTCAAAGAATTGGAAATATCCTCAATCCCGAATCCGTAAAGGTAACTCGCCAAACTGGCTGCCAATACGTTTTCAATCATAAACCTGGCCTTTCCTTCCATCGTAATCGGGAAGTCTTTGGCTTTTCCTATTCTGATTTTCCAGTCACCTTTTTTGATGGTTACAAAACCTTCCTCATATACACAGGTTATCTTTCCTTCTTTAGCAAATTTTACAATATGAGGATTGTTTTCATCCATACTGAAAATAGCCACATTAGAATCGAGATCACTCACAATCTTCATGGAATATTCATTATCGGCATTCAAAACACTCCAGCCGCTCTTTTTCACGCTATCCAGTACTACACGCTTTACTTTGGTAAGATCCTTCAGACTGTGAATATCATTCATTCCCAAATGATCTTCTTCAATATTGGTCAAAACTCCGATATCACATTGTGAAAAACCAAGTCCGGAACGTAAAATTCCTCCTCTGGCTGTCTCCAGAACGGCAAATTCTACGGTAGGATCTTTTAAGATAAACTCTGCGGAAAGTGGTCCAGTTGTATCTCCTTTTGACAGCATGGTATTTTGAATATAAATTCCGTCCGAAGTCGTAAATCCTACTCTGTACCCATTGCTTTTTACAATGTGAGAAATAAGCCTTGTGGTGGTGGTTTTTCCATTGGTTCCTGTTACCGCAATGATGGGAATGGTAAAAGGTTTTCCCTGAGGATAGAGCATATCAACCACCGGAGCAGCCACATTTCTTGGTAATCCTTCACTTGGGGCAAGATGCATTCTGAACCCTGGTGCAGCATTAACTTCAATAATTGCTCCGCCACTTTCCTTTAAAGGCTGGGTAAGGTTCTCTGCCATCACATCAATACCGCAAACATCCAATCCGATAATTTTAGAAATTCTTTCAGCCATTGTGATATTTTCCGGATGCACCATATCTGTTACATCAATGGAAGTTCCTCCGGTTGAAAGATTGGCCGTTGATTTAAGATAAACCACTTCTCCTCTTTGAGGAATTGTTTCCAAAGTATATTGAAGTTTATCAAGTAATTCTAAAGTGTCTTTATCAACTTCAATTTCGGTAAGAACATTTTCATGGCCATAGCCTCTTCTCGGGTCTTTGTTTTCTTTTTCAATAAGCTGCTGAAGATTCAGTTCTCCGTCTCCCACAACATGGGCTGGAACTCTTCTGGCTGCAGCTACCATTTTATTATTGATCACCAGTACACGGAAATCATATCCTGTGATATATTTCTCAACAATTACTTTTCTGGAATATTTCTGAGCATGTTCAAGACCTATCTTGGCGGCATCCCAGTCGTTGACATTGATAGAAGATCCTTTTCCATGGTTTCCATCCAGAGGTTTAATAACAATGGGATATCCGATTTTTCTGATCACCGCGTTTAAATCTTCTTCATCTACTACCAAATCTCCAATCGGTACGGGAATAGCAGCATCGTGAAGCATTCTTTTGGTTAATTCTTTATTACAGGCAATATCTACCGCAATAGAACTTGTTTTTCCGGTAATTGTTGCCTGAAATCTTTGTTGGTTTACTCCATAACCAAGCTGAACCAATGAGTTTGTTCCCAGTCTTATCCATGGAATTCTTCTGGACGCAGCTTCTTCTACAATACTTCCTGTGGAAGGTCCTAAACGAACGCGTTCCCTGATTTCTTTTAATCTATGGATACAAGCATTCAAATCATAATCTTTGCCTTCAATCAGTGCTTCTGCAATTTTTACAGATTCTTCTGCAGCATAAATTCCTGCATTTTCTTCGATATAATTAAATACTACATTATATACTCCGGGAGTTTTTGTTTCACGGGTTCTTCCAAACCCTACATCCATTCCTGCCAGGGTCTGTATTTCCAAAGCGATATGCTCAATGACATGTCCCATCCAGGTTCCTGTTTCCACTCTATGGAAAAAACCTCCTTCCACTCCTTCCGAGCATCGGTGCGTCATCAATGATGGGATTAATTTTTCAATCCTTTCCCGAAATCCTTCGATTTTATTGGTAGGATAATTCTCCATTTCTTCTAAGTCCAACCTCATCTGTATCAGCTTCTTTCTTCTGATGCTCCAGATGTTAGGACCTCTTAGTGCCTGAATCTTTTCGATTTTCATAGTCTATTGGCATTTTAACAGTTAACAATAACTCCTTTCAAAGCCAAAGATAATGCAAAACCCTAAACGAAACTATACCACATTTAAAGATTCGTTAAAAAAAAATTAATTTTAATTAACATTCTTAAAACATTAAAAATCAACTAAAGATGGCATGAATTTCGCCAAAGAATGTTAATTATTTTTTAATTTTGTACCATGACGAAACCTGTTGGAAAATTAATAGTTATCGGAGGCGCTGTAAACAAAGGAAGTTTTGCTGAAACCGATTATGATCAGAATATCGAAAAGAATCTTAATTTTTTTGAGCGTGGGATCTTAAGAAAGATCATCAACGAATCGAAGCTAAAGGAGAATTCTGTCATTGAAATTGTTACTACCGCTTCTCAAATCCCTCAGATCGTAGGTTCCGAGTACAAAAAAGCATTCGAATTTCTTGGAGCTAAAAATGTAAATGTTCTGGACATCCACAACCGTGAGGAAGCCAATTCTGATGCAATGGTCGCAAGGGCCAACGCTGCCGATGTCATGATGTTCACCGGAGGAGATCAATTGAGACTGACTTCTATTCTTGGTGGAACAAGATTTCATGATACCGTTTTATTAAAATACCAGGAGCAGGATTTTATTTATTCCGGAACTTCTGCGGGTGCAGCGGCAGCTTCTGAAAATATGATCTACCAGGGAAGCAGCTCTGAAGCCTTATTGAAAGGAGAAATCAAAACCACTCAGGGATTGGGTCTGATTGATAATGTTATTATTGATACTCACTTTGTACAGAGGGGAAGAATCGGGCGTCTTTTCCAGGCAGTAGTCAACAATCCGAGAACTCTGGGAATCGGATTGGGTGAAGATACAGGTCTTTTCATTCATAATGATGTAATGACTGCTGTTGGTTCAGGTCTTGTTATTCTGGTAGACGGAAGGTTTATCAAAGATACCAACCTTACCAATATCAACCTTGGAGAGCCTATTTCTATTGATAATTTAACGGTACATGTCATGTCTATGAATGATCATTATGATCTTACGACAAAAACACTGACAATTGAGAATTCGCAGTTTAATCCTATTCCACAGGATAAATAGAACAACAAATACAGCTATACAAACGGGACTTCGGTTCCGTTTTTTTATTTAGCATACATATTTCAAGTTGGGCTAAAGCCAATGGATTTAAAACGTTTATTGTAAGGCGGGCTAAAGCCCGCCCCCATTTGATGTTGATATCCAGATGCATAATAGTTGCTTAACAACAACATCTTTTATCTTTTATCTTTTATCTTTTATCTTTTATTAATTAACTTCGTAAAAGAAATCATTTATCAACCATCATCTTTAATTTTATGAAAGTAATTATCCACGGCGGTTTTTTCTCTGAAAGCGATCAAAGCCATGAAGTAAAAACAGCAAAACAGGAGTCATTAAAACAAATTGCTCAAAAGGCATTCGATTATCTTAAGACACATTCGGCTTTTGATACGGTTGCTTATGCCGTTTCATTACTTGAAGATGATCCTTTATACAATGCAGGAATCGGTTCTCAGATCCAGAGTGATGGTGTTATCCGTATGAGTGCTGCCATTATGAACGGAAATACTCAGAGACTTAGTGGTGTGATTAATATTCAAAATGTACAGAACCCTATTTTTGTGGCTAAAGATCTTATCAATGAAGACGATAGGGTTTTAGGAGGAAATGGTGCTAAAATTTATGCTACGGAAAATGGTTTTGAAAATTTTTCTACAGAAATTCCCCAGAGAAGAAAAGAATACGAAGCCAAACTGGCCAATGGAGGAAAAGGAACTGTAGGCTGTGTAGCGATTGACCGGGAAGGAAAACTAGCTGTTGCCACCTCTACTGGGGGAAAAGGTTTTGAAATCCCCGGGAGAATTTCGGATTCTGCCACTGTGGCTGGAAATTATGCCAATGCTTTTTGTGCAGTAAGCTGTACCGGTGTAGGTGAAGATATTGTCAGTAATGCTACTGCAGCAAAAATTGTAACGAGAGTTACCGATGGAATGAGGCTTCAACAGGCTTTCAGTAAGACATTTGATGAACTTGCAGTCATTGATGGGTTTGCAGGAGCCATCGCAATTGATAAAGAGGGAAATATATATCATCAGGATTCCTATCCTACTATGGTTTTCGCCAGTTTTGATGGTGAAAAACTTGAAGTCTTTTCCTAAATTTAACATTTATTTATAAGTCCATTTATTTTTTTGGCACGTATTTTACATTATTCATAACAACAAATTTTAATATTAATACTTAAAAAAATAGAAATCATGGGAAACAAGACAAAAGGCTTATTAGCTTTACTAGGATTAGGTGCATTAGCTTACTGGAAATATAAGAATTCAAGCCCTGAAGATCAACAAGCGGTAAAAGATAAGATCAATACAGCTAAAGATAATCTTAACAAATGGGGAAATGACCTTAAGAGCAAAGCCAATGATGTTGCTTCCCAGGTTCAGAATAAAGTAGACGAAGTAAAGACAAAAGCTGAGGATTCCCTAAGCTAATCAACACAGAGCAGTTTTTTTAACATTCATATATAGGAAAAAAGTCATCGTAGTAATACTTCGGTGACTTTTTATTGTAATGCAACCCTGAATGTTTTATTTTTTCTGTGCTATAAGCGCATATACAAGAGGTATTTTATTTCCGAACTGCGGTATTCTCCATTTTCCTGTTTCAAATTCTTCTACATGTCTGAAACAAGGATATGGAGACCAGTCAATTTCCCGAAAAACATTCAGTTGTAAATCTTTTTTTATTAAATTATCGAGAACTTCTGCTAAGGAGTGGTTCCACATGACATATTCCTGTACGATAGGTGCAGACTGATCTGCATAAGTACCTTCATAGGTTTCTACAATCGGTTTCTCATTGAAATAATTATAAGCGACTTTTGTAAAGTCGTCATCAAACATCCAGACAACAGGGTGAAATTCTGCCATAATGAATTTACCTTCCGGTTTTAAAAAATGATTGATAATTCCAGCCCATTTTTCAAGATCGGGAAGCCATCCAATTGTACCGTAACTTGTATAAACGATGTCAAACTTATGATCCAGAACATTGGGCAGCTCATATACATCTGAACAGATAAATTCTGTGTCTGTACCGCATTGCTGTGCAAGTTCTCTGGCGGTATCAATCGCTTTATCAGAAAGGTCAATGCCGGTCACATTTGCTCCCATTCTTGACAGGGAAATAGAATCCTGTCCGAAATGGCACTGCAAGTGCAGAATACTTTTTCCTTTTATATCTCCAAGAAGCTCCAGCTCTATGGAGTTCAGCGAAGTCCTGCCTTTTAAGAACTCATCTACAAAGTAAAAATCCGATTTCAGATGAGGTTCTACTTTGGCATTCCATGATTTTTTATTAATTTCTAAATAATTTTCCATTGCTTTAGTTTAAAAATGGGAGTTCCACCCATCAAGTAATTTCATTATTCAACACAATGATTACAATTTCTCCATTAATTTTTTCTTTTGATCCAGAAATTCTTCCTCACTTAGAACTCCGGATTCCTTTAATCTTCCCAATTGTTCCAGCTGATCTAAAATACTAGGTTCGGATTTACTCTGAAAATGTTGTTCCGGACGGGACATGAAATCTCTTACTTTTTCACAGAACAGTTCAGCATGGTACTTTCCTACTCCATCAATTTCTACCACGTCATCAGTCACCTGAATATCTATGGAAGCTAATAAAAATTCTGTTTCATATTGTATGGAGCTTATTTTGCTGTAAGAAAAGTCTTCTACTTTCAATCCGTACATGAACTCCTTATCCACAAAAATCAGTCTTCTGTCTGTGGCTACCAGGATGATATGATGGTTGTTCAGTTTATTTCTGCCTTCTACGAGATAGACAATTCGTTCGTCCGGTGAAAGGATATCCGGTAATTCACGAATTTCTTTCCGGGCAAATATGGTAGGGCTGATATCCAGTTTTTTAAGTTCTTCTTTTATTTCGTCAAGTCTTGATTTTTCACTCATAGCGTTAGTTTTTGGGTCTAAATTACTCTTTATAAGTAATTAAATTTAATTCAATAAAAATATTAGTCTTCTGATGGTATTACAATGGAAGTATGCAAACAGTATAGCTTCCAGCCTAAGGTTTCATACAACGCTTTCCTTCTTCCGTTGCCACTAAAATATTCTTGTAAAAACCTTTGGATAAAGCGATCTTCTCCAGTTCTTTCAATAAAAAACGGGCAAGCCCTTTCCTTTGATGACTTTTTTCGGTAATAATCCTGTCATACACAGCAACATCATCTATAAGAGAGATACGTCCTATAGAAGCCTGCTCACCATTCTCCGCCACAATCGTGATAACAAAGGTTGTATTGTACTCAGAAAATTCCAGATGGTATCCTTCTGCAAGACTTGTATCCGGAAATTCCATTGGATGAAAACAGGTCATCATATATCCCTGCGGTTGCAATTTCCACCTTTCAGGAATTTGATCTGTAATTTGATCAGGGGGAACAGATGCTTTCAGATAAATCCAGGGCTCGGTAATTGAATTGGCAAGCTGAAAAAAATCGTCATTAAGCTCAGGAAATACAAAACGTTCTTTTTGTTTTTCATCTCCTATAACCACATGAAATCCGGATTTATAAGATACAGGAAAAGATGTTTCTCTTGACAGGCACCATCCTTTCAACCAGCTTTCTACAATTTTTGAAGATACTTTATCCTTCATGTTTTGGTGTCAAAAATTTTATTTTAGTTGCTCCAATAATTTCTTTTTTTGCTCTGTAAATTCTGCATCGGTTAAGATTCCATTTTCTCTCAGTTTTCCTAACTTTTCAAGCTGATTAAAAATTTCTTCTGATGAAACTGAAACACTTCTCTTTGCAGAGCCGATTTGTTTTGAAGATTGTTCCTGTGGATTATTATAAATGTTTTTTATTGTATCATAGAACTTCTCAGCATCTTCCTTATCCATATAGCATTCAAACTCAACTGTTCTTTCTTCCAGATGCAGCTTAATAATGGGAGATCGAGGATGGGTTACAAAGCTCAACAACTTTATGGTTTCATTAGGGTAAATATTGATTTTTGCTGCACCAAACATGCCTTTTGATACAGAAATCATCCTATTGGGCGTTGCTACCAATACTCCGGCATCCAGTGTATTGACAAACTGAGCATCTGTAATCGCAATGATCTGTTCTTCTTCAGAGATAAGATAAGGAAGTTCCTTGATTTCTCCTTTGGTAAAGACGGAGAGATTAGCATGAAGCCTTTCCAGTTCATTCTTTATTTTTTGGTGTCTTCGCTTATAAACCTCTTTTGAGATTTGATGAGAACCGGAATCTATGGCTGCAGGAAGAGTCTTTCCTACCGTCATGACTGTCTGAGTTGCTTCAGTGTCTTCTGTATTCAGCATATTATTGATATCGTCAATGCTGAATGCATTAAGATTATAAAGCAACTCATCATTGATATCGCTTATTTTATTTAAACATTTATTGCATAAAACATTACCGTCTGAAAGCTTATTGGCTCCCAAAAGCGTATCCATGGATGTTAACTCTGTAGTACACAATGCACAATTATTGTTCATTTCTTCTTCTTTTATAATTTATCAAGCAGTTTTTTCTTTTGTTCTGCAAATTCCTCATCAGTTAGAACTCCAACCTCTCTAAGTTTCCCCAATTTTTCCAGCTGCTCAAAAATTGCATCTGAATCAACCTGATCCTTAGAATAGACATTTTCCTGCACCAGATCAGGAATCTTTTGAGTAAATGCTTGAAATGGACTTGAATTTTGCATGAATTCGTTTTCAGTATAAGTGGTACTTCTGCTTTGAACACTGGAAAATGCTCGTCCGTCATTTTTATTATGCAGCTTAAACTCCGCTGAACCTCGGTAAGTATTGATTTTAAGTATTGAGTATAAAAGGTTTTCATCAAGATCAATGGAAGAGACATCCTGAATGAGAAATTCGTTTTTTACAACGCCACCCAGAAATTTTTTATCGATGAAAGCAACTCTCTTTTGAGTTGAAAATATAATTCCTTCTCTGTTGCTCTGAACGTCTATGCCTTCTGCGATAGCCAATAATTTTTCATCTCTGTCCAATACATTAGCCAATTCATTCACTTCTTCGTTAGCAAAAACGCTCAATCTTGCATTAAGGCCAACGATCTGATCTTTTATTTCATCCAGTCTGGTAGGTGCATCATATTGGTAACGGCTGTTAGCCATAGATTGAGATCCCGAATTCTGGCTGGCATCAATTTTACTTTTCAGAATCATTCCTGTAATTTCTGCAAAATAGAATTGGTCAAGATTATTGATAAGGTCTCTATTGATGGTAATGGCTTTAGTAAAACATTCTGCACACAAATAACCGCCATCAGCAAGTTTATTTTTGTCTACAGACATGTCGGTAGGCGTCAGCGGTGTTCCACACAATGCACAAATAATAGTCATCTGGTTTTTATGTTTAAAAGTTTTTATGAATACAGAGCATCATTTTTTACCCTGTCTTAACGTCGACTCCAAATTACAAATTCTGAACCGATTGTAAAGATCAAAAGTATTTAAATCTTAGCATCCATCAAACAAAACAACCACAAAATTACTTTTGCGGTTGTTTTATTTTTTATAGATGTATCGTATTATTCTCCTAAAAACTCTTCTAAAGAAACCGTTTTCTGTATTCCGGCTTCAATATCTTTAAAAGTAACGGTATTATTTTTAATTTCTTCTTCACCCAGGAAAACCAGATTCTTTATGCCTTTCTTTTCTGCATAGGTAAACTGCTTGTTGATCTTTGCATTTTCAGGGTATAGTTCTGCAGAAATCCCTTTAGCTCTTAGCTTCATGATCAGCTTTAATGCATCCGTGATTCCTTCACCTCCAAAGTTAGCAAACAGATATTCTATTTTGGCTGATGCTTCTTCAGGGAAAAGGTTCAATTCTTCCATTACCAGATAAATTCTGTCTAATCCGAATGAAATTCCAATTCCAGGAATATTTTTCACTCCAAAAACTTCAGTAAGGTTATCATATCTACCGCCGCCTCCGATGGATCCCATAGCAACTTCATCTGCTTTCACTTCGAAGATCGCTCCGGTGTAATAGTCCAGGCCTCTTGCCAAGGTAATATTGAAGACCAGGTTTTGAATATCAACACCAAGGTTCAGAGATTGTGTAAGAACAAATTCAAGTTCTTCCACTCCTTTTAGTCCGATTTCGTTCCCTGCAAATTTTTCTTTTAACTGAAGAAGATTCTCCAATGCATCATCCGACTGGCTGAACAGGAAATCCAGCTTATCAATAGATTCCTGAGAAATTTCTCTTTCCAACAGTTCTTTTACAACTCCATCTTTCCCAATTTTATCCAGTTTATCAAGAGCAACAGTAAAATCAATCAGTTTATCTGTGATTCCTGCATATTCTGCCAATCCGGAAAGAATCTTTCTGTTGTTCATATGAATGGTTACAGGAACTTTCAGATCTGCAAAAGATTTCAGATATAACTGAACCAGCTCCACTTCCTGTAATAAACTCTCACTTCCTACAACATCAGCATCACACTGATAAAACTCTCTAAATCTTCCTTTCTGAGGTCTGTCTGCTCTCCAAACCGGCTGGATCTGAGAACGTTTGAAGGGAAATGTCAGTTTACCATGATTCATTGCTACGAATCTTGCAAAAGGTACAGTAAGGTCATAACGAAGGGCTTTATCTGTAAGACTTTCCGCACTGAAAGGTTTGTCTAATGCTTTCTGAAAGTCATGAAGCATCTGATTCTTTTTCTCTTCTTTTGCTTCATTGATACTTGAATTTAAAATTTTAAAAATCAAGCGGTCACCTTCTTCTCCGTATTTTCCTGTCAATGTAGAAAGGTTTTCAAAACTAGGTGTTTCCAAAGGCTGAAACCCGAATAATTCAAAATTATTCTGTAAAATATTGATGATATATTTTCTTCTGGAAACTTCCTGTGCCGTAAAATCTCTCGTCCCTTTTGCTAAACTTGGCTTCATTTGTTGTATGTCATTTTGATAAATGCAAAAGTAAGGAATTGAAAGGAATTTTTCATAGTATAAAAAGCTGAAGAAGGACTTCCCTCAGCTTTTCCTTTAATACTATCAATTATTCCAAAAAATCATACGCTTTCCAGGATTTCAAGGATCTCTTCACCATAGTTTTCAATCTTATGCTTTCCGAACCCTTTGATCTCGAGCAATTCTTCTTTCTTAGCAGGCTTATACTTGGCTACAGATATCAGTTCTTTGTTGCTCGCGATGAAGTAAGTGGGCAGGTTCTGTTCTCTGGCTTTTTCCGATCTCCAGAATTTCAGAGCATCCAGAATTTTTTCTTCATCGATATTCAAAAGATCAGTATCTGCAGAATATTTTACTGCCTTTGGTTCTTTTACTGTACTTTTTATGGGCTTTAATTCCTCAAAATACAATATGACAGACCAATAACGTTCTTCGTTCACAAAAGCTGTTTCTACTTTCATAATCTCATTGGCGTCCAGGAAATCATCCAGCATTTTCTGATCTTTGTAGAGAAATTCTTCCGGAAGCCTGATTTTAAAAACTTTTACTTTCATCATTTGTGTTTTTAGAATTATTTACCTCCTAATAAAAGAATCTCGTCTACCCGAATTTCTGTGATATACCGTTTAACCCCATCTTTATCATCATAGGATCTGTAGGTGATTTTGCCTTCTATGGCAATTTCTTTTCCTTTCGATACATACTTTTCAAAGATTTCTGCTGTTTTCCCAAAGGCAATCAGATTGTGCCATTGTGTTTCTTCTACTTTTTCTCCTTTCGCATTCGTGTAGTGATCGCTGGTAGCTAAAGATACACTTGCTTTTACGTTTCCATTATCGAAGTTTACCATTTCAACTTCTTTACCTGTGTAACCAATTAATGTTACTTTGTTTCTTAGTGACATAACTTTTAGATTTTAAAGATTAATAAATTCAGATAAGAGACGTTCACTGTTTTTCTCAAATCTCTGTTGCAAAGATTGCTATGGTTTCTATTCACAGTCGGTTATAAACCATTTAAATCCATTTGTAGTCGTTTGTAAACGGATAAGGAAATAAATAGAATTCTATATGAAACAATATTTCTCAAGCTTAAAAAGCAATAATCTTCACTTTTAAAGTAAAAATTAAACAATGAAAAGCCTTATACTAAAATAAAATTCTTCTTTTAAAAACATTGAAAAATAGATGTATGACAAGGATTTTTTTTCTTTTTAATTTAATTTTTTTTTGCAAATTTGTAAAAATGTCTGATATGCAAAAAGAAAAACTCCGTACAGTAAGAAAGATGAAAGGTTTCACTCAACAGCAAATGGCTGAGGTGATTCCCACTGATGTTTCCAATTATAGCAGAAAAGAAAGCGGTACTGTATCTATAACACAGACAGAATGGAATAAGCTTGCTCAATTTTTAGAGGTTCCTGTAGAAGAAATCTACGAAGACGATGATGCTAAAATTGTTATTGAAAATCCTGTTTTTAATGACAGCCCTGGTTCGAATGTTGGTAATACTGGTTTTTCAGCCAATAATATGGGATATATCACAAATGAATTAAGCATAGAAATCATCAAGACGATGCAGGAATATATTGGTCTGCTGAAAGAGGAAATTGAAAGATTAAAAAAATAAAAAGCATCAAAACAAAATTTGAAAGATTAAATAAATTCTTTTAATAAAAAAAACATCTTTTAGAGATGTTTTTTTAGTATATGCTTAATTCGATGGGATTGTAATTTTTTGCTCTATTTTCTGCTTTTTTAAGGAGAGAGCGACGCTCTTCAGTATCTTCAATGAATTTGTTATAAAGAGTGGGATCGGTTAATTCTTTTCGTTGATAATCAAATATTTTTTCTTTCTTCACTGGTTTAGCATTAGGATGCAAATTAGCAGAACTACAATAATATTTTCTTTTTCTAAAATTATACATTGTAAAATGATAATCATCTTTTTCATCAAACACTTCCAAAATCAACCCTGGTAATTTACTAAACTTGTATGGACCAAAAGGAAAAGGTATTTCTTTTGTAAAATACGCAATCCAGGTTCTACCATATTTTTTTGTTATAGCTTTTTGGCATCTATACTTCCCAATTGTTTTAAATTCATTTGTAAGTTGCCAATTGATATTATTTGTTTCTTCGTATTTAAAGTATTCATTAGATGTTTTAAAAGTTACATAAATCTTTCCTGTTGTTGTTCCTAGATTTTCCGGAAAGTCGGAAATATATTTCATTTGCTCGTCAATCGGACTATTTTCATGAAGTTTTTTTTCTAAACGCAGTGAGTCTCCAATATATTGATTAATATTTTTATAGTAAGATTCTTTTTCGTTCATCAAAAGAGCAAACGCGGCATCCTGGATAATAGCATTTTTGGTTTGATTTTTATAAACTAATTTGTAATCAGCTTCATATACAACATTAAACCCTCTTTGAGATTTAATAATGATTATAAAGAAAAAGAAAAATAGACTGTAGTAAATTTTCATAGTTTAAATAGTACAAGCAAAGCATAAATAATGCCTTGCTTGAAATTTTGAATTAGAGTAATTAATGAATATAAAGAGTTATTCCTTTGGGCTTAGTACCACATTCATTATAATTAACAAATTGTAAAAAGTTGGTTATTTGCTCCATTGTATATCCTTCTGTCTGCGTAACATTTACAACAGTACCGCAAGATGTTCTAAAAGGGAAAGCAGATACCACACCAGCTAATAAAATAACACCTAATAAAATTGTTTTTTTCATATTTGTTTTTTTAATGATTAGTAATAAATTTAAAATAAACACTTTAAATTTATTAAATAAATCAAAAGTAGTGTGAATTATTTTATTATGTTAAATTATTGAAAAACAATATTTTAAACAACAAAATCGTATATATAAAAAAAATTACAGCTTTAAATAATATCTGTAAAATATAATTTTCATTATAATGATATCAGAGTATAAATTATAAATTTTGAGAAAATAAATAAATTATTGAGACAGCATATATAAATCGGAAAATATTCAAAATTAAAGCAGAATATTTTCCACTTTTATCTAGATTGAAATAAAAAAAGACACTCAACAAAATTGTTGAGCGCCTCCTACTTAATCATGCAACTAAAAATAAAATTGAAACTTATATTTTTTCACATTCAATAATGCTTTTTGCCTCCTTAATAATGAGATTAATCTTTAGCTTGAGAAATCCTGGTTATACTATTGATAGTGGCATCCAATGAAGTATCAGATTTTATTTTAATAAGATATCCGCTACCAATAGATAAAGGATCGGCAACACTCACAAGATAAAAAACAAGATCTCCTGAGGTTACCCCATTAGGAGCTACCGCGGTCTGATCTATGGAGAATGTTGAAGGAGGAACAGGATTTGAAAGATTCACTGTTACAAAGGCCACAGAACCATTATTCTTATTGGCATAACTTACAATAACCCTCCACATATGAACTTGCCCGGCAATAGGGTTTTCCAGAAATCGTCCCGTTGCCGGATCATATATATCTCCAGGCACCGGATTGATAATATTTTCAGGCCATGTGGTGGTAGGTGGTGCTGCAAAGTCTGTCACAATGTTCATCGGTGTCTGATAAACAATATTCTGATACGTCATCAAAGGAACTCCTCCTGAAGATTTGAATGCAAAGAAAGGCTTTACACCTGCTCCACTATTTAATTTAACGACTCCCTCGTTGGCTGTTGTTAATGTTACTGAAGAAATTACGGTACTCCATTGGGTTCCATTATAATATCTTAAAGTTTTATTGGTGGAATCATAGATGATCATTCCCGCAGTGGGTGTAGTTACATTAGCTGGAGGATTGGCATTTCTGGAGAGTACAACTGCTGAATTAGCTGAGGTAACGTCTAGAACTCCTTGTGGAGACGTTGTATTAATCCCTACCTGTCCAAAAATAAAAGGACAAAACAGAAAACTGAGTAATAAATTAGATTTTTTCATGGTTTGTTTTTTTGAATGTTGATATCAAAATTACAAAAAAACACAATACTGTGAAATAAAAATCAATTTATTTACATGAAAATAAGACAGTTATATTCAACAATATAACTTTATGAGTAATAATTTCTTTTAAAATACCGATGAATATTATATTTTTCAAAACACAGAAAATTAAACAAACATAGACGTCGTGTTCTAAAAATTCATTTAGTTAATGAACCATCCCTTTTCTGTAAAATATATTGTAATACTGATTGGCATTTTCCCAATTATCCATTTACAAACGGATAATTCCTTATCTTTGTGAAAATTCATCTATGAAAAGGAACATCAATATTTTTGAGTTTCCTCTCAATTTGGGACTTACCAAAAAGGAATATGAGACAGAACCCGGAGTTCGGAAGCTTCCGGAATGGCTCAGAAAATTTGGTTTTCATAGCAGAATTAATCCTGCCAACGTTTTCAGACTGAAAGCTCCTGAATATTCTATGGACTTTGATGAGGAATCAAAAGTCAGAAATGCAGTTCAGATTATCGAATATGCTAAACAACAGGCCGATTGTATTCTCCGGAATTACGAAAAGAATTCATTCAATATTATTCTTGGAGGCGATTGCAGCATTCTTATAGGAAACGCAATGGCTCTGAAAAAAGTGGGAGATTTCGGGCTTTTTTATCTTGACGGGCACACAGACTTCATCCCCCCCGAACTTTCTGAAACGGGAGGGGCGGCAGGAATGGATCTCGCCATCATTACCGGTACCGGACATGAAAAACTAACTGATATTGATGGTTTAAAACCTTATCTGTCAGAAGAAAATATCTTTTGCTGTGGGAATGCAGAAATTGATGATGAACAATATGTTGACCAGATTACCAACTCCGAGATTCATTATTTTGATTTATACCGTCTGAGACAAAATGGTTTCGGAAAAACGGCTGAAGACTTTTTGAAAATGGTGAATGATAAAGGGTTAGACGGGTTTTTCATTCATTTTGATGTAGATATTCTGAAAGATGAATTCATGCCCGCCGTAGACAGCAGGATGGAAGACGGAATCAGTTATGAGGATCTCAGGGAAATGCTGGAACCTTTGTTCGCAAACCCTTTGTGCTTTGGAATAGAGATTACCATTTTAGATCCTGATTATGATAAAAACGGAATATACACCCGTCCATTTGTAGATAACTTAATTCAAATTATAAAAAATAAAGAAGAGTAAATGAAGAAGACAATCAAAAGAACATTCAGGGTTTCAAAATATGTGATCTATAAGGAGACGCTTGTTGATTACAAGGAACATTTCTGGTCATTTTTAGGCGCATTTTTTGGGATTGGGATTATTGCATTTATCCAGTCTCACTCACTTACAGAAACTGAAAACATATTTCTGATCGGTTCTTTTGGAGCATCAAGTGTTCTTATTTATGGAGCAATACAGAGTCCTCTGGCACAACCAAGAAATCTTATCGGCGGACATGTTCTGTCGGCATTGGTAGGTGTTACTGTTTATCAGTTTGTTCCGGATATCATCTGGCTTTCGGCACCTTTGGCAGTATCATTTTCTATAGTATTGATGCAGTATACAAAAACTTTGCATCCACCGGGTGGAGCTACAGCTCTGATTGCAGTAAGTTCTACAGGTAAAATTCCGGAATTGGGATACTGGTATGTTCTCTCCCCTGTTCTTTCCGGATGCATTATTCTTTTGATTGTTGCATTATTTTTTAATAATATTACACCCAACAGAAGCTATCCTACCCACAGCATGTTCAAAAGGCTGCTGAAAAAAAGACACAACCATCACTTAAAATAAAAATCATGAATTGTCTGGAATGTGGCGAGAAAATCATCGGAAGATCAGATAAAAAATTCTGCAACGATGCCTGTCGGAACGCCTATAACAATAAGCAGAATAAGGATTCCAGTAATCTGATGCGGAATGTTAATAACAAGCTTCGCAAAAATTACCGTATCCTGATGGAAATAAATACCGACGGTAAAACAAAAGTCCCAAAATCCAGACTGGATGGCTTAGGTTTTGATTTCGATTATTTTACCAACCTGAAAGTTTATAAAAACGGATCTGAATATAAATTCATTTATGATTACGGGTATAAACTTCTGGATGATGATTTTGTACTGATAGTAAAAAATCAGGCATAACCTACCCATCACAAATATAATATTATGAAAGAAGTTGTTCTGATCACCGGTGCCAGCGGCATGATTGCCAAAGAACTGGCAAAAAAAATAAGTTACGCATATGAAATCAGGTTTCTGACGCGAAAAAAAGTGCATGATCATGACTATGAATGGGATGTCCAAAAAAAAACTATAGATGAAAAAGCCCTTGACAATGTTTCTCATATCATTCATCTTGCAGGTGCCAATATTTCAGAAAAGCGCTGGACTTCGGAAAGAAAAAGAGAATTGATTTCCAGCCGTGTAGATTCTGCAGAATTACTTCGAACAACTTTAAGAAAAAACAAGATTAAGCTAAAGTCTTTTATTTCAGCCTCCGGAATTAATTTTTATGGTACTGAAACCTCAGAAAAAATTTATACCGAAACAGATCCACCAGGCAACGATTTTCTAAGTGAAGTGGTTGTCTTATGGGAAAGAGCTGCTGACGATTTTAAGGAACAGGATCTCGCAGAAAGAGTTGTGAAAATACGTACTGCTGTAGTACTTTCTGAAAAAGACGGAGCATTAAAGAAAATGATCCCCCCTATTCAATATTATATCGGCTCTCCACTGGGAAGCGGGCAGCAATATATGCCATGGGTTCATATTGAAGACATCTGCTCTATTTATGAATTTGCTTTAAAAAACCCAGCAATAGATGGCGCTTATAATGCTGTATCTCCACAACATGCCACCAATAAAGAACTTACAAAAAAGATTGCCCAGGTACTTAAAAAACCACTATTTATGCCTAATGTTCCCGGATTTGTACTGAAACTCTTATTCGGAGAGCTGGCTACTGCTATATTGGAAGGTTCCAGAGCTTCCTCAAAGAAACTTCAGGATGCAGGTTTCCATTTTAAATTTCCGGATCTGGAGAACGCTTTAAAAGACTTATTAAAGAAGTAAATTCAGGAAAAATTAATTAGAAAAATATTTTAATACCTATTTATTATAACACAGAAAATATTCTCATGAAAAACCCGAATATCAAATTATTAAACACAGAAATCCTTTCAGATAACTGGTATACTTTAAACAAAGTCACCTACTCTGTTTTGAAAAAAGACGGAACTACAGAAACTCAAAGCAGAGAAGCCTATGACCGCGGAAACGGTGCAGTAATCCTTCTTTACAATACAGATTCAAACACCGTTATTCTTATCAGACAATTCAGATTACCTACTTATATCAACGGAAATTCTACAGGCATGCTCATTGAAGCCTGTGCAGGATTGTTGGATAATGATAATCCGGAAGACTGTATCAAAAGGGAAACAGAAGAAGAAACCGGATATAAAATTTCCAAGGTTGAGAAAATATTTGAAGCCTATATGTCGCCCGGATCTGTAACGGAAATTCTGTATTTCTTCATTGCAGAGTATTCAAATGAAATGAAAATCAACCGCGGAGGTGGATTGGAAGAAGAAGGTGAAAATATCGAAGTTCTGGAATTATCGTTTGAAAAAAGTCTGAAAATGATTGATACAGGAGAAATCAAAGATGCAAAAACCATCATGCTTCTGCAACATTTGAGGATCAAAGGAATACTGTAGAAATAAAATATCAATGATGATTGATAATTGAAAACTGCATATCTAATAAAAACATTAACTTATAACTCATATTTAAACTATTAACAGATGATTGAACATGTGAAACTTGCCATTAATCCCAAATTTCAGGATTGGGTTCTTTTTGAAAATGGCACTTATATTATTTTCGATGACATCAGTATTATCAAAAATGTAAAAGAGAAAGCATTACAATTAATGAAAGAATTCGGTCCGGTTTATGCCGGAGGTCCTGCCGGAGATTTCAATGTAATTCATTTAAACCTTACAGAAGGATGGCTGGTTTCCGGACATGGTTATGGTATGTATACTTATGTACATCCTTCCGAACTGGACAGTGAATCCCCAAACGATCTTGAAATAGGACTTTATGGCAGATCTAAAAGAGATTCAGATGGTCAAAATCCTGAAATTATTCATATCAACAGGAGTGAAATTTCATAAGGCCTACCATTCATAATTTATTATTCATAATTAAATACAATGCTTCAAGATCATATTACGGTGGAGAACCGCCATAAGGACTTTATTAGAAAAATCACTGAAACAGAAACAGTATACGCTTTAAAAGATGGCAAAGGCTATGCAACTTCGTATTCCAACGAGTCAGAATATGAAGACGGTGAAGAGGTACAGATCATTTGTTTCTGGTCTGATGCTGCCAGAGCAAAATCATGCATAGAAAACGCATGGAATCATTACGAGCCTTCTCCTATTCCTCTCAACGAGTTTGTAGAAAACTGGTGTCTGGGAATGAATATCGACGGATTATTGGTAGGAACTAATTTCGACAGCCATCTGTTTGGCTACGAAGCTGAACCTTTAGAATTAATCATTGATATTATTGAAGAGCTCAGATCTTCAGGAAAGTCACTGGAATTGAGAAAGTTTGAAAACATGGAAGATCTAGAAAAACAGATCAGAGCCGTGCTGGAAGATTAATAATTTAGCTCATATGAAGTCTTTGGGAATAAAGATCTTTAAAGCAAGTGCTTTATTTTTGGTCATTCTTTTCAGTATTCTTATGCTGAAAACCATTTCCCAGTATACTTCTCTTGAAAAAAATATAGGATTTCTGGCTTTTAAGCAGCAGGTTGTGGATAATCCGTACTGGATGATTTTTTTCTACATTCATATCTTTTCCATAACGCTTTGTCTTCTGGCAGGTCTGACCCAGTTTTCAAATCGGTTTTTGACTGAAAACAGAAGCCTTCATAAGATAATTGGGAAAATATATGTCTACAACATCCTTATTATCAATGTTCCGGCATGCTTTGTTCTGGGACTTTTTTCCAATGGTGGCATTATCGGAATCACAGGATTTCTGATACAGGATATCCTTTGGGCATATTTCACTGCTTCCGCCATACTTTTTATCAAAAAAGGAAATGTGAACAGACACAGGATGTATATGATCTTAAGCTATGCGGTCACCACCACAGCCATTACCTTCAGAATTGTTAAAAATCTGTTTTATAATGAAACCCGTCATGACTACCAACTTTTTTATGGTTTGAATGTCTGGGCAGCCCTTTTTATCAATCTTTTTATAGCTTATCTGATTCTCAGAAAAGAATCATTACTACCTGGAAAAGTCAACGTTAGAAAAGAAGATTAAAAGACTTATAAATGACACCAGAAAAAATGATGCAATAAATATCAAAGTATTAAAAAATGCTTCATATTGAGTATTCCGGGTCCATTTGCCGAAAAAACGCATTATCAGATAAGAAATTCCTCCCAAAACGGCAATAATAAAAAGAAGAAAAAAATAATAAATCATGGTTTCGTGTTAATGTGTGTAAATCTATTATTTTAAATCTAAAAAAACAATCAATTACAGGACTACAATCTTCTGAATAGCCTTAATTTTGATCAACGTTATTATCTAAAAATTAATGTATGAAAATTAAAAGCCTTGACCATCTTGTTTTTACGGTGGCAGATATTGAAAAGACTATTGCATTTTACACTCATGTTATGGGCTTTGAAGTCGTTACTTTTGGAGAGGACAGAAAAGCACTCATCTTTGGAAATCAAAAGATTAATCTGCATCAGAAAGGATATGAATTGGAGCCTAAAGCAGAGACTCCAACCTGTGGCTCTGCTGATCTTTGTTTCATTGCAGAGACAGGTCTTCATGAGATAATGGAAGAGCTCAGACAGAAAAATATAGAAATCATTGAAGGGGTTGTAGACAGAACCGGAGCGGTAGGAAAAATCAAATCAGTTTACTTCCGTGATCCGGATTATAATCTTATTGAAGTAAGTAATTATTATTAACAAAAACAGCTCTGTATCAGTTTATTACTATCCATTTTTTAGAATTTAATGTTCCTGGATTTCTGAAATACAAAATTGTCAGTATAAAATTCGTATAAAATTTGCAAAAACCATTGAGAAAATCTATTTAATCTTTTATATTTCGAATTTAAAGCCTTAATTTTGCATAGAAATTCAGAAAATTCGGATTCTTTCAACAGGTTATGTACATGAAAAAAATGATGATCGGGCTTGCTTTGGCCTTATCCATCACTATTTGGGGGCAAAAAACTCCTGCAAAAGCAAACAATCTGACCCCTTACAGCTATCAGACTTTTAACTGTGACAATAAAGGGTATTTTGACCCGGCTAAATATAAAAAAGAAGAAATAGACGGGGTAAATAAACTGTTGTATCAGTTCAATGGCGTGGTATTTGACACCCAACCTGTTTTTAAAATTGCCCAGCTTGAAGAAATCCGTAAAAACAGAGAAACGTATTTACAGGAACTGGAAAAACAGTATGAAGAAAAGAAAAAGGAACTGTACAGCCTTAAAGTAATTGATCTTCCTCAATGGAAAAAATTAATGGAAGAAACTATTGATTCTTTTGAGAATGAATATCAGCTTAATAAAGAAGAAATCCTTGCGTATTCTGATCCCACCACACTGAGAAACAGTAAATATTACGATACCTGCAGAGAACAGATTGATGCTATCTCCTCTCCCGACAGAGAAAAGATGTTTGCAGCATGGAGAGCGTATACTGAACTTAAAAGCAAAAATAATGCTGATCCAAAGGGTGTAATGGCAAGATTTGATGCCAAAATGAATGACCCTCAAAAAGAAGATTACGCATTAATTGATATGATTGGTCTGGGTTTTCACAACTGTGCCAACAGCAGTTTCAGACAAAAGCGTAATAATGAAGAGACCTCTTATAAAGATTTTGATAAGATTTTCACCAAGCTGAAGAGAACTTGTGATCAGCCGTAGGCTTATTAAATAGTTTGAAAGATTTAATCCTAAAAAAATAGAATAGCAACACTCAGATTGAGTGTTGTTTTTTTATTGGTAAAGTTTCACAGAACGGTTAAGGAATGGTTAAAAGTGGGTTAATGGCTTATGATTTCTTTGAGAAAGGCTTCGTTACCTCTATTTTCGTACTTCTAAAACTATTCCATGAAATACATTGTTGCTTTCCTGACGTTGCTACTTTGCATAGCAGCATCAGCTCAAAAACCTATCTCTGTTCTTCCGTTTTTTCTGGAAAACAATTCTGTGTATGTATATTGTAAAGTCAATAAAACGGACAGTATTAAGTTCCTTTTTGATACCGGTGCAGATGGCTCTGTTATTAATAGTAATTCTAAGAAAAAGATTCCGCTGAAAATTGACGGAAAATCTGAGAACAGAGGTTCCAACGGAGTAAATACTGTAGATTACAGCAGCCACAACACAATACAGTTTGGGGATATTGAGAAAAAAGAAATACGATTTACGCTTATTCCTTATGAATCTGTTCGTTTTGACGGGGTTTTCGGAACGGATCTGATGAAGGGCAATCTCATTGAAATAGATTATCATAGAAATGAAATCCGGTTTTATGACGAAGATGATCTGCTTATGGATTTAACAGGATATGAAAAGGTAAAACTTCATATGATCGACAACTACCCTGCTGTAGAAAGCATTATCATGGTCAATGACAAAGAATACTCAGGATTCTTTGGGCTCGACAGCGGAGCGGATGATGTACTTACGATTGCTTCTCCTTTTGCAAATAAGAATGTTCTGGTAACAGCCATGAAAACAATAGGTAAAGCCACAGCACAAGGCTCCGATGGATCTGTATATGAAATGCCTGTTGTTCTTTGCCCAGCTGTTCAATTCGCTCAGAAGTATCTTTATAATCTCCCGGTTACCCTTTCCGGTTCTACTGAAGGAATTGATTCTACAGAAAAAATGGTGGGATTTTTTGGTAATCAGTTTTTAAAAAGGTTCAATACAGTGATTGATTTCAAGAATGGATTTATTTATTTTAAACTGAATAAAAATTTGTACTCAGAGTTTAATTAGCTGTAAAAGTTAGTTTTACACATTCTACCTTCCTCTACATACTATAAATTCAACACAAAAAAACATTCAAATAAATTAATAATGAATAAGTTATGGTTTATCAGATTTAAATCCGTAATTTTGCACCCCGAAAATAAGGATTAGAGATATGAAAAAAATTGGTGAACACAGAACACTTCTTGGAGTTGATAAAAACGTTACTTTAAGAGAATTAAAGACGATTTACAGAAATGTGATGAAAGATACCCATCCTGACAAATTCATTAATGATGAAGCAGGAAAACAGGAAGCAGAAGAAAAAAGCAAGTCTGTGATTGAAGCCTACCACTTTTTGGTAAGTATTAATCCTGAAACACAGGAAAAATATAAAGAAGAATATACTGAAACCATTACAAAATCTAATATTCAGGATTTTTATCTGGAGAAATCAATTTTAACGGTTCAGCACTTAAACGGAAATATGTATGAATATATGGGGGTTCCAAGAAATACCTATATCAAAATGATCAATGCTGATTCACCAAGCCGTTTTGCAAGAAGACATATCTACGGAAACTTCGTTTACAGAAAATCCGGAGAGGCTATGGCGGATTAATTTTTTCTACAACAATATAGAAGAGCTTCCAGTTTTACTGGGAGCTTTTTTGTTGCCAAAACCGGATGTTATGTTTTGGCTAAAGCCAATATTGGCTGTTATAAATTTAAGCGGGCTAAAGCCCACTCCTATTGAATATTTTCTTAATGCACAATAATCATCAATAGAAATGGGCTTTAGCCCATTTACAATAATAAAAATCATCCAATGGCTTTAGCCCAAACCTCTATAACTAAATTTTAAATCATCAAATATCAACAAAAAAGCGCCTCAGAAGATCTGAGGCGCTTTCGGTTAATTAAAGGTTTAATTTATTTGTCTAAATGCTTCGGAGTAAATCCGTCTTCATTCAGTTCTCTGTGTACGTAATCCGCTTTCATTTCAGCTTCGTAGTCTACTTTAGTATCTTTACCCATTCTTCTTAGAACGGAGTCAAATAGAGAGTATACTACCGGTACAATGATCAATGTAAGGAATAGTGATGATGTCAAACCACCGATTACTACCCATGCAAGACCTTTGTTCATCTCAGCTCCGGCCCCTGTTGCCAATGCGATCGGTAACATACCGAAGATCATCGCAATGGTAGTCATCAGGATCGGACGAAGACGGGCGTGGTTGGCTTGTACCAAGGCATCGTGAGTGTTTGCTCCGGCTGCTTTTCTTGCATTTGTAAAGTCAACGATAAGGATCGCATTCTTCGCTACCAGACCAATCAACATGATCATCCCTAACATGGTAAAGATGTTCAGTGAGTTGGCAGTTAAGGCAAGGATTACCATTACCCCGATCATCGCTAGCGGGATTGAGAACAATACCACGAAAGGATATACAAAACTGTCATATAGTGAAACCATTACCAGGTATACCAATACAATAGCAGCCAATAATGCAATTCCTAACGTACCGAAACCTTCCTGCTGGTTTTCCATATCTCCACTCCAGATGTAATCTACACCTACAGGTTTTTTGGTGCTGTTCATGAACTGGTTTGCCCACTCATTAGCTACGTCACCTACCGGTCTACCAACAGCTTTCGCTCTTACTTTTACGGAAGGAGACTTATCTCTACGTTCAAGCAAACTTGGTCCTGAACCCATTTCCACGTTAGCAAACTGGCTTAAACGAACCTGCTGTCCCTGAGGGTTTGTAAACATAAGGTTTTTAACGTCATCAATAGACTGTCTGTTCACATCTCCGAAACGGATATTGATGTCATATTCATATTCTCCGGCTCTGAATTTTCCGTCAGTATTTCCGTTGAACGCGGTCTGCATCGTCTGTCCTACACTTGAAAGGTTTAAACCTAAAGCAGACATTTTATCTCTGTCAATACTTACCTGAACTTCCGGGCTACCTGTATCTGTTGACAATTCTGCATCTACTGCTCCAGGAACTTTTTTCAACAGCTCAAGGATTCTTGTTGCTTCTTTTACTGCGGTAGCGTTATCCGGAGCGGTTACAACCATTTCAATAGGAGCATTTTCAGCACCCATGATACCGATTGGAGCTGTTTTAAACTCAACTCCTGTGAATTTCTCTTCCAGCTGTCTTTTTATTTTTGCAGCTTTGATATTGGTACTTTCAGAACGTTCAGACTTATCTGTTAAGTTCACCTGAACCTCGGATTGGTAAGTAGTTGCCTGAGCTCCACCAAAACCTGTAGACTGCTGTCCTACTGTTGTGATAAGATCTACAACATCTTTATCATTTCTTAAGAATTTCTCAACATCTAATGTTAATTGGTTTGTCTTTTCAACGGTTGCATCTTTTGACAATTCCATTTGTACCAGGAACTGGCCACGGTCGATTGGCGGGAAGAACTCACCTCCAATGAACCCGAATGCTACCAGCATGAATGAACTGATTAAAACAATAAATGTAATCACTACAGTTGAAATTCTTCTTAATGTCGTTTTCAGACACCATTCAAGAATTCCTGTGATCCAGTGTGTAAACTTGTCAATTAATCCTTCAAACCAAAGAATGAATTTCTCAAACCAGTTTTTACCTGTTAAATGTTCCAGTTTACCGAATCTTGATGATAACCAAGGAATGATGGTAAATGAAGCCAATAATGATAACAAGGTGGCAATAACTACCGTGACGCAGAACTGTGCCAGGATGTTGGCTACAAGACCTGAACTCATCGCAATCGGTAAGAATACCACCACAATTACCAAGGTAATCGCAGCAACGGTAAATCCGATCTCTGAAGCTCCGTCATACGCAGCTCTGATCTTACTTTTCCCCATCTCCATGTGACGGTAAATGTTTTCCAGAACTACAATCGCGTCATCCACCAGGATACCTACCACAAGGGATAGTCCCAGTAAACTCATTAAGTTCAAAGTATATCCCATAAGGTTCATTCCGATGAACGCTGCCACCAATGAAGCCGGGATAGAAACCATTACGATGAATGCGTTTCTGATACTGTGAAGGAATAGTAACATTACAATTGCCACGAGGATAATCGCTAAGAATAAGTCGAAAATAACGTGGTTGGCTGATTCAAGGGTAAATTCTGTCGTATCGTTTACGATTTTCACTTTTACTCCCTGAACTTTATAGGCTTCTTCTACTGTTTTAATGGTCTTTTGAACACTTTCAGATACTGCTACCGCATTGGCATCAGATTGTTTCTTAACCTGCATCAAAATCGTAGGAAACTGATTGAATCTCGCTACTTTTTCAACATCCTTCTGAGAGTCGAAAACTGTTGCAATATCAGATAAACGTACCTGAGCTCCATTTTTATTGGAAACAACAAGGTTGTTCATTTCCTCTGTAGATTTATACTTTCCTGAAAGTCTGATCGTAGATTTTGTAGTTCTCGTTTTCAAACTTCCTGTAGGGAAATCTAAGTTTGATGAAAGAATGGCCTGTTGCACGTCTCCGATTGAAAGTCCGTACCCCTGTAATTTTTTCTCATCAAGATTTACCTGAATCTCTCTCTCCTGTCCACCAACAAGGTCAACCTGAGCTACCCCATTTACACGGGAGAAAATAGGTTCAATCTTTTTATCCAATAAGTCATAAAGGTCCTTACTGTTCAGTTTATCCGATGAAATACTCATCGTGATAATCGGTAAGTCATCTAAAGAGAATTTATTCAGAGACGGTGCTTTTACATCTTCCGGAAGGTCTGCCAGAATCGCATTTACCTTTCTCTGTGCGTCATTCAAAGCGTAGTCTACATCGGCTCCATCGTTCAGCTGAACCATGATTACGGATAAGCTTTCGTATGAAGAAGATTCTACTTTTTTAACGTTTTCCAAAGAACCTACGGCATCTTCAATCTTTCGGGTCACGGAGGTTTCCACCTCTGCAGGTGAAGCTCCAGGATAGACCGTAGAAATGGTTACCATGTTGGTTTCAAACTTTGGAATCAATTCGTATCCCATGAGCGTATAACTCAGGATACCTCCCAACGTCAGAATTGTAAATAATACAATTACCAGCGAGGGTCTTTTGATCGATATTTCTGCTAACTTCATAGATCTGCTACTTTATAATGTTCACTTTAGATCCGTTGTCCAGATTGATCTGTCCGCTGGTAACCACCTGCTCTCCTCCATTCAATCCGCTTAAAATCTGAACTTTATCTCCGTAAACTTTTCCGATGGTTACTTTGATCAATTTAGCAACACCATTCTGGACAACGAATAATTGTCCTGAGCTTACTCCGTTAACAAAGGCTTCTGCAGGAACGGTCAGCATATTCTGAGTTTCTGCGCCATTGTTTGTACTGAATTTAGCCGTTGCATACATACCAGCCTTAAGGTTTCCTCTGTTTTGTACTTCAATTTCAACAGGGAAATTAAGAGAAGCATCACTTTTAGGAGCAATGAAAGTAATTCTACCTACGAAAGAATCTTCAGGCAAAACATTTACTTTAATCGGAACTTCCTGACCTAACTGGATTTTTCCGATCTGGCTTTCATCTACCAAAACAGAAAGCTTCAGACTGTTGATATTAACGATTTCAAACATCGATGTTCCAGGAGAAACCACCGTTCCGGGCTCAACCATTTTCTTGTTGATGGTACCGCTGATTCCTGCACGGATGCTAGTATCATTTACTTTTACACCCTGTGCTCTTACTGCAGCCTGAGCATTTTTCAGCTGTAGTCTTGAGTTGTCAAGCTGTTGTTTTGTAACTCCGCCTGTTTTATATGCGTTCTCATAGCGTTGGTTATCAATAATAGCATTCTGCAGATTGTTCTGAGCCTGGGTAACATCCACTTCGATAGCATCTTTTTTAATCGTTGCCAAAACCTGTCCTGCTCCTACCCTTGCCCCCTCTTTTACCAGAACGCTTACGATACGTCCTGATATTTCAGAAGACTGGTTCATTTCCTGCTTAGGAATAAAAGTTCCGTTGGCTGAGTAGTCTGTATCAATATTTTCTCTTGTAACGGTTACAATATTAACATTGATCTTATCTACCTGCTTGGCAACTTCTTTTACTTCCTGCGTCTGTTTTTCTTTGTTACCGGCAATCTTGTAAGCGGCTAAACCAACCAGTACAGCTGCTACGATGATATATATTAAAGTTTTTTTCATTTTAGTTTATTATAAGTTTTGTAGTGTGTTTAGTTCACCCTTAGCTTTTATCAGCTTGATCTCTGCCTGTTTATAATCCAGCAATGCATTGGAATAGTTCTGTTTTGCCTGCGTAAGAGCATTTTCAGAATCCAGCACTTCCGTAAGTGTTGCCAGCCCATACTGGTAGTTTGACTGGGTATTTTTCTGAACTCTTTCTGCCAATCCTACATTGTCTTTCATGCTTTCGAGATTGATCAATGCATTTTCCATATTGGTAACGGCATTTTTATAATCTAAACTTAAGCTCAGCTGAGTGTTTTCAATATCAACATCAAGATCCTGAATATCAATTTCTGCCTGGTTGATTTTCGCTTTGGTAGCTCCACCCGTGAAAATAGGAATATTGACATTCAAACCAATTGCTGAAAAATCGCTCCAGAGAACGCCTTTACTAAGGCCATTGGTCAATGGGAATTTTGCTCCGTTAGCTCCCCATCCGTAGTTCGCCGTAAGATTTACTGATGGATAAAGATAAGCTTCAGTCGCTTTTTTATTGAAAACCAAAAGTTCCCTGTTTTTATTTAAAACTTTAAGCTCTGTACGATCATTAAGATTTACGTTGCTCGCAATCAGCTCAGGTTTTGGTTCGATTTGTTTTTCTTCAAGCTCGATGTCTGTAGAAATCGGGATTCCCATATAAAACTTCAGGGCATTTTTTGAAAGTTCAACAGAGTTGATTAAAGCCTGCTTGTTGGAACCGATATTGGTAAGCTGAACATTGGTTCTGTCCAAATCGATTGCTTTTGCCAAACCGTTATCAACCAAACTTTTAATAACATTTCTTACTTTTTCAGTATTGGCATAGCTGGCTGTTACCGTTTTAAGGTTTTCCTCCTGTACGAACACCTGATAATAAGCTGTTGCAACATTTTCAATAATCTGTTCATTGGTTAACTGAGCATTCAGTACATAAAACTCTCTAGTTGACTTTGCAGCTTTCAATCCTGTAAAGACTCTCTGATCAAAAATCGCCTGTTGAAGTTGTACAGAAGCTGTTGAACCCCAAGGCTGCCCAAACTGAGCTCTGATTTTCTCTCCTCCAAATTCCAGCAAAGATTCCTGAATAATCGGATTATAGGTTAAACCTGCCGTAGCACTGACCTGAGGAAGGGCACCGGCTCTGGCTTCATCAATCTTGTATTCGGCTTTTTTCACCTGTAAAGCAGCTTTTTTAGCTTCTGCTTTATTTTGAAGTGCCTGTTTAATCGCTTCCTGCAGGGAAACCTGCTGCTGGGCAGACATCAGTGTTGAGCCGAAAATCATAAATGCTGAAGCTATCCCAATTTTTAGCTTTGTAGCAGTTATACGTTTTCTATTCATAATTTTATACTTCGTTTATTTTTTATTTAATTTTCATTCATTATTTATTTCTATTTGACGAATCATTTTCAGAAATACTTTAGTTTTTTTTAGTTTTTGAACAACATATTGATAATAATCTCTTTTCTTTCAGAAATAATTTTATCATATTCTTCATCATTAATTAAAAGATTTTCCATAAATAATGGTCTTATTGCACTTGGAAATACCAGCAATGAAACCATATTCAGAATAAACTGAACCGGAGCCATTTTCTCAATATTTCCCAATTCCATTTCTTTTTCAATATCCTTGTACATATCGTTCAGGATATCCTCCTCAATTTCTCTGTGATGGCAGGTTCCTTTATTGATCTGTGACACGATATACGTTTCCAGATACGGATACTGAAGGCTTGTGGAAAGACTGCTTTCTATGAATTTGCTGATCTTTTCTTTAAAAGGAAGAGCTGAATTCTGAATGATCTTCGATTTTTCCTGTTCTACTCTTTGCGCTTCATCAAAGATGATCTGGATAAGCTTATCTCTTGAACGGAAATAGTAATTAATAAGCGTTCTGTTCACTCCTGCTTCATCTGCAATCTCCTGCGTAGTAGCATCAAACTTTCCTTTCACAAAGAATAAATTCTTCGCTGTCTCCTTGATCAATTCCTGTGTTTGGTCTTTTTTTGCTTGATTTGACATTTTTGTTAAACAAATTTGTGCAAATTTATAGTAAAAATTATTTTTGACAAAATTGTTAAACAAAAAAATTAAACACATTTGTCATGACATCCGTCATGCTTGTTCACATAAGTTTGTTATTACTTAATGTTTAATGAGAAAGCTATTTTTATATCTTTGCCGCAAATTAATAACCCAATGCGAAAACTTCTCTTGCTATTCGTTCTATTGATAGCAACTCTGTGTTATTCACAATGTAATAACTGTGCAAAAAATTTTGGAGGCTGGATTGAAGATAATATGGTAGGCATGAAAAAAACAAATGATGGTTTTTTATATGTTTATCAGGCTGACCAATCTTACACGTATGCCAAAATGCTCAAATATGATTTTAACTGTAATCTGATTTGGGAAAAATATGATGTAATTCAGGCTTTAACAGTAGACAATGCCGGGAACATCTACACGCTTGGGACGTCTGGTTATTATATGAACTATGTCAACAAACTAAAAAAATATAGTGCCAATGGTACTTTAATTTGGGAGAAACAATTCTCAGGAGAAATAGGAAGACTGGCAAAAAATATATTTGTTCATCAAAATGATGTTATTGTAACAGGAGTTTTCAGCTATACACTAGACTTTTTTAGTCAGGTTTCATTGACTAATAACAGCGGTCTTACACAGCCCTATCGCAGAGGATTCCTAGCCAAATTCGACACCAATGGAAATTTCTACAATGCGATCCAGCTAGGTCAGGATATGGAATTTTTTAAAGACTCTGAAATGGATAATGCCGGTAATATTTATATATCAAAAGTTCATGCGAATTTTGCATATAGTAAGATTGAAAAATTTGATCATAACCTACAGTTAATCCTTTCTAAAGAGATCTCCAACAATACGGGAGTTTACTGGGCATATTGCCCCACAAATCTTCATTATAATAAAATTAATGATAAAATGTATGTTTATGGTACTTTTGCTATTTCAACAAAAGTAGACAACACTTTATTTTCTACAGGCAGTACCAGTAATGGGGTGCAGCAAAGTATTATTACTGAGTTTGATATTAATAATTTAAATCTTCTCCGGTATTTAAAGTTTTACAACAACAGCTTTTTACAAATTCCTCACGAATCCAATAATAATACGAGAACTTTAAATAATGCCTATTTTGCTGAAACCAATGATTACCTATACACCTTTGGAACCTTTTCAAAAACGATGACACTGGGCAATACTACAATTACCAGTTCTAATACCAATAACACTTATTATGGTGAAGATTTGGTTTTCTTTAAAATTAATTTAATCAATTTTGAAGCTGAATATCTGTTCAAATCTGATGCTCCACAAAATACTCCTTATCAAAACTTAAATGCAGCAAACGAAATCTTCATCAATAATGATAATGTCTATCTTTCATCAAACTTTAGAAATATACCGATAATACTGAACGGAACAACAATTAATAACAACAGTGGAAATGGTGCTGAGGATGTGTTACTGTATAAATATAGTACAACCAACTCTTCTAATACACTCTCATCAAACTCTCCTGTTTGTACTAGCTCCACTCTTCAACTTAATGCCTCTGGTGGCACAACCTATAGCTGGACAGGTCCAAATGGCTTTATCTCAAATCAGCAGAACCCAATCATACCTAATGCTAATGCTAATAATGCAGGAACTTATACTTGTCAGGTTTCAGGAGGAACTTGCAGTGGGACATTTACCATAAATGTTGTTGTAGGTGATCATATCGCCCCTGTTCCGAATATTCCTGCTCTGGCGGACATTACCGGAGATTGCCATACAACGGTTACTACTATTCCTGCTGCTACTGATAACTGTGCAGGACCAATTACTGCAACAACAACAGATCCTTTATCCTATTCAATCCCTGGAAACTATATTATCCACTGGACTTATAACGACGGAAATGGTAATACAACAACTCAGAATCAAAATGTAATCGTATCATCTCCACCTCTTCCGACAACTGCAAACGCTCAGCAAACGTTCTGCACTACCAATAATCCTAAGATTTCTGATATTCAGATCACAGGACAAAACATCAAATGGTACGATGCAGCAGGAAATATTTTATCTGTAACAGCTGGCCTTATCAATGGACAAACCTATTATGCTTCTCAGACTATTAATGGATGTGAGAGTAATAAATCAGCTATCCAGGTAACAGTAAATAACACACCTAAACCAACAGGAAATGTAGATCAGGATTTCTGTGCTTCTGCAAATCCTACAGTAGAAAAGATCATTGTAACAGGAACATCCCTTAAATTCTATGATGCAGCAGGAAATGTAATCCCGGTGACCACTCCTCTTGTAAGCGGACAAACGTACTTTGTAACCCAGACAATAAACAACTGTGAATCTGAAAAACTGGCAATTACAGTAACTTTATCTACCAATAATGTGCCCGCAAAAGACATTACGCAGGTACAATGTAATACAACTACTGCTAATTCAATGGTTGTTAATCTTCACTCATATGAAGCAAGTATTATTAATAATCCAGGGAATTATATTTTCACTTATACTGACACTTCAGGAAACCCTATTTCTAATCCTTCTGCTTATATTTTGAATGTCGGGACAACCCTTATCCACGTAAGGGTTTCAACTCCTGACGGATGTTTTAAGGTGGTGAGATTAAACCTTACGCTTAATCCAAAACCTATTGTTCTGCTTCCTGATATGCTTGATTTCTGTGAAGGAAAGTCGGTTGTTTTAGATCCAGGCCCTGGATTTAAGTCTTATGAATGGAGTACCGGAGCAACCACTCAAACGATTACAGTATCTACTCCAGGGACATATACTGTTAAAGTAACCAACGTTTTCGGATGTGAAAGTACAAGCTCTACCCAGGTAAGCTATTCTGTTTTAGCACATATTGTTTCTGTGAATATTACAAACAATACAGCAAGTGTAATTCTTTCTCAGAACGGAAATTATGAGTTTTCTTTAGATAATCTCACATGGCAGGATTCTAATATATTCACTAATTTAAATATGGGAGAATATACTGTGTATGTGAGAACAAAATCCGGATGTATTATCGGGCAGAAGAACTTCTCGATTTTCAATATACCCAATGCAATCAGTCCCAACGGTGATGGAATCAATGATGCGTGGAGAATAGCAGGATTGGAAAACTATCCGGGAACGGAGGTAAGTTTATATGACAGAAGAGGTGCTGTAATCTACAAAGAGATTATCAGAAATAAACCTTTCCAGTGGGACGGAAGATATGAATCCCATCCTATTTCTACAGGAAATTACTGGTATACCATAAAAGTTTCTGATGGAAGAATCTACAACGGATGGCTTCTGATTAAGAACAGATAGTAAAATAAAAACGAGCAGAAATTCTGCTCGTTTTTTGTTTTTATAATAATTTGATCTTATCGTCTGAAATATCGATGATCTTATCTTTATAAAGTCCTCCGATTGCTTTTTTAAAATTTTTCTTACTCATCTGAAGTTCATCTTTAATCTCTTCGGGAGATGATTTATCAGAAACATACAGAAGTCCGTAGTTTTCTTCCAGTTTGTTCAGAATCTTTTGTTTAAACTCGTCAATATTTTCAAATCCTTCTGGCTGTAAAGAAACATCTATTTTACCGTCTTCACGGATCGCTTTGATAAATCCTGTTTCTTCTGACAACGGATATAATTTTTTGAAAACATCGGAAGCATAGATCAAACCAATGTATTGTTTGTTGATGATCACATTCCAGCCCAGTTCACTTTCATTCATCATAATCAGATCTACCTTATCCCCTTTTTTGAACGGAAGTTCATCATACTGAGGATTTCTCTTGAACTTCGTGGTACCGGTAATCAGTTCCATATCTTCGTCTACATAAATATAAACCAGATATCTTTTGCCTTCGATGATTTTGGTTTTCTGCTGCTTGTAAGGAATAAATAAATCTTTAATGATTCCCCAGTCCATAAAAGCTCCGCTCGGAAGACTTTGCACACAGCTCATTACTGCAAATTCACCTACTTCCGCCAATGGGATCTCAGTAGTTGCTTTTAATTTATCGTCATCCTGATACACAAAAACTTCAACATCCTCACCTGTTTCTTTTTCATCCTGAATAAAGATTTTGGGTAGAAAAGCCTTTTCACCGGATTCATCTACGAGGATCCATCCTGAATTAATTTTTTCTGAAATTGTTAAAGTTTGAGTTTTTCCGAGTTGCATTGATGATAAAATTAGCTGACAAAGGTACGTAAATTTGAAGATGCTATCCTAATCTATATAATTATAATTGTTTTAATTGCTTTACAAAAAGTTATGAAACTATGAAAAATGTAATGTTTTAAAGATATGTTTGGGCTGAAGCCAATGAATTGATTGTATAAAATAAATGGTCTAAAGCCCGTTTCTATTGAACATTATAAGTTCGAAATATAATCCATCAGCTCACGTTTGCTGCTTTCAAAATCAAAAGCATCATAAACCAAGAAATAACGGTCTTTATCTGCACAATTCTGGTACATCGATTTAGCGAGTGCCAATTTCTTATTATCAAAACTGAGCGCTTTCACCAGATCTCTTATTTGTACTGAAGTAAACATAGAGGTACGCATCTGCTGATTGATCATCTTAATTTTCCCTTCATCAAAACTCTCATTGTTCATCATCATATCAAAAAACTGGCGGAAAGAATGATTATCCATCACATTTCCCTGAAGAGACCAGTCTCCGGAATGATTTCCGTAAGGATTGTTCCAGATATCGTTCCAGTCATTAAATCCATATTGATTTTGCACAGGATAAGAATCCAGAAGATAGAGACCTTCGTTGGTAAAGAAATCCAGCACCATTCTGTTGTTATTACGAAGCATCAATGTTGTTCTATAGATCAGAAGGCCATTCTCATAGATTGAAATGGGCATTCTCCCTAATGATAAATCAAAGAACCTATACTTTCCTGAACCGTTTGCCATCATCTGATCACCAACTTCCACAGTAAAAAATCCCTGTTCAGGAATTCTCAGAAAAACTTCTGCATAACCGTAGTTTCTGTTCCATTGATAATTAGGATTTTTTATTCTATTTTCATTTCCTCTTTTCAGAGTTGTATTATTTCCAGATCTCGGTTGATCAAAAGTTTTATTTCTTTCATCCGGGCTTTTAGAGGTTCTCATTTCCGTAGTGGAAGCCTCATTTTTTAATAATTCTCCTGCCTTTCCTGCTTCCTGTGCCCATGAGCTGATTCCTGCCAAAAGCATCAAACTGATAAAAATCTTTTTCATACATGAAATTTTCAAATACGATCTCCATTTTCATGCCAAAAGCACCACAAAAAAAGCTGTTTCCATAAGAAACAGCCTTTAATTTTAAATATTTAAATGATTAAATCTTTTAATCAGATATTACATATGAATAGGTCTTTTTGCCGTAGCATCCAATGCAGCTTCTTTGATCGCTTCTGCATAGGTTGGGTGAGCGTGTGAACTTCTTGCGATGTCTTCAGCACTTGCACGGAATTCCATAGCAATTACTCCTTCAGCAATAAGGTCAGCAGCTCTTGCTCCTACGATGTGCATTCCTAAAACCTCATCTGTTTTTTCGTCTGCAATAATCTTCACAAGACCGTCGATATCACCACTTGCACGGCTTCTACCTAAAGCTCTCATCGGGAAAGATCCTACTTTGTAAGCAACACCTTCTTCTTTTAGCTGCTCTTCAGTTTTACCAACTCCAGCAACTTCCGGCCATGTATAAACAACACCAGGAATCAGGTTATAGTTGATGTGAGGCTTTTGTCCTGCCAATGTTTCAGCAACGAAAACTCCTTCTTCTTCAGCTTTGTGAGCCAGCATCGCACCTTTGATAACGTCACCAATTGCATAGATATTAGCAACATTCGTCTGTAAGTGGTCGTTTACTTTTACTCTTCCTCTTTCGTCAAGTTCAACACCTGCTTTTTCAAGACCAAGACCGTCTGTGTAAGGTTTTCTACCTACAGAAACCAAACAGTAATCTCCTTCTACAACTACTTCTTCACCTTTTTTATCTTTAGCCGTGATCTTTACAGTATCTCCGTTTCTTTCAACTGCAGAAACCGCAGTAGAAAGCATAAATTTCATTCCTTGTTTCTTAAGAACTTTAGTCAATTCTTTGCTTAAAGCTCCATCCATTCCAGGGATGATTTTATCCATAAATTCAACAACAGTTACCTGAGCTCCTAATCTAAGGTATACAGAACCTAGTTCAAGACCGATAACTCCACCACCGATTACTACTAAGTGCTTAGGAATTTCTTTAAGGTTTAAAGCTTCCGTAGAAGTAATCACTCTTTCTTTGTCTAAAGAGATGAAAGGTAATGTAGATGGTTTAGAACCTGTTGCAATAATGGTATATTTAGACTCGATCGTTTCAGAAGAACCGTCGTTTTTTGTCACTTTAATCTGAGTAGCAGATTCGAAGCTTCCTACTCCTTCAAAAACAGTAATCTGATTTTTGTTCATCAGATAGCTGATTCCGTCTGTATTCTGCTTGATCACTTCGTTTTTACGCTCGATCATTCTCGCGATATCTGCTTGAGGCTCGTTAATGATGATTCCGTGACCTGCAAAATTGTGTTTTGCATTTTCGAAATGCTCAGAGCTGTCAAGAAGCGCTTTTGACGGAATACATCCAACGTTAAGACAAGTTCCGCCTAAAGTTGAATATTTTTCAATAATTGCTGTTTTGAAACCTAATTGTGCTGCACGGATAGCAGCAACATAACCACCGGGACCAGAACCTATTACGGTAACATCGAATTGACTCATGTTATTGTATGAATTTGTTTATTATTATCTATCTTAATTCTCACAAATTTACATATAAATTACCAAGCACCAAAGTGAGTTTTATCAATTTTAAAAATGATAATTATATGCTTTAGTTTGATGAAAAGTATTATTTTATGAACTTTATATTTTCTTCATTCCCTTTTTTGAGATAAATTGCGGTAAACACAAGAGGTTTGTCAGATGATGCATTGTCAAAATGAAGGATTTTCACATTTTTAGGTTCGTAAAAAGCATCTCCCTCATGAAGTATCACTTTTTCTTTTCCTTGGATCTGAAAAACAGCTTCACCGGAATTGATGATTCCCAAAACGGGACAGGGATGCAGATGTTCAGGAGCTCCTTGTCCGGCGGCCATTGTTATTTCCTGAATTTCGGTAGATTTCATTTTCTGATCAAGAGCTGTTTTTAACAATCCTTTTCTGGAAATGGACTTCTGCTGAGCCGTCATTACAACAGTATTCAGCATCAAAATAACAATGATAAATGGTTTCATGGATTTGATATTATTAAATCAATACAAATATTACAGATTCAATTTTCCCTGTCCGAATTCGCCTGTACTTTCAAAAAATGAACCACCATACACATACCATTCAAGGCCTTCCAGAAATTCTACTGCATTTTCAGGAGTGATCTGAGGACGGTCTTTTTTCGAAACAATTCCTTTGTACCATCTCCCTGATTTAGGATAATGCTCATATTCCACAAAATAATGAATCCATATTCTTTGGCACAACTTGCACTGTTGAATCGTTACTTCTCCATATCTTCCGTTGGTATGATCAATTCCTAATGCTGAGCTTCTATATTCTGTATAGCTGGAGTTCGGTTTCTCGCAGGCGCATCCTAATTTTTGGATTTTATTCATGAATGAAAAAATTGGTTTTCAGATAAAATTTATAACTCCAAAAGTAAGAAATTAACAGCCTATAAAGCAAATAGGGCTATGAAGGTTTGATCAGATCCAACAAAACCTTTTCATATTTATCCAGAATAATATTCTTCGAGAACCTTGATTTAATAGAGTTTTTTATGGCATCTCTGTTATAATTGCTCTGCAGTACCTTTACAATCTGCTGGGCAAAGCCATCATAGTTTTCAATATTGGCAACTTCACCATTTACATTATGCTGGATGATTTCATTGATTCCGCCTGGACAGTTATTGGCTAAAGAATAAGTTCCGCACGCTCCTGCTTCCAGAAGAACGTTGGGAAAACCTTCGTATCGTGAAGAAAGCACAAATAAATCTGCATATTTCAGATATTGGTAGGGATTTTCCTGTCTGCCGTGGAAAATCACTTTTTTCAATCCTAAAAGCTCTTTTGTCTGAAGCAGAAGATCTTTGTCTTTTCCATCTCCTAAAATATGAAGCATAATGTTTTCATTCTTCAGCCTTGAAAAAACTTTCAGCAAGTTATCAAACCCTTTTCTGGAAGATAGATTTCCAATGGCCACTACATTTTTATAATTGTATTTGAAGCATTCAGGTTTTAAAGAAACAGCCATTTTATCTTCAATAAAATCAAAGTCTACAGGATTATTGATTTTGATAATTTTTTTCTTTTTAATATTAAAATTATCCACAAGATCTTTCATCATATCATCACTTTGAGCAATGATTCTCTGATAGTTATTGTAAAAATTATAGAAAAACTTAATCTCTTTGCGGGTTACATGCTGAGTCACCACATTAGTTTCCCTTGCAATGAATTTTGTTCTTGGAAAAAGTTTTATGAACAGGGACAAATAAGCATTTACTTCACCAAAACCGGAGAATACAATATCTGGTTTCCTTCTATAGATTTCTCCTAAAATGGGTTTTAAAGAATGTCTTATTCTTTCGGTATTGATATCGATAATTTCTACATCTTTTTTCAGAAAATTCAAATATCCGCCTTGTTTACGTAACAGCAAAATCTTAGGCTCAAACCGATCTCTGGAAAGATGATTCGCTATTGTGGTAACAATCCTTTCTGCGCCCCCGGTTTCTAAGTCCGGCAGAATAAATATGACAGATATTTTTTTCATCTTATCAAAGTTACTAAAAAGTTTGGTTAAAAGTCAAATATCGGAAGGATGAAGATTACTGTTTTGATAGCAATTAACAGAAATTAACTTAGCTTTAAAATCTTATTTTATTTACTATCTATTATACACCTAATACGCTATAAAAATAAAGTAAGCCTTTCTAATGAAAAGCTTACTTTATTTAATTAATATTTTCTTAATTTGCTACGTCACTGATGAATTTAATTCTCAACATTCTTACTTCTTCATCAGATAATTCATCCCCGAATTCATCCAGCAATACTTTCATACTGTCGCTTTCAGATTCGTTCATGAATTCCATGAATCCGTCTACAATGTCTTCATCAAAATTATCTTCAATATAGTAATCGATATTCAGTTTTGTTCCCTGATAGACAATTCTTTCCATTTCTTTAAGAAGTTCATCCATAGAAAGGTTTTTAGCTCTTGCTATATCTTCAAGGTCAATCTTTTTATCAGTGCTCTGGATGATGAAAACTTTATGGCTGGATTTATTGGCCACCTGTTTTAATACCATATCCTGAGTACGTTCGATATTGTTATCTTCTACGTATGTTTTGATGTAATCTGCGAATTCTTTACCGTATTTTTTGGCTTTTCCTTCACCTACACCATAGATTTTGGTGATCTCATCTACACTTATTGGATACTGAACCGTCATATCCTCCAAACTTGGATCCATAAATACGGTGTATGGTGGAATTCCGTGTTTTTTGGCTACTTTCTTTCTTAATTCTTTCAACAGGTTGAAAAGGTTCTGATCCAGCCCTCCTCCAGCCTGCTGCTGTACCTGGTCGCTCTCAGCTTTTGCCTGAGTAAGATCAAATTCACGGTCTTCAGCAATTAAAAAGATGTCTTTAGATTTACCATTCAGGACACTTTTTCCTTTCTCTGTAATTTTTAAAACCCCGTAGGTTTCAATATCTTTCTGTAAAAAATTCTGAACAGTGGCCTGTCTCAAAATTGTTTTCCAGTAATTATCTTTTTCGTCTTTCCCAAAACCAAAATGAGAACTTTGTTCCAGCTTATAAGATTTTGTTACCGCATTTTCTTTTCCTACGATAACGGAAATCAGGTCTTTAGATTTGAATTTTTCTCCTGTATCACTGATCAGCTCCAGCGCCTTTTTTAAATCTGCTGTAGCATCCTTTAATTTTGGTGGATTGGATGAATTGTCACACATCTTGGCTCCGTCTCCGTTTACCGGATCGAAACTTTCTCCAAAATAGTATAGGATATATTGTCTTCTGCTCATGGAAGTTTCCGCATAGCCTACAACTTCATTCAAAAGCTGTAATCCGATCTCTCTTTCTGAAACGGGTTTTTGAGCCAGGAATTTCTCCAGTTTTTCAATGTCTTTCGGATCATAGAATGCCAGACAATGACCTTCGCCTCCATCTCTTCCCGCTCTTCCGGTTTCCTGATAATAGCTTTCCAATGATTTTGGGAAGTCGTAATGAATGACAAAACGGACATCCGGTTTATCAATTCCCATCCCGAAGGCAATGGTAGCCACAATTACATCTACTTCTTCCATCAGGAATTTATCCTGATTCGCTACTCTCACTTTTTGGTCAAGACCGGCATGATAAGGTAGAGCGTTGATGCCATTTACCTGCAGAAGCTGGGCAAATTCTTCCACTTTTCTACGGCTCAGACAATAAACAATTCCTGATTTCCCTTTATGCTGATTGATAAATTTAACGATTTCCTTATCTACATTGATTTTAGGACATACTTCATAATATAGATTAGGACGGTTAAAACTTTCTTTAAATACCAATGCATTGGTCATTCCTAAAGTTTTCTGGATATCATCCTGAACCTTAGGAGTAGCAGTAGCCGTTAAAGCAATCACCGGTACATTGGCGATTTTGTCGATAATCTGTTTCAGATTTCTGTATTCCGGTCTGAAATCATGTCCCCACTCTGAAATACAGTGAGCCTCGTCGATAGCAAAGAAAGAAATTTTCACTTCTTTCAAAAAATCCAGGTAATCATCTTTAATTAATGATTCAGGAGCTACATACAGAAGTTTGGTTTTGCCGCTTTTGATATCGTCAAAAACCTGTTTGGTCTGCGTTTTGTTTAATGATGAATTCAGTACGTGTGCTACCCCATCATCAGATGAAAGGCCGTTCACGGCATCTACCTGATTTTTCATCAACGCTATTAAGGGCGAAACTACTATTGCTGTTCCTTCCGAAATAAGAGCCGGAAGCTGGTAACATAATGATTTTCCGCCACCTGTAGGCATTAAAACAAATATATCCTTCCCATTCAATAGGTTATCTATAATCTGTTCCTGCTGGCCCTTAAATGTAGAAAACCCAAAATACTTTTTCAATTCGCCTGATAAATTGGCTTTTTTTGCGCTCATCTAATTTTCTATTGCTAAATTTGCATCTCACCCAAAGTTATAAAAATTCTGCTTAAAATAAAAGCGAACGAATTTATAAAAAATAAAATTTATATTAAATATTCTTTTTAAAATATAACGTTTTTTATAAACTTTTTTGTATACCTTATCATCGTAAAATGGATAGAACCAACATTATATCAATTGCAAAAAGCACTTTAGAAATAGAAATTTCTGAACTTGAAAAATTAAAAAACAGAATTGATGACCAATTTGCCCGGGCTGTAGAGATCATTCACTCGGCAAAAGGAAAGCTCATTGTAGTAGGAATAGGGAAATCTGCCCATGTGGGTAACAAAATTGTGGCTACCTTAAATTCTACAGGTACACCTTCTCAGTTTTTACATGCTTCGGAAGCTATTCATGGAGATCTTGGAGTTATTCAGAAACAGGATGTTGTTTTATGCATCTCCAATTCCGGAAATTCTCCTGAAATTGCCAATCTGGTTCCTTATTTAAAAGATTATTCTTCTGCTTTGATCGGAATGACTGGAAATAAATCCAGTAAACTGGCTGAGTTTTCAGAAGTTATTCTGGATACTCATGTGGACGTTGAAGCGTGCCCGAATAAACTGGCTCCTACAAGTTCTACAACTATACAAATGGCTTTGGGAGATGCTTTAGCTGTTGCTTTAATGGAACTGAACGATTTTAAAGCTAATGATTTCGCCAAATTTCACCCTGGAGGAAGCCTAGGAAAGAATCTTACGTCTAAAGTAGAACAGTTTCTTTCTTCCCAAAAACCTCAGGTAACAGAAGATTCTTCGATAAGAGATGTCATCATTTCCATCAGTGCTTCAAGCCACGGAATTACAGTCGTGACCAATGAAGATCAGATTATTGGTGTTATCACAGACGGAGATTTAAGAAGAATGCTGATGAAAGGAGAAGATATCAGTAAAGTATTGGCTAAAGATATCATGTCTGCCCATCCAAGAACAATTGAAAAGGAAGCTCTGGCTAAAGAAGCCATGAAAGTTCTGAAAGAAAATAACATCGGTCAACTTGTAGTAACGGAAAACGGAAAATATTTCGGGATTATAGACCTGCATAAACTGCTGGACGAAGGGATTAACTAGAATTCAAATAATAGATTTCAGGCATTATACCTTCGGATCAGCAATTTAATTAAATATTTTTAAGGTATTATGATGATTATTCTTTACTTACTGATTCTATTCCCAATATTTTTGAAAAAATATCTTGACTATCAGGATTCACAAAGTAATAAGGTACATCATTTTCCGTTGGAACCTGATCATAGGCCTGAATATTCTACTCATGATAGAAATTCGTACTATGATCAAAAAAGTCAGGACTATTTTGATCGTGTCATACGATGCCTGATCTTCTGTACTTATGATGATAAAAAGTTTCATTCTGTTGCAGACTGCCTGTCTCTGACAGATATCGGAGATGATTTGCGTATATTCTCATACAGCGAAGAAATAGAATCGTTATTCAGGAATAAGTTCATCAACGAATCACTGAGACAGAAAATATCAGATTTTAAAAAGGTGTCGGATGAAGTCACAGAAGAAGAATGGGTTTTCGAATCAATAGATCTTAGCCATGATGAAAGGTGGAAAAAAATCAACGTAGCCGCAGAAGACCTTTTAACAGAAATGGATATTAAAGAAAGGGATTTTGATTTTGCTTTATATGTACCTCGATAATTTTAAAAACCAACATCCGTCATTTAATTAAATATTTTATAAATTTGCGCTTTAAAATTTTATTCTGTGAGTGATGGTAAAGACATGTCCTTCCTTGGACATATAGGAGAATTAAGAGGGCATCTGATCCGTTCGATTATTGCTATCATAATTGCGGCTTTTGTGGTTGGTTTTAATATCAACTGGATTATGGACCATATCTTTTTTGGGCCTACCAGAAATGATTTTCCGACTTTCAGAGTGGTTAATCATTTTTCAAGAATGATTTTGGGGGAAGACAGTATTCATCTCCCAAAGGACTTCCCAGTTCGTGTACAGAGGTTGTATCAGCAGTTCAATGTAATGATGGCTGTTTCAATTTTTGGAGGAATGGTGGCTGCTTTTCCTTATATTGTTTGGGAACTGTGGCGTTTTATTGGCCCAGCTTTACATCCGAGAGAAAGAAAAAACTCTATTTATATTATTAATGCGGTATGGATTCTTTTCATGACCGGAGTATTATGCGGTTATTTCCTTATACTTCCGTTCGCCGTTAATTTCGGGGTTATTTTTAAAATCTCAGACATTATCGTTCCGCTTTATGATTTAAGTGATTATACCACTTTATTTTTACAGGTGGTTTTGGGTATGGGCGTTATTTTCCTTTTCCCGATTTTGATCTACTTCCTTACGAGCATCGGAATTCTGACGCCTACATTTATGAAAACCTACCGTCGTCATGCTATTGTTCTGATTATGGTAGTGGCTGCAATTATTACCCCGGCAGATGTTCTGAGTATGTTGATGGCTGCATTCCCGCTGCTTATTTTATATGAATTCAGTATTATGATGTGTACGTTCACTTATAAAAAAGTACAGAAGAGCAACGGAAATCTTCCTGCAGTACAGAAATAAAAGTATTTTTTACTAATAAAGCTTAAGTGCTACTATTCAATTGAATGGTAGCACTTTTTTTATTTAAAAAAATCAACCTTAATTATATCTATTCTTAATATAATTAAAAACAACAATAAAATTCAACTAAAATTATAAAGTTGGGAGTAATTAACAATCTATCACTAACTAAAGATTTAAAAAAATACACTATATTTAAAACTTCAATAACAACAATAAAAAAATATGAAAAAGAGAATTATTTTCGTCTGTGCATTGGCTTTAAGTCTAAGTGGTTTACAGGCACAACGCTGGGAACCAGTCTTGGAAAAAGTTACGCCCGTAAGAAAAGAAGTAAAAGTAGAATATGCCTACAAATTTGATCTTTCTGCATTAAGAAATCAACTAAAGAATGCTCCTGAAGCAGGAAAAGGAGGAAGCGCTGTAATCGTTTCTCTCCCTACAGCAGATGGAAGAATTGAAAGATTTTCTGTTTACAGTTCGCCGGTAGTAGAAAAATCTATGGCGGACAGATATGAATTGGGAGCATACTCAGGTATCGGGCTGGATAATCCGCATAAGCAAATCCGGTTCAGTACAGCACCAAACGATTTTCAGTCTATGACATTCGATACTGATACAGGAAAATACGAATTCATAGAACCGATCAATAAAGAAAAGGATGTATATGGAGTTTTTTTCAAATCCAACAAATCTCATGAAGATCCTTTTGAATGTAGAACTTCTGAGCCTGAAAAGGCAAAGAAAGAAATGAATAAACTGCTTAAAACAAAAAATGTTTTAAAGGGTTTAGGAAGCGCTAATAAAAGTAATGAACAAAAATACAGAACCTACAGAATTGCGATCTCTGTAAACGGTGAATATACGCAACTTGCCGGAAGTGTTCCTGCAGCAGCAGCCCGCATTAACGCTACAATGAACCGTGTAAATGGTGTTTTTGAAAAAGATTTTGGAATCCATATGATTGTACAGGATCTTCCACAACTTATATTTGCAGATCCGGCTACGGACCCTTATTCAAATGTAATCACCAATTCAAACGGAACCTATAGCGCTCCTGGAGCATGGAACCTGCAGCTTCAGCAAACGCTTACCAATACTGCCGGTGTAGGTAATGCCGCCTATGATATAGGACATTTCTTTGGCCACAGAGGTGGTGGTGGAAGCGCCGGAGATGTAGGAAATGTCTGCAGAAACCCTGCAAATAATAATGATGCAACTTCTAAAGGGGCAGGAATTACTTCTCCTTCTACTCCGGATCAGCCTTTTGGAGATAATTATGACATCGATTTTGTAGCGCATGAGATCGGCCACCAGTTCGGTGCAGCACACACTATGTCTATTGCTTTACATGGTGCCCATATGGAACCGGGATCCGGATCTTCCATTATGGGATATGCCGGTATTACAAACTACAATGTCCAGATGCATTCGGATGCTTATTTTCATACTAAAAATATTGAAGAAGTAGGTGCATATGTCAATGCTCAGGACTGTGGAATTATTACGAATGTAGCCAATACACCTCCTTCTATTCAGCCAATGGCTAATAAAATGATCCCTAAAGGAACAGCCTTTGTGTTAACAGCTTCTGCAACAGATACACAAAATGATCCAATGACTTATACCTGGGAACAATATGATCTGGCTACATCTGCTTTTGGGCCCGTAAGTGCAACCAGAAATAATGGAGCGAATTTCAGATCTCTAATGCCTACAACCTCCCCTACCCGTTATTTCCCTAAATTCACTAATGTTCTTAATGGTACTCTTACCAGTGCTTCTGATTGGGAGACAGTATCCAACATACCAAGAACAATGAATTTCAAAGTAACCGTGAGAGATAATAATCCGGATGCTGCACAACAACAGACACAAAGCAGTCTGATGAAAGTAGATATAGGAAATGAAGGTCCTTTCAAAGTAACATCAACTACGGTTTACAATAATACACCTGGAGCGGTTACATGGGATGTGGTAAACACCAATAACGCTCCTTATAATGTACAAAACGTTAAAATAGATTATACTACAGACAATGGAACTACATGGACCGTTATCAGTCCATCTACAGCGAATGACGGATCTGAGCCGTTCTCGTTCTCCTCTTTGGCAACAGGTGCCAGTGTAAAAATAAGAGTAAGCGCCATTGATAATGTATTCTACGCTATTGGAAATGCTACTGTATCCGCATCTGCGAGTGCTTGTACAACATCTGCTCCAACAGGAATTACTGTAACCGGTATTACAAGAACTTCAGCATCTGTAAACTGGACAGCGTTAGTAGGAGCAACATACTCTGTAATGTATAGAAAAGTAGGAACAGCAACATGGACTACAGTACCTGTTTCAACAAACTCCTATAACATTTCAGGACTTACTGAAGCTACTCAATATGAAGTACAGGTAGCTAATGTTTGTAGTGCTTCTGTTGGTTCTTATTCAGCATCAACGAATTTTACAACCTCTCCATTTGCTAAGTGTTCAATCACAGGAACAAATGCTGCTGACGAGTATATTTCCAATGTTACAGTAACTGGTGCGGGTATGAGCGCTGTTTCAAACAGCAGCAGCAATACACCTTATACAGACTATACTACAGATCCTTCAAAATTGATTACGCTGATGTCCGGATCTACAGGAAATAATGTAAGTATCACCAAAGGATGGACAGGTTCTCAGTATAACGACGGAGTAACAGCATGGATAGATTTTAACAAAGACGGAGTATTCTCTTCTTCTGAAGTCATCTATACCAGCGCACCTAGTATCGTATCACCTGTTTCCGGAACATTCTCTGTACCTGCAGACGCTTATACCGGAGGAAACGTAATTATGAGAGTTGTATTAGGATATGAAAGTCAACCAAGTAGCGGATGTAGCAACCAGCAGTATGGTGAAGTTGAGGATTATCCGGTATTGATTCAGCAACAGCTTTCTACCAGTGAGACAGTGAAAGATAAGAGTTCAATCCAGATCTACCCTAACCCGGCAAGTGATGTATTGAACGTAACTCAGATTTCATCTAAAGCTCAATTTATCATTACAAATATGGCTGGTCAAAAAGTAATGAATGGCCAGATTAATGATAATAAAATCTCTGTATCAAACCTAAGTACAGGAGCTTATATTATTTCAATTGAAGATAAAGGAACGACTTCAAATCTGAAATTCATCAAAAAATAAAACTAATCAGTTTTAAAGCCCGGCAATGACCGGGCTTTTTTTATACCTTCTTAAAATCTGTATTTAATTTGATTTCCGGCATGTGCTATTAATTTAATTTTATACTTTTGAAAAGATTTAATATAAGTTTAAATGAAAAAATTGTCATATACACTCTTATTTGCATCAGGACTGGTTTTCGGACAGTTCTTTGAAAAGGATAAGGTTTTCACTAAACAGGATACTTTAAAAGGTTCTAATACTGAATTCAGAAATTTTTGGGATGTCAAAAAATATGATCTTTCTGTAGAACCTGATTTTGAACAGAAAAGCATTAAAGGAAATAATAAAATCAGTTTTGAGATCATAAAAGATGTTACCAATCCTGTTTTCCAGATTGACCTTCAACAGCCGATGAAAGCGGATAAGGTGGAAGGGAATTTTCCTATTGCCAATTATAAACAAGATGGAGACTTTATCTTCATTACAACGAATAAGAAATTCAAAAAAGGCGAAAAATATACCATTAACGTTACCTATTCCGGAAAGCCTACCATAGCAAAAAAAGCACCATGGGATGGCGGATGGGTTTTCACGAAAGATGAAAAAGGGAATCCATGGATGACTGCTGCTGACGAAGGAATAGGAGCTTCCATATGGCTTCCTACCAAAGATATCTGGAGTGATGAACCTGATAACGGGATCATTATGAAAATTGTAACGCCTAACGATCTGGTAGGTGTAGGTAATGGCAGACTAACCGATAAAAAAACAACCGGAAATAAAACTACTTATACCTGGGAAGTTAAAAATCCTATCAACGCCTACTCCATTATCCCAAGCATAGGAAAATATGTAAACTTCAAAGATACATTTGAGGGTGAAAAAGGAAAACTGGATCTGGATTATTGGGTAATTGACTATAATCTGGACAAGGCAAAGAAACAGTTTGAGCAGGTGAAACCTATGCTCTCCGCATTTGAATACTGGTTTGGTCCGTATCCATTCTATGAAGATTCATACAAGCTTGTAGAGTCTCCTCACCTTGGCATGGAACATCAGAGTAATGTAGCCTATGGAAACAAATATCAGAACGGCTATCTTGGAAGAGACCTTTCTGGGACAGGAGTTGGGTTAAACTGGGACTTCATTATTATTCATGAAAGCGGGCACGAATGGTTCGCCAATAATATTACCGCAAAAGACCAGGCTGATATGTGGATTCATGAAAGTTTCACCAACTATTCCGAGACTCTTTTCACCGAAAAATATATGGACAAAAAATCTGCTGACATCTATGTTCAGGGGATCAGGAAATTGATAGACAATGACATTCCTGTTATTGGCCAGTATGGTGTAAGAAATGAAGGCAGCGGAGATATGTATCCGAAAGGTGCCAACATGCTTCACACGATAAGACAGGTGATCAATAATGATGAAAAATTCAGACAAATCCTGAGAGGTCTAAATAAAGACTTTTATCAGCAGACTGTTACCACACAGCAGATAGAAAATTATATCTCCTCAAAATCAGGAATCGATTTTTCAACAGTGTTTGATCAGTATCTGAGAACAATAAAAATTCCAACCCTTGAGTATGCCCAGGATGGTGATACTTTAAAGTTCCGGTATATCGATGTGGTAAAAAACCTGAAATTACCAATCATCATCAATGGTGATCACACCATAACTCCAACGGAAGAATGGCAGACTGTAAAGCTTAAAAAGAGCACTCCGGTTGAGCTAAACCCGAATTATTATATCAATTATAAGGAAACCAAATAAAGAAAAAGGCAAATCCGCACATCAGCAGATTTGCCTTTTCGCTTTTTTAACCTTGAAATTTTAAGAAAAGTTTAATACTTTCTTCGTAACAAATTCAGAAAAAAAGCAACTATTTAACTATTAATTTAAACCTAATGAGAAAAACAGTACTTAGCCTTGGTATTTTTGCTGCTTTTTTAGCAAATGCTCAGTCTATAAAAACCACCATTGACCTTGTTAATGTAAAAGATGATAAAGTAGCCGTTACCATGGAGTTTCCAAAAATGAAATCCGGAGATATTAAATTTCATTTCCCCAAAACGGTTCCAGGGACTTATTCTGTAGACGACTATGGAAGATTCATCGAAGGAATCAAATTTTACGATAATAAAGGAAAGGAACTTACTTATACTAAAGTAAATGACAATACTTACTCCTTGAAAAATGCTCAGGCACTTTCCAAAATCTCATATCTTGTGAATGACAGTTTTGATGATGAATTGGATACATCAAAGCATAAAGCCGTATTTTCTCCTTCAGGAACTGATATTGAAGAAGGAAAAGTATACATGATCAATACTCATGGATTCATTGGGTATATTGAGAATATGCAGGATGTTCCTTATCAGCTGGTGGTTCAGAAACCAACTGATTTTTACGGAACCACAGCGTTGGTGGATCAGGATAAATCTGAGAGTACAGATACGTTTACTCTGGCTAACTATGCTAAGGTGACAGATTCTCCGTTAATGTACACCAAACCGGACTATATTACCTTCAATGCAGGAGGAATGGATCTTGTACTGGGTGTATATTCTCCAACAGGAAAATATAAAGCAGCAGATTTCAAAGACAATCTTGAAAAAATGGTTGTTGCCCAAAAGAAATTCCTTGGGGATATGAACACCAATAAAAAGTATGCCATCATGCTTTATCTTTCTGGTGGTGACGGGCCTAAAGTAAAAGGTTTTGGAGCCTTGGAACACCACGAATCTACAAGTGTGGTTCTTCCGGAAGCAATGCCGAAAGATGCTATTGACAATACCATTACTGATGTGGTTTCCCATGAATTTTTCCATACTGTAAACCCTTTGAAGACCCATTCAGAAGAGATTCACTATTTCGACTATGCAGATCCGAAAATGTCTCAGCACTTATGGATGTACGAAGGCGGAACGGAATATTTTGCCAACTTATTCCAGATTCAGGAAGGATTGATCAACAAAGATCAGTTCCTTGAAAGAATTGGTGAAAAAATTGCCAACTCCAAGAGCTATGATGATACGATGCCATTTACAGTAATGAGTAAAAATGTATTGGTAGAGCCTTACAAAGATCAGTACAGAAACGTATATGAGAAAGGAGCTCTTTTAGCAATGTGCTTAGACATCGAGCTTAGAAAATTGTCCAACGGGGAAATGGGATACCGTGATATGATCAGAAAACTGTCTCAAAGATTTGGTGAAAACAAACCTTTCAAAGATGACAAACTGATTGACGAACTGGTAACGGTAACCGGATATCCTCAGGTAAAAGATTTCTATAACAAATATATTGCAGGAAACCAGCCAACACCTTATGCCCAGTATCTGAGCATGGTAGGTGTCGATATTAAAAAGCAGGAAAGCCAGCCTCTTTTCTGGTTTATCAAAGACCCGAACCAGACAGGTTTTGATGAAAAGACGAATGCTTTTGCTTTTGACGACCATTCTGCACTATCTCCATTTGCAAAAAGTATCGGATTCAAAATCACTGACCAGGTACTTGCTTTAGACGGAAGAACGGTAGACATCAAAAAAGTACAGGATTTTATTGGTTATACAAGAACCATTAAAGACGGACAGGAAGTTACGGTAACTATTTTAAGAGATAATGCCGGTAAGAAAGAGAAAATGACATTGAAAGGAAAAGCGATTCTGGATAAAATGACCATGGAAACCCCTTCATTCAAGGCGAATCCGACTCCGGAAGAACTGAAATTACAGACCCAGTGGCTTACTGGTAAAAAATAAAGAGAAAAGCGGGGAAAATTTCCCCGCTTTTTATTTTTCTTCAAGCTAATCTTTTATTCTTTATTTAAATCTTTATTTTTAACATTCAAACCTAACAGGTTTTGAAAACCTGTTAGGTTTCTTAATGGTAAATAGTAGTTGTTAAAGAATTTCCTCTTTTTTAATCGTTATTCTAAAGGTACTTCCCTTTCCTATTTCAGTCTGAGAAATCCTGATATCTCCATTATGATATTCATGAATAACCCTTCTTGCCAGTGACAACCCTAATCCCCAGCCTCTTTTCTTGGTAGAATATCCCGGATTAAAAGCATTTCGGGCCTGCTGTTTGGTCATTCCGCTTCCATTATCTTTTACTTCAACTAAAATATTTTTATTTCTTTCAAAGACCGACATAGTAATGGAACCCTCACCTTTCATCGCATCCACTGCATTTTTCACCAGATTTTCAATCACCCAGCTCATCAGAATTTTGTTATGAGGAACCAGAACAGTATATGTTGGAAGATTAAGTGTAAAATTGATTTTCCTTGAAATTCTTGTTTTCAAATAGTCATAATTCTCCTGAATGGTTTCATTAAAATTTCTGTCGTTCAGCTCAGGAATAGAACCAATTTTTGAGAATCTCTCTGAAATTGTTCTCAGTCTTTCAATATCTTTTTCAATTTCATGTACGCCGTCTGAATCCGGATTATCCAGCTTCATTATTTCTATCCAGCCAATCATAGAAGACAAAGGTGTTCCAATCTGATGTGCTGTTTCTTTAGCCAAACCTGCCCAAAGATAGCCTTCATCTGTTTTCTTTATTGTTCTGAAAAACCAGAAAGAAAAACCAAAATACAGTAAAATAAACAGTCCTAAAATATAGGGCGAATACCGAAGATTATTAAGCAGACGTGAGTTGTCATAATAGACAAACTGATTATTTCCATCCGGCACTTTGATCTCAATAGGGTCATAATTTTTCTCCATATTCCGGATCAGATCCTGCAATTTCTCAGGATCCTTAATCGTACTTTCAGGAATATTTCTGTAGTATCCGAGATCAAGAATTGGATTTTTGAACTTATCTGTTACAATGAATGGAATGGTATTGTTAATATTCAGAATATCCGGCAGCAGATCCAACACATCGGTATCCGGAGTCTTTACCTCCTGCTGTATTCTAATTGCTTTAGAAAGAAGACTGATCCTTTTGATCTCCTCTTTTCTGAGAAAATTAATAAGCGATGTTGATGCTACTACAATAGCAATCACCAAAGTAGTCATCACAACAAAAATGATCCAGTTATTGAGTCTGGTGAGTATGGATTTTCTCAAAGTATTTTATTTTAAAACATTCAGGATTTTCTGCAGCTCTGTATTTCCACTTCCCTGATAGTTGTTGATGATAATCGAAAATACATATTTTTTCCCATCTTTTGCGGTGTGATATCCTGCGAAAGATTTGGTATCTCTCATCGTCCCGCTTTTCATCTTCATTCCATTATCCTGAACCGGGAATCCGTCGTAATAAGCCTCAAACCATGATTGTTTTTTAGCATATAAAAGGGCCTGAACTTCTGCTTTTGCCGCTACATAATTCTGTGGAGAAAGCCCGCTTCCGTCAGCAAAATTGATCATATTAGGATTAATTCCTTTAGATTTCCAGAATTCTTTCAGATAAGAAACTCCGCTTTTGAAACTTGAATTACCTTTTTTCTCTTTGCCTAAAGTTTTAATTAACGTTTCTCCGTACAGATTGACACTTTTTCTTAAAAACCAATAGACAATTTTATCTAAAGTCGGAGACTGATAAGTGAGGAGAATATTATTTTTAGGAGCTGTTAAAGCCTGCTTTCCCTCTATTTCAAGTTGAGAATTCGTGATTGCTTTTCCTGAAATTTCAATTCCTGATTCTTTCAGCCATTGTTTTACTTCTGTTGCTAATTGGAGTGGTGGATTAGGAGTAGAACCGGAAACAGTAACGGTTTTTCCAGCAGGAAGCATACCGTTAATCAATGCCACATCAGAATGAGGAGCAGTAAAGATCAGGCTTTGATCCGAGTTCCCTCCTGCCTTAAGATCATTAAGCCACTTGACGCCTTCTAAAGGATAAGAAAAGTTTTTAAAATCAGTTCCGTTGATATTGATGTCAAACTGGTTTTCTTTCCAATTGATTCCCCAAACTCCTGCTCCGTAGTAATTCCCAAGATCGTCCCACGGCCAGCCTCCCGGAATCGTCTGATGGTCAAAATAAGAATCGTCAATAACAAGGTCTCCTGATATTTTTGTGATTCCTGAATTTTTAATGGCATCAATCAGTTTCCTTTTAAAATTTTCAGGTTTATACCCATCATACCTCCAGCTTCCTAATGTAGGATCACCGTTGGAGCTGATAAAAAGATTTCCGTTCAGCGTTCCTCCGGAGATATTTCCGGAATAGCTTGAAGTGGTGGTGAAGGTATAGTTTTTCCCTAATGTTTCAAGTGCTGCTCCTGCTGTAAAAATCTTTTGCGTAGAAGCAGTAGAAAGCCCCTTATTTCCTTGATATTCATATATAAAATTACCATTTTCATCGGAAACATAAAAAGATAAAGCGGAAGATACTGCTCCCGAAGAATCCATAAGATCCTTTGTTACTTTATCTAATTTTTGGGCTATATTCTGTGCAGCAACTATCTGTACAGAAAGCACAAGAACAGCAAGTGTTTTTTTCATTGCATTGTTGTTTGGATCTAAGCAAGCAGGTATCAGATACAGTTCGCAAAACTATTGATGCTGGCCGGCAGCTGAACCTTTTGCTCTATTTAATTCTAATCAAATATAGTTAAAATAAAAGCTTTTTATACTCAATAAGGTCATCGAAAGTGAAAAGAATCTGATGGTCAGGAGATTTTTCAAATGAACAATCATGTTTGAAATATTTCTCATAATCATCTTCATCTATGAAAATATCCATCTGGCATTCTTTGATATAATTTGATTGTTCTCCGTAATCCTGAATAAAATATCCGGAGTCATTCCACGGTTCATGATGACAGCGCAGACAATTTCTTTGGTACATAGCTTTATAACCGCATATTTCACAATCATTCAAGTGTTGAAACAATGTTGAAATTTCCCGCTGTCTGTCTTTCGGAAACAATGATAAAGGAATTGTTCTTAAAAGCAGATAATAATTAGGCTCCTGCCATGAAAAATACACCGACTCCGTTTTATTTATAAAAAGCCATAATCTCTGAAGATCATATTCTATCTCAGCTTTAACAATATTTTTAATATTCAGAACAGTCTCATTGTTTCTTTTGATATTCTGCTTGTCATCAATTTCAATAACGGGCTGCTGTTCCAGAAAGTGATTCAGGCATAATGTGGTCTGCCATGAGCCGATTGTTCTCATCTTGCCTTCTTCTCCACAGATCTCACACGTCCTGACAGAAAGTTCTGAATATTTACTTTTAATCTTTTTAAGTTTGGTATTGAGTATTTCATCTTCAGAATAGGTATAACATCTCAATTCACCAAACTTTTCTTTTCCAAAGACACGATGATCCATATTCCATCCTGCTACAGCAAATTCATACAGCAAGTTCCGGATCAGATCATTCCATCCGGTGCTGTTCACTGAAAAATTAATGAGATTATGTTCTATGAAATGGTTGATTTCTTCTTTATTCATTAAAGACTGCTTCCTGATTCTATTTCGTAAGGCTCTTTCCCTTTTTCAAAAATTCTTGTCAGTTCACTTCCTTCTACAGTAATGGAATCATTTGTTCTTCGGATCCAATTTCCTTCTCTAAGCCCTACCACTTTGATATCATTTTGAGTAAGAAATTCCTGAATACGGGTTTCTCTGGTTTCTCCATTATGTTTCAAATCCGGATTGGGATCAAGATAGTGTGGATTGATATTGAAAGGAACCAATCCCATACAATCGAAACTTGGCGGATATACAATCGGCATATCATTCGTCGTTTTCATATTCTGACCTCCGATATTACTTCCTGCACTGCATCCAAGATAAGCTTTTCCTTCAGATACATTTTCTTTCAGGACAGACATCAGCCCTTCTTCATGTAAAGTTTTAACCAATAAAAAAGTATTTCCGCCTCCTGTAAAGAACCCTTTTGCCTGATGAATGGCTTCTTTTTTATCTTCAAATTCATGAAGCCCTTTTACTTTTATGTTGATGGTTTCAAAGAAAGAACGTGCTTTAGCCGTATAGTCATCGTGGGAAATCCCGCCTGGTCTTGCGAAAGGGATAAACACAATTTCGTCAATTCCCTTGTATAATTGGATTAATTCTTCTCTTAAGTATTCCAGATATTCTCCACCAAAAAGGGTGGATGTTGAAGCTAATATAATGTTCATATGGCGAAATTATAGGTATTAATAAAAAAAATGAATTACAAAGATAGCTTCAAAGATGAACGAATCAAAAATTAAACTAAAAAAAACATCAATCCCGTTAATATTTTCTAAAAAAACTTAAAGCCTCTAAAATTTTAGGTTTTGTGGAATTATTATTGAATTTTAGATTATGAATTTAAAATATAAGATTATGAAAATGAGTAAAATTAATAGCCTATTTTTAGGTTTAATACTAGCAGGAAGTGTAAGTCTTGTAAATGCACAAACGACTCAGCCGGAAACTTCGGCAGCAACGAGTCAAACAGCGAATCCAACTATTGAAAGTCTTAAAAAACAGATTGAGGCCAATCCAAAGGACACAGAATCTTTAGCAAAATTAGCAGCAGCTTATCAGGATGCTTCAGACTGGCCTAATGCCATTGATACCTGGAAAAAAATATCTGTTTTATTACCGGACTGGGCTCCATCTTATTACAGCCAGGCCTACGCCTATCAGTCTGCAAAAGATGATGCCAATGCAAAAATTGCTTATGAAAAATATATTGCAACAGTAAAACCTGAAGAAGTAGAGCAAAATAAGAAGAATCTGGCATACGCTTATTTCTATCTTGCTTTTACAGAACAGAAGACTGATCCTAATAAAGCAAAAGAACACATTGCAAAATCTATACAGTATGACCCAACCAACGAAGATGCTGTAAAACTTAGCAAAACATTAAATTCTTAGTAAAAATAAAATGCCGGAAAGTTTTTCCGGCATTTTTGTTTATGTAAATATGTTTAAATATCAAAAATCATGGCCTGGATTTAACGCAAACATTAAGTAACTATTGTTAAATTTTTGAGGAAGCCAAGATGAAATCAATTTCATTGATTCTTTCTAAGCGTATGTATATCATAAAGCTTCATCAGCAACATTGTGGATTATTAACACATAAATTTGAAATTTTGTCTGGCTATGATCCTACTCAATCATCTTTCCGAAAAAATCTGCTTCGCCATGCAGATGTCTGATAATTTTATCAATATTTCTCTGAATACTGGCTTCGGTTTTTAAATTATTGATATACCGGATCAGCTCATGTCTTCTTGAAGGAATCAGGTTCTCAAAATTTGCTGTTGCCACTGCACTTTCTTTAATCGCCTTTTCTAATTGGGGATGAATAGAAATACTTCTGTCAGAATCATCGTATTCCAGAACAACTTCAATAACTTCTCCTATTCTTTTCGGAGAGTTTTTCAGCATTATCAGGTTCACATACAGCCTCCATTCTCCCAGATATTTCATCAGATTTTGCTTAAATTCTTTCCCATTCACAGTCCCTTTTACAGCAATAGGACTTTTATTTCTCCCTGATTCATTAAAAATTTCTTCAAGAATCTCTTCCGGAACAAATACAAAGGGATTAATTCCTATGATTTCCAATGTGACAGTGAAGCTTTTGTTTTTCATGGATGATAAATTTAAACCAGTTAGGCTAGAAGCAAAAATAATAGTTTAAGGAATAGGTATAAAATTTCTTTTTTATTATTTTATAAAACAATTACCCTCAAACTCACTTACTCTCCCGACCCCAAACCCTCTAACCCAGTCACTCCGTAACTTAAAATTCATACCTCAGAACCCAATTAATTCCCTATATTTGTATCAATAAATCTATTTATCAAAATGAAATTTTTTATTGACACAGCTAATTTAGAGCAAATCAAGGAAGCAAGAGACCTTGGAATTTTAGATGGTGTAACAACCAATCCTTCATTAATGGCCAAAGAAGGAATTCAGGGAGCTGAAGCGATCAAAAACCATTATAAAACGATCTGCGAACTTGTAGACGGAGATATTTCTGCAGAAGTTCTTTCTACAACGTATGAAGAAATGATTAAGGAAGGAGACGAATTGGCTGCTATTCACCCGAATATCGTTGTAAAAATTCCGATGATCAAAGACGGAATCAAAGCTTTAAAATATTTTTCCGATAAAGGAATCAAAACAAACTGTACATTGATCTTCTCTCCGGGGCAGGCTCTTTTGGCGGCTAAAGCGGGAGCAACTTATGTTTCTCCTTTCTTAGGAAGATTAGATGATATTTCTACAGACGGCTTGAACCTTATTCGGGAAATCAGATTGATTTTCGATAACTATATGTACGAAACTGAAATCCTGGCAGCTTCTATCCGTCACTCAATGCATATCATCGACTGTGCTAAAATCGGAGCTGATGTTATCACATCTCCACTTCCTCCGATCTTGAGCTTATTGAAGCACCCATTAACAGACAGCGGATTGGCTCAGTTTGTTGCAGATTCTCAGAAATTAGCATAATCACTGATCCTTATTTAGATATAAAATATCCCGGAACAATGTAGCGTTCCGGGATATTATTTTTATGGTGGTCTGTATATTATTCTTTCAGGATATTTTTCACAATCTTACACGGATTCCCCACGGCCACTACATTCTCGGGAATATCTTTCGTTACCACGCTTCCAGCTCCAATCACCGAGTTATTTCCGATAGAAACACCTGGAAGTACAACCACATTTCCTCCCAACCACACATTATCACCAACTGTGATCGGATGTGCATATTCCAGACCTTCATTCCTTTGCTGTACATCAAGCGGATGGCCTGCAGTATAAAAACTGCAGTTGGGTCCGATAAAAACGTTATCACCAAACTCTACTTTAGCACAATCCAGAATAACGAGATTATGATTGGCATAGAAGTTCTCCCCTGCTTTTATGTTATATCCGTAGTCACACCAGAAATTGGGTTCTATACAGATATTCTCTTTTATACTGCCAATAATTTGCTTAAGAAGTCTGTATCTGTTTTCTGTATCTGAGTTTTTCAGACCGTTGTATTCCTGGCACAGATCTTTGCAGGCAATACGTTCCTGAATCAGTTCTTTATCATAATTGGCATTGTATAAAAGCCCTGCTGCACATTTTTCCTTTTCTGTCATGAGATATAACTTTGGTTGCTATTACTTATTGTTCATTGAAGATACTAAATATATCATAACATGATGAATTGATATTTATCATTTTTTTCTTCAATGTCTTTTGTTAAAATAAAAAACAGGATGACAAAAATGCCATCCTGCAGATATTAGAAAATATATAATTTTACTTGAACAAATCCGGTTCTATTTTATTGTTATTTTTTAATTGGTCTTCTTTTGCTCTTTTTTCAATATTCCTGTACATTTCATTCATATCAATGCTTTTACCATCCTGATTCTTCATTTGCACTACAGCTCCTGCCGGAAGCGTGCTCATGGTTTGCTTCATATCTTTTGTAGGATCAGCAAGATAATCTTTCCAGGCTTTTTTAAACTGCTTTTTGCTGATCTCTATTTCTTTTCCTCCCAAACCTATTGTAATGAGACCAGGTATTTGAATATCTTCCTGCGATGCAGCTTCCGTTTTCTTATTACCGATCAGGGTTATTATATGTGAGCCTGTAATGTCCTCAATTTTAACAATAAGTCCCGGCAATCCATAGAATTTATAAGGACCATCCTGAAAAGGAATATCTGTAGAAAACCATGCTACCCAACTTCTTCCTCCATAATTGGTAGTTGCTTTTTGGGTATTATACTCTCCGATTTTCTGCTTTTCAGGAAGTATTTTCCATTCAGGCTTTTGATCTTCCGGCATTTTATAGCTGGTATTCCCAATGTTTTCTGAGAATGAAACACTGTAATCCGGATACTTTTTTGTAACCGTTGAGGAAATTGTACCGGGTTTTATATTTTTTTTGATATTAATGCTGCTCCCCAATCCTCCTTTCATCTGCTTTGCAATATCTGCTTTTGTTGTTGAATCTGCAACAAACTTTTCGCGACTGTAATATTTAGATCCGTTTTTATCAATGTCCAGAAACATTATATCACTTTTCACATCTGCTTTATTGGTAGAATCAGCGATGTATTTATAGTCATAAAAGAATCTGTTGACTTGTGCATTGGCAAAAACCCCTAAAAATGCTAGTAAAATCAAATATTTTTTTCCCATAATCTATGCTAAATTGTATTAAAAAGGCTTTGCCAATCTGGAACTGACAAAGCCTGATGGAACTTTATTTCTTTGTTTCAATTCTTATTTCCCCTTCGGTCCCTTTTACAAGACTTCCTTTAATAACTCGCATACTTGCGATATTGTCAGGTTTCAAAGTATTAATATCTTCTTTGGAACTCTCTCTTCCGTCTATATAGTATTTGTATCTGGAATCGTCACCGGGGCTTATATTGAATTTTTTAACTCCATTCATTGAAATATTGCCATTCCCGTCTTTTTTAATAAAGTCAGCATGCATTACCATCACATTAGGAGAAGAACTTACCATCGTAAAATTACCTCCTCTGAAATTTTGTACTGTTTTTTCTGCTTCCACGCGTGCTTTTTCAGCTTCTTTTCTTATTCTATCCGCATCAATTCTGATTCTTTCACTCTGTACTCTGATTCTATCACCTTCAGCACGTGCTCTATCACCTTCTACCCGTGCTTTTTCTCCTTCTATTCTGGCCCTAGTGGCTTCTTTCATTGCTTTTTTAGCTTCGGCCATTGCTTTGCGTACCTCTTCTTTTTCCTGATCGCTCAGATCTTTATAATTAACAATTCTGTTTGTTTTAAAATAGGTTATTTTGGGTTCTTTTGGCGCTTTAGGTGAGGCTGGAGGAATGGGCAATTCTCCTATTTTCGCAGCTGCTTTTTCCGCTTTTTTTGCTGCTCTTTCTATTTTTCGAAGCTCTTTTTTACTGAGAGGTTCCATATTCTCGAGCTCCTTCATCTGATTCTTCCATTCAACAGAATTGAAATACTTATCAACCTCAACTTTTGAAGCAATTTCTCCTATCTCTGAAGCAAGATTGCTTATTTCTTCTATTTTATCGCTGAAGAGATCACTTTCGGGATCCAAACCTTCCAGCTCTTTCTCTTTTTCTTTTATTTTCTTTTCAAGTCCTGAAATTTTTGTATGGTCTTCAGGCGATACGGTTTTTAGTTCTGCAATTTTTTCCTGACCTGATTTTTCAGGTCTTATCGTATCTTTCTTGATTTCTGAAACGACTTGTTTAATGGAAAGGTTTGTTTCTTCAATTTCTCTGTTTTTAGCATTTACCAGATAAGCAAAAGCGATAGAGAATACAACCGGCAAGGCAAAAATTCTTCGCGCATATCCGAACTTGGTTTTTGGTTTTTGTAACATCTTAAGTCTTTTTTTAAGGTTTGAACTTAGAAACGGACTGGTAACAGGCAACTGTGTTCCGGAAAAGTGGCTTGCTAAAAGCATCTGCGCAAATGCTTTGGTGTCCGATTGTTTTACGGCTTTTTTATCAGCCAGATATTCATGGATTAGATTAATTTCTCTTTTAATAAGATGAAAGAACGGATTGAACCAGAAAACAGAGGTTATAATCTCGATAAAGATCTTATCAAAAGAATGTTTCTGCTCAATATGTACCATTTCATGTTTTAAAATCTGTTTTCCGATATCAGAATTCAATGTGATTGTATTCTTCCAGAACAGGTTTTTAAAATAAGAAAATGGAGCTTCGGTAAGGTCTGTACGGTAAAAATTGATCCCGTCAAAACTTTCTTTCTGAAATTGGTTTTTAAACTGCTGGATTTTGAAAATCCCAAACAACAGCTTCCCTAAAAAATAGAGAGAAACCAGTCCCAGAGCTGAAAAAATAATGTTAAAATAAAGGTTACCATTGTCTATGTTTTTTTCTGTGTTAAAATTCTGAATCTTGTCAAGAAGCATATACATATCACTATTTACTTCTATCGTAAAATCATCTATTCTGATGAGTGGTAACAAAAGTGATATCACAATGGCACCCAAGAGATAAAATCTGTTATAATGATGGAATGTCTTGTCTTTTAATGACAACTGATAGTACAAAAATGTTACACCTGAACATAAAATAGTTTTCCCAAAGTATAAAAGTATTGCTTCCATAGGTCTTAGTCTTTCTTTTTGAGTTCATCTAATAACATCTCAAGATCTTCTACTGTCATTTCATTTTTTTCAACTAAAAATGAAACGGCACTTTTGTAAGAACCTTTAAAGTAGTTTTTCACAAGGCTCTTCATGGTTTTCCCGGAATACTGTTCTTTTGAAACCAGCGGAAAGTATTCATGCTGCCTTCCGTATACATGATAGTCTACAAATTCTTTATCCTTCAATACTTTTAAAATGGTGGAAACAGTATTTGTGTGTGGTTTTGGCTCCGGAAAAAGATCAAGCACATCCTTCAGGAAGCCTTTTTCTAATTTCCATAAATACTGCATTACCTGTTCTTCTGCTTTTGTTAGAGTCTGAATTTTCATATTCCGTTCATTTATCAATTAAAGTGATATACAATCATCTCATTCTATATCACTAATAAATTAGTTATACAAATGTAGAAATAAAAATGAATCAAACAACTATTTTTTTAGTGATAAAACATTTTAAAAACTAACCGACTGAAAATCAATGCAATAAAAATAGTTAAAATTTATTAAATTTTGAATGGATGGAAATACTTGCTGTTTATTTTACAGAAAATTATTCAATTGTATTGCTTTTTTACACTAAACAGGTCCAATTGCTCAAAGATTTTCAACTCTTTTAGTAGCAATCCTTGTTAAGATTTAAAACCTTAACAAGGATAAGTACAGATCAAAAAATAAGGTTAAAAAAAATTCATAATCACAAATGTCAGATTCAAAGTAAAATTTGTCCGATTGATCAGATTTTAAGAAAAACATATCTCAAAAAGTCCTGAAATTTGAATAAAAACAAAGAGATATGAATAGCTTTTTGAAAAAATTAAAAACAAAAAACATCCTGGTGATAGTACTGTTTGTCTTTATTGGGATTCAGTTTTACAGACCTGAAATTGTACAAAAGCCCATAACAGGAGAGATTCATGTGCCTACTGAAGTTAGAGCGATCCTGCAGCGTTCGTGTTTCGATTGTCATTCTAATCAGACAAATTTGAAGTGGTTTGATCAGATTGCACCTGCTTATTGGTTGGTGGCAGATCATATAAAAAAAGGAAAAGAAGGACTCAATTTTTCTGAATGGGATAAACTGGCTCCTCCTGCACAAAATGCAAAACTTTGGGAAGCTTTTAACCAGATTAATCTGAAAGCAATGCCTCTAAAAAGCTACGAATTACTTCATCCCGAAGCAAAACTTTCTGAAAATGATATCCGCATCCTGAAAAACTATGTGACTTCTCTTGCTCCAAAACAAAAACCAGATACTGCAAAGGTTTCGGCTTATAACAAACAGCTTCAGCAAGTCGTCCATACTCAGGCATCCAAAGTATCATTCCCTACTGCACCGAATGGGATCAGCTATATTCCTGATTATAAAAACTGGAAACCGATAAGTTCTACAGAAAGGTTTGATAATGGAACCATGCGTATCATATTCGGAAATGATATTGCTGTAAAAGCGGCAAAAGAACATAAAACAAATCCGTGGCCGGATGGAACCATAATTGCAAAAGTAGCATGGGACCAGATAATAGATAGTGATGGGAATGTCACTACCGGAGCCTTTAAACAAGTGGAATATATGATTAAGGATTCCAAAAAATTCGCTTCTACAAAAGGATGGGGATGGGCAAGATTTTTATCTCCCAAACTTGAACCCTATGGAAAGACAGCAAATTTCGCCAACGAGTGCATCAGCTGCCACCGCCCTATGAAAGACAATGATTTTGTATTTACCTCTCCTCTTAACCATTAAGCTATGAAGAATCTGATTGTTTATTTAATAATGCGCGTATTTGTTGTGAGCTGCAATTCCCAAAAAGAATATGAACCTGTGAATCAAAATGCGTCCCTTCCCGAAAGTTTTGATTTTAATGCCATGAACTTAAGGGTTGTAACCTCTTCGATCAATCATAAAAAACAGACTATGATGACGCTCTACGGCACCGATTCAGCAATTGATGATTTGAAGGAGAATGCTGGAAAAGTCAATAGTAAAGAAAGAATACTGGCATTGGTTACCTGGTCGCAAAAGGACGATCCTTATTGGTATGGGGCTAAAGTCCCCAATAACCTTCTGTCTGTAGAAGTTATCAAAAGTAAACTGCCTTTCTCAGAAAACTCAGAAATTCTATATCAAAAATATGAAGGGAAAGAATTGAAGAAGGTGAACGCAGATGTTGCAAACAGAGTTTCTACAATTCTAAGTATGAAACCTTCAATCATGCCTTAACACAGGATTTTAAAATCACATATAAAAAATAGTATTCATTAAAAACTATTAAAAAAATGGAAAAATTTACATTCGGTTCAAGCCTGGTTACGGGATGTCTTTCTGCAGCGCTATTTTGTGTTTTTATAGAAATCTCAGTGCTAAATAACGGACGTGCTGCCGTGCCGTTATTTAGCTTTTGTATCTTTGTGACTGCTTAACTGCCTGATTTTTATTTATGATCTATGCAAAATATATAAATACCAACGGAAGAAAAGTATTCAGGATTGATCCGAGAATCATTCTCTTCAGTGCTCTTTTTATGGGGATTCTTGCTTCAGTGCCCAAAATACTGCGTATGCATATTACATTGGGAGAGCTGACAATAGATTTTTCCATCTCCTTTTTATTCTCACTGTTTGTATGGTATTTTAATATCTACAGTCTGCCGAAATTTTCTATTCAGAATATATCTACGAGATTTTTCAATAAAAAACTGGTGATCAGCTTATCCATCGGAGTAGTTGTCATGGCATCCATAGTGCTCATTCATCATATTATATTTCCCAAGTATGGATTTAATACCATGGTATTGATGTACGAATTCCGGGGCGTATTGATCAATCTGACGATTTATATGTTCCTGTATCTTTTGTATCAGACTTATAATTCTCAACAGATTAAATTTGAACTTGAACAAATCAGAACGGATAATCTCAATGCCCAATATGAATTACTGAAGCAGCAGATTAACCCTCATTTTTTATTCAACAGTCTCAATACACTGAAGTCTATGATTGACATAAAAGATGAAAGTTCCGGAGATTTTGTGGTAAGGCTTGCGGATTTCTATCGCTTTACCTTAGACAACAGAAAAATGGATCTTATTCCCTTAAAAAAGGAACTCACAATTCTGGATGCCTATGTTTTCCTTCTGACATCGAGATTTGAAGATGGCATAGAGTTTAAAATAGATATTCCGGAAGAGATCTTAAATTCTTACATTCCTCCGTTTACGCTGCAGCTTTTGTGCGAAAATTGCATCAAACACAATATTGTATCGCTGGCCCATCCGTTAATCATAAAATTATACAGTGATAACGAATATATTATTATTGAAAATAATTTCCAGCCCAAGAATATTCCCCAGGAATCCGCAGGAATAGGAATTGAAAATATCAGAGAACGTTACAAGCATTTTGCTGAAAAAGAACTTACCATATTGCATAATGATCATAATTTCACAGTAAAATTACCCATAGTAGATGAAAGTTTTAGTAATAGAAGATGAGATAAAAACCGCAAAGGCATTGGGACGGATGATCGCTGCAGTACAACCGGAAGCTACCATTGTACAGTATATTGAAAGTGTTGCTATGGCTGTTGAATATCTTTCTGGTACTGAAACTCCGGACATCATATTTATGGATATTCAACTGGCAGACGGAAACTGTTTTGAGATATTCAGCCAGGTCAGAATAAAAGTGCCTGTCATTTTCTGTACGGCCTTTGACGAGTATGCAATAGAAGCTTTTAAAAGTAATGGAGTGGATTATATCTTGAAACCTTTTGAGAAAAAAGATATTCAGTCCGCTTTTGAAAAGATCAATAACCTTAAAAACTTCTTTCAAAACACTCCTTCTCCCGACCGGAAACTGGAAGATATTCTGAATAATCTGACAACAGGAAGAGGAAAAACCAATTTTCTGGTCTTTTCCAATAATAAATACAATAATATTCCTGTTGACAAAATTGCCTGCTTTTACAGCCAGTTTGGAAGTACTGTACTGGTGACTTTCGATCAGAAAGAATATTCAGTTCCACAGTCATTGGATGAGATCGGGCAGCTGGTTTCAGGAGCTCAGTTCTTCAGGATTAACAGACAATATCTGATCAACTTTACAGCTATTGTTGAAGTGGAACATTATTTTTCACGAAAACTTCTTGTCAGTCTGAAAATTACCACCCCAGAAAAGCCATTGGTCACCAAAGATAAAGCCTACCGTTTTCTTCAGTGGCTGGAAGAGCGATAAAACAACTAACTAAAAGCAGTATATAAAATAATTTAATCTCGAAAGCTAATATTTTGCCCGATCAGAAATAGTTTTTGCACAGCAATAAAAAAACGAGCTCAACTACCGCTCAAAATAAAGAATAAATAAAATAGATCAAAAAAATATTATTGCAGACGAATTTATTCGCTGTAAATTTGATTTTCTTGGTGAGGACTTTCTGGAAGGGCTTAAAACTCAAACACAGAGAAATAGCAGAAAGTCTGGGAACTTCACGGGAAGTGGTAAGCAAAGTCCTGAAAAAAATTGAAAATGAAGGAAAAATCTTTAAAGATGAAGAAGGTAAAATATGGGCTGCAGATCAAATGCTTTTACCATTAAATAAATAATAACATATACATTAATATTAAAATCTTTTCTAAATGAAAAAAATACTTTTTATCGGAATGGTGCTTATAGGGATTATAAGCCTTTCGTCATTTATTAAATCGGATGATTCAAGAGGTACAAAACCTGCAAAATCAATTTACGATTTTAAAATTGAATCTATCGACGGCGGAAAAATTGATTTTTCTGAATACAAAGGAAAATACATTCTTATTGTAAACACAGCCTCCAAATGTGGATACACTCCTCAATACAAAGGATTGGAGCAACTCTACAAGGATTATGGTGATAAACTGGTTGTAGTAGGTTTTCCATCTGATAATTTTGCAGATCAGGAATTTCATGACAATGTTGATATCAAATCTTTCTGCGAAAAGAACTATGGAGTCACTTTCCCACTTACCACTTCAGTGGATGTGAAAGGTTCAAAAATCACTCCTGTATTCGATTATCTTACTCACAAATCTCAAAATGGAGTAATGGACGCCACCATAAGCTGGAATTTCAACAAGTTTCTGATCAGCCCGGAAGGAAAATTACTGGAACATTTCGACTCTAAAGTGGTTCCTGAAAGTGATAAAATCACTCATTATTTCAAATAAATAATCTTTACAAAACACTACTATCATTATGAGTAATGTTTTTTTATCCTTCTACAAAATATTTTTTCACACTAAATGTCCATTCGGATGCACGAATTGAGTTGTATTAACAATTTAAATTGCAAAAATCATGTCAATAAAGAACTTGAAGACGTCATTTTTACAACAATGGTTCATATACATTATAGAATTGTTAAATTTTATTAAATAAATATTAAAATGTATTTGTTTTAACCGGGAAATTATATTTATTTTAGTGCTTTAAAAATTTCTCATGAAAAGATATAATTTATTGATTGTACTATTACTGCTTATTTTCAATGTTACGACAGCACAAAAGAAAGGTTCTCCTGCTGCCGATCTTAGTATATTAAAAGATACAAAATCAAAAATCGAAGCTACCGTTCCATTGGTTATTCAGCATCTTCAAACGATCTCTACAAAAGAAGGCGATAATAATATTTTGAATAACGGAAAGATTGCTTTGGGTAGAGAATATGGCATTTTAGAGTCTGAATGGTTTTTATACAGAAACAATATGAAAAACTGTATCCTGAACAATTCTTCTAAAAAAGCTAAAAAATGTATGGAATACCACAACAATATGTTGAGAGGTACGATGATCAATTATAATAATTATATTACTAACCTTACAAGAAAGAACGGATATCTGGGTGTTGAAGGAGATACAAAATTTGAATTCAAACCTGCTGATATTGCTACAAAACTAAGTGAAGCTTACTTCAATGCAAACGATGCTGCGGGAAGAATGAAAGCGGATCAGAAAAGAGACTTTTTAGGGCAGACAATGTCTGATGACAACAAGCTTACTCCTTACGCTCAACTGGCACAATAACATCTAAATCATATTAAAAATAAAAAAGAGAACCGCAATTGTGGTTCTCTTTTTTGTTCAAAAGCAAAAAATCTCCGCCGGAAAAAGCAGTTTTGTGGTACTAATCATAAAACCCTTGGGGAAAAAGTAGAAAATTAGGCAGAGATTTTTTTGCATACACTCTACAGATCAACTGTCCTACCCATGATCTGTAAGAGCTTTACAAAAATAGGACTATAGCCTTCTGCTGGCTGAAAATACCTGTAGAATTAAATGTTCAAAACTGTAGAACTAATACTACTTCTCATTATAGAAGTAAAGCACCTCAAAAAAGGTACTCTACAATTACGTTTGACTTACTTTATTCTATTTCCACCAGTGGTAGTAATTATGCAGTCCGTCATATTCAAACCCGCAGCGTGGATACAGCGTGTTTCCTATATCATTTGTTTTTTCGGTTTCAAGCATCAGTCCACACGCTCCTGTTTCTTCACACCATTGTTTACTGCGGTCAATTAATGCCACAGAAAGCCCCTTCCCTCTATAATCAGGATGAACAAAAAGATCACTTAACAGCCATTGTTTTTGCAATCTGGTATAATGAAATAATTTGTAAAGCTGTACGAATCCTACGGCTTTTCCGTCTGCTACAGCAAGGAAAATATCAGACTCACTGTTTAAAAACCGTTCTTTGAGAAAAGCCTTCCCTTTTTCAAGATCCGATTCCTGTCTGTAAAAAATACGGTAAAAATTGAACAATTCAGCCGTTTCATCAAGATCCTCAAGACTTGCCTTTTTAATCATGTAATTCATCGTTATATCTATTTTTATTAACAGGGCAAAAATAACTTTAAACAGGACCAGTGGTATCATCCAGAATCATATTAAAACCATAGTCCAGACAGACTTACCCTGATCTTTATTAAATTTCGCAATGAATACCGCATGTTTCGGATTGTATTGTTCTGAGGAACTATAGATTTTTGCAGAATAAAATCAAACCAATGAAAAACATTGTTCATATCATCAAAAATACAGACTGGCAACACATTACGGAAACAATACATCAAAACGGATATGCCATCATTCCTGATCTGCTGTCTGAGGAAGAATGTGAACTATTAAAATCAGATTACGATCATTCTTCTCTTTATCGTAAAACAGTCGTCATGGCCAAACATCGTTTTGGTTTGGGGGAATATAAATATTTTACTTATCCATTACCCGAAATTATTCAAACCATACGGACAACCATTTACCCATATCTGGCTTCTATTGCCAATGCATGGTTTAAAGCTTTACATATTGACACTCAATTTCCTTCAGATCATCAGGAGTTCCTGAACCTGTGTCATCTTAACGGCCAGCAAAAAGCTACGATTTTAATTTTGAAATATGGAAAAGGTGGATTTAACACCTTACATCAGGATCTATATGGAGATATCTACTTTCCTATTCAAATTGTATTAATGCTCAGTGAACCTGACAAAGATTTTACGGGTGGCGAGTTTGTGCTTACCCAACAGATTCCGAGAGCACAGTCAAAAGCCATTGTTTTAAAACCTAAAAAAGGGGATGTGCTTATTTTTACAACTCAATTTAAACCGGAAAAAGGAACAAAGGGGTACCACAGAGTCAATATGAAACATGGAGTAAGTGAAGTGAGAGAAGGAAATCGATATGCGTTAGGAATTATCTTCCATGATGCAACCAGCTAATTATTAAATAAGTGAACTATGATTCAGCATTCTCAGATCACAGCCGAAAGTCTTAGAAGTAAAATCCACCACCGAGACATTTGTTTTGGAGGGAATAAAAAATTGAAAATCTACGGATTACTCAGCTGTCGATCAGGAAAAAGAATGAAGATGGAAAACAGGGTTTTCTTTACAGGTGAGAAAGAAGCTTTAGAAAATGGCTATCGTCCGTGTGGTCATTGTATGAGAGAAGCTTATCAGCAATGGAAAAACAAATGAAACGATGAGAAATGAATAAAAAAAGAGAAGCAATACTTACTGCTTCTCTTTCGTTTAGTAGCGGGAACCGGACTCGAACCGATGACCTTCGGGTTATGAGCCCGACGAGCTACCTACTGCTCCATCCCGCGGTATATTTTTAGAGTGTTTACCGAAAACACTTGCTTAGTAGCGGGAACCGGACTCGAACCGATGACCTTCGGGTTATGAGCCCGACGAGCTACCTACTGCTCCATCCCGCGGTATATTTTTAGAGTGTTTACCGAAAACACTTGCTTAGTAGCGGGAACCGGACTCGAACCGATGACCTTCGGGTTATGAGCCCGACGAGCTACCTACTGCTCCATCCCGCGGTGTATTTTTAGAGTGCTTACCGAAAGCACTTGCTTAGTAGCGGGAACCGGACTCGAACCGATGACCTTCGGGTTATGAGCCCGACGAGCTACCTACTGCTCCATCCCGCGGTATATTTTTAGAGTACTTACCGAAAGTACTTACTTAGTAGCGGGAACCGGACTCGAACCGATGACCTTCGGGTTATGAGCCCGACGAGCTACCTACTGCTCCATCCCGCGATATTGGATTGCAAAGGTACGAATATTTTTTACAAATCCTAATTTTTCTTTTAAATAAAGGACTTTTATGAAAACTATTTTATTATTTGTATCTTTGTTTTATGGCAAAAATATTAAAAATTTATCCGGACAACCCACAGGAAAATCTTGTGAATGAGGTTATTAAAACTTTAAACAACGGCGGGCTGATTATCTATCCTTCTGATACGATTTATGCTTTAGGCTGTAATATTTTTGATATCAAAGCCATGGAAAAACTGGCTCAGCTCAAAAAAATGAAGCTTGAGAAGTCAAAATTCTCAATTATCTGTAATGATCTTAGCCATCTTTCGGATTTTACAAGACCTATCGATACCTCTGTCTTCAGATTTCTGAAAAGTCATCTTCCCGGACCGTTTACTTTCATTCTCGAAGCCAATAAAAGTTTACCTTTAGCATATAAAGGACATAAAACAATTGGTATCCGTGTTCCTGACCATCCGATCCCTCAGCTTATTGTTGAAAAACTAGGTCACCCGATTGCCTCTACTTCCATTAAAGACGATGATGAAATTATCGAATATTCTACCGATCCTGAACTTATTGCAGAAAAATATGATCATCTGGTAGATATTGTTATTGATTCAGGATATGGAGATAATGTGGCTTCTACTATTGTAGACCTTACTTCAGGAGAACCGGAGATTATCCGTCAGGGAAAAGGGATCATTTAATTCAAAGTTCAAGGTTTAGGATACTTAATGATGAGTCTTACCGGGAAATATGCTGTAGGGATTTTACTCACGTTTACTATTTTAGCTGCAGCAATGCTGTATGCTTTTCCGGCTGTCACAAGGATAACCGGAATAAAAGGAATTACAGAAGTCAATTTCTTTCTCAGCAGAATTACGTTATGGATAATTCTCATTCTCGTATTTCTCTACACTATTTTTGTTGAAAAAAGTGCTTTTTTACTTAAGGAAGAGACAAAATATTCAGCTGCATTTTATGTCAAAACTGTACTGAGCTTATATTTTATCTGTTTGATTGGCGGAGGAATTCTGAATGCAGTCATCCTGTTTTTTATAGAGGAAAAAATAAGCAATAAGCTTCTCAACCTTGTTCCCATTTTTAGAAATAACTATTTTTTAGTTATTTTTACATGCCTTACCGCTGCTATTGTAGAGGAATTGCTGATGCGGGGCTATGTACAGTCCAGGCTTGAAAAAATCTACAACAACCCCACCGTTGCAATTGTTATTTCATCGGTGTTATTTGGAATTTTACATAGTACTTACGGTACCATAAGCCAGGTTCTCGGACCTTTCTTTATCGGAATCGTGTTTGCTATATTTTATAAACGCTATTCAAATATTAAAATTCTGATCATCTGTCATTTTATGATTGATTTTATTGCCATGATGATGATGAATTTTATTGATATGAAACACTTATCTGTATTTTAACATTATGAAAATTATAACATCTCCTGCCAAATTAATGAACGTGGAAAATTCAACAGATCTTTTGAAATCTTCTACTCCAGGATTCATTGAAGATGCAGCATTGATACAATCTTATTTAAAAGAAAAATCGCCTAAATATCTTTCTGAGTTGATGGAAATTTCACCTAAGCTTGCTGATGAAAACTGGGAAAGAAATCAAAAATGGAAATCCAAACCTACAGCGAAAGAATCTGCTCCCGCAATGTTTGCCTTTACAGGAGAGGTTTACAGAGGACTGGATGCCAAAACACTGGATAAGAATGCTGTAGATTACCTGCAGAAAAATTATAGAATACTTTCCGGGCTTTACGGTTTACTGAAACCCTCTGATAAAGTAATGCTTTACAGGCTTGAAATGGGTCGTCCTTTTGAATTTGAGCAATACAAAAACCTCTATGAATTCTGGAGAGAAAAGATTACGGAACAATTGAATTCTGAAATGAAAAAAGGAGAAGTCCTGCTTCAGCTTGCCAGCAATGAGTATGGAAAAGTAATCGACAGAAAGAAACTGAACCATACCGTGATCGATTTCGATTTCTATGAATTAAAAGATGGAAAACTGAAGACCATTGTTGTGTATACCAAGCATGCCAGAGGTCTTGTAGTGAGATTCTGTGCAGAAACCAATGCCAAAACACTGGAAGATGTAAAAGCATTCAACTATGAAGGATACAGAATTGATGAAGAAAAGTCTACGGATACAAAACTGGTTTTTACAAGATAAATGACAATTTCAGCATTTAAAAAATATTTCAAGACAGAACTTTCCGATCTTTATACAGAGTCGGAAAGTATGTTTTTATCATCTTTATTCATTCAGCAAATTGTAGGTTTTGATTCATTTCAGCAAAGAAGATTCGCTGAAAAGGAACTTTTGATTGACGATGAAGAAAAATTGTATCACCTTGTTTCGGAACTTAAAACCGGAAGGCCTTATCAGCAGATATTGGGTGAAACAGAATTTTACGGAATGAAATTCTTTGTGGATGAAAATGTTCTGATTCCCCGCCCTGAAACTGAAGAGCTGTTGGAGATGGCTATCAGGGAGATTAAAGATTCAAAGTTTAAGGTTCAAGGTTTAAAGATTCTGGATATAGGAACCGGAAGCGGAATTATTCCTCTGGTTTTAAAGAAACATTTTCCGGAAGCTGAAGTTTCATCTATTGATTTTTCTGAAAACGCATTGAAAACAGCCAAAAGAAATGCAGAGTACCACCAATTGGAAATCCAATTCATTCATGCTGATTATCTCAATTTTGAACTGGCTGAAAATTACGACATCATCATTTCAAATCCTCCCTACATCGGGATTGAAGAAGAGATCGAAATTGCTGATTCTGTAAAAGAGTTTGAACCTAAAATGGCTCTATTCTCTCCTACTTCAGATGCTTTGATCTTTTACAGAAAAATTGCGGAAGATGCTAAAAAGTATTTAAATGAGAATGGACTTCTGTTTCTGGAAATCAATCAGAAACTGGGTCCTGAAACGCTGGAATTATATCTGGATTTTTCTAACGCTCAATTATTAAAGGATTTATCTGAAAACGATAGATTCATTTATGGAAAGAAATAAATAATTACCCATACCATGTTCATCAAATCACACGAAATCAACACGATAAAAATTGCAGAAATTATTTCTGATGACATCATTATCCAGTCTGCACAGGACGGACTGGATCTTATGGGAGATATCTATTATCAAGGGTTTGATAAAGTTATTCTTCATGAAAAAAACATTACCTCTGAATTCTTTGATTTAAAAACAAAAATGGCGGGAGAGATTCTTCAAAAGTTCTCAAACTATCGTATAGGATTAGCTATTATAGGTGATTTCAGTAAACATGAAAGTAAGAGCATGAAGGATTTTATTTTTGAAAGTAATAAAACAGGACATGTTAATTTTGTAAGCACTCTGAATGATGCATTGAATAATTTTTCAAAGTAGAGTCTTTCTCAATCCTTTAATATTAAAAATACTAATATTTTTCGTTATTTTAAAATATCTACACCTCAATATCATCATATTTTAAGATTTCTTAGTAGAATAGAAAGATTTGCATAATAAAAACCATCTTATTGATTTGTAAATTATGTAAAAATTTAAACCAAAATATGTTAATTATTAAGAGAAGTTTAGAATTAATTCTATAAACACAAACACATGAATATTTCTTTGTATATTTGCAAAAAACACGAGGGAATATGAATCTTACTTATTTAAGAGCTTATACGGCTACATAATCAATTTATTTTTTCGACTAACCGCTCAGGTGGGCATAAGATATTTCTTTATGAAGTATTACTTGCTATATCTGTTGGTGAGCTTTTGAACAAAAGGTCTCATTTGGCTATTATTTGAGCAGAACAATTCATTGTTTTAATGAATGTGTCAGTAATAACTATTGCCTTTGTAGAATTAAGCCTAAAAATATTCTTTCCCCAAAAAAACATACACACAGATAAAAAATTATTAAGACATCATGATTAAAAAATTATTTCTACCAATCATTTTCGCCAGTTCATTTTCTTTCGCTCAAGTAGGGATTAACATAGCCACACCTGATCAAAGTGCAATTCTGGATGTTTACAGCCAAAATAAAGGTATGCTGATACCCAGACTGACTACAGTACAAAGAGATGCTATTGCCAATCCTGCCAACTCGCTTCTTATCTACGATACAGATAAGAAATGTTTAAGCCAGAATATCGGTACTCCTCTCAAACCGGATTGGCTTTGTATCAGCAGCAATGCCGTAAAAATGTTTTATATGCCTAGTGTTTCTTTTGACACTTCCACAACAGCCAATGGTCGAACCAAAGATTTATATACATTGTATAAAACTCAGTTTGGATCTCCAAAAGCAAAGAGTACCAGTGCTCCCGCTTCAATTCCTTTTTTCCCATCCAGTAAAGATCTTTACTATTATGTAACAGATGCAGATCCTAATGTATTCAGTAATATTTCTATTTCTGATGATGGAGTAATGACTTATGATGTAAAAGCTGCAGCAACAGACTGTTCTTTTATCAATATTGTTTTCGTTGTTAAATAATTGAGTGATGATAAAAAACAGCTCAATTTTTCGATACAAAAGATATCTGTTTATTTTTTCCTTATTTATTTTCTCACAAAATATTCAGGCACAAAATGAACAGGGAACCGGTTATCCGTACTTTGTTAATTTCACACAGGGATTACAGCCTCAGGAAGCCTATAAGGTGGCTACCAGCGGTGTTCAGAATGACGCTACCTTTACTACGGACGGATTAAGACTTACCCGAAGTGTCAATAATATTTCAGGAGGAGTGATACTTGCTGATAAAATTTTCAAAAGTGACCAGGGAATCAAGTTCGAGTTTGAATTTGCCATTTATGGAGGAAATACCAACGGAGGAGATGGAATTTCCATATTCCTGGTAGATGGATCTATTCCGAAAGACCAGCTTAATCTCGGATATTTTGGTGGAGGATTAGGATATAGTTTTGTACGTGGTGGAGAATCTACGGAAGGACTGAGAGGAGGCTATCTGGGAATAGGTCTGGATGAATTCGGAAATTTTAAGACAAGCTTTAACCAAGGTGAAAGGGTTAGAAACGGAATATTTGGAGTAGGCCTAGCCGATGGACGAAGCAATGTCTCTTTAAGAGGAAAACGTGGAAACCAGTATCTGTCTTCAGCTGAGCCCGCAGGATATAACGGTTATCCGCTGCTTTACAGTATCGCAACCAATGCTTTACCATCCAGCAGCAACAGATCTGCTTATCTGGATACGGCAACAGGAAAATATATAGGTATTAAAAATACAGCACTTCAACAGTTCAGCATTGAAAGTGGCGGAACTACAATTCCTCAGAATGAAAATGATGCAAGATTCCGGAAAGCATATGTTACCCTTGTTCCCAATCCGGCAGGCGGTTATAATATAACCTTGGAAATCCAGCACGGAACGGTGAAAGAAAAGGTGATTGACAATTATTACTACCCTACTTCACTGAAATATACCGAGACTACTATTTCCAACACTACGGTAAGGACTCTGGATACTTCGCCTCCTTCTACTTTCAGAATTGGATTTGCAGCATCTACCGGAGCTGCTAAAAATATACATTTACTGAAAAATTTAGGGGTTACAAGACCTTATGCTGCTGAAGTAACAGATGATTTGTTTGCAGGTTGCCCGGGGATAAAGTCAATCTACTACCCTTTACTTAATGATGCAGCTTATTCGTCTGCAAGTGGACAAAACCCGCCAACCCTTTCGTATAACAACCTTGATTTTAATTCATTCCGTTTTCTGGATAACAATGGAGCTGTAATTCCTAATATCACAGGAGGGGTTTATACCAACAGTCAGGGAACATGGACCTATTTCCCTACTACCGGAGCACTCTCTTTCAAACCTGCGGCAGGATTCACAGGAGTAGCCCAGGTACAATATGATATTAAAGGAGGTGGAAGCAGTGGTACTGAAGCGCCTTACAACAAGGAAGAGTACAGGTCATTGCCGGCATTGGTACAGGTTAATATTTCAAGTGCCAATAACTGCAGCAAAGCCTGTGTTATTTCCAATAAAAATGTAACTCAGAAAATCACAAGATAATTGGATAAACCAGCTTTTAGGAGCTGGTTTTTTTATTTTTAACAGGATTTTCAATAAAATACTGAACAGCATCTTTGATCGCTTTATCAATAGGCTGGTATTGAACTCCCAACTCTTCTATTGATTTCTGATTAGAATAATAATTACTAATCTGCAGAGCTTTCATATTGGAAGAACTCAGATCTGTTTTAATTTTAAATTTTCTCAAAACATCACCAATTAATCCAAGGAAACTTAAAAGTTTGTTGGGAATTGGGATCATGATTGGATTTTGCCTGGTAATCCGGTTCACTTTCTTAAAAAACTCTCTGTAGCTTAAGTTTTCATTAGCTAGAAGATATTTTTCGCCATTCTTTCCTTTTTCAACGGCATTTACTACTCCGTTGGCTGCATCTTCCACATGCACAAAGTTCTTCCCTCCTTTCGGATAAAAAATCAGTTTTTTCTTCCATACCCAGAAGATGATTTTCCCGGAACTTGGCTTGCTGTCATATGCTCCGATCATAAAGGTGGGATTAACAATGATAACATCCGTATTCTTACTATTTTTTAAAAGATATTCTTCCGCTTCCAGCTTACTTTGTGCATACAAAGAATGGGTAAAAGGATAGATTTGGGGTGCTTTTTCACTTCCTAGAAATGCAGTGTTTCCAAATCCTAAGGTATTGGCTGTACTCACAAACAAAAACTTTTTTACGCCCATCAATTCTGCATGGGTAAACAGATTCACAACAGCTTCGTAATTCACTTTTCTGTATTCATCATAGCGGATAAGATTCTGGCGTGTTTCTGCCGCCACATGAATAATACAGTCCATATCGGTCAGGTACACTGAAATATCGCACAGAAGGTCTGCTTCCACAAGCTTCAGATTTTCGTTTTCTTCGCCCAGCCAGCTGCTTTTTTGGCGCACCAGAGCAGTAACAGAATAACCATTTTGTAATAATTTAAGGATAACATTAGTTCCCAGAAGCCCTGTTGCTCCGGTTACACACACTTTTTTCATGCTTCGATTTCTCTTTTTATGGCCTGGGTCATTAATGGTAACTTGATCCACATGGGTAAAATTTTCATCACCAGCCAGCTGATTGGGTTCACCATAATTACGGAATCTTTTTTAAATAATTGCCGGATGCAGTATGAAGCTACCTTATCAGGATTCAAAAGTGTTAATCTTCCCATAAAACCTTGTTTTTCTATTCTTTCACAAACATCTTTATTGGTTTTCATTGCTCCCGGATTAACAACGCTTACAAAAACATTGGTATCTTTCAATTCTTCATGCAGTCCTCTTGAAAATGAATGAATAAAGCTTTTAGAAGCAGGATATACAGTTTTAAAACCAATGGGAGAAAAAGCAGCCATACTTGACACATTCAGTATATAGGCTTTGGGTTGTTTTAAAAGGTTAGGAAGCAGCTGATGTGTCATCAGTGAGGTGGCCGCTACATTTACCTGTAAAATCGTGTTGATATAATCCGAAGAAGCTTCCGTAAATTTTTTCGTTCCTCCAAGCCCTGCATTATTTATCAGAATATGAACATCAAAAGAACAGTTGAGCCATTCTGTAAGCTTCATTACATTTTCATGCACAGAAAGGTCTGTTTCATAGTAACGAGCTTTTATATCATACTGTTTCTCGAGCTTTACAGATAATTCTTTGAGATTCTGATCCGGAAGACTTATAAGAATGACATTGATTTTTTGTTTTGCAAGATTTTCAGCAAATGATTTTCCAAGTCCCTGGCTTGCTCCCGTGACGACTGCATATGATTCTTTGGTATCCATAAGTTTAAATTGTATGGTACAAAGCTATCGTAAGGGGGATGTCTGAATGTTCCGGATTATCTGAACGAACTGATTTTAAGAACGGGAAGCTGAAATAAATAAATCACTGAAAATCAAAAATTTAAAACAAATAAAAAGTAAGAGTTTATAAACCTGAACTTATTTTCTGAATTCAGAAGGTGTTTGTCCGGTCACTTTTTTAAAAGTTGTATTAAAAGAGGTCTTAGAATTGAATCCGGATTCGTAGGCAATTCCCAAAATGGATAATTTACTATTGGTTTCTTTCAGCAGTTTTTTGGCATAATCCACTCTATATTCATTCACATATTGGAAGAAGTTTTTTCCAAAGCCTGTGTTGATGACATAAGAAAGATGATGGGTAGAAACGGAAAGCATTTCAGCCAGTTTGATCAGGTTAAGTTCGCTGTCAAGATACGGCTTTTGTAAGTCCATAATCCCTTCCAGTGAAGTTTTAATCCTTACTAATTCTTCATCAGAAATAAGTTTTCTTTTAACTTCTTCCGGATCCGAATTTTCGTCCATAGAGATCAGTTCATGTCTTTGTTTTTCTTCTAAAGGATAAATTTCCTTCTGTTTCAGAGAATAATATCCTACACAGTAAATAACCGACAAAAAGACGGCATTGATAAAGAAATTCAGTGATTTCGGATCATAGAACAGATTATAAATCACGTAGATGATATTCACAATAAGAAGTACAAGAATAATATATTCCAGCCAGTTCAGATTGATTCCTTCGGTATTGGAAGAAAACTGCTGGATCTTTTTCTGATGTTTCCTGATGGTAATATAGGAAAGAGCCGTATAGAAGAGGGCCTGAATCAGGATCAGAATTATACTGAGATATTGAAATGGCTTTTTATATCCCAGTTTGATCAATATAAGACAAACCAGAAAAGCAGCCGGAAGGATTAAAAACTTAACAACTGTAAGTTTAAAAGTAAAGGAAGGATTGGTATAAAACAGCACACTAAAGTAAAAAACAATAGGGGTAAAAAACTGAATAAGTCTAACCCAAAACAAGGAATGAAACTCAATGATTGAACCGGTGATGAGAAACAGTACTTCATCCAGCCAAAAAGTAGACCACAGAAAGAGAAATATCCCGAACCAGAAATTAGCTTTATGGTTTACTTTTAAAGGGTTGGCAAGCTTTAACAGAGAAAGCAAAACCAATGAACCATAGATAAGTATCACGATGAAACTGTTTAACTCTGATGTGTTCATTGGTTTTGATATTTTGATTAAAAATAGTCTTTTATCCTATTCGCTTCCTTACAAAAATTTCATATCCTAAATAGATAAGTGGAAGTGACATGATTCCTAAGAAAAGGATATTGCTCATGGCCAGCTGCGGATGCATGACAATAGAGTACACCAATCCGAAAAACGCTCCTCCAAGGTGAGCAGCATGCCCAAGATTATCCCACTGCTTAGGATTAAGCATCATGTATACTGAGTACCCGAAATATAGTGTTCCAAATAACCATCCTGGTAAGAAGTTGACACTGATCTCATTCGGAGCCATGGCTATGGAAGCAAAAATGATTCCCGAAACCGCACCTGATGCTCCAATTGCTGAATACCAAGGTTGGTTTTTATAAATCTGTAAGCTGAATAAATTCCCCAGAATCATTGATCCGAAATATAGAATCAAAAATCCTATTTCTCCAAAGAAACTAATAACGACTCCCTGGAAAAAATACAGAGAAAGCATATTAAAAAATAAGTGCATAAAGTCTGCATGCAAAAACGCAGAACTGATAAGTCTTACATATTCTTTACGATTCGCAATCGCTCCGACATTGAATTTATATTTCTCAAATAATGCTGTATTATTGAACCCCATGTAACTAAAAATACATGTGGCTGCAATAATAATGATAACAACTATATCCATTGTGTTCTTTTTATGTTATATCTGAACAGACATCTTAGTTTAGTCTATTCATTTTCATTATTTCCGTCACCCTGGAACAAATCTCCAATAATTCCTCCATCTTCATCCGTTTCGCCTGTTGGTTCCGGATCTTCGTATACTTCAGGCTCTTCTTCTACAGGTTCAGGAATGGTAATATTGATGGCTTTTACTTTGAATTTCGTAAACTGGTTTCCAATAGCTTTTATTCCTTTTACCGCAATAAACTCATCAATATTAATAGTTTCCGGATCGCGTTCTTTCCCTTTATCTTTTGCAAAAATAATTTCTGCAGTAACATCGTTGGCAACAATTACATTTTCGATGAATGATTTCGGGTGTTCAGAAGGCATGAAAGTCTGTACATTCACTGTATTTTCCAGTAAGAATCTCTTAATGAAATAAATATCTTTTTCTCCGTCGTAATAGATACAGGTAATCGGCTGTGCAGGTCTCCATTTTTCCAACACCAGATATTCATCATCAAAACGATTACCCAAGTCAAAAGACACCAGCTTTACTTCACCATTGGTATTGATGGTCAGGATTTTATCATCTCCCTTGAAACTTCCCAATAATGTACCTCTTGCATCGGCATTTAGTCTTCTTACCGTATCATCAAACCAGATTTTTCTGGGAGCGAGCGTAGAAACTCCTTCTTCCTTCATATCTACTTTCTTTACAGCGTACTTAGTCACCAGATTTCCTTTGGAATCACGCCCTTTAATGGCAAGATCGGAGAAATTGATCTCCATTTTGTTTTTTCTGATTCTAGGGTTAGGTTTTAAAAGCACAGTTACGGTTTCTGCTTCTCCATTAGGATTGGCTGAGAAATATAATGTTTCTGATCCTTTTTTATCTGAAGCTAACGGGTAATCTGTATTTCGGGTTACTCCGGTTACAGAGAATCGTTTCATATAATAAGGTCCTTCCCTTCCTTCACGATAGATCATATTATAGACGGTTCTCTTATCGTTTTTCTTCCAAACGGCAACATGAAGAATGTCTTTACCAATGAAAGTTTTTGCTTCCACTTTTACTACCTTCATACTTCCGTCTTTTCTGAATGTGATGATATCATCAATGTCGGAACAGTCAAACAAATACTGGTCTTTCTTCAGGGATGTTCCGATGAAACCTTCTTCGAAATTCGCATAGAATTTTTCATTGGCTACGGCTACTTTTGTTGCATCAATCGTATCAAAGATTCTAAGCTCGGTCTTTCTTTGTTTGTCTTTACCGTATTTTTTCTGAATATTTAAATAATAATCAATAGCATAAGCAATCAGGTTAGCCAGATTATATTTTACCTGTTCTATTTTACCTTCCAGCGATGCAATATTTTCTTTAAATTTATCTAAATCAAATCTTGAAATTCTCTTGATTCTGATCTCGGTCAGTTTTAAAATATCCTCTTCTGTAACGGTTCTTAAAAGATGTTTGGTATGAGGTTTTAATCCTGCATCAATGGTCTTTAATACATCTTCCCAGGTTTTCACTTCTTCAATATCATGATAAATCCTGTTCTCGATGAAAATTCTTTCCAATGAAGAGAAGTGCCAGCTTTCCTGCAGTTCATGAAGCTCAATTTCCAACTCTTTCTTCAGTAATGAAACGGTATGATCTGTATTCGTTTTTAAAATATCGGATACTGTAAGAAACATTGGTTTGTCACCTACAATCACACAGGCATTCGGAGAGATTGTCACCTGACAGTCTGTAAATGCATACAGCGCATCAATAGTCTTATCCGGTGAAACATCATTATGAATATGAATCAGGATTTCTACTTTATCTGAAGTATTGTCCTCAATCTTTTTGATTTTGATCTTCCCTTTCTCATTGGCTTTCAGAATAGAGTCAATAAGGTCCGTTGTTGTTTTGGAATAAGGAAGTTCAGAAATGACTAATGTATGCTTATCCGTCTGGGTAATTTTGGCTCTTGCTCTTACTTTTCCTCCTCTGTGACCATCGTTATATTCGGAAACGTCAAGATAACCGGCAGTTAAAAAGTCCGGAAACAGTTCAAATTTTTTACCTTTTAAGTAAGCTACAGAGGCATTGATAAGTTCATTAAAGTTATGAGGAAGTATTTTTGTGGAAAGCCCTACTCCAATACCTTCTACTCCCTGTGCAAGAAGCAAGGGAAATTTTACCGGTAAATCAATAGGTTCATTGTTTCTTCCGTCATAAGACTTTGTCCAATCTGTAGTTTTAGGATTAAAGACTACTTCCAGGGCAAAAGGTGTCAGTCTTGCTTCAATATATCTCGCAGCAGCTGCAGAGTCACCTGTATAAATATTTCCCCAGTTTCCCTGAGTATCTATTAACAGTTCTTTCTGCCCAATCTGTACCATGGCATCTGTAATGGAAGCATCACCGTGTGGGTGATATTTCATGGTATTTCCCACAATATTGGCCACTTTATTGTAACGGCCGTCTTCCAGCTCCCGCATGGAGTGCATAATTCTTCGTTGAACAGGTTTTAAACCGTCATATATTGAAGGGATCGCTCTATCCAGAATTACATAGGAAGCATAATCAAGAAACCAGTCTTTATACAGCCCGGAAACTTTTTTTAAGCTTTCACCCTCATGCGAATATTCTTCTGTCGTCATCTGTTTTATCTTTTTTCTCTTTATTAGCTTTCACTACTTTGTTCAGAGAGAGTTTTAAATCGTTTACTTCTTTGTTGCTCAAATAAGAGATCTGGTATTTGAGTATGGTAGAACCATTATTTTTACTGGAAACGGTAATGTATAATCTTTTGAAAAAGAAAATACTGACCACATCATATTTTATCAGTTTGTATTTTGGAAATTCGTCATGAAGAGGTTTATTTAAAAAAGGAATAACATTCCTGTTTTTAAAATTCAAAGCTTCTCCATCACTGTCGTATTCAAAAATCTGTCTTCCGCTGATATAAAAGACAATCAGCAGCAACACAGGAATAATAATTAATAAATAACTTTCTTTATCCATCGCATGAAATCTGTATTCATTGGCTGCAAATACAGTTATCCCAAACACTGCAATCATTAAAAGCAGTGTACTCAAAGAGTTATAAACTGATGCTTTATTACGGTTACTTAGTCTCATTTTATTTTTTTGGCTGTGTAAGTATTATAATTTCCTACTTCATCCAAAATTGTGCTTTTTTTCCAGTCTGCAATAGCTCTTACAATCAGTTTTTTAAGTTATAAGTTTTTTTTTAATTTTCTACTTCATTCAGTATTTCTTTTTTATCAATATCAGTATCATCTTCCACTACTAGGTTTTCTAAGATGAAGGTTTGTCTGTCCGGTGTATTTTTCCCCATGTAGAATTCCAGAAGCTGATCAATCGTCTGGTCTTTTCCCACTACTACAGGTTCTAAACGGATATCTTTACCAATGAAGTGCTTAAATTCGTCCGGAGAAATTTCTCCCAATCCTTTAAATCGGGTGATTTCAGGATTTTTCCCCAGTTCGTTTAAGGCTTTTATTCTTTCTGTTTCAGTATAACAATATCTTGTTTCTTTTTTATTCCTTACTCTGAATAACGGAGTCTGAAGTATATACAGGTGTCCGTTTTTAATCAGATCCGGGAAGAACTGCAGGAAGAAAGTAATCATCAGCAAGCGGATGTGCATCCCATCCACATCGGCATCGGTAGCAATAATTACCTGATTGTATCTCAGGTCTTCCAGACTTTCTTCAATATTTAAAGCGGCCTGAAGAAGGTTAAATTCTTCATTTTCATACACCACTTTCTTGGTAAGACCATAACAGTTCAGTGGTTTACCCTTCAGTGAAAATACGGCCTGAGTTTCTACATCTCTGGATTTTGTGATAGATCCTGATGCGGAATCTCCTTCGGTAATGAAGATCTGCGTATCTCCTTTTCTTTCGGCTTTCTGATCGTTATAATGCTGTCTGCAGTCACGAAGTTTTTTATTGTGAAGAGATACTTTTTTTGCTCTTTCTCTGGCCAGTTTCTGAATTCCGGAAAGTTCTTTTCTTTCTCTTTCGGAAATTAATATTTTTCTCTGAATTGCTTCTGCTATTTCCGGATTTTTGTGCAGGAAATTGTCCAGTTTACTCTTCAGGAAATCAATAATGAATGTCCTTACGGTAGGTCCGTTCGGTCCCATGTCATTAGATCCTAATTTTGTTTTGGTCTGGGATTCAAAAACAGGTTCTTCTACATTGATCGAGATGGCAGCAATGATAGACTTTCTGATATCAGAAGCATCAAAACTTTTATTGAAAAATTCACGAATTGTTTTCACATACGCTTCACGGAATGCATTAAGGTGTGTTCCTCCCTGTGTTGTATTCTGTCCGTTTACGAATGAGAAATAGGTTTCTGTCTGTGATTTGTCAGAATGGGTAATCGCCACCTCAATATCATCATCCTTTAAATGGACGATCGGATAAAGGATATCGCTTTCCAGTTCTTCTTCCAATAAGTCTTTAAGACCGTTTTCAGAATAATAGGTTTCTCCGTTGAAAAGAATTTTAAGTCCTGGATTCAGGTAAGCATAGTTACGGAGCATTCTTTCAATATACTCTTTCCTGTATTTGAAATGCAGGAAGATTTCTCCGTCAGGAATAAAAGAAATTTCAGTACCGTTTCTGTCTGAGGTTTCTTTCTCATCAAAGTTTTCTGTAATCATTCCACGGGAGAATTCAGCAACTTTCATTTTTCCATCACGGAAAGAACGAACTCTGAAGTAATCTGACAGGGCATTTACCGCTTTAGTACCAACCCCATTCAAACCTACAGATTTTTTAAACGCTTTACTGTCGTACTTACCACCAGTATTCATTTTTGAGACAGCGTCTACCACTTTCCCTAGTGGAATTCCACGTCCAAAGTCACGGATGGTAACTTTGCCATCGTCCAGTTTTATTTCAATTCTTTTCCCTGATCTCATCCTGAATTCATCAATAGAGTTATCAAGGATTTCTTTTAACAGGATATAAATACCATCATCAGCGGAAGAACCGTCACCGAGCTTCCCGATGTACATACCGGGGCGTAAACGGATGTGTTCCTGCCAATCGAGGGTTCTGATATTATCTTCGGAGTAGGTTGGATTTATTTCTTGTGACATATATGATTTCAGCAAACATACAAAAGTACAAAATTGTCCAAAATTATCCGAATTTTTTTCCTCTTGTTTTTTTTCAATATTCTACTACAACCATTGTATTATTCTTAATCAAATTATATATTTACGAAATTATCATTATCATGTGAAAAATATATTTACTTTCCTCACATTATCTGTAATTTTATTCTTTCCCTCATTATTTCCTTCACAGATCCCCGGGATGGTGAACTATAGCGATGAGGAAGGATTAAATTGTTCTTATACGTATCATCTGAGACAAGATAAAAATGGTTTCATCTGGATAGGCAGCGATAATGGTTTATTCAGATTTGACGGAAAAGAATTTAAACAATACGGTAAGAAAGAAGGGTTAAAGAATATTGATATTATCTCCTGTGAACCTTTGCCCAACGGAGAGGTATTCATTCTTCCCTTTCTGAATGATTTTGCTTATTTAAAAAACAGCCGCGTTATCAATCTGAATATTAATGAGTACGTAAAAAATCAATTTTCAAGCTCAATTCCGAAAGTTACCCGTGATGGAAACCGGCTTTATCTTTATGGCAATTTAAATCCTCAGAATATTTTCATCTATGAAAATGGAAAAGTTAAAAAAATCCCTATCCCATTAGAGTACGGGAAAAGATATTTTGCAACGCTCAGGTTTGAACCACACACCTACAATCTCTATTTGCATGATCCTCATCAGGAAGATATACTTGTCTACAACATCATTACCGGAAAAAAGCAGCATTTGAAAGCAGGAACCGGAAGCATGATCTGTGAAAAAGATGATCTTTTTGTCTTCTTAAATAAAAATACAATTGAAGTGTATCAGCTTTCTGCTCCTTCAGGTATAAAAAAGATCAGTTCTTACGATTGCAGCCCACAAGAGAATGTTTTCTACGGACTTATTGATAAAAACAATAAACTGTGGCTGAATATAAGTAATGGAGGGGTTTTATATTTCAACCAATCACTTACTGAAAAGAAGAGAAACCTTGGTACTCCCATCAAAATACTGGAACGCTATGTGATCAATAATGTTCTGGTAGACAAGGACGATAACGTATGGTTCAATTCAAGGAATAATGGTGTATTTTTCATCTCAAAATCCCTTTTTGCCAATCATATCAATTTGCCTGTAAAAAGTAATTCTGATTATATAAAAGCCATTGCAAAAGATAACGGAAATATTATTCTCGGCTACAATCAATCTGCCGGAGCTCTTATCAGCAAAGACAATAGGATAAAAAATATCATCCTTGATAAAGGTGATAAAGATGAAAACATCTCTGTTTATTTAAAAGGGAATATTTCCATTTTCGGTTTATCAGGTAAAGTGATTGTTCATGATATAGCCAATAATACTTCTAACAAAATATACTGTTCCTTAAAAAACATTGTCCCTTACACCCAGGATTCCTTATTTTTCTGTACATCTGGAGGTTTATTGACCTACAGTTTAAAAAGTAAAAAAACAACTACCCTTTTTCCGGAACGGGTGTACACCGTTTTCCCTTACGACAAAGAGAATCTGTTTACCGGCAGCTTCAGCGATCTGTACAAATACAATATCAGAACCCGAAAAAAGACTTTATTCTTGAAAGGATATTATTTTACGGACATTAAAAAATTAGATGATCACACCTATTTGGGAGCTACTAACCTCAACGGGATTATTCTTTTTAATACTCAAGGAATTATAAGAAAAATCGGGAAAAATGATGGATTAATCAATGACCAGGTTAAAAAAATAGAAGTAGAAAATAACAATACGTTCTGGGCAAGCACCAATTCCGGGATATCCAGAGTTGAACTGACAGCAAAAAATCAACATATCAGTAACTTCACCCAGACAGACGGGCTTCCCTCTGATGCAGTGGCCGGCTGTGCAATAAAAAATGATACCATATTCATTGGAACTTCTAAAGGACTTGGAATATTTTCCATCAAAAAACTACTGACACAGGAAAAATTCATTCATAAAAAGGTCGTCATTAATTCGGTATCTATTGAAAATAATGAGCATTACGACCTGCAGAAAAGCCTGACTGCTTATCCCCACAATACTGTTATTTTCAATCTCAGCTTTCTTGATTATCCCTCACTGGGAAAAATAAGCTATAAATATAAGCTGGAAGGCCTTAATAACTCGTGGCAGATCAATAATTCTTCTAAAGTCATCTTCAACTCTATTCCCCCAGGTAAATATACCTTCCGGGTTTATGGTTTGGGATATAACGGAAAACAATCCTACGCTTCTTCCGATCTCACTTTTCATATAAAACCTCTATTCTGGCAGACATGGTGGTTCAGGTTGATATTGGCCATCGTCATCATCGGAACTCTCTTGATGATCATCTCTTCTTATCTGCACAAAAAAAAGAATAAGAAAATGGAAAAAATGGAGTATGAAAAGAAGATTGCCGAACTTGAACTCCAGGCTATTAAGGCTCAGATCAACCCTCATTTTATTTATAACTGTCTCAATTCCATCCAATTTTTATTGTATAAAAAAGATTACCTCGAAACAGAAAACTATCTGGATATTTTTGCCAAGATGATCCGAAAAACGCTTTATTATTCAGAAAAAACCTTCATGCCTATAAAAGATGAAGTAGAATATCTCACATTGTATCTTGATATGGAAAAGCTCCGTGTAAAAGATCTTTTTGGTTATAAAATTATTATTTCTGAACAGGTAGATCAAAACTGGACGATTCCTTCTTTACTGATCCAGCCTTTTGTGGAAAATGCAATAAAACATGGCATTTCAGGCTTAAAGGACAGAAAAGGAGAAATTCTTATCAGCTTTGATTATACGAATGTTTCTTTACGCATCACCATTGAAGATAATGGTATAGGAATTTCCAATCAGGAATCTTTGAAAAAAGACAACTCCTTTGGGGTAAAACTTTCTCATAAAAGAATTGAGACTTTCAAACAGCTTTTTGATACCAATATATTTTTAGAAATCAATGCGTTTCCGGAAAACAACAGACAGGGGACACAAATTAAACTTTATATACAACCTTATGAGAAATAAAATACAGGCATGCATTGTTGATGATGAACAAGATGGTAGAGATTATATTGCATTACTTATGGGAAATGAATTTCCTGAAATCAACATAGAATTCCAGGCTTCCTCCGTTGAAGAGGCTTATATTTATCTTATCAAAAACTCTCCTGAAATTCTGTTTCTGGACATTCAGTTGGGTGACGGAACCACTTTCGATTTACTGTCAAAGTTTAATGAAGTCCATTCTCAGATTATTTTCATCACAGCACACGAAAATTTTGCTATTCAGGCGATTAAAAACGGGGCTACAGATTACCTTTTAAAGCCTATAAAAAAAATAGATTTTATTATTGCTGTCAATAAAGCCCTGGACAATATCAAAAAAATACAGACTCCTAATCATCCTCTTCTTAAAGATAACAAAATCGTTCTTTCTACTCTTCAGGGATTTAAGTTGGTAGAAATATCCAATATCATCCGCTGTGAAGCAGATTCAAGCTATACTCTTTTTTATCTTGCTGATAAATCAAAAATAATGGTATCCAGAACGCTTCATGAGTTTGAACCCATTCTGATGGAACACCATTTTTTCAGAATACATCATAAGCATCTTATTAATATTAACCATCTTCAGGAATATATTAAAGGCAGAGGCGGACAGGTAGTAATGAGCGATGGATCCGTTCTGGATGTCTCCTACCGCAAGAAGAATGACTTCCTTTCCACCATAGGAAAACCCGAATAAAAATATTTTCTTTCGCACTTACTTATTCAACCTCCGCACTTATTAGTTGGAGCTGTTTTTTGTTAAGGCTCTTCTCTACTTTCGTCATGTTAAACAAAAAAAAATTATCATGAAAATCACTAGAAAAGTACTCAAGAGAAATCAAATGGGATCCATTGCCGGAGGAACAGCGTTTATTACCCCAAGTAACCCTGGAACAATCCCTCAACCCCAGCCTCCTATTGCGTCTAATCCGCAACCTATCGGAGGTCTTCCCTTTATTTATACCATGCCATGGAATGGATTACCATGGATTGAGCCTAAATAATAATGATTTTAAAAATACATTCCAGTCTACCGATTGGAATGTGGTTTTTAAAAGAAAAAGTTTCGGAACAGTCTTATTCCGGACCAGAAAATAATATAAAAACTAAAAATTAAAACATGAAAAAAATAGTATTCTACATGGCTTTGGTTTCTCTTTTATCCGTATCCTGTTCTGATGTGATAGAACAATATGAAACTGAAGCTTCCAATTCCCAACTCATGAACAGGGATCTCACTTCAGAGGATGAAACAAAATATGCGGAAGAAGGAGAACCCACCGTATTAGGAGAACAGCTTCCTATTCCATACACAATTGAAAACATGATGACTGCTTACAAATCATTGCTGGCTGAGCCAAAAGCAGAAGGCAACAGATCATTAACAGCTGTAAATATTCGCTCTACACACAAATACATTAAATTCAATCCGGCAACGGAAGATGAACTGGAAACACTACAGCAATCCGATCTTATTCTTTATGATTATCCACTTGATAAAGAAGTATTGGTGGTCGGTAAATTCTATCACGATCCTGATGTTCCGGCCGACCAGCCTACACCGCAATATGCAACTGTGAGGAATGAAACAGCCTTACCTGCCGGTATTAGCTATGAAATTCTTCAGGAGGTGTACCTTCCTGAAGAGGATATTGAACTCTTAGGCACTGGTAATATGAATTATAAATTCGTCTATAGTCTGGTCAATAGAGCAGAAAACATATCCGGTTTCACTCCTTGGGAGCCTAGCGACTATAAGCCCTGGGATAATATAGGAGAACCCGGGCAATGGTATCCCAATCCAAACCCGAATCCCGGAGGAGGCGGAGGTGGTGCCCCAATATATGGTACCATTCGAATCTTTGATACAAGGTTAAATACACTGATCCCTTTTGAAGGCGCCAAAGTTACCGCTAAAAGGGGTTTGAGAACAAGAGAAGGAATCACCAATGCAAATGGCCAGTACGGACTGGACGGTACACCTTTCCCAAACAACAAAAAAGTAGACTTCAAGCTGCATATGGATAGAAAGCATTTTGTAATTAAAGATAACCAGATTAGCCCTTCCAATGTGAGCCGGAATAATATCAAAAGTAATCATTGGAGCCATGACATCATGCCTGGCTATGAAAATATGCAGGGCCATATGTTTAGAGCAGCCTACCGTTATTTTTATAAAGATATTGGAGGCTTACAAAGACCTGTCAGACCTAGTGGAAACCGTTCACATATTATAGCGAAGAATACAGCTAAAGATTGGCAGGGAATCAATTACGTGGTTTTTCCTTACCTGAAGATAGCAAGATTCCGACCTGGGTCAACAACAGAATATCAGTCTGATGATTATTTTTCAACGACTGTACATGAACTTGCCCATACTTCGCATGTTATCAAAATGAACACCGGGGCAGTTCAGTATTCACAGGTTAATTCGATGCTGCAAGAAAGTTGGCCATGCGCTGTAGAATGGTTTGTAACAGGAATAGAATATAGAGAAAGAGGTATTGCAAATTACGGAACTCCAAATTATAATCCCTCTAATCCACCTGTATTCCCTAATCGTTTCGGATATCAGTTCTGGAGTTTGAATACAAGTTCTGACTACACAAGCTTATTTATTAACTTAGTGGATAACTTCAACGAATTGGGACAGTCATTTAGCTCTCAGCCTATGGGAACAGTCAATGATCAGGTTACCGGCTATACTTTAGCCAATATTGAAACTAATCTTCTAAAATATTGTTATGGATTAAGCAGTTTAAGCACTCAGCTTAAAGCGAACAGACCCGCAGGAGTAAGCAATGCACAGATTGATTTATTATTGAGCTTTTATTAAGTTTATTCCATTAAAAATAACGACCATCCTTACAACAGGATGGTCGTTTTATATAACTAATTTATTTCAGTCCTACTTCATGTAAGGATTCAAACATTACCTTTTATTTTCCAGCTGCCCAATCATATTTTTCAGCATCGCTGGCACAATCATTTTATGGAAAGGCCGAACGGGTAAAAAATACAGCACTCCCAGCCAGTTATGAAATTTTACAGTAGTGGAGATGGTAAGGGAGTTTTTATTGATCTCTTTTTTATTCTTGTCTATGAAAAGAGAAACTCTGAAATCCAGATGCTTGTCATCTTCTCCCAGAACAATTTCGTTGTTGGTTTTATCAAACACCTTAAAAAGCCCTACACGCTCTCCTACTTCACATTGAAAATCCTTCTCTTTTGGTTGCTTTTCTGCTTCATTTCCGGTTTTTAATCCGAATAATCCCATTATTTTATTTCTGAAAGCAAACATTTTCTTTCCCCATTTTGGTCCGCTTGTAAAGAAAGCTTTTCCTATTTCCGAGATATCGATGTTTCCTCCATCATTGGCAAGTTCTCCCTCAAAACTATCCATATAATCAAAATCTTTTTTCCCTTGAGATAAAATAGACTTTTCAGGAAACTCTGTCTTTGTAATCCTCATTGTCATTGTTTTTATGGTTGTTGGTCTAACAAATGTAAGTATCTTTTCATTGATTTAAAAGGGAAATTTAAACAAATGTTTAGATTTGTTGTATACTCCGAAACTGACATTTAATTTTAAAATTTTTCATTATTCTTTTTAAAAATGCTATTTTCTAATTTTTATTACTATAAGTTCAATCTGTTTTAATTATTTCATTAAATTCGGTCAACAAAACTGTTTTTATGATACAACTTCCTTTATCAAAACTTTCCAATGTAGGAACTACTATTTTCAGCCAGATGACTCAGCTTGCCAATGAGAATGAAGCCATCAATCTGTCTCAAGGCTTTCCTGATTTTATGCCAGATTCAGAATTATTAAATCATGTAGATTATTTTATTAAAAAAGGCTTCAACCAATATGCTCCTCTTGGCGGAATGATTGGCTTAAAGGAAGAAATTGCACGAAAAATTGAAAACAGCCATAAGGCAGTTTACCATCCGGAATCTGAAATAACAGTTACTGCAGGCGGCACACAGGCCATTTTCACGGCTATTGCATCATTTATCAAAAAGGATGACGAAGTGATTATTTTTGAACCGGCGTATGATTGTTATGAACCTACGGTAGAACTTTTCGGAGGTATTGTAAAACGATTTGAAATGAAAGCTCCGGATTATGAAATCAACTGGGCGGAAGTAAAGAATCTTGTCAGTGAAAAAACCAGGATGATCATTCTTAATAATCCTAACAATCCTTCAGGAAAAATCCTGAAAGAAAATGACTTACAAGAACTTATTAATCTGGTAAAAGGCACTTCCATTCTTATTTTGAGTGATGAAGTGTATGAAAATATTGTTTTTGATGGAAAACAGCACTTAAGCATCTGTAAGTATCCGGAATTGAAAGAAAGAAGCCTTCTTGTAGCCTCTTTTGGGAAACTTTTCCATGTTACCGGATGGAAAGTGGGCTATTGTGCAGCACCTAAAAGTTTAACAGAAGAATTCAGGAAAGTGCATCAATTCAATGTTTTTTGTGTAAACACTCCTATTCAGCTGGCTTTGGCAGAATACATGAAGAATGACGAACATTATACTTATCTGAATCAGTTTTTCCAGGAAAAAAGAGACTTTCTGAGAAAAGGTCTTGCAGGTACATCATTCGAACTTATGGATTGTGAAGGAACTTATTTTCAGGCGTTGAAATATGATAAGATTTCTGATAAAAATGATTTTGATTTTGCTTCAGAACTTACCATCAATCATAAGGTGGCCAGCGTTCCCTTCTCTTCTTTCTATAAAAACAAGCTGAATGAGAATGTAATCAGGTTATGCTTTGCCAAGAAGCAGGAAACTCTGGAAAAAGCTCTTGAGAATTTATCAAAGATTTAATACTTCCTGATTAAAACAAAGAGGCAAAGAGATTATGCATACAACTCCGGAAATGTTTCCGGAGTTTTTATTTTCTATTCACAGATGAATTTTAAATTAACGGAGAAAGCAGTCTGGCCAGGTGTTCAAAAAAAACTTTGAATTTTAACCTTTTTTTCCAGGTATCAAGGAAGATTTCTTCACAATCATTCATATCCTCAATAAAAAGATTTTTAAGTTTAAGATTAATTTCAGCATCAAAGATTAATGTATTCACCTCAAAATTAAGTTCCTGACTTCTGACATCCATATTCGCTGTTCCTACAGACGAAAAATGGTCATCAACAATCATTGTTTTGGCATGAATAAACCCTTTCTTGTAAAAGAACACCCTCACTTTGTTCTCCAGAAGTTCTTCATAATAGGAATAGGCAGCGGCATTCACCACTACCGAATCTCCTGATTTTGGCACCATAAGCCTTACATCAATTCCCGAAAGACCAGCCTGCTTTATAGCATTCAATACCGTTTCAACAGGAATAAAATAAGGTGTTACAATATATACTCTTTTCTTCGCAGAAAGAATTGCCGAACTGGTGCTCAACATAATAGAAGGCCTGGTATCAGGTCCACTTGCAGCAACCTGAACGAGGGAACTTCCTGCTTCTGTTTTTTTATAACCGAAATAAGACGTTGAGATTTCAGGAAATTTTTCAGTGGCAAAAACCCAGTTGCTGAAAAACAAAAATTGAAAATAAAAAGCGGCTTCTCCTTTAATATAAAGGTGAACGTCTCTCCAGTACTGTTTTGGATTAGGATTGATGTATTTATCCGAAACATTAATGCCACCTGTAAAAACCTCAGTACCATCTACAATAATAATCTTTCTGTGATCTCTGTAATTCACTCTGTTGGCAAGAAGCCTGAAAGTAATTTTGTTAACAGGAGATACTTCTACCCCAGCTTTCTGTAATCCTTTTAAAAACTTCCGGCCTAATTTCCCACTTCCCAGATCATCATAAAGAAAACGTATTTTAACACCTTGCTTTGCTTTCTTCATCAATAGATCAGCAAGCCTGTTCCCTACTTCATCATTATCATAAATATAATATTCCAGATGGATATGATGGGTTGCCTTTTCAAGTACTTCGAAAACTTTTTCAAATTTAGCCTCACCATTGATCAGAACTTCAGTATGATTTCCATGAGAAATGGGTGCATTTCCGGCATTATAAAGAAAATTAACTGTGAGTAGAAAATTCTGCAATTCTTCCTGATGACCATTCAGTGTTTTATGATGGGTTTCTTCAATATATTGCTGTACTTTCTGATATATCTGCTCATTACGTTCTATTTTGAAGGTGTAAAATTTATTCTTCCTGAAGTTGACCCCAAAAACAAAATAAATAATGATACCCACCACCGGAAGAAAAATAATAAGCAGAAGATAAGCCAGTGTTTTGCTTGTATTTCTGGTATCCATAATAATCTTACCCGCAAGGAAAGTAACCCCGAGAAGATAAAGGGCCTCCAGTCCCAGCAGAAGGTATGGGTACTGATCAAGAAATTCTTTAATCATATAAACTGATCTCTAGATTAAAGATAATAAAAAAGGCCAAAAAGGAAATTAAAAATTTCGCTTTTTGGCCTTTAAAAGTTCTATAGGAACATTCCTCCTGAAACTTCTATTCTTTGTCCATTGATCCACCTTGCATCTTCCGTACACAGGAATGCCACCACTCCACCAATATCATCCGGAAGACCTACTCTTCCCAGTGCCGTTGCACCTGCTACCATGGCATTAATCTCTTCATTGTCTCTTACTCTTCCGCCGCCAAAATCTGTTTCAATAGCTCCCGGCGCCACAACATTGGCTTTAATTTTTCTTGAACCGAGCTCTTTAGCCATGTATTTCGTAAGCATTTCTACTCCAGCTTTTATAGATCCATAAACAGAGGATCCAGGTGTTGCAAATCTCGCCAACCCTGAAGAGACATTAATAATACCTCCTCCATCGTTGATAAATGGCAATAATTTTTGAGTCAGGAAAAACACTCCTTTAAAATGAATATCTACCACATCGTCCAATTGTTCTTCCGTTACTTCCGTAATCGGGGAATATAAGGCTGTTCCTGCATTATTGATCAGGTAATCAATGTGAGTACTTCCTGTATTTTGCTGCAAATGATCTGTTACGTTTTTTACAAAAGCATCAAAGCTTTTAATATCTTTTGTATCAAGCTGAAATGCTGTAGCATTTCTTCCCATTGATTTGATTTCAGAGACAACAGCATCAGCTTCTTCTTTGTTGCTTCTGTAGGTAATAATAACATCTAATCCTTTTTGAGCAATTTTAAGTGCTGAATTTTTCCCTAATCCACGGCTTCCTCCGGTTATCAGTGCAATATTTGTTTTTGTGTTCATTGTATTTTGATTATTTTGATGATACAAAGTTGGGATATTTTCAGACTGTAGTATTTGCTTGAATCAATCTGAAATTTGCAAAATTCAAATCAGGAACGAAATTCCAATGGAGTAAACGTTGTTTTCCTTTTAAAAAAATTGGAAAAATGGGCAATCTCTTCAAATCCCAGGGCGTAAGATATTTCTGAAACATTCCATTTTGTCTGTTTTAAAAGTATTTTAGCTTCCTGAATAATCCGGTCCGAAATAAATTCTGTGGTTGTCTTTCCGGTGCTTTCCTTTAATCTTTTGTTTAAGTAATTGACATGAACAGCCAATCGGTCTGCATAATCTTTTGCCGTTTTCAATTGTAGTCTCTGTTCCCATGATTCAATAGGGAACTGCCTTTCCAACAGCTCTATAAACAAGGAAACCACTCGCATGGATGCATCATTTGAAGCCGAAATTTTGGATGCAGGCTGTAATTTCTGCCCATAATGAATCAGCTCCAGAACATAGTTTCTGATCAGATCATATTTAAAGACATAATCTGAATCTATTTCTTTTTTTATCTTTTTAAAGAGGCTTTCAATCTCTTCTGCAAGCTCACCATCAATTTCAAAAACAGGAACTCCGCCTGGCTGAAAAATAGGAAGATCTTCCAGATTGTAATAAGACTTATCCTTAATAAAAAAATCTTCCGTAAAAACACAGAAACTTCCGGACTGATCCGGGGCTTCAGGAACCCAGTGATAGGGAACTTTAGGTGTAGCAAACAATAGAGCGTTTTGCTTTATTGAAATTACTTTGTCTGCGTATTCTGCTCTATTTCTTCCTTTTATAAAGCTTATTTTATAGTACTTTCTTCTATTATAAGGCATTTCAGAAGTAGTCTTAGCTCTTTCTATCGTTTGGGCAATATCAAAAACATTAAAGTGACCAATGTCTTTATGAAGTCCTTTTGGAAAAATACTTTCAAGATCCTTGCCCAGTTTGGCAGCCATCTCCTTGTAAAAATCTTCCAGTGAGGTATGTGCAATTTTTTCCATCGCAGATGATTTGTAAAATTCAAATATACGAAGTTATCAATCAACCTTTTTTGAAATGATTACAGATTGCTCGTCCGATCTCAAGACTTTTTTAAATTTCAAAAAAACACACCATATGGATTTATTAAAAATTTCAATGGAATCACTTATTCTATTGAAAATTTATCACAATATTACAGATGCAACATTATATTTTTTTCATTTTTTTCTATATACAGTGATATAACTCATTTATTTTTATTATTTTCGTTCAACTAACCCATTAAAAATCAAATCAATGAGAAATCAAATCAATCAAATCGGAAAAAAATTAAACAAAAAAGAATTAAGAACCATTAAAGGTGGTCTTATCAACTGTATGGAACCGGTTCTTTGTCCTACCCCTTGCGAGCCTTCTTCTGATCCATATGGATGCACAATCATTTCTCCAAAATGTGCACAAAAAGAGTGCAGACCTCAATTATAAATAAAACATCATTTAATCAACAAAAAAATTATGAAAAAGGTAGAATTAAGCAAAGGTAAAAAGCTTGAAAAAAAACAATTAAAAACTATTTTAGGAGGTATGTTAGATTGTATGGAACCAAGACCATGTACAGAATTTCCTTGTGAAACTTATCCCCCTGACGATGTCAGAAACTGCACTAAAATTTCTGTGGGATGCGCCCAAAAAATCTGCAGACCACAACCATAAAGATAGAATTCTTCACTAAACCAAAAATTAAACATCATGAAAAATCAAGATTTAAATCACGGAAAAAAATTGAATAAAAAACAATTAAGAGTAATTACTGGTGGAAAAGAAATGTGCTTGCTTCCAGACCTTACTTGTAAGAAATATTCTTTTGCCTGTGCAGAAATTCAATGCCAGCCTGGTATTGAATTGTAAAAGCAAAAAAAAACTAAACCATAAAAAAACTTAAACGAATGAGAAACCAACATTTAAATAATGGTAAAAAACTTAATAAAAAAGAGTTGAAAACCATTAAAGGAGGCGTAATGATATGTAGTATACAGAATGGAACAATATGTACACAAACTCATCCATCATGCTATGAGCCACAATGCCGTCCAGGAGTAACAGAAGTATGTATGCCAACATCAAATACTTGTATTAAAAAATCCTTTAGTTGTGTAGAACCACCATGTTGGCCAAACTTAGAGCCTCCAATATTATAATGATATTAAATGAATCGCTTCTTTAAAAAGAAGCGATTTTTAATTTGTATTCATTTAGCTCACAGTACCACCTAGATCTTTTAGCATCCATTTTCCCTTTATATACTCTGCAGCATAATCATTAGTAAATCCACTTCCTGAAACATAGATATAGAATATATTCGGATCTTTATCATTGGTTTGAATTTTGGAAATGTTCCTGTCTGTTACATCCGTAATCCTCAGATAAGGAGTTTGCTTATTTTTATCTTCCGAAACAAATAGTACTCTTGCCTCAGGGTTAATGTGATGAAAATAGTCACAATCAGTTTCATAAATCTGAAATGTATAATGTAGTTTTTTCATATTAATCATTCCATTATTGGGCTGTAAAAGCTCATAAAGCTGAGTAAATTTGTTCTTCTCAGATTTAAATAAAGGATTCATATCCTCAAAGTCATTAATGCCATCTCCATCTGTATCCTTATCCATCTGATTAAGTCCAAAACTTTTCTCAAAGATATCATTATAACCATCATGATCAGAATCCTTCGTTACATCTTTCAGGTTCATTTTAAAAAGTTTCCCGTCTTCCATTGCAGAATAATCATCATATCCGGGAAGCCCTCCTACCTTTACAATTTTCACAAGACTTCCTTCAAACTGAAGAAACCCATCTTTGATAATAGGCAATTCCTGAATTTCGTTGATGTAATAATGGCTGAAACTCAATCCAAGAAAATATGCTTTAGTTTTCTCATTTTCAATAGTCAGAAGCCAGAAGCCAAGTCTGTTTCGTCCTAAACCATACAAAACATTCCCTACCTGCTGTGAAGAATAAAACACAAACTGATCTGAAAATTTCTCTCTGAACACTTTAAACTGACTTTCCAGCCTTTTTTCCATTTTTTCATATACTTCAGATCCTGCATGGGTAAAAGATTCAACACTGTCTTGCCTAAAACTGCGGTATTTCTTAAGGCTAGTAATTTCTAAATAATCAACCTTTTTATTCAGTATCTGTTTCACAGTATAAGGCTTCTGTTCCTTATAAACTTCAAACACCTGATCTCTTCTGTTGGTAAAACAGTTTTTCTCAACAGATTGAGAACATGAAAAAAATAAAATAAGAATTGTAAAATAACAGATTTTCATAGTTAAAGTTTGATGTATAAAAGCAAAAAACGCTCCCAAATTCATGGAAACGCTTTTTTTTATAACTAACTTTAATACTTTTCTTATACGTTGAATCTAAAGTGCATGATGTCGCCATCCTGTACGATATATTCTTTACCTTCTACAGAAAGCTTTCCAGCTTCTTTTACTTTTACTTCAGAACCATAGTTTACGTAATCGTTATACTTGATTACTTCTGCACGGATAAATCCTTTTTCAAAGTCTGTGTGGATTACTCCTGCAGCTTGTGGAGCAGTCCATCCCTGTCCGATAGTCCAGGCTCTTACTTCTTTTACCCCAGCTGTAAAATACGTCTGAAGTTTCAAAAGATCATACGCTTTTCTGATCAAACGGTTAACACCAGGTTCTGTAAGCCCTAGCTCATCAAGGAAAATTTCTCTTTCTTCGAAAGTTTCAAGCTCATTGATATCAGCTTCGATCTGAGCGGCTAATACGACTACTTCAGCACCTTCGCCTTTAGCCATTTCTTCAATCTTAGCAATCCACTCATTTCCGTTTTTGATAGAGTTTTCATCTACGTTACAAACGTAAAGAACCGGCTTATTTGTCAACAATTGAACTTCTCCGATGATTGATTTTGTAAAGTCATCAGTGGCAAATTCTCTTGCATTTTTACCATCTTCAAGGAATTTCTGTAAGTTCTGAAGAGTTTCGTAAGTAAGGATATCTTCTTTCTTCCCTGATTTGATGAATTTTTTAGCTTTCTCAACTGCTTTTCCTACGGTTTCAAGGTCTTTCAGCTGAAGCTCTATATCAATAATTTCTTTATCTCTTAATGGGTCTACTGAACCTTCTACGTGAACGATATTTCCGTTATCAAAACATCTTAAAACATGAATAATCGCTTCACACTCACGGATATTAGCTAAGAACTGGTTCCCCAATCCTTCTCCTTTGCTGGCTCCTTTTACAAGACCTGCAATATCAACAATCTCAACTACAGCAGGTAAAACTCTTTCAGGTTTTACGATTTTCTCGAGTTCAAACAATCTCTGATCCGGTACAGAAACCGTTCCAAGGTTCGGTTCAATCGTACAGAAAGGATAGTTTGCTGATTGAGCTTTTGCGTTGCTCAGACAGTTAAAAAGAGTTGATTTACCTACATTCGGTAAGCCTACGATTCCACATTTCATATTGTAAAATTCAAAGTTTAAGGTTTAGGGGTAACTCAAGGAATCTTCAACTTTAAACATTGAACTCAGAACCTTGAATTACGAGTGTGCAAAGATAGTGATTTTTGGCAGAGTTTCATAATAAAAAAATCTGCCAATATTCTGACAGATTTTCAAAAGGTTTGGATTCACCGGATGTTTTATGGGTTAGCTCCCGTAGCATTCTGGGCCAGCGGAACATCATTCGGTGCTTCCTCTAAAGTTTTATCTAAAGTAAATAAAGATTCGTCAGTAGCTCTGTCACCTCCTGCGATTTTCAATTTATCTATTAAGTTTTGAGCCAATGTTTCCTCTTCAATCTGTTCCTGAACAAACCATTGCATAAAATTCCATGTAGCCCAGTCTTTTTCTTCCATAGAAAGATCTACGATTCTGTAAATAGCAGTGGTATTGTCAACTTCATGTTTAAATACACCATCAAAGCAGGCAGTAAGGCTTTCGGGATCTGTGGGAGGAGCAGGAATAGCGTCTACCTTTGGTTTTCCTCCTCTGTTTAAAATATATTCCATGAATTTGATCGAGTGATTTCTTTCTTCCTGAGCATGGCGGTAAAGAAAGTTGGCAATTCCCTGATAACCTTTATCATCAGCCCAAATTCCGTAGGATAAAAAAACGTGTGATGCATGAATTTCCTTGTTCATCTGATCACTTAATGCCTTTTCCATGTTGGTGGAAAGTCTTTTAGTATTCATAATGTTATATTTTGGTGATTATAGAATGAATCATGCAAAAACAGTTCCGATAAGTTCATTATTTGCTATAAAATCCCATACCACGCTTAAAAATAGTACTGGTTTACAATCATTTAAGCTAATAATTTATAGTTATTCTAAAATAAAACCGGTTCTCAGGCAGAACCGGTTTTATTAATTTATGATTGAGATTGCTTCACCTAAAGGTTCGCAATGACCAATTTATAATGGATTGTATTCCTACTATTTAATCCTTCTTGCTATATAATCACTTTCATTTCCTAATCTATCGATGGCTTTGATGGCCACTGCGTTCAGTTTTTTCCCATCTTTAGATTTAGGAATGTCTTTTGAAAGGGTATCAAGCGTTAAAATTTCTGTTTGCCATACTCCGTTATATTGAGTAAAAAGCACCCATAGAAAGACATCGGCAGCATTTTTTGTACTCCAGCTTGTCTGAGCAAAGCTTCCGTTATCAGCAATAAATAAGGTAGGCGTCTGCAATGGAACAGCTTTTATCCATGGAGATTTCGGAACTAGTGCTTTCTCATTGTATGGACCGTTTTTCAAAGCGGGAAGCATATTGGGGTTTTTGGTAAGCCCTGCAATGCTCCAGTGAATTTCTCCTGCATCATTTTTAAGGATATTTCTGGAAATAGCAATCTGGTTTTTGATTTCTGTTGGACGGTCTGATACTTTAATCTCAACAGTATTCAATCCCGGCCATAAATGACGATTCATTGTATTTTCGGACTGCCACCAGCTTAACAGAGCTTCAAAACTTTGTCCTTTAGAATCTATGGGCCAGTAAAGCTGTGGAGAGAAATAATCTACCCAGCCTTTATTTAACCATAATTTAGCATCTGCATAAAGCTCGTCATATTGAGAGGAACCTATAATTCCCATCGGATATCCGGGTTTCCAAATTCCAAACGGGCTGATCCCAAATCTTACATTATTTTTTTCTGCGTGAATTTCTTTATATATACGTTCTACAAATTTATTCACATTATCTCTTCTCCAATCTGCTCTGGATAAAGTCCCTCCGTTGCTTAAGTAAGCATTCCAACTGGCGTTATCTGGAAAATCTGCTCCTTTATTGTAAGTAGCATAAGGATAGAAATAATCATCGAAATGCACAGCATCAATATCATATCTTTTTACAATATCTTTTACCACATTGGACACATGGCCTTGTGTTTTCGGATTAGCCGGATCAAACCAATACATTCCATTCTTTAGTCTGACAACTATATCAGAGAGTTTGTTTGCCATTGACAGCTTATTCACAGCTCCTCCGTTGGTATGATGTGCTCGGTAAGGATTCAACCAGACATGAAGTTCCAATCCTCTTTTATGAGCTTCTTCGGTCCAAAACTGAAGCGGATCATAATTGGGATATGGTGCAGTTCCTGTTTCTCCGGTCAAAAAGTAAGACCATGGTTCGATATTACTTGTATAAAGTGCATCTGCAGAAGGTCTGATCTGGAAAATAGCAGCGTTGAAATTATTATCTTTCAGCATATCAAGCATGCTGATTGCTTCTGCTTTCTGCTGTTCCACTGTAAGATCATTTCTTGAAGGCCAGTTGATATTGGCAACACTGGCAATCCATGCTCCGCGGAATTCTCTTTTGATTTCCGGAAGATTGGTTCTGAAATTTTCTTCCGTTGAAGCTGCTGTTCCTGTTGTTGGTTTTGTTGCTACCGGAATTACTTTTGGAGGATTTGTATTGTTGGTTGGTTTTGTCGGATTCTTCGCGGAAGGTGTTTTTACAACGTTGTTCTGAACGGAACAGGAGGTAGCGTAAGATGCAAAAACGCCCAATAAAACGATAAGTTTTAATTTATTCATTCTCATAGTCACAAAACTACATTAAAATTTATTTTTTATTCTTAGAGATTATTATGCCAAAATAAGCATTTTAATGGGTAGGTATAGAAAAAAAGCCTCGAAAATCGAGGCTTTGATTTTATGTATAAGATTTTTACTATGCTTTCGCAGATCTTTCTACTCTTTTTCTTTCTTCTTCAGAAAGGATTTTCTTTCTCATTCTGATGAAGTTCGGAGTTACCTCAATTGCTTCATCACCCTGGATGTATTCCATACATTCTTCAAGTGAGAATAAGATTTTCGGAGCAACACCGGTATCTTTATCTTTTCCTGAAGCTCTCATGTTGTTCAGCTGTTTTGCTTCTACGATGTTTACTACCAGGTCTCCAGGTTTGTTTTGTTCACCAATGATCATCCCTGTGTAGATTTCCTCACCCGGATCAACGAAGAACTTACCTCTATCCTGAAGTTTAGCAATAGAATATTCTGTAGCAGGACCAGTTGTTTTGCTGATCAAAACACCATTGTTTCTTCCCGGAATAGCACCTTTGAAAGGCTTATATTCTGTGAAACGGTGTGCCATAATAGCTTCACCAGCCGTAGCTGTCAACATCTGAGAACGTAATCCGATCAAACCTCTTGAAGGAATTTCGAATTCCATGTGCTGCATTTCACCTTTAGTTTCCATAATGTGAAGGTCACCTTTTCTCTGAGTTGCCAAGTCAATAACTCTTGAAGCAAATTCTTCAGGAACGTCAACAACCAAAGATTCATAAGGCTCACATTTCTCACCATCAATTTCTCTGAAGATAACCTGTGGCTGACCAATTGTCATTTCGTAACCTTCTCTTCTCATTGTTTCGATCAAAACTGATAAGTGAAGAATACCTCTACCGAATACAAGGAATGTATTGGCATCATCAGTCTGCTGAACTCTTAAGGCAAGGTTTTTCTCTAATTCTTTTGTTAATCTTTCTTTCAGGTGATTAGAAGTAACATATTTACCGTCTTTACCAAAGAAAGGTGAATTGTTGATAGAGAACGTCATATTCAGCGTAGGCTCATCAATTGCAGTTCTTTCCAATGGCTCAGGATTTTCAAGATCTACGAAAGAATCACCGATCTGGAATGCATCAAATCCTACTACAGCACAGATATCTCCAGCTTGTACTTCAGTTACTTTTTTCTTTCCTAATCCTTCGAAAACGTAAAGTTCTTTTACTTTTCCTTTTACAATTTTACCATCTGCCTGAGCAAGACCAATCCATTGAGATTCTTTGATCTCACCTCTTGTCACTTTCCCGATTGCAATTCTTCCTAAGAAAGAAGAGAAGTCTAGAGAAGTAATCTGCATCTGAAGATTACCTTCTGTTACTTTCGGTTCAGGAACATATTGTAAAATACCATCCAATAATGGTAAGATATCTTCAGTTTGCTCTAATGAAGTGTTGAACCATCCTTGTTTTGAAGATCCGTAGAATGTAGGGAAATCCAATTGCTCTTCTGTAGCATCAAGGTTGAAGAACAGGTCAAATACTTTATCATGAACTTCGTCAGGACGACAGTTTGGTTTATCTACTTTATTGATAACCACTAATGGTCTCAATCCTAATTCCAAAGCTTTCTGAAGTACGAATCTTGTTTGCGGCATTGGTCCTTCGAACGCATCCACCAACAAAATAACCCCATCAGCCATTTTCAATACTCTTTCTACTTCTCCACCAAAATCGGCGTGACCAGGAGTATCGATTACGTTAATTTTTGTGTCTTTATAAGTAACAGAAATATTCTTGGATAAGATCGTGATCCCTCTTTCTCTTTCAAGATCGTTGTTATCCATAATTAACTCCCCACTCTCCTGATTTTCTCTGAAAATATTGGTAGCGTGAATGATCTTGTCAACCAAAGTCGTCTTTCCGTGGTCAACGTGTGCGATAATCGCAATATTTCTAATGTTTTGCATAAAAGATTTTTACGGGTGCAAAAGTAGTGATTTTTAATGAAAAAATATTTAGTTATACAAATATTTAATATTTTGTTTAAAATACTTATTTACAAGACAATAAAAAAGAGTGTCCGAAAAACACTCTTTAAATTATTTATACACAAGCTTGTATTTCGCATGGATCTATTACAGGCGGTTCACCGCATATGATGTCAAATTCTGCGCAATTACTGGAGAATCCGGTTGCCCATCCCCATCTTACGGCGCATGTGTCGGCATCTTTGCATCTTACCATTCCTTTAACGATTCCTCCCTGAACTGATTTCATTTCAGTTCTGGAAATTTTTCTAAGATTTCTCATGTTGTTTTGTTTATGTTATTAGCATGATAAAAATATAAAAAAAACACAATAATTAATATGTTATTCAAATATTTAACATTTCGGAGAACTATTTTAACATTCACACTCAGAGCCTTAGCAACCTGTAAAACATAACAAGATCAATTAAAACAACCAGTATAAATTTCATGAGAAAAGATTTCTTGGAAACTTTATGATTGAAGAAAATCATTCCCGCAGCGGCTCCTATAATTCCGCCAAGTAGAGAAATTCCTAAAAGGGTATTTTCGGAAATTCTCCATTGATGCTTTTTGGCTTGCCATTTATCAAAACCAAAAGCACCTAATGCGAGCACGTTTATTATCAACAGAAAAGGAATCATTCTTCATTTAATTTGCCGCAAAAATAGAGCTTAATTTATAAAAAATATACTTACACCTTCACTATTTTTAAACCATTAAGGAAGATTTACAAAGTAAAGTATATTTACTCTAGTTAGGGTCGATCATTCTAATTTTTTAAATGTACAATGAATATTATTCAATATGATCTTAATGTTTTAAATTTGCTCTCAAAAAATAAATCGATGACAGTACACGATCTGGCGGGAAGCTACTCTATTGAAGGAAGCAATCAGGAGGAATCTTTCCTGCCAACTTATCATGGTATATTGACCTTATCTGTTGATGAAAATAATCGCATTATTGCTCAATGGATGATTGGCGACCATCAGCAAAACGGGACAGGATTTTATAAAGACCAAATTTTAGTGATTAATTTCAACTACGAAGGAGAAGATGATAAAACCTATAAAGGAGTTGCTGTGTACCGGTGCCTAAATAGAGACGTACTGGATGGATTCTGGTCTGAGAAGCACGGAAATCCTTTATATCTGGGAAGTGAATATTGTGTAAGAATCCAGAACTCCAAGATTGTAAATTAATTTCCTTTTCCATTTGAGCAAAAAAATTTTCAAATAAAAAGAGCTGTCTTCATGAAGACAGCTCTTGTAGTTATTAAAGTTTAAATAACTTATTTTTTAGCTTTTACGTCAATTGCAATCTCGATGTCTTTGCTGATCATCCATTCTGCAGGATCTGCTTCAGAAGTACCGAATTTAAGTCCCCAATCGGCTCTGTTTACAGTGAATTTAGCCTGAATCGCTGCTGAATTTTCTGTCACCTCTACTTTCGCAGGGAACGTAACATTCATTGTTTTTCCTGATAAAGTAAGGTTTCCGCTTACCGTTTTATTAGCTCCTGCTACAGCATCTTTTGGTGCTTCTTTCAAATCTGTAACACTTGTAATTTTGAAATCTGAAGTAGGGTTTTTAGCCACATCAAAGAAATCAGGATTTTTTAAGTGCGCCTCAAGATCAGCCGGTTTTTTATCTTTTTCTGTTACTGAAGCCGGATCTACCTTGATAGAATTCATATCAATTACAAAGTTTCCTGCAGAAACCTGACCTGCATCAACACTAATATCTCCTGACTTCACTGTAAGTGTTCCCCAACGAGGTGCCATTCCTCCTTTGTGGAAAGCTTTCCAGTTTACTACAGAACCTACTGTATCTACTGCCAGTGTTTCTCCTTTGCTCTCTGCTACAGTTTGTTCCTGAGCCGTAGCTGCTGTTTCTGCTGTTTTTCCTTTATCACATGATGCCAAAAGCAATCCTACTCCTACTAATGCAATTACGCTAATTTTTTTCATATTGAACTGTTTTAAAAAAGTTTATTGAAATTTTGTTGTTTTCGGGTACAAAAATAGAAAAACCTGCTTTGCATCATCTTAACATATATCAAGAAATATAAATTTATTCAAATTATTTGCAATCATACACCCATTTACGATATACATCCCATCTGTATTGAGAATCGTAACTACTGTAGAATTCCGTATCCTTTTGAGTTCCATTTCTTGAGCATTCAGCAGAATTATCTTTCTGTGGGTTTCCCTTAACTACCCATCCTGTGTCAGAATAATCACTATAAGTACCGTCATTCCCGTTTTTTAAAATCACGGTCCGCTCATATTTCTGTACTGTGCAATTACACTTTTTAGGCTCCTCATATTCCGTGACTGTACAAGATATAATAAAAGAATAACAAATGAATAATGCAAATATTTTTCTCATGTTTATTATTGCGGTTATTAGATTTTAGCAAGCATAAATAAGTAAATATTTAAACATGATCACATCGCAAACAAAAAATTAAACATTAGTTATCAATCCATTAAAATATCTTTAATAAACCGGAGAAAAGAGATTAATACATTTCGATTTACATTTTCTCATTCCAAAACCCTATTTTAGCTTTCCGAAAACAGAACAATGACGACCGTAGAATTTATACAGAAACAGCTCAATATTTCTGAAAAGAGCATCAACAATACCTTAAAACTATTATCTGAAGACTGTACCATTCCTTTTATTTCCCGTTACCGAAAAGATAAAACCGGAAACCTTGATGAAACACAAATCGAACAGATCTCAAAAATCAGTAAGCAATTTGATGAAATTGTTAAGAGAAAAGAATCTATTTTAAAATCAATAGAAGAACAGAATGGATTGACTCCTGAACTTCAACAGAGAATAGAAGAAAGCTTTGACATCCAGGAGCTAGAAGACCTTTATCTGCCTTATAAAAAGCGTAAGAAAACCAAAGCTGATACAGCCAAGGAAAAAGGCCTGGAACCTTTAGCTAAAATCATTATGAGCCAGAAAAGTAATGACATTCAGTTTCTGGCTTCAAAATACCTGAACAATGAAGTTGCTTCTGAAGAAGAAGCGCTTCAAGGCGCAAGAGATATCATGGCAGAATGGATTAACGAAAACATGTATGTCCGTAAAAACCTTCGCAGACTATTTCAGCGCAAAGCAGTAGTTACCTCCAAGGTTGTAAAAGCTAAAAAAGACGAAGAAGAAGCCCAGAAATTCTCCCAATATTTTGAATGGGAAGAAAGCCTTAGCAGAACTCCTTCTCACAGGCTTTTAGCCATGCTTAGAGCAGAAGCAGAAGGTTTTGTAAAAACAAATGTAGGAATAGACAAGGAAGAAGCCATTGATTTTATTGAAAAGGCCATTATCAAATCTAATAATGAAAGTTCTGAACAAATTGCACTGGCCATAAAAGATAGTTATAAAAGACTTCTGGAACCTGCTATTTCAAATGAAGCCTTACAGGAAGCTAAAGAAAAAGCAGACAAAAAAGCCATTGAAATTTTCTCTGATAACTTAAGCCAACTCCTTCTTGCTCCGCCTTTAGGAGAAAAGAGGATTCTGGCAATAGATCCCGGATACCGAAGCGGATGCAAAGTAGTATGCCTGGATGAAAAGGGTGATCTATTACACAACGAAACCCTTTACCCTCATGCTCCGCAAAATGAAAGCGGAATGGCTATGAAAAAGATCCGTTCTATGGTGAATGCGTATCATATCGAAGCGATTTCTATTGGTAATGGAACAGCAAGCCGCGAAACAGAATTCTTCATAAAAAAAATTGCTTTTGATAAACCTTTGCAGGTTTTTGTAGTTTCAGAAGCAGGAGCATCCGTTTATTCTGCAAGTAAAATTGCAAGAGATGAATTTCCATCATATGATGTAACAGTACGTGGAGCAGTTTCTATCGGAAGAAGGCTTTCTGATCCGTTGGCGGAATTGGTAAAAATTGATGCCAAATCCATCGGGGTTGGACAGTATCAGCATGATGTAGACCAGACCCAGTTGAAAAATGAGCTGGATTCTACCGTGATGAAATGTGTAAATTCCGTGGGAATTAATCTAAATACTGCCAGCAAATCACTATTAAGTTATGTTTCCGGAATCGGAGAAAAAATGGCAGAAAACATTGTGAATTACCGTACTGAAAACGGAGCTTTTGAAGATAGAAAACAGCTAAAGAAAGTTCCAAGACTTGGAGAAAAGGCTTTCCAGCAAGCCGCAGCTTTCGTGAGAATCACCAATGCCAAGAATCCACTGGATAACTCTGCAGTACATCCGGAAGCGTATGGAATTGTAGAGAAAATGGCAAAAGATTTGGGTATTAAAACCAATGAACTGATAGCCAATAAAGAAAAAATAGCCCTGATAAAACCCGAAAACTACATTACAGGTGAAGTTGGAATCTTAGGAATTAAGGATATTTTAAAAGAACTTGAAAAACCGGGACTAGATCCAAGAAAAGCAGCAAAAGTATTTGAATTCGACCCGAATGTCAAAAGCATTAAAGATTTAAAAGCAGGAATGATTCTTCCGGGAATTGTCAATAATATTACCGCTTTTGGATGTTTCGTGGATCTTGGAATCAAAGAAAGCGGACTGGTTCATATTTCCCAGCTGAAAGAAGGATTCGTATCAGATGTAAATGAGGTTGTAAAACTTCATCAACATGTTCGTGTAAAAGTAACAGAAGTAGATGAAGCAAGAAAAAGAGTCCAGCTGACTATGATTTTGTAATTTTTAAACGTTACCCTACTTAAATTTAAACCACAAATTAGTCATTTTGAAAACAAAGAATCTAATCTTCGATCTGGATGGAACATTATGGGATTCCAGAGCTACCATCATCAAAATATGGAATAAGATATTGATCAAACATGAGTTAATCCAAAGAGAACTGAAACCCGAAGACATGGATCAGTATATGGGACTGTTAGCCCATGATATTGTAAAAGATATTATTCCCGGCATTTCGGATCTGCAAGCTAAAGAAATTCTTTCTGAAATTGTAGCCGAAGAAAATAAAACACTTCACTTAGAAGGTGGGACTTTATACGATGGCGTAGAAGAAACTTTAAAGAATCTGGCCAATACTTATGCACTTTTCATAGTGAGCAACTGTCAGGATGGATATATTGAATCATTTTTAGATTATTATCAATTCAATGATCTGTTTGTTGATTTTGAGTCTCACGGACGAACCCAAAAAAATAAATCTGAAAACATACAGTTTCTTATGGAAAGAAATCAGTTATCTACCAAAGATTCCGTTTACATTGGCGATACTCAAACCGATTATGATTCAGCAACATCCAATGGACTATCATTTATTTTCTGCCAATATGGGTTTGGAAAACTGGCTGATCCATTATATGAACCGGCAATTCTTACCTTTTCACAACTGAAAGTTCATATTTAAATTATAACACAAAGGCTTCTTTTCATGGAAGCCTTTTTATTTTCAGATAAGCTGCTGTAAGATACCGTATGTGCAGTTAAAAGCATCATTTTGAATTTAAATTTTGTAAGAAAAAATATATATCCACGTCGGATGGAATATGTAATTTTTTTCGTAACCTGTTTTTCTTTGTTTGTACGGATCTGTGCTGCATAAATCCATATTGAGCAATTTCTTTAGAAGAAAAGCCCAGTTGTATCATAGCACAAAATGAAAGTTCGTTGGTTGATAGTTTCGGGTTAATTTCTAAAAGTCTTCCAACTAGCTCAGGATAAGCATTTTGATATTCATTAAAAAATAAAGGATCATTTTTTCTGGCTAAAGACACAAGCCTTTCATCATCAACAGACATTTTTTTCATTAAAAGTTCTGTCTCTAATTCTTTCTCCTCTATGATTTTACGTTTTTTAGTAATCCTTTTATTATAGACATAATATACAATAATAATAATGAAAAATAATGAAAAAATGATTACGTTATACAGTATGGTTGAGTTCTGTTGGTCTACATCATCTTTCTCCTTTTCCCGAGTTATTTTATCAACAGAATTATTTATGGATTCATCCCTCACCCTTCCCAGACTATCGTTTAATTTAGCATATCTCTCCAGATAATCTTTTTCCTTGGAGGCATTGTTCAATTTTTTATAGGTCTTGGCAATAGTTTGATATAACATAGGAATCTGATAAACTCTTCGGGTTTTTTTGAGTATTTCCACTGATTTAATGTAATAGTCTAAAGCCAAAGTATAATCCTGTCTTTCAAATAAAAAATTGCCATAATAGAAATAAGTAAGAGCTCTTTGAGGATCCCAGTACTCTCTTTGTTTTAAAAGAGAAAACGCTCTGTTAAAATACATTTGTGCTGAATCTTCATTTTTAGCAAAAAGCATATAGTGATTAGCAATCGTGGAATTGATAACCGGTGTAGGCTTTATCTCTAAAGCTTTCTGTAAATAGATTAAAGAAGAATCAATTGAATTACTTTCTCTTAAAAAGTCAGCCCTGTTAGCATAAACCAGAGATAAAATTTCTCGATCATGTTGATCTTTTATTTGCTTACCATAATAAATGGATTTCGAATTATACTTAACTGCTTTTTTATAAAGTCCTATTACATAATTAGCCTGACCATACTCCTGATATAATTTCGTATGCAAATAATAATCATCAATCCCTTCAAGGTTTTCTTCAGCAACCTGTAGATATTTGAATGCTTTTTCATACATTCCAACAGTAGCATAAATATTACCCAAATTAATATATGAAAGTATCTCCCCTTTTTTGTAATCTTGTTTTTTACTGATATTGCAAAATTTATTATTAAGGTCAATCAATTCCTTTTTTCTACCGCTTATTCTTAAATCCTCATTAACTTTTATCAGCATACTGTCTATATACTTATGTGTATATGCCTGAGAATAAAGCAACGTAGAAAATGAAAGGTATATCAGAATGCTTACCAATATTTTCAAAAATTGATTAAGCTTTAGTGTTTGCATAGTAAATTAATAATAAGTTTCAAAGGGACAAAAAAATAATATCAATCCTTAACATAAATAAATTAACAGAATATGATAATAAATTTCCCATCCAAATTATACAATTACAATTTCGTTGCCACAAAATTAAATAAAATAAAAATATTAACAAAAACAATCATAAATTATTCCCAAATTTAGTTAAAATACAAATATATTCTCTAAAATAAACACTATATAATAATTAATATAAAAATCATTAATGAAATAATATTTAAATATATAAAATTCACTATAGCTTGATTTACACAATACAAACTATTTGATATTGGAAACAATCTGATAAATTTCTCTCTTGTATAAAACTCTATGATCATTCTCAGGAAAGATCTTTCATCATCTAGAATCCCTCTATTATCAAGTCAAAAATTAATTGATGTACCTTTGATGTATCTAAAATTTTGTTTACTTAAAATATCAGACATAAATTTAAACCAGGAAAATTTTTTAACACTATTTGACACATAAACACAAATACATATTGTTAGATTAACAACCTGGCTAAAGTGTTTGATTCCCACAAAAAAACAAACTCTTTTAATATTTTAATAACACAATCAGTTTTCATTTTTGATTTTATAGAGATCTATAATACTGATCAAAGTTGCTACTCCCGTTTTTCGGGAGTTTTTTTTTATCCATAAACATTTGATAAAAAATGATGTACTTATGTTGTATGACTATTTGATAAAAGAAAAATAATCCATGCTAAATTTGAACAAAACAAAAATGATGAAAAATTTTACTCTTATTTATCTTCTCAAGTAGGAATTAAGATTGTCTATCTATAATTATGATGATATTCATTATAATTCAGACTCTTTTTAACATCGACACAATAAATTCCCTAAGGTTTACAATTTTGCGAAAATAATTTTAATCATATAATACCGTTTATTTTGAACTTTAAACAAATACATATTGGCAGCATTATTAAAGCTAAGTTTCTGGAAGAAGCATTGGACATGCAGAGAGCATGTAATTTTATGAAATGTACTGAATCTGAAATTGAAAAAATGTTCCTTGAAGAAGATCTGACAACTGATAAATTATTGAGATGGAGCAAACTGTTAGAGTATGATTTTTTCCGGGCCTACTCACAACATCTTATTCTATTTTCTCCACCTAAAAAGGAATTTTCTTCTAATGCTTCTCATAAAAAAATATCGTCTTTACCTGAATTCAGGAAAAATATCTACACTAAGGAAATCATAGAATTTATCCTGGAACAAATTGAAACAGGAAAGAAAACAAAACTGGAAATAATAAATGATTATAAAATTCCCAAAACGACACTCTATAAATGGATTGCAAAGTATGCAGATAAAAACAAGTAAGAACTCAATTTTTGTATAATTATACTTTAATATCAATTTATCATAGATAAATTAAATCTATCATTTATACTCATGCGATAAATTGTTAAAAAAGCAATGAATGAAAAAAAAGAATAAGATATATAAAAAACAGACTAAATTTTTTAGTCTGTTTTTTTTATTATATAGTAATAGTAATTTAAATAAAAGACTCTACTTCAATCTTCGTAAAGACATTTGGGTAACAGGACCAGACCCTGTAGTCCCAGAGCTTAAATACTTAATCGTTACATTATCTGTATTATAGAGTCTGAATGAATAAGTATGAGCAGCCAACATAGGAATAGAAGTAAGAAGCGTATACGTTTGTAAACTCCCAGTTGTTATTGCATATAAATCATTAACACGGGCAACCCAGTTACCGGTTGTATCATCCCAGATACCTAGTACAGGAGATGATCCGTTAACTGTTGATAACTGCGCATTCATTGTCACCTGATAAACACCGTCAGCGGACACTCTAAATGAATTACCTGCGGCTGAACCCGTATACTGGTTTTCATTATCCACAATCTCATTATTTAAACTTCCTATAGCAACCGGAATACCCCCATTGGAACCACCTATAACTGTAAAATCATTAGTCATTTGTACAATAATTTCCTGAGCCACCAGAAATTGTCCATTTACTACAATAACCGTCCCTGTAGAAGTGGGAACCCCTGCGAAATTTTGCCATGTGGGAGCAGCTCCTGGTCCGTTAGACTTAAGAACCTGTCCGGCAACTCCTGCCGAACCGGCAGTAGAAGCAGTCCCTCCCACATTCAGTTCATTTACAACCTGCAAAGATCCGTTAACATGCAGAGTCTTCATAGGAGTAGAGGTATTAATTCCAACCTGGGAATAATAACATAAGGAACAAAAAATACTTGTAATAAGTATAACCTTCTTTTTCATAATTAGTATTGTATTTTAAACTTTTACAAAAATATAACACAATACTGCTTTTGCGGCAAAGCCCACCTACATCACAAATACATCATTTAGAAACAACAGCTATAAAGCTAAAAAACAGTGTTTACATATTTTATTTTAAAGAAATAACACATCATGTTGATATACTATTTTCAGCGTGACCATCAGAAAGATTTTTAAAGAAAAGGTACAGATCAACATCTGAAGAAATATTTAATTTTTTTCTAAGCCTGTTCTTTTTATTCTGAACAGATCGATGTTCCACAAAAGTATATTGTGCAATTTCTTTTGATGAAAATCCTAACCATATCATTGCACAAAACGTTAAATCAGATTTCGACAAATTAGAATTTATTGCAAACAACTTTTTAACAAAGTCCGGATATGCTTCCTGAAATTTATTGAGAAAATTAGGATCATTTTTTTTAGCCAGATCAATAATACAATCGTAAGAGTGAGTGAGTTTTTCTTTTAAAACATGAGCCTCAAATTCCTTCTGTTTTATAATGCTTTTATTCTTCTGATAACGGATATAAACAAAAAGCAAAATAACAATAAGACAAAACACCACAATATTATAAAATAAAAACAAATTCTTTTTTGAAGTATTTTCAGATTCTTTTTCTCTTATAATTTCATCAATTGAAGTGTTAACACTTTCGTTGCAGACTCTGCTCAAACTATCTTTTAGTTTGGTATACTTTTCAAGATATTCCTTTTCTTTCTCCTCATCATTTAATTCACTATAAGTACTTGAAATTGTCTTATAAAGCATAGGAATATTATATACTCTCTTGGTTTTCTCTAGAATGGCAACAGATTTTTCATAATACAACAATGCTTTTTCAGGCTCTTTATTCTTATTTAAAAAATTTCCATAATAGTAATAGGCCTGTCCTCTTTGAATATTCCAGTAATTCATTTTCTGCAATAGCTTCAATGCATTATTTAAATAATATGAAGAAGAATCTATATTTTTTTTATAAACCATATAATGATCTGCTATCAATGCTTAGACGGTAAAACCAAAAGTAAAGGGCTTAACGCCTAAAACAGGTTAATTTGTAGCATTTATATGTTAATTATATGTTCATTTTGGAAATGGCGAAATGCTAATCATGTTAATTTGTGAGGTGTTTATCATATTAATATTTTAATCAAAACTACACTGGACGCCCACAAAATGTAACTTTGTGGATATATCGTATAGTAAACTTGTCAATGTTGAATTCTTTGTAATTTGGGGATATGCATACTAGCAGGGTGCTTTCTGTAGGATGGGCCATTAGTCTCTTTAGCATTCTTTGATCATAAGTTACAATCAAGTATATACAGTCAGGATCTAAGTTTTCCCATTTATCAATAAAATTAATTCCTATTATATCCCCAGCTCTAATAAAAGGCTCAAAGGATGCTCCAGTAATAGGAAAAAAAGCGTCACAATTTACCCCCGGCATACTTATATAGCCCGTGGGGTTTTCCTGCATATCTATAAGCTCATGTACTCGCCCGGCACTTACAGGCAAGTCATAAAAAGGTGCTCCATGATCTGTAACGTTAATACCTTCTGCAAATTTCAACTTTCTCATTACTTTACCATATTCAGTATTTGCATTAGATATTGAAATGGCATCCGCTTCTAATGATAACTTATTTTTTACTTTTGGTTTGTTATCAAAAAAGTTATCATTTAGGTTATCATTTTTATTGATAACCAAAGTTTCATTTTTGGTTTCACCGATCAGATAACCCACAGAAACATCTAAAGCGGTTGCGATTTTCTGCAACTTGCTAAGTTGAATATCGCTTTTCCCGTTCTCATAATCCACATAAGAACGTTTCGGAATACCCGTTTTCAGAACCATTTCATCCTGAGTTATGTTTCTATCTTCTCTTATTTCCTTGATTCTCAACATGTTAATAATTATAATGCGGAAAATTGCAATTTATTTGCAAAATTTTGCCATATAATATGCAATATTTCGCAACAATGTTTTATATTTGTACTTATTAAACGGTACAAATCTACTTAAAAAATGGAAACGTTAGCCAAAAAATTAAAATTAAAAAGCGAAACAGTATATCAAAGTATTGCGAAAAAACACAATACTGATGCTGAATATGTGGGAAAAATCGCAAGAGGTGAACGTAGACCCGTGAGAGGAAAAGGGCTTAAAATCCTTAATGAACTTAAAGCATTAACTAAACAAAATAAATAATATGAAAAATATTCTGCAATCAATTTACAGCTATAAAAATATTGTGGTAACTGATCCAGATACCAAATGTTCAGAGTTAGCCTGTTATCAGATGTTGTTTGGAATTCCATTCAAAATAACATACCAAAGACTTAATTCAAATAAATAAATCCCAAACGGTTTTTTGGAGCGGTTCGATTCCACTCCTGGGAACAAAATAACTTTCATAAAATATGAACCTTCAAACTACAGACATACTAACAAGACAATCCGGCGGAAGTGAGAGCATATGGCTTTCAGAACGTCTGATTACTGATGTTTGTAATTTAGATGAAACCTATCTAAAGGTTGCAAGGGTTCGATATAAAAAAACGGTACGTGCCTGTGATCTTGCAAAAGCAAAGGATTTCATGCCGGACTCAGGAAAGTCATGGCGTTGGGGTAAGCAATCGGGCCAGTTCTACTACTGCCTGAATAATATCCCAAACAAAGCCCCAAAACATTATAGAAATATGTTTGGTGATGCTGAGGCGTTACTTGATGCTTATAAGACAGCCTGTCAATCAAAAGAGGATACAAGTCTTGAAGAGCGTTTTAAAAAACATTTAAAAATTGCATCACAGCAATACTCTGAATTCTATAATGATGTGAGCATAGTTCAAAGAGCTGCTCTTTCAAAGGCGTGCGCTGTTTTAGATTTTATCCTGGATGAAAAAGATGAGTATCCAGGAACTGCCAATAAATTATATAAAGATTTAAGCCCGATTCTGTCGGAACTGGATCTCCAATATATTCCACATAACTATTTAAAGTTAAAGGAAAAAATAACCATCCTTGAAACAACGGATCAGGCGATTGTTGATATCATTCGTTTACCTCGTGCAGGTAATAATAATGCTGAACTTTACAATGATCCTGAAGTATTCAGCTGGGTTATGCAGATGTATGCAGATGATAGCACGTTCTCACAGGAACATATCATCAGAAAAGTTACTCAAATGTGTGAATTAACGCTTAAAAAAGCACCTTCACGCCGATGGTACGGGCAAACAATATTTGAACAGTCAAAAACTCAGTTTTTAACAGGTCTAAAACGGTTCGGAGCAGGTAGCAGAAAATCATACATGCACCGTTCTTATATCCCTACTCAAAACGCACTTTATGCGGGTGACTGCTGGGAAATGGATGCAACAAGAGTCAATATGATCTCTCATGAAGGTGAGATCACTGTGATTGACAAAAATGGAAAACCGAAAACTAAAAAAGTTGAAAAGTACATTATTGTTGTTGCTGTTCGTGATGTTCATTCCGGTGATATCCTTGGATATTCTTTTGATTATGAAGAAAATCATTTTGTATATACTGAGGCAATGAAAATGGCTGTACAAAATGCGGGTTATTTGCCTTATGAATGGATTACTGACCGCTTTCCGGGGCACAACACTCCACAGATGACAGACCTATTTGAAAGACTGAAGGGACAAGGAGTTAAAATATCATTCACATCTAAAGCGAATGATAAGGCAAAAATGGAAAGATGGTTCAGAACTCTACAATCTGTCTTCTTTATGGATTCTAAATATTTCTATGGTGAAGGAATCCAGTCAAGAGCTAAATATGCTCATAGATCTGCTGAATATCTTAAAAGAATTAAAAAAGAGGCTAAAAATCAAGGCTGGAATTTGGAAAAAAGCATTGAAGAATCTTCAGTACATATCGAAAAATACAGGACTACGCCTTATTCACAATATTCACGAAAACACTCAAAAGTACATCAGTCACCTTCTGAACTGCATGATAATAGTGAAAAACCACATGTTACATTCCTTTCAGGGGCTACTGTATCAAAATTATTTGATGCTCGTAAAAAATTAACATTGACTAATAACGGTCAGATTACCACTGAGATTGTAGGCGTAGAATTTACCTACATGATCAGTCCTGCATACTATGATGTCATCAAAAATTATCATGGTAAAGAGATCGTAATGACTTATGATATCAATGACCTTTCAATTGTTTTCCTATGGAATAAAGTTAATGACCTATTAGTATCACTGTGTGAAGCTGAATTGTTTGAAAAACCAATTACAAAAGGACCTAACAAAGACCTTTCAGCAGTTGGAAAAGCAAAAGCAAGGGCAAAAGCCATTGCAGAACTAAGAGATCAGGATCTAGCTAATATGATCGGTGAAGATTCTCAATTGATGGGTCAGTACTCTGAAAAGAAAATTTCAAATGCGTTCGAGGATAACTACCTAAATGACGGTTACAGCATTCCTCTTAAAAAAGCTTCAGGAGATGACTACTCTCCTGAAGATATCGAGGACGCAATTTTAAAAAATACGTCTCAAACTTATTAAGATATGACAAACTTACAAAAATCTGCAATAGTTATTGCAATTAATACAGAAAAAGAACGGCTTGGTAGCTACGGTCAAGTAGCTACAAAAGCCGATGTTTCAACAGCTACAATTTCCCAAATGGTAAATGGTAAATGGGAACTGATAAAAGATGAATTATGGCTAAAGGTTGGTAAAGCTTGTGGCTGGGATGATTCGGAATGGCAGATCGCTGAAACAATCAACTATAGAAAAGTTTCTACCATCTGCAACGATGCAAAAGCATACTCTTTATTTATGATCATCAGTGATAAAGCCGGTATTGGAAAAAGTGCACCATTGAAATCATATTCTCAAAGCAATGCAGAATCCGGGGTATTCTATATCCGTTGTCGTGAATGGGCAAAACGAGAATTTTTAACCGAATTGGCCGCAATGCTAGGGATAGACACAGGAAAATCTTACATCCACATAGATAAATTAGGAATGAAAGTATGTGAATTTTTCCGCAAGAGAAACTCTGTTAAACCTCTTTTAATTGTTGATGAAGCTGACAAATTGAAAGATTCAGCCTTAAGATGGTTCATCCACCTTTATAATGAGAACGAGGACGAAATGGGACTTATCATTGCCGGAACTCCACACCTGGAAGAAAAAATCAAAAGAGGTGTAAGGCTTAAAAAATTAGGATTTGATGAACTGGATAGCCGTTTTGGCCGTGCTTACATCAATTTGATTGGAGCAACTTTGAATTGTGTAAAAAAAATCTGTGCTGCTAATGGAGTTAATGATCCTGCCACACAAAAAATGATTTTCGATGATTTAAAACCAATTTTTAAAGAAATCCCAATTGATAGACAACAGGTTCAGAACGTCAAAGTAGTTGAAGATCTGAGAAGATTAAAACGAATGGTAATTAGAGAAAAAATCAAACTTCAAAATATTTAAAAAATGATTACAAATACACTTTTACAATCAGGAGTTTGCTTTGCAATCATACAAAGCAACTCTTTTCTAACCAAAGCGAAAATAATGCAAAATCAAGAGTTTGAAATCATTGCATTAGAGAAAGACAGCCAAGATCTTGTAAAAAGGTTTACCAGAAATGAAGGGTTTCACATCCCTGATAACCAAAAGAACCCGAAAGGAATTGTTTCACGTGTTCTGGACCGTGAGGAAATTGGTGAGTTTTTGAGACTGAAAGAAGAATACTTTACAAAAGTTATAGACGATGAAAACGGCCGTGTGTGGGAAATTACAGGGAACTCTTTCAAAGAATACAGAAAATCAAAAAGACGTGGAGCTCTTAGAAATGTTTCCTGACCTCCCAAGGATTCAGGAACCGGCCAAAGTAAGGAAAAAGAGGCGCAAATGCACTCTCTTTTCAAAGAAAGAAAATAACAGACGGTACAGGCTTCATAGAAAAGTCAGAAAGTTAGCACTGAAGGACGTAAAACTCCATGTAAGAAAAAGAGTGATTGAACTGCCTGTAATGTTTGAACTGGATGATTATCCAGCTTTGAAAGAATTGATTTACGATTTCAAATATCAGGCTCCAACAGAATATTTACCACAATGAATGAAGTGAAATTACTTGATGAAATATTCAAGACATTAACAAGTATAGGACCGCAACCAACTTTATCAGAAACAAACAAGGCGTATTCGGAGGCCTTAAGCCTTTTAAAAAAGGAATTGAATGATAAGTATAACAGAGGAAAAGAAGACGGAATTAAAGAGACTAAAGAAAATTTCATAAAAAAACAACAAAATCAAAATTAAAAATGGATACAATAAACATTAACACACTTACACCTGAGCAAAGAAAAGAGCTATTACAGAGTGTTTCACCAGAAGAATTAAAAGCAGCGGCCAAAGTAGCAGAAGCCAGCAAAAGCGAAGCAAGAGCAGCCTACAAAGAAACAGTAAAAGATTCTGTTCCGGAATTTATTCAAACTCTATTAAGCATTTCTAATACGCTATCAAAAGCAAAATTTGACCTATTCCAGGGCTTAAACATTCTGTTAGAAATGAAATCTGAAGTTTATGACATCAAACAGGGGCAGCAGGGGCACTCCTTTAGTGATGATCAGGGGAACGGCATTACTTATGGTTTCCGTGTAGTTGATGGGTGGGACGACACTGTTAATGCCGGAATTGACAAGATCAAAGAAGTTATTGACAGCATGGCAAAAGACGATAACAGTGCAAAGCTTGTCACAACCATCAACAAGCTTCTGAAAAAGGATGCAAAAGGGAATTTAAAATCTTCGAGAGTATTGGAATTACGCCAATTAGCTGAGGAATTCAATGATGATAAGTTCAAGGATGCTGTAGAAATCATTCAGGATGCTTACAAGCCTGTAAGATCAGCATTTTTTATCGAAGCATATACAACCAATGCAATGGGTAAAAAGGTCTTTATTCCCTTATCTATTACAGCAGTTGATTTCCCTGAAGGCACGAACATAGAAGAAATATTCCCAATCGAAAACGCATAGCAATGACAGATAGTGAAATTTTAATAGCCTATGTGGGTTCAGGCTGCTTCATGGTTGGTTTCTTATTAGGAATGTTGGTTTATGCAGTAATAGAAGCCTTAGGAAACAGAAAACATTAATCCCAAACGGTTTTTTGGAGCGGTTCGATTCCGCTCCTGGGAACAAACTTTTAAATATTAAAAATTATGCCTTTTGAATTAGATCACGTAGAGTTAGAAAACAAAGGATTTATTCTAAACAATGAAGGAAACATCATTGTGAACTACAAAAAGAAAATTAACGATCAGAATGATCTTGTATTTGAACTTTCTCCAGAACCTGGAGTATATGTATGGTGCAAGGATGAAGATTTTCAGGATGAAAATATGGATGGTGTGAGGGTTTATATTCATCCGGATAGTATTGATGAAGCGGTTTTTATCGCTGAAAAAATAGTTTGTGTAGACTATATGTAAATCCCAAACGGTTTTATGGAGTGGTTCGATTCCACTCCTGAGAACAAATGAAAATTGTTAAACAATATGAAAAAGTTCAAGAGAAAATTAAACATTGAAAATGCAGAGCTCTTTAAGCTTGAGTATTATGATGGAGGCTCTGAATTAAAATCTAAAGAATTTAATACATACAAAGCAATGGAGCAGTTTCACAGCAGACAAAACGATTTTATGTATTTAGACTGCAATAGATATGCATACATAAATGATGAATGGAATCTGTTTATAAAGCTTCAATCGCCTATTGTGTTTCAATCAGATTTAGATTTTATCAATAAAACTTTTAATGAACCTATTGAAGCTAAAAATCTTCAAAATGGAAAAATTGAAGAATTAAATCATCAAAAATAACTTAAAGTGTTTCTATTATGGATATTCAAATTGATGGCAAATCTTTCGACTATAATAACTTAATCAAAATTGCTAAAACAATTGATCCAGTAAATTATCTGGATATAGTTCATGATCACCTACTTACTTCAAAACCTATGAAGGGGATAAAGTTTGACTATAAATCAACTGCTGAAAATGACTTTACACTAGATGTAGGCACCTCTAATACATGTCAGAAATGTAACCAAATAAAGCCATCTGGAATGTTTAGAGTAATATCCAATAATGGAAGTAAATTTTTGACTAACACCTGTGATGATTGTAGGCTGTCTTACTTCCGTGATAGGTATAATAATAACCCAGATTTCAGAGAAAAAGTAAAAGAGAGTAACAAAAAATCTTACAGGAAACATGCTGAAACAAGAAAGGAGTATCAAAAGCAGTATCGCTCAGAAAATGAAGAAAGGGTAAAAGCTAAAGTACGGGAATGCTTAAAAAAGTACTACCAAAAGAATAAAGCCAAACTCTATGAATATCAAAAAGAATATCGTCTGAAAAACAAAGAAAAGATAAGTCTATACCAAAAAAAATATAGAGAAAAGAAAGCATTATTGCTTAACTGATATCCCAAACGGTTTTTTTGGAGCGGTTCGATTCCGCTCCTGGGAACAATAACTTAAAATTTACATTATGTCAAAGACACAATTTTTAGAAATGATCCTGAAGCTTGCAGGATTTGAAAACATTAAAGTCGAGTTAGATCGAATTGATACCGGTGTTGAATATCAAGGATCTGGAGAAAGAAAAGTTGGAGAAGAAACAGAGGTCATAGAGTTCCAGGCAATGGGATTTGAGTGTGCTGTGGGAAATCTTTTAGGAATCTTATATGACACTGTTGATATTGATTTTGAAGCTAATGCAGCTATACTTTTTGAACATTAAAATTAGCATTATGCCACTACACTCAAGAGACGTATTAAAACTGCTTAAAAAGGGATTTACGATTATCAGGGCTGATGATCTGAATCTTAAAATAAAGCATAAAACAGCTAAAAACTACGAATGGCAGACTTTGGAGAAAGATTTTAAATCTAAAGCTGCACTACGCAGGAGAATGGATGAATTGCTAAGTATTAGTTCAATCATAGAAGATTAACAAACATTTTAAATATAAATATCATGGGAGTAGACTACTCAGCAAATTACGGGATAGGTTTTAAACTTAGACACCCGCAAAGCAATGAAAAGTTTGAAAAGGAATATGACAGTAATTTCATTTCCTTTTTTCAGGGGGAAATTGTACCCCTTATTAATGAAAAAAAAGATTTCCAATACTTCGAGGTTGGAGAAGGGAGCTATGATGGAACGGAAAATGAAGTTTATGTCACAATTAAAGGGGGGTTAGCTCCCATTTGGGACAATGCTTTAAGAAGATGTGCAGATCTGAAAACATTTTTATGGAGTCTTGACCTCATTAGCCTTGAAGATCAGGCCGATATTGTCGGAGGGTTGGAGGTTTATTAGTCCCAAACGGTTTTTTGGAGTGGTTCGATTCCGCTCCTGGGAACAAAATTTATAAACAATGAAAAAGTATTTTAAACAATATGACCATGTATTTCTGTGTTTTGAAGGCAAAAATTGTGTTACAACAGTTAAAACATATCCTTTCTGTACTGAAATATCAGTTTGGAAAGGGACTGATCTAAAAGATGATAACATGGAAGAGATTACAGATGCAGAATTTACACGAGCTTATAAAAAGGCATTAAAACTCTTAATTAACAAATTATGATAGAAATCTTAAAAATGTTTGCCCTTGTAGTGCTACAGAATGCAAGCTTTACGCTTGTGAGCAGGGCAAGAAATAGCAATAGTTTGACTTTTCATGCTATTGCCAGCGTAGCAAGTAATGGAATTTGGCTGCTGGTTATTAAAAATGTGGTCCAGAACTTTGATAATACAAAAATGATGCTGGTGTACTTGGTTGGATCTGTTATAGGAAGCTTAGTGATGCATCATATTTCAATGAAATATTTTGAAAAGAAAAAGCCTTAAAACTTCATTTAAATACCATTTAAACACAAAATACAAACCAAATGATCACAAATGCTGTAATGAGAACCCATCTTGAAAAGAAGTTTTCGAAATCCGAACTGGAACCGGCCATCTGGCTGCATACCAACTCAAGAACTGGTAACATAGATGAACTTACACCGGATGAACTGGAAAGTCTTTATTACGCCTTCTTTCCAAAGCACCTGACAGTTTATGAAGAACTAAACAATCAGTATGCTGAGAAGCATTTAAAAAGCCTTAGATCTATTGTTTTAAAAGATGCTCAGTATATCGGATTGTATGATCCGGGTGACTGGACTCCATTCAACCGCTTTATGCTTGAATTAAGCCCTTCAAAAAAAGCTTTGAAAGATTATACTGCTGAAGAATTTGAACCCTTAATTAAACAGTTTAAAAGCCTCAGAACAAAATACAACAAATCGGCTAAAATACCAGGAACAAAAGAATGGCATCACAAAAATAAACTGCCGTTTCCTTCTAAAAATTAAAAAGCCCATAGCCATATAGACCACGAGCTTGCAACTTGAACATTGCAAATATACTCATAATTCTGTATGGCTTATAACAAAACTAACTACTACAAGAAAATTGTAAAAATCCAGGAGATCACGGAGGAATACAGATTCCGCCAGGGTTTGACCTATAAAGAGATTTTCTACAGTTATATAGAGCCACAGTTCCACATATCCCGGCGAACCTTTGGAACCTATCTGGGAATACCGGCAAAACGGGAACTGAGAAAATTACAGGAAAAAGAGTGCAACAACGGAAATCAACTAACCTTTAATTTTTAATACAATGGACAAAGTAACACAAGAAAGAATCTCAAAACTACACCCAAGTGTAAGAGAAGAAGTAACAAAAATCATTAACGAATGTAACGCCAGTTTAACGGGTCGTGCTCAGGTCAGGATTTCCCAGGGTCTGAGAACTTTTGAAGAGCAAAACCAGCTTTATGCTATAGGAAGAACGAAAACCGGTAAAAAAGTAACCAATGCAAAAGCCGGGCAAAGCATCCATAATTACGGCTTTGCAGTTGATATCGTACTGATCATTGACGGAAAATCAGCAAGCTGGGATACAGCCAAGGATTGGGACAATGATGGCGTTGCAGATTGGTTTGAGTGCGTGAAAATTTTTGCCCGTCATGGATGGGACTGGGGTGGAAACTGGAAAACCTTCAAGGATCTTCCACACTTTGAAAAGAAAGGACTCACCTGGAGGGGGCTTTCTTCTAAACTACGAGATAAAAATAACTATGTAATTCTATAAACTTATGAAAATACCGCCTAGATCTGATATGTTAAGACCGGAAATCATCTGTATAGATGATCTCGAGAAAGAAAATACTGGTATAAGTATTTTTGCTGATTTTGGAACAGAAAACGGATCCACTGAAGTAACGTTTAATATTCAGGATTTTGAAGTAAAAGAAAAATCCATCCGGAATTTATGCCAGGAACTTCAAGAAGATATCCAGGATTATAAAAACGAAATTGATGACCTGGCAGCAAAGATTGCAAACCGTGAGAATATCCTTCAAAATAAAACTCAATTGAGAATTATGAAAGTAAAACTGAGGGGAAAAGAGACCGAGTTAACTAATATAAAATTTAAAAATGAATGTGACGATCAATATTGACTATGGTCAGTTATGTGTGATTAACTCCGTAATGTCTGAGCTTGATCAGATCACTTTTTCAGGATTAAAAAGAAACCTTAAAACCATCGTTTCAATTTGCTTTGATCTGAGAGAAAAGCTTCTTAAAAAAGCGATATCCACCAGAAACAGTAAAAAAGCGTTTAAACTCAAGTTAAAATATTATATGGCAGAAGCTTTGCTTAACTATCTGGTAGAATTTGAGATTTATTTTGAAGCTTCACCGGGAAGTTATGCGGGTAATACCCTGATCATGGTTAAAAATCAATTACATCAACAATTACAGTAAACTTTAAGCCTATGAAATCATTAATTTTTGTTTTTCTATCTGCTTTATTAAGCGCACAGATCAGTCCGGCAAGAGGCAAAGGAGAAGTTTTTAAACATCGGCCTGAAATACCATATGAAAATACAAATTATTCCGGATTGGTAGTAGTAGAGCGGTCAATGTATGGATTGAATTTTCAGGACAAACAATTATCTTCAGAAGTGAAAAATCGTATTGACAAATTCTTTAAACGTCATTTAAACGGATATACGGAATTAAAAACGTACCAGATCCGGATCCAAAAGAAACGCGGTAAATGGTACGTTGATAATATTGAAATTTAATCAAAAAATTTAGTCCGTAATCCACTATTAATAGTGATGTCAGTATATTCACCTTTTGAGTTTTCAGAGGTGAATTTATTTTTATAGCTGCATGTATAGACTAAAATAAACTGATCTGTTATGACAGGTTCAGTGTTGAGATCTTCAGTAGCTGGAGTTAATTTTCCGGTGTCATCACTTTCAAATTTTCTCAGGATCTCGTCTGTTTGCTCTTTGTAATCAATAAATTTCAAAGCTTCAGCAGTATTATTCCCTAAACTACTGGTATCTCTGAGCTGTTCAAAACACAATCTGAAGGTAACTGAAACTACAGGGGGTTTCTGCCGGTGATCAATGCTCCAGCTAACAAATATTGCCGGTTGTGGATAAATATCAAAACTTTGCGGTTCGATATCCTGACCGCCATACAGGTCAATAAATTGAGGGGGCAAAATCCCCTTTACTCTGTACTGATCCTTTATTTCTTCTTTTTCAAAGGTTTCTATTAATTTGCTGTAAAATGCTTTCATTAGTTTCCGTTTCTGCTTATTTCATTATCTAGTTCCCGTGATAAGAATCTTTCAATCCTTCTGTTTAAAATTGCTGATTCACCTAAAAACTGGCGTTTTGGCATATTAATATTCATTCGCCTGGTGTGAGCTCTGATATTCATTGTTCCCCCTGATCGGCTTTGCTGATACCTTCCTCTTGAGTCTCTTGTCCTTTGGGGTGACATTCGCCGGGTGTGAGCTCTTACATTGACTGTTTTATTAATCTGACCGCCTTCATTATGTATTTGTGCTTTAGGATCATCAGTTCCGACATATACATAATAGTTCCCCTGTGAGATCTTCCGGATACTTCGTTTTAGTCTTCCGGTTCTTACCAGGATAGAACCCCGTGCCGGCCGTTTTCGTTCTTTCCAGGCTACACGGTTTCTATCTATCCAGTTTTTCTGTACAAACCTTTCTTTTGAAAAATTAACAGCAATTACACCCACCTGGCCAATACACCGGTTAAGAAAAGCCGCTTTGTTAACGCTTCTCAGTCTTTCAAAAAAATCTGTGTTAAATTCTACACTCATGTTGATTTATGTTGTTTCCAGGTTTCTCACTAGTCTCATCATTGCCTCATTGAACCAGTCCTCAAGATCTTGTTTTGTCATACCTTTGAACTCTTCAGGTTTGACATTAATACCACCACTATTTAGAGATCCGATTGTTACAGTAATGTTTCGGACCTGCTTTGTTTCCCCTGCAACTCTGTTAACGCCGTCCTTCAACTTCGTATGTTTGTCTTTTCCTGATGCCAGTGGATTCTTAAAGTCACCGCCTTCCGTTCCATACAGCGGATTTGCATTTGCGGGTTTGTTGGGTTTCAGAAGTTTTTCCGAATGAGCTTTCATTGCATCCAGGTATTCAGGTCTTTTTTTAGCTAATGCTTCCTCAGGTGTATCAGTAAGGTTCATGTCTTCACGGAACTTATGAACAGTTCCCTGCATTTCCTTTGCTGCTCTTCCTAAAGATCCGGGTAAATAGGCCAGCATTCCAAGCAGCTGCTCAATAGGATGTACCAGGACATCTAAAAGAACAATCCCAATACGTTCTAAACCGGCAATAATTCCACCGTCTTTAAAGGCTGTTTTAATACTATCCCAATGGTCATACAATAATTTAAGAGCAGAAATAACCCTACCAATAGGCCCCATAAATAAAAGCAAAGTCGCCCCCCATTCTTCATATTTGGCAATAGCCAGGACAATGATGGCAATAAGAGCCGAAATTCCGAGAATGATCCACGTTACCGGATTCGCCAGCAATGCAGAATTCCACGCCCATGTAGCTACTGTAAGGACTCCAAGAACAGCCGTAAAGCTTAGAAAAACAGGGATCATTACATCAACATTCCTGTACATCCATTGAAATAAAGGAGCTAATTTTTCAAGCCCGGCAGTAATGTACGGTAATGCAGCCTGTCCGAGTTTAATCATAGATGCTTTAATATTGTTCTGTATCAGCTGATATTGTTCCATTGGAGTCAATGAATCGATGTAAGCCTGATTCAATGATCCCTGCGAGTCTGTTGTGGCCATGGTTGCTTTTTTCAGTCCCTCAACATCCTGAGCAAGTGTTTGAAATCCTAACGCTGTAGACTGGTCAAAACCTAAAGAACTTAGCTTTCTGATTTTCTGTTCATCGGTTAAACCGTCCATTTGTTTATTTACTTCAGAAACGATATCAATTAAAGGACGGATCTTTCCGGCAGATGTAAAAATATTGATTCCTAAAGCCCTGAAACCACTGATGTATTTACCGGTTTTAGAATCTATTTTTCCCATTGCCACGTCAGCATTGGAAAGGGTTCTCATAATACCCTCTAACGCTGTAGTGGACTGCTCAGCACTCAATTTTGTAGTTAAGGATGCAAAAGCCCCCGCGGTTGATTCCAGATCATAACCAATACTTCTGGCCAAAGGAATGATTTTAGGAAGATATCGGGCGATATCCTTAAATTCTGCGTTACCTTCCTTTACGGTCTCAAAGAGGACATCATACACCTTGTTGATATCCTGACCTGATGACATCATTGTTGCAATTCCTGCTCCTGCTACAGTCTCTACATCGGTAAAACCTGCTTTTGCTGCCCTCATGGTTGGCTCCAGGGCTTTTAAAGACTGATCCACATCCAAGCCGGCAGATATGATCCGGGTAAATGCTTTGGGAACTTCGTCCAGATCTTTAACGTTCCGGGAGCCAATATCAAGGAGATTATCTGAGAGCCCCCGGAGCTCTTTTTTTGAGAGTCCGGCGGTGACATTAATTTCCGCCATTTTCTGCTCCCAGTCATCCGCCATCTTTGTGGCTTTGCCCAGGAATCCCATGGCGGCCATAAATGCAGCCCCAAAAACCAAGGATGGATTTTTTAGCGAGTCCAGGGCCCCATCAAGCCCCGGAACCATGTCGATCAAGGATTGAAACTTCTGTTTCATTCTGTCAACTCCCTGATCCCATCTGCTCTGTAACCTTTGCAAAGCATTATTAAAAAGCTTTGCTGAAAGGTCTACTAGCATCATTAATTTTGAAGTAGCCATAAATTCATTTTATTTTGATGCCGGTTCTTTGTTTGGCATCATTGTTTAAATTGTACCAGTCTGTAATCTCCAATCCTTCCATCTGATCGTTAAGATTTACTTTAACAACAACAGCTCTATCCTGATAGAATTTGACATAATTGGAGGTGAATTTGCTTTTATCCAAACCATTCATCCAGACTTCATCCGGGCTGTTGAGAATATCCTTAAGGTGTGGAAATACCTGGTGTTTGTCTTCCTTAAGTGCTTTTCCTGAAGTATTGCTGTTGAATGTCTTTTCCTGAAGAATCATTTTTCTGTTCAAATAATCAGAGAATCCCATGTAATCAGAATCCTTTTCTTTTTTGAACAGTTCTTTTGCATTATCAGCCGTGATTGTTTTGTCCAGGACAAGAGGTTTTAAATCTGCCTTTAAATCGCTCCATTTCTTTAAACCATACTTGTCATAGGTCATGGCGTTTAAATCAGCAGGAAGCCCCTTATTGTCACTATAAAACTGTTTTTTTGTAAAGACCTGTTTCAGATCTCCACGGTTGATTTCAAATTGTGAATTTTTATAATTAACATCACGGGAATAAATGAGCTCTGTAGCAGTTTTGCCGGATATCGCTTTGCCGGAACCGATGTACTGAAGCATTTCACATCTGCAACCAAACCCATTTGGCGGCCATAGTTTCATGGCTTCTTTGTCGTTGAGATCGAAAATTTTTCCGTCCAGGATGGCGTGTGCTTCACGCACGTTTTCATCACCAACGGTCTGATACTGGACCAAATGGGTTACAGTGTCCTTTTCTGCCATGAAACGTACATAAGCTGCTGAATTCTGTCCTACTGCAACAGAAAGATTGTATTCAGTTTGCAGGTACGCTGTGTTAAGATCATCGGTTTTCTCAAGGCATAATTTTTCAAATTCCCCATATTCCCGGATACCGTTTTCCCCATCTGTTAATAGTTCTGTCATTGAGGCGTAACGTGCTTCTGTCTTGCTTGCTGAAAACTCAAAGACGTTGTATTCCATCATTTGCAAAACAAGCTGATCAGGTCCGGTATAAGGATTATAAGTTTTAAAATTATCCCTTAAACCTTTGACCATGAGCAAAGCTTCAGAGGCAATCAGATCTCCCTTTGCGCCTGGAATGTTTTTGTTATCATAGACTGCACGAACAAGCTTTTTAACCTTTTTACGAATATTGTCTTCAGAAATTGAATCTACAGGCGTGTTGTGTTTTCCACAGGTACATTCAAAATTATACCTGTTTGGACGGACTGAGCTCATAGGCTGTGGAAAAAACCCTGCTGCTACATTTGCCCCGCTATCAGGGCTCAGAGTTTTTTTTTTGCCTTCAATTGGAATATTGAAGGTTTGTGAAATCCACTCCTGCTGAACTTCATATCCATTGGTTATAAGTCCTGATGTGATATTCCATAACTCAGTCAAGGAGCTTTCCTGTTCGGCTGTTTTCCATTCAAACACATCATCATCACTAATGTTGTATCCCTGCTTTCTTAACAATGGGAATAACTGATCATTTACAATAAACTGGATCTTTCTTTTATCAGCCTGGGCAATACGATTATCTAAAGATCTTTCATGAACTTCCGTTTGTGATCTGTTGGTTCCCTGGTCGCTCAGCATGGTTGATCCTACGAGGACTTTTGAGATATCGTTTGAATTGGCCTGCATAAACTGCATATAAACCTGATATGCATCTTGTCTGTTAGCTTCCTGAAACTTAATATCTGTGCCATTTGGAAATGTACCTACAGAAGCCTGTCCCAGATTCAAGAGCATTTCATGTACTAAATCAATTGATTTCGCATCTGTTGTGTTGGTTGTAGCAGTGATCAAGGGCATTCCGAATTTTTCGCAAAATTCAGCCCATGCCTGCATGACATTACGTCTCCAGATAAGGTTAGGAATGATGTTGTTAATAATTCCAAGATTAAAATTTTCACCGATCTGTAATAGCCACGGATCAAATGCCGGATTACTGTAATCAATAAAAGCAGGTTTTGTGATATCTGGGAAAATCTTTTTTCTAGTAGGAACAACATTTCTACGTGGGAGAAAGTTCATTTCAATTTTTTCTGCCTGGAATGAAAGGAATTCTGCAACATTGGTTCCCCTTATTGTTTCGTCAATAGATCCATCCAGGAATTTATAGAACCACTGCTGTTGCAAAATGAATGTTATTTCCTCATTAACTTTTTTAGTTTTTCTATTCATCACCTGATAATCGGTGTTCAATGTTGAAGATTTACGCATTTCTATTTGTGACTGGAGGTGTCCGTCTGTCATCAGGTCATCAACCAGATCATGGTAAAGGCTGAATTTAGGATCTTCCGGATTTGTGGCAGCTATTGTCGATTGACGCCATTTCTGGATGTTCTTACGACTGTTATCTTTAAATGATTCTACAACCTGGGTTATTTTGGGATTTCTCCTTCCTGTTGCTTTTTTTTCAGGAACGGCAGAAACGGGGTTTTTGGGGCGTGTAATATCAAAACCTAATATTCTCATAAGAATTATTTTTTATTGTATTTAAAATGAGTTTAAACGCTGTTTAAACAATGTAATTACCATCTGTTAGTTTCCGCCGGATACTTTGAGGTGATTTTAATATCAATCATACTGTTTCCACTGTCATCTGTAATAGGTGGTAAATCTGCGGTGTTTTCTCCTTTGGCCGCCAGCTTCAGCCAGTCGATGGCATCCTGGTATCTCTGAGCTCTTATGTCCGGCATCTTTCTGGGGATTGGGGTGTATAGATGGTAAAGGGAACAGTCCAGGACAATCATCACAATATGGCTGTTCCTTTCATCTCCTGTTTTGGAGAAGATCTTCTCAACATCATATTTCCCGGATAAATAATTTTTAACCTGGGATATTCCCATCTGTTCAGCTGCTTTTATTTTAGTCTCTGAATAATTCTCAAGGAGAATATTTTTTATCTCTGTGCGTACTAATACGCTGTAGTCGTCATCTGTAATAAACATAATTTAAAATCTGTTAGGGTTACGGTTATTGATTTCCTCCCGGCTTGTAGTTCTGGGAGGTATTTTATTGATTGCAGCCGCAACATTCAATTTGCTGATGGCTGATTGTAAGGCATCGGGTCCGTCATCATGAGCCCCACTTCCTTGTGAAAAAGCAAGGAGCTGATTAACGAGCTCGTGATTGTCTGTAGATTCTCTGTGTTTTTCATTGAACCAGATATTACCACGCTGGAAATATCCCTGCATACTTTCAATACGGTCAAACTTTCCGGATTTCGATTTTTCGTCAGCTACTACAGGAATGTACCAGCCTAGTTCATCCCCCACAGCATCAAAGTCACTCACAAATTCATCCTGAGCAAAAAGCCCTTCGATGAAATAGGAAATATTATAATTGAGAAGGCTATTATCCTGCACAAATTCATACAGCCATTTAGCAACGTTATATCTTGAAGTCTGTCTCACAAAAGAATTCAGAACATGAAATTCACGTCCTATCTTTCCGGCAAAAATCATTGCTTTGAAATCTCCTTCATTTTTGTATGATAAGTCACCATAAAAAACCAGGGCATCATATGAGATAAACTTCAATCGTGGTTTATATTGAATCCATTCGTTTTTAAAGAGTTTTCCTTCCACAATATGCACGTGCATATACTCACGCATGAATGATCTGTAAGGTGTAGACAGATATTTCAGTTTCCAGTATTCAGCAGTAGTTTTTTCCGGCCAGTTCGGTTCAAACGTTGTTAAATTTTTAACAGCCGGAACTGTCAGGGTAAAGAATGTGGATTTAAGACCAGCCTCTTTTAATTTTTTGGTGATAATCTTAAATTCCTCTTTAAGTTGGTTAATCAGGGTGTTTTTATGGAAGTTGTTATTGGCTACCACAAATCTGCGATAAGGAGAACCTTCATCAAATGTTCCTTTGGCATCCTCCCAGGCAAAATCAAAAAGTTTTGTTGAAAGATCATCGTTGTTTACCCTTTGTCTGGTATCCACATCATCAAAAACGATATAATCCGGACGGGATGATCCTTCACGCAATCCCCTGGGTGATTGTCCGGGGGTTGAAGTCATAAACTTTGCCCCGTCAGTTGTGGTAAAATCACCGTCAGACCAGTCCCCATATTTAAACTTTTTACCGTAATAGTGAACAAACTTCTGATTGTAGCTAAATTCAGCCTGAATGTCAGAAATCAGCTTTTTGGCTTTCTTATCCGTTTGCCCAAATAAAAGCATGAATTTTAATTCACCGGTAACATAGAGATATAAGGGGATTCCTAAATCAATATGCACAGACTTTGCGCCTGAGCGGTAAATTTCCGCCAAGACATCACACACCGGATTTTTAATGATCAGATCTGCAAGTTTCTTATGATACCAGGCACATTTTACTTTTGCATAGTGGGGGAAAAATTCTTCAAACCAGGTGATATAATCTTTTTCCCATTCTAAACGCTTTTTTCTCCTCTCTGTTGGAGTTTCATTTGGATTAAGTCCCGAGCCTGTAGATTGTTTAATGCCTTTGCAATGCTCATCATAATCCTGGAGCATTTTTTCAAAGGCTTTTGTTAATTTAAAATCTGTAGTACTCATTACTGTTCCTGTTGTGCTTTGTATAGGAGAAACATTTTATGCCATTCAAGGAATGAAACAGCCGCTTCAGGATCCTGAACAGCCATCCACGAATCAAACTCTTTTAAAACAGCCATAGCGATCTGAGCTGAGACTTTATCAGAAAGGAGTTCAATTGCTTTTGTAACCGCCATAAGTGCTTTCACATCAACATTTGGATCTTTGCCTTCTGCGAGATCTCCGAGTTCAGTCATTAAGACCTTTTTAATGTTATTGGGAGCGGTTAAATATTGCTTTCTTTTATCATCCCAGGAAACATCCCCCTGTATTCCTTTACGCCATCTACCAATAGTCTGTTCCGTTACGTCAATCGTAGCGGCAATTGCTTTTGCCGTCATGCCTTCCTCAACAAACATTTTCTCAGCTAATGCACGTAAAGGCTCATTATTTACTCTTTTTGCCATTGTACACTTTTGGGCAAACTTCCAAACAAAAAGGACGGTTTTTTTAAAAAGTGGCAACCCTTGCCGAGGATTTATAAACCATTGTTTCAGTGCTTTAAGTTTGCTGAAAAATCAATCGGACACATGATATTCGGTATTAATGAAAACACGCTAACGATGTACGGAACCATCTGGGATTATGATGGTCAGGAATTCGTTTATTACTTGAACTATCTTGAGAATAAATATTCAGAGATAACAATCAGACTTCATACGTTAGGCGGGAGTGTATTCGCCGGAAACTTAATGTGTAACGCTCTTGAGAGATCCAACGCAGACATTACAATTATAATAGATGGGCTTGCCGCCTCGATGGGTGCGATTTTCATACTATCCTCCAAAAAAGTAAAAATCGTAAACAACGGATACGTGATGATTCACGCACCCTCAAGTGGCTCCTATGGCAATGCAAAAGATCATGAATCCAGCGCAAAGCTTTTACGCTTGATGGAGGAAAATTTTGAACACAAATTAATACTCAGAACCGGCAAATCAAAAGAAGAAGTGAGAGCATGGCTTAATACGGATACCTGGCTGAGTGCTCAGGAGGCTTTAGATCTTGGACTGGTTTCAGAAATTATCCCTGCATCTATAGAAACAGTATATCCGTCTTTTGATCCTGAAGAGCTGGGAGAAACTGAGGTTTTCAATATGTATGCAGCCTTACTTACTTCTGTTCCTACACCAGCGGCTAATGCCTTTATGGGTTTTCCGAAGATTCAAGCACAACAACCAGAACAATTAAATTTTAATGATAATATGAAACAGTTATTAATTTCAGCGTTTGCGCTAAAAGGCGTAACCGCACAAAGTTCCGACACAGCTGTAGTAGAAGCATTACAGACGGAATTTTCAAACTTAACAACAGCAAAGACCACTGCCGAAACAGCCAAAACCACTGCCGAGAATAAACTCAAGGAATTTGAGGATGGAAGAATTAAAGCAATTATTGATGGTGCTGCTTCCGGCCTTGGAAAAACCTTCACAGAGGACGAAAGAAAAACATACGAGTCCATCGGTGCTACTTCCGGGATTGATGCTCTTGAATTGGTTTTTAAGAACGTAATTAAGCCTCAGCCACCTAATATTTTAGCAGCAATTCAGACACAAGAACAGAAAAATATGGTGATTGCTGGAAGGGATAATTGGGATTTTGCTCAGTGGCAAAAAGAAGATCCTAAAGGTCTGGAAAAAATGGCAGTTGATGAAGCTGAAAAATTCCAGGCATTGTTTAACGCAAAATACAGTAAATAATCATGCCAGAATTACAAGATGGATTATGGGCGATCCAGTATTTAGAGCCCCAGTTGCTTGAAGACTTCAGGAACTACAATGACGATTTTATAGGAACATTAAAAGCTCCTAATCCTGCAGCTATCGGAGAAGACGGAATTTTATTTAATAAACTAATTAATAATGTTGGTTTTAAAGTTAACGCAAATACTGATTTTACACCTGTTCCAATGACAGGAAAGAAAGGGTTGGTTTATTGGGATAAATTGGATACCACTCCAACATTGTGTACAGACAAGGAACTTCGAGGAATGGCTTTTGACAAGCAGGCAGCCATCAGAGTAGAGCATACTAACACCTTTAAAATTGGAGCTAGAGACTACGTACTTAACAAACTCGCACCTGCAAACAGTAATAACGCAAAAATGCCAGTGATCAGAACTACTGGGGCCGCTTTTGAAGGTCGTAAGCGTTTAACGTATTCCGATTTACTTAATTTTTATAATAAAGTTGGAAAATTGAACCTTGCCGATAAATCGGGATGGTATATGGTTTTAGGTGATGATCACCGAGCTGATTTATTGGAAGACAGGGCAAACACAACCAATTACCGTGACCTGGAATTCGATAAAGAAACAGGCGAAATTAAGAGATTTTTCAAAATGAAGTTCTTTGAAAATAACGATACTCCGTTGTATAGTGCTTCAGGAGATCTAAAATCTTTAGGATCTGTTCCGGCTCCAACTGATCAGAGGGGATCTATTTTCTATTATGCACCAAATACTGTTTATCACATTGAAGCAGTAACAGTACTGTATAAGGAAATGAAAAATGATACCAGATCAAAAGATCCACAGTCAGAATTAAGATTGCATACTTATGGCCTTTGTGAGAAAAAGCAGGAGCATGGGTTTGGTGCGATCATTTCAGAAAATGCAACACCTTAAAAACTACTGTTATGACAAAGGAACAGAAAGAATATTCAACACAGTTTTTTAAAGATCATCCAGATGTTAAAAAACTTCACCTGAACCCTGAAGGGGAATGGTTCACTGATGACGATTACGCACAGAACAGCCTGAAAAAGGATAAAGAGGGAAATGTTATAGGGGAAATTGAAACTGTAACATGTCCGGAAACTGATATAGATGTTGTAGAGAATCCTACAAATACCAATGCTAATGCAGATGGTGTAGATAAGGATAATGTAGAAACTAATGCTGACAGTGCTGTTAATGCCAGTAATGCAGATAAAGATGACCAAATAAAATCAACTTCAAAATGGCAAATATAAACGGCGTAAATTTTAAAAAGGGCAAAGTCGGAACAAACAAGCTCGGGATTAATGATGCTGTCAGCGGTATCATTTTAACCGGGCCGAAACCGACAAACCTTGAATTTGATACCCCGGTAACGGTATACAATATTGAGGATGTAGAGAGCCTGGGAATTACCAAAGATTACGATTCTACCAACAACGTCCATGTTTATGAGCATTTATCTGAGTTTTTCAGATTTGCTCCTGTAGGTACAGCATTGTATTTTATCATGGAGGAACAGACAAAAAAACTTGTAGATCTTTGCGCAGATCCGGCAAAAAAGCTCTTGGTTTTTGCTGAAGGTAAAATCAATCAGATTGCGGTCGGTCTTAACCTTGCAGCATCTGCAACCATTACCATGCTTAACGGTGTACCGGATGATGTTTACAATTCTATTGCGACAGCAAAGGCACTGGAGGAATGGTCAGAAGAAAACTTTATGCCGGTATCTGTATTCCTAGAAGGTTACAGTTACGGTGGTAATGCTGCCAGTTCTGCAAACCTTCGAGATCTTGAGAACCTTTCAGCCGAGGGTGTAACCCTTGTAATCGGTCAGGATTTCGATGTTGCAAAAAACAAAACCGGACATGCTCAGAAATATGCATTTATAGGTACTGTTTTAGGGGTTTGCGCTTTGTGTTCTGTTAATCAGAATATTGGAGAAAATGAAACCAAAAACCTTACCCATGAGTCAAGGAAACTCCTTATTAATCCGGGATTATCCAATCACAAACTAACCAAAGACCAGTTTTCAGACCTTCAGACCCTCGAAAATAAGGGTTATGTATTTGGTCTTACTTATACAGGTCTTGCAGGTGTAAGGCTTAATAATGACCACGTATGCAGCCCGATTATTTTGGATGATAACAATAACATCAATGAGCATACTGTTGCTTATGGCAGAACTGCTAAAAAAGTCAGAAGAGCACTAAGAACAGTGTATCTGCCTAAAGTTAAAACTGATCCGGCTGTTAACCCGGAAACGGGAAAAATGCTTCCTGGTGTTGTAGTGGCTTTTGAAGCTTTGGGAGATGGGGTTTTTGCTGACATGGAAAGAGCTGGAGAAATCTCAGGTGGAAAAACCTATGTAGATCCTAACAGTGATGTCATTGTAGCCAAAGTTTTAAACATTGGTTTTAAGGTCATCCCTAAAGGAAACATTGGTGAAATTAACGGAACAATTAACCTTAAAACACAATTATAATGAGCGAAATTATCAGAAATGGTAAAGCCTATGACAGCGTTGATGTTAAGGTGCAAATCAATGGCGTTCCTATCAATGTAAAGTCATTGTCATACGGAAACGAGCAGGAGCACCAATTGAACCATACTTTAGGAGCTGAAGCAACATCCTGGTCAATGGGGAATATAACGCCCTCAGCATCAGTAACTCTGATGATGGCAGATTCTGTTCCCCTGGAAGTAGCGGCAGGCGGAAGCCTTTTAAAGCTCAAACCCTTTACAATGACTGTTGAATTTGTTAATGAGTATAATATCATTGTTGTAGATAAGATCATTGCAAAATTTCAAAGTGAAGGCCGAGAAGTTACGGGCGATATGGGACTGGAAAAGCAGTTTGATCTATTTGCTTTAAACGTAGCTCTTAACGTACTATAGCCTTTTAAACGCTGTTTAAAACAGCTTTACAACAAATCAAAATTAAATTAATCATAAACATTAAAAAAATGTCTTTACAAGAAGTAAACCAAGAAACAAAAGATGCACTTAAAAAAGAGCATGGCGATAAATTAAAAAGTTTGATTCTTCCAATGAATGACGAATCAACAGAAGAACTCGAAGTCCTGGCAGTAGTTCCCTCCAGATCCGTTGTAGGACAATCTATGAAATATATGAACTCGGACCCTAAAAAAGGTCAGGAAATTCTTGTGAAGAATTGTATTCTGACCAGCAAAGAGCTTGTCTTGGATGATGACGGGATGTTCTATGCTGCTGCCGGACTGTTAACGGAGCTTATCCCGATCAGACAGGGAAAGTTTGGGAAAGTTTAGAGGGCTCAGGTCTAAGCTATAACCAGGGAAGTGATTTATACATGAAGGCAGATGCACTGATCAGTCATTTCCTTCATGTCCCTTTCCCGGAAAACCTTGATGATGATACCTGGGCGTTAAAATGGGCACAGATAGGATGGTTAACAGATATGGGAATATTAAGCGTTAAAAAACTTCAGTAATGACAAACGGTGAATCAATAGTGATCAATTTGGCGGCCAGATATGCAGCTGCTTTTGGAATAATGGCAGTAAGCAATAAGATCAATCAGGCAGTTGTCACCCGTGAGGAAAATCAATACAATGTGGATGTTTACGAAGACTTTGACCCTGATTTTGAAGCTGTGACAATGTCGTATAGATCCGGCGATCAAAATATTGAATTGAAATTTGCCAAAATGCTGGAAAGTTCCGGGGATGGTTCAATCTATGCTCCACCGCTGATGATGGGTTTCAGCCGTGAAAAAAACCTTATTGAAACAGAGGTTTCTGGTGGTGATGCTGTAGTGATTGAACGCTGGGGTACAAAGCCCTGGCAAATTGATATCCGTGGGATTTTGATTGATGTTGAAAACAGGAGATATCCAACTGATAAAGTAGATGCCTTATGCCGGTTTTTTGAAAACAATAGTGTCATAGCAGTTACAGGACAGCAGTTCATTGAAAAGAATATTAAAAGTATTTACCTAAAATCAGTAAGTATTACAGCTGTAGAGGGATATCAGGATACATTACAATTTACATTATCAGCTTCCAGTATCAATGAAGTGAATTTCACCTTAATAAAACCTAATGAATAATGGCTTTACACTATTATACCATTGGTATCAGGATTACCATTGCCGAACGCATTCAGTTTTCAATCGTAAAATCTATCAAAATTGAGAGCACCATTGAAAAGTTTGCAGATACTGCAACAATCGAATTACCAAGGGAGTTTAAAAATGCTGTAGATAATAATCAGCGGTTATCATTGGAACGCAAAAACTTGCTTGATTACCTTAAAGTAGATGATTCAATTGTTATTGAAGCCGGTTACAACGGGGAACTTTTTACAGAGTTTACTGGTTATATTTCAAACGTAGGGGCTGAAATCCCGATCATACTTGAGTGTGAGGATGAAATGTATAAACTTAAAAAGATGCCTCTTATTAACCATACTTTCAAGGCTGCAAGCCTAAAAGAAGTACTACAGTTTATCGCTCCCGGATACGAAGTTAATGCACTGGATATGCCGGTGGGAAAATATATGATTGAACGGGCCACACCTTACAAAGTCATAGAAGATCTTAAGGAGAAATTCGGCATTCGCTGTTTTTTTAAGGGGAAAGTACTTTATGCAGGGCTTACAGTAGATTTTAAACCGCAAACGGTACATGATTTTACTTTTGGAAAGAACATCCGCGGAAGTACGGATCTGAAGTACAAAACACAGGCAAGCCGGAAACGATTGATAAAAGCCGTTTCCATGCAAAGAGGTGGAACAGACAAAAAAGTCACCTATGAATATGGTGAACCTGGAGAAAGTGAAATTTCATTGCATGCTCCACTGAATTTAACCCAGGAGCAACTGAAAGAATGGACCGAGAAATACTATTACTCAATGGTGTTTGACGGTTATGAAGGCAGTATAGACGGTTGGTTTTATCCCCGTACTGAAGTGGGTGACAGTGCCAATATCAAAGATCCAAACTATCCTACAGGATATCGTGACGGACAATATTTCATTGATGGTGTAACAACACTGATTAATGAATCTGACGGAATAAAAAGACAAAACAAATTAGCATTTAAAATAAAAAGCAATGAAGAATTTAATCGGCCTGCTTATGGTCATATTGCTGTTACTCCCAGGGTGCAGCGCAGTAAAAAATAACCTCCCTGATTTACCACCTCCTTTAATTCAGAAAGACAGTATTACAGAAACAAAAACTGTCACTGTTACGGTAAGAGATACCGTTTTAGTTTCAGAGCCGGACAGCCTGTATTATGAAGCTTATATCGATTGTGTTAATAATAAACCGGTGCTCAGAGGTCCAAAACAGAAAAACACTTCAGGAGTAAAATCAGATGTTAACCTAACGGATGGGAAACTTAAAATTTTGGTGAATACTGAAGCGCAAAAACTTTTTCACACCTGGAAGGAACAATATATTGAATCAACAAAAGATCGAACTCAAAAAATACCGGTCCCGTATCCGGTTATTAAAACCGTAACGGTTCCGGCTGAACTTTCATTTTTCCAGACCCTTTTTATCTGGCTTGGTAAAATAGTCTTTTTTGGGTTGATTGGTTGGATCTTATATAAAATACCGTGGAGAAGTTTCTTGAGGTTGTAGCAAAACAAAGTCAAAAGTCATTGCCGGTTAACCGTTCAACATCGATCGGAACTGTTATGGAAATAACCGGAATGACTTGTACTGTAGAAAGAGAAGATCTTCCACCTTTATTTGATGTTCGTTTTAATGCGATTGATAAAAGTTTTGATAACTGCATTCTGATTTACCCGGTTGTAGGATCTCAGGTTCTTTGCCTGGTGGTGGAAAATGAACCGGCAGAAACAGCAATAGTCAAATACACAGAAATTGACAAAGTGATCATTACAATAGGTGGAGCACGCTTTGAAATGTCAGGTGGAAAGTTTGAGTTTAAAAATGAAACGAGTGATTTAAAGCAGATTTTAACAGATGGATTTAACCAGCTTAAAAATGCAATCATTACAACGTCTTCAGGACCAGGGCAATTTTCTGACAAGGATAAACTAAAGTTTGAAACTCTAAAGAATGACACCGAAAATCTTTTTAAGTAATGCCATTAAACGACACACAATTTATTCAACAGGCTGTTAACCTACAGGTAGAAATGGAGGTTGAAACAGATAAGAATATAGCACGACAGCAATATGCTGAAAAGCTTTTAAAGCTTATTAAAGAATATTTAAAGAGTGCTTCGATTGACATCACCGGCACAAGTAATCAGGGAGCTTTTACAGGAACAGGGAAAATTACATAACCATGAGAAAAGATATTAAGGTTGATGATAACCATGAAGCCGTTATCGAAGGCGGTGACTTTGTGATCAGTGAATCTGACCGACAACATGTAATAGACATCACTTTTGCTCATCCGGGGGAATACAAAGCTTATCCATTAATAGGATTTGGAGCGATTCTGCAAATAAAGAAAAATCCGGATCCTAATCAGTTTAAACGTGATTTAAAGATTCAATTGGAGTATGACGGTTACAACAACCCGGACATTGATCTCTCAGGAGGATATGAAAACCTGAAAATAAACATATGAAAGAATTATTAATATATAAAAAGCCTGTCATTGCAATATTGGCAGCTTCAAAAAAACCGGCTGTTATTGTTCCCACATTGGGATTTCTGACAGTTTCAGATTGTACATTAGGCGTTTTTCTATTATTGGGGCTTATGGCTTTGGATTTTGTTACTGGAGTCCTTGCATCCTGGAATATGTGGAAAAACTCAAAAATAGAAAGTAACTTTTGGAAATATGGTTTTTCAAGTTCCAGGATCCGGCTGTCAATTGCAAAAAGTGTTACTTATTTCCTACTCATTATCTGCTCCTATTGGATTGAGGTAATATTCAGAATTAAAAGTTTTGGATCTAACAGCTACACAGATCATGAATTAACAATATCACTTTTGGCCATAGCATTTGCATGTTCTATAGAGTTTTACTCAATATTTTTTGAAAATCTTCCTAAAGCCGGATTTGATATCTGGAGCTATTTCAAGAAAATGACTTCAAAGATAAAATCCGGAATAAGCACCATCAAAGATATTACCAAAGATGACAGTAACAGTACTCCATAATCAGACCCTTTTGGATATTGCCATACAATACACCGGAATAGTTAAAAACAGCTTTGATATTGCGGTGTATAATGGTATTGCAGTATCTGATTCATTAACACCAGGAACAAGCATTCTTATTCCTGACAATATTGAAACTGATGCAGATGTTGTTACTTATTATTTGGTGAATAAACTTCAACCGGCCACAGAAATAGATCCTGATTTAATTACAATAACCCCACTGTCCGGAATCGGATATTGGGAAATAGAAAACGAATTTACAGTAGAATGAGAACAGTAGAAGAAATTTACAATTCATTAATTGAAAAAAAGGCTACTTATCCCGATTTGGACGGTTTGAATTCAACCTCCAAAGTATCAATATGGCGGCTTTTGTTATGGGTGTTTGCTTTTGCTATCTATATCCATGAAAGGATTTTTGAAGAGTACAAAAAGGAAATAGCACTGATGATCCAGGAAGAGAAAAGCCATACACAAAGATGGTACAGAAATAAAGCTCTTGCCTTTCAATATGGGTTCTCCCTACTTCCTGATGATGATCAGTTTCAAAACTCAGGGTTTACAGATGCACAGATTGAAGCTTCAAAAATTGTTAAGTACTCAGCAGTTACAGAAAGTGAAGATCAAAGCCGGTTAATCATCAAAATAGCTACAGAATCCGGAGGAGTACTACAACCTATCACTGATGATCAAAAACAGGCTTTTGAATATTACCTGTCTGAAATTAAAGATGCAGGAGTGAAAACAACAGTTATCAATTTCCTTCCGGATAAATTACAGCTTTTTCTAAAAATCAAACGAGATCCGAATGTTATTGATTCCAATGGGGTTTCAATTTTGAATGGTAATGAACCGGTAAAGGATGCTTTACAGAAGATGTTAAAAGAACTTCCTTTTAACGGAGAATTAGTTCTCAACACAGTTGTTGACCGTTTGCAGGTGATAGATGGGATTGTGAACCCTCATTTAATTGCTGCTAAAACGTCCTGGATTGATCCGAGTTTAGGAGATTATGGAAACTGGGAAAATATTGAGATCTCAAAGATTCCGGTTAGTGGATATTTTGAAATTGATTACCAAAATAGCAGTATCGAATATGTGGTATAATCTTAAAGCTCAGAATTTAGTTCTACAATGTCTTCCGACATTTTTACGAAGAGGGTCTATAAGCTCTTTGCTGGCATTAGCAGCTTCAGAACTGACCGACTTAAATAATGCTTTGGTTGCTAATAGAAACGTTTCAATTTCTAAAGTTTCTCATAACTCTCAGGTTTGTAAGCTCAGGAAGATCCTCAATGATACGTTTGATTATGAACGCAGGATTAAAGTTGTAGAAGGGGTATTAAAAAAACCTAAATATATATATACAGATGCTGAGCAAAAGCCCGTATGGCTGGGTGAGATAATCATTTATCCGGACTCAGAAACAGAAGGAAACGGGGTCGATTTTACGGTCATAATCCCAGGAGAATTAAAAAATTATAAAGTCGAAATAACCTCACTTGTCAATTTTTATAAACTAGCAAGTAAAAAATTTAAAATTTTAATAGATGAAAACATATAATTTAAATGAAACTGAAGGATTTAATTTTGGAGTTACGGTTCTTTCAAATTTGCAAGAAGCATATCTCACTTACTCTCAGTTATCAAAAATAGCAGGAAATAAAGCTATTGTGAGCGGATGTGAAGATTTAGGTACAACTGTAGGCGATGGATTTGTAGTGATTGATGGTGAATTTTTAGAGTTTAAAGGTTCTATTAAGCAAACAACAGTAGTAATAAAACAGGAGGATACACAAAGGGAGTATGAAAATGGGGTTATGAGACCATTTGAGACCTACAGATATGTTACTTTTGGATCTGCTCCTAATGCTATTTCATGGGATTCATTCAAACGAGTTCCGCCACTTAATGAAATTCCGGCTCAGCTTAACGCATTAAATACAAAAATTGATGGTTTCATCAATGCAATGGGCTTTTTACGTAAAGGTGAAATTTTCATTGGAGATGTGAACGGTAAAGCAATTGGATGGGAGTATATAGGTTCTGATTATAAAGTTAAACTAATTAACAATACTGGTGGAGGCGGCAGTGGCGGCGATGATTTGTATCAGGTTACTTTAAATACCCCTCTTGAAGATGCCAATTATAGAATCTTTACAGCGATTCGATACACAGGCAATTATGTTTCTAATAATGATGTAATTGTTACTACATCTATTCCAACAAATACAGGCTTTCAACTCTCTGTTAGGGAGCTTTCAATGGATACTCAGAGTATAACTATTGAATATATAATTTTTAAAAAATAATCATGAAAATTCCAAAATTAAATTTAAAAAACTTATTCTTAAAAGGTCAAAAACCCAATCAAGAAGCCTTTTGGAACTGGATTGATAGTTATTGGCATAAAGATGAAGAGATTGATCAGGCTGCTGTAAAAGGGCTTGAATCAACCTTAGCAAACAAACTGGATAAAGGTGTTGAAACAACTCTATTAAATGCATTTAATGATGCTGTATCAAATGTAAATTCTATATTAAAAGGTGAAGCAACTCCCACCAGTTCCCCCACGGCTTGGCTGCCAGGATCACCAGATCTTTACGAGAAATGGGAAGCAACTACAGTCGGAACTTATACAAATTTCAAAGGTTCAAATGGATTACCTATTGAAGTAACCCTTACTGATATAGATAAAAAGTTTGTCTTTCTAAACATGACAAATGGGGTTGCAAAAAAAACTACAGTTCCTATTCCTGGAGTAAATGTATCTCCTGTTTTTGATCCGCTAGATTCTGAAAAAGCACAAGGAGGAAAACAGATTGCTGATTATATAAATTTTAGTTCAAAACCTTTTAATTATGTGTTGGATTTTTCGAAGGATAATTTCGGAAAATATACTGAGTTAATAGGGACTATAACATTTTCTGAAGGTTCAGGGAGTCTCTTCGGAAAAGTCGCATATGTTAAGTTAACAGGAGGTAATGTGACCTTCCCGTCTGATTTTGTTCCTCAACTTGGTACTGCGGATTATGATCCAACAAAAACTAATACTATTGCCTTTTGGAAAGAGTATGATAAGATAAGATTTTTTAATGAAATATCGGCATTAGAACCATTACCCACAAACGATATTATCACATCCTATAATTTTCAAAACAGGTCGCCAAATGCTGCATTAAGTACGATTCCGCATATAGGAGCCGTTTTGACTGGAAACATATCAGATCACAGCATTAGCACAGACGGACAGTTTCTTAGAAGACTTACAACAGCTACAAGCGGAGCAGCAGCGATTGCCGTTGATACTGGTGGCGTAATTAATTATAAAGCAACTTTCATAATGAGCATCTATAGTATGTTAGATGTATTGATTGGCGGAAATACTTATGATAACTATGTCAATTATATTAATATAAGAGCTCAGTCTCCAGCATCAGATGTAGTATGGGTTTCCGCTTCTAATCCTACAGGTACAACAATCGCTACTACTCCTAATATTCCATATCCTCAGTTTGATTGGTATTTATGGGAATTTGTGGTCAATGGATCTCAAGTGAAGTTCTTTTGTAATGGGAATTTCATTGTCGAATACACAAACCCAAATACAGGAAACTACTTCAGTTTCATCTTAAATAAGAAGGAAGATGGAGTAAAATCATTTAAAATTGAAAAGTTATAGTTTATGAGTTCAACTATTATTGCGATTAAAAAAAAAGCCTCTAATGTATTCATTGGATATATTAAATTGAGCAGCATCCTTCCAGTTAATTTTCTCGAAAGTAAGATTGGATTAAATAGTATTGTAATTGGTGATGATGCTACTACACAAATTCAAAATTTGCTTAATGGTGGAAACAAAAAAATACTGTGGGATGTTTCGGTAAGTCTAAGCAATTCATTGTTTGTTGAGAGCCTTACAAAAATAAAAGTATTATCCGGTAAAGGTGCTGTGATGCGAAATGCTGTTAATAGGCCGATGTTTACGAATAAAAACCATGTCTTTTCAAACAACGCTAATATCATAGATCATGACATTGAAATAGACGGTGGAATTTGGAATGGCAATTCTGCTGGTCAAACGAAAAAGGGAACCCCTCAATTTGGTTTTAATAACATATTCTCCTGGTATGGTGTGAACAATCTGGTACTGAAAAATCATAAAATGTATACTCCAAAAACGTACGCTCAGCATGCAATTAACGTGGTTAATGGTCATTTATCTGATTTTGTTGTAGACGTGGGTCCAAATCCAGCAATTAATATGGATGGAGTGCATTGGGATGGTTGGTGCAAAGATTGTTCAATTAAAAGAGGAAATATAAGAAGTTATGATGATGGTATTGGTATGAATGCAGATGACTTGTTAAATGCTTCCGGATCTGAAGCTTTAGGTTTTTTTCCAACCGCTGCGAATGGCCCAATATCCAATATCGTTATAGAAGATATTATATTCAATGTCTCGCTTTTTGGTATTAGAATTCTATCAGGACAAAGTCGAATAGACAATATTTCGATTAAGAATATTAGTGGAGTAACTTACAATTATTCGATTTTAGTTGATAATTACTGGCAATTACCTAACAACTTGGACAAGCCGGGGAAAGGTAATGTGGGAACTGTGACAATTGATAATGTGACAACTATAGTGCCAACAAAAGACCCTGGATTTACAGTAAATAAAGGTAAGATAAATCTTTCATGTTCAATTGAGAATCTTACAGCAACCAATATTTCACCGACAGGCACAGAAAACCCACTGGTTTTTAAACTAGCATCTGCAGGAGGTTACACATATGAATATGGAACTATCAGTGTAAATAGCGAACCTATATAATAAAATAAGGATTAAAGATTAATTTTTTGCATTATTTTTTCTTTGTATTGTTCAGTTCCAAAAAAGGAGAAATGGTTTGAATCATAAATATATGGTGTATAATCAGAATCAATATTTTTAACTTTATAATTGAAGATATCTATATATTTTTTACCTAAAAACTTTTTGAGGGACTCATTATTTTTTTTGTCCATTTCAAAATATTTATTGTCGTATTTATAATTAACTCCATACTTCTCATTCATTGTTAAAACTGTTGCGTAATCTATTGAATATCTCTGGCTTTGTCCGATGTATAGGGTTGGAATATTATATTTTTTAAAATAATTTTCAATCTCTCTAATTTCTTTGAAAGATTGGAAGTCTAAATTGTAAGCACTGAAAAAGCTTGAAATAATTACCAAGTCAATGTTGTTGTGATTTTTTGGTAAATACTCGTTGTAAAAATAATTGAACAGTCTTGGAGGATTTTTAAAATTTGATTTAGAATTAATTATTGGAAATGTAGCATCTCCAGTAAATTGTATAAGGTTAAATTTTTGTTCCTTCGCAATATTATTAAGTGTTTTGGAAAATGCTCCTGCATGAGAATCACCCAAAAGAATTACATTATTCATTCCTTTTTTAGGGAAATCAATATCAAAGCTTTCGTACTTCATTTCATCACTCATGTGATGTTTACCAATGCTAAATTGTTTTTTGACATTTTCAGTATCCTTGTACTTTGAATTGTAGTATAATAAACTTGCTAACTTATCGTCAAAAAAATAATATAGAGGTAATTTAGCAAGTGCAAAGCAGCTTGAAAATAAAACTAATGTAAAGCTTAAAACAAATTTTAGTTTATTGTTATAATTCCTTTTTTCAATAATGTAATATGAGATAGTCGCTGTTAATACAGATAAAATCATAAATAAAACATTGTACTTAAGCCTTTCATTTGCATCAAAAAAAATCAACATAACATACAGTGGCCAATGCCATAAATATAGAGAATATGAGATATCTCCAAGAAACTTTGTAAGCTTATTGTTAAAGATATTTGATTCAACATTAAGAGTTAATATAATAGTCGTTAAAATAACAGGTAGTAAGGTAAAATATGAAGGCCAATTAAAAACGTTGTGATCAATAAAATAAACAAGAAACATTAAAATACCTATAGATAGATATACTATACTTTTTTTTATAAAACCACTGATCTTATCTAAGTCAATTTTTATGATAAACGCTAACCCTCCAAACATCATTTCCCATGCCCTAGTATAAGTGATAAAGAAAGAAAAAGTGTTGTTTGTATAATTGTGAAGTAACATTAATAAAAATGATAGAATTATAAATCCAATAAAAATCCATGTGAAATAGTTCTTTTTAGATTTATAAAAGCTTTTGAAGCACATTAATATTAAAGGATATATCATATAAAACTGCCATTCAACAGATAGTGACCAAGTATGTAAGAAGAAATTAAACTTTGAAAATTGATCGAAATATCCTGTGTTTATATAATAATAAATGTTAGAAAAGAACAAAGTACTGCTGTACGCATTATTGATAGTGTAAATGAACTGAGTGGGGATTAAAAAATATACTGCTATACATACAGACACTATCATGAACAGCATAGCAGGAAATATTCTCTCAACCCTTTTTTTGTAAAAATTAACAAGTTTAAAGTTATCATGTTCAAATCCGGACAAGATTATTCTAGTCATTAGATATCCTGATATGACAAAGAAGATATCAACTCCTATAAAACCGCCTTTAAAAGAATTATAACCAAAATGATAGAATAAAACAGCTAATACAGAGAATGCTCTTAGGAAAGAAATGTCATTGCGGAACTTCATAATTATGTTTTCACAAATTTAAGAATTAAAAGTAAGATAAAAAACACACTCAAATGAGTGTGTTTTTTACGCCCTTTAAATAGTCTTTAAATGTTATTTAAAACTGAGAGAAATTTCAGTTATATATTGGGATGCATAGCCACAATTTTTTTTACTTTTGGTTTCGCCGATTATGAATGAATTAATTACCGGGCTTGATTTTATTTTTAATGCTTTGTGCAAATAAATAAGTGAGGAGTCATCCTGGTGAACATTATGCAGAAAATCTGCCCTATTTGCATAAATTCCTGATAATATTTCCTTTTCGCTATGATTAGAAATCATCTTACCATAATAAATAGACTGCGCATTGTATTTCAAAGCTTTTACGTATAAACCAATAACATAATTCACCTGTCCATACTCCTGGTAAAGCTTTGCAGATAAATAAGCACTATTAATCTTTTTAATTTTCTTTTCAGCTTTCTGTAAATAATAAAAAGAATTTTTGTAATCACCTATAGTTCCATAAATATTAGCAATATTGATATAACCTAAAATCTCCCCTTTTAGATAATTCTGATTTTTGGAAATAGTAATATATTTTTCATTTAAAGAAATTAATTCTTTTTTCTGACCTCTTATTCTAAGATTCTCTGATTTAATTATTAATGCATTGTCTATTTGCCCTGGAGTATAATTTTGCGAATATAAGACAGTGAAAATAGACAGACAGGTAAATACCATCATTAAAAATTGAAATATTCTTTTTATACTCGCTCTGATCATATTGTATATTCAAATACTGTTCTGTCAATACTAGATTGAATTGATACGGAAATATTTCCCGTTATCATTCTTTTATTTTATGAAAAATTATTTTTTTGAATTTGGTTCTTGAATGATAATAATTGTGTTGGGAATAGTGATAAAACCATTTGGAGCACCTTCAAGCACTTTATAAGAATACACTGTATTCTGCTTATTTTCCTGAAGACTTACAGGAATAATTTTCACTTCCAAATTGGTTTTAGGGTAAATGAGAGCAAGTACATTTTCTTTTGAAAAATCAATAGGCGTTGGTTTCCCATCGGTACCCATTGTTGCTGCAGCTCTAAAAAGTCGTTCGAACTCCTCCTGTGAACTCATTATTTTTTCAGTAAAATCTTTATTATCATAGGTATTTTTAGCAAAATACTTCCTTGCTGATTTATAAGAAATATTTTTTTGCGTATTATTTACAGTACACGAAGAGATTAGTAGTGTACTTATTAAAATTATGATGATATTTTTCATTGTTTATTTGTTATATGTAAAAGCCCGTACTACTCACATATCAAAACTTTAGATAACATTATTCTGATCAACAAATTTGGATTTTGCTGTCTACGTGGTGGAGCCATTGGAATTAACTCCGAGTTTTACTCTTGCATTGGAAAAGGGATTAACCAGTATAGCTGGTTGTGTAGGAGCTCCTGCTATATCCAGAGTAATTCTAGCATCAGTAGTATTAATCCCGATTTGGGAATACGTATCAGGAGAATACAATACTAACAAGGTTAATACATTCTTTTTTTCCATACTATACTGCTTTTTGTTTCGTCGTAAAAGTATAAAATAAGCATTGCGATGTATTAAATAACACATACATCACAGATACAGCACAATGAAACATGCATGATTTCAAGTAAATACCTTTGAATTATTTTAGGAATTAATTAGCTTATACTGGTGATAGATTTTGGTCTGTTTTTGCCATTTAAAAAAAGATGTATAAATGATGTATATAAAATTTTGCAATATTTAGAATAGAAATATACATTTACATTAAAACACAAATGTTATACACTTTTTATTGTTGAGTTAATATTAAGACCAAATACTAGAGTCGTAAGCAGCATTAAAGAATAAAGCTATTGTAAAGCTGAAAAGCAGTTTACTTTATTATTTTCAAATATTGAAGGCATTCTTATGATTGGTTGAGACACCCTCTTTAATTAATTTATGAACTCTAGTATTTATTTGTATTCAAAAAACAGCTTACTAAAAAAAGGACTATAAATTGATAAATCTACATCATGAATCATCACAAACAATCGCCCTCAATGACGCCTGATTACAAAAGAATTTACAGTGATCTTGTTGACATGAAATATCCGGAAAAAAAGCAGGAATGCGCAAAAATTTTATCGAAGAAGAATCTGTCAGCGTTTGATGTAATAGAAATTAACAGCATCATATTTAACTATAGCCAAAACATTAAGGCTAATCAGTCACACCGCTCTTACAATAAGGAAACCATCTATAAAATTCTTGAATATCAAAAAAAGAATTATCTTAATAATACGCAATTGGCTCTACATTTTAAGCTGAGTCGCAATACCGTTGCAAAATGGAAAAATTTATTTAATATTTAATCAATTCGCATCCTCTATACATTTATTATGAAATCCATTTCTGATTAAAACAATATACTTCTTATAGCCCGTTTAAAGTATATCTCATATTAAAGATAACAAAATCTTATCACTATTAGGTTTAGGTTATGAGAAACATTCTATTTCTTAGAAAATTCATAATAAAAAAACCGTTATTGGCTAACAACAGATATTATTTAACTATAAAATAAATGTTTTAGCTAATAACGGTCAAAAAAGAATAGTATATCAGAATATCACATCTATTCTTTTCGTGTTTTCAAATAAAGAAAACTATTTATAATCTTTAGAGCTTCTTCTAGGCTCTTTTACTTCCGGCCATTTTACAGTCTCTCCTTTTTCATCCTGAGGCATTACTCTTTTTTCTCGGTTGCTGAATTCAGGGTCTTCGGATGCCATATAAGCTAATGCCGCAGTTAAAATCACATTATTTTTGACCTCATCAAAAACGATCTTGTCATAAGTATCTTTCGTTGTATGCCAGGTATATCCAAAATAGCCCCAGTTCAGAGAACCTAAAGAAATTCCTGGTACTCCTGCTGCCACGAACGAAGCATGATCAGAACCTCCTCCGCCAGGCATACCCGGAAAGTCAGTTTTAATATGACTTCTTACTGCTTTTGGAACGCCATCAAGCCATCTTCCTACGTAATCATAGGCCTTTACAAATCCCTGCCCGCTGATATTGACAACGCGCCCTGTTCCATTATCCTGATTAAAAGCAGCCTGTACCCCTTTAATAATCTGCGGATTATCCATTACAAAGCCTCTCGAACCGTTTAATCCCTGTTCCTCACTTCCCCAAAGTCCGATGACAATAGTTCTTTTATTATTCGGATAATATTTTTTTAGAATTCTCATGGTTTCCAGCATGGTGATTGTGCCGGTTCCATTATCTGTAGCTCCCTGAGCTCCGTCCCATGAGTCAAGGTGAGCTGAAAGAATCACATATTCATCAGGCTTTTCCTTTCCTTTGATCATTCCGATTGTATTAAAGCTTTTGGCTTCAGGAAGCACTTTTGACTGAGCATCAATTTTGATTTTAGGCTGAGTCCCTTTTTCCGCCATTCTATAAAGCATTCCATAGTCTTCCACGTCGATATCAATCATTGGAATTCTGGTTGTTTTCGCTCCAAAGATCCTGTTAGCTCCCATAATACCGGTCCAGTTTGAAATAACAATACCTGCCGCCCCTGCTTTTTCCAATGCCTCCGGCAGCGTGTTATTATCATAACCTATGTTCTTTATAAAAGCGGTAAAATCTTTGGTAGCCTGTTCTTTTTCAGCTTTAAGTTTTTCATACAATTCAGGAGTGGCAAATTCTTTAATCTGCTCATCAGAGCGTCCTATTTTCTGATATTGTGCCATCAATACAATTTTCCCTTTCACAGAAGGAAGCCATTGATCAAATTCAGCTTTAGAAGATACTTTTGGAAGGATAATCACTTCCGCCTCAATTGCTTTTTTAGTAGCCGGACTCCATGCCAGCTGCGTTGCGGAAAGGGATTTTATGCGCGGATATGTCATATCAACATGAGTCGTCCCTCTTTGCCATCCTTTCCAGGTTCCGAATTGTTGAAGATTGGCATCTACTCCCCAGGAACGAAGTTTATTGGCACTCCATTCATTTGCGGCCAGCATTTCGGGAGTTCCTACAAGGCGAGGTCCGATCCCATCCAGCAGTTCAGAGGCCAGATTTTCCAGCTGGGAATTATTATTTACTTCATCTACAAAACTTTTTACGATAGGGCTAAGCCTTTCTTTTGAGTCAACCTTTACCTGAGCCCATGAAAACTGAGCGGCCAGCATTACCGCAGGCACTGCAAAAAATCTATTTATCCTCATACTATTTATTGATTGGTTTAAAGATAAAAGAAATTAGGGAGATAGTGAAGGATTAAGCCTAAAAAAGAGGTTTTTTAATTATATAATCAATGTTTTCGTTCAAAAGAAATAATAAAATTCCGAAAGAAGCTATAATTAATAAAAAAGACCATCAATATGACAGTCTTATGGCCTTTAGAGATGACACTTTATTTTTCATTGAGAAACGCCTGTTCCTCCTTGGAAAGGATTGTTGTTCCAGCTTTTTCTTCTTTTACAGGAACATTACTCCAGATACTGATATTAAAATCAACCTTCGGATTAAGTCCTTTCTTATCAGTTTTGGTAAAAGTAGTAAAGATAATTTCACGACTGAATTTCCTTACATGGGTCTCATCTTTATAAAAAACGGTAAAACCATCTCCTTCCAACTTCGTCAATGCAGGTACATAGACACCGTCTTTCTTATAAAAATCAAAAATCAGCGTGGCATCCCCAAGTTTGTACTGAAATTCTCTTCCATCTGTGGTCATTTTCTTCATGGTAGGAAAATCTGTCTGAAAATAATGCGTTTCAAAATAAGTAATCACTTTGTCTGCTTTATTATATTTAAATTCCCCGTTCATCTGAATTCCCCTTCCCGACTCTATTTTAAAGGTAATCAACTGTTCATCACCTTCCTCAAAAATCAACCTTCCGTTATATTTACAGTCCTTCATTCTTAAATGCTGGAGTGTTCTGTAAAGTTCATAATTCAGGAAAAGGTTTCCTAGGTATTCATGAGAAAACTCATTGGTTTTTCCCGTGAAAACACTATCAGTATTTACTTTCTTCAGATATTTAACGTTATTCAGCTGCATCTGGAGGATTTCATCATAGTTTTTACGAAAACCATCTTTAAAATTATATTGGTTATTTTTACTCCAGAACTTCGCTTCTGCAATGACCAGAAAGTAGAGTTTATTGTTATCAAAACCTTTTTCCTTGTATACAACGTCATAAAGAGAAGGATCATCATAATATTTTTTATGGTAATTTTTATTGATGTCTTCAAATATTTTCTTAATGTCTACATTGATGATTTTGATCTCATCGATATTTTTATAGATAGGTTTAAGTTTTACCTGAGCGTTAAAGGCTTGTATTTTCTCTTTTTGAAAACCCGAAGCAGAAACTTCAAAATTAACAGCATCTGGATTTACTGGAGCAAAACCATCTTCATTGGTATAAATGATTTGATCCTGAAGGATAATTCTTGCATTGGGAATAGGATTTCCATTTTCGGAATCAACTACTCTTAATTTCTGTGCAGAAAAAAAACCGAAAAAGAAAATGAATAGAAGATAAAAAGGCTTCATGGTTATTTGTTATATTAGTTTTAATTAATACCACAAATATAAACCTGGAAGCGTATAGAAGAATAGAAATTTAATACACTTTAATACTATTTAACACTAACTATTTAAATTCAGCAAAACACATTCTAAAACTGGGAATTTTTAACATATTTCACGCTAAAACAGTTATTGTATTCGGAAATAAAAAAACCGGCTTCAAAAGCCGGCTAAAGGTGAATTATTTCTTTGCTTCTTCTACAGAAACTTTTCTGAATTCTTTGAACAATTTGCTAAGTTCCAAAGCTGCTTTACGAGCTCTTGTACCAGCTGCCTTGTTTCCTTTTTCCGCTTGTTGGTTTGCCTCAGTTGTGAACGCTTCAAATTCTGCGTTGATTTTTTCAATTAGTTCTTTCATTTATTTAAAAATTTAGGCTGCAAATATAGGTTTTATGGTGATTCCAGCCTAATTGTGTCGAAAAAAAATAATGGATTTAATCATTTTTTCTGAGTCTTTCCTAAATTCAATTTAATTTTTAAAATAAAATCAAATTATTGTAGAAAATCAGCCATATAGTTGGGTATTATATACAGCCAACGTAAAATTTTAAATAAACCACTCAAAATCAATAAGAATCAAAAAAACAATAAATAAGATTTTCTTAAAAAAGCTTATTGACTAAGCCATTTGATTTCCTTATCATAGTTAATTATTTTTAATGGTTTAAGACTGCAGTTCTTTCGCTCTCCTACCTGCATTTTTTAATAAAACAATGCTTTCAGAAGTAATTCTTTCGGCAAAAACAATCCTGAAATGATCATGGTATCTGTCAGTGAACGAAAAGGTATTTCCGGGAGTAAACAAAATCTGATGCTCTTCACAATACTGATAGAATCTTTTCATATCCGTATTCTCAGGAAGCTTTCCCCAAATACTGTAACCACCTCTCGGTCTGTGAAAATAAGAACCTTCAGGAAAGGACTTTCTTAAAATATCCAATACCTGAACAGCCTGCTTATTGAGTTTTTTCCGGAATACCCGAAGGTGTCTTTCATAACTGTTTCCCTGTAGCAGCTTTAGAACCAGTTCCTGATAAATGGGAGAAACCGAACGCCCTAAAGCAAATCTTACTCTTTCGGATTTTGCATAAAAACTTCCGGCATGCAACCAGCCTAAACGAATTCCTGGAGCTAACGTCTTTGAAAAGGATGAATACGTCATCACAATTCCCTTTTTATCAAAGCTTTTTATACTTTGCGGTCTTTGTTCTTCAAAATAAAGATCGGAATACATATCATTCTCAATAATACAGAACTGATGAATTTCTGCTATACTCAGAATTTCTTTTTTAGTTTCATCATTCATTATAACACCTGTGGGATTGTGAAAATTGGGAGTAGTGACAAGAGCGCTGATTTTATTTTCCTTACAGATTTTTTGAAAATATTCAACATCAAAGCCTGTTTTATAATGCACAGGAATCTCAATGACTTTCAGTTCGAGATGAGCAAGGACTTCCAATACAGAAAACACACATGGACTCTCAACAGCCACTACATCGCGTGCTTTTGTAACCGATTTCAAAGCAATTGTAAGGGCCTGCAGAGCGCCATCAGTGATAATTATTTCGTCTGGATTTAATATACAGCCATAAGTTCCCATTTGTTTTGCAATATATTTCCTTAATGGCTCCAATCCGTTTGAAGGATAATACCTGAGCAATGATGCTCCTTTCTCCCGAATGACTTCCTGCATTGTTCTGAGAATAAGCTTTTGCGGAATCAGAAGATCTCCGGGCACTGCCGTGTTAAAAGAGCTGAATTCTGAAGTTCTTTTGGAAGTAAGTATCATATTTTTCATAAATACTTCATCCCTCACCACTGCCGGAAGTTGAGTCTTTATTTCCGGAATATTCTCCTCCTGAATTCCTGTGACAAAATAGCCAGACCGTGGATGGCTTCTGATCAATCCTTTAATCATAAGGTATTCAAATCCACTTTGCACAGAGCTTGTACTCAGTTTGTATTTTTCTTTGATATCACGAACGGAGGGAAGTCTGTCATTTTCCTGTAAAATTCCACTGTAGATCTGCTTCTCTATTTCAGCCGTAAAAATTTCGTACTTATAAGATTTCATCATAACACAACAACTGTACTGAACAAATTTACTAAAATACCTTTCTGTACCGATGATATTTTAGTGAACTGTATCCTTTTTGAATAGATTAATCTTATAATTTTGAATAAAAAAAATTCTATGGATATCATTTCAAAATTTACAGTGGGTTCTGAAGAGGGAATTTCTGATCTTATAACCATTATCGATTCTTCCGTTTATACATTGTACAAAGAGTTTGTAAGTGAGGAAGACATCAAAAAATATATTCAGCACGAAATTGATCCGAGAAAAATGATCAATGACCTGAACAATCTTTCCAATCAACTGATTATGACCTATGCTGACCAGAAGCCAATCGGATACAGCATTATAAAAAGTGGTTCTTTACACCCAGGAGTCCCTGAAGGGAAAAGAGCTACAGAAATCAGCTTTGTAATTCTATCAGAGTTTGATTCTCCGGAAACAAGACAGTCTCTTTGGAAGAAATGCAGATCCGCAGTGAGTTTCACAGATATCATCTGGATCAATATGCTTGATCATGATCCGCTTGCAGCATTTTTAAAAGAATCCGGATTTGTGGCAGCAAGCAGTTCAAAGGCCGGACCTTTTCAACTTCCTTCTCATATTTTAGAAATGGAAATTAATAAAAGTTGATTTAATTATTTTCGCCCACAGATTTGCACAGATAGTTTATAATAAATAGTTTGTTACCTTAGTATTGATACTATTGAGCAAAGCTATAATTACTATTTCTATTATCTCATTTAAAATTATTTTAAGCAAACAATAGTTTACTTATCTTTGATTTTTATAATTTTTACCTATGAGTGATCAGCTGGAAACGATAGAAGATTATTACAGACGCATCCGTAAAGATCAGATTAAAATATTTGATTCTGAGGATTTTGAAACCGGAAAATCCCACTTCAATATCTCTATGCGGAGATACTGTAGTTTCAAAAGTCCTTACAACCGTCGTGATTATTATAAAATAAGCTTTATCATTGGAAAAGGCACTATTCATTATGGTGCGCATCAACTGTATATAGATGGTCCTGCTTTATTTTTCCCTTCTCCCAGTATTCCGTATTCATGGGAGTGTGAAAGCGATGTACAGGAAGGATATTTTTGTTTGTTCAACCAGGAGTTTTTTAATGGAAATTCAGAATTTAACCTGTTTAAAAAAACATCAATGTTCAAGGAATGGAGCAAGCCTGTTATTTTCCTGACAGAAGAACAAGCTCAGCTGGCTACTCTTTATTTTGATCAGATTTACAGAATGAACAATTCTCCCTATCCTTTCCGTTGCAGCAGCATTAAAAGCAATCTAGCCTCTGTAATGCATTTGGCGCTGGAAAACCGCGTGGAAGACATCAATCCCCATGAACTTCCTGCAAATGTTCGTTTATACAAGTTATTCGATGAGTTGCTCAACAAACAGTTTCCTTTGGACTCTCCTGCTTATCCACTGGCATTAAAAACACCTTCTGATTTTGCCGAGCATCTGAATGTGCATGTCAATCATCTGAATTCCTCGGTGAAATCTGTAACGAACCTTACTACAACACAGATTATTAAAGAAAAGATGTTTGAAGAATCTAAAAACCTGCTGAAGTATACCAATTGGGATATTGCCCAGATAGGCTATACTTTAGGGTTTGACCAGCCTGCTCATTTTAATAATTTTTTTAAAAAGTATGCCCGCACTTCACCCTTAAAGTTTAAGAATTTATCTTAATATTTGATTTTTGTAATTTTTACTTTGTCTTTTAAAATCCGGTTTTGTATTTCTTGACTTATTTTTGCAATGTAAAAAATGAATGAATATGTTGAGAGAAGCATCTGAGCAAAGAATCAGATTAATTACCATTATGGCTTTCGTGTCTATCCCGCTTTCAGGGTTTGTCACTGATATTTATTTACCATCGTTCCCTTCTATGGCCAAAGAAATGATGGTTTCGGAAAAAGATATTCAAATTACCCTGACTTCATATCTGTTGAGCTACGGAATTTCCCAATTGTTTGTAGGAGGAATTCTTGATAGCATTGGTCGTTACCGTCCCAAATTAATAGCATTATTCCTGTTGATTCTGACCAGTATTTTAATTACGATGACAAACAGTATTTTACTGATCTGTCTGCTTCGTATTCTTCAGGGAGCTGCGGTTTCAGTACTTGTTGTGGCAACGCGTGCTATTTTTGTGGATATTTACGATGCGGAAAGGGTAAAACATTATTTGAGTTATTTTACTATTGTCTGGTCTTGTGGTCCTATTCTGGCGCCTTTCCTTGGTGGATATCTTGAGAAAATCTTTAACTGGCATGCTAATTTCTATTTTCTGGCAGCTTATGCCGGATTTTTGTTTCTTTTTGAGTGGTTTTTTAGCGGAGAGAGCCTTCCCCAAAAAAAGAAGCTGGATCTTTCAGAGAATATAAGTCTTTACAAAATGATGCTTAAGAACAGAATTTTCATGCTGGGTATTTTCATTTTGGGGCTCAGCTACTCTATCGTAATGTTATTTAATATTACCGGACCATTTATTATTGAAAACACTTTTCATTTTACACCGGTAGTCATTGGATACTGTACGTTAATCTTAGGATTTTCGTGGATGATTGGAGGTTTTATAGGAAAACGCAGGCTGACTCTTGATTTTAAACCAAGAATATTGCAACCTATCCTTCTTCAGCTGATTCTGATTGCAGGGTTGATCACTACCAGCTATTTTGCAGAAAGCCTTTTTATTATGATTCCATTTGCCTTTTTTATTCATATATGTTCCGGAATTTTATTTACCTCCTTTTTTACGACAAGTATGCTTTACTTTCCGAAAAATGCAGGTACTGCCGGTGGATTGATGGGCGGATTGGTGTATGTGATCACTTCTGTAACAAGTTTTATCATCTCGGTAAGCGGAACTGTAACGGATCAAAAAGGGCTTTCATGGCGTTATCTGATTATTGCATGTTTCCTCTTGGGGATCATTCTTATTATGCACAAGGCCGTTAAAAAAGAAAAAGCAGAGAACTAGTCTCTGTTTTTTTTATATCTGTTGTATACTTTCAAGGTATTTTTTCAAAATAATCGCATGACAATGCTCATCGTCTTTAGCAGCATATAGCAAGGTAATTTTTTCATGTTGTTTTAGGAAATCATTCTCAAGATTACTTTCATGAAGTCTTAATCCTGTTGACGGAGTAAGATTTTTAAATTAACACCTTTTACTACATTTAAGAGTGCAAAACCTGTTCCTGTAGATTCACGTTTCCTTTGTTTACAATGTAATATTTCATAATTAATTAGTTTCAATTAAAACTAATTTTTCGTATATTTGTTATAATAAGTCATGCTAAAAACCCTTTGGAAAGGCGCTTTAGCCTCCTATATCATTATAAAAGGATGTCCGTAAAACAGAATAACATATCAGAACTTGCTTTGGAACTTGGCCTTGCCATGAGTGAAATGAAAAGCCGTCTTCGACAGAAAATTCAGACCATTATTAATGAATATGATTCGGATTTGTCTTTTGAACTGATTGAAATCCTCGGCTTGCTATCACGAAATTGTGGTATCAACCAGCAGGAAATAGGAAACAAAGTAAGCAAAGACAAGTCAAGTATTACTTATCTTATCAACAGTCTTGTCAAACGAAATCTTGTTGAACGGATAGCTGATAGAAATGACCGCAGAAATAAACAGATCTTTTTAACTCCAAAAGGTAAACAGATTGTAGAAACTGTTTATCCCTGGGCATTGGATCTTTATAAAAAGGCAGCTGATGACATTCAGGAAGAAGAAATCATCAAAGCTCTGCTTTTGGTAAAAAAAATGACCGCAAACCTGGAAGAATCAGGACCAAAACATCATACAATATGAGAACAATCCTTGTACCTCTTGATTTTACATCAACTACGGAAAATGCAGTAAGAATTGCAGCAGATTGGGCAAAAGCCTACGAATATCAAAATATTATCCTGCTCAAAACCGCAGGAGAATCTGAATTTGATTATCTGCATATCGCAGAAGGGCATTCATTTGTGAATGAAGAAAGTGTGAATAATCTCTTGCAAAGGACAGAATTGCTATTCGCTCAGCTGATGAAAATTGTCGCTGAAAAATCAGCAGAAATAAAGGTTTCCAAGGTATTGAGTGACTGGACATTAACCAGAAGTATTAATGAGCTTTTAAAAAATGAGCCGTCTGTAGAACTGATTATTCTGGGAAGTGATGATCAGACTTCTACCACTGAGAGTTTTGTTTCGGAGCATATTATTAGTATTGCCAGAACAAGCCCTGTAAAAACACTAATTGTACCGCACAGCTATCATTATACTCCTGTTAAGAATATATTTATTCCTTGTGATATCAAGGGTATTAAAAGATTGGAAAGACTGTTTAATCACAAATCTGTTATTCACAAACAAGATGTTCGTCTTTCATTTTTAAATATCAATAGCCGCGAAAAAGAGGACGAAAGCCAGAAAAAGGAACTGGAAGATTATATCCGCGAACATTTAACAGAGATTCCAAGCAGCATTCATTATTCTCATGATGAAAATATTATCAGGGGTATCCTGAACTTTGCAGCATCCGATAAAGCAGACCTTATTATAGCACTGCCCGGTAAACACAGCTTTTTGTACTATCTGGCAAGCAGAAGTATTTCCGAGGGAATTTACCAGAATACCCATCAGCCTGTTTTAATTTTAAAATAATAAGCTAACGGAAAGTGAATAACGGAAAGTTAATAATAAATTTTAGTACTTTCAATTTTAACCATTTTCTGCTCTTCCATTTTCTTGACATACCGGATCACCGTCTCCACCCGAAGACCGGTTAAGGTTGCGATTTGCTGTCTGGTATAGGGAACCAGAAATGAATAAGGTTCTTGAAATCCGAAATATTTTTTAATATGATCAAACAGCTTCATCAGCTTTACGATAGGATCTGAAATGGCCAGAAAACTTGAAATCATAAACCTGAAATGCATTCTGTCAGCCATATATTTATTAATCTCAAGTATTAATTCGGGCTTTTCCAGCAGTATTTCGAGAACTTTGGTTTTGGAAATTTTAATAATTTCACAATGGGTCACAGCAATGGCATTAATGGCATAATGATGATCAGTAAATAAATAGCTTTCACCAATGCAATGCCCGTCAAAGGGGAACCCATGAACAAATTCTTTTCCGTCTTCCAAAAACGTATTCAGTTTCACGGTGCCTTGTCTGATCTGGAAATAATATTTCGCTGCAGTACCTTCCTGAAAAACAGCATCTCCTGCTTCATAATTTTCCAGAGTGGCTTCGTGAGAAAATAATAAATCTTCGCTTATGACCATCTTGTTACTAATTTGAGCAAAAATACTTAAAGTGCAAGCAATGCTACAACTTATCAAATACCACAAAAACACAGTATTTCTAATTTCAACACCACTCTTCTACCCACTTATCAGGCTGTAATTTTCTTTTTATGTTTTGCGCCCCAATCTGCCAGTGCTGCAATCACATCTTTCAATGACTCGCTGTATTCCGTGGGAACATATTCTACCAACACCGGCTTCTGGTCTGTGATAACGGTTCTTTCAACCAAATGATTAACCTCCAGTTTTTTTAATTCACTGGATAATACTCTTGCTGAAATGCCACTGATGGTTCTTTGGAGTTCATTGAAGCGTGTATGTCCACCCAGAATAGCAATCATCACCCGGATGGTCCATCTACCTCCCAGAACATACAAAGCATCCTCTGTAGCAGACAGATGATTACTGCATTGCGGCTTTGAATACACTATTTTTTCTTCTTCCATTGTTTCTGTTTTCACTGATTACTAACCTAAATGTTATCACTAACCTTTTGGTAACTACTATCTTTTTATTAGTAAATATAGATAATTTTGAAACATCAATTTTAAAAAAAATAAAAAAATGAAACGAGTACTTCATATTACTTCAAGCCCAAGAAGCGAGTCATCCATCAGTAAAAAGCTGGGAAATGCTGTTGTAGAAAAAATTACGGACAAATATCCTGACCGTGTTTTAAAGAAACGTGATTTGGCCAATCCTCTTTTTCCTCATTTAGAAGAAACGCATATCAATGCATTTTTCACTCCAGCTGAAAACCGTACTTCTGAGCAGTTGGAAACAGTAAAACTTTCGGATACCGTCATTGATGAATTGCTTGAGGCTGATATTATCATTATTGAAGCTCCTCTATACAACTTCAGTATTACTTCAACATTGAAATCATGGCTCGATCATATCGCCAGAGCAGGAAAAACATTCAGCTATAGTGAAAATGGTCCTGAAGGTCTTGTAAAAAATAAGAAAGTATATCTTGCTTTTTCGAGTGGAGGAGTGTATTCTGAGGGGGAAAGACAGGCCTATGATTTTGTAGTTCCTTACTTAGAAAAAACTCTTGGGTTTATGGGAATGACGGACATTTCTGTTGTCCGTGCAGAAGGGCTTTCTGTTCCGGTTATTCAGGATACCGCTCTGCAGAAAGGAATTGAAAGTATTGTTGTAGAGTAAAAATTAAAAATGCTGTTCAGAGGAACAGCATTTTTTGTATTGGAATCTCATGATCAATGCAAGCGATATTTACAGAATTAAAAGAATATTTTTCTCAACATATGTAAAGACTTTTCCGATTTTTTTCTCTCACTTTTACTTTATTAAATGAAAGATTATGGAAAATAATAAACAACCGAAACTGATTAATCCTACCGGGCTATTTAATCCCGGTCCTTATGGTTTTTCTCACAGTATTTCTGTGGAATCTCCTTCCAGAATGTGTTTTATATCCGGACAGAGCGGCGGTGTAGGTGAAAATCATGTATTGGCAGCCGACTTCAAAACTCAGGTTCAGGATGCTTTAAAAAATTTACAGATCGTTTTACAGAGCCATTCAATGAAATTTGAAAATGTTATTAAAATCACCTTGCTTATTGTGGACCACAATCAGGAAAAACTTGAGATATGGGCAGAGGAAGCTAAAAAGACATGGACGTCTTCATGGCTGCCAACCAGTACTCTTATTCCTGTAAGTCAACTGGCTTTACCCGGAATGTTGTTTGAGATTGATGCCATTGCAGTGAAAAATTAGTTTCTGTTAAGACGCTCAACGATTAAGGATGCAAAACTTTTAACTCCCGTTCTGATACTTTCTTCATCCACCTGAAAATTGGGAGAATGATTCATGGCGATCACGCCTTTTTCAAAATTGGAACCACCCAGGAAGAAATATACTCCTGGGATTTTTTCTTGAAAATAAGAAAAATCATCATTAAAAAACGGAACCTGACCATAATCCGGAGCAACTGCATTTTTGCCATACAGATTCCGAAGTATTTCTGTTGATGAACGGGTCAGTTTTTCATCATTAACAACAGTTGGATTTCCCTGGACAAATGAAACGGAAAGAAGATGATCTTTATATCCGCTGTCTTGAATAATTTTTTGAACGGTAGGAATTATTTTGTCCAAATTAAAGGAATTCGTCTCATACAGGTAAGTTTCAAGAAAAGACTCGTTATTTTTGGAATAACTATTGAATTTTCCGTCTGTGAACAGATAATCTTTAAAAATGGTATCAGGATTTGTCAGTCCTGTTTTAGGATCTACGATAGATTGTAATTCCCAGGGTTTGCCTCCGTTGGAAGTCCGGAATAATGAATTGCTGATCTTTTTTCCCAGGCCGTTGAGCTCGTCTTCTGATAATCCGTTTTTTAGCTGAATTCTTATTTTTTTCTGATAAGCAAACATTTCATTGGCCTTCACCATAATTTGCCCGACTGGTGTAGCAGTCACATGCAACCCGTAGATTTCATCAGGATTTATTCTGGAAAGTAATCCATTATGAAGCATTTCTTTTGCTCCTTTGAAAGTTTCCTCTTCGGGCTGGAATATAAAATAGACGGTTCCTTTTAATGATTGCTTATTTTTTGCAAGAACCTCAGCAATTCCTAATCCAATCGCCATATGGATATCATGACCACAACCATGCTGAATTCCTTTTATTGTTGATTTGAAAGTTTCAGGATCGGGATAATCATTCGGAAGGGCATCCATATCGGATCTCCAGGCAATTTTTCTACCTTTTTTATCTCCTTTCAGAGTTCCTACAACACTATGTCCGTACGTATCTGTTTGAACTTCCATTCCAAGATCCAGGAGATATTTTTTAATTTTTTCCTGAGTTTGATTCTCCTTCCCTGCCAACTCCGGGTTTTCATGAAAATCCCGTCTGATATTCACCAACTTATTGAATATCTTATCTGTTTCCTTTTGAATAGACTGATGAACTGTTTGTTCATTCAAATTTTTGAAAAGAATAGCTTCTTCTTTTTTGGTATTAAATCCTTGTGCGGGCAAAACAGAGGAAGCAAAGCATAATAAAGTTACGGTAATTTTTTTCATGGCCAGTGATAATTGGGTAAAAAGTTCAATTATACAGATTAGACATTTGCCGTTTCACTTTCGTTACATTCTGATCATCAATTTATTATTGTTTTTTAGAATATTGACTTTACCAACAGTGAAATCTAATTCTCTATTCAATACCACATTATTTAAAATAATTCTAAACTATGTGAAAACAAAACCTCTTGAAACAGCTTAATAGAAAGGATTTTTTACAAAAAAGTAAATTTAAATAAGCACAAATTACGTAGAAATACTGAATCTCATCTGCTGAGTTCTGATTAATTTCGAATAAACAAAATTGATAACTATGGATCGCTTGAAATACATTCAATCATTTCTGAAAAAGAGGTGCTACCTGAAGAATCCTGCAACTGTAGATCGATCGGCATGATAACCTCCATTTAAAAGGAGATGAAGATATCTAACCCCAAATTTTTCACGAAATGAATATTATTAACAAAATTCTCAACGTCGACGATTATTATTTCGACGTGTTTATGTCTATCTCGGAAGCACTTGCCGGATTTACGGTAAACGAACTACAATCAACAGGGCTTGCAGAAACGTATTACACTTATGTTTTAAAAAGCCTGGAAGCAGCAACATTCGTAGAATTCCTTACCGTTTCTAAAAATATCCTTGAAAGTTCTTCCGGTGAAGAGGAATTAAAAAAGGCCATTCAATCTGAAATTATCAGCAACCCGGGAATGAATGACATTGCCGGACAAGTAATCACTATGTGGTATCTGGGAACCTGGGAAGGAGCCTATATCAATGATCTCTCTTATAAGGAAGGGCTTGTATGGAATCTGATGCACTCCCATCCTCCGGGAGCCAAGCAGCCGGGATATAAATCATGGAATATTAAACCTGTAAACAGCAACTCATGAGCCAGACTACCAACAAAAAAGATGTGATCATTGTAGGAACAGGGATCGCAGGATCATTGATCGCAAAGCTATTGTCCGATCATGTATTTGACATAACCAAAGGAAAAATGATCCATCGTGCAGATGCCGGAAAATCCGATAACATCAGGGAAATATCAATCCTAATGTATGAGGCAGGACTGGAAGCAGGTATTGAACTGGATTCCGTATCCTCAATGACCACTTATAATGAATATATCCGTACTTTTTACAGAGAAGAAGCCAAAGTTCCCAACTCTCCTTATCCTAACTTAAAGCAGGCTCCTTCTCCCAACGTTCTGGATATGGAACACATTGTTCAGCCTTATCCAGATAAAAAAGGATATCTTGTACAATTTGGACCAATGCCCTTTGCTAGTGATGCGATAAGAGTAGGTGGAGGAACAACCCTTCACTGGCTGGGAACTACACCCAGAATGCTTCCCAACGATTTTAAACTTACCGAAAAATATGGTATCAAGATTCCAAAACCAGATTCTGATGAGAAAACCCCTGTCGACTGGCCGATAAGTTATGAAGAATTAAGGCCTTATTATGAGATGGCTGAGTTTGAAATCGGGGTTTCCGGGGATGTTTCAAGACAGGAGTATCCAATTACAGAGAAGACGCAAGAATATTATGGAGACTATGTATTTCCGATGGAAGAAATTCCTCAGAGTTATATGGATCATAAGATTATTGAGGGACTTAAAGGGACAAGTGTAAAGCTGAGTTCCGGAGAGATTCCTTTAATGATGGTGCCTTCTCCACAGGGAAGAAATTCTATTCCGAATCCAAAATACGGGAAAACAAAGATCATCAAAGCTGAGTCAAAAGATTCCGGATATCAACTGGTTTTAGACAGCTCTGAAAAAGAAGAATACAAAGCGCTTGGTTCTGTTTGGAATCCTTATATGGGAGAACGTTGTGAAGGGAATGCTTCCTGTGTTCCGATCTGCCCTGTTCAGGCGAAGTATAATGCTTTAAAAACATTGAAAAAAGCTTTATATAAACTTAATGACAACGAAAATCTTAAGCGTAATCCATACATGCAGATCCAGGCGCAGAGTGTGGTTTACAGGTTAAGCATAGACCAAAATGATAAAGATAAAATCTCCAAGGTTCATTTAAGAAGATACACTTCAAAAGAGAAAACAGATTTTGTTGAAGAATCCATTGATACTTCAGATGCCATCGTGATTCTGGCTGCTAATGCTTTTGAAAATCCAAAAATTCTACTGAACTCCAAATATACGGTTAACAATGTTGTTAAAACGGCGGCCAACAGCAGTGATCAGGTGGGAAGAAACCTAATGGATCACATGGTAATGCTTACCTGGGGACTTTTCCCTGAACCGGTTTATCCTTACAGAGGCCCTGGTTCTACCACAAACATTTCGTCTTTCCGTGACGGAGGCTTCAGAGGTGAATTCTCAGCATGGATTTCTCCGCTTGATAATTGGGGATGGGGATGGCCGGCATTTTCTCCAGGCTCAGATGTAGCCTACTTTATCGAAAAGAATCTTTTTGGGGCAGAATTAAGAAAAGAGCTTACCGACAGACTTTCAAAACAGGTTTTATTCCATTTTGAAATAGAACAGTTACCCAATCCCAATAACAGAGTTACCATTAACGATCAATATCTGGATGTAATGGGAATTCCCCGTCCTGTTATTCATTATGAACTGACAGAGTATGAAATGAAAGCGATGGAGCAGGCAAAAAAAGCTTCCGATCAAATGTTTAACAAATTAAACATTAAGGATTTCACAAAATATACTGCAGAAGACAAGAATTCTGTGGTGTACAATGGAGAAAGATATTCTTATAATGGAGCCGGCCACATCGTAGGAACTCACAGAATGGGTTCTAAAGCGGAAGATTCTGTAACCAACAGCTATTGCAAAGCCTGGGATCACCCGAACTTATACATCGTAGGAGCAGGAAATATGACGACTCTGGGAACTTCAAACCCTACTTTAACCTTATCAGCATTCACGATCCGTTCAGTAGAATCTATTCTGGCTGATCTTGAAATTCAACTTAAAAAATAACACCATGAGACAAAGACTTATCAATAAAACAGCACAACCCCAGGAAACGTTATTAACCGAAGGAAGAATGGCAGCGAGAAGCGCCGTTGTTACTGAAGCCGTTTCATTACCTTCTCTATTATTTGATTCAACACTTAGCAAAGAAGATTGGATAGAAGGGTTAAAACATCACAGTAAAACCTTAACGAATCTTTTGCTTAATGATCAGATCAAAGATTTCAATGCTTATCTGGAATCTGAGTTGGGTTCTGGAGTTTCAGAATTAAAAAGAGGGATAACAGAAATTGATTATAAACCGGTTTTACAAGACCTATTGCAAACGGCCATTCTTATCGAACACTCTACAATTCCTCCTTACCTTACGGCTTTGTATTCGATCAAGGATGGGACTAATGCTCTGGCTTCACAAATTATCAGAAGTGTTGCTGTAGAAGAGATGCTTCACCTGATTATGGTTTGTAATGTTCTGAATGCAATTGACATCCAGCCTTCTGTCAACAAACAGGAAAACTATCCTACTTATCCGATGAAATTACCGATGAACGTTGATTTCTATGTAGGACTGGAAACATTCTCAAGCAACAGCATTGCCACATTTATTGCGATTGAAAGTCCAAGCCAACCTTTGGTAAAAGCTCCGAAATATGATCACGAAGCGGATACTTCTGCATTATATTCTCAAAGAACTGCCGTACAGGAAAACAACTTCTGGACGCTTGAAAACATGAAGGGTTTCATCATGGAAAATGTACACACCATTGGTGAATATTATGATGTCTTATTCTTCTATATAGTTATTTTCCAAATCATTGCTTATTTCAAAGATCATGGAAAACTTCCGACAAATTTTGAGGAATTAAATACCGGAGGAATTTTCACCGGAAATCCGGCAAAACAGATCCGTCCGGAACAATATTACGGAAGTGGAGGAAAATTACATTCTGTAGAGTCTTTGGACGGAGTAATTGCTGTTTTCCAGGAAATCAAAGGGCAAGGTGAAGGTGCTGATGATTCTATTTTTGATGTTGACCCCTCCCAGTTTGAAGAAGGAGTAGAACTGGCACATTATTTCAGATTCAAAGAAGTTTTCCATGAGCATTTCTATCTGGGAGGAAACTATGAGCCTTTCATGGATGAAAACGGAATGATGCCTGTAACAACTCCACCCACAGGAAAAGACCTTCCTGTAGACTGGAATGAAGCCTATCCTATGAAACCTAATCCGAAGTTGGAAGACTATGTAAAAAATAAAGAATTACATGCACAGGCTGTTGAGTTTAATAAAACCTACAGACGTTTATTAGATGCCATTCAAAGTGCTGTGGAAGGAAATCAGAGAGAACTGGAAAAATCTATTATGTATATGTATGCCCTGAAAGAGCAGGCTGTTAATCTGATGAAACAACCGTTGGATGCGCAGACTAACGCCGGGCCAACATTTGAATACATCAACCTATAACCATAAAAACGATATATCATGCTTAAAAGAAAAAAAGAAAGTCCGGAAGCGGGAGGAGAACAGTTATTCCGCAAAATGCCGGGTCAGAAGGAAGTTAATCTGGCTGAAGTAATGGATGGATATTCTAAACTTCTTATTGATGATCCGGTAAGACCATTCAGAGAAGACAAGCTGCAGGCCATTGAAAACAATGTAGATTATGGAATTCTGGCTGCACTGGAGGGTACCTGGGTAAGCTATAATGTCAATTACAATAAAGATGTTCCAAAACCATCATTAGCAAGCGGAGTACATACTACCATTATGCCTTCCCCCGGAACCAATCCAGGAACGATACCTGGAAAATTTGCTTTTACCTGTGAAGAATATATTGAGAAACTGACATTTTCCATCGTTCCCGGAGGAGTACGCAACCGCGGCGGTGCCAGTGAACTTTTCTGCGGAGCAGTTAAATATGAACAAAGCATTAAAAGTGTTAATGCTGTCCCAGGACCAGAGGCCCTGAAATATACACCTATCCACGAAGAAAATGGAATGTACCTATGGCTGAGTGATGTCTATAATCATGCAGCAACGAAAGAATCTATTGAAAGAGACCGTGGTATTCATGCCATTTCAACAGAGGATGCTAAATATGGATATACCGGCGAATACAGAGATGAGCCTTTGTTAAGGATAACACCAGACGGAGAAGCCAATCCACAATATATTCTTCAAAGCCAGTTGCAACCGGGACAACCTTATTATGAGATTATTCCGGCACAGGAAATAAAGCCGGGAGCTGGGCTTGACGGTCCTTATTTTATCCCGGACTACTCTATCTCCCGAAGCGGAGTAATTCCTCATGGCAGCACTATTACTTTGCTTGGAGATATCATCCCTCAAAATAAAGATAAAAAAACGTATTATTTAATTGAAGGTTCTCCCCAATTCCCTTACGGTAAAGAGGCCTGGGAAACCAATCATCTTTCAATTTCACGTACAATGGGTAATGCAGGAGTAACTCCCCAGGAAATCATTGATCTTGATCAACCAGCGCCTGAGTGGGTTCATCAAACTCTAGACGATAAGAATGATGAGGGTTCAAACAAAATTTATACCCAGAGGATACTGGCTGATGATTTATATCCTTACTCTGTGCGCCCTGATTTGAGATTAAGAGATACGCTAAGAGGTCAACACGTCAGCAATTATGTTCATGTAAGAATGTCTTCCAAAATGAAAACCGGAGCACAGGGAGGAGTTTTAAATGTTCCTTTTGTCAACCGTTTCGTCCCGACTGTTGAAGTAGATATGGACATGTGGATTGAAACAGTAATTGAAGATGGAAAAGAAATTCTTCAGCTTCAATATGAACAAATTGTATTCTTTGAATTTGATTTCGGGAACGACGGAGGTACTACAAGCTGGCCTCACATTCAGGTTAATACCCTTCGTAAGATACAGGACATTCCTGAGGATCAGAGAAAGGTTATTGAAGAACAGTTTTATAATACCAACGGAAATTCTGATACAGCCTCAGGATGCCCTTATCATAAAGGATAGATTACAGTATCATAAAAAAAGGGACAATAATTTGCCCCTTTTTTTATGTTATTTACAATAGATTTATAGATTATCATGGGTCTGTTCTACCATGAAAGATATTGCCTTTTTGATTTTTTCCCGTCCTTCAGGTGTATTGGTATCTATACCACAGAAAAGGCTGCCATTCAGAGATGCAAACATATTAAGGTAGTACAGTCCTGAAACCATGATGGCCATAATAGAACGGTAGGTATCCATTTTATCTTTGAAACGTGATTCCATTAATAATTTGAAGATATATTCTCCATTTTCTTCCTGAGTATCAATCAGTTTTTTTAATGATTTTCGGGGCTCAGAAATAGTCCACAACAATAGTTTTTGAGCTTCTTTATTGGCGTATACGTAATCAAACTGTGAAAGAAGCATATGCTCTATAAATTCTCTGCCTCCATCTTCAAGATTCGGTTTCATCTTTTCCACTTCCTCGCTGGTTACTTTTACCCAGAAGTCCTGTGTACGAACATATTCGTCCATGAGGCCATCCATCCCGCCAAAATAGGTATAGATCATTTTCTTATCTACCCCGGCAGTTGCAGCGATATCATTAATCTTCAATCCTGCATATCCCTTCGTTTTCAGTATTTTTCCTACGGCATCCAAAAACTTTTTCTTGCTGCGTTCCTTATTCCTAATACTACCTGATGCTGACTTTCTTTCCATGACTAAACATTCAATATACAAGTTTAAGGATTTTTTTTATCATTTTAGACACCAACAAGTGTCTAATTTAATCTATTTGTATATATTTGCAAAAACTAAAACCATTCTATATACAAAACACTATTGAAGTTGAAAAATTAAAAACTATTCAGATTGTATCGTTAGTTCCCTCAGTTTAAAATATTTCGAACATCAACGACTGAGGTAAAAACACAACCAACAGCATCATTTTTCTATAGTGATGCTGTTTTTTCATCTCAAAAAAATGGAATGATATTAAATAAAATACTTTTTTATAGATATTTCTTACCATTTATTCTTTTTAGGAAGCATATACTTTCTATAAAATAGAAATTCTGTTGTAATTACAGGTTAAACCTATTGAAAAAGATTAATTAAAAGAAATTTTTACTCTTACAACAAAAAATAAAATACTGAATTTCAAAACATTAAATAAAATTAAGAAAATTTTCATCATTTTACACACTACACAGTGTCTTATTTTATATATTTGTACAAACTAAAACCAACTATATATTTTAAAACACTATTAGGTTGAAAAATAAGACAATCAAATTGTATTATTGAGTTCCCATACTTTAAGACAATTTCAAACACGAAACAACTAAGGTAGAAACACAACTTATAGACAGACCATTAGATTTCTAATGGTTTTGTTTTTTTAAAGGAAGTTTAATTTTCAAATTGAAGAATTCTAGAGATTTTCGTAGGTATGATGCAACATGAAAGTAATGGCTTTTTTGATCTGATCCCTTCCCTTAGGCGTGTTGACATCTATCCCACAGAAAATACTTCCATTAAGAGAGGAAAACATATTCAGGTAATAAAGTCCTGAAACCATAATGGCCACAATAGAGCGTACATCTTCAGCATTATCTTTAAAATGTGAATCCATCAAAAGTTTAAAAATATGCTCTCTGTTTTCTTCTTGAGTTTCTGTAAGTTTTTTTAAAGATTTGCGGGGTTCCGATAAACACCATAGAAGGAATTTTTGCGCTTCTTTACTGGAATAAACATGGTCAAATTGAGATAAAAGCATTTCTTCCATGAAAGACTTTCCTCCATCATCCAATTTGGGCTTTATTTTTTCAATCTCTTTAATGTTTACTTTGCTCCAGTAATCCTGTGACCGGATGTACTCATCAATCAAGCCGTCTATACCTTCAAAATAAGAATAAATCATTTTCTTATCCACCCCTGCTGTAGCAGCAATATTATTCACTTTCAAGGCAGTGTACCCTTTCGTTCTCAGTATCTTTCCCACTGCATCCAAAAACTTTTTTTTACTGCGTTCCTTGTTCCGTATACTTCCTGCTACAGACTTTCTTTCCATGATAAACTTTCAATCGTACAAGTTTATGAATTTTTTTTCATTTTAGACACTTTTTAGTGTCTAAATTTATATATTTGCATAAACTAATAACCATTTTTGTAACAGACAATCAGAGTTGTGAGGTTGAGAGAGATCAGATTGCACCGTTAGTTCCCTCAGTATACGTATTTTACTATTCAATACTGAGGTAAAACATTACTTCAGCAGCATCATTATTTATGTAATGGTGTTGCTTTTAGTAATGATGAAATTTTTAGCGGTCGCTTATCATCTTGTCGTCTTTATATACTTCCATCTATTTTTTACAATTTTATTATTTTCTTATAATGCCGTATTCGTAAGGGTTTTCTTAAGGTTTCGAATTGCTGATCAAAATATTTTTCATTTTTTTTAATTTTTAGACACTATGAAGTGTCTTATTTTGTATATTTGTTTAAAACTAATAACCATTTTACATAGAAGCACCATTGGAGTTGGAAAAATTAAAAATTTCGAACAAAAGCAACTAAGGTAAAAACACTAAATGCTGCAGCGTCATGAGTTCTCTAATGATGCTGTTTTCATTTAGCGTACGTTATTTTCGTTTTAATGTAGAGAAAATTGTATTTACCGGGAAGCCGGTATTAGAATAGTTGATATGAAGAGAGACTGTCCGTGGACAGTCTCTTATTTTTTAAGGTAGAAGTTATATTAACTTTTTGCTTTTTCGTCTGTAAAAAACTGAAAACCATCCTTCTTCTCAATAAGCTGCATTGGATATAATGAAGGATTATATTCGCCATTCAAAACTTCATTCAGCGCATGTTTTTTGGATTCACCAAATGCAATAGCCAGAATATGATCCGCGTTATTAATAATAGGAGCAGTCAACGTGATTCTGAACATTTCCTGAGGCTTAAGATAATAGGCAGACACCCATTTTTCTTTTTCATTTAAAACTTCTTCTCCCGGAAATAATGAAGCAGTATGACCGTCATCACCCATTCCCAGCAGGATAAAATCAAAAATACCTTCATCACCAAGAACAGTTCTGATCTGCTGCTCATAAGCCTTGGCATAGTCTTCAGGAGTTATTCCTTCAGCATACATAGGAAAGATATGATTTTGATCTACCGGAACCTGATTAAGAAGTGCCTCATCCGTCATCCGGAAGTTGCTTTTATCATCGTTTAAAGGAACCCATCTTTCATCTACCCAAAAAAAGTAGACTTTATTCCATTCTATCTGTTCTTTATATTCCGGTGTTGCCAGTAATTTGAAAATGGCTTTAGGTGAAGAACCTCCACTTAACGCCACAACAAAACGGTCTTTTTTCTGAATAGATTTTTTTGAAAGGTCAACAAATGCATCTGCAGCCTTTTTGTACAGTTTTTCCAGATCGTCAAATACTGTAATATTCATTTTTTTGTCTGTTTAAATTTATATTGTTTTATACCCAGCTATGCCCTTGTCTTTCCACCAAAGCATTAACGTCTTCCGGCCCCCAGCTTCCTGCTTTATAATTCGGGAAAGATAAATCTTTATTGTTTTCCCAGGCTTCCTGGATAGTTGTGACAACATCCCAGGCTTCTTCCACCTGATCGGAACGCATAAATAAAGTAAGATCTCCTAAAAGAGCATCCTGTAACAAGGTTTCATAAGCTTCCGGAGTATCTTCTTTACAGGCAAAATTATCAAAAATCATTTCTGCAGGTTTCAAATCCAGTGTCAGTCCAGGTTTTTTGGTCATGAACTGCAGCCTGATATCCATCATGGGCTGAATATTAATAATAAGCCTGTTTGCTGATAAATGATGCGGACTGTCTGAGAACGTTGAATGAGGAAGCGGTTTAAACTGGATGGTAATGTAAGAGTGCTTTTCTTTCATTTTCTTTCCGGTACGGACATAGAAAGGAACATCCTGCCATCTTTCGTTATCCAGATAAAATTTGATGGCTGCAAAAGTCTCTGTATTGGAATCCGAAGCAATTCCATCTTCCTGGCGGTAGCCTTTCACTTCCACTCCGTTTATGATTCCTTTGGCATACTGACCTCTTACCGCATAATGGTCAACCTGATCGGAAGATATTCTACGGATAGATTTCAGAACATCAACTTTCCGGTCTCTGATTTCACCAGACTGCAATGAAGCCGGTGGTTCCATAGCCACCATACAGAGAATCTGCAACAGGTGGTTCTGAATCATATCCCTTAATGCTCCTGTCTGTTCATAGAAAGCTCCTCTTGTCTCTACCCCAACTTCTTCCGCTACTGTAATCTGTACAGATTCTATGTATTTATGATCCCATAACGGTTCAAAAATTGAGTTTCCAAACCTGAATGCTAATATATTCTGGACTGTTTCTTTCCCCAGATAGTGGTCGATACGATAAATCTGTTCTTCTTCAAAAGTTTTAGCCAAAAGACTGTTCAATTCAATGGCTGACTGTTTATTATGACCAAAAGGTTTTTCAATAATAATGCGATCTCTTTTCGGATCAGAAGCCAATGATGTGGTTTTGATATGATTGGATATCGTGGTAATAAAATTAGGTCCGATGGATAAGTAAAATAACCTGTTTGCTCTTATCCCATACACGGAATCAAAATCCTGCAATTTTTGCTGTAAATTCTGATAAGAACTTTCTTCATCCAGCTGATGCTGAAAGTAAGTAATATGAGCCTGAAAACCTGCCCAGTCTTCAGAAGTTACTTTTTTTCTTGAGAAACTTTCAAGGTTTTCTCTGATATAATTTCTGAATTTTTCGTTGGTATTTTCTGCCCTTCCCAATGCTACAATATTAAAGCCTTTGGGCATTCTGCCATCGATATATAAGTTATAAAATGCCGGAAAAAGTTTTCTTTTTGCCAGATCTCCTGTAGCACCAAAAATAACGATAGTTGTTGGCTGCAAGATTCTATTTTGATTCATTTCTTCCGAATTTTTAATTGTTTGCACTTTGCCAAGAAGTATGGAAAACTCCCTCTCTGTCAATACGCTGATACGTATGAGCTCCGAAATAATCACGCTGAGCCTGGATCAGATTCACAGGAAGAGATTCTGTAGTATAGGCATCAAAATATCCCAAAGCCGTCTGGATTCCCAAACTTGAGATTCCGTTGGCAACGGCATATCCTGCTGTTTTTCTTAAAGCTTTGATTTTTGATTTTACCAGTTCTGAAATTTCTTTATCAAGCAGAATATTAGAAAGGTTAGGGTTTTGGGTATAAGCAGAATAGAATTTCTCCAGCAAAACTGAACGGATAATACATCCTCCTCTCCAGATTTTCACAACATCTTTCAATGGAATTTCAAAGCCGTATTCTTCAGATGCTTTTACCAGTAAAGATAAACCTTGTGCATAGCTGATTAAGGTAGAAAGGAAAAGCGCATCGCCTACTTCCTTAATGAATAATTCTGTATTTTCCGGCTTTGTAATTTCGTTATCGGCATATATTTTTGAAGCCTGAACTCTTTCGGTTTTATAGGCAGATAAAATTCTTGAAGTTACAGCAATATCAATAGTAGGAATAGAAACTCCTATTTCCATAGCCTGCTCAGAAGTCCATTTCCCTGTTCCTTTCGCTCCTGCCTTATCTAAAATCTGATCTACAAGATAGCTATCTGTTAATGAGTCTTTTTGGGTAAAGATATCTCTGGTGATTTCAATAAGGAATGAGTTCATTTCACCATTATTCCATTCTTTGAAAACCTGATGGAGCTGTTCGTTATTTAGACCTGCTCCTCTTTTAAGAAGATCATAGGCTTCACTGATCAGCTGCATAATTGCATATTCAATACCGTTATGTACCATTTTCACATAGTTTCCGGCAGATCCTTTTCCCATGTATGCTGTACATGCTTCGTTATCTACTTTTGCAGCAATAGCTTCCAGCATTGGTTTCAGAAGTTTGAAGGCTTCCGGATCACCTCCCGGCATTATACTTGGTCCTTTTCTGGCCCCTTTTTCACCTCCTGACACTCCCATTCCCATAAAATGCAGTTTTTTGGATGCCAGATCAGCCACACGTCTGTTGGTATCTTCAAAATAAGAATTCCCTGCATCAATCACGATATCACCTTCACTTAAAAGTGGGGTAATATTTTCCAGCACAGCATCTACAGGTTTTCCTGCAGGAACCATAAGAATAATTTTTCTTGGAACTTCCAGTGCGGATACGAAATCTTCTAAAGAGCCTGTACCTTTTACCTTCATTTCTGAAGCAGCTCCGCCTTCTAATTCTTTCACTTTTTCCTGATCAAGGTCGAATCCTGCGATTGAAAACCCGTTGTCAGCAATATTATAAAGCAGATTCCGCCCCATTACTCCAAGGCCAACCATCCCATAACTATATCTTTCCATTATATTGGTATTAATATGAATTTTGTTATACAGACAATAAAATTACGGAAATGCCTATTATGAAAAAAATAAAAGGAAATAAAAAGTTGAGAGCACTTTTGTTTTTCTCTCATTTATAAGGCCCTAATATTCACATTTTCACATGATTTTGTGTTTACAGAATAAAATTCGATCATTAATATGGGAATGATCTATTAAAACAGTCTGTTTTTTGGCATAATTAAACTTATATTTGCCAAAATTTATAAAGTAATGAACTATAAACTTGAACTCAACACTCAGGAGCCTAATTCTAAAATCGTTTTTAATAATATCATATTTGATTCGTTCAAGATTAATATAGTTGAAAGATATATCGGGTCAATGAAGGCTCGTCCTACATTATGCGAGGTTTTATTTAAAGTAAGAACTTTAGATAATGTCATTATCAACAGAAAAGACGGTAATATAAGAGTAAAGATAAAGGGTGATGATTTTGAAACATATCAGAAATTATCCAGAGACCTGAACTCTTATGAATACAAAAACAAACTGATTAACAGAAAAGAGGTGGAACAGAATTATGTTCATTTCATCCTGAGTTTAGTAATTACAAATTATCAGCTTAATTAAGCTGTTCCGGGCATTCTCCTTCTATCATTTTGCAGAGGGAGAATGTTCAGAAAACAATACACAGAAATCAACCGGTTTTTAATTAAAAACGGCAAGTTATACTGAGCGTTCTATTTTGATTCTCAGCCATTTCGAGCTGGAAATATTTAAAAAAGTATAGTTTAAATCAAATTATTCGTTATTACGTAGGATATTGCCTCGATGATATTCTTCACTCCAATTCTCTCAAACAATTTGCTTCTGTGAAACTTTATGGTACTTGGTGACACAAACAATTGTTCTGCAATTTCTTCTATTTTTAATCCCTGAAGATAAAGCCGTATTATTTCTATTTCCCTTAATTTTAGGGCAACTTTAGATTCTTCTGTCCATTTTCCAGTGAAGAGATTATACTTCCAATAGGTCTCTGAGGTATTAGAAACGATCCTGATATTTCCCGCAGACCGGTTAAGAGAATAGGACACTACACAGACTATTTTGGAGATTTCTCCATCATCAAAGAGTTCTATAGGTGTAATCTTATGATTGACAAGCACATCTACACTGTTGGCATATTTAAGATGAAAATCATAGGTAATGGTATGTACTTTTTTTTCTTCAGGTGAAAGGCATTCAAAAAACTTTAATCCGTTGGTACTTACTTTCTTTAATATGTCAAGATCTGCCTTCTTGGTGTATTTACGAAAAAAATTATAACCCATCTTTTCAACTTCAGCAGCACTTAAACCAGAAAAAAGAAGAGGATTCTCAGAAATAAACTCTAATTTTCTTGTTTTAAGATCTGCAATATAAACACAGCCCAGACTGGTTTCCGATACCGCTTTTAGTACATTAAGATACTTCTCTGATGCCTTTCCGGCATATAATGAATTATTTTTATCACTCATATTTTTGACATGATAATAAGATATAAAACTTTTTTATTAGGTGACTTTTGCAAACATATTCATAATTAAGCTAAATAAAAAATCTATCAAAACTTAATTATAATTAAACTAAAAACTACAAATCATTTATTTTGATAATAAAAAAATCTATACAACTTCATTTTATTACATTTTCAATACCCGGAAAATTACATTTCCGCACTTGTAGGGAGATAAAAAAAGAGAAAGAATGGAAGAAAAATATTTATATAAATCATTATTTTTAAATGAAACTTGTATTTTTCTGTTTTGAAAGCATTTTGGGAAGATCAGTTTCTTATTAATTCATCAATATTTGATTTAAAACTATACAAAAGTATAGTCATATTAAGTTTTTATTAAATTATTTTTACCCAAGTCACAATCATAAAAACTAAACTAAGAAAACTATATAAAAATGAAAGAAATCAAAACACATTAAAAAATACAACAACCCGTGCAGTAAAGTGAGTGATTTTTATAAAAAAATATAAAAAGACCACCAACTCTGCAGCTGCCATTATTCCCACCTACTTAGACCCTACTACTTTTCTGTTTATCCGTTGATCACTTTTTATAAAAAGAGGTGATAAGGAAACATGATAATACACTTTAAACCAATTATTGTCTCTGTGATTGAAAAACTGAGGATTTTTCTATTGATTTCTGAACCAAATCTATAGAAGGATTCCCCATTTCTTTCGAAGAAGAACTTAAGTAAATTGAATAACAGACTCTAACTTAAAATGAAACTATATGAGAAAAATTCTACCCATTATCTTATTTTTAATGACTTTTGCACATGCCCGGGGGCAAACCTGTGCACCAGTTCCAGTGCCGTTCTTACAGTCATTCAGTAGTGGAGCACTTCCCACATGCTGGATCAGCCAAAACCCCTCTTCCACTTCTACAAACGCTAATGTTAAGTGGAAATTTTCCGGATCAGCCGGATATGGAGCCACCGGAAACGGAGGGAAACCTGCCGGAACTTTTGCATGGGTTGATGCATCTTCACCTTATGCAGGTGAACACACAGTTGAACTGATAAGCCCTCAGATCAACTTAGCGGGGTTAACCAATCCTTATATCAAATTTGAATGGTTTAAAGATCATTTAACCGGACTCAACGGTACAGTACCTGCTGCCGACAACAATCAGCTAAAACTTGCTGTAAATAACGGCTCCGGATGGATACAGGTCTGGTCTGGTGATACCAATTCTCCTGAATGGAGAACAGTTGGTGTTCCTCTGGCAGCAAGCTATGTGGGTGCAACCATTCAATTAAAATTTACCGTTGATAAGGATGTAGCAGGAAATGGTGATTTTTATGATGATGTATTATTAGATGAAGTTCAGGTAATACAAGCTCCTACATGTTTTGAACCTGTTACTCTGCCTGTATCTAATATTGCACCTACTTCTGCAACACTGAACTGGGCTGCTCCCCTTGCTCCTGCACCAGCTCCGGCCAATGGCTATGAATATTATTACAGTACAAACAGTACCCCTCCTGCAGCTGCAACACCAGGCACACCCAATCCCGGAACAAGTGCTAACATCAGCTCTTTGACTTCGGGTGCTACCTATTACTGGTGGATAAGATCTGTCTGTTCTGCAACGGATAAATCACCATGGGTTGCAGGCGCTCCTTTTACTCCAGGGCAGATTGGAGGAGGTACGGCTACTCATGCTTTTTTACCTGTATATTCCTGTTCAGGATTTAATTATTCCCAACAGATTTATTTGGCTTCAGAGATTGGAGCCGCAGTAGGAACCAATAATTATATAACAGCCATCAGGTTTTTTGTTTCCACAACTGCAGCAACCCAAGCTAATTACAATCAATGGGTAGTGTATATGGGGAATACTTCACAAACAGATTTTGCAACCACTTCAAGCTGGATCTCTACCCCATCTTTAACACAGGTATATTCTGGCACTTTACCGGCAATGGTAGCTGGGACATGGGTTGAAATTCCTCTAAGCACACCATTCTTATGGGATGGTGTAAGCAATGTAGTGATAGGTGTTGATGAAAATTCAACAGGAACATCATGTACCGCCAACTGGGGAAGTTATTCTGCAGGAAATAACCGTGGGATGATTTATTATAATTCAACGACCAATCCGGATCCGGCAAATCTTCCAACTGCAACAAGCAGATATGCTGTATTACCGAGGTTACAATTGACAGGAACAACGTTACCAAGTTGTACCAACACTCCTCCAGCCAATATTGCAGTAAATAATATTACAGCAACTTCAGCCAATGTTACCTGGACTGCCACAGCCAATGCCACATATGTTGTAAGATACAGAATACCTCCTTCCCTTACGTGGCAAACAATCAATGTAACAACTCCTTTTACTAATAGTGTAACGCTTACCTCTTTAACTGAACAGACCCAATACGAGGTAGAGATTGCAACCATTTGTGGAACGCAAGGGACATTTTCTGCTCCTGTAGGTTTTACAACACCTGCACTGACTTACTGTAATGGAGCAACGGCAACAGTTACGAACGGTTATATCAACAATATCACCATGATTGGTACGAATGTACCTTTAACCAGTAATAACTCAGGGCCAACAACGTATACGGATTATTCTACAGATCCTACAAAGACCATTACACTCCTGAGAAATTCAGTTAACAATACACTGTCTGTAGGAAGGTCAATTATATCAGGAACTTATTCTACCAATGCATGGATAGATTTTAACGGGGATGGTATTTTTGATAATAATCCGGCAACGAGTCCCGGAGGAGAAAGAATCATGAATCTTGGCTATTCAAGCACCACTCCCGTTACTGCTACATTTGATGTTCCTGCCAATGCCTATCTGGGAACAAGTAAAGTGAAAATGCGTGTTATTGTATATTCTCTCACTCCAGCCAATGCCTGCGGACCTTTCACCAGCAATGGAGAAGTGGAAGATTATTATGTAAAATTTATAGATTTACAGCCTTGTACTACAGCTGCTCCTACTACTATTGCGGTGAATAACCTTACTCATAATTCTGCCTATGTATCATGGATTCCTACTGCTAATGCTACTTATATTATCAGATGGAGACAAGGAAATACAGGAGCATGGCTTCCATCTGCAACAGGACAGACACTTCCGGCAGGACAAAGCTTTTATACCATAACAGGACTCACCGAGCAAACCGGATATCAGGTGCAAATTGCAACCATCTGTAATGGAAACCAGGGAGTTTTTTCTCCAAGCGTAAGTTTTACAACTCCACCGTTAACGTATTGTAGTATGACCGGAACAGGAATTAACGATTACATTTCAAATGTGAAAGTTACCCCTGTCAACTTCCCGGTAATGGATAACCCATCAGTTCAAACAAATTATATCAGTTACACATCTGCTGCTACCCTTATTAATCTTGAAATCGGTTCTCAGGGAAATCAACTGTCAGTCTCTAAAGAATGGGCAGGAACTCAATATGCCGATGCTGTCAATGCATGGATCGATTGGAACAGAGATGGAGTTTTCACAGATGCTGAGAAAATAATGACGTCTGCTGCCAGCACCACCACTCCAATAACAGCAACTTTTGATGTTCCTTCAACAGGAGTTTATACAGGATCTTTAACAACAACGATGAGAGTGGTAATGAAACGAACCAGTGCTCCTGTAATGTGTGCAGATGCAGCCAATGGTGAAGTAGAAGATTATGCGGTAAGATTAAGACCATGCAGTAATGCAACACCCGGAAATCCCGTATTCACCAATATTACCCATAACTCTGTAAATATCAACTGGACAACTGCTACTAATAATAATGCTTTTATTTTAGAATACAGACCTGTTACAAACCCTGTTTCTGCATGGGTTCCTTTAAACCTTTCTGTTTTAGGAGGGAATCCACCTGTAACAATCAACGCTTTAACTCCTGCTACGACTTATGAGGTAAGAATTGCAGCGGTTTGTGGCGGTACAGGAATCGGAGTTTACACGCCTATTAAAACATTTACAACAAGATGTGATCCTACTCCACCATTTGTAACGATAAGTAATGTAACGTCAAACTCAGCTTTGATCACCTGGAATCCGGTTGTTCCAAGTGCCTCTTATATTTTAAGATGGCGTGAAGTAGGTACCGGCCCATGGAATACACCAACGATCCCTCAACCACCTGCAAATTCATACACGATTCAAAATCTTGATTCATTTAAAACGTATGAAGTACAGGTTGCCAATATCTGTAATGGAGAAACAACAGCAAATCCGTGGTCTAATCCAAAAGTATTTACCACAGAAAGAATATGTGAAATTCCTCCTCCGGGGCTTATGATCACTCAGATTATGCCAACAACGGCAGAGGTTGTATGGGATCCTTTTCCGGGAGCCACTTATATACTGAAGTACAGAAAAGTAGGTATTCCGAGCTGGACAGAGGTTGTAGTTCCTACAAATACTTACACCATTACTGCTTTGCTGGAGCTCACTAAATACGAAATGCAGGTAGCCAATATCTGTAACGGAGTACCGGGAAATTTTACAAAACTGTATTATTTTACAACTCCAACCGTCATCTACTGCCCGATGTCAGCAGCCAATTCTACAACAGAATTTATTTCAAAGGTTAATGTAAAACCTAATGGCAATAAGGAAATGATTAATGAATCTCTTGCCTCTACGTATTCAAATTTCACAGGAAATCCTTTAAAGTTTATTGATTTAATTCAAGGATCAAAAGGTAATCAGATTACCATTGATAAAACTTTAAGTTCAGGAACTAACGCTGGTGTTGCAGTCTGGATCGATTTCAACAGAAACGGAGAATTTGACATCAATGAAAGAATTCTGGCAGACGGACCTAATGGAACCCCAACAGCAAGTACAACTTTCTCTGTTCCTGACAATGCCTTCATAAGTATGACAGATTATAAATATGTTGTGATGAGAGTCGCTTTACAGAAGGACGGTATTCCTGTGAACTGTACGAATTTCAAAGAAGGTGAGGTGGAAGATTATACGGTCAGAATATCTAAACAAACTGTACCAAACTCTCTAAATCAGGCAGATATCCACATTTATCCCAACCCGGTAAGTTCAGTATTGTATGTAAAAAACATAAGTTTCAAAGCTCAATATAAAATTTACAGTGCTGCCGGAAGATTGATATCAAGTGGAATCATTCTGAACAATGCTATTGATGTGAGCAATCTTATCCACGGGATGTATATGATCGAGATAGAAGATGGAGGAATAACCGTTCAGAAGAAGTTTATTAAAGAATCCTAATCTCTTTTGTCAATGAAATTTCAATTTTTAGAATCAAAATTCTGTAATTCATGAAAAACATTATATTTAGTTTATTATTTATCCTAATGAGCATTCCTATTTCGGCTCAAAGGGATACAGACCATTGGTTTGCACCTTATTACGCCTCCACAAGTTATACGCAGGCATTATATCTGTCTACCGACTCTGCCACCCCTTTTGTTGTTACAATTAATAATAACAATACTCCGATTGGCACTGTCACAATCAGCAAAAATGCTCCGCAAACCTTTGTTGTACCCATATCTGCTATCGCCGCCAATGTTACATCAGACGCTTATAGTGTTATCACTAAAGGGTTACATGTACAAGGGACAAAGCCGTTCTACTGTTCATTAAGAATAGTAAGCAACACTACACACGCCGAAATTATAACCAGTAAAGGGAAAGCCGGGATTGGTAAAGAGTTTTACGTGGCCGGAACTCCTACAACCTCATCACTTACCGGATATAATTTCACAGCAGGAATACTGGCTACTGAAAACAATACTGTAGTAACTGCTACATGGAGTGGAAACGTGACGTTCTTTGGAGCAGCACCAGCTACCAATACACAGACTATTACTCTTAATAAAGGACAGTCTTTTATTTTTGCAGGAGGTCCTGGAACGGGAGGTCAAAACCAGTCTGCTTTTATTGGAGCCAAAATTGTTTCCGACAAACCCATTACGCTTACCAATGGAAATGTCAATGGAAATTTTGGAAATAATACAAGTTCCGGATCTGATGCCATCCTTGATCAATCTGTACCAACAGAAAGGCTTGGAAGTACTTTTGCTATGGTAAGAACCAGATCTTCCTCTGATGATCTGGAAGGAGGTATCATTATTGGAACGGAAGACCATACCCAGATATTCATTAATGGTTCTACTACACCTATCGCAACGATCAACAGTGGTGATTTTTACAGGATCACAGGAAACAATTATGTTCAGCAGGGAAATTCCGGACATTTTAATATGTTTATAACGACTTCAAAAAATGTTTATCTGTATCAATTGGTTTCAGTAAATAACAGCAGTGCTACCTGTGGTTACAACTACATCCCACCATTAAACTGTTTTTTACCCAGAAAAATTGATGAAATCGGAAAGATCAATGAAATGCCAACCGGCACAGGTACCACAAGTACTGTTCCGAACGGAACTGTAGTAAAACTGAATATTTTAACTGAAGCGGGAGCCAATGTAACCGTAAACGGAGTTCCGCCACTCGCTTCAGAAGGTCCTTTTCCCTTAACAGGTAATAACAGCTGGGTAACGTATGCCATCCCTTCTATCACCGGAAATGTAACGGTTATTTCGGATAAAGCTGTAACTGCAGGGATTAATGGAGGATACAGCACGTCCGGATATGGAGGATATTTTGCAGGGTTCTCTTCTATTCCATTAATTGCAAAACAGACAGGAGAATGTATTCCTGGTATTGTTTTGGAAGTGGATGACAGCTATGATAGCTATCAGTGGTATTTGGATGGCAATCCTATTACAGGAGCCAATGCAAATACTTACACCCCTCTGGTTTCCGGAAATTATACCGTAAAAATAGCAGTAGGATCTTGTACTCCGGCCATCACCCCGGTTTACAAAGTGTTTACATGTCTTGAAGAGTCTACTAAAGCAATGACTGTCTGCGAAGGCTATCAGGCTATAGTCCCTCAGTTTACCAATTCAACTCAAAGTTATGTTCCGAGTACAGTAACTATTATTACACCTCCGGCAAACGGTACCGCAACCATTGATCCGGCGGGAGTAATTACTTATGTTCCTAATTTCGGCTATATGGGTACAGACACTATTGTTTATAAGTTTTGTGGAAACAATCCTGATTTTACAGATTGTGAACAGGTAACCTTAACCTTAACGGTTTCTGAAAGCCCTATCGTTAAAGATGCTGCTCTAAGATCTTGTTTTGAACCATCTAATCCTGTACTGGGTGTATTCAACTTAACCTCAGCAGGAGTAAACGTACAACCTGGAACTATTAAACAATATTATCCTTCTCCTGCTGATGCCCATAACGGAACCAATGAAATTCTGACTCCAGCTAATTATCCAGCACCAGACGGAGTGGTTTATATTAAGGTAAGCAATGCCAACGGATGTTACAGAATTGCCGAAGTAACGCTTACCGTTATCCCTCCTACCTATTCAGAGGTACTAAAGGATAAAATTATCTGTATGGAAAATACCACCACACTGGATGCCGGACCCGGATATACTTCTTATCTATGGAGTACGGGAGCAACAACACCATCCATCAGCAATGTGGGAGTGGGAACTTATTGGGTAGATCTGAAAACGAGAGAATGTACGACAAGACAAACCGTAAAGGTTTATCCATCAGAAAATCCTGTAATTTCAGATATTAACATCAGCAATAATACGGTTACCCTGACTGCCATTGGAGGAACAACACCTTATCAGTATTCGATGGATAATATCAACTGGCAGAATGAAAATGTATTTACCAATGTTCCGCGTGGCAGCAATACTTTTTATGTAAAAGATGCTTATAACTGTACTCCTGTAGAGGTAGAAATTACAGTTCCCAATCTTATTAATATCATTACGCCTAATGGTGATGGAATAAATGATGTACTGGATTATTCTGCTTTGGCCGGGAAACCTAATTTCACATTCAGTATTTATGACCGATATGGAAGCAAGATCCACGAAGGAAGCAAATTAAACGGATATCAATGGGATGGCAGCATTGGCGGTAAGAAAGTATCTACCGGCAACTACTGGTTTGATATGGGCTGGAATGAGACCAACAGAAAACAGACTCCGATAAAATACACAGGATGGATTATGGTAAAAAACAGAAATTAATTAAACATTTAAATATCAATTTTAATTATGAAAAAGCTATTATATATATTTCTCGTGTTCTTTTCAGGTATGTTCATCGCACAGAAAAACACCTATGTAAAGTTTGCTGTTTACAATAATGCCATCGGAACTGCCAGTATGTTTGATCTTTATAAGGACAGTATTGAAAAGGTAAACGCTTTTAAAACCAAAGCCAGTTTACCTCCTCATTTAAAGAAGTTTGATTATCTGGCTGATAACGGCCTAATAGAAATAAAGTTTAAAAAAAATGCCGGCTATCCAGATAGTTTATCTCTGGAAATGTTGAATGAGCAGAACAATCTGCCCAAAGACAGACCTGTATTTATTGAAGGATATCAGTTTAATGATACCACTACCTTAGTTTATAATGAAATGATTGACAACATTGAACTTATAGATTCCAACGGACAGAAAAACATCCATATTTCAACTATAAGAAATTAATTACTGATATCAATCGGAAGTTAATTTAAAAGCAGAGACTATTTCGAAATGAAATAGTCTCTGTTGCTTTTCACAATATTCTTAATCTTTATTTCAATAGTTTTGAAAACCATATATAAATGTCCATATCACCGGGGATATTCAGTTTTTTCCTTAGATTGTATTTCTTGGTCTGCACAGTTCTTACTGAGGTGTGGGTATATTCAGCAATATCTTAATTACAATATGAATACTATCCTACTACCACACCACTGAAACCACCTACGTATCACATACACAACATAGCAAAAGCGCAAACAAAAACCATTTAAATTACAGAATTACCAATTACTTTTGTCCGAAAATTATTCTATGCTTTTATAATAAAGTAGAAAATTGATCAAAGTTTAAAAGATAGCCCATTATAAAATCTTATCACATAACCCCTAAAAACCCCATACATAATATGAAAAATTTATTGTCGGTTTAGGTTCTTGATGCTTCCGGAAAAACAGTTAAAACGATTGAACAGCCTTCATCTCAGTTGTATCTGAAGACTTAAAACGGGATTATATCTTGTTACTTTAAAAATGATAAACGTAATTACAAAAACGATTAAAACAATTAAGAAATAGCACTTTTTTCAGAATCAGAAAATAGTTTTTAATATTTAGGATATCTTCTGCCTGCAGGTTTGTGTTATTTTCTGCAGGCATTTTTAAACGAAACGTTCAAAACACATTTTACTTGCACAGAGGCTATTTCATTAATGAGATAGCTTCTGTTTTTTATGACTATTTAAAGGTTTATTTCAGCAATTTGGAAAACCATACATAGATATCCATATCACCGGGAATATTCAGTTTTTTCCTTAGATTATATTTTTTGGTCTGTACGGTTCTCACTGAAGTAAAAGTATATTCAGCAATTTCTTTAGTAGAAAAATTCAGATAGATGTAGGCACAGAATCTTATTTCTGATATTTTTAAAGGAAAAACTTTCAGCAATTCTTCTGAAAAGTGCGGATAATACTCATTGAAACGGGTTAAAAATTCAGGATTATTTTCTTTGGCAAGCTGTATAAGTTCTTTAAAAGCACTTTCATCTACAGATGGCTGATGAGGGATATCAATTTTATCCAGATTTTTACTTTTGTGCTTTCTATAATAATACAGGAAAAGAAATATAAATAGAAGACATGCGGCAATACTCAACGACAGGATGAAGAAAAGTTTTTTTGTTTCCTTCTTTCTATTGCTATTTTCCAATTCATTCTGTTTATCTACAGCATCATTCAATGTTTGTTTTTGTCTGCTGTTTGAAGACTCTATATCCAACAGCCAATTCGCATAATAAGCGATACTGTCTTTCTGTCCTGTGCTTTCATACAGGTTCTTCAACTCCATTGCGACCGACTTTTGATAATTCTCGCTTTTATAATAATTATCAGCAATATTTTTACAGATCCATAAATGATGCTGGGCTTCAGGAATTTTATTAAGAGATTTAAAGTACCTGGAAGCATAATACGAGGTAATGTATTGTATCCCTATTTCATTGATCTTTTTCCCATTCTGGATGGCTTCCTCAATATATATTCTTGCGGAATCAGGTTTGTTGAGCTCAAGATACATTCCGCCAAGATACGGTGAGGTTTTATAACTGTTGCTCAATCTGTTCTTGTCTATCCTATAGAGATTATTTTTGTTTTCTCTGTAAATTTTAGAATACTTATATGCTGTTTTATAATGTTTTAGTGCTAATTCTTTTTTATTAATTTCATTGTATATTCCTGCGTACTGCCAGTTAATCAGATAAATAAAATAAGCATTATCGGTTTCGTTCACCTTATCATATATTTCGTCCAATTGTTTCAGAGAAGTCATTCTTTCTCCTAATTTCTGGTATAGCAGTGACCTTTGAAGATGGAGATAAAATATAACCTCAAAATCTGTATCTGAATTGATAAGGTTTTCTTTTTCCACTTTATCAGTATAATAAAAAGACCTTTTCATATCACTGTTCCGGTTGTAGATATTGGCAATTTTAAGATACCCTAATGCAACACAATCATTATAAGAATTTTTCTTACACACCTTAATAAGACTGTCAATCTTCTCAATTTCCTTTGATCCGGCAGTAGAAAATTCGATATCAAACAGCACATTCTTTAATTCTTCTTCTGTATGCTGTGAATAGAAAAAGGAAGAAATAAAAAAGAATAAAACAGTCAGTTTTTTCATCATAATATGATCAGAATTAAAATACAATATTATACTACACTATTACTATATAATAAAAAATACATACGTATTACATACACAATGTATGAAAATCTCAAAATATCATTGTTTGTAATACAAAATTAGCAATTACTTTTGAATACCCGAATATTATATTCATTCTTCGCAATACCACTATTTAAATACCTAATTTTTAAAATGAGAAAAACTCTATTATCATTATTTTTGATATCAGGCTTCTGTCTTTCCAATGCCCAAAGATGGGAAACCTCTTCACAAAAAGTGTCTGAGATCAGAAGAGAGGTAAAAATCAAGTATGCTTACAAAACTGATATTAATGCATTAATACAGTTATTAAAAAACGCTGAGGAGACCGGCGCCAATGCAAGAGCAGTAACGATTCAATTACCAACGGCAGAAGGAACCATAGAAAAGTTTGCGGTGTACAGCAATCCTGTGATGGAAAAATCCTTGGCTGAAAAATATGGATTAGGATCTTATGTAGGAGTGGGAATTGATGACCCCTCAAAATATGTAAGATTCAGTACATCCCCTACAGAAATACAGTCAATGATTATTAAAGACGGTATCTTCCAGTTTATAGAACCTGTCACAACAGATAAAAAAACCTATGGAGTATTCTATAAAACCGAAAGAACAGAGTCTGAGCATGGCTTTAGCTGCAGTATGGAAGGCAAAAAGGAACTGGACATCAAATCTTTAAAGAATTCCGGAAAAAATAAACTTGCCGGAATCAATATTACCGGAAGACCTGCTGCCTCAAGATACAGAAACTATAGACTTGCCTTGTCTGCAACGGGTGAATATACTACTCATTTCGGAGGGATGGCAGGAGCTGTAGCCCAGATGAATGCTACTATGACTCGTGTCAATGGTGTTTTTGAAAAAGAATTTGCAATCCATCTTACCATACAGAATTTCCCCAATATCATCTATGCCAATCCGGCTAATGATCCATACACCAATGATTTGAACGGGCAGCTTCAACAAACCTTAACTGCTCAGGTAGGCAATGCCAATTATGATATAGGACATGTCTTTAATGCCGCCGGAGGAAATGGAAATGCAGGATGCATAGGATGTATATGTACCAACCCTACCGCAGCAGAACCGTTAGGTAAAGGTTCTGCGTTTACACAAAATCAGAATCCTGTGGGAGACACCTTTGATATTGATTATGTAGCTCATGAAATGGGACATCAGCTTGGAGGTAACCACACTTTTTCTACAGTTACTGAAAGCTCAGATGTCAATATAGAACCGGGAGGAGGAACAACCATTATGGCCTATGCAGGGATCACAGCCAATAATGTTCAGATGAACAGTGATGCCTATTTCCACTATTCGTCCATCAATCAAATCCTTAACAACCTTGAAGGTAAAGTTGGGTGCGGCGTAGCTGAAAATATTGCCAATAATGCACCAGCTATTACCCCGCTGATTTCCTATACTATTCCCAAAGGCACAGCCTACTACCTGGATGCCAATGCAGTAGATGCCAACGGGGATCAGTTTACCTATAACTGGGAACAGTATGACAGCGTAGGCTCTACAAGCTCAATCTCAGGAGACAGCGGCTGGGGATTCAATCCTGAAGGTTCACTTACCCGTTCTTTTCCTGCAGTGGCTTCGGGAAGAAGATATTTCCCTAGCCTGCCTGTTGTAATGAGTGGTAAACTGACGAATAAAGACACATGGGAAACAGTTTCATACATTCCCAGAGTATTACATTACGCGGTAACAGTACGTGATAATAACCCGAACAGACCTTTAACGATTTCTGCAGAAAATACAGTAACCGTTGGAAATGACGGACCTTTCAAATTCAAAGGATTAACTCCTTCTACTACGCTGTATAATAATGCTTCCAATACCATTTCCTGGGATGTTGCCAATACCAACCTTGCTCCCTATAATGCTGCCAATGTAAAGATTGAATATACAACCGATCTGGTTAACGGATCAGCATGGACAGAACTGGTGGCTTCAACGCCTAATGACGGAAGTTTTGAAATACAGATGCCTGCTGCGCTTCAGGGAAATATTAAACTGCGAATTTCAGCAGTAGGAAATATATTTTATGCCGTTTCTCCTACAGTGACCGTAGGAAATGCTCCCGCTTCTTTAAATAATCCACCAACGGGACTTACCGCGTTCGATAATGATATATTAAAAACCTCAGCAACTGTTTCATGGAATCATGTACCGGGAGCAACCTATTCCGTGAATTACAGGAAAGCAGGAACAGCAAACTGGTCCAATGCTGCCAGCCCGGTTAGTTCTGTGCTATTAAATAATCTTGAAGATGAAACCTCTTATGAAGTTCGTGTAGCCACTGTGATTAATAATGTTCCCGGAGCATTTTCTCCTGTGTATAATTTTAAAACAAAAGGATTGCGCACCGGATATGATTACTGCCTGATGACTACAGGAGGAAACACTACAATCAGTCCATATTTCAGTGGAATATTAAGAGTGACTTTAGCCAATGTGGATTTAGCTGGAAATGGGACAACCGTTCAGCACGCTTATAAAGATTATTCGGAAGACCCTGCCAAACTGATTCAGCTTACTCAGGGTGCGCAATATAATATGAACTATATTGTGTATGCTAACCGTGCTGGAGGAAACTATCAGGATTGGGTACAGGCATGGATTGATTACAACAGAAACGGAGTATTTGAAGCTTCAGAAAGAATTGGGATTAACGGCGCAGCTCCGGATGCCAATAAAAGACATCAGGGAAGTTTTGCATTTGCAGTTCCGGCCAATGCTTACAATGGTGACAAAACATTAAGAATGAGAGTAGCCAGCGGATTTTTCAATGCTTCAGCTGATGCATGTGCAAGTCCTTTCGTAGATGCCAATGGTGATATTATCTCTCATGGTTCGGTATGGGATTTTTCTGTAAAGATCAATGCAGCACTAGGAGTTAAGGAGTCCGTTCAGTCATATTCTGATCTTGAAATCTACCCTAATCCTGCGGATACATTTGTAGAGGTAAAAAATCTGAAAGGTAAAGCTGATTACAAAATTTACAGTGCAGGCGGAAGACTTGTTCAGGAAGGAAAACCGGACGGAAAAAGAATCAGTGTTGCCTCATTGATCAAAGGAGTGTATGTGATCACGATAAAAGATGATAAGGCGACTTATCATACAAAACTAATCAAGAAATAGTTGTAATAATTAGTGTACCGTGTACCTGTAGGTTATACGTGATGCCTGCAGGTACTTTTCTAAGTCAATTAAAAAAATAAACCCAGTCATTAACTCATAGTAAATCAAAATCTCTAACAAAGTAAATAAACTAACATTTTCATTTTAAACACCTTTTAATGCAGCACCTGCAGTATAGATTGGGTTTCCTGCAGGTACTTTTAAAAGGTTTAATAATTAAAAAACGGATAAAGAAAAGTATATAGCTCTATATTGATAAAAAAACATTTTTAATCATCGTTTGTGTTGTGTACCTGCATGATAAGTGGTTTTCTGCAGGTACCTTTTTTAAATAACTCTCAAAAAAATACTCTATGATAAAAAAACTACTCTTTCTTATATGTACTGGTTTTTCAGTGTTATCATTCTGCCAGTCTGATAAGGTTCTGTTTATAGGAAACAGCGTCACCTATTTTAATGACATGCCTGAAATTTTTAAAAATATAGCGGCTTCAAAAGGGAAAAATCTATCTGTAACAACACATACTCCCGGAGGAACCGGATTTGTGAATCATGTAGATGATGTTTCATTGTATCAAAAGATAAGATCTAAAAACTATAAATACGTGATCATGCAGCCCGGAACTGCGGAATCTGCAGGTCATTCTTACCCTGTTTCTGTAACCGCTGAACGCGGCCGTAAAATCAGGGATTCTATTCGTAAATACAGTCCTTGTTCTAAGATTTTTCTGTATGAAATTCCCTATGGAGTTCCATCTGCCAATGAATACAACACCTATTTTGCTTTTCAGAAAAAAATTAAGGATTCCATTACGAAGATGTCTAACCTGATGCAGGTGGAAATGGTTCCTGCCGGAGAATCTGCAAGACATTACTACAATTCTTCCCAGGATCTGGCTCTTCACGGATCTTATAACGATATTCATCCTGGACCTAAAGGAAGTTATCTTGTGGCAGCCACTATGTATTCTGCAATTTTTCAGGATCATGTATTTCCATCCACTTTTTATAACGGAATGCCTCAAAATACGGCCGAAAACTTTCAGAATATTGCAGATCTTGTTTTTTTTAATAATCCGCCACAATGGAATAGTAATACGTTTCACCTTCATTCGGATTTTATAGCAGGAATTAACGGAACAACTGTAAATTTCACCAATCATTCCGCCAATTACACATCTGTATCATGGAACTTTGGCGATGGCATCACCGATTCTTCATTGAATCCTGTTCATCAATATACTGCCCCGGGAACTTATACAGTCTCACTTACGGTCAGCAAAAACTCCTGTGCAGAAACATTCAGCAAAACAATTACTATTGGGTCTTTGGGAACTGCGGATATGAATGTACAGCCTGAGCTTATATTTTACCCTAATCCTGTGAAAGATGTTGCCTATATCATAAGTAAGGAAAAGGTAAAAGAAATAATCATTTACAATAGTGAAGGAAGAAGGGTTTCCAGCATCTCAGGTACGGAAATCGCTGATCATAAGATAAATTTTTCACAGTATCAGAAAGGAATGTATATCGTAAACATCATTTTCCAAAACAATCAACAAAAAAACATCAAAATATTTAAGTAATAACTTTATGACAAACAATCTAAACAAAACTCTAATTTGCTTTTTAATTTCTAATGTAGTTCTGCTCAATGCCCAGCAAAAAGGCACTTCAGAGATCAAGGCAGGTTATGGTGTTCTTTCTTCCAACGAAATCGGCAAAGTCTTCACAGATATTATAATAACACCATTTACTGAAACGAAAACTACTGATGAAAAACATTCCGGAGCTCTTTTTATTGGTTACAATTATGCAGTTAAAGATAATTGGACCATCGGTACAGATCTTGTTTATGAAAGATATACAGCTTCTGTTAATAAACAAAACCTTACTGTAGCGAGCCAGAAGAATGATATATATACACTCGCTGTCAATAGTACTTATTCCTATATCTCGAAACCCAAGTTCAGAATGTATTCAGGGGTTGGTTTAGGATATACTTTTTCAAATGAAAAACTTAGTCCTAATCAGTCAGATGTTCAAAGTGTATCTTCCAAAAGCAGTTCTTTCAACTTTCAGGTGATAGGAGCAGGTGTAAGAATAGGTGGAAAAATTGCAGGGTTTGCAGAATTAGGCTTTGGATATAAAGGTATAATTAATTTAGGGATCAGCTATCAGCTTTAATTGTTAATCTTATTCTGTTGTATCATCAGTAAAACAGAATAAGATTTTAACCTTGTATACCTTATTTCAAGTTAAAAACAAATAGTAAAGATAAATGTATGATAAATAGAAACAAAATGTCTTATCATAGAGGTTCTGGCTGTTTTATTGTTATTAACTGATAATTTTTTCAGAATTAAATCAAAGAAAATTTGTTTTTATGACCAATCGGTCATATATTTGCATCATTATTTACTATTATTATGGCAAAAGGGGAGGAAACCAGACAGTTCATTATAGAAAAAGCAGCACCTATTTTTAATACAAAAGGGATTGCAGCTACTTCTATGAGTGATATTATGGAGGCCACCAAGTTGTCTAAAGGCAGTATGTACGTTCATTTTGAAAATAAGGAAGTACTTGCCTGTGCTGCTGTTGAGCATAATATGCAAATGCTGACTGATCAACTTCAAAAAACTTTAAGCAGATTTAAAACTTCCAGGGAACAGTTATTCGCCTATATTGATTTTTTTAGTGATCCCAATCATCCGCCTGTAGTTGGCGGGTGTCCCCTGCTAAACTTTGGAACAGAAGCTGATGATACCAATCCAGTCGTTAAAGGAAAAATAAACAATGGAATAAAACAGGGAGAAAAATTAATTTCCGGTATTATAGAAAAAGGAATTTCCAATAAAGAATTCAGAGCGGAATGGGATGCGGAAGGTTTTGCAACAGTTTTGTTTGCCATGCTTGAAGGTGGACACTTAATGTCAAGAATGGCTGGTAATAACGATAAAATGATAACTATCGTCAAAAATCTTAAAAAAATGATTGAAGAAAATACAGTGTAATTTTTTTTATCCAAAATATGACCGATCGGTCATTTACATATGAAATAATTCTTTTAAAAAATATAATCATAACAATTTAAAAAACAGAACAATGTCAAAAACAGTTTTAATTACAGGTGCATCAAAAGGTTTCGGAAAAGCATGGGCAGAAGCCTTTTTAGCCAAAGGATACAATGTGGCTGCAACAGCCAGAAATGTAGAAACGCTTGATTATTTAAAAGAAAAATATGGAGATTCCGTATTGCCTTTAACCTTAGATGTAGATAAAAGAGAGGAATCATTATCAGTAGTTCAGAAAGTACACCAACACTTCGGCAGCATTGATATTCTGATTAATAATGCAGGATATGCACTAACAGGTGCGGTGGAAGAAACCAACGAACAGGAAGCAAGAGCACAGTTTGAAACGAATTTCTTTGGAACTTTATGGCTTACACAGGCGGTGCTTCCCATTATGAGAGATCAGAAAAGTGGTCATATCATTCAGGTTTCTTCTATTTTAGGATTGGCTACTTTACCAACCATGGGACTTTATAATGCATCTAAGTTTGCACTGGAAGGATTAAGCGAAACTTTAGCAACAGAAGTAAAAGGCTTTGGAATTAATGTAACTTTGGTAGAACCTAATGGCTATGCTTCCAATATCTGGCATACAGGAATTAATACACAAAGTAATCCTGTTTACGATGGTGTTAAAAAGGCTTTCTCAGAATCTGAAACTTCTTTTGGTGACGTAGCAGCTACAGCTCCTGCATTGATAAAGTTAGCAGAAACTGAAAATCCTCCATTGCGTTTATTGCTTGGAAAAGTAGCACTTCCTTTCGTAAAACAAAATTACGAACAGCGCTTAAAAGTATGGGAAGAATGGAATGATGTATCTGTAGAAGCTCACGGATAACATCGAAAAAAATGTTTTCACAAAATAAGCTCCGTTTTTATAGAAGAACGGAGCTTATTTTTTTATCCTTTTTGAGATCAATATCTCAGTCACTTTTCTTAGCATTACTTTTCATCTGCTTCATATTGTTTCCTGTTCACCATCTGCAATGTCTGTTTCACTGTGAAATATGACTACTTGAACACATTACTCGTTTCCCAGGTGTATCTCAGGGTATAATTTTGTCTCATCAAAAAGAAAAAACAGATTTAAAATCTAATACAGTAAAGCAATGAAAACAACAATTTCAACAATTCTTTTAGCAGCAACTTTTATCTTAGGTACACCTGCTATTTCTAAGGCGCAAAAAAATGATACTGCTACTCTATTATCAAAAAATGATACCAGTATCCGTCCTTTTCACATCAATATTCCACAATCTCAGCTGGATGATCTTAAAAAACGTATTTCCGAAACCCGCTTCCCGGATAAAGAGACTGTGAAAGATGCTTCTCAGGGAATCCAGCTTGAGCAGTTAAAAGAACTTATCACCTATTGGGGCAACGGATACGACTGGAGAAAAGTAGAAAATAAGCTGAATGCGCTTCCCCAATTTGTAACAAAAATTGACGGACTTGATATCCAGTTTATCCATGTACGTTCAAAGGAGTCTAATGCAATGCCTGTAATTCTTACCCATGGCTGGCCTGGTTCTCCGCTGGAGTTTATCAATGCAATAGATCCTTTGACTGATCCTGTAAAATACGGAGGAAAAGCAAGTGATGCTTTTGATGTAATTATACCTGCCATTCCGGGATATGGTTTTTCAGAGATTCCTGCTGAGCTTGGTTGGAACCCTGACCGCGTTGCCCGTACATGGGATGTACTGATGAAAAGACTCGGCTACAAAAAATATGTTTCTGAAGGTGGTGACCATGGTTCTGTTATTTCTGATGCATTAGCAAAACAGGCTCCTTCAGGTCTTTTGGGAATCCACCTTACCATGCCGGCTACCATTCCTGCCGAACTTGTAAAACCAATCAATGCCGGTGATCCCGCCCCGTCAGGACTTTCTGCCTCAGAAGCAAAAGCATACAATGCAATGAGTACATTCTTTGGAAGAAATGCAGCTTACGGGGAAATGATGGTAACACGTCCACAGACAACAGGATATCTGCTTTCTGATTCTCCAACAGCCTTAGCAGCATTCCTTTACGAAAAAATTGCCGAATGGAGTGAAAGTGATCTTCATCCTGAGAATATCATTGGCCGTGATGCCATCCTGGATGATATTACCCTTTACTGGCTTACCAATACCGGAGCGTCTTCTTCACGTTTCTATTGGGAAAATAACAAGAATAATTTCAGTGCGGAGGCGCAGAAGACCAAAGACATTAAAGTTCCTGTAGCTGTTTCGGTATTTCCTCACGAAATTTATCAGGCTCCGGAAAGCTGGTCGAAGCAAGCTTATCCTACTTTATATTATTATCATAAAGCTTCAAAAGGCGGACATTTTGCAGCCTGGGAACAGCCGCAGATCTTTACAGAAGAGCTTAGAGCCGCTTTCAAAGATTTAAGAAAAAAACTTTAAGAATAATAGGATCAATCAACAGAATCGTTTAATCTAAATAATAAAAATATGGAATTAAATACCATTCAGGAAGTAGAAAATACAACCGTAGTCAATATCAGTAAAGTGCTGTATTCCGGTAATGTCGTTGTAACGGGAGGCCGTAACGGAGAAGCAAAAAGCAGTGATGGCAAACTTAGTATTGAACTAACTTCTCCCGGTTCAAAGGGAAACGGAACCAATCCGGAACAGTTGTTAGCAGCAGGATGGTCGGCATGTTTTATCGGTGCGATGCATTTAGGTGCGGTAAAAATGGGAGTTACCCTTCCTCCGGACTTATCTGTCAATACCTCTGTAGATCTGGCCACCAATGATAATGGATTTTTCCTGCAAGCCCATTTACAGGTACTTTTACCGGGATTTGCAATAGACGAAGCCAGAAAAGTTGTGGAAACAGCCCATGCAACATGTCCTTATTCAAAAGCAACCCGTGGAAATATCAATGTAAAAATAGATGTAGTAGTTTAGTTTTCAGAATGTTTATTGCAATTTGATTAAAACCTTCCCTGTCAAAAGCAAGGAAGGTTTTTTATTGTTTTAAAATCTGTCTATTTAGCTGCTGTAGTGATTTTGTTAAACGCATAAGGCACCACTCCAATCCCCAGGGTCAGTAAAACACCAACGAGATTATTCAGGTTGGGAAAATTGCTTACATCAAAATAATTCCAGATGGCAAAGGTGGTGAGAACACATGCCAGACCTACAGACACCAAACCGCTTATAAATGCAAGAAAACGGCTTACACTCGTATTAGGTTTTGAGGCATTGGGATCTTCACCATTGCCAGCTGTTGCATCTGCGGCCTTCATTGCCTGCTGACTTTCAGTAGAAGCAGATAAAAAAGCCACTCTTTGTTTTGTTTTTTCTACCTCTATCTGAACATTCGCATCCTTATCCAAAAGGAGATCTTTTAAAGAGACTTTATCTTTTTTAAGTTTAAAAAAGACAAGACAGGTAATTAAAAGGAAGAGCAGAATAGGAGAAATTGCAATCCATTTTTCAGCATCGGTTATAGGAATTGGCTTTGGTACAGTCGGTATCGTGTTAGTCTGCTGTCCATACATCACAACAGATGTAAAGAGTGCGGTCAATAATAAAAGAAAATTCAAAGGTCTCATAGGGGTTAGTTTTGAAGTTGTTATGATTTTTTTAAACTACATCTGAATATACTTTACAGCATACAGTCTATTTATCACAAATTTTGTGATAATATAACAACCTGTCAATTACCCAAATGGGTAATATTATATCAAAAAGAATCACCGTATATAATATCTGAAAAACGACTTATTTTCAGGATATTAAGCACCAATTGATCTTCTATTATTAATTTCCAAAATTGACAAAATGAGGAACATCCGTTGCAAAACTGTTCATTGGTAAAAGATTATTTCTGTTACTGTTAAAATCAAAAACAGAATTATTATCAAAAGGAACACGCGGATAATACATGAAAGAAATCTGAATCCTGTTGAAAACAAGATAGGGATTATTAATTAAAACACCTATTCCGATTTTTGTATTGGCTTTGGTCTTCAATAGTTTATCATCGGGCATTCCCAGCCAACCCACTGCAGTAGTTAAATAAGGGCTGAAATGGAAATTCTTCCAGGTTTTATTGATAAACAATTGAAGCTGATACCTTAACACTATTTTTTTTGTGCCAATATAATCAGAATTATAAACAGGAAATTCATCTGCAGAAGAAAGGTTGATCCTATCCTTATACGAGTAATTATGCTGTGGATTTCCCAAGGCTAATGTTGGAGAAAAGAAATGTCTTGCTTTGGCAAATTTCCAGTCCATAAGGTTGGTGAAATAAGTTCCATCAAAGCGGAAAGATTCCCTGTTCTGACTGTCTTCATTAAAAAACCTTCCAAACTGTGCTTTCACTGTAAAATATCCCAGTTTTGTAAAACGCCCATAAGATGCTGAAATTCCCACATACGGATTCACTTCTTTATTTCTTGATAATCCTCCGGCAATGACGTTTACAGAATTGCCATAAGCAACATCCTCCGGCAAATCATATTGGAAAATATTCTTCTGAACTGAAAAGTTTCTCTGAATAAATCCGACAGACATCAGAAAACTGTTGTAAGAACTGAAATATTGATACTGATCAATTCCCGGACTGTCTTTGTACTGATAGTTCTGAAATCTTCCTATGATGGCAATATTGCTGGATACCTTCTCACGGGGATCAGATGAAACCGGAATCTGATAACCTCCCCATAAATCCTGACTGTATACTTTAATCTGAACTTCAGGAAAAGCAGTATCCGTTTCTGTCGGAAGTAAAACCTTTCGCATAAAATATTCAAATGTAAAACCTCCCGCCCATTTCGTTAAAGGAGAGAAAAAGTCTCTTCTGAGGCTGAAATTAATTCTCTCATTTCTCGAAAAGTCCCGTTCTCCAAGAATCTGGGCATTGATATAAGTACCAAAAAGATTATAAGTGGTATAGCTTCCTAAGAGATAATCCTGCTTTTCTTTTGAATCATTTCTGTAAAGGAAATCCAGGGTGTGTCCCAGTCCCAGTACATTCTCTTCAGTAACTCCCAAACCAATTTTACTTCCGGAATAACTGATTCTCGGCTTCAGACTCCAGGAATCCAATACCTTTACGACAACATCTATAGAATCTTTACTGGAAGTGCTGTCGGAAACACTGATATTAACTCTGTTGATAAAAGGCATTGTTCTCAACAAACGCTCTGATTCATAGAGCTTTTGGGCGTTATACTCTTCTCCTTCCTCAAAAAGCAAAAAATTATTGATTGTTGATCTTCTGGTACTGGAATGAAGGTGATCCTTTACCCAATCATACCATTTGCCTATTTCCTTACCGTCTTTAGAACTGTATCCAAAAGGGTCAATGGTTTCTATCCTGACATTTCTGATAATTTTTTTGTTATAAGTATTTTGTAAAAGCTTTTCAGTATTGGACTTCACGGAAGTGGAATCCGGCTCTCTACGAAATATAAAACGGTGAATGAATTTAGTAACTTTTCTCTTATCTGAAAATTCTTCTATTTTGTAATACAGCGAATCTTTCTTTTCCTGTGCATTTAAAAAGAAAAAACCACTTAAAAGGAAAATCAGAGTTACAGTCGTTCTAGCCATTAGTCATCAAAATTCAATAAAGTTTCTTGTATCAATTAATACGCCAATAAAGCTTCAATACCTACCACATTTCAGAAATTTTTCTATATAAAGCCCACTTTATTCGATAGTCTCATTTTATAAATAAAAGAGTGTCTGTATTTTATTATAAATTCATGTCAGATTAAGCCTAACATCAGTATTACATTCAGCGTGAAAGAAAACAACAGCAGAATAACCAGTTCTTTCAAAAAAGGGCTTTCTTTCCTGTAAATTTTGCTTACTATTGAAGATAATCCTAAAAATAGTAATCCTGCCAATGTAAAAAAAATACTTCTGACTATTAATGCCGGAATAAAATCATTTTCTATCATTTGATTCCAATTTTCATTTGACCCTATCCAAAGTCTTGACATTGCTATTAAGCTTAGAAATCCAATGGTATAAATTACAGTTTTTAAAAGAAAAAAAGTGTTTGTTTTATAGGTGTATTCCATTCAGATTATAAAATAATAAGCTAAAATTATAAAAATTTTCCTTCTATAGCTTAAAAAAGAAATAAATCACTGCCACCCAATCTTTCTGTAACCGTGATTATAAAGAATATTATTTTTTCTATTTCTTTTTTTTAACTCGTTCAAATTCTTTTAAAAAACTCCAGAACCTTAATAAATATAGTAATACTTATTCTTACTTTTAAGAAGATCATTAGTTTTGTTTTTACGGAAAACCATAATGAGATAACCCCATTACAAGTTAATTTTACAAACACCAACCCGCAAATAGCAGAATAATATTTATAAATGTCAAATAAATGACAGCAGAAGAAATAAGAGAAATAGCAATAGACAGTTGCCAAAACTATTATGAATATCTACAGAATAACAATAAAGGCATCCAGGAAGTTGATGTTTTTGATTTAGAATATTTGCCAGGCAGGTATACTGTGATTAAGCTTCGTTTGTCTGCAAAGCTTTTTGATACAGAAGCTGTTTTTTTCAGGAATTTCCGCAATGGTAAAGATTATGATTCCACAGAAATTAAAATTATTGAATACGACAATGATAAAAATATACTTTTAATTAAACCTTCTGACAAAATATCCCCGGATTTCATTGGGCTACAAAGAAATGACCTTAAAGTGGTCTCTGATCTGAAGTTCCTGGTTGAAAGAGTGAAATACTGGTACGTACATAATGGAAGCAATCTCTCCCTACCTACGAGAACTTCGAAATACTCAGAGGACTTTCAGAATATTGACTTTTTTCCTGAGAAAAATCTTCTGCCTTCCGAAAACCAAAAACAGTCATTAAAAAATATTTTCACGAATCCCTTTTCTTATGTTTGGGGAGCTCCCGGCACAGGGAAAACCCAATTTGTTCTTGCCTATGCAGTGCTCCATTATATCAGAAAAGGGGATACAATTGCCATTTTAGCTCCCACCAATAATGCGATTGAGCAAGTTTTAAAAGGGATCATTAAAATGACTGATAAGGCTGGGATCGACAGAAAAAAAATTATACGCCTGGGAACGCCCTCCAAAAAATTTGCGGAAGAATTTCCCGAAGTCTGTGAAGAAAAAGGGGTTCAAAAAAAGCTGGCTGAAATAGATAAACAAATTGATATTCTGGAACGAATGCTAAATTTTAAAAATCAGCAGCAAGCCATTGACAGATTTATAGACTTAACTCCTGAATTTGATGATTTAATTGAATTTTCTGCGCGTATAAAACGAGATACAGACTCATTGGCTGAGGTGAATATCATATTCAGAAAAAAGGAGATAGAGGTTAAGTTACTCTCTGAAAACAGCATTAAAGAAACTCAACAGCTGGAAAAAAATATTGCTAAAATAAATTCTATTTCCCATAAGATTATCAAAGCATTCAGCAGTAAACCAACGCGTGCAGAAAAGGAAGTTTATGAGAGTAGAAAGAGAATTTATGATTTCAATAAAGATCTGGAATATTTGAAATATGAACTCTCTGAAATCAGTGAGAAAAGAACGGTTCAAGAGAGAGATTTAGCTGAGATTCAGAAAAAAGTATCTATAAAAATCACTAATCTGATTAACCAGACCAAATTTCTTCCGGAAGTTCAGTCTGTTCTTTCTAAACTGTCTGTCACAAATATAAAAGAAACTAAAAAAAAGGCAGATACCATACTCCTTCAAAAAAGAGATAAGTTAGAAGTTGACACGCATCTATTTTCAGAATACAAAAATCACAGCCCGGGCGTAATAGAATCTGAATTGGAAAGATATGTTGATTTAAGAGCTAAACTAGCTATTTCCTCTACTGAAGAACGTTTGAAGTCCGTCAATATCATTGGATGCACTTTAGATGGCTATATTGGACGTTACACAGAATCAAAGTTAAATGTTGAGCATATTTTTCTGGATGAAGCAGGATATGCCAATATTATTAAAGCTTTGACATTGTTTAATCATTCAACGCCCATTTCATTTCTGGGGGATCACAAGCAATTACCTCCGGTTTGTGAAATTAACGACAGCAGTATTGAAAGGGATGGCAAGTTTTATAATATGTTTTTATGGGCTCAGTCAGCCATTTTCCTGGACACTCTTTTTTCGAAATCAAAGGATTTCTCCAGAAATCAGTACCTGGACAATTCGGAATTCAAATCTGAACATATTTCCAAGACTTCTTTAAATGCTACCTATAGGTTCGGAAATAATCTGGCTCAGATTCTATCTAAATATGTTTATGAAAACAACTTTAGCTCCAATAATCCGGAAGGAGAAACCCAGATACAGTATATTAATGCTAAAAAAAATGAAGGACCAAAATCAAGAGTATCAATGAATGAAGTTTCAGAAATAAGCAAGCTTGTTCATAACCTTAAAAAAAATGGAACGGAGGATTTTGTCATTTTAACCCCGTATAAAAAACAAATAAGATTACTCAACAATTCTTTGCCACAAGAAAGAAATGATTTGAAAATCCTCACTGTTCACGGTTCTCAGGGCAGAGAATGGGATACTGTAATTTTAAGTATTGTTGACACCTATGATAAATGGTTTGTTGACACTACTATTCCTGTTTCCAAAGGCCTTAATCTGGTTAATACTGCTGTGAGTAGAGCTAAACGGAATTTAATTGTAGTGTGTGACAAAAATTATTGGGCAGTGCAAAGTGGGCAGCTTGTCACCGAACTTATCAATTGCGGAAAAGAGATAAAAAATTAATATGATCTCACTCATAACCGAAGGAATAGAATTATTTTATTTTTAAGTCTTGTTTATAATTATATTTTGCTTAAAACTGAATAAGCTTTCTGCCATCGGAAAGCTTATTTTAATTTTAAATCATAAATTCTGCAAAACGCACACCCTCTATCAAACTATTTTACAGCATTTTATGAATTTATTTTGATTTTCTCTGCACCAATTATTAGTGGAAGCTAACTTAAATCATAAAAGAATAGCATCCGGTCTAAACTTTTTTAATTATTTTTACTCATTATAAATAAAAATAACACATGAGAAAAATTGTACTTACGGGAATAGCAGTTATAGGAGGGTTTCTAACAGCACATGCACAATGTAAACCTGTAGCCACTCTTAGAGAAAGTTTTGATACCTGGAAAGACATCAATAAATGCTGGATGGCTCAACCCGGAAAATCTATGCTTTATGCAAGTGATAAAAGAATTATATTCTATTCAATGAACAATCCTGGAGAAAACATGTATCTGGTAACACCGGAAATCAAAGCTGGAATCTATACACTGTCTCTTGATCTTTCTGATAATGGAGGAGAAACTACCTTAGAACTTTTTTCAGTAGACAACCCTTCTGATGTAAAAACCTATGTTTCAATTACTAAACCTTCCAAAATAACAGGTGACAAAAAAACATTTACTGTTTCTTTGAAAAAAGATTCACATTTAGGTTTGAAAGTTATGCTAAGTGGAGTACATCAGGCGGTTTATATGGATAATTTTTATCTACAGGCAAAGAAATAGAGACTTTAGCTTTATTTTTTACTCATAAAAAAACGTTTACCTCTTGTTTCAGAAATGCTTTAATCTCTAAAGAATAAATCGGATTTAAACTTCCCATAATTATTACCGTAGATAAAAATAGTTCGCAAAGATAAAAGACCACAGATATAATAAAAACCAATATTTGTAGATAAAAAACTACATTCCACAGAAAGCATTCTATATCAGACTTTTGGGAATTAAGAGGAAAAAGAGTATATCCGATGGATATACTCTTAAAAACTTAGAAAAAAAACGAAGTAATACTCCCCTTACTACTTTTTTATAATGGAAAAATGCAGATTATACTAAAAATATCCTCTTCCATTTTGTAACCGTATTTCTGCTTAATTTAAAATGTTTGGCTAGCTGGCTATTATTTAATTTATGTGTTTTCTGATAATCAAGAATTTCAAAAATAGTCTGTCTATCATAGGATTTGAATTTCTGACTTTCAGAGAATCCATCAAAAAAGATAATATTATTAATCTTCAAAACATCGGATAAAGACAGGGTATCTTTTGATAGATATTTCTTTACATATTCTCTTTTATCCGGACATTTAGATTCTATGAAATCATGGTAAATTCTTTTATAATTAGGTCCCGTATTTATTGCTTGTACTTGCTTATCCATTTATTCAATGTTGATTTGGGAATTCCGTAATGATTAATGATTTCAACTTGAGTCTTCTGTTTATTTTCGAGGAGCTCCAGCATATAGTCTATAATTTCTTTTGTATATAAACTCTTCCGGAATTGGGGTAATTTTGATTTTACCACATTTTTATTCTGACTGGCAACGGGAGCGTATAATATTAAATGATTGGAGTAGAGACGGAAAAAATCATATTCCAATAACTTTGACCATTTTAGAAGTACATCCACATCTAAGGATTTCATAGAATACATTTCCAGGATCTCTTTTTCTGTCGATTGCAAGAATCTGCAGATTCTGCCCATATCAATATCCTGTTCATTTACACGCTCATATACCAAAGCACCAATATGAATATCTTTTAAATTTTCCATCTTAAACTAATTTGTCTTTATTCAAAAAGCAACATTATTGATCAGAAGAAAGTTTCTGGTCTTTCTTTACCAAATTGTTGGTTATATCTCCCAAAAGCTGGCAGGTTTCATTTTCATTACAAAAAGTAATATCAATATTTCGTCTTAATACCTTTCCTGAAGAATTTGAAAAAAGAATAATTAAATATTTTCGAAAGCCTCTTTTTTTTACTTCTATCCGTACAATTTTTTTTTGAGGCATTTCAAAGACCGGCAATTTTTTCCCACCTGAAAACCATTGATAGTTTTTAATGGAAACCACCTGCCCGGAATTCTCATATTCGAATACAAAACGTTTTTTCAATGCTCCGTATGCGAGCACAGCTAAGGCTGTCACGAAAAATATTCCTGAAAATAAAGGGTAACCAAAATACATAAGAATAATAATGTTCAAAAAAAGCAGCACCAATACAACTAACTGAAAAATCATGTATCGGCTTACTTTTTTCTTATTATTTATTTTCATTCCTCTCCAATATTAAAAGTGTTTATTCTTATTCATTTTATCCGCATACATCCTTGAATTCAAATGGCGGAATATCGCTATCCCGCTCATTCAAAAATGTAATTAATAATCTTAATTTTTATAAAAACTATATCCTACGGATTGTACTCCCCAGTTTTGTAAAAGACCAGGATTCGTAAGGGTTTCTCTTGATGAAAAGTTTTCTATTCCATATAACAATTCTACTTTATATTCGCTATCAGGATCAACATTCACTGTCGTACCATCTCCGATACTATAAAAAGCAGATAAAAAATATCTGAAATTCTGGTTGGTACTCCCTGGTGTTGTGTATAGATTTCCTGTATTATCTCTGGTTGTCGATTCTTGAAGATATGGTGAAATCTGAGTGGTCTGCATTGTTACTGTAACTACGTCAACAACAGACCACGTAGTTCCCGTTTTTTTATAGAGTCTGGCATAGGCTCTGCTATGAAAAAAAAGGGGCAATCTAATTCTCCCAGTTCCTCCAATTATATTTATTTGAGACCAGTCAAATCCATAGGCCATTTCAAACCAGGTACTCCATGTTGCTGTACCTCTCCTTATGGAGCCTGCAGGAAACTTAAATATAACCTGTGAATTAGGTATCACCCAGCAGTTAGCTGGCTGTATAGTAGTCCCTGAGCCACCATCCTGTGCATTCGTTTGCAGTGGGTTTAATATAGATGTTAAGGGTACATTTACACTCGTATTTTGTCTAACATTACTATCAACATTGTACAAAATAAAATCGTTTGGGTCAACAGTCTTAAACATTCCTATATTTCCATTACCATCAGCAACCATAGGAGTTCCGGCTGGAATAATTGGTAAATCTCTCACACGTAACTGACCATTTACATCTAGCGTTTTTGTTGGTGATGTTGTGTTGATCCCTACATTTCCAGTTTGTGCAAAAATGCTGGATGATAAGCCTAACAGAACTGCTGTTAAAGATGTAATTTTTGTGTTTTTAATAGCACTTGGGTTTAATTTTTTCACATTCATTTGTTTATTATTCATCTTTTGTTTTTTAGAAACAGATATTTAATTCATAATTTATTTATGTAAAATATTTTTCAATGAAAATCTGTATAATTTTCACTTAAAAAACTTGTATAAAATAGATTTATTTATCTCTATAAATACAGAGGAGAAGCTACTCCCCTGTATAAAATGACCTTGAAGTCAAGTTTAAAATGCTTGGGAACATATTTAACTTTAATGGTTAAAATCAAGTAATAAATTTATAGTGCAAAGATCTGATAACCTTGATAAACACTAAAATAATTACTGTAAAGATAGATTATCAATATTGTCATTTTTAATTGGCTTTGTTGTAGTTTATAAACGACATTTTAAAATTTTAACAATCATTAATTTTTACTACATTTATGTTACTAATAATTCAATGCGGAATGAAAAATTATCTTTAATAACCTACCCATGTCTTCTAAAATCCTCATATTCCTAATCTCGGTCTGTATACAGTTTTGTTATAGCCAACAGGCAGCTTCTGTATGGTATGACACAGATAACGGCCTTCCACAGAATAGTGTAAAAGACATTATTAAAGATAAATATGGTTTTATTTGGCTCAGTACAGAAAATGGATTAGTACGCTATGACGGCTATAATTTTGTAACATATAATCATCTCAACCTTAAGAATAACCGGTTTTCAGTATTTTTTGGAAGTATAAAAAAGGATTCTATTTATAATATAACAGCATATACTGAAAACATAGTTCTCCTTACTAAAAGAAATATAAATGTTTTGCATCAGCAGACCAATTGTACGAAAAAAGTGCAGCATGAAAGTAAATCATATGGATTATTTGTAAAAAGCGGAACCCCGGAAAAAATAAATAATAAAAATTTTTTTATCTATTTTGACAAAAAGAATTTCTACCATTTACTGAACAATGGAACCATATGGTATAATGATTCCAGCACAGTTGCTTTAAAGGAATTGCATGATAATTATATAGCAGACACATTTTGTTTTGGGCAAGATATTTTTATTGTTTCCAGAACATTAAAAAAGATTATCAAAATTTCGTCAGGTAAAGTTGGTTATTTGGATGCTTCAGACATTTTCTTCCAAAAGAATGTCAAAATTTACTGGAGCCAGATCAATAATCAATGTTTTATCCTACATGATAATATTTTGTACAAAGTTTCCTATCAAGACAATGTGATCGGATTAAAAAAAATGATCAATTATGATCTTAATGAAAACCCTTTGGCTTCCATTTATCATGATGAGATCAACAATAAATTGTATCTCGGCACTTTATCAGATGGATTGAACGTCATTAAGTTTAACAATTTCCATGTAGCCAACCGATCTGATAAATCCTATGAAAATATTTTTTATTCAATACTTCCTTTTGATAATGATAAAGTAATTACCTCTTCAGGAGATGTGTACGATGAAAATGGACTGCTAAAGCAGTATCATTTTAATACAACAACCAAATATTTCTTACTGTATGACAGCCAAAAAAATATTATTGTTCAAAATGGCACGACACTAGTCCGTTTTTTAAAGAGTTCTGATTATACTAAAAACGAATCACATCATTTTGACAAAACAGCGTCTTATGTACTGAATATCAACAATTACTATATTATAACGTTTCACATCCCTTCGTTACAATCTGAACTCACCTTCTATAAAGACTCCAGTTTTGAAAATCCTTTTTTACATTTTTCGATTCCTAATATTGTGACTTCAGTACAGGAACTGGGTCATAATAAATGGCTGGTAGGGAGCAGAGATGCTTTGTATTCGATAGAAGCTCCTTCTTTTATTCCTAAAAAAATATCTGTAAGCCCCATACATATTAGAGAAATTACAAAGACAAGGGATGGAAATTTTTGGATTATGACTCAGGGAAACGGCTTTTTCCTCTATAAAAATGGGCAGCTCATTAAAATGCCTCAAGATAAAAACGGCTATCTTTTATTTTCACATACTATTCTGGAGGATAAAAACGGGTTTCTATGGATCAGTACTAATAACGGTTTATTCAAGGTATTCAAAGACAATCTGCTTCAATCTGTTAAAGACCCAAAAGTCTTACCCAACTATTACCGATACAGCAAAGAAGACGGCTTTAATACGAATGAGTTTAACGGAGGATGTTCGCCAAGTGCAGCGGCTCTTCAAAATGGCAGTTTCGTGTTTCCTTCCATCAAAGGCCTGGTATTTTTCGATCCTCAGAAAATAAGAAGCTATTATCCTAAAAACTTCTTTTTGGAACGGGTAGTATTCTCAGAATCCAAAAGCAGTATACAAGGTCATAATATTAATCTGGAAAATAACTTCTATAAAGCGGTTATTTTAATCGATATTCCTTATTATGCTAACAGGGCCAATCTGGTTATCGAGGCAAAATTAAAGAATTCCAAGAATGAAAAATGGGAAAGAGTAAACAATGATGGTAAATATTATATAGCAAATCTTGAGCCCGGAGAATATCAGCTCATTGTAAGGGTGTTAACTTCACCTGAAGGCAAATACATTTATAAAATACTCAATATCAGCGTAAAACATCTATTTTATCAGACGCTTATTTTTAAATCCTGTATTGTTTTATTATTAGCTCTCATTGTATTTACCCTCCTTAAAATAAGAATAAAAAGACAGGAACAGAAAAAAAGAGAACTTGAAAAAATAATTGAAGCTAGAACCCGAACGCTATCAAAAACAGTCTCAAAATTAGAATATACCAAAGAGCAGCTTCGAAAAGAGAGTGTCCAACAGAAAAAATTGTTGGAGACCATAAGCCACGATATTATTACGCCTATAAAATTTTTATCCATTACAGCACAAAAGTTATATGAAACTGATGAGCATGACCGTTATATTCAAAAGAAATATTTTGAAAGTTTCTACAAATCTTCGGTAGAGTTTTACAATTTCGTAAAAACCTTAAAAGAGTATGCAGAAATTTATAATATTTCTGAAAAGAATGAAACCTATAATATTTATGAAGTTGTAGAAGCAAAAAAAATACTTTTTGAAGTTGCTGCCAAAGAACAAAATACCCTGATCGTTAACAATATTAAAGATCCTACTTATTCAAAGATCAATCAGAATGTGATTGCCGTTATCATCCATAATCTCATAGACAATGCAATTAAAAATACCACCAATGGAGTTATAGAACTTTCTACTAGTGAGGATAGCACCTTCTTCTTTCTGGAAGTAAGAGATACCGGCAGAGGAATGAGTAAGGAACAGATGACCTATTATGAAAAGCTTCAGGATAATATCGAAAATGAAAAACTCGTGTTGCAAAAATACAGCTTAGGATTGCACCTCATCCTTCAGCTGCTCATGATGATCAATGGTAAAATTGAATTTAAAAATAACACCCCTATTGGAACGATTGTATCAATTAAAATAAAAAAACAAAAAAATGACTAGAAAAATTATTATCGCCGACGATCATTTTGTAGTAAGATTAGGAACAACCCTGATTTTGGAATCCCACTACAAAGACGTAAAAATCTCATGTGCAGAATCTTATACAGAACTCACAGAAAAATTACAGACTGAACAATTTGACTTGCTCATCCTGGACATCAATATGCCGGAAAGTAAATATTTAAGCATGATTGGTGAATTAAAAAAAATACAGCCCACTCTTAAAATTCTGGTTTTCTCTGTATATGACAATGATATCGCAGTACAGTATATCATTGAAGGTGCCGATGGATATATCAATAAATTATCGGATGAAAACAATATTCTGGAAGCAGTTCAGCAAATCTTTGAAACCGGAACCTACTACTCTCCTGAGATTGTGAAAAAACTGGTTTCTTCAGCTAAAAAAAATAATCCCGTAAATCCACTCGAAACATTATCCGAAAGAGAAAAGGAAATATTTGACCTGCTGGTTAAGGGGTATGGAAACATTGAAATATCAAATGAATTAAATCTTCACCTTTCCACAGTAAGTACCTACAAGGCAAGAATTTATAAAAAACTGAATATTAAAAATACTGTTGACCTTGTAAGGTTAGGTGATAAAAACCAAACACACAAACACAAGTAATCAACTGGTAATTGGTATAAAAAAATATCAACACACCTATTAATGTAGGTAAAATTAAAAAAACGGAATTAATATATTCCGTTTTTTTTAATCATCTGTATTCTATCAGAATCGTCAAGTTCTGGTTACAATTATTATTTTCTGGACTTTATTTTTATTTGTAATTTTTGGGTTAAGTCAAGTAGTTTATTGATCTGTTCTTTTTGAGCGTCAATCTGCGCTTGTTGTTTTATAACATGCAAGTAAAGTTCTTCAACCTTCTCTAATGTCTGGGTTGAAAGTTCTGATAAATTAAATGAGTAAAGTCCATTTTCCGTTTTTGCTAAATCATTAATAGAAGTTACCCCAGGTAAATGATTGTTTTCTTTAATAAATTTTTCTGTATCATAAATATTTAAAAATTTATATTTAGAATTCAATAAAGATTTTCCATTATAATACTTATCAAATACATAATCGGGATAGGTAGTTGTTGCTGTCGTAATACTTCCGCTTACTTTTAATTTTTCACCTGGCGCAAAAGTAGTAGTAGAATATCCAACACCTACATTTTTAACAAAAAAGGTATCCCCATTTGGTTCAATACTTACTTGTGCACTTCCATTAGCTCCCGCCACTGGGGTAGTCACAAAATTAATACCTGTAGGTGAATTTGTAAAACCTGTTCCAATAGAAAGTCCGGTACTGTTTCCTGTAGCTGAAATTTGTGATTCTGAGTTGGTATCACAATAAATAAACAATGAATAATTTCCACCATTGGAAAATCCCATTGAAGATCTTGTTCCCGTTCCTGAATCCTGTACGATACCCAGCCCCACACTATTATTAATAGTTGTAGTTTGTTGATTCACAAATTTTAAATCCTTTCCATTTTGTGTAACTGTTCTCTTACTGGTAAGAGTTCCGTCTGCATTATAAAGATTGCTAAAATTATTAATCAGTTTTTGCCATATCGTTCCATCAAAATAATAGTATCCAACATCATTAATATTCACTCTTGGTCCTGTGTTGTCACCCGCTGAAATATCTGTAATATATATCAATGCTCCTTTCTGACTGGCTCCATAAAGAGCATCTCCTTTTGCAGAAAGCTGAGCGCGGGTAAGTCTCGGTGCCTGAAGCCCATCAATATCAGTAACCCCCAGTTTTCCATTGACATCCAGTGTGGAATTAGGTGTTGTAGTATCAATCCCTACACCTGCTGTTTGTGCAAAAATACCCGCAGAAGTTACCAACAGGACTGCTGTTAATAAGGTTGTTAAATTTTTTCTCATTATTTTAATTTTAGTATTTAAACTTTTTGAAGTGAAAAACATGGGATAATCCAGCAAATATGATTCTCATATCCACTTGTGCACAGATGGCACAAGACTGATAAATATTCCTTTACTTAAAAATGGAATAGGAAAATGATGTTTTTTGTTTAAGGATAAACAAAAAGCACAATTAAAATCTTCATAGAAGCTGTACAGTCTGAGATAAATATATTCTTCTACGGATGATTTTTCATTACTACGTTGTTTGAGAGTCTAAATATATTTTATTATTCTTTATTTGCATTTTATCATTATCAAATTAATAGTTCTCTAATTTTCAAGAATTGAACTTATTCATTTTGATGGTACAAATTTAAAATACAAGATGTGAAAAATTCAGCTTTACCGTGTAAAAACAAATTGCCGTGCGTGTAGTATTGCATCCCACTTATGTAGTTTAAAAATTACAAATCTCTGTAAATCGTGAAAATATAAATAAACCGGCTTTTACTGCTGCACAGCCTGACAACACATTATAAATAATCCTCCTATCATACTGACAGAAGGATTATTACGGAAGTTGACAAAAAATAAAAACTCTTTTATGAAATTATGATGGCTGAAGCAGTTTTACAGCTTCTTCATTATTTTGCATCACAGCATGCTGCAAAGCTGTATTGCCTCTGCTATCCTTAACATTTTTATCTGCTCCATTGTCTAAAAGCAGTTTTATAATTTCTGTTCTTGCAAAAACCGCAGCATAAATAAGAGCCGTTGCACCATTATAATTTTTGATGTTTATGTTCGCCTTATGAGAAATCAACAGTACAATCATTTCTTTATATCCTTTAAAGGTAGCGCCCATCAGTGCAGTATTCCCGCTGTTATCCTGCAGATCAGGCAGAGCTCCATTTTCAAGAAGCCACTTTGCCGTTTTTTCCTGATTATGATATGCCGCAAGTATCAAAGGAGTATAGCCTTCCTCATTTTTAGAATTAATTTCTTTTTTGAATTGAGCAATAGCTTCTACATTATCTGTCTTTGCATAAGCAAAAATATCCTGTGCGCTCACTCTGCTCGTCATCAGAAGCAGCATGATGGTAGAAAAAAGATACTTCATTATTTCTATTTTGAAGATAATAAAGATTCCAACTGCTGACGATCCATTTTAACATATTGTGCCAGTCGTTTTCCGTATTCTGCATCTGCCTGATAGAAATAAGAGATCATTTTAGCCACTACTTTTTTATTTTCTACACTGTTCAGAGCACTACCCAGGTTTTTAATCAGGTTATCCTGGTCTTTTTTTGAGAAAGAACGATAAAGTTCTCCAGCTTGTTTAAAGTTGTTTTCCTTGTCTATTTTAGCCTGTACTGTTGTTGTACCAGCAGGGAAAACAGTTTGGGAGTATTTGAATTTTTTATTGTCGATAACTTCAGACTTAGCGATTGAAGGCTGATAGTTTACTTCTCCATTCTGAGCTCTCATAGACATATAACCGTTTTGGTTATATGTTGTCACATTATTTTTTGAAGCATTAATTGGTAACTGCTGAAAATTTCCGCCAATTCTGTGTCTTTGGGTATCAAAATAGGAGAACAGTCTTCCTTGGAGCAATTTATCTTCTGACGGCTCAATTCCAGGAACAAGAGTTCCGGGAGAAAAAGCAGCCTGTTCTACCTGCTGAAAATAATTTGTCGGATTTTGATTAAGGATCATCGTTCCTACTTTCACTGATTTTGCGATAGATTCCGGCCAAACTTTGGTCACATCAACCGGATTAAAATCAAGCTTTTCAAAATCATCCTTTTTCAACATCTGCACATATAAATCCCATTTTGGAAAGTCTTTATTCTGGATAGAATTATATAAATCTCTTGTTGCATGTTCTATTTGTGTAGACTGGATTCTATCAGCCTCTTCCTGAGTAAGATTTCTTTCTCCCTGTTTTGGAACCCACTTATATTTCACATAAGTTATTTCTCCTTTTGCATTAACCCATTTGAAAGCGTGTACTCCGTTTCCCTGCATCTCTCTGTAATTGGCAGGAATTCCATTGTCAGAGAACAACCATGTCAGCATATGGGTAGCCTCCGGGATATTAGCCATAAAATCAAAAACCCTGTTATTATCCGAAGCATTATTGGTAACCGGAGAAGGTTTAAATGCATGAACCATATCTGGAAACTTAATGGCATCTCTGATAAAGAACACCGGTAAATTGTTACCTACCAAATCATAATTCCCTTGATCTGTGTAAAATTTAACAGCAAATCCTCTTGGATCTCTGAAGGTTTCCGGAGATCCCTGCTGATGTACAACAGTAGAAAACCTTACCAATACAGGCGTCTTCTTACCGGCCTTTGATAAAAAATCAGCCATTGTAACATCAGAAAAATCGGCATCTGCAACAAATTCACCGATGGCTCCGGCTCCTCTTGCATGCACTACCCTTTCAGGAATTCGCTCTCTGTCAAAAGCAGCCAATTTCTCAATTAAATGAATATCCTCCAACAATACAGGTCCATTATTACCAACTGTTTTAGAATTCTGGTTATCCCCAACAGGGCTTCCTGTATTGGTTGTCAACTGTTGAGAGTAAAGTGTTGATGTGATCAGAATACCCACTAGTAAAACATTTTTTTTCATAATTTTTCTTTTATAGTGGGGCAAATATAGAAAGATGATTTACTGAATTGATCTTAATAAATTCAATCACTTAAATTTACCTAATCTATCGTTAACGCAATAATCAATAGACAACATCTACTATATTTTATAAAATAAATATTGCAGAAATATACATCAACTTTCTGTCTGCCAATTAAAATTGTGGCTTATGTAGTTTTATAACTACAGATTTAAAAACCTCTTATTAAGAACATTTATGTACTTTTGCGAATAATATTTTATTGACCTTATATTAGTAAAAATAATGGAAATACGATATTAATTTTTGAAAAAAAATTAACTTATTATTTACTAAAATCCATTATAGCAGCAACTTTAAGGCTCAGCCAATATATAGAGAGAATCAGTTACAGATCACACACCGATATCACACATAACAACCTATATAACAAACATATACATACGTAAAACAAAGACATAAAATTATGAAGCAAAAGACAATTTCAATAATTATCCTTAGTATTTTGGCAGCATGTACCTCTCCAAAAAAGGAAAATATAAAGACAGATCCCAACACAACATCAGACCCTAATTCCAAAAGGGCGGAACTTATAGGAAAATGGGTACAGCCTATTCCAGGGCAGGAAAATGAAAAGCAAGGTATTGAGCTTCGTGACAATGGTATTGCTGTATCAATAAATATGCACACGTTGTTATATGAACAATGGAAAGTTTCCCATGATACCCTATTTCTATGGAGCCGCACTGTAGGAGTAGCACAACCCTCTGCCAGTAGCGATATTGATACATTACTTATTCAAAAGCTTGATCATAAATCGTTAACAGTAGTCTCTTTAATTGGGGATCAAAAAAATAACCTTGCCCAAACTTACAACAAGGAAAAATAAGTTCTCAACCCTGATCATCAACAGTAAAGTTTCTTCTTTAGTATAATTCTACTATTGAAGAAGCTTATAAGAAAGAAAATAGATTTTCAAGTCCATTTTTCCTACTGATAATTGGTCCGTTCATATTATTTTATTTCAACTGTTTATAATTAGAAATTACAAATTGTTTCATGATCCTGATATTTCCGATGGTATATTTAAGAACTCTACCCGTTCTTTAGAATATAAAAATCAGCTTTTTATACTCGTCTGACGTCTACTTATTTTTCTTTTATCATAAAGAGAAAAAATACTGTTTATCATATCATTATTAACAAAATTCCTTTCAGCACAAATACTTTCAGATTCATTACACAATACAAAGGTTGGCAAGCATTTGATTTACACATCGTGCTCATTCTGACAGCCCTGATAATTAACACAACTATTATTATAAATGTAAAAGCATGTAGTTTTAAAACGATGCTCAACACTTCTGCCGGCTGTTAAAATTTGATAATCTTTAGAATACTAATTCCATGAATACTTTATAATTACAAGTATTAAAAATGTTTTATAAGCAACTTATATTCCTATTTCTTATCAATATACAACTGTACAACAGCCAGCAGTCCGCTTCTATATGGTATGATACAGATAAAGGACTTCCTCAGAACAGTGTAAAAGACGTTACCAAGGATCAATACGGATTTATCTGGATCAGTACAGAAAACGGATTGGTGAGGTATGACGGAAATAATTTTGTCACTTATAATCATCTCAACTTTAAGAATAACAGGTTTACCTCTTTTTTTGGAAATTCAAAGAAAGATACAATTTACAATAACACAGCTTTTGATGAAAATACAGCATTAATATCTAAAAGAAATGTAAGTGTTCTTACTCGTAAATCAGGCTGCCTGCAAAGGGTATTACGTGAAAGCAAATCGAACTTTATTTTTACAAAGAATGCTTTATCAGATCAGTTTGAAAATAAAGATTTCTTTATTTATTTTGATAAAAAAAACTATTATCACTTATTGCATGACGGAACCGTACAGTACAAGGATCATATAATTACAACACTGAAGGACCTGCCTAAAAACTATATTTCAGATACATTTTGTTTTGATCAGACTATTTTTATCATTTCAAGATCATTACAAAAAATAATTAAAATCTCTCCTACCCGAATAACTTATCTGGATGCTCCTGATATTTTCTTTAAAAATGGTATAGAAGTGTACTGGAGTCAGATCAATAACCAATCTTTTATTATCCTGAATCATACACTGTATAAAATAGGCTATGAACGTAATACTTTTAGTTTAAAAAAACTAGAAGATTATGACCTTAATAAAAACTCCCTATCTGCCATCTATCATGATGAAGTAAACAATAAACTCTACCTTGGAACATTATCTGATGGGTTAAATGTAATAAAATTCAACAATTTTCATGTTGCCAACAAATCAGATAAATCCTATGAAAATATTTTTTATTCAATACTTCCTTTTGAAGATGATAAGGTAATCACTTCCTTAGGTGATGTATACAATGAAAACGGATTGGTAAAGCAGTATCATTTTAATACCACAAGCAGCTTTTTTTCCTTGTATGATCATCAACAGAATATTCTTGTTCAGGGAGAATCTGGTTTACTACGCTTTCTTAAGAGGTCTGATTATTCTAAAAAAGAAAACCTCAGTTTCCAAAATGAACCTTCTTATGTATGGAAAGTAAGAAATTACTTCATGGTAACATTTCACAAACCTACTCTGAAATCTCTCCTTACCTTTTACAGAGACTCAGATTTTAAAACCCCATTCTTACAATTTTCCTTCCCTAATATTGTAACCACTGTATATCAATATCGGCATGATAAATGGCTGGTAGGAACAAGAGACGCACTGTTTTTAATAGAAGCTCCTACTTTTGTTCCTAAAAAGATATCTGTCGGCTCTTTACATGTAAGAGAAATCACAAAAACAAAAGATGGCAATTTATGGATCATGACCCAGGGAAATGGATTTTTCCTTTATAAGAATAAAGAGCTTATTACAATGCCCGAAGATAAAAACGACTATCTTCTATTTTCACATACCATTCTGGAGGACCCAAGAGGATTTCTCTGGATCAGCACTAATAACGGACTGTTTCAGGTACTGAAAAACAATCTTCTGCAATATGCCAAAGACAGAAAAACTTTGCCCAACTATTACCGATACAGCAAGGAAGACGGCTTTAATACAAATGAATTTAACGGAGGATGCTCACCCAGTGCTTCGGTTATTCAGAATGGAAATTTTGTATTCCCTTCCATTAAAGGCCTGGTATTTTTCGACCCCCAGAAAATAAGAAGTTATTATCCTAAAAACTTTTTTCTGGAACGGGTTGTTTTTTATGATTCAAAAAGCAGTATAGAGGGGCAAAATATTAACCTGGAAAATAATTTCTATAAAGCAACAATTTGGGTAGATGTACCGTATTATGCCAACAGGGCCAATCTGGTAATCGAAGCAAAACTGAAGGGATCTAAGAATGAAAAATGGGAAAGAGTAAATAGTGATGGCAAATACAGTATTTCAAATCTTGCCCCAGGCCACTATCAGCTTATTGTGAGGGTGTTAACTTCTCCGAAGGGAAAATATATTTATAAATCAATTAATATCAATGTAAAACACCTGTTTTATCAGATACTCATCTTTAAGTTTTTTGCTATTCTGTTTATATCTGTCTTTGCATTAAAGCTGATAAAGCTTAGAATAAAAAGACAAATATTAAAAAAGAAGGAACTTGAAGACATCATTGAAACAAGGACCCGGAAATTATCAAAAACAGTCTCAAAATTAGAATATACCAAAGAACAGCTTCGAAAAGAAAGCGTGCAACAGAAAAAACTCCTGGAAACAATCAGTCATGATATTATTACGCCCATCAAATTCTTGTCTATAACTGCCAAAAAGCTGTATGAAACTGATGAGCATGACCGTTATATTCAAAAGAAACATTTTGAAAGTTTCTACAAATCTTCAGTAGAGTTTTACAATTTCGTGAAAACCTTAAAGGAGTATGCAGAAATTTATAATATTTCTGAAAAGAATGAAACTTATAATGTTTATGAAGTTGTAGAAGCCAAAAAAGCACTTTTTGAAGTGGCTGCCAAAGAACAAAATACTCTTATTGTCAGCAATATTAAAGATCCCACTTATTCAAAGATCAATCAGAATGTAGTAGCCGTTATCATCCATAACCTCATAGACAATGCGATTAAAAATACCACCAATGGAATGATCGAGCTTTCTACCATTGAGGATGAGAGTATCTTCTTTCTGGAAGTTAGGGATACCGGTAAAGGAATGAGTAAAGAACAGATGACCTATTATGAAAAGCTTCAGGATAATATCGAAAATGAGAAGCTCGTGCTGCAAAAATACAGCTTAGGATTGCACCTCATCCTTCAGCTCCTTATGATGATCAATGGTAAAATTGAATTTAAAAATAACATCCCCAATGGAACCATTGTATCCATTAAAATAAAAAAACAAAAATATGACTAGAAAAATTATTATTGCTGATGATCATTTTGTGGTAAGACTAGGTACAACTCTGATTTTGGAATCCCACTACAAAGACGTAAAAATCTCATGTGCAGAATCTTATACAGAACTCACGGATAAATTATATGCCGAAGAATTCGATCTGCTTATCCTGGACATCAATATGCCGGAAAGCAAATATCTAAGCATGATTGGCGAATTAAAAAAAATACAGCCCAATCTTAAAATTCTGGTTTTCTCTGTATATGACAATGATATCGCAGTACAGTATATCATTGAAGGTGCCGATGGATATATCAATAAATTATCAGATGAAAACAATATTCTGGAAGCAGTTCAGCAAATCTTTGAAACCGGAACCTACTACTCTCCTGAGATTGTGAAAAAACTGGTTTCTTCTGCTAAAAAAGATGCCCCAATAAATCCATTGGAAACTTTATCCGAAAGAGAAAAGGAAATATTTGATCTGCTGGTTAAGGGGTATGGGAATATTGAAATATCAAATGAATTAAGCCTCCATCTTTCCACAGTAAGCACTTACAAGGCAAGAATTTACAAAAAACTGAATATTAAAAACACTGTTGATCTTGTCAGGTTAGGAGATCGAAATCAGGTACATAAAAAATAAATTAAAAATTATTGTGTAGTTAACAATTTGCAGGGGTTTTGCTGTTTTGAGATATGTTGTCCTGGTGGTATTTTAAAGTTTAAGAAGAGTTTTTTTGGCTATGAACCCTTCTTAATCACAATAAAAATTGTCAGTCCTATCGTTTAATTACTACAGCTGTGATGATTTTTCAAGTTACCTTATTGTATAGCTTTGCTTTATGAAAAAGAATAATGTAAAAAGATTGGTTTTATTTTTCTTCATCCCCATTGGGATGATAGTAGCAGGGATGTGGTTATTCAAATCTAATCATAAAAGTGTTTCAGCTCATGATCAGGCATCAGCGACAGGCTCTTCCGATAGTAAAGGCAGTCACTTCAAGAAACTATATCTTAATAAATGAGAAAGGTAGTGAAGGATACAACAAACCAGATATAATCAAGTAGCTTTTTTAGCGATATTGAGTATTATTTGTATTTAAGTGTACAATGAAAGATGGGCAATATGCTTATCTTTCTTTTTTCATTCCATTATGATTTTATAAATTACTGATATATTTCCCACTATAAAGTATCTATCCATTTATAAAGATCTGTATCAGAAGATATTCTGAATGATTTCCTAAGTCTGCTTTTTCTCGTCTGAACTGTCCGCACCGAAATACAATTGTATTCCGCTATATCTTTTGTAGTGAAACCCAGCTTAAGAAGAGCACATAGTTTGAACTCATCTGCTGTAATATCCGGGTTTATCTCAGTAAGGCTATCATATAAGTTGGGAAATGAAGATTTCATTTTGGGTATAAAAGCGATATCATCATTCATGGCAAATTTCACCAGGTTTTCCAAATCTATATCATCTTTTCTGTTGAGCTTTTCACGCATACCCGCCATTATTTTTTCACCATGAAGGACCTTCTGGTATAATTTCAAAATCATAAAGTGCTTTGACAGGATAAAATAGCCAAGAATTCCAAACCATACAAACACATTGATAAAAGTAAAGAATCTCTGATTTTTTGAAAACTCTAAATTTTCCGTTCCTGCAACCCTGAATATCCTAAAATCATAATAATGGCTTATCAGAAAAAGAATAAATGCAGTAGCAAAAACCACGACGATATACTTCGAGTTTTCCCTTGTATTAAAAACAAATAATGAAGTATTAAGAAGCAAAAAATAATATAAAGACAAACCATTTTCGAAGCCTGATGTGGATGAAAAATAAAAAACCAATATCATAGAAAGCTCAATAACAGTAAAGCATATCAAAATATTCTGGCGTGCTTTCGTAAAAAAGAAAAGAAGAAGAAAAATTCCACCGAGCACAAATAGTCCTCCAAAAAAAGCTTTGAAGCCAAATAACAAATCTCTTAATCCACTCAGAAGCAAAACAACTCCGATAGAAAATGCAAACAAATTTAATCTCTGAGCATCAATACACTTAAGCATGTCCGTATCAGGATCAATATGCAGGTCTTTTATATAATTCAATATTTTACGCAACATTACTAATAAATAATTACTCAAAAGATAATAATTATCCATATAAAAATTAATATTTTTTAATTACTCTTAAAAACAACAAAAAAACAAACGATAAGTTTTTAGGTATACAGAAAAGGAGCTCCTTTTCAGACCTCCTATTATTATCTTTTATATCTCTCATAGCTAAAAAGCTAACATATTTTGGGTTGATCTATTGTTATAACACATTTCTAGATTAGAAAATTTTTTCTCCATTTAGTTACTGTGTTACGACTTAATTTAAAGTGAGAGGCAAGCTGGATATTGTTGAGTTTATTTTTTTTCTGATAATCAAGTATTTTAAGTATATCCTTTTTTCTAAATGACCGATGTCTCTGGCTGGCAGCAAAAGCTTCCCTATCCGGAGTTCCAAAAATTTTTTCATTCAGTTCCATAATATCCACAACTGATAAGCTTTCTTTCTGTAATAACCGTTGACAGGAATCTTTTTTTTCCGGAAATTCTTTTACAATGATATCATTATAGATTCTTTTATAATCAGGTATTAATTTTCCCATAAGATGTTTATTATTTATTTTCTTCGTCTTTATACTTCCATATCCATTTATACAGTGTTGTTTTCGGAATTTTATAATGTTCTATTACTTCTGTTTTTGACATTTCTCCCGACTCTATTTGTCTCAGAATAAAATCAATGATTTCTTTCGTATAAATATTTTTACGAAACTGGGGTAAACCTGTTTTTTTGTTCTGTTTATATTCTGTGTTTTTACCTGCTATTGCAGGAGCATATAATATCAGATGTTGTGAATACAGTCTGAAAAAATCATATTCTAATAATTTACTCCATTTCAACAGATTTTCTGTTTCTATGCTTGTAGCCTTGTACATTCTTCGTATTTCCTGCTCTGTACATTTCATAAAGCTACAGATACGGGATAGTTCTATATCACACTCTGCAACTTCTTTTTCAATTAATGGTCCTATTGGAATCTCTTTAAAATTCATTAGTCTGTATTGTTAGAATCGTTGAATTGAGGATATTTTATAAACCGGCAGACAGAATCATCTGCCGGATACGATGAATTAAGGTGCATTCATCTGTTCTATTTTATACTTTCATATCAAATCAATAGGCAGACATTCTTTGTGCTGTCATAAAAACACGTCGGATATTATTGTTGGGATCAGTATCATTTAAATTATCTACAGAAACAAAAACGATTATTCTATACCAGATTCCATCAACAATTACATCTACCGTTTCTATCTCCTGAGAATCATCACTGGAACTGGTAGCTGCTACAGGAGTAGAACTACTATTCATATTGTCTCCCCAGTTAAGATAAATTCCGTTATCCGTTTCCATATAACCTCCAGGCGCTAATAAAACGTTCGAACGGCGGAAGCGGTCTACACTTGATAATGCAGAATACCATACTTTAATATTAGAACTGGAGGCATTTACCAAACGAGGATTGTAGGTAACAGCTCCTGAACCCTGATTGGAACTTGCATTAAAATTAAGGTCTAATTTTAATTTTCCACCTAAAATAGCATCATAAGTTCCGCCAACCTGTGTGCTCAGCAATCCTACATACGTCGCTGGTAATGTATAATTAAAGAACTGATATTCTCCAGGTGCAAGAACTTTCCCAACGCCTACTGTTGCACTACAGCTCTGCCCTCCTATCGAAATGGGAAATGTTGTTGTAGTGGGACTGGATACTGTTGGTGTTCCGGAAACAGTATAGTTTAAAGTACCTGATCCTTGCGCAAAATTACCCTGTGGAAGTGTTGCAGTAAGACCGTTTACAGGTCCTATCGTTTGTGAACCATATATTCCTGCATTGCCTCCTGAATAAGGAATCGACATGGTACCTTGGTAAGGAGTTCCGGCAGTATAGGTAAGTGGGCTTAGTGTTGCGTCAGTACATCTCAAACTGCTTATTGTTCCCGTCTGTAACGAACGGCCGTCCAAAGGTCTCCATTGGGTTCCGTCCCAATAAACATATCCCTTAAAAGTAAAGGTAGCCTGAGTTCCCAGATTATAGACTAATAAACCAAGTGCAGGATTGGGAATTGTAGACGCATCATTATACGTTGTTAAAGCTACTCTTGGACCTAAAAATCCCTTTTGGCTCCCTGATGCAAGCTGGCTTACATTAAGCTCTAAAATAGCAGAAGCGTCGGGAATTGCACCAATGCCTGCAGATCCTGATGTCGTGACAATAAAATCATCAGCTAACTGTGCTGCCGTTGGAACTCCTGTTACTGCATTGTTTTTTCCACCATCGATATTAAATACTCCTTGTGGATTTTGTGTATTAATGCCTACTTGAGCGAAGGATAATGTACCAATTGCCAAGGCAAAAATTGTGTAAAATTTACTTTTCATTTTGTTCAATAATTTGGAAAAAAGGAAAAGAGTCTTATAATTACTCTTTTCCTGAGTTACTATATTTTAAATTTGTGTTTATATTATTTTAGTATAAAATATATTTGAAAGAAGGAGGAGACCGAATTTGCATTCCTATTAGAGAAGCCATTTCCAATTCCTTTAATTTGAGAGATTGTTCTGGATAAATTTTATTTTTGAATGGGACAAGCATCTTATCTTTAGTTCGTAATATGCCCTGATTTTCTTTGAAAGAACCACTGTCTTTGATATTGAGATCATAACCTTTCCCAAAGTATAACTGAGCATACATATTAGAAAAACAACATAGCAAAAGAAACATACCTGATGCCTTTGCCATAGTGTAACGGATGTTCTTAAAATACATTTTCACCTCATTGAAATTATGTGGTAAAATTGATCTTATTTTAAGTTGAAATAAAGAAATTATATACGCTACAGATACCTCATCAGTATGCTGTAGCATACGACATAGATACCATCAACATCAACAAAACAAATATAAAAAGCTGATTTTTAAACCATTAAAACAGTAAGATTCATTTTTAATTCTGAATATTTAATACACTCTTAAAGATGATATAAACAACAGAAGTTCTCTTGTCAATTCCTACAATGATCTGACAATACATTACAAAACGTCTAATTCTATATTGAAAATAACCCGTAAAAAAATCCTCAGATCTCTCTGAGGAAAAAAAACTAATAACCATGAAAACTCAAATAAAAATGAGTCTGTTGTATGGTGCAATTTATAATGATATGCTAACAATAACAAAGCAATTCTGTAGATATAAATTACAGTCGTGTAAATTTTGTTTGTCATGTTTCTCAATACTGTTTGATGTTCATAGCGGTTGTTGAAATGGTAAACCTATAAAAGACAAAGGAATTAGAGATAACGATGAAATAATAGCAATAAAAATAGTAACAGGCTGGATTACCAAAAGCACCCTAATTCTGAGGGTATCTATATTAAATAGTAAGTAGGGGTTGTGTAGGGCATAATATAAAAAAAAGCTCCTAAAAAAGGAGCTTTGTGACCGCAGAAGGATTCGAACCCTCACTGTCGGAGCCGAAATCCGAAGTTCTATCCATTAAACTATGCAGCCGTATTCATAAGTAATGAATGATAAGTAATAAGTAATACCTGATTACTTATCATCATTGCCTTTCATGTTTTAGAAAGTAATTTTCACTCCTCCCAGAATCTGTGCACCCAGGACTTTATATCCTTTGTACGTCTGGTATTTTGAGCTCAGAAGATTATTTCCGAGTGCGAAAATACTGAAATTTTTGTGAATTTTATACTCTGCAGAAAGATTTAAATCAGCATATCCACCTACTTTATCGTTTGTATTCTCCGTAGATTGGTAAATTACATTCGGAGCACCTACTCCTTCAATCGCATAAGAGTTTGTCGTTCTGTCACTTGCAAAGATTCCTTTAAATCCTAACAGTAGCTTTTTGTCAAGCATTGTATATTTTGCCCCGATGCTTGCATTGAATAAAGGAACGTTATAAATATTTTCATAGTTCTTAAGATCATACTTTGTAAACCTTAACTCTCCATCAATAATAAGATTGGCCAATGGGAAATATTGTACACTCCCTTTGATATCACTTACGTTTCCATCATCATACACTGCAGAGAATGTATTGGCAAAATTATATGCAGAACGGTTTACAGATGTATTATCGAAAAGACCGTTGCCCTTGAAGAACATAATATCTCTCATCTTTCCATAACCTGCAGAGAAGTCGTATTTCAACGTTTCATCAATATCTCCTCTCAATCCTACATAAAAATGATATTTCGTCTCCGTTGGCTTTAAAAACTGGTCAGAAAGGATGAATGGATTCGTCTGCAACATATCTCCATAGGTATTCAGCTTCAGACCTCCGTCTACCCCTCCGTAGAATTTAAATTCTTTGGCAGCTGCAAACTGGAACTCCGCCTGCGGGAACCAATACGTTTTATTGTTTTTCTGCTGAGAAACCAGTTCTGCTGAATTTTTAGCATTCAGGAAAGAGAATGAAGATCCTAACATCAAATAAGAATCTCCTTTGCTGAATGTTACTTTCGGGGTCAGGCTGGTATTGAAGAAGTTGGAAGAGTTTTTATCTCTGATGGCAAAATCTGTCTTCACAGCATCCAATCCTACTCCCAAATCTGCATTCAGGTTGATTCCTGATTTTCCTAATTCAACAGCATGCTTGGAGAAGTTTGCAAGAATGGAAACCTGGTTTTCCGAAGCATCAAAATGATCTTTCAGGAATGATGATTTTACCCTTACATCATTTAAGATTTCATTGGAATAAAAATCATAGTACCCGTTTACTTTAAACTGATTTACTTTTTGTTTAAGATCAAGCTCTCCCGTAGGCTGCATGGCGTAGATTCCATAATAATTATAGCTGTCTAAACCATATTCAGCGTTAAGGTTAAACTTCCCTTTTTCTCCGTAAGAGTTTAAGAAAGCTCCGATATTAGCAGAAGTCTGCCCGGATTTCCAGTCATAATCTTTTTTAAGACCATTCGTAGACAAAACATGAACATCAGCTCCTACTTCAAGCTTATTTTCAAGGGTTTTTGAAACGTTTCCGTCTACCAGAACTTTTCCATAATTACCCATTCCAAACTGAAAATAGTTATTCTGAGCGGTTCCGTCAAATTTGGGTGCTACATCTTCTCCCTGAATAGTTGAAGTTTTAAAATCTGAAACAGCAGGAACATCCGTGATGGTATACTTCACAGGAGTCTGCGATTTCTCTTCCGGCGGATAATTCTTGATAGTTTCCACAGAAGTTTTTTTCTTCTCGATCTTCTTCACTTCCGGCTCTCTTTTTTTGTTAAGAACCAGCTTTTCCTCCTTGATCTGGGAAAACGCCACCGACGAGAACCCTAAAAATAATATGGATAATAATTGAATTTTCTTGTTCATATTTTCTTTATTTGAAAAAAATATATAACGGGCTTTTATTTATTGGAAGCAATATAACTGCCTAATAAAGCTTTCCCCGACTGTTTTGAAAAAGTTCTCCCCAGTCTGAATATATTAAACAGCCAAAGGCTTTGATAAACTTGTAATTTGTATTGATAATTTTTTGTTGCACTATTCTCAGCTACATCATAACTGTAAAAAATATCATAAGGAAATGCTGAAGGCAGTAACCCGACTGTAATCATACTTCCAATCATTGGGTTTCCGCAAGGAGGAGTATAGGTTTTCATCGGATGCAGTGTTATCTTAGATACATTGGTACTGTCTTCTACAATTTCATAAATATCAGAATGTTTTAAAATCTCAAATTCTTTCTTAAGATCCTTATTCACTACAAAAGCCTTTTGTTTTTGGAAGTCAGCTTTTGCTTGGTTATACTCTTTTGGATAGGCACTGTACGAAGGAATGCAGCTCCAGAGTGAAGCAGAAATTAAAAAAGAATATATGGTAATTTTAAAAACCTTCATGTACTATTTCTTAATCTGTTTTTTAACTTCTTTTGCTTCTGCAACAATTTGAGGGAAGTCCTTATAGTTTGCAATGATCTGATCACAGGTATAGCTTGCCTGGTAGTTATCTTTCAGGCCGATATAGTTTTTAGCCATCAATACCAACGCTTTTGCTCCCCAGAATTCTTCTGAAGCATAGTTGTTGGCAAGCTTAAAGATCGTCTCATTAGAAGACTTGAAAGCTTTTCCTTTGTTCTGATAATAGGCTTTTGCATATAAAGCTTCTGCAGCTACCGAAGTATTGGATGATTTTTCAAGAGAAGAATAGGCAGTCTGTGCATCTTTATCTTTTCCTGAGTTCATCAGACTTCTTGCTTTGATCACTTTCGCAGTTTCAATAACGGCTGCCGAGTTTTTAGAATTAGCAATCACTGCATTGGCTAATTTTTCCGCTTCAGAGAAATTATTTTCTTCTGCATACAGTTTCATCAATTCCACATTCGCATAGTTTTTAATGCTGATGTTGGAAGAATTTTTAATGCCTTCAAGGTACTTTTTAGCTTCTGTAGTATTCCCCTGTGCAAGGAAGATCTGAGCTAAACGAGTTTGTGCATCATCCTGGTAATCATTCTGAATTACAGCAACTTCCTGAAGAACAAGTAAAGCTTTAGTTGAATTGTTAGTCTGATAATAACTTTCTCCTAATTCGTACTTAGCCTGGTACAATCCTTCACCTGTAGGATTCTGTGTCAGATACTTTTCGTAGTAAGAAATTGCATTCTTATAATCTTTCTTCGCGAACAGCTGCTTCCCTGTAGATAAATTGATCTCATCAATTTCAGCAGCATCTACATTTACCCCAACATTTCTAGCGAAAGTCTCATAACCTGAAACGTCTCCGTTTTTCGTAAAGATAGGTTTTGCAGCCTGAACTACTTTCTGAGCATAGGCCGTATTTTTATACTGCTCACCCAGAGATTTCAGTTCAGAAAGAGCTTTATCATTCTGATTCTGGTCTATATAATTTTGTGCTCTGTAAATAGATGCGTTAGCAATCAGATCTTTGTCAGAAGAACCTTTGATTACTTTTCCGAAATAATCATTGGAGTTGGCAAAATCATCCTGAGCAGCGTAGGCTGTTCCTATTTCGTACTGAGCGTCATCATAATATTCTGAATCCGGATATTTTGATAAAAGGTTTTTAAGGTTGTTAATCTTCGCCTGTGTATCTCCTTTGAATCCCAGAGCCATTGCTTTTTGATACAAAGTATAATCCGTAGCATCTTCGTTTTTATCATAGATAGCAATGGCTTCGTTCAGATCATTGTTGGCATAATGGATATCTGCTAGACGAAGTTCTGCATCATTTTTAAATTCCGGTTTCGGATTGGCAAGATATTGTTTGAAATAAGTAGCCGCCTGATCAAATTTCTTAGATTTAAAATAGGCATATCCCAAATCATAAGGAAGCTGCTGCTTTTCAGGGAAGTTTTCCGTAAGAAGCTTTTCATAACGAACAATGGCAGATGGATAATTTCCTTTCTGATAATATACCTGTGCCAGCCAGTATAAAGCTCTGCTGTTGAATTCTTTATTGATATTAAAGCCTAGACTTCTTAAGAAATATTTCTCAGCTTCGTCATAGTTTCCTTTGTTGAATTCCTCCGTTCCTAATAAATAAGAAACCTCCTGGTCTACTTTGTTGATCTCAGGAGTTGAACTCTGTAATCTGTCAATCGCATTCAGCGTTTCTTTATAGTTTCCGGAATACAGATAAGATTTCACCAATAATGACCTCATTTCTGTGGCATTGGCTCCGTTCTGACTTTCGTTGATATAACTTTGAATTACCGCCGAAGGACTTTCAAACGGGTTACCGATATCGTAACTTAATTTAGCGTACTGCTCATGAGCCAGTTTTTTCACTTTCGCATCATAATCCATCTGATAAGAAGAGCGGAATGCAGAAAGAGCCTCCTGTTTTTTATCTACGGCCAGATAAGCATTTCCTAACTGGTAATAAGCATTTTGAGCTAAAGCAGAATTACTGTTCAGAAGCTGGTTGTAATAAGAAACCGCTTCATCATATTTCTTTAGCTGTGCAGCCACAAATCCCATCTCATACAAATCGTTTTCAGATGGATTCTGCTGTACACTCAGATAATCTTTTAAATGTGGATAGGCAGAAGTGTAATCATTCTTCATGAAATAACTCTCCCCAATGATCTTATGAACTTCTGCTTTATAAGAATCTGAAATATTTTCGTTCAACAAAGCTGTTCCTTCCGTGATCGCCTGGTCGTAATTCTTATCATTATAATACATCTGTACATAATAAGGGCGTACCAGTTTGGAGAACTTATCCTGATCCTTTATCGAATCAAAATACTGGAAAGCTTTATCATTCTGTCTGTTGCTGTAATACAAATGCCCAAGCATATAAGCAATATCTCCTTTTTGGGACTGATCTGCTGATTTATAAGCTTCTTCAAGGGCATCAGTAGCTCCCTTGGAATCACCCGTCATGAATTTTGCATATCCAAGCTTCAGAATATACTCGGTATTCTCCTCTTTCGAAAGCTGATACTGGTTTACTTTTTTCAAAGTCTCCAGCGCCTTATCGAAATCTTTTTTTGCTAAATAGTAATCTGCCAGTGGAAGATTAGACTGAGCAAAATAAGCAGAATTAGGATATTCTTTCATGAAAGCCGTTAACCCTTCTTCAGCATGATTTTTCTGAAGAATCACACCGATCACATTATCAAAAAACTGGGCGCCTTCCTTTTTCGAACGGGACAAATTCTGATTGTAGAAATATTGTCTTGCATATTCGTATTGAGAAGCATTGTATATTTTGGTCTGATAAAGATTTTCGGCTAGATTGAACCTGTAATTTTCTTTCTGGGTAAAATATTGGGACTGTTGAGCATCGGAGATTCCGAAATAAATTACAGCAGCCGCTAAAAGTATTTTTTTTGATTTCATTCTTCTTGATATAAGAAAATTAGTCTAAATAAGTTAACGAAAATATTAAAAACTTATTGTTTAAGCAAGTTTTAACAGTGTTAATGACAGTTAATTCTTATTTGATAACAATGTAAATTTTCTCACCATACAATGATAAAATTTACTACATTCGTTTGATAAAATATAAACAATTTTAATAAACAGTTATCAAAAACATATTTTAATTTGATACTTTTTCAACAGCAGCTAAAAACATACCATAAACACACCATCTCATGAAATTTAAGATTCTTTTAGCATTAATTTTTGTAAACCTCCTGCAGGCACAAAAGTTTTATTTTCCAAAGACAGCTGTAAATGACTCTGTTATATTGGAAAAACAGATTCCAGGACTTGCGCAACAAGTGATTCCCCTCCTTCAGCCTGCAAAGTATAAACCTGAAAATACGGTTGACCTTATGGATAATCTTTTCCGCTTGCAGCTGGTGGCTCATGATTATAAAAATTCATTGGCCTCCCTTTTCGAAAACCGTAAGCTCTTTGCAGATCACAATATGGGAGACTACAGATACATCGGATTTGAACTATATGCCCTTGCAAAAATGGAGCAAGAAGAAAACAATACCTCATTTTCCAATGCCCTTCAAAAAGTATTTAATCAAAAATACGAAAGCCTTCCGGAAAAACTGATTCCAAGACTGGAACTCGCTCTTAACGGAGATGTGAACGCATCCAGAAAACTGTTGAAGAATCTTCTTGATAAACAAAAAGATAAGGACAGCATCGATTACAAAACGGCACTGGCTCTATGTAAAAATTATCTGAATTATAAAACCTACTCCAGCATCAAACCTCAGGTCATGCAGCTGCTGGCTTCAAAAGACAATGAAAAATTCATTACCGAAACGAAAGATCTTAAGATCAACGGAAACACGTTAACGATCACTATAGTCCGCAAAAAGAAAAATACTTCCGCGCTTCCTGTTATTTTAACCAATAATATCTATGCAGGCCCTATTGATGGTTTCTTTGGAAAGAGAGCTGCTACATACAATTACGTAGGGGTTGTTGTGAATACGAGAGGCAAGAGAAACAGCAATGATGCCAATAATCCTTTTGAACATGAATCGCAAGACATCTATGAAGTGATAGACTGGGTCAGCAAACAGCCCTGGTGCAACGGGAAAATAGGAATGATCGGAGGAAGTTATTTAGGCTTCAGCCAGTGGGCAGCCGTAAAAAAAATGCATCCGGCATTAAAGACGATTGTTCCTCAGGTTGCCGTGGGAATCGGGATTGATTATCCGGCTCAGAATAATATCTTCATGAGCTATATGCTTCAGTGGATACAGTATGTTACCAATAATAAGTTTACCGATGAAGCAGATTTTACCAATGCTGTAAAATGGGATTCTATTTTTACAAAATGGTACAAAAGCGGGAAATCATTTAGGTCGTTAGATAAAATAAGCGGGAAACCCAGCAAAATATTCCAGCGATGGCTGGATCATCCGGGATATGATGAGTACTGGCAGAAAATGGTTCCTTACAAAGAAGATTTTTCTAAAATTAACATTCCTGTTCTTACCACGACAGGATATTATGATGATGATCAGATTGGCGCATTGTATTATTTTAAACAGCATCATCAATACAATAAAAACGCAGATCATTATCTGGTAATAGGCCCTTATAACCACGGCGGTGCACAAAGTTTCGGATTTACTTACGTGAATGGCAGTCCTATTGATCCGGTGGCCAGAATAAGCATCGATGATCTTGCTTTCTCATGGTTTGATTATATTCTTAAAGGAGGAAAAAAACCTGAAATTTTAAAAGACAGAATCAATTTTCAGGTAATGAACACCAATACATGGAAGCATGTAGCCCATCTTGATAAAATGCATAATTCGTCTTTGAAATTCTACCTTCAGGACAAAAAAAACACATCTTCTGTATTTAATAAGCCTGAAACCAAAAATTTCACAACACAAATTGTTGATCTTAAAAACAGAGACCAGAAAGACACTTATTATAAAGTCAGTAAAAAAGACAGCATAAAAATGACAAATTCTGTCGCTTTTGAAAGTGAAGTTCTTGATAAGGATATCATCATGAGTGGAAACCTTTCCGGAGTCTTCAATGTTTCTATCAATAAAAGAGATTTTGATACGGATACTTCCTTATATCAAATTCAACCGGATGGAAAGTCTTCGTTACTCTCCACTCACATTGTTAGGGCCAGCTATGCGAAGAACAATGAAAAACGGCAGCTTCTTGAACCGAATAAAATGGAACAAATCCCGATTAACAATTCCTATTTCATGAGTAAAAAGATAGAGAAAGGAAGCAAACTTCTTTTATTGGTCGGAGTGAATAAAAGTCCTAACTGGCAGATCAATTATGGTTCCGGTAAAGATGTAAGTGATGAAACAGTAAAGGACTCCGGTAAACCCATGGAGATAAAATGGTACAATGACAGCTATGTGGAAATTCCTGTTTATAAAGACTAAAAACCTTTTCTAAATATATTTCAGCGGGCTTTATGCAATAAAATAATAATAAGATCATTTCATTCTTTACTGATAAAAATTCTTAATTTAGCCCGCTAAAAAATAACCAATTGAGCAATACGATGATTAAGAACATTTTTTGATGTGATACTTTTCATCACCAGCTCAAAAAATACCATTAATGAAATTTAAGATACTCTTAGCATTATTTTTTGTCAATATAATGCAGGCACAGAAGTTTTACTTTCCGAAAGCAGCAACTACAGATTCTGTGATTTTGGAAAAACAAATTCCCGAACTTGCTTTAAAGGTGATTACTGAATATCAGTCTCCTAAGAACAAACCGAAGTATATACTCACGTTTTTAGATAATCTGTTCCGTTTACAACTTGCGGCAAAGGATTACAAAAATTCCATTACAAGTTTAACCGATTACCGTAAGGAATATGCAGATCATAATATGGCAGGGAACAAATATCTTGCTCATGAAATCTACAGTATAGCCAGGCTGATTGAAAAGGATAAAAATATTCCGTTTCCAGATGCTCTTCAAGCGGCCTTTACTACAAGATATGAAAGTTTATCCGGGCCACTGACGGCCAAAGTAGGACCCACCCTGGATATTGATTCAGATGTAGGGGATCATAAAAAAAGACTGAAAACAGTACTTGACAAACAAAAAGATAAGGATAGTATTGACTATGCTTCCGCTCTGGCTTTATGTAAAAACTATGCCAATTATAAGACCTACTCCAGCATCAAACCCCAGATTATGCAGCTTTTTAAAGTAAAGGAGAAGGAGAAATTCATCATCGAATCCAAAATCCTTACTTTAAAAAAAGGAACAAAACTCACCATTACAATTGTAAGAAAAAAAGAAAACACGTCTCCTCTTCCTGTTATACTTACCAATAATATTTATGCCGGAGAATTTGTAGATGCAGGGATGGGGAAAAGAGCAGCTGTTTACAATTATGTAGGAGCCGTGGTTAATACTCGGGGAAAGAGAGACAGCAATGACCCCAATCATCCATTTGAAGATGAAGCGCAGGATCTTTATGAAGTCATAGACTGGGTAAGCAAGCAACCGTGGAGCAATGGTAAAGTAGGAATGATAGGCGGAAGTTATTTAGGATTCAGCCAATGGGCAGCTGCCAAAAAACTGCACCCGGCTTTGAAAACCATTGTGCCTCAGGTTTCGGTAGGGATCGGAATAGATTATCCTTCTCAGAATAATGTCTTCAAGGGCTATATGCTCCAGTGGATTCAATATGTCACCAATAATAAGCTGACTGATGAAGCAAGCTTTAATAATGATACAAAATGGGATTCTATCAATACAGCATGGTACAAAAGCGGCAGATCATTCAGAGCCCTTGATTCTTTAAGCGGGAAGCCCAATACAATATTCCAAAGATGGCTGGATCATCCCGGTTATGATAAATACTGGCAAAACATGGTCCCTTACAAAAAAGAATTTGCCAAAATAAACATTCCTGTTTTAACGACTACAGGCTATTATGATGCTGATCAGATCGGAGCATTGTATTATTATAAAGAACATCACAAATACAACAAAAATCCTAACCATTATTTAGTGATAGGACCTTATGATCATGCAGCAGCTCAAAGCTATGGAAATAATTATGTTTATGTTTTCGGTTATGGGAATCTACTCATAGATCCTGTAGCCAGAATAAGTATTGATAAACTTGCTTTTTCATGGTTCGATTATATTCTGAAGGATGGCAAAAAACCGGACCTTCTGAAAGATAAAGTCAATTTTCAGATCATGAACAGTAATACATGGAAACATGTTCCTACTCTTGATAAAATGCACTCATCTTCTCTTAAATTTTATCTTCAGGACCGTAAAAACGGTTCTTCAGTTTTTGAGAAACCCGGAACTGAACAATTTACCCAACAGACCATTGACTTTAAAGACAGAAATCCGAAATATCTTTATCATACAGTAAGCAAACAGGATAGTGTGTATGTAACCAATTCTGTTTATTTTGAAAGTGAAATTCTGGAAAAGGATATTACAATAAGCGGAAATTTATCCGGAATATTCAACGTTTCCATCAACAAAAAGGATTTTGATCCCAAAACCCTATTATATCAGGTACAGCCTGATGGTAAGATATTTTTACTGTCTACACATCTTACCCGAGCCAGCTATGCAAAAAACAATTCCAAACGTCATCTGCTTAAACCTGGCAAAAAGGAGCAGATCCCAATCAAAAATTCATTTTTCATCAGCAAAAAAATAGAAAAAGGAAGTAAACTGGTCTTACTGGTAGGAGTTAATAAAAATAAGAACTGGCAGGTCAATTATGGCACAGGAAAAAATGTAAGTGATGAAACTATAAAAGATGCAGGTGAGCCTTTGGAAATAAAATGGTACAACGACAGTTATGTGGAAATTCCCATTTATAAAGAGTAAATTCTTTTGTTTGCGCATTTTTCCCCAAATGTTTTTAACAACTGTTAACATCAAAATAAAAAATCATTACATTTGCTTTTTTTCAAATCAAATATAGTTATTGAATGAGTCAACTTTTTAGAAGAAAAATCTATTCAGATACAGATACATCAACAGGGCTTTTAAGAGTCTTAGGGGTATGGGACATTGTATTTTTTGGTATTGCGGCCATTATTGGAGCTGGGAGTTTCAGCAGTTTGGGAGAAGCCGTTTTCAGAGGCGGTCCCGGTGTAATACTACTCTATTTGATTTGTGGCTTTGCCTGTGGGTTTACCGCTTTATGCTACGCTGAATTTGCCAGCAGAATTCCTACGGCAGGTTCTGCCTACACATATGCTTATGCCAGTTTTGGGGAATTGATTGCATGGGTTATCGGCTGGGCTCTGATCATGGAATATTCTTTCGGGAATATTTACGTAGCCTTTTCCTGGTCAGATTATTTCACCAGTTTCTTAGGACGTCTCGGAATGCATATCCCTGATTATCTTACCTGCAGCTATACCGAAGCCAGAAAAGCCGTTCAATATGGTTCAGAAAACAAGGAACTCTTAAATGCATGGAAGACCGCTCCATTAATCGGAAGTTTGAAATTCATTGTAGATATTCCGGCGTTGGTGATCAATGGTTTAATTACATGGCTTTGTTATGTAGGAGTAAAAGAAAGTAAAAACTTCAATAACTCTCTGGTTATCTTAAAGCTTGGAGTAATTATATTGGTTATACTGGTTGGTTTTGCGTATATCAATACTGAAAACTGGACTCCGGTAAGTCCTACAACGGGAACACCATCCTTTATGCCAAATGGCTTTGCAGGGGTAATGAGTGCCGTATCCGGAGTATTCTTTGCTTATATCGGATTTGATGCTTTAAGTGTTCTTTCTGAAGAGACTAAAGACCCACAAAAGACTTTACCAAAAGGAATGATTATCTCCCTTGTATTGTGTACCGTGATCTATATTGCTCTGACATTGGTATTAACAGGTATGGTAGATTACAAAAAATTTGATGGTGTGGGAGATCCGCTTTCATTTATATTTGAAAAAACGAATGCCAATGTAGCCTGGATGGAGCTTGTAGTTTCCTTCGTTGCAATTGTTGCCATTACTACCGTATTATTGGTTTTCCAGATGGGACAGCCAAGAATATGGTATGCCATGAGCCGTGACGGACTGATGCCTGCAAGATTTCAAAAAGTACATCCTAAGTATAAAACACCATCATACGCAACTATCGTTACTGGGATTGTGGTAGGTATTCCTATCCTGTTTACAGATAAAACTTTTATTCTTGACTTTACAAGTATCGGAACTATTTTCGCTTTTGTACTGGTATGTGCCGGAGTACTAATGCTTCCAGCTAAAGAAAAAATTAAAGGCAGATTCCACCTTCCTTACGTGAATGGTAAAATCATTTTCCCTGTCATTTTCATTGGAGGTTTACTGGCTTTCTACCAGTGGCAGCCTGAGTTTTTTGATAATCTGATGAACTGGTCAGATCCTAATGAAGGAGAATTCAGAGCTTCTATTTTCTTTTTTATCATCATCAACCTGATTCTATGTATTGTAGCTTTTATCAAGAATTTATCATTAATTCCATTGATTGGTTTAAGTTCATGTCTGTATCTTCTTACAGGAATGAGCCATGAGAACTGGTTCTGGTTCGGAATGTGGTTCCTGATCGGTATGGTTATTTATTTCTGCTACGGATACAAAAACAGTAAGCTTGGAAAAGAGTTAAAAGACAGCTAAATATAAGCATTTAATAAAATTGCGGAAAGGCAAAATAGCAAATAGGTTACACCTGATGGAAAGACCTGATTTGTTATTTTGCTTTTTTACTTTTTTGGGCTCTTTTAAAAATCGGCAGAATTATTGCTTTCAACTCAATTGAACCAATAAACTAACCCGCCATGTCTGAAAGAATCAAAACATACAGAGAGTTTTATCAGTTTTATCTTACTGAGCATAGTAAAACAGGTACCCGCATTTTCCATTTCATCGGAACGTTTCTCGTATTTTTCGTAATATGTTATGTCATCAGTTCCGGAAAAGAAAGATTTCTATGGTATATTCCAATTGTAGGCTACGGATTTGCCTGGTTCAGCCACGCCGTGATTGAGAAGAATAAGCCGGCTACTTTTAAATATCCTTTATGGTCTTTAATCTCAGATTTCAGACTGTTTTTTGAACTGTTGATCGGGAAGCAGAAATTCTTTACGTCCAATAACCAGCCTCAAAATCAGGAATAGCCTTTAGTTTCTTTTCTTTCTTAATTTTGAAGACGCAAGAGCATTTCGACTTAGCACAATGTGAGATTTTCAGCAAATGATGATATTATTTTTCTCGCAGATTGTGGAGATTTCGCAGATTTTTTTTAATAATATCTGCCTAGTTTTCAAGAGCTGTAGAGGATATTAAAGTTTAGATTCCTTGCTTTTCCCGGAATGACAAAACAGAGTTTTGAAATTTTATCGGAGATAAAATCTTTGCGCCTTAAAAGCATTCCTTCTAATAATACTTGCGCCTTTGCGTTTTCCGACCTTTACTTTTAGATTGAGATTGCTTCACCTTCGGTTCGCAATGACTATATGTTGGTAGAATTCTGTTTATTCTGAGGGAGTTTCTTCCCAATCAGATAACCCAATGAAGGCAGAATACATGATAATACAACCGGAACTATCAAAGCCAGACCTGATCCGTCAAGGATAATCGTTAAAGGAAAAAGATATCCGTTATAAACAAGCAGTGCCAATGTAAAAAGAAAACTGTCACTATTACCTGTAGAAAGAATATTAAAATCGCTTCCAAACTGATCAAACAAACCGGAGCAAACGAATAAGAAGACATTCACAAAAAACATCCATAGGACGGTTCTGTAGATCATTCCTTTTTTTGCATTCAGATATCCGGCGAAGATCAGAAATAAAGATAAAATTCCGGAAACGGTATAATCCAGTCCTGAAACATCAACTTCACTACCCATTCTTCCAAAGAAATACATGGCATACAATACCTGATTTCCGAGATAGATGACCGTTACATAATTCATACCTTAAAAATTTTGTGTTTACGGTTAATATTGTTTTTCAAGTATGTCGTAATGAACCGTGTTTACTATCTTCTCTGCAAGGATGTCTCCATCTACTTTTTTCGGTTCAGGAATATAGCTTGAAAAGGTTATCGTATGATCTTTATTGATTGTTACTTCCACTTCTTCAAGGATATTTTTATCATCTACATAAAACTGGATCCTGTTTTCTACAACTCTCCAGAAAGAAAGTCTTGGTTCAGATGGACTGCAGTCACCCGACTTCCCTTCTACATAATTATAAATGGCGAAACCATCTTCCCTGATCGCATAATTTCTCATCAGGCGGCAGTTATCGAACTCTTTTATCACTTTCTTTTTACCTTCATAAAATCCGGCTTCCTTTAGTTTCCAGAATCCAGTAACGTTTTCTTTGGTTAGTTTTTGGGCACTGACCAGAGAAAAGGTCATACAGGAAGCGAGAAAAAATATTTTAGACATAATGAATTTGTGTTTTTTGATTGTAAACTAATATAATAATCATAGTAAAGAATTACGGCGGGCGGCTTCGCCGCCCGCCGTAATTCTAAACCTTAAACTTTGAACTTTGAACTTAAAGGATTCTATTTGAATTTTTTCTTAAAGTTGAATTTAAGCATATTCATGAGTCCCGGTTCAATGATATCAATTCCCAGTCCGAAATTACTGTCAGCAACAGTATGATGATCTGTTCGGAATTGTTCAAACTCGCTTTGTGGAATTTCAATATTAATCAGAGGATTGTATTCAATGTACACACTTGCCCCATTTTTGTTTACTTTTTTTCGACTTTTATAATCAAAATATGGGTTGGATATTGTACTTTCCTGAACTGTATATTTTTCTTCAACATCAATTTTCTGATCCGTCTGCAAATTGATTTCATATTTCTCACTGTCGAAATTATGCCAGAAAGGTAAATCTTTGTGGATGAAATCTCTTGCACTCGCCTTCACTACATTTCGGTCAAAGTACATTAGAAAACGGTTTTTCTGCGGATCCACAAAATAAGGATTTTCAATGGTTGCGGTATACTGGATCTTAACTTCATTCAGTTTCTTATCATCACTGACTACATCAATAGCAGCATCTTTGAATACGTTTCGAACATCTGTACCATTGCGGTCACCTGAATAATTAAGCGCATAGAAAAGAAAGCTGTTCCAGCTGTCTATGATTTCTCTTTTATTGGTACTTTTAAAATACCTTCTCATAGCATTGGCTCTGTTTCCTTTATAAGTCGTTGACAGAGTAAGCTTTCCTGTATTGCCCTGTGCATTTAAATCAACTCTTTCATCAATGCAGAAGTAAGGGAATTTATAAGATTTTCTTACCTGAAGCTCCTGATCTTTCTTAACTTCCAGAAAATGCATAAAATAGATAAAGCCTCTGTTTTCAATCAATCCGAATTCATCACGAATGGTTGCATCAATGAAATATTCTTCACCTTTATAATTCACTTTTACGACAACATGATTGAAACTTAACAGGGACGGCAGATAGTATTTAATATAATAATCCGTATTAAAATTAACCAGAACTACAGAGGCGTCTACTCCTATATAATCAAGGATTACTTTCAATAAAACCGATTTTGCCTTACAATCACCCTGTTTATTTTCATAGGTTACTGACGGCTCCTGTGGTTTATGTCCATTCATTTCATCTGCATTGAAGACGTAATAAATATGATTTTGTACATATTCTATGGCAAACTGCAGTTTTTCATCCTGATCAGCAATGGCATCCAGTTTTTCAACCAGGTTGGGAGCAAAATCCTTTAAAGAAGATTTGTTGAAAATCTCCTCATAGAACGGTACAATATAGTTGGAAAGATCTTTCCAGTTGCTTTCTGTAGCAAAATCTACATAAGGGAAAATTTCACGGCCTGAATCTACAGGGTTGATATAATTCTCTTCTTCAATGACAAATCTGTCTCCTTTTTTCAGATAACTGATTTCCGGCTCAAGAACATTGCCCTGTTCATCTCTGAAAAATGTTTTTTTGTAAGCAATAGTCTCTTCACGCTCATTGATAAACGTGAATTTAAAACTGCCATAAGCCCAATAGTTATCCGGACTTACCCAGACATATTTTGAGAACTCCTTTCTAAGAAAATCGCGGTCTGTAAATTCTTTGATTCTTGAATCTTCTAAAATCAGAACATCATACAGCCTGAGATCTTTAATGGTAATATTGATTTTTTTATTACTGCTTAGAACCCCTCCACTGCTTTGGTTTTCACTGTCAAGAACCTTTATTTTTGTGTCCGGAATCTTATCGATCAGCACTCCATCCCTCAACACACTGATCCTGTGAATCTGGTAAACTTCATTTTCCTCAACAATCACATCAGAAACAGAAGCCCTTTCCAGGTTTCCCGGTTCGTTCAGAGTATAAGCCATGCATACGTACTCACTGTTTTCCGTATTGCTTGTATAGTATTTTTTGTCTAAAAAATAGCAGTAATCGCGACCTTCATCAATTTGTCTTCTGGCAAATTCGGAGTCTTTGATTCGGTTTTTTATTTCCTCATCCCCGATATTTCCTGCCCACATTTCAGGTTTTTGAATCCTGTAATTTTCAACTTGCATTTGATTATCCATATTTATTATAAGAATTATATTTTGGTTAGTGTTTAAGAAATTCAAATTAAACAATTAAAAAAGTAAAAAACAATAGCAGAAGTACTACAAATTCAGTATTTTTTTTCGGCACAGTAATTGCGAGGTATGGGGAAAATCAAGTTTATGAAAAGTATAGCAACAATTCTAAAAGGGGCAGCACCCGCATTAGCATTATTCGCAATGACGCAATGTACAACCACAGCCAATGCATCCGCAGGTGATGAAAAAACATTCATCGTAGGACCACAAACAGCAGATTGTACAGGAGTAGCTCCTATGAAATGTCTGCAGGTAAAAGAAAACACTTCCGCAAGCTGGACCAATTTCTACAGCAATATCGAAGGATTTACTTATGAACCGGGGTATGAATATGTTTTAAAAGTAAAAACAGAAAAAATTGAAAATCCGCCGGCTGACGGATCTTCCATAAAATACACTTTGGTAAAGCAGGTTTCTAAAACGAAAAAAGCAGAAATGGCAGCCAATGAAAAGACAATTATCGTAGGGCCGCAAACCGTAGAGTGTTCTGCTGGAGCCGGTCGTATGCAATGCATGCAGGTAAAAGAAAGCGCTTCTGCAGCCTGGACGAATTTCTACAGCCACATTGAAGGCTTTACTTATGAGCCGGGTTACGAATATGTTTTAAAAGTAAAAACAGAAAAAATCGAAAATCCTCCGGCAGATGCTTCTTCCATCAAATATACATTGGTAGAACAGGTTTCTAAAACGAAGAAATAATAAAAACCGCTTCTGAAAATTCAGAAGCGGTTTTTTATTTTGCGGGAAGAAGGAAGTCAGAAGTTACTTTTTGGTCAATCCGGAAAAGTTAACCATTATATCTTCATTTTCCTTTTTATCTTAAAACCCAGTCTCTTTTTGTGGAGGATCAGGATATTTTCCTTTAGTAGCTTCTCCTACTGTGTTGGCTGTAGTCATCGCTACCACAAGATCATTCAGCATTCCGCTGGCTGCAGTGGGTGAATTGGGAAGGAGTACAAGATTACTTCTGTTGCTGGCGCCCACAGAATGTAAAGTATCATAATGCTGTGTTACTACAATAAGCGCTGAAGCCTCATGAGAATTGATATCCACATTATTCAGCATTCTTACAGACTCTTCAAGTCCTTTTGCAATTTCTCTTCTCTGGTCGGCAATTCCCTGCCCTTGTAATTTCTTAGATTCTGCTTCTGCTTTTGCAACCGCAACAATTCTGATTCTTTGTGCTTCAGATTCGTATTCAGCAGCCGTTTTTTCTCTTTCTGCTGCATTGATCCTGTTCATGGCATGTTTTACCTGCTCATCCGGATCAATATCTGTTACCAAAGCTTTGATAATATCATAACCATAACTGTTCATGGCATCCTGAAGCTCGCTTTTCACTGCAATGGCCACATCATCTTTTCTTACAAAAACATCATCAAGCTTCAACTTGGGAACTTCTGCTCTTACCACATCAAAAACAAAAGAAGTAATTTGATTTTCAGGATTTTCCAAACGATAATAAGCATCTCCCACCTGACTTCTAATGACCTGATACTGAACAGAAATTTTCATTTTGATGAAAACATTGTCTAATGTTTTGGTATCAATCAGTACATCCAACTGCTGAATTCTCAGATTAAGTCTTTTAGCAATCTGATCTATGATGGGTAACTTAAGGTGAAGACCTGAATGCTTTACCGCACGGAATTTCCCGAAACGCTCTATAATCGCTGCTGTTTCCTGCTTAACGACAAAAAACGAAGCGAATAAAATGATAAGCCCGAAGAAAATAACGGGTGCAAAATATATACTCATAGTTTTAATTTTTATTAATATGTCGTTACACCACCTGTTTTTGTTAAAAACATTTTTTGTAAGTAGCTGCTTAAATATAAGAAAAATAAATGTAAGATCCGGAATATAATCCCCGGGAAATCAGACTTGATGATATCATATTTTTTTTTAAAACCAAAATTATTCTGAAAAAGACTTACTTTTGAATATTCATTACATCATGGTCAATTCAAAAGAAATATTAAAAGATCACATCTCTAAATTCACTTCAATTACTGAAGAGCAATTGGATTATGTTTTCAGACATTTTAACCTGATCTCTTTAAAAAAAGGGCAAAGTCTTATTTCGGAAGGCGATTTTGTGAATCATGAATATTTTGTTCTGGAAGGCTGTCTGAAAGCTTTTTATCTTAATGACAGCATGAAAATGTTTATCCTTCAGTTTGCCATGCCTACGTGGTGGGTGACAGATTTTGATGCACTTTACAGTAAAACAAGGGCAACCATCAATGTAGACTGTATCACCAATGCCAGCATCCTTTCTATTTCCAACGAGGACAGGGAAAAGATCTGTAATGAAATTCATGAAGTTGAACATTTTTTCAGATGGAGAACCAATAAAGGGTATGTAGCCGCCCAGAAACGTTTGTTATCTTTTATGAATAATGATGCCAGATTCCGGTATGAAGAACTTCTATCCATGTATCCTCAATTGTACAATCTGGTTCCGAAACATCTGATTGCATCTTATCTGGGAGTAACCAGAGAAACTTTGAGCAGGCTGCACCAGTAATCAACCTCTTTAAAACAATTAATCTCTTCCTCTATTTTGTGAGGTACATCACGTAATTTTTTCCTCCAGTCGGCTGAACTTTGTGTCAATATTTAAAGCCAATAAAAATGGACACAAAAAATTTTAAAGTCAATACAGAAAACAGTACTATCGACTGGATCGGAAGAAAAGTAACCGGTGCTCACAATGGAACTATCGGTATAAAAGATGGAAACTTCACATTTGGAGAAGGGAAACCTGTCTCCGGAAAGTTCATCATTGATACCCGAGCCATCAAAATCCTTGATATTGAGGATACTGAGACCAACACCCAGTTTGCCAATCATCTGGCTTCTGATGATTTCTTTAATTCTGAACAGTTTCCTGAAGCTTATTTCGAAATCACGCATGCTGAACCGGGTGATGAAAACCTCTATTATGCAAAAGGAGATCTTACGATAAAAGGGATTACCCATCCTATCGATACAAGTCTACACATTGTAAAAACGGAAAACGTTGCTGTTTTGGATACTAAAATAGTGGTTGACAGAACAAAGTTCAACATCAAATTCAGATCTTCCAATTTCTTCACCAACCTTGGTGATACGCTGATCTACAACAATTTTGACTTAAACATCCATCTTGTAGCGGAAGCTTATTAATTCTATAACCTTAAAAATTTTACCATCATGCCATTCATCAAAGTAGATGTGCTTCGCGAAGATCTTAACCGCGAAACAAAACAACAATTAATCAGAAAAATAAGTGAAGCTGTCACTTCAGTTTTGAATAAGGATCCTCACTTAACCCATATTGTCATTAACAAGATTGAAGATGATAACTGGGGATATGCCGGAGAACAGGTTTCAATATTAAAAGAACAGGGATTTTCAACAGGAAAAAAATAAATCATCAATGAAAAAACAAACCGTAATAATAACAGGAGCCTCTTCAGGAATAGGATTGGAAACAGCACGTTATTTCTTAGACCGAGATGATAATGTCATAATCAATTCCCAAACGGCATCTAAACTACAGGATGTTTATAATGAACTTGGAGCCGGTGAAAATCTGGCAATGGTTGCCGGAAATGTTTCAGACAAAGCAACAGGTGAAGCGCTGGTAAAAACAGCTTTAGAAAGATTCGGATCTGTTGATGTTCTTATTAATAATGCAGGAATTTATGAAAATAAAGCATTTCTGGACGTTACCGAAGATTATCTGGATCGTTTTTTAACAACGAATTTGAAAGGAACATTCTTCACTACACAGGCTGTTATTCCTCAAATGATCAAACAAAAAGACGGTGTGGTAATTAATGTAGGAACGCCATTGGTATATCATGCCATTGCAGAGTCTCCTTCTACAGCACCAATTTCGAGTAAAGGAGCGATTCATGCACTGACTTTACAGCTGGCTGCAGAGTTTGGAAAAGATAATATCAGAGTCAATACCGTTGCTCCGGGATTGATCAGAACTCCAATGCATGGTGCAGACCTTGACAATAATTCAGGAATTCATTTGATCAATCGTATTGGAGAACCTGAAGAAGTTGCTCAGATGATTCATGCGATTGCTAAGAACACATTAATCTCAGGAGCCATCATCAATGTTGACGGCGGAATGGGTGCCGGGCATCATTTATCATGAAACTATCATTAATTATAGCATGGCTGCTCAGCTTTCCGCTGAGTAGCCTTGCACAAAATCTAAAGGATATGAAAACCAATCAGACCTCAGAAACTGAAATAAGAAATGTCATAGAGAATTATTATTTCAAAGGGATTTATGAAGGAAATACCGATATTCTTGCCAAAGCTTTTTATAAAGATGCTTTGCTTTTCGGAGACGTTAACGGAGTTCCCTATTTCAAAACTGCTAAGCAATATATTGAAGGAGTCGGAAGCCGTGTAAGCCCGGAAAAATCAGGAAAGGAATTTAATGCTGTAATTATCTCAATAGATATCATTAATTCGATTGCTGTTGCAAAATTAAATGTAAGGATGTATGATTTTAATTATTATAATTTCATAACTTTCAATCATATAGACGGGCAATGGATGATCGTTAACAAGACTTTGACCAATGTACAGCCTTAATTCAGATTTTTAATGAAAACCAATACAATCATGTGGAATAAAAATAGAATTACGGAATTACTGGGAATAGAATATCCTATTCTGCAGGGACCTTTTGGCGGAGGCCTTTCCACCGCTGAACTGACAACAACAGTGAGTAATCTTGGCGGATTGGGAGGTTTCGGAGCGTATACTTTGTCACCGCAGGAAATCTTTGACGTTCACAAAGCGATACAATCCAAAACGGATAAACCTTACAATCTCAATCTCTGGGTAAGTGATCACGATATCATTAACGAAGAATATACAAAAGAACAATATCAAAAGGCTGTTGAGACTTTCAAACCTTATTTTGATCTTCTGCAGACGGATATTCCTTCAACACCACTCCCTTTTGAATCGAGATTTCAAAATCAGCTGGAGGTGGTTTTGGATATAAAGCCTAAAGTTTTCAGCTTTATGTTTGGACTGCTTGGTGAAAACCTCATCGAAGATCTTCATCGTCAGGGAACGGTTGTTTTGGGAAATGCAACAACACTTGATGAAGCGATTGCTTTGGAAAAAACAGGCGTGGATGTTATTGTGGCTTCCGGTTTTGAAAGCGGTGGTCACAGACCTTCATTTCTGGATCAGGCAGAACTTTCTACTACGGGAACATTTGCTTTGATTCAATTAATTAAAGATCGTGTAAAAATTCCTGTGGTGGCTGCAGGAGGTATTGCCAACGGCCGTGGAATTGCGGGGGCTTTCAAACTGGGCGCTGATGCTGTACAGATCGGAACGGCATTTCTGGCAACTGAAGAATCCGGAGCGTTACCGATACACAAAGAGTTTTTATTTTCTGAAGCTGCTAAATCCACTACTTTAACCAGAGCTTATACCGGAAGATTAGGACGTGGAATTACGACAAAAATCACAAGAGATCTATTAGCTGCAACAGAAAAAACATTACCGTTCCCATTGCAGACGCATTTTATGGGGGCATTAAGAAAAGCGGCTTTGGAACAGCAAAAAAATGATCTGGTTTTCTTCTGGTCCGGTCAGATTGCGCCTCTTTTAAAGCATAAAAAAGCCTCCACTTTAATGCAGTCATTAATCGAAGAGGCTTCTGAATTATTACAATAAATAGAATCTACACGGTCATTCCGATGTCTATTCCTTTTATTTTTCTATATAAATCGGTAGCGTAATTGTCTGTCATTCCGGAAACGAAATCAATCACCCCAAGAACTTTCTGATAATCGGTTCCGTCATTGTAAATAAATTGCTTTGGAATTAATTTCAAAGCTTTTACATCATAGGATTTTCTTTGGTCATCAGGTTTCAGAATGGAAGGAATAAAGTGATCCAGCAATTCATACATTACGTTGTAACCGGCATTTTCAATCTCAACAACAGCTTTATGATTGTAAATTTTTTCTACCGAGAAACTTTCGATATCCTGCAGTGCTTTATTTTCTTTTTTATAAATATCAAGTAATCCATTACTAAGATTTCCTTCAAGAATTGTTTCAAAGTTATGCTTATACATCTCAATCGATTTGTTGATTAATGCATTGATAACTTTTGCTCTCAGATAAGATATCTGTTCATTTTCATTGGATATAGAACGTAACTTTGTTTCAATTCTCTGAACATCATCCGTTTCCGATTTTACGAGCTCGAAAAACAGGTTTTTACAGTCTGCTGTAGAAACAATTCCCAATCTGTGGGCATCTTCCATATCAATGATGTTGTAACAGATATCGTCAGCCGCTTCTACCAGCCACACAAAAGGATGCCTTTTGAAAATATGAGGTTCCTCACTTTCAGAAATAAGCTGGGTTTCTTTAGCAATTTCCAGGAATATATCTTTCTCATTCTGGAAAAAACCGAATTTCTTTCTGTGAATGACTCCTTTTTTCTTTGCAACCGCTTCACACGGATATTTTGCAATACTTGCCAGTGTAGAAAATGTCAGCTGGGTACCTCCTGCATCTTTTCCTTGTTGCTGCTGTGCCAATACTCTGATGGCGTTTGCATTTCCTTCAAAATTAACCAGATCTGCCCACTCCTTTTCATTGAATTTTGATTTCAGATCCTTTTCATTTCGTTCAAAATAGCTTGCAATGGCATCTTCTCCGGAATGTCCGAATGCAGGATTTCCCACATCATGACACAAACAGGCTGCCGCAATTACATTTCCTAAATTATAGAGATAAAAATTCTTTGAGTCTTCAGTGAGTTCATTTTTAAAATCTTCAGCAATAAATTCACCGATAATACTTCCTAAACTTCTTCCTACGGATGATACTTCCAGAGAATGCGTAAGTCTGTTATGCACAAAAACACTTCCCGGAAGAGGAAAAACCTGCGTTTTATTCTGCAGTCTTCTAAAGGCAGAAGAGAAGATAATTCTGTCGAAATCCCTTTGAAAATCAGTTCGTGAAGCTTTGGTCTGTGGATTGTTTCCTGTACGTTGATTGGTGAAAATCTGGTTTAAATTCATCATTTTTCAAAATTACTCCAAATTTTAATTGTATGGAATAGTATTTAGATTTTTATTAGTGAGATCTTTCATTCAAAAAATCTATGACAGTAAACGTTTTTTAGGGATCGGAAAACTTGATGAAATATTTTACATTTGGTGTAACTAATACATTGAAGATTATGAATGATTCTTCTTCATGTCAATTTTAAATTCTTAATATAATGACAGACAACACATGGCTCAACAGATGGGACGAAAGGTACAGCAGCGAAGAATTTGCGTATGGAACAGAACCCAACAATTATCTAAGAGAACAATTATCACAATTAACTCCAGGTAAAATACTTTTCCCCGCAGAAGGCGAAGGAAGAAATGCTGTTTTTGCAGCCACACAAGGATGGCTGGTTTCTGCTTTCGACATCAGTGCAAACGGAAGAGATAAAGCGTTACAATTGGCAGGGCAACAGCAGGTTATTATTGATTATCAGGTGGGAGAACTTTCCACTTTGGATTATCAGAAAGAGCAGTTTGATGCCATTGCGCTTATCTACGCTCATTTTCCGGGTGCGATCAAATCTTCTATTCATCAGATGTTAAATCAATATCTCCGTAAAGGTGGTTTCATTATTTTCGAAGCTTTCAGCAAAAATCATATTGAATATATTGCAAAAAACGAAAAAGTAGGTGGTCCAAAAGATATTGAGTCTTTATTCTCTATTGAAGAAATCAAAGCTGATTTTCCGGATTATGATATTATTGAATTAGCTGAAACAGAAATAGAGCTCAATGAGGGACTATTCCATAACGGGACAGGTTCCGTCATTCGTTTTGTAGGACAAAAACTGGCCTAAAAATATTTTAAACAGGGTTGTTTTGGGATAAAAATCAGGTTTTATGCAGCTATGGAATATTATTTGAATCTTTATCTCAAAACAAACGTATGCCTGAAGGTCCATCCATCATATTAATGAAAGAAACCTTGCAGCCATTTGCAGGGCAGCAAGTGACAGAAGTTTCAGGGAATGCCCAGTTTGAGAAAGATTCTTTCATTGGCCAGACTCTTCTCGAAATCCGTACTTTTGGAAAACAGACTTACCTAGTTTTTGAAAAGGCAGCTATCAGAATTCACTTATTAATGTTCGGTTCTTACAGTGTTGATGAGCAGACCAAACCGGATAAAAGTTTGCGTTTGGCCTTGTTTTTCTCTACCGGAAACATTTATTTTTATACCTGTTCCGTAAAATCCGTACCTATTGAATATCTTTCAGCAATTGATTGGGAAGCTGATGTAATGAGCGACCAATGGAACCCCAAAAAAGCCGAAGAAAAATTAAAATCCAATCCGAAAATGATGGTTTGTGATGCATTGATGAATCAGGATATTTTTTCAGGTGTAGGCAATATTATTAAGAATGAGGTTCTTTTCAGAATTGGTGTGCAGCCTGAAAGTTTACTGGGTAATCTTCCTGCTAAAAAAAGAAAAGAGCTCATTGCTGAAGCCAGGAATTACAGTTTTGATTTTTTGAAATGGAAAAGAGAATTTGTCTTGAAAAAGCACTGGCTGGTCCATACAAAATCGGTGTGCCCGGTTTGTGGACAAAAATTGGTCAAGAAACAAACGGGTGTGGGAAAAAGAAGAAGTTTTTATTGTGAAAAGGATCAGAAGCTTTATTGAATAAACCGCTATTCTCATGTTTTGGCTGAAGCCGTTGATTGTTTTTATTTATTTAACGGGCTAAAGCCCGTTGCTATTGAATCATAGTATTATATTTTTTCCCACTGATTACACGGATTTACACAGATTTTCTAATCATTTGACTGATATTGATTATTACTCATTATTCATTACCTAGTACTCATGTATTAGTCTGAGTTGAGAAGTCCTCCGGCAAATTTTGTAAAAAAATCTGCTCTGTATACTTCACCAAGAGGAATTTCGGAATCTTCAATGTATATATTATGATTGTCGAATGAATCTATAAAATTCATGTTCACTACGTAGGATTTGCTTACTCTGATAAAGGTTTCCCCGGAAATCTTCTGATGAATGGTTTTTAAATTCATTGCTGTGATCAGCTTTTGCTGCTTTGTATGAATAACGACATAATCTTTGAGCCCTTCAATAAATTTAATATCCGAAAAACTGATTTTATAGAATCTTCGTTCTGCTTTGATGAATAAAAAGTCTGCCGTATTAGATTCCACGGTATTTTTAACGGTATCTTTAGATAAAAGCTCTGTATAAAGTACCGCTTTATCAATTGCTTTTTTCAGCCTTTGGGGATCAATAGGTTTCAAAAGGTAGTCTACTGCTTCCAGTTCATAGCTTTTCAATGCATATTGAGAATAGGCGGTGGTAAAAATAATCAGTGATTTTTTCGGAAGCATTTCTGCAAATTCGAGACCTGTCACCATGGGCATTTCTATATCGAGGAAAATAAGATCTACCTCATTATCTTTAAGAAACTCAAGGGCAGACGGAGCATTGGAAAATTCGCCCAGGACATCCATACTGGAAATTTCAGCGATCAGCGATCTCATTTCGGCTCTTGCCAGCGGTTCATCATCAACAATAATACAATTCATCACACGGGAATTTTTAAATTTATAACATATTCTTTATCACTTGATTCCACCTTCAGATCAAAGGTATCACCGTAAAGAAGCTCTAGTCTTCTGGTAATATTAGCAAGCCCCAACCCGCTATTTTTACGGTCTGAAACTACATAACCTGCATTCCGTGAATTCACACACCTGAAATAAAGCTGTTTATTCTCAATATTGATGTCTATTTCTACATAAGACTCTCCTCCACTGAGATCTACACTGTGCTTCACCGCATTTTCCACAAAAGTGGTAAACAGATTGGGAGGAATAAAAATACTGCTCATTATTCTTTTCTCCACATTGACCTGAATATCAAAAGAGAAATTGTCACGTCTTATTTTTTCAAGGTTTAAAAAATTGGACAGAAAATCAATCTCTGAAGTCAGCAACGTTTTCTCTTCACTGTTTTCGTAGAGCTGGTATCTGAGAAACTCTGAAAGTTTTACAAGTACTACTGAAGCTTTTGCCGGATCTGTTCTGATGAGTGCTTTTACATTATTCAGCATATTAAACAGAAAATGCGGATTGATCTGATTTCTCAGTTCATTCAGTTCCATCTTCAGGGTAAGATTGCTCAGCTCATTGATCCTTTTATTATCACTGATCCATTTCTGCAGAAGCTTGATCGTAGTTGTTGTCATAATAATGGGTATGCACATAAGAACCCCTTCATAGATTCCTCCCTTTTCATTTTCTCTGAGAATATTTTTCACTCTGAATTCTTCAAAGAACATTTTAAAGCCATATCCGATAAAATTGAGTCCTGCAACCCCCATCAGAACAAGCAATGCCAGATAGGTGACATATTTGGTTTTAAAGAAAAATCTGGGAACCAATACATATATATTAATGTATACCATCGCAATCAGAATCGTATACACAAAAAACAAAACATAATACTGATAGATCCCTGAATACCAATGCCAGAACCTTGCACTGTAGATCAAAATGAAAAAGAAGATCAGAAACAGCAGATGTCTTCGGAGTCCGTACTTGGCTTCCACCAGAAAATCCATGACAAAGGTTTCTTCAAATTTCCACGGACTGTATTTCATATGATTAGGCTCATTTTATGATTAACAAAAATAGTCAATAACGTAAATTACAACTATTTTATTATACAAAACCTGTATTTTATTATACCAATTATCACACTCGGGGATTTTGTATAAAATACCAGCCATTTTGTATAAAAACAAATTTACACACTTCTTTTCTCTATTCCTTTGTACCATAAAATGACACATATGGAATTAACAGTCTTTCAAGAACTCACTCAGGAAATATCTCTAGAATGCTTTTTTATGACAGAATCTCAACAGGAAGAAAAAGTAATACAGCTCATTGATCTGCATCATTTTATAGAATGTTTTGATTCGGAAATGAAAATTCTCAGCTACCTCCACCATTCTATTAATATTGTAGAACATGAAGGAGAGAAAAAAGGTATTCTGTTTTGTGACCTTAAACATTCTGCTGTACCTGACAGCAATGCCTCTGAAGAGTTTAGAAGAAGATACAGATTGTCAGAACTCTGGTTTGTTTTTGTAGAGGAAACCTTTGTTCAGGATACTGCGTGCTATACGGATGCCATTATTGAAAACAGTCTGGATATCTTCTATGAGAGAATTTTTACCTTCAGCTTTTTCCAATCTATTATTCAGCCTTTAAAATAAACTACCGATGAAAACATTGAGAAGAGTAATTGTTCCCCTGGCAATTCTTCCTTTTAAAAACATTATTTATGCTCAAAAAAGGATAGTATTCCTTTTGAAGGTCCGTGCATTCTTTGCGGATAAAATCCCGCAGTCACGGAACTTCAATATTGAATATACTTTGACTTTGATAACCCCATCTTCTTTTTCTTCACAGTTACAAGGTCAGGATTTGCCGGAGGCTGGTTTTTGAGTACTGCATTGAGCTACCGTTATACTTCGATCAGGAACGAAACCTTCACTCTATTTCAATATTGGAATTTCTTATAACCCTTTTGAAAGACCGAGGGCAAAATAAATTTAAAATACCATCCGATTTTACAATATCACACCTTATTCCTGAACTTCCTCCATCGAGAGATTAAAAAAAAATTAAAATTATTCTCCACATTATTTAACCATTCGTCTAAAATAGAATCAAATCTCCAGCTAAGCATAAGCTATTTCAAAGATAGGTAACTCTCTATTTCAGGAAAAATCTTATTACTGCTACACATTGCTGATGAAAAAATGATTTCGGTTTTTACATAAGAATATACTTTAAAAAAAGAAAATGGCAGTACCCAAACAAATATTTCAGACTTTTATAACTAAAAAACTTCCTTTGATTACAAGGTATCACATCTGGAATATGAAAAGGAAAAATCCGGAATACCGCTATTTTTTCTATGATGACCAGGATATAGAGAAGTTTATCACCGAAGAATTTCCTCCAGAATATATCAAAAGCTACCGTAAACTGACTATTGGAGCGGCAAAAGCAGATTTCTTCAGGTATGCTATTTTATATAAAAAAGGAGGAATATACCTGGATATAGACAGCAGCACTATCAAACCGTTTGAAAAACTTATTCAGGAAGATGATGAAGCTGTGATCAGTGTAGAAAGACACGAAAACCTGTATGTTCAATGGGCTCTTATTTTCAATAAAAACCATCCTTTTCTTAAGAAGACATTAGAATTGATGATTGATAACATAGACACTCACCGCTATCCACATAATATCCATGCTACTACAGGTCCTACCGTATTCAGTAAAGGAATAAGGGAATCATTAAAGGAAAATCCGACCATTCCTTTTACATTATTTAACGGCATTGAGTTCAGAGGATATTTAAAATTCAAATATAAACTGGGAAAGTTCTTTTTATACAAAACAAGATCCCAGCACTGGAAACAGAAGCAGAAGCATCAGGAAATTATTTTTTAATGAGTTCCCATCTTTGAGAACACATTAATAATAATCACACCAATTACAATCAGGGCAATCCCGATAATGGCAGGCAGATCTGGAACCTGCTTGAATGCTATCACTCCAATCATCGTTATAAAAATAATACCTACTCCGGACCAGATGGCGTAGGTAATTCCTACGGGGATGTGGCGAAGGGTAAGACTCAAAAAATAAAATGCACAGGCATAACCAACAACTGTCACTACTGATGGCCAGAGTTTAGAAAATTCCTCAGACTTTTTCAGAAAAGTCGTGGCAATAATCTCAAATACAATTGCCAGTGCAAGAAAAATATAACTGCGTCCCATAAATTCATTCTTTCTGCAAAAGTAGTAAAAGCCCCCGGGGAATTCAAAAAGAAAATTCTTTCACACCACTCTATTCCCGGGATAAGCAATGTTTTGTTATCCAGCTCCTTCGAAACTTCAATAATTTTCATAAGCTTCTTATTTTCAAACCCATTTATTCTCATTGTCTGGATTCTACTGCCTCAAAATAATCGGTCAGCAGACAACTTTATTTTCATTTCTGGCATAAAATAATATTTCTCTATGACATGAAATGTGACAACTGACAAAAATTCCAGTGTAAAAACAAGTGTTAAAAATAAATTTTATTAACATAAACATCTATTTAAAGTGAAAAATTAAAGTTCAAAAATTACACCTTACACTAATATTATGCTACGCATTATTTATTATTTGTTTTATCAACTCCAATATAGAAGTCAACAAACGATTAACACATTCACATGATTTTACAGATAGAATAATAAAAGTATTAATAAATTTCAAATAATACATTAATTTATTGTAAACAAAAATTCACTAATACATGAACACAAAACCCCGTAATACACTGATAAACATCATAGTATTTTACTTTGGCACATGATTTGAAAGTAGTAATATTGCAATTGAAAGATTGATAAAAAAAAGTCAAATAATTAAAAATAATACAAAATGGTAACTTATATCGGTATCGTAACAGGTTTAGTAGTAATCACTTCATATTTTATGACAGTAAGAAGAGAAAGAAACTAATCTTAAAATAAAACAAGCCTATAGAATATCTATACTAATTATATTGTTTTATGTTTTTAGTCTGAGAGATCGGATTGCTCTTTTACCATCGGGTAAAAGGGCCCAAAAACATAAGCAGAAAGATCTTAGTTTCATAACAAATTTTAATATCCAATGAGAAAAGCCGGTCGCAAGTCCGGCTTTTCTTTTTTATATAGTCTTTTTCCCACAGATTTCACAGATTGTTTCTAATACCAAATACCAGCATCATTTATTATTTATTATTTATCATTCAGTATCCGGTGGACCAGGTGTTTATTATTTTTCAGGATTCTTTTTAACATTCAATAAAGCTTTATCTTTGTTTATTCAATAATCATTAATCATCATGAATCTGTACAACCTTATTATTCAAGATAAAGAACAGGTAAATCTTAACGAAGTATTTCTTAATGCCAACAACAGAGAACAGCTAGTACAGCTCATTAAAGAGCATAATTACGTTAAAGAGCTCCAGGAGTATGGCTTGCCGGTTAACCATAAGATTTTACTTGAAGGAAGTTCCGGATGTGGAAAAACAATGACGGCAAAAGCAATTGCTAATGCCCTTGGAAAAAATATTATTATTTTAAATCTTAGTAATATTGTTTCGTCTCGCATTGGAGAAACGTCACAGAATATTAAAATGATTTTTGATAAAGCCGCCAGAGAAAGATCGGTACTTTTTCTTGATGAACTGGATCAGATCGGGAAAGCAAGGGGCAGCGATGATAAAGATGTGGGCGAAATGAGAAGATTGGTTAATACTTTGATTCAGCTGATTGATTATTATCCTGAAAATGCGCTTTTAATCTGTGCCACCAATCATCCTGAGATTATTGACACCGCTCTTCTAAGACGTTTCCAGCTAAAAATTAATTATGAAATGCCTTCCGCAGAAATTCTGGATTCGTACTACAATCAATTATTAGCACAGTTTCCGGAAGACTTGAGAACGATTGAAAGAAAATACGCTATTTCTTTTGCTGAAGCTAAAGATTATGCTTTAACAGCCGTGAAAGCTGCTTTAATTAAAAAACTGGAAGCCAAAGAAACCATCTCATCATGAAAGAAGATATCTTCCACAATCTCGCTTTGATCAATGAAAGAATAAGAAAGTCTTGTGAGCAATCCGGAAGAAACAGTAATGAAGTCAGATTATTACTGGCTACGAAAACTGTTTCTGCAGACCGTATCAAAATTGCTTTGGAAAACGGACAGGAATTAATCGCAGAAAATAAGGTACAGGAATTGAAGGAGAAATATGAAAACCTGAAAGACATTCCCCATGAAAATCATTTTATCGGCCATCTTCAGACCAATAAAATCAAAGATATCCTGAAATACGATGTTACCTGCGTCCAGTCTCTGGATCGACTGGAACTTGCTGAAAAACTTCATCAAAGACTTTTGAGTGAAAAAAGAACGATGGATGTTTTAATTCAGGTGAACACATCCAATGAAGAAAGCAAATTTGGAGTTGATCCTGATCAGGCTATTGAACTTACCCGAAAGATTTCCAATTACTCTACTTTAAAGATAAAGGGATTGATGACCATCGGTCTGTTCAGTGCTGAGACCGATAAAGTAAGAGCATGCTTTAAAATCCTGAAAAATCTTCAGCAGGACATCATCACCGAAAATATCCCCAACGTAGAAATGAAGGAACTTTCTATGGGAATGAGCGGCGATCTGGAAACAGCCATTGAAGAAGGCGCCACCATTGTACGGGTGGGAACTGCCGTTTTTGGAGCGAGAATCTACCCGGACAGTTATTATTGGGATGAAGGAAAAACAAATAACTAAGCTTACAACTACATGTTCCCATTTACTTATACTTTTGAGAGAGAAATAAAAGATAGCAAAACGTTTAAAAATGTCACTGATGCAGTATGTCATTCAATCACAGAAAGGGGCTTAACTGATATTGTTCCTGCTTACGGCACCATCATAGGTGAAAACAAAATGTTAAACTTGATTTTGCCAACAAATCCCCATTAGTTTTCTCACCTGGCAAAGAATACTTCTACTACAACGAACATACAAGAATTCTTACCTACAAAACAAAAGCATTTTATTCTATAGTATTTTCCCTGATCTATTCCGCTGTACTTTTCCTGATCCTGCATTTTATCCTAAATCACCTGACTACTGAGATACTAATAGCTTCTCTTCTTTTCATTGCCGGTATCATTATACATTATTGTCATTATATTTTGGTAATAGATAACGTTTCCAAAATTTAACCGAAAATTAAGCAGTAAAAACCTATCTCTTTAGTAAAATACCGGCTTCGACAGGCTCAGTCTGACAACGCTTAAAAATTTCGGTAGGTATTCAGTTGTCCCCCTGAGCCTGTCGAAGGGCTAGTAATAAGAAAAACCTTTGTTACTCATTAATCCCAGGTATTAACTATAAGGACAAGTCAATAAACCCATTCCTTAGTCTACAAATTCGGTATACTTTTTGCTGTAAATATTTCGTAACCAAACAAATACATTTATGGATAAAAAATTACTATCGGTATGTCTGTTCATGACATTATTATTCTTTTTTTCATGTGAAAAAGAAAACACACAGATGAAAAGTGGAATTTCCATTGAAACCATTTCAATTATAACCTGCGTTACTATGGGCGTAGCTATTTTGCTTGCTTATAGCTTTAAAAGAAGATAACAAACCGGAATTTAAATACTAAGACACCTCTCGATTTTTGGGAGGTGATTTTGTTTTAAAAATTTTAATTAAATGATTGGCATTTCATTAAAATATAATAAATTTCAAAAAATTTCTCTTTCGTAACTAATAACCCTAATGAAAAGAACATTCCTATCAGCATTTTTACCTTTGCTCATTTTAAATTGTACTCACAAAAAAGAAAATGTTCAACAGACAGACAAAGAGAATCCCAACCTTACAATGTCTATCCCGCTTGAATATCTTGTGGATTATCCTTTAATTAAAGACTCTTCAAAATTTATCAAAAATCTTCAGCAAGCTTTTGATCTCCATGTTCATGAAAGTCCTGCTCAGAAAAAAGTTGAAAAGATAACGGTATTCAAAAAGGTGAAAATCAATGGTTCAGATCAGGAGTATTACTTTGTTGAATACGACTGGAAGACAGGACCAAATTCTGGATATCCCTGGAAAAATCAACTCTTATTGACACAAGAAGGGAAGCTTGTTAAAATTTTATCAGCAGAACGGTATGAATTTGTTTCTATTTTCCCAAAACAAAATCCATACTTACTGGCAACCTCGGTCACAGCACATGGAAACGGAGGTCATGAAATTTACAAAATAACAGCAGACTCTTTAGAAGATATCTATAGGGGTAACGTCAGAACATATGATGCTCATGAAGACAACAAAATTTATGAACCGTATGAGCTGCAATTAAAAATTAAAGACTACAATAATGACGGATTTAATGATATTGCTTTCACAGGAAAACTTGTATTGATCCAGAGGCGAACACCGGATGGATTCTGGTATGACAATCTAACAATAGATGGCAGAAAAATCAAATATTCTGTTGATAATCCTTACAAAAAAATTCCTATAGAATATATTTTTCTTTACGATCAAAAAACAGGACATTTTAAGCCAAAAGGAGATTATAGAGAAATAGAAAATTGAGACAGCTTCCCTACGCTCGCAATGACTATAAAAACAAAAATCCCTCTCATTACTGAAAGGGATTTTTTTATCGTTAAAAAACTGAGATTACATATAAGCTTCAATCGGCTCACAAGTACATACCAGGTTTCTGTCTCCGTATGCTTCGTCTACTCTTGATACAGAAGCGAAGAATTTGTGGTCTCTTACCCACTCTAACGGATAAGCTGCCTTTTCTCTGCTGTATGGTTTATCCCAAGAATCAGAGATTACCAGCTGTTCTGTATGAGGAGCATTTTTCAATACGTTGTTGGTAGCATCTGCTTCACCGTTTGCAATTTCATCGATTTCTTTTTTGATAGAGATCAACGCTTCTGCAAAACGATCAATTTCAGCCTTGCTTTCAGATTCTGTAGGCTCAATCATTAATGTACCTGCAACCGGGAAAGAAACGGTAGGAGCATGGAAACCATAATCCATTAATCTCTTCGCCACATCAGCTACTTCAATTCCTAAAGACTTGAACTGACGGAAGTCTACGATACATTCGTGAGCTACTCTTCCGTTTTCGTTGGAATATAAGATTGGGAAATGCTCTGCTAAAATTTCTTTCAGGTAGTTAGCATTCATGATGGCATGTCCTGTAGCCTTTTTAAGACCTTCTGTTCCTAACATCTTGATGTAAGCGTAAGAAATATTAAGGATTAATCCTGAACCGTAAGGTGCAGCAGAAATACCTTCAATAGCTTCTTTGGAACCGATTCTGATGTTCGCGTTAGAAGGAAGGAAAGGTACTAAGTGTTTAGCAACACAGATTGGACCTACTCCAGGACCTCCGCCTCCGTGAGGAATTGCGAAAGTTTTGTGAAGGTTAAGGTGGCAAACGTCTGCTCCGATGTTTCCAGGACTTGTAAATCCTACCTGAGCGTTCATGTTTGCACCATCCATATATACTTGTCCTCCGTGCTCGTGGATAAGGTTGGTAATTTCTTTAATGTTAGCATCAAAGAATCCGTACGTAGAAGGATAAGTGATCATTACAGCAGATAAATTCGCTGAATGAAGTTCTGTTTTAGCTTTAAGATCTTCGAAGTCGATTTCTCCGTTTTCAAGGTTTTTCACCACTACGATTTTCATTCCTGCCATTGCAGCAGAAGCCGGGTTGGTACCGTGCGCAGACTGAGGAATCAATACTACATTTCTGTGGTGGTCTCCTCTTGAAATATGGTATTCTCTGATCACCATTAATCCTGCGTATTCTCCTTGTGCTCCGGAGTTTGGCTGAAGTGAAGTTCCTGCAAAACCTGTAATTTCTGCTAAGTCTTTCTCCAGTTCACGGATCATTTCCTGATATCCTTCAGCCTGGTTTACAGGTACGAATGGGTGAATTGCGCCCCAGTTTTCCCATGAAAGTGGTAACATCTGAGTGGCTGCGTTTAGTTTCATGGTACAAGATCCTAAAGAAATCATTGAATGAGTCAATGATAAATCTTTTCTCTCAAGACGCTTGATGTAACGCATCAATTCTGTTTCCGTATGGTATTTGTTGAATACTGATTCTGTAAGAATTTCGTCTTTTCTTAAGTTTTCTTCCGGAATACTGTATCCTTCTTTGATTTCTAATTTGAAAGTCTGCTTGTCTTTGAACTGAGCGAAAGAAGCCATCAGATAGTTTAATTTCTCTAATGTTGTACTTTCGTTGATCGCAATGCTTACTACTCCTTCTGTGAAATAGTTTAAGTTTAATCTGTGATCAAGCATCAGTCTTACCAATCTTGCTTTCTCATCTTCAGCCATAGTGATTTTCACAGTATCGAATATTGGCTCTTCTACTACCTGATATCCTAATGCTTTAAGACCGTTTTTCAAAGCATTTGCTTTAAAGTGAATCTGATCAGCGATATAGTTTAATCCTTTTGGTCCGTGGTAAACAGCATACATACCGGCCATTACTGCTAAAAGAACCTGAGCTGTACAGATGTTTGAAGTAGCTTTCTCTCTTTTGATGTGCTGCTCTCTTGTCTGTAATGCCATTCTTAAAGCACGTCTTCCATACATATCCTGAGAAACCCCGATGATTCTTCCAGGAATATCTCTTTTATAATCTTCTCTACAAGCAAAGAAAGCTGCGTGAGGACCTCCGTATCCTAATGGAATACCGAATCTCTGCGTAGTTCCTACGGCACAGTCAGCACCCATTTCTGCAGGAGACTTTAGCTTAACCAAAGCCATCGGATCACAAGCAACCGCTACCTGAAGATCAAGTTTTTTATATTCTACAATATCTTCTGTATAGTCTAAAACGATTCCGTTTTTACCAGGATACTGTAATAAAATACCGTAATAAGAAGCATCCAACTGGTGAGTTTTATGATCTCCCACTACGATTTCGATTTCTAATCCTTCAGCTTTTGTTTTTAATACAGAAACTGTTTGAGGAAGCACAAGGTCAGAAATAAAGAACTTATTAGCTCCTGCTTTTTTCTGGTCTTTAGATCTGTTGTTGAAGAACATATGCATTGCTTCAGCAGCAGCAGTAGATTCATCCAACAAAGAGGCATTGGCTAATGCAAAACCAGTAAGATCACATACTACAGTCTGGAAATTAAGAAGAGCTTCAAGTCTTCCCTGTGCAATTTCAGCCTGGTATGGAGTATATGCCGTATACCAGCTAGGGTTTTCAAAAATATTTCTCTGGATTGCTGAAGGTAAAAGTGTATTGTGGTATCCAAATCCGATATAACTTGTATAATCAGTATTTTTAGATGCCAATTCCTTTGAGTGGTTCAACATTTCGTATTCAGAAAGTGGTTCCGAGATCTCAAGATCTTTCTCTAAACGGATAGAAGAAGGGATGGTCTGAGAAATTAACTCTTCAATACTAGAAACGCCAAGTTTTTCCAACATCGCCTGTTTATCGGCTTCATTAAGGGAAATGTGACGGCTCACAAACTGTTCTGTATTCATTTTTATTTATTAGATTTTGTTTGTAAAAAGATGGGTAAAATTACAATTTTTTGAATGATTTCACAAGAGTACCAAGGAGGTGATAATTCACACATCTATTTGTGATATTTCTCACAATTTACATTTCGTAAATTATGATAAGGTTGACATTAATTTTATCAACAATAACCATTATTCTATGCATAATACACAAGAAAAACCATCGATTTCTATATAATTAAGTTCTTTACGTAGTATTAAATTAGTGTATATAATCAATAAATCTCACTCATATTATTGAATCTATTAAACGATTTTTTTTAAAAATATAATGTATTCAACATCTATTTTTATACTTCTACTGAAAGTGTCTGTCATTCAAATTTAATTCTATTAAAACTCTTTTAAAGTAATTTTCCACTGCTATTCATCAGGTTGTAAGAATTTTATGAAATTTTATTAATTATATTTATTCTAAATTAATATATTTGCAGCATGAATATGATTGTCCCATTTAAAGTTCCGCCATTGGCACCTTACTCATTCAATAACGAAGAGATGTTCTGTGAAAAGAAATCATGCTGTAAAAAATTCAAGAAGGGAAAAAGATGTAAAAAATGCCCGGGAAGAAAGAAAATGGCATAAACGCAATTAGCTGAAGTTTTTTATCAGCATATAGATCGCAATTGCCAGAATAATAATTCCCCAGATCAGCATCATTATCTTAGGCTGACCCGACTTGTTTATTCTTGTTGCAGGCTGCGGCTTAAACATTTCTTCCACCGAACTTTTGAACTTTTCAGAATCGTTTTCAAAAACTTCTGTGATGGTAATTCCCTGAACAACCGTTTTGTGCAAAAGAGAATTCGTTGCATGAAGCAGAAGCTGGAATTTTCCGTCTTTAAATTCTGTGATCTTAAAGATCCTCTCTCCATACGGCTTTTCTAATCCGAAAGGCAAAACTTTCACCACATCGGCATTACTCGTCTGCCAGTTGATGATAATTTCCTCTCCTTTTTTCGCATGAATTTTATTCGCTGTAAAAGTTTTGATGGCTGGCGGAATATTATACCTGAAACTTCGCTGATGGTTTTCTAAATTCTGATCATAAGTACGTCTCAGCGCGCGATCACTTAAGGTTTCATAAGCCTCCTGAATCTCACGGAAACGGTCCGCAAAAAAGTCATCATTGGCATTTTTATCGGGATGATATTTTAAGGACAGTTTACGATAGGCTTTTTTGACGTCTTCTTCTGAAGCATCCTGTGATATACCGAGAAAATAGTAGTAATCTTTCATTGAGCAATACAAAAATAAGGATTTATTTTTCTTTGCGTTTGATGTTTATGGTAAAATTTTGTTGGAAGTATAGATCAAAAAGTCATTGTGGATTGAAGGTGAAGAAATCTCAATATCTCTCATAATTTATTGGTTGAAAAACGCAAGGACGCTAAGTTTTTTTTACAGATACCTTCATATTTTTAAGGCGCAAAGATTTTATCCCCGATAAAATTGTACTTCTCAACAAATAAATGAATTGAATGAGTTCAACAGCCCCTTTGTCATTCCGAGCAAAGCAAGGAATCTCAACTTTATATTAAAGGTATTTCCCACAGATGCCGCAAATTACCCAGATCATTTCGTAGTAACTTCAATCATAAGAACTGAACGGTAATAGACCGACCGTAATTACTTACGGGAAATCCAATCCTTAGTGGGAGCAATCCACTCATTGAGTGCTTTGAAAAGAAAGCCATGATTCAATCCCGTATTAAGCTCTATTTCTTTAAAATCTTTTAGGTGGGATCTGACGAACCGCTGTTCATACGACATCGGCACATGTCCGTCATCTGATTTCTCCGTAATGGAAAGAATCCTTCCATACAATCTGAAATTTTTATCTTTTTCCAGAGAATCATCTTTGAAACTAGCTCCGATGAAGACAAATTTCAATTGTGGATTCTTTTCATAATAAGAGACATATTGTGCAATATAACCTCCCTGAGAAGTTCCTACCACTGTTATTCTTCCGGCAGGAATTCCCTTTTTTATCAGGCTGTCAATCTGCTTTTTTACTTTTTCAGCATACGCTGACGGATCTGTGTCCGTTTTTCTTTTCTCAGAAATGATAATCGTATTTTTATCCTTTAGCTTATTGAGTATTGTCTCATATTCTGCAACACCATACTTCGCATGTTTTTCCTCAAAAGAATGATCTTCCAAAAATTTATTATGTAAAAAGAAAATATATTGTTTTTGTTGTGACTTTTGCCCAAACAATATGATCGAAAAAAATGAAAACACGATAATAAAAATATTTCTAAACCTCATCATAACCGGAAATAGCTTTTAATTAGAAAGAAACAAATATAGTATTAAAAAGCCTTTACCAGGACTATTTTATATAAAAATTCCGGCTCGGGAAGCTTCGCTTCCCGAGCCGGAATGTAACAATTTCAATTTAGTTTTTTACTTTTCTTATGCTTCACACATATTATCCTTTTTGCAGCATCTTGAATGAAATTCTTTTTTGAATTTCCCTTTCAGTTCCTGATAGTCTTCATCACTCATTTCCCTGATCTTATCTGCCAGTCCGAAAGGTGACTTTTCTTTGATTCCGTACTCATCAAAAATACCTTTGATAAATCTTTTTCTTTGTATTGCTTTTTTAGCGATTAAGGCTACACCTGCAACGGCTAATGCCCCAAGAGCCCCTTTTAATGCTGAATTTTTCATTTTTTCAAAATTTTAAATTTTACTACTTCTTGTTTTTTATAGAGACGAATGAATGCTGATTTTTACTTTACTACTTCTTTAAAAATTTCAGATTATTCGTTATTTCTGTTGAAGAATCCACCGGAGCATTTATTTCTCCAGACTTCTTTAAATTTCTCTCTTTCCTCCGGAGATAAACCTGCCATTTTTTCTCTCATCTTTCTTTCCTTGAAATCTCTCACCCCTTTACCAAAATGGAAACCTCCGAAAAGAATTTTGCTTAAGATCAGTATTCCCATGGCCTGCCAGAAAGTAATTGTTTTTGCTCCTAAAATCTCCGGAAGAAGGCAGTTCCAAAGCATCATGACAATCCATGTAACGGCAGCTAAAATTAATGGCGGGCACAGCAATAAAAAAATCCAACCCTTTTTGTGTTTATGATTCATAATTTCTTTTTCTAACTTTTTAAATCTTCGTATAATTTTCTCAATCTGTTTCTTAAATGCTTCACAGCATAGTTTTTTCTACTGATGATGGTTTTGATGTTTTCTCCCTGTTCATCGGCGATCTCCTGGAGGGTTTTGTCGTTCAGTTCATTTTCTACGTAGACCAGCCTTTGTTTTTCGGGAAGTTCATCAAGCGCTTCAAACAGTTTTTTCCAGATCTCATCCTGAAACATCTTCACTTCAGGACCGGCACTTTCATCCATCAAAAGGATATCCTTGATAGAAAAACTGCCATCTTCATCTTCATATACGAAATCTTCAAGATTTTCTGTTTTCTTTTTCCGGTAACGGTCTGTGATTTTATTTGCCGTCACCCTGTACAGCCAGCCCCCAACGTTTACGATCTCAGAGAGATTCGTAAGGCTACTGAACTGATACCACACTTCCTGCAGAATATCTTCCGCATCCTCCGTGTTTTTCACTTTCGGACGAATATAAGACATCAGCTTCCCTCCGTAGTTGGAAACGGTCTGTGAGATGATGCTTTCTTTCTCCTTCTGTGGCATTGTTATTTTTTCGACAACCTCCATACTGATATGACGGTTAGCCTTTTAGTTTTACTTTAATAAATTTAAAATATTTTTCTTACAATTCAATTTTTCTTTTATTCATCATGTTTTTATCTTCTCAATTATTCCCGGATTACTCATTACTTATGTTTAAGAAGCTTTTTCCCGCTTTCCGCTCATACTCCTCACGCCAGACCATCCCACACCCTACCCTACGACTCTCCCACTCGTGTTCCGGGGTAACCGCTGCTATCGGGGCTAAGGTGGTGACTGATAATTGATAATTGATGAATGATGAATGATAAAATTGTAAAATAATATTTTTGTTGGAAAACGCAAGGGCACAAAGTTTTTATCGTTATAATGTATAATTGTAAGGCGCAAGAAAATCAGAGATTTTCAGCAAGCGATCTGTCTTATTATTTTCTAATCATGGGACTTCTCAAATCTATTTAGTCAACATAATCAGCTAAAAAACTAAAATAGGCAGTCTTCAATTTTATCTGAGATAAAATCCTTGCGCCTTAAAAATATACAGATTGTTGTGAAAATTTTTAGCGTCTTTGCGTTTTCCAACTCTACTACTTCTAGTTTTAATAAGATTGCCTCGCTTTGCTCGCAATGACTTTATGGTAAAAAAAACGGAAGACCTGAGTCCTCCGTTCAAATGCTATTTAATTAATAGTTTACTTATTAAAATTTTCAGCAAAGAATCCCAACATCGATTTGTAAAGTTCAATTCTGTTCGGCTCTTTTCCAAATCCGTGTCCTTCATCGTATTTTACAAGATAAGGAACTTCAAATCCTTTGGCACGCATCGCTTTTACAATCTGATCAGATTCATTGATGTTTACCCTTGGGTCATTAGCTCCCTGTACTACAAATAATGGTTTCTTAATCTTATCAATCTGAAACACAGGAGATACCTCTTTAGCAATTTTAGCTTCCTCAGGATTATCAAGATCGTACCAGATCTGTTTTACCATTTCTTTGTAGGGTTTCCAGTATTCCGGGAAAGAATCAAAGAAAGTAAAGATATTGGATACACCTACATAATCCACTCCACAAGCATATAAATCCGGAGTTTTGATCAATCCCATCAATGTTGCATATCCACCGTGGCTTCCTCCGTAAATGGCAACTTTATCTTTATCTACCCATCCCTGTTCAATGGCGTATTTTACACCATCTTCCACATCATCCATTGCTTTTCTTCCGATCTGCTTATAACCCGCTTTCTGGAATGATTTTCCATATCCGCCGGAGATTCTGAAGTTAACCTGAAGGGTTGCATAACCTCTGCTGGCAAACAATTGTGTTTCCGGATTGAATCCCCAGCTGTCTCTGATTCCCTGAGGACCACCGTGAGGATTTACGATCAAAGGAACTTTTTTACCTTCCAATGCCGCTTTAGGTAGGGTAATATACCCATGGATTGTCAATCCGTCTCTGCTTTTAAATTCGATAGGTCTCATTTCAGCCATATCTTCTTCCTTCAGCTGCGGCATCAGGTTGTACAGAAGCTTGGTCTGCTTGGTTTTGGTATCGTATTCATAATAAGTTCCATACAGTTTATCACTTCCTACAACAACCAGAAGTTTATCATTATTATCATCAGAAGAAGCAATTCCAAATTCCTTGTCTCCAAACTGAGATTTTAATTTGTCATGTATTTCTTTATAAAATTTACTTACCGGAACTGTTTCTCCTTTTGTGCCTTCATAGCTGATATAGTCAAGTTCATAGTTTCTGTTTTTACCCGCCGTGCTTATTGAGCTTACATCATAGACAGGATTGGAATAAACCTCTTTAATCACTGTATTCTTCTTCAGATCATACAGTACAATTCTCGCTTTATCGCTATCCAGATTGGTTACTACATACGCTTCATCTTTATTTTTAGAATTTTCATTAAACTCTATAATACTGAAGGTATCAGACCAGTCTGCAGATTTGATCAGATTGAATTTTCCGGTCTGCAGATCTTTATAATAGGTTTTTGTGGTTAATCCGTTTTCAAGGACGCTATAACCTCTCAGATTTCCGTCTTTATCAAAAAGATAATCGTCGATAGGGCTGTTTACGTCTTTATTTTCATATAGCTGGGTCATTTCCCCGGTGACAAAATTGATTTTAAAAGGTTCAAAGATTTGTTTATTATTCTTATTCATCGTTACCACAACGAAATCAGTATCTTTTATAGGAATAATGGCCTGCACTTTTACTCCGTCAAATGGTGTTAAATCCTTTTGATTTCCTCCGTCTGTATCGGTAGCATACAGGTGGATATTTTCATTTCCACCTCTATCTTGTGTATAGAAAAGGCGTTTTTTGTTCAGCCAGCCATAGTTTCTTATCAGATCATCTTTTTCTACAATAGCTTTGGTAATTTTTCCTGTACTCAGGTCCTTTACATAGACATGATTTTTTTTCTCCTGATCTTTTTCTTTATAGGAAAGATATTTCCCGTCAGGAGAGATTTTAAATGCTGAAGCTTTAGGTCTTGCAAAATAGTCTTCGACTTTGTATTTAAAGTTTCCTTTGTCGTAAGAAATCAGTTTCTCAAGATTAGCCTTGGAAGATGGCAAAGTAGGATCTCCAGGCAGTTTGGCAGTAGAACTCTGTGCGTTGGTCATAATAGTGGATAGTACAATAAGGGCTGTACCGAAAATGTTGTGATTTAGGTTCATAACTTCTGTTTTAAAGGTTAAAGTTATAGAAAGCACTCATTTTTAAAACAATAGAAAACAAATGCATTTTATATAATAAGACACATTCGGTTACAAAATGTTACAATTTTATATCATTTAATTAAAAAAAATCTCAATTATATAAAAAAGACAGTCTGTAAAGACTGTCTTTTTAGTGTAAATAAATTCCGAAATACCAGGTCCATACGATCAGAATAATCTGCATGGGAATCCTTTGCGTGTAAAGGTATTTCATTCCCGGACCGGTGTAATCGGCTTTAAAAATATTAATCTTATTCCTGGAAGAATTGATATTGGCTATAAAAACCAGTACATAAAAAATGATCAGTAAAATTGCTGTCATCTCACGAATTGACGGGATCATCAATCCAATTCCTGCTGCAATTTCCAGAACTCCCGTAAAATATACCCAAAACATTCGGGCAGGAATAAAATCAGGAATCATCATCGCCATTCCCTTTTGAAATTTAAAATGAGAGAAACCTGTAAATAGGATAAAAACAGCCATTCCCAGGTTTCCTGAAAATATAAAATCCGGCTTCCCCTGAAACAAAAAAGTCCCCAGCAAAGCCAGAATAAAAGTTGCGAAAAGTATTACGAGTAATTTCATTTATAGGTGGTAGATATTAGGTGGCAGGTAGCAGATATTAGTATTCAGGGTAAGAAACCAACTCTAAACCTTAAACATTAAACATTGGATTTCATCAAACTGAACCAAGGCTCACTCCTTCCGCAAGACTTTTCACAACCATTAATCCTTTTGTAAAGCCTGTATTCATATGATCCTGCCATTGTTTTTCTACCTGAACTTCGGCATGAAGTTTTGTTTTTCCTCCAAAGTCTATCAAAAAGTATTTCTCAAAACTTCCGTTCCATTCCATGACTTCTTTACTCTGGGTGTCTTCATTTCCCTCTTTATCCACCATTCCCAGATGTTTGAATACAATTTGGTTAGGTTCATCCATGCTGTCTATGGTTGAAACCATTCCTTCTCCCTGTGCATTCAGGAAATAAGTTTTCCCACCTACCTTCCAGTCGGATTTCATAACAGATCCTGCACCGAAATACTTAGTCCATTCACTATATGTTTCAGGACTCCAGAGGATGTCCCACACTTTCTGAAGGGGAGCATCAATTACTGTTTCGTATGATAAGGTTTCCATTTGTTTCATTTTTTTTAATCGGTCACTACGAGCAAAGTGAAGCAATCTCAAAGCTCACAGATTTTTCTTTAATTCTAACTCAATTATTTACAGCTGATTTTCTGAAAGATGTTTAACCAGTGACATCGCTTTTGGAAACTTCTCTTCAAAAAATTCTTTAAATTCTGCCGGTGTCTGAATTTCTGTTTTCAGTAAAGTTCCTTCTTCGTTCTCCTCAAGAAAGTAAGCCTCTGTAGCTTCTCCCCAGTCCTGAGGGACTTCGATTCCTTCATAAATTTCTCCAAGGTGCAAAAATTTTATTTCCTCATTGGGAATCACTTTTTCTACCCTGCTGTACATCCCATTGTTTTTGGGATCAAGAAATTTAACGATATTATTTTCTTCAAGCGTTCCTTCATAAAAAGAACCTTCTGTAAATGCTGTTGTCCATTGCCTGTAGGTAATGTCTCCCCAAAGGACACTCCATACTTTTTCAGGTTCAGCATTGATTTCTATTTCGTATGATAATTTTTCCATATATTTTTTAAGCGATTAGGTGGTGGATAATAGGTTGCAGGTGATTGTACCGGAGAGCGAGTGAGTTTGAGGGTCAGAGAGTAAGAGTGTTATTGTGACCACTTCTAGCTTCTCATTCTATCCTCCGACAAAATCACCTCCATTGATATGAATAATTTCTCCTGTAATATAACTTGCATCCTTTGAGGCAAGAAAAACAAAAGCTGGTGCTACTTCAGAAGGTTGTCCCGCACGTTTCAGCGGAGTGTCTTTTCCAAAGGTGGAAAGGTCATCAAAAGCTTCTTTCACCAATGGAGTCCATATAGGTCCTGGTGCAATTCCGTTTACCAGAATTTCCTTTTCGGCAAGATTATCGGCAAGAGACCGGATAAAGGACAAAACAGCACCTTTTGTTGCCGCATAATCTATTAAGTGATCACTTCCGCGGTACGCTGTAACAGAGGTTGTACAAATGATTCGTCCTCCTTTTGGTATCATAGGAAGAAAATTTCTGGTGAACGAAATCATGGAAATGATATTGGTATCAAACGTTTCCTGAATCTGTTCATCAGAGATTTTTTCCAGACTGCTTTTTGAGGTATGAATTCCTGCATTATTAACAAGAATATCAATATTCTTCCACTCTGTTTTAATCTTGTCTGCGCATTTGGTTCTGAATGCTTTCCGGGTAAGATCTCCTTTGATCACAAGACAATTCTGTCCTTCTTTCTCAACCAGCTTTTGAGTTTCTCTGGCATCATCGTCACTTTCTTTATAGATAATGGCGACATCTGCTCCTTCCCTGGCAAAATGAACGGCCACCGCCTGTCCTATGCCGCTGTCTCCTCCGGAAATAACCGCTTTTTTACCCTGCAGCTTCCGGCTTCCCTGATAATCGTTCCGGATAATTTCCGGAAACACCCCGTCTTTAGGGACTTTTGACTTAGAGTTTGATTTGTTCTGTGTTTTCATATGCAAATCTTTTTCCTAAATCACATCAAACAATACGCCGAAAATATTTAAGAATTATAAGCGTCTTCCAGATCCTGAATAATAATTTTCTGCATTTTCATCATCGCCTGAACAACTTTATAGGCTTTTTCCTGGTTAGAATCATTCATCAGCTGGATGAGTCTCTTAGGAACAATCTGCCAGCTTAATCCGTATTTATCTTTCAGCCAGCCGCACATACTTTCTCTGCCGCCATCGGCTGTAAAGGCATTCCAATATCTGTCGGTTTGCTCCTGATCATCAGTCATTACTACTAAAGATATTCCTTCATTGAAGTCAAATGGGTGATCATAGGAATTATCCATACAGAATACGCTGTAATTATCGATTGTAAAATGAGCATGCTGAACATTTTCTGCCGGTTCCGGAATGTTATGTCCTTCGCTCCCTGCTCCGTAGGTCAATATATTTCCGATGCTTGAATTGGGAAAAGTTTTCGTGTAAAGTTCCATTGCTTCTTTGGCTTTTCCGTTATTCTGATGGATAAACATCAAAGTCGGAATTATTTTCTGATCGCTTGCTTTTTCTCCCAGAAACAACTGCCATGTTACGCCATATTTATCCTGAACCCATCCGTATTTCGGGCTCCACGAGTAAGATCCCAGTTCCATCAAAGCTATTCCGCCATCCAGTAACTGATCCCAGTATTTTTGAACTTCGTCTTCTGTTTCACAGATTACCATAAAAGAGATAGAAGCATTTTTTTTGAATTGCGGGCCTCCATTCAGAAGCATAATTCTCTGTCCAAACAAATCAATATTCATGACAACAGGAGTATCTGCAGTGATTTCGCCTCCGAAAACCTTACAATAAAATTCGGCTGACTGCTTGGCGTCTCCATCATACCAGAGACATGGGAAAATATCGTTATTCATAATTTTAATTTTTAAAAAGGGTGATGTATTTTTAACTTTCTATACAGCAAAAACAGATCTTATGCCTTTGCTTTTAAACGATACCAATCCGTTTTACTGCAATGACACTGCAAAATTTTTCATTTGTATATATATTATGCTTCTTTAAAGCAGACCTGATTTTCTTTCATGTAATTCTTCAGTTTCATCATTGCATTTTTACCGAAACCATGAAGCTGCATAATTTCTTTTTCGGAATAATCTGAAAGTTTTTCCAAAGAATTTATTTTTTCTTTTTCTAAGGCTTTTCTAGCAGGTATTGCAATAACTCCGTGAAGGAATTGCTCTGCAGAGTCATAATTAAAAGCATACATAGAGTTTAAACTCTTTGACATGATAACTAGATTGATCATGGCTACAAAAAAATATTGTTAATGATTCTCAACATATTTGTGGAAGTTGTTGAGAATAGCATACCAGCCATCCCGCTGCATTTCCACAGAATTTTGTTTTTCCGGATCGAAAATTTCAATCACTTTCGTTGTATTCTCATCTATCTTATCAAATACAACTTCCACTTTTCGTCCGTCCTCAAGGTGATACCTCATGATCTCATGAGGAATAATCTCATCATATACGCCTTCAAAATCGAATCCGAAGCTTTTGTCTTTTGCTTCCATTCTGTTTTTGAATTTGCCTCCTACTACAAGGTTATTTTCAGAACTAGGACAGTGCCAGGTTTCATGGGCGAAATTCCATTTCGTAATGTGCTTGGGTTCATTGAAATAATTCCAAACCTTCTCCACCGGTGCTAAAATTGTGATGTCTATTTTAATTGGATCCATAGTTCTATATTTTTAAAAGTTTAAATAAAGAGCTGCCCAAAAATGAGCATCTCTTTATTATCATTAGTTAAATATAAGATTATTTTGCAGATTCTTCATTATAGTTCACCATCCAATGAACACCATACTTATCCTGAAAACATCCGAAGTAGTCTCCCCAGAACTGATCTTCAATAGGCATTTCAACGTTTCCGCCATCAGAAAGTTCTTTAAAAATCCTGTCTGCTTCGCTTTTTGAATCAGGGAAAATAGACACATAATTATTATTTCCTACGGTAAGAGTCTGCCCGAATGCCGGTACAATATCGGAGGCCATTAACAGGTCCCCACCTACAGGCAGAGCGATGTGCATTACTCTGTTTTTTTCTTCTTCCGAAAGGTTTTCTGTTCCGGGAGCATTTCCCATTTTATGAATTCCACCAACGAATTCACCACCGAAAACACTTTTGTAAAAATTGAACGCTTCTTCAGCTGTTCCATCAAAATTTAGGTATGGATTTAATTTAGCCATGATTTTTAATTTTAAAGTTATTATTATAAAATATTGTTTCTACTGTTGATCCATTAAGGATTAATTAATTTACTATGAATAAAAAAACGCTTAATGGTTTAAAAATTTTTCTACTTCCCTGACGGTAAAGTCTATTAAGTTGGCATCAATACTTCCATCAAAGTCCGGCATCATATAAGTACCATGAGTTGCGGGAAGTATCAATAACCGGGAGCCTTTCACCAACCTCCACATTTCGGCAGTATGTTCCGGCTTCATCACATCCTGATCGCCGCTGATAAATAATGCAGGTGATTTGATCGACCTCAGCACTTCATCATTCCAGTCCTGAAAAGTCTGCATCCTTGTACAATCTTTCTCAAAAAGGTTTTCAAGCTTTGAAAAATCAGGATTGAGGCTTAAGAAATTAATTTTAAAAGGTTCCGGCATTGATTCAAAAGTTGCTTCCTGCATTCCTTCAAAAAAGCCGTCTATCATTCCGCTTCTTTTATAAAAAGCAGAGGCAATCACTAATTTCTCAACAATTCCTGGATGACGATGCCCAATCTGCATTACCGTACTTCCTCCATTACTGAATCCCCAGAATGAAGCTTTTTCAATGTTAAGTTCTGCCAAAAGTCCTGCAACATCGTCTGCATCCTGTTCAAATGTTTCAGGAATATCGCGGTGTTCACTTCTGCCATGGTTTTGTAAATCGATTCCTATCAGCTGGAACTTGCCTTCCAGCCTTGCAATGACTTCTTTAAAATCATAAAGCATTGAAGAGCCACCGCCATGGATTAAAACCACAGGTTTTCCTGATCCGTAGATCTCGTAATATAATTGGATTCCGTTGACTTTTCTATAGCCTTTTTCTACTGGATTCATTATTAATATTTAAGATTTTCGTCCACATCATATTTCATTCCCGGATAATCCAAAATTCTGCGCATGAGACCTATCTGTCCGCAGAGATAGTCTTCACGGCCGATGCACATTCCGACAAAATTGAGTTTTGTTTCTTTAATGAAAGGGATGTTCATTCCTATTTCAAATATTTCATCCAGCTCTTCATCGGTTACTTCATGAAGTTTTTGAAAGACTTTGGATGAAATTGTATGAAAGTTTTCTTTCAGTTCAGCAAGGGTTGGATATTTAAAACTTTCATCCAGTGCTTTTCCCTGGAAAAACAAATCATTGTACGGGTCTTCTCCCTGAAGCCCAAGTATTGAACCTAATCCGTAGCGCATATTGACAAAGTTTCCTGCCATCCATACGATATGATTGGTTTTATTTTCAATTCTTTTCAAGGCGTCTTCTTCCGAAATGCCGTCCAAAACATTCATAAAGCTTTGGGAATGCATTCTGTAAGCCGGAATAACGAGCTCCATTTTTTTTGATTTTGGTGTTTTCATTTTTAATCAGAGATTAGAAGTTAGAAATTAGAGGTTAGTAGGTTGGAGAAACGTAAAGGCGCTAAGAGTTTTATAAACTATGCGTTTTTAAGTTGCAAGGATTTTATCTGCGATAAAATTGTACTCTTCTAAAAAGGGAATACTCATATTTCAGCGATGTACCTGTCATTCCCAGTGAATCAATAAATCTAAAAATAACCTGCTATTTTATAGCACCCGGTTTTCCTAAAATTCTGCGGAGATAACCCAGCTGCCCACTGTGATAGATTTCATGAAGGCTTAAGGTTGATATATCTTTAACCATTTCAGGTTTAAAACTATCAAGCGTGCTGAGCTTTGCTTCCAGCTTATCCTGGGATTGTTTAAGATAGGATTTTAAATCTTCGAAACTAATCAATTTATCTTGATGATCTAAAGCAATTTCACCCCTGTTATAGAAAGAAAATTTTTCACTATCCCAGACAGATTGTTCTCCTAAAATATTCAGTAAGGGATTTCTGATGTAAATTAAATGTCCCAGAATCCAGTTCATACAATTAGCTTCACCATTGGGAAAAATCATAGATTCTTCATGGGTAATACCATCGATATTCATCGTAATCACAAAATAGTTACTGGTTACCTGATTTTTTATGATTTCTATATCGTTTGATTGTGTTTCCATATGATATATTTTGTGGTGTTATGGATTATTCTGCAGGGATCTGAGAGGCATCACCATGCACTACTTCCCACTGATGGCCGTTGATATCAGCAAAATTGCTTTGATACATCCATCCGTAATCTACAGGTTCACTGTATTTTGACCCTCCGTTTTCGATCGCTGTTTTTACCATACCGTCTACTTCTTCCCGGCTGTTGACTCCGATAGCAAGAAGTACCTGAGTAGTATCTCCTTTCGCAAAAGGTCTGTTGGTAAAGGTTTGGAAAAACTCTTCTTTAAGAAACATGGTGTAGATATGATTTTCTTTCATGACTACACATATGGCCTTATCATCTGAAAACTGTTCATTGATAGAAAAACCAAGCTTCGTCCAGAATTCTCTGGTTTTTTGAACGTCTTTTACAGGTAAATTGACGTAAATATCTGTAATATTCATTTTCTAAATTTTAGTGGTGATTGTTATCCAAAATTATCAGGATTTGGTAAGAATGTGCTTGCCATAGGGCAAGATTTATTTTTTTATTTGGATTAATTTATTCAGCAGGCATTTGGGACATATCTGCAAAAGTAATATTCCAGCCATGCCCATCCGGATCCCAGAAGGAGTTCTGATACATCCATCCGTAATCCTGGGGCTCTTCGTGCTGTCGTGCTCCGTTATCTACAGCAGTGTTTACTATTTTATCTACTTCTTCACGGCTGTTCAAACCTACCGCTACAAGAACCTGACTGGTATTTTCTTTGGCAACCGGTTTATTGGTGAAGGTCATAAAATAATCTTCCTGCAGAAACATCACATAGATGGTATCATTCAAAACAACGCAGGTTGCTTTATCATCAGAGAATTGTTCATTGATAGAAAAACCTACCTTAGTCCAGAATTCTTTTGTTTTCTGTACATCTTTTACCGGAAGGTTCACATAAATTTGATTGACTTTCATTTTTCGTAATTTTAGTGTTAATCTGTAATCCAAAATTACCGAGGTGCAATGAAAATCTACTTGCCATAGGGCAAGATTTAAATTTTCTTAGGATGAGAGACGATTTCCTTACGGATACGGCTCAGAGAAGTATCTGTAACTCCCAGATAGGACGCTATTTGTTTCAAGGGGGCAAATTGTATGACTTTAGATTTTTGCTCCAGCAGATTAAGGTATCTTCTGGTGGCAGAAAGGGTAAACATTTCTACAGATCTTTGTTTGTAGGCAAAAAGCTCCTGAGACATCCACGATCTTCCCCATTCCCTGAGGTTGGGGATTTTATGGAACAACTCCTGGAAGGTATCATAATCCAGCCTCCAGCACTCGCAGTCTGTAATACAAACGATATTCTCCTGAGACGGAACCCGCTGAAACATTGACAAAACCTCAATAATGACTTCATTTTCTACAAAAAAGTGGGTTGTTACTTCATTTCCGTTGAAATCATTCACATAGGAACGCGCCAATCCGCTTTCAAGAATATAATATTCATTGGCTGTTTTTCCTTCCTCAAGAATGAAATCACCTTTCTGGAAAGATGTTTTTTCATGAGCCTGGAATATTTCAGCAAGCTCTTCAGGGAAAAAAAAGGGGAAATCATAGCAGGTTTCTAAAGCTTTATTGGTCATTTGGTGTCAATTTTTTAAGTCTTTAAAAGTAAAATTTTTAATTGAATTCAGAGCAAAAAATATTAAACAAAGCATTGAATATTTTTATCAAAAGAACATACTCTATTGAAATTAAAGACATTTAAAAGCTTTTTGTTTTTAAACAGTTATTTGAAACATACTATCTCTGACCACCCCGTCAAAAATTCTTTGAATTTTCGCCACCCCTCCGGAGGATGGGAATGACTATCTGCCGATACAGTCATTGTAAGCTTTTTACAGGAAATATTTTTTCAAAACAGGGAAAGCTGTATTGATTTTGGAGCAGTGGGTTTCTGGGCATCGCCGAAAACCGTTTTCCCACCAAAACGCCAGGAATTCTGCCTTTCTTCTTCAATCACCTGCTGAATATCAAAATCCGGAGTGAAATCTTTTTCTGCTTTTGCTATGATCTGATGAAGTTTATTTAAAGAATTCAGCTTATCAGAATTTCCAAGTTTGGATTTTTCAATCCCTTTTCTGAGAATGCTGATACTGTCATCATATGTATTGATCGGAACAGGGAAAGGATGTCCGTCTTTACCGCCATGAGCAAAGGAAAACCTTGCCGGATCTGCAAATCTTGAGGGTGCTCCATGAATCACTTCACTTACCAAAGCCAAAGACTGCATGGTTCTTGGACCTACTCCTTCCAGCATCAGCAGGTCTTCAAAATTCTGTGGCTGCTGTTCTCTGGTAACATACAGAAGGGCTCCGAGACGTTTCAGATCAACATCAGAGGCCTGCACATCATGGTGGGCAGGAAGAATCAGTCGTGCAAAATCTTTCATCACTTCTGCAGAATCGGTATGGGAAATATTCAGAATTCCTTTTCTGTTATCCGAGGCTTCGGTATCCGTAAGGTTAAGAATTCTCCCTCTTGAAATCCCATTAATTCCTGTGTGGGGCTGTTCTACAAAAGAGGTAATGTTTTCCGAGTGCCAGTGGTAACGTCTTGCTGTTCCGTCAGATTCATGCATTCCCTGCTGAATGACGCTCCAGTTTCCATTGTCTGAAAGAATGAAATTGTGTAAATACAGCTGGTAACCATCCTGGATGGCCGTATTATCTACTTTTGCAGAAAGCTTGCTGGCTCTTACCAGTTCTGTTCCGTTCAGTCCGGTTTTATCTGCAATTTTAATAAGCTCTGATGGAGTTTCGCGGGAAAACTTCCCTTTTCCGCCACAGATATAAAGTCCCAGCGACTGAGAATTTGGGTTAACAGAACGTTTTAAAGCTCCCATAACGGAAGTGGTAATCCCTGAAGAATGCCAGTCCATTCCCATCACCGCTCCAAAACTCTGAAACCAGAATGGATCTGCCAACCGGCGTAGAACCTCATCTTTACCATAATCCATGAGAATGACTTCAATAATGGAAAGCCCAAGAACAGACATACGCTCATACAGCCATGGCGGTACTTTGCCATAGTGAAGGGGTAAATCTGCAGTTCCTGAACGTTTCATTCTATTGTCAAACTGTAAAGGTAGGTTTTATTCATCTTATTATTTAATGATCCGGATCATTAATAATGTTTAATTACGGTAAAACATACTGATTCATAAAACTGTTTTTATTGGTGAGACAGTATATTAATCAGTCTATCAAATGGATCTATAACGAAAAATCTTCGTACTCCCCATTCTTCATGGGTAAGTTCGTAAGTGATTTCAAAACCGGCCTTTTTCATCTTTTCATACACTTCATTCACATTATCCACTTCAATGGAAAGATCAGGAACTTCCGTATCGTTTCCACCCTGTTCAGCAAAGCTGATCTGAACTTTGGCTTCTTCTTCGTTACCCAGCGTTTTAATCCAGCCATGATCCATCAAAACATCCAGTTCTAAAATATCCTGATAAAATTGATGGGCTCTGGAAAGATCATTGGTTTTAATATTGACTACGATTCTTTTTACCATGTTCAATTTTTTTGATTAAAAAAGCCTTGCAAAATCATATTCACAAGGCTTTTCTACAAAAATTATTTTATTATTTCAATGCTGCAAGAGCGGCATCGTAATTAGGTTCATTAGCAATTTCCGGAACCTGCTCTGTATATACTACTTTGTTGTTTTCGTCTGTAACGATAACGGCGCGGCTCAGTAATCCTTTCATAGGAGAATCTGCGATGGTCACTTCATAATCGTCTCCGAAGCTGCTTCTGAAGTCTGAAAGTGTTTCTACATTATTCAATCCTTCTGCCGCGCAGAATCTTCCTAATGCAAATGGAAGGTCTTTAGAAACATTGATGATCACCGTATTATCAAGCTTTGAAGCTTCCTCATTGAATTTTCTGGAAGAAGCAGCACAGGTAGGGGTATCAATGCTTGGGAAAATATTGAATACTTTTTTCTTTCCGTCAAAATTTTGAAGTGTTTTTACATTTAATCCTGAATCTACCAATGCAAAGTCTTTTACAGTGGTTCCTACTGATGGTAATGCTCCTATTGTGTGTACTTCGTTTCCTTTTAAAGTGATTGTCGTTGACATAATATTTATTTTTTTATTTTTTCAAATGTAATCAAAAAAGAAAATTTTTCCGGTTTTATTATGGTTAAATTAATCTTAAAGTGAAAATAAAAAACATCTTATTGATAATCAGTTTTATCAGACATAATTACTATATAACTACAGCCTCAAAAAAGCCTGATTTTAAGGACAAAAAGTTCAGCCTCTGAACATTATAAAATTATTTCTAAAATAAATATAACCGGAAGGTGAACATAAATTAAGCAGATATCAATATAAAGAGTCAAAAGCCTCTTTTTTTTATGGAAATATCTTAAATAAAACAATGATATTTACTAAATTTGTGGGACTTAAAATTTCAAATAAAAAATAACAGTATAATGTCAGAAAAATCAAAAATCTATTACACACTTACTGATGAAGCTCCAATGCTGGCTACTCACTCGTTTTTACCTATCGTAAAAGCTTTTACAAAATCAGCAGATATCGAAATCGCAGTACCGGACATTTCTTTGGCAGGAAGAATTTTAGCCAACTTCCCTGAGTTTTTAAAAGACGACCAAAAGATCGGTGATGCTTTGGCAGAACTTGGAGAATTGGCAACAAAACCTGAAGCCAACATCATTAAGTTACCGAACATTTCTGCTTCTGTACCTCAATTGGATGCAGCGATTGCTGAATTACAAGGTAAAGGTTTCGCAGTTCCAAACTATCCTGCAGAGCCTAAAAATGACGAAGAAAAAGCAATCAAAGCTAAATATGCTAAAGTATTAGGAAGTGCTGTAAACCCAGTATTAAGAGAAGGAAACTCTGACAGACGTGCTCCAAAAGCTGTTAAAAACTATGCAAAAGCAAACCCTCACAGAATGGGTAACTGGGCATCTGACAGCAAAACTGACGTAGCTCACATGAACAATGGTGATTTCTACGGTACAGAAACTTCTACAACGTTAGAAAATGCTACCAAATACAGAATCGTATTCAAAGGAAACGACGGTTCTGAATCTGTATTGAAAGACTTCGCAGGTCTTCAGGCTGGTGAAGTAATTGACTCTTCTGTAATGAACCTTAATGCATTAAGAGCGTTCGTTCAGGAAGCTATCGAGGAAGCTAAGAAAAGAAATGTACTTCTTTCTGCTCACCTTAAAGCAACAATGATGAAAATCTCTGACCCAATCATTTTCGGGGCTATCGTTGAGACTTTCTTCAAAGAAGTATTTACAAAATATGCTGAGACTTTCAAGTCTTTAGACATCAATCCAAATAACGGTCTTGCGGATCTTTTTGAAAAAATCAAAGGAAATGCTCAGGAAGCTGACATTAAAGCTGATATTGAAAAAGCTCTTGCTGCAGGACCTAGAGTGGCAATGGTAAATTCTGACAAAGGAATTACCAACTTCCACGTACCTTCTGACATCATCGTCGATGCCTCTATGGCTGCCCTTGTAAGAGGAGGAGGTAAAATGTGGAACAAAGACGGAAATGAGGAAGATACCGTTTGTATCATTCCAGACCGTTCTTATGCTGGTTTCTATCAATCTGTGATTGATGATATGAAAGCGCACGGAAAATTAGACCCTACCACTATGGGATCTGTTCCAAACGTAGGTTTAATGGCTCAGAAAGCTGAAGAATATGGTTCTCACGATAAAACTTTCCAAGTAGCTGCTGACGGAACTGTAGAAGTTCAGGACGAAGCTGGAAACATTCTTCTTTCTCAGAAAGTAGAAAAAGATGATATCTTCAGAATGTGTCAGACTAAAGATGCTCCTATCCAGGACTGGGTAAAATTAGCTGTAAACAGATCAAGATTATCTGATACTCCTGCTATCTTCTGGTTAGACAAAGGAAGAGCTCACGACCGAGAAATCATCAAAAAAGTAGAGAAATATCTTGCTGATCATGATACAACAGGTCTTGACATCAGAATCCTTGATGTAAAAGATGCTATGACTGAAACGTTGAAAAGAGCAAGAGAAGGTAAAGATACAATCTCAGTTTCCGGAAACGTATTGAGAGATTATTTAACAGACCTTTTCCCAATCCTTGAGCTTGGTACTTCTGCAAAAATGCTTTCTATTGTACCATTGATGAACGGTGGTGGTTTATTTGAAACTGGTGCCGGAGGTTCTGCTCCAAAACACGTTGAGCAGTTCTTAGAAGAAGGATACTTAAGATGGGATTCTCTAGGTGAATTCTTAGCGCTTCAGGCTTCTTTAGAGCACCTGGCACAAACTCAGGGAAATACGAAATCTCAGGTTCTGGCTGATGCATTGGATGAAGCTAACGCTAAATTCTTAGCTACAGATAAATCTCCTGCAAGAAAAGTAGGTCAGATCGATAACAGAGGTTCTCACTTCTATTTAGCAATGTACTGGGCTGAAGCACTAGCTAACCAGACTGCAGATGCTGAATTGGCAGCTCAGTTTGCTCCTGTTGCTCAGGCAATGCAGGAAAACGAAGAAGTAATCAATGCTGAATTAATTGGTGCTCAGGGTAAACCTCAGAACATTGAAGGATACTACAAAACTGACACATATAAAACGTATGCAGCAATGAGACCTAGTACGGTTTTAAATGAAATCATTGACGGAATTTAATTGTTCGTTTTGATATAAATGAAAGCTCCTTTTTAAGGAGCTTTTTTTTGTAACCACTCCGGAATTTAAAAACTGAACTATTTAAAAACCACCCCGTCAAAAATTCTTTGAATTTTTGACACCCCTCCAGAGGAGGGGAATAGTGAGTACATATATACTCATCAAGATCAACGCATCCCTAATTCTAATCCCTGCAATCTAACATCTGCCACCTTACCTGTCTTCCACAATCACTCTCCTATGCTCCCTGCCCCAGTTGATCATTTCCTGAATGATATTTCCAAAGGTTCGGCAGTATTCTGTAGGTTCGTATTCTATTAAAACAGGAGTTTCCGGGTAAACGGTGCGTTTTAGCAGTTTATTCAGTTCCATATCTTTCAGTTCTTTGGAAAGCATTCTGGTAGTAATTCCGGGAATACTTCGTTCAATTTCCCTGAAACGTCTGTTTCCGTTACAAAGTGAATTGATAACAGGAATACGCCATTTTCCTCCGATAAAATAAAGGGTATCCTGCAAGGCTCTAAGTTCTTCTGTCTGATCTCTTTCCATAGCTGCAAAGTTAAGTGATATCAAGAATGATACTGGTATACTCTGTGATACTGGTTACAAAAGTATACCATTTTGAAATAACTTTGTCAAAAAATTTTACAATGAAAAAATTAACCCATAAACTGGCTATCGTAACAGGAGGAAACAGCGGAATAGGATTCGCTGCAGCCAAAGAACTTATCTCAGAAGGAGCAACCGTAATCATTACCGGAAGACGAAAAGAAGCTGTAGAAAAAGCAGCTCAGGAACTTGGAGCAATCCCGTTCATAGCAGACCAGTCTAATCTTGATGATATTGATCTGTTGAAGAAAGAAGTAGAGAAAAAGTTCGGTAAAGCAGATATTCTGTTTATCAATGCAGGAATTACCGGAACTCTGACTCCTATTGAAAATATGGATGTTGAAAATTTCGATCAGGTGATGAATATTAATTTCAGAGGAGCTTATTTTACATTAAGCAAATTCATACCATTGTTAAATGATGGTGCTTCTGTCATCTTTTTATCTTCTATTGTTGCGTCTACCTATAAACCCAACAGTTCAGCTTATCAGGCAAGCAAAGCCGCGCTGAATTCTATTGCCAAAACGGCAGCAGCAGAATTGGCTCCAAGAAAAATCAGAGTGAATATGATAAGTCCGGGTCCGATAAAAACAGAAATCATGAGTAAAGCAGGCCTGGATGAAGAAACTTTGAAAAATATCCAAAACCATCTCATAGAACAGATTCCAATGAAGAAAATGGGAACCGCTGAAGAGATTGCCAAACTGGTTACCTATTTGTCAGATGATCAAATTTCAGGCTATGTCACCGGAACTGAAATTGTGATAGATGGTGGTATTACTTTATAAACAACAGATTTAATCAAGTCCCGGTAATACAATTACCGGGATTTTTCTTGTAGATTTTCGGGGTTAAAAATTCCGGATTCGCCTTTTGATTTGTCCAGCTCGGACAGTTTTCCGTTTCACAGCATGTACTACCCGCCTACTTTTGATCCAGAAAAATAAAACAATACGCATTATGGATACCGTAAAGAAAAAAAGAAATCCCATTGCCATCGCATTTCTGGCTATTCTAGGAATTTTCGGAGGGTTGCAGTTATTCAGCACACCTTTGGAAGGGAAACCGGTTACAGGAAAAATTGAAGCGCCAAAGGAAGTGATCAGTATTCTTGAAAACTCATGTTTCAGCTGTCATTCCAACCAGCAGAATTTAAGCTGGTATGATAAACTTGCTCATGTTTCCTGGGCTGTAAACAAAGATATCAAAAGAGCCAGAGAAGTCTTGAACTTCTCAGAATGGGAAAAGTTATCTCCTGCAGAACATCAGGGAAAAATGTACGCTATCCTCAATATGATGCAAAGTGGTAAAATGCCTCTCCATGAGTACACCCTTCTGCATCCTTCAGCCAAGATTACAGCAAAAGATATTGAAACGATCAAAAAATATACACTTTCATTATCCTCAGTACAACCTTCTATACAAAATAAAACTGTGCCCAATTCACCTTCTGCAGCTAAAACTGACCTAGCTCCAGCTCAATTTCCGGTTTCTCCCAATGGAGTTCAATATACTCCTGATTTTAAAAATTGGAAAGTCATCAGCATGAGTACTCTTTTTGACAATTCCATCCGTGTAATCTATGGAAATGACATCGCTGTAAAAGCGGTAGAAACTGAAGATTTTCATCCTTGGCCAGAAGGAAGTATTGTAGTAAAATCTGTGTGGAAGCAACAGGAACTTCCAAATGGGGAAATCAGACCCGGGAAATTTATCAATGCGCAGTTTATGGTCAAAGATTCCAAGCAATATCAAGATACTGAGGGTTGGGGATTTGCGAAATTCTCAGGAGATGATCTCCATCCAACAGGAAAAACGGCTTCCTTCGCCAAAGAATCCTGCATTGCCTGCCACAGACAACTCGCAGAAAAAACAGGATACCTGTTTGATGTTCCCATGAAAGTAAATACCCAAAGACTAATTCAAAATTTACAGAAAAAATGAAAAATACAATCCTGATCTTATTGGTAAGCCTTGTTTCTCTTACCGCCTGCAGCAAAGAAAATAGTGATATGAATAATGGCCTTTCAAGGGTTGTCTTTGACCCGGGACCTCTCAAATTTATCTCTAATTCTTTAAGTCCTAAAAAAGAAACTATGTCTGCCTTATATGGGAACGAAAAAGCACTGGAATCTTTAACAAAAGAAATCCAGACCCCTGAAGCCGGTTCTGTGATGAAACTGGTAACCTGGAAGTATCATGATAATCCTCAATATATCGGAGGAACCATCACCGGAGAATTGGTAAGTATTGAAACTGTTCAGGCTGATCATTCTGGAAAGGTTTCCTATGATATAAAAAATAATCTACCACAAAACAGCTCTCCCAATAAAGAAGAAAGAATACAGTATTTTATGAGTTACCGCCCTGTAAACAGGCCTTAATAAAAAACTACAGTTTCACTATTTATCATAATATTTTAAATAAAAAAGGTTAATTTAACCTTTTCAAATCAGCAGATTTCATGCAACAGCAAAAAATAAAAATCTCACAAGCTATTATCTGGATAAGCTCCATTTTCCTGGGTATTTTATCATCCGTACCTCAGTTGGCATCCCATCAATTCGACTGGAAAGAAGCCGTGGTCAACTCAGCTATTACGGCAGCATTTTCGGTGATCATGTGGTACATCAATATTTATATGCTGAACCGCACCACAAAACGCAGACAGCATATCTCGTATTCAAGATTGATGGTAGTACTCGCTTTTGGTATGGTAATTATGTTTGGCCTGGCCTGGATTCAGCAGCTGATTCTCTCCCATATTAATTTTGGTCCGGTGATGCTGATGATCGAGGTAAGAGGAATCCTGATCAATCTGGTGTGCTATATGTTCCTGAGCCTTCTTCAGAATAATTATACAGGACAACAGGTACAGCTTGAACTGGAAAAGGTAAAAAGTGACAATTTAGGAGCTCAATATGAATTGTTAAAACAGCAGATCAACCCTCATTTTCTTTTTAACAGTCTGAACACATTAAAACTGATGGCCGAAACCCGTGATGAAGAAACTGTTGATTTTATTGTAAAATTATCTGATTTTTACAGATTTACACTGGAAAGCAGAAAACTGGACCTCATCAGCGTTCAGGAAGAAATGAAAATAGTAGATTCTTATTTATTCCTTCAGAAAGCCCGTTTTGGAGAAGGAATTAAGTTCACCAACGAACTTGGAAAAGAAACCGCCCAAACCCTTATTCCTCCTTTTACGCTTCAGCTTTTGGTGGAGAACTGTATCAAACATAATATTGTTTCTCAAAGCAAACCTTTACATATTAAAATTTACACTGCTGATGATCATATTGTAATTGAAAATCCTATACAGCGAAAAGTGAATCCTGAAGATTCTTTGGGAGTTGGTCTTGACAATATTAAAATGCGTTACAAACATTTGCTGGAAAAGGATATTATGATTAACTCAGACGAAAAAAAGTTTCAGATAAAATTACCATTAATCCATGAATATAATCATTATTGAAGATGAATTCCGGGCTGCAAAATCCCTGCAGAATTTGATATCAGACTTAAAACCGGACTCAAAAATACTGGGTGTTTATGACAGTATTGAAACAAGTATTGAAGGCTTAAAGGACATTAAACCCGATCTTATTTTTATGGATATCCATCTTTCGGACGGACTTTCCTTTGAAATTTTCAAATCGGTGGAGATCACCTGTCCTGTGGTTTTTTGTACTGCTTTTGATCAATATATGCTGGATGCTTTTAAAAGTAAAGGCGTTGATTATGTTTTAAAACCATTTTCAAAAGAAGATATTGCCGAAGCTCTGAGAAAGGTTGACGAATTGAAAAAATTCTTCCAGAAGAATGATCTTCCGGATCTGGAATTTATCATACAGAAAATGAATCAGCCTGCGGGTAAAAGCAACTTCCTGGTCTTTAAAAATCAGAAATATACTACGATTCCTACTGAAGACATTGCGTATTTTTATATCCATAATGAGATCACCCATCTGGTTACGTTCACCAAAGAACAGTTTCCCCTTACGCAGCCTTTGGGACAAGTGGCAGAACAGGTGTCTGACAAGCAGTTTTTCAGAGTTAACAGACAATATCTTGTTAATTTTAAAGCCATTAAGGAGATGGAACATTATTTTCAGCGTAAAATACTGGTAAAACTCACTATTGAAACCCCTGAAAAACTTTTGATTAACAAAGAAAAGACCCATAGTTTTTTTACTTGGCTGGAGGATAGATAAAGCAGTAAGGAAGATGGAGGATGGATGCTTGAAGTACTTGAAGACAAAGTCTTATTTAAATAAATTATAGCCCTGATTGAGATGATCAGGGTTTTCTTTTGTTAATTTTTTAAGCTTCCTGGCTTATATTAAAAATAAACCTGTATTCCATTTCGTGCTCTGAAACTTCCAGCTTCCATCCTAAAACCCTTCCCCTCACAATTTCCGGATTCACCTCTTAATTTGTCCGGTTTACCCTTTTTTGCATTCTTTTGCCTTTGAAGAGTATCTACTTTTGAATCAAATTAAAAGACATGATACTAAAAAACTTAATCACAGTAAGCGCTTTCACCGCATTACTATTTGCTACCTCAGCATTTATCCATCAAAATAAAGAACAAAAGACATCACAATCTCAAGCTTCTGAGAATAACGGATTTGCTGTTTTGGAACTTTTTACTTCAGAAGGCTGCTCAAGCTGTCCTCCTGCTGATGAGCTGATGGGAAAAATTGAAAAAGAATATAAGGATGAACCTGTGTATCTACTCTCCTACCATGTTGATTACTGGAACCGCCTTGGGTGGAAAGACCGATTCAGTAGTTCTGAAAACTCTCAACGACAACAGCAGTACAGCCGAATATTGAATTCACAGGTTTATACTCCACAGCTGATAGTCAACGGAAAAACAGAATTTGTAGGCTCTGATGAAAACAATATCAAAAATGCCATTCAGAAAGCCTTGTTTGCTTCTAAAAAAACAAATGTAGAATTATCTGCAACCGTTTCTCAGAATGCAGTTAATGTTCAGTATAAAGCGCCTTCCACCGATCCTCAGAATATACTTCTTATTAATTTGATTGAAAAACATTCTTCTACTCAGGTAGGAAAAGGTGAAAATGAGGGACGTCATCTTCATCATTGGCAAATTGTTCATAAGCAAAACCCAATCATTTTGACTAAGCAGCAGGAAGGAATCACAACATTTAAACTGCCGGAAGGCTTTTCTCCGGAAAACTGGGAAGTCATCGCTTTTATTCAGAATAGGAGAACGGGAGAAATCTCAGGATCAGCAAAAACAGCTTTTAAATAAAATACTGTACAATTTAATTATCACTAAAAATTACAACAATGAAAACAAAAACTACAAAAATTATCTATTGGTCAGGTGCTATTTTTATGTCATTATGGTTTGGGGCCAGCGGTTTCTTTGAACTGACAAAAAATTCGGTGGTGTGGGACATTACTCAACAGCTTGGCTATCCGCCTCATTTCATTTATATATTAGGTGTTTTTAAAATTGCTGGAGTTCTGGTTCTTCTGCTTCCCAATAGATTATTAAGATTAAAAGAATGGGTATTTGCAGGAATGTTCTTTGATATTCTTTTTGCTTTCTTTTCAAAAATTGCGGTCCTGGGTTTTCCGTCTACGGTAGATGCAATTGTTGCCTTTTCTGTGTTAACGGTAACTTACATCATGTTCAGAAAGCTTTATTCTCCTGAATTGGTATTTGGAGAAGCTTAATGATAAAACTCTAATTTTTTCTTATGTTTGAAACAGATCCTTCCGTTGCCTGGGAGGATCTGTTGTTTCAGTGAGGTGATGAATAAGTTTTGGCTGAAGGCGGATAGAGGAATACTGTTTTTGAAAGCGGACTAAAGTCCGCTGCTATTGATTGTATTGCATGTATGATGTATCATCCCGTTTTTGACCACCCCGTCAAAAATTCTTTGAATTTTTGCCACCCCTCCGGAGGAGAGGAATACTGAGCACATATGTATTAATCAATGTCGATATATCACTTATTCCTAATCCTCTTATCCTTTCACCTTCAGCCTATTACCTAATTCATAAAACTTTCCGGGAACCATTCAAATGCTGTTGCTTTTTTCTTTGTGTATCCCAAACCTGGCCATGGTAAATGATAAGCAAATGCTCTGATCCTAGTATCTGCCAATTGTTGAAGGAGTTTTTTTCTTGATGCCGTTGCAATATCCAGATCGGTGTCACCGAAATAGCCCCATTCAGGATGTGGAAAAAGAATGACATCAGAATGAATCAAATCTGCGATATAGATCAGCTTTTCATTTTCTGAAGAGATGGTTGTAACCGTTAAACCGGGAGTGTGACCGGGAGCTAACTGGAAACTAAAATAGTCATATAATGGATGATTAAGGTCATAAAATTTCAGTTTAGGCTGAATCGTTTTCAAAATATTCTGAATTGCAGGAATAATCTGATTAAGAAATCCAGGTTGTGTTTTCAAAGCACTGTTACTGAAATCTTTGATGGAAGCTTTCATCCAGAAATCATGTTCTATCTTAGAAATAAAAATATCAGCATTGGGGAAAATAAACTGGTTTTGTTTATCCACGACTCCGCCAATGTGATCTGGATGGGCGTGAGAGATGAAGACATCAGTAACATCTTTCGCGGAAAATCCTGCTTTTTGGAGACTTTTTAATAGAAATCCGGTTCTTTCATCAGCAAAAATCCCCATTCCGGTATCGAATAAAATGAGTTTATTTTTTGTTTTAACTAATAGAATATTCATCGCCATATCGATATAATTTTCCGGTCTGAAATTGTTTTTAAGGATTGATTTCAATTCTGTAATATTTCCTCTGGGAGCGAATGAGTTAAGGTTTTCTTCATGAATATATCCGTCTGTTAGTACAAAAACTTCCAGTTCACCCAATTTTAATTTTTTAAAACCGGAAAGGTCATCGCCAGTTTTTTCAACAGTTGTTTTAGACTGTGCCATTAAACCGGAAAAAGGAATCATGCTTAATGTTCCTACCAATAATCCGTTCTTTAATAATTCCCTTCTGTTCATAGCTGAGTGTTTTTCATTTTAAAATTTAAAACAAAAAAACTGAGCTCCTTCATTATCAGGAACTCAGTTTTTATCTAACATAGTCTTTAATTGTTCACCAGTTTCATTGAACCTTCATTGTATCTTTCTCCCACATTAGGGTATTTTTTCAGGATCGCATCAATGGTATCCAGATCTGATTGAGAAAGCTCAATATTAACAGCGGCAATGTTTTCTTCAAGATATTTGATTCGTTTTGTACCAGGAATCGGGATAATATCATCTCCCTGATTCAACACCCATGCTAAGGCAAGCTGGGTTCCTTTTACTCCTTTGGAAGCTGCCAACTCATTGATTTCGTTAGCCAGTTTGGTATTATTTTCAAGATACTCCTGCTGATAACGCGGTAATGATTTTCTAAAATCGTCATCGCCAAGATTCTGCGCTTCATAAATATTGGTAAAAAGTCCTCTTGCCAATGGGGAATAAGGGACTAAAGAAATCCCAAGCTCTCTGATGGTTGGTAAAATCTCTTTTTCAACATCTTTGGTAAGGATGGAATATTCTGACTGTAAGGCGGCAATAGGGTGAATTTTGTTCGCTTTTCTGATAGATTCTGCAGAAGCTTCAGATAATCCGATATATTTTACTTTTCCTGCTTTCACCAGCTCTGCCATAGCGCCTACTGTTTCTTCTACAGGAACATTGGGATCTATTCTGTGGGCATAATACAGGTCAATGGTATCAATCTTTAATCTTTGAAGACTTAAATCTACTGCCTGTCTGATCCATTCCGGAGAGCCGTCGAAGTATGTTCCGGGAGCTCCACTGTGACTTGCTTTACCATCTTTAAACCTGAATCCGAATTTGGTTGCAATAAAAATCTTATCTCTGTTTGGCACTAAAACCTTGGAGATCAGTTTTTCATTTTCTCCATTAGCATACATATCTGCTGTATCCCAAAAGTTGACGCCTAAATCCAGCGCTCTGTGCAGGGTATTGATACTTTCCTGCTCGTCTGTAGGACCATAAGCAAAGCTCATTCCCATACATCCTAAACCGATTGCTGATAACTGTTCTTCTGTGTTTCCTAATTTTTTAAATTTCATGATAGGTATGATTTAATTTTATATGACAAAATTAGAACATCCGGAAACCAACCACGATATAGAATTCAAACTAAGAATTATAAAATTCAAACAACATCCATTCTTAAGGCATTGGGAGTAATTCCGGTTTGTTTTTTAAAATAATTGGTGAAATAAGCAGGTTCTTCAAAGCCTAATCCGTAGGCAATCTCAGAAATATTCCAATCCGTATGTTTCAGCAAGGCATTGGCTTCCTGAATAATCCTTGCGGTGATCTGCTGGCTGGTTGTTTTTCCTGTAATCTCTTTTACCGAACGGTTCAAAGAATTCACATGAATGGAAAGACTTTGAGCATAATCATTCGGGGTTTTTAATTTCAAAAAGGCCTCAGGGCTGTCGATAGGAAACTGTCTTTCCAATAGTTCCATAAACAAGGACGCCACTCTTTGGGAAGCATTCTGATAAGGTTCAAAGCTTTCTGCCGGCTGCATTCTCATTGTTTCATGTATCATCAGATGAAGATATGCTCTCAACATATCATACTTGTGGATATAATCTGACTGAATCTCCGTCATCATTTTGATATACATCTCAGAAAGTATCTTCTGCTGCTCCTCATCGACAAAGAAAACAGGTGTTCCTCCAATCTTGAACAGCGGAGAATCCTGAAGGTTTCCCATACGGCTTCCATTGTGGAGAAACTGATCGGTAAAAAGGCAGAACCAACCTTTCTGATCTTCATCATCAGCTTCCCAGGAATAAGGAATAATGGGATTGGAAAACAATAAGGCGGGGCGATCTACTTTGATCCATTTATCAGCATAGTGAAGTTTTCCTTTTCCAATGATGAGTGAAATCTTATAATAATCTCTCCTGCTGTAAGGAGTATGCGGAGAGCAATACTCCCGTGAAAAGACATTGAAGTGCCCCATTTTATTCACCCCAACACATTGAGATGCCAGATTAGGAGCATTCCTTTCATAAAAACCATTCAGTGATTCGTGTGATTCCATAAATCAAAGTTATAAAAATCAAACAAATTAATCATAAAATTATAGGATTAAAAAATTAAATGGCTGACAATGCTGCCAGCCATTTAAAAGTGAATATTGAGTTGATAATAATCTAATCCCAATCATCATGTCCGTGACCATGATGTTTGTTTTGTTTTTTGTAATATTTTTCCTGATTTTTATAATACTTCTCCTGTTGTTTACGGTATTTTTTATAATCGTTTTTGTTTCTTCCGTAAACAATTACAGGATTCTGTCCTCTGTAGTACTTCTTTTTAAAGATGATATACTTTTCTCTACCCAGAATTCTTTCCAGCTCTGAATAACGGTCGTTTCTCCATCTTCCCGGTTCCACCACATACACTCTATTCCAGGTATCATAATCACGATATCTGTCATTTAACACATAAATCTGATTAGCCTGTGTTGTTGAAAGCACAAGATCAGTAATTACTCTTTGCCAGTTGATATCAGAGATACTCCTTCTGTAATCATTATAATAATCTGACTGGGCATAACTTAAGCTGAATGTCCCAACCAATAATGCTGTTAATATTAACTTTTTCATTTCATTCCACTTTAAAAATAATTACCAAGTGATAGTCAATTAAAGTGCCAATTATTAATTACAAATACTAATATTTGTTAAAAAAAACCACAAACAACTGATTATCTTTGAATTATTTTCTGTATTTTTTATTAAATTCTTAAACATTAATTATTTTAAGGTTATGATTATATCCTAAGAATTATTAAGTAACAACCCTATTACACATTAATAATCAACACATTGCAGATTTATAAAAACACATATTTAAGTTTCGTCTAAAAGCCGTAGAGAATTATATATCATGTGGCGGGCTAAGCCCATCTCTATTGATCCTGGCATACAGATATTTAATGGTAATATCTTTTATCTTTTATCTTTTATCTTTTATCTTTTATCTTTTATCTTTTATCTTTTATCTTTTATCTTTTATCCACTTATGTTATAAAATTCGTTAAGATTCCCATAAATTATTATTTCATATAGTTTAATTTCGTAATTTTAATGAAGAGAATGTTTTTAAAGAAATTTTCTCAAATTATTTTTGATCAACCAAATCTTACATTGTTATGGAAAATATAAAGTTTCAGGTATCTCAATATCAGGATGAATTGCAGCTACTTATCGATGAGAAAAAGGCAGGTTATATGTCTATAGAGGTTGACGGAAGACTGCTTATTGTATATTATACGAAACTTGACGAAGAGCGTGAGGGAAAAGGATACGCTAAACTATTGCTGGATGAACTTGTACGCTACGCAGAAGAGAAAGATTTGCTTGTAGACCCGGAATGTGATTTTGTAAGACAACAGTTTGAAAATCATCCCGCAAGATATAAAGAAATCTGGCATGCCTGATCAGCTTTCCCACCAGGCTGTAAACTTTTGTTCTGACTGATTCAGATCTACGACCTCTCCGATCATCGGAGTGAGGATGTTCAGTTTTTTTTCTCTTCCAAGAGCCGTTATCTTTTGTAAAGGTTCATTCCACGGATGAAGTGCCAATGCAAATTTGGCAGCATGAACCGGGATAATTCGTTCTGCTTTAAGATCAATAGCAGCCTGAATAACATCTTCCGGCAATGTATGGATATACCTCCATGCCTCTCCATATTGTCCATTCTCAAGAACAGCATAATCGAAAGGGCCATATTGTTCGCCTATTGTTTTAAAATGAGAATCATAGCCACTATCTCCGCCTAAGAAAATTCTTTTTGTAGGTGTTATCAGAACATAGGAACTCCATAGCGTATCATTCTGTCTTACCCTTCTGCCGGAAAAATGTCTGGCAGGAGTAAAGACAATTTTTATATTATTTTCCAGGGCAACTTCTGTTCCCCATTCTTCTTCAATAAGTTTGCTCTCAGGATAACCCCATCTTTCCAGATGTGCCCCTACTCCTAAAGGAATAATGGCCATTCCTGTTCTTTCTACGATAGATTTTACAGTTGGGTAATCCAGGTGGTCAAAATGATCATGCGTTATCACAAGATAGTCAATATTCGGAATATCTTCAGGTTTAAAAATATCTGATCCTTTGAAAGCCTTATTAAAGTATTTAAAAGGTGATCCATAAAGACTTAGCACAGGATCTATTAAAAAGGAAACTCCATCTGTCTGCAGATAATAAGATGAATGTCCCAGCCAGATCAATACATCCTCGTTTTTATCAATATTTTTCAGATTGGTATGAAGAGATGGAATGGCTGTTAAAGGTTTCAACAACGGATCTTTTTTTCCTAAAAAGAAATCGTAGGTTACTTTCCACATCTTGTAGCCTTCAGTAATGGAAGGAGTATGACTGATATTCCTGAACTGTTTCTTTTTATAAAGTTTTGACTGTCTGATACGCTTCAGCCTCTTTCCTTTTGGCACTCCACCAAATGCCTTCATATTGATCACTATAAAAAAAGTTACCGTCAAAACAGCTATACACGTAATAATCCAGTAAATCATCTGTACGAAATAAATATCAAATGTATTGACTTTTGCTTTTAAATGAAAGTTTATTCCATTTTACTCCATTTTTTAACTAAATTTATCATGTATTTTTAAAAATTTATTACTCGTTTAGCTCGGGATTAATTTTAAACTTTCTATTTTAGCACCCTAAAAAACTCAGATACATTGAAAAATTATTCGGTAATATTTCTTCTCGTTATTTTTTCGTCTTGTGCCTCTATAAAAAAACACAACGAACAACGGGCCTCATGTATTCCACCGGAGCAACTTAAAGAAGATGTGGACTTTGCGTATTCAAAACTACAGCAAATGCACCCTCAATTATACTGGTATATTCCCAGGAAGGAACTGGAACGTAAATTTGACAGTCTTAAACAGACCCTCACCGAGCCTCTTACTCCTCTTCAGTTTTATTTCAAACTTCAACCTGTCATTGCAGGAATTCGAGAAGGACATCTCTCATTGAGAATTCCCAGAAAAAAATTTACCAAAAGTGAAATAAAAAGGCTGGAACATCAGAAAGGGATGTTCAGCCGTTTTGAATATTATATTTCAGGAGATCAGATGTATATTATTCAAAACAAAGATTCTATTGAACATATAAAACCGGGAACTGAAATTTTATCCATCAATAATATTCCTGTATCCGATTATATCAAGAAGTACAGAAGTCTGATCAGCAGTGATGGTGATAATACCACTTTCCACCCGTATTTTTTAAAAGATCTGTTCTTTAATTTTTATACTGCCGAAAATGGATTTGACAGCAAAGCTACTCTTGAAACCCTATACCAGGGAGAAAAAAAGACGTATACCTTAACCAGAGAAACAAAATCTGACGCTGATCTTGAAAAGGATAAGGAAATGCAGAAAAAGACCCCGGAAAAGAAACTGAACGACTATGTAGCTTCCAGTAATTCTTATAACAGAAGTTTTAAGTTTCTGGACAAAGACAGTACTATTGCTTATATTAAGGTGAAAAGCTTTTCAAGGGATTATTCGGATGAGTTTTATAAAAAGACTTTTGCCAAGATCAACCTTGCAAAATCTCCTTACCTCATCATAGATGTCCGAAATAATTATGGCGGCTCCTTGTATGAAATCAACAACCTGTATTCTTATTTAGCTGATGAACCTTTTACGCTGATCAAGCCTTCTCAGTTAACTTCAAGAAATGCCCCTCTGCGTACCAATTATTTCAGAAAAAGTACTCCTTTAGAGTATGCTCTTAAAAGTATCGCTTATCCGAGTTTTTTTCTTGCGCAGACTTTCAGTACCTATAAAAAGGATGGAAAAGTATTCTACAAGATGAAAGCTGACAAACCTACAAAACCCAAAAAGGATGCCTTCCATGGAAAAATTTTTGTACTGATTAACGGAGGAAGTTTCTCGGCATCGTCTATTATTACCGCCAAACTTAAAAATGATAAAAGAGCAACGCTTGTGGGAGAAGAAACAGGTGGTGCCAATGACGGAACTGTGGCCGGTTTTTATTCCTACCAAAAGCTTCCCAATTCTGAAATCAGATTTCCCATAGGATTACTTTTAGTACAACCTAATATCAGTTTTTCAGATTCACGGAAAGGTGTTGTTCCTGATGTGACTGTTACTGAAAACATGCAGGATATTATTGATAAAAAAGACCCACAGCTGGATTGGATAAAAAACGAAATTGCCAAAGAAAAAGAACATAAAGGACAGTAATGAATATAGATTCGGCGGGCTTTCAGCCCGCTGAACTCTTTTTATCTTTTTAATTCTTCCAAAAGACCTTCAATATATTGGATGTATCTTCCATAGTAGCGCTGATACCAGAACCTTCCAACAATATAAAGCAAAAATAATCCTACGGTTACTGTACTAATTAAGACCACTGCAATCTTCAATTCGCTCAAAGGTTGTGGCCACGGGATAAACTCCAGGACAATAAGGATTTCACACACCAGAAATGGGGCAAAACTGATATAGTATGAGAGGTAATACTGTTTGTTAAGATTGAGCTGCATCACGAGATCTTTCAAAGAATCATAAGTTTTAGGTGCAGGATTACTGATTTCATTATACAGTTTAAAAAACTTGCTGAAAAAGAAAACAGTAACAATAAGCATGGAGGCAATCAATACGGTTATGTACAACTGAAGTTTAAATGGTCTGCACACAGAGCACACCAGAAAAGCAAAGACAAAGATTCCTATCATCCACCAGAATTCAACACGCATATTCTTACGTATTTTTTCAAGGGGAAGATTCAGTTTATTTCTCTGTTCTATGGTTATTTCGGGAGTTTCCTCCACAATATCTTCGTTCCAGGTATTTTTCAATTCATCGATATTCATTGGATTACTGATTTTAATGTTGGTTGGTTTTTATTTGGCTTAAGATATCTTTAAGTTTATTTTTGGCCCGGTTCATTTTCACTCTTGCATTGCCCTCTGAAATCCCCATTTGTTCGGCAATCTGCTTTCCTGAAAAATCTTCCAGATAATAGAATATAAAAGCCTTATCAATAGAATTAAGCTGATGGATAGCTTTGTACATTTCAGTCAGGCGCTCTTCTTTACGATCATCATAATCTTCCTGGATAATGAGTTGGTTAGAAAAATCTTCATGAGAAATAAAGCTTCTTCTCTTTTCTTTTTTAAGGAAAATAATAGCGGTATTCAAAGCGATTCTGTACAGCCATGTAGAAAATTCACTTTCACCTCTGAAACCGGGAAATCCTTTCCAGAGCTGATAGGTAATCTCCTGAAAAAGATCATCACGATCGTCCTTATCAGTCATATACATCTTAGCAATCTTAAACAGGATTCCTTTATGCTGTCCAATTTTACTGATAAACTCTTGTTCTAATGAGGTCATAGCTTGTTACTCTATAGAGTTAGTTTTCGTTTAAAAAAATTGTTACAGATTTTTACAAAAGAAATAAAAAAACCTGACAGAAAATACTGCCAGGCCTCATTGTGTGTTTTTTAAGTTTTTTTACTATTTCCTCAGAATAGTATGAGTCGAAATAATTTTTTCTGACCTGGTCAGTTAGTAGAAAAAAAACAAAAAATGTTACATAAAAAAAAAACAATAAGCTGATATTTTTGATATCAGCTTATTGTTTTTAAGTATTTAATTCTTTTATTATTTAAAATCTAAGAAATCATCTTTTTCAAGATAATGGTTCAGAGCTGTGATAAGCTGAGAAGAGCTAATATCAGCACGCTGTCTTAAAGCAAGATCTACCACATCCTGAATATTTTCATCAGAACACATATAATGAAGTTTGTTATGAAAAACAAAATCAGGTAAGATTTCATTATCATGCTCACCAATATCCAAAGGATCTCCGATAAAAACTTTCATTTCGGGTTTAAACTCATCTGTTGAAGAATAGACTGCATAATTATATTCCGGGTCAAAGGATGCTTGCCTATCCTGTTTGCTCTTTACCAGTTCCAGAAATTCTTCTATAGAATACACCTGATTTTTAAAATCATCCATGTGACATTTTTTTACAACTCAATTTTCTAAAGATAGAAATTTTACAGAATACAGCGTAATTTCTAATTCAGTTTATTTAAAGCCCTCTGCAATGATCCGATATCCAGAAAATGAAGTTTTGCTCCTACTATGATAATGATCAAAAGAACAATTGTCAGAAATAAAATAATAAAAAAATACATGGATACAAACCATATGACGGTATTCAGGATGTTTCCTTTAATTCCCATTTTATTCATGAAAAATTTCTGTGAACGTTCAAACCATGTTTTTTTCTTTTCACGTTTTGGTCTTACTTCAATTCCATTCAGTTCATCTACCCAACGCACTACATCATCAATGTATCTTCCGTACATATAATAGATCCAGTATCTGATAATAAAAGCAATCAACAAAAGGGTAATCAGAAGACTGATCCCGAAAATAGCCAGGTTATATTCCCTGTCAAAATGAAAATTGATCTGGATCAGAGACAAAAGAAATCCAAGCGGGATATAAGAAATATAATATGAGATATAAATTTCTTTCGAGATGAGAAGCTGCGTTTTGAGCGTAAACAGATCATAATTTGTATTGGTACTGTTTTTTCTAAGCAGCTTATACAATTTCAGGAAGCGGGAATAAAAATAAACAATAATAGCAACGGTCAGGATCGTGACAAATACTGAAATCGTTTTAATATTAGAATCCTTAGAGGCGAAAGGAAAACCTGTTAACAGCAAAGGCAGTGTTACAATCATCAGCCAGAATTCAGTTTCCATATTCACTTTCAGCATCTGCAGTGGAGAATGTATTTCCTTCTGTTTTTCCAGAGAAATTTCAGGGGATTCCTGTCCTGTATCTTTATTCCAAAGTTCTTTAAAATTTTCTAAATCCATAGTGTTATTTTTAATAGGAATCTGTTCCCTGTCTGGTAATGATCTCTTTCAGCTTTTCTTTTGCTCTCTTCAGCTTTACCCGTGTATTCACTTCAGTAATTCCCAGCTGTACAGCAATCTCTTTTCCGGAAAAACCCTCTAAAAAAAAGAATATAAGGGCTTTATCAATGGGGCTTAGCTGATGGATAGCTTCATACATCCGCTTCATATTCATATCATCCGTATCATTATAAGGTTCCTGCCGGGCATTCAGCCCATCGACATTCTGATTCTGTATAAAACTACGTTTTTTTTCACTTCGCAGAAAAACAATTGCTGTGTTGAGTGCAGTTCTGTACAGCCATGTGGAGAAATCACTCCTCTTTTGAAAATCACCATATGATTTCCAGGCCTGGTAAATGATCTCCTGATAGAGGTCATTCTGGTCGTCCTTATTATCCATATACATTTTAGAGATTTTGAAAACAACACCTTTGTGCTTTTCAATTTTCTCTAAAAATTCTTTTTCGGGTGAAGACATGATTTACACACTGATCCTTAGATGATATTTCTAAAAAACACCATCTTATTATAATACAAAACTCTAATTTCCGGCATTAAGTTAAAAAAATCCTCAACAAACCAAGATGTTTATTGAGGATTTTTATTTTATGTTAAATACTGTTTCAGTCAGAATCAGAAAATATAATCTGTACTTAAAAAGTTAGAATCATGTTCTCTGACAATAGTATTCAGCAGCTCTTTGTTGGAATCTGTCAGTTTTGCCGCCACCAGAGACCGGATGGAGAATGAACGGAGTGCATCAAAAACAGAAAGTGTTCCTTCTGCACTGTCTTTTCTTCCTGTAAATGGAAAAACATCGGGGCCTCTTTGTGCCTGACAGTTGATATTGACACGGCTTACAAGATTTACAAAAGGATCAATCAGTCTTGCTACTTCATGAGGATCTTCACTGAAAATACTTACCTGCATTCCGTGGGAGGCATTCACCTGATATTCTATAGGCTCTTCTATATCCTCGAAGGGAACAACAGGAATCACAGGACCAAACTGTTCTTCATGATAAAGTTTCATCTCACTGTTTACAGGATATACAACTGCCGGGAAAACAAAAGATTCATCTGTATAGCCTCCATCTTTATTCAGTACTGCAGCTCCTTTCTGTAAAGCATCATCAATACATTCTTTCAGATAAGCCGGTTTATTGACCTCCGGAAGTGGAGTTACTTTCACCTCTTTTTCCCATGGCAGCCCAGCCTTCAAAGCAGAGACAGCAGCACTTAATTTCTCTGTAAACTCCAATGCCACTTCTTTCTGAACAAATATCAGTTTCAATGCTGTACAACGCTGCCCGTTGAAAGAAAGTGCTCCTAAAATACACTCACTTACCGCTACATCAAGATTCGCATTTTTAGTAACGATGGCTGCATTTTTAGCATCCAGACTCAGGATGGCTCTTAAACGGTTCACTTTCGGGTGTAATTTTTTTAATCCGTTCGCCACTTTACTGGAACCGATAAAAGCCAGAACGTTTACTTTCCCGCTTTCCATAATGGGAGTGATAATTTCTGAGCCTTTTCCATATAATGTATTCACCGTTCCTTTCGGGAAGGCTTCTTTGAAAGCGTTCAATAAAGGATAATGAGCAAGGACGCCATGTTTTGGAAGTTTAAACAGGATGGTATTTCCCATGATCAAAGCCGGAATCAATGTGGTAAAAATTTCATTGAGAGGATAATTGAAAGGTCCCATACTTAACACCACGCCAAGCGGAGCCCTTCTGATCTGTGCAATGGTTCCTTCTGCCTGTTGAAAGCGGGAAGATTCCCTGTCAAGATCTTTTAATGCGTCAATGGTTTGGTTAATATAATCTACAGTACGGTCAAACTCTTTGGTAGAATCGGCCAGTGTCTTTCCGATTTCCCACATCAGTAGTCTGATAACCAGATCTCTCTGCTGGATCATCAGATATACGAATTTCTGCATGCATTTGATACGTCCTTCCACAGACATGGTAGGCCATTCACCAAGACCGTTATCATAGGCTTTTACACAAGCTTCGAGAACTTCCATCGCCTCGTTCGGACCAATATTCGGAATACTTCCCAGAAGTTTTCTTTCCAATCCGTTTTCTGTGGGGATGCATACCGGGGAATAAATTTCCGTGACATCTCCTTTCCACTCTACCAGTTCTCCATTTAAAAGATACGTTCTCTGATGGATGACCGGAACTTTATATTCTTCCGGAATTTCGTTTTCTCCTTTAAAAATGCTGTGATGAAATGATGCTGTATTTTCTGAACTCATAAATCTTTCTATTTTTTTATGTGATAAGATTGAGATTGTCTCAAAATTTAAATTATTTGACTTTTGTCATTCTGACACAGAATGAAGTTCTGCGAACATTGTTCAAAGAATCTTTATTGATTTTTATATGAGATTCTTCATTACATTTTATTTCATTCAGAATGACACCTTTGAAACAACCCTGTTTAATAATATAAAGGTAAAAGTAAATTGTGTTGAAAAAAATAATCTGACAATAGATTCGATCTATTTGAATTAAAATTAATCTTAGCTCCTGAAAAAAGAATAATTTAGCTTAAAAATAAATTTCATGTTTTCAAAATTAGTTTGCGGCACACTGCTATTTTTCTCTGCGGTGGGCTTTGCTCAAAAATCTAAAGCGATCAATACAGTTTTAATGGGCGGGAAAGAAGTTCATACTTATGCCAAATTGCCGGCACTGAATAAACCGGCTCCTAAATTTACCCTTACCGATGTGAATATGAATGACCAGACCCTGGACTCCTTCAAAGGAAGATACGTTATTCTGAATATCTTCCCGAGTGTAGACACTGGTGTTTGTTCTGCTTCTGTACATCATTTCAATGAAGAGGCTGGAAACCTTCCCAATACGGTAGTACTTTGTATTTCCAAAGATCTGCCGTTTGCCCAGAAAAGATTCTGTGGCGCGGAAGGCATCAAAAACGTAATCATGCTTTCCGATTTCCGTTCAGACTTTGGCTGGAACTATGGGGTGGAACTGGTAGATTCTCCAATGAAAGGGCTTCTGAGCAGAGCGGTTGTGGTAATAGATCCTTCAGGTAATATTATCTATGAAGAACAAGTGCCGGATATTTCTCAGGAACCGAACTATGAGGCGGCTATTGCGGCTGTGAAATAATAAATGGCTTAAAAAAAACTCAGCGAATTGCTGAGTTTTTTTTGTTATAATTGTTTTGTTGGAAAAACGCTAAGGCGCAAAATGACATTAAAAACTTTCTGTTGTAAGGCGCAAGGATTTTATCTCCGATAAAATTTCACACCACCACTGTCATTGCGAACCGCAGGTGAAGCAATCTCAATATTCTCCCGCAGATTAGGCGGATTAAGCAGATAAATATGAAAAAGATCTGTGAGATCTGTGGGAAAATAAAGAGTCTTAATTTGTTTTATATTTTTTTCTTTTTGTAGTAATTACGATTACCCCATCTTTGGCTTTTTCGCCATACTTTACTACAGCAGAAGTTCCTTTCAGAACATTCATTGTTTTTATCAGATTAGGATCCAGTGCATTTATTGCCTCAAAATCACTTATTTTCCCATCTACAATATACATAGGTTTATAGACTGCTCCGCTTGAAGGAGCTCCACCAATACGTATATTGCTATTATCTTTAGGTACCTTCCCAATAACTCCTGATAATTTTGATACAATTTCTTTATTTTCCTTTTCTTTGTCTTCTAATAAAGCACTGGCAGGCATTACTGCAACAGAACCAAGCAATTTTCTGTCTCTCTGAGTACTGAAAACAATTTCATGTTCATCTTCAGTCTTTAAGGTATCACAGGTTTTATTTTGCTGTGCGTTAGCACTTACAATCCCTCCTGTTGTCAGCATAAAGCCCACGGCAAACTTCACAAAAAGAGAATTAATATAAGAATAATGCAAATCCCTGTTGAGCTGTGATGGATTAAAAGCTCCACAGATTTCCTGCGAAGCATCAGCAAAAACATCTATAATCTCATCATCCGATGCTCTTCTGAAATCTCGCACTGTTTTGGAACAGACCGCACAAAATCTTCCTTTTTCATCTGGTGTCATGGCATTCCAATTTTCATGACAAGGTTTGGGTATGGTTATTTTCATAGGATTCTTTTCTTATAAAGATGCATTAGTGAAAGAATAGGTTGGAATTGCTATTAATTTTTTGGAAAATAATACCGTACCACTTGCTGAAAATATCAGATTCTCTTTCATCTTACAAAACACATCAAGATAAAAACTTTATGCCCTTGCGGTTCTCCAACAAAAAATCAGCTCGCCTATTTCTGTGGAATTTCACCACTCTCTTTCTTCTCTGATGTAGAGTTCTTTGCAGCTTTCACCAACTCATTGGTATCACTGTACAGCAATTCCCAGCCTGATACCTCTTTCATTACCGTAAGCAGATTAAGATAAGATTTCACTGTTTTCTCCAGATCTTTACGGATAGCACTCGCACTCGTCATTTGACGAAGATCGGCATTAGCTCCCGCCTGCTCTGCAAACACGATCTCAAAAGCATCCTGCTTAGCTTTCATCTCTGCAAAGGCTGCATCCAGAGAAAGAGCTGTGATCTTCTGTTTGTTTTCTGTCGTTTCTAATGCTTCTATAAGCTTCTTCATCTGAGCCGTCTGTGAAGAGTAACTGAGCCTGTCCAGGTTCAGCCCAAAAGTTTTGAATACTCCGTAGAGATCCTCTGCCAGCTGATAGTTGGCCGCAGAAGGCAGCTTACGATAGCCGTTCAGGAAAGATTTCAGATTGGCATAGGCGGTATCTCTTTCGTGATCGGCTGTGGCTACGTCCTTCCCTTTTCCGCTGTAGACCTGCTTTGTATAGACCTTATCGTATTCCGTATAGGAAGACGCCAAAGCGCCTACAAGAGGATGATTGTTAATAACAGGGTATTTTCCGGATTGGGCATTGGAAAGAATTCTCTGAGCTAAAGTCGCAAGATCTTTAGTGCTCAGCTGTGTGAGGGCAATTTTCATTTTTTGTGTTTTTGGGATTAATAAATTAACACTCAAATATAGAAAAAAGTTGTTTTGTTACAAACATATTTACAACAAACCTCCCGAGGTCTTGGGAGCTTTCCCCCAACCTGCTGGAGATTTCCCAAGTTCTTGGGAAATTTCAAACATACTTGTTTGTAATAGCCGGAGGGCTTGGGAGGGGTGTTTTGCTGTTGTTTTAGAGTTCTGGAGGGGTGGGGAGGTTGTAAAAGAGGATGTTTTTGGCTCCAGGACTTTGTGGATTACGGAAAACCGTAATATTCTGATAATTATGTAGTTTATATTTGATTAAGTTTCCGTAGAAATACGGAGATTAATATATTCCTAATTAAGTTACATTTGAATTATATGTTTTTTTGAATTTTCTTAATTCAAAAAAACATATAATTTCAGAAAAAAAATATAACCATAAACTCAAAAGCCGTGAAAATAAGTCAGATTTTTCAGTTAAATAAATCTCAAGCAGAATTAGATTTTGTCGATATTGATATAGAGAATGATATTCCTTTATTCATAGATCCTTTTTTTCTTAGTAAAAAAAAAGATAACTGGTCTTTTGAAGCAACATTAACAATTCGAAGTTTTTTTCAGAAATTAATTAATTTAATAAGAGAAGGGAATGAAAGAGAAGCTAAAAGATTATTTGAACATTTAGGCGAACCCAATTCAACTTGCCTAGGATTATCACGAGGAAATCCTCAAGGTCGAGGGGTGGGATTTCAAGATACCGAAAAAATCTACGATAATTTACAAAGAAGTAGAGCGATTCAAACAGGACTAATTCAAGATATTGAAGATAATATTCTATTCGTTGACAAATTTGGAAAAGATAAGTTATCCGATATGACAACGAATATTATTACAAAGCATTTAATTGATTACACTATAAATCAATGTAGATTGCATAATATCCCTTTGGTACAAAATATTCCAACAGGATTTTACTGGGACAAAGATTATGAAGAATGGGTGAATTCATATTCTGAAATGTTAGTTATAAATGAACATAAGATTTTACTCGTACCAAAAGGTATTGTTTCATTTTGTAAATCCTATACTCCAGATAAATATTATAATAGATTTGTACTAGAATTTCTACAAAACGAAAATATTAGACTTCAAACCGCATTAGTCGAAACACGGAAAAATGGTGCTCCTTTTGTTACAAAGAAAAGTTTAAAAGAAATTAATCCTTTATCAAAAGATTTTTTACGCAGATTTACAAACGATCATCCAGAAGTATTACAGCAATTTAAAGATGAAGCAGATGATATTGAATCATTATTAAATTTAGAAATCACGAGTATAAATATTAGAGAAGTAACAAGACAATTAATTACAGATTTAAATAATATTCCTCCAGGTAATGATGGTGCTACCTTATATCATAATTTAGTTATAGGAATACTAGAAATCATCTTTTATCCTCATCTAATAAATCCTATAAAAGAAAGAGAAATTCATAATGGCAGAAAAAGAATTGATATTACATTTGATAATGCTGCAAAAACTGGAATTTTTAGACGATTATCTGAAAATCATAGAATCCCTTGTCCTTATATTTTCATTGAATGTAAAAATTATTCACGAGAGGTTGCTAATCCCGAATTAGATCAAATAGGTGGAAGATTTTCCTTTAATCGCGGACAGGTCGGATTTATTTTATGTCGAAATATTGATAATTTTAATCTTTTTATGGAAAGATGTAGAGATACATTCAGGGATGGTAGAGGATTAATAATTCCAATTGTTGATAATGATATCATTCAAATATTAGAAAATTATGATGATTTTAACACTCAATTTACCGAAACATTTCTTTCAAATAGAATTAGAGAAATAGCGATAAATTAAAACTTCAGACTAATGTTAAGGAACATTAGTAGAAAGATACTCACCTACTTAAAACAAATACACTCTGCCATGAGTAATCAAGAGAATTTAAGAAATTTTATTTCAAAACTAAATGATAGAAATCTACAAAGAAAAAGGGAATCAGGATTTACCTCATATGTTCTTTACTCAGCATTAATATTTTGTTTATATAAATTATATAAAAATGTATTTTATTACTTTCAAAATTTAGATAGTTTGGATATATATAATTCTATATTTTTAATATGCTTTACTTCAAACTCAATGATAGCTTGTTATTATATTATAATAACTTTTCAATCTGAAAAAAAAACATTTTCAAACTTAACGACCATTAAGCATAGTAAGTTAAATATGAATTTTTATGGATATCTTTTGATGTTCATATTTTTTCTAATACCTATATTAAGTACTTTTTTATCAATAAGATTCAGAACAACACAGCTTGATTTTGAATATTTTTTAATTTTAGGAATTTTAAATCTAATTTCTATATCAATACTTACTAAGATTTTATTAAATAATCCAAAGAAAATAAAAATTGTAAAATCAAATAATGATACCATCCCAATCGAAGCCGTAACGTTTTTTACTTCATTAGGTGTGATAATTTATTCTTTTATTATTTCAGTAAAAATAGAATTATTTGAAAAATTTATATTTGTTAAAATTGTGATTCTAACATATGTCATTTTATTTATTATAGATAGAATTATTAATCAAAATAATAATGATGATAATACATTTAATTTAGAAAATTTCGAATATGAAATCTATTTAAAAAATTTTAATGATGATCAGATTAGAGAAAAATTACAAGAAAATTATATCGGTTATTTAGTTGATGATTGGATAGAATTTAATATCAAAAAAATTAATACCTCCTCTTTTAATATAGCAAATAAAATCACTAATATAAAATCTCAATTAGTAACTTTAAGCAAAGAAGTTGATGCTAAAAAATACCCCATAGAATTTGAGGGTAGAAAAAAACAAATAATTGGCAATTTTCAAGAAGAACTTAAAATAGAAGTTAATAGTTTTAGTAAATTAATTAATGATATAAAGAAAATAATTAATGATAAACGAAATTTAACTGATATTGAAAATCAACAATTAATTGATTTAGAAGAAAATATAAGTAAATTTACATCAAAATATAAAGATTACAAGATTTAATTTTAACAGTAACAATTAGTATTATAGACTAAAAATTACCGCACAGCGGTTTTTTATTTATTAGTATCATATCATCGGGTTTTAGCCCGATATAAAAAAGAAAAATACCAAAGGCTTTAGCCAAAACTTAGTTTTAAATTTCGGCTAAAGCCAATTATATTACAAACAAATAAAACGGGCTAAAGCCCCGTTCCTATTGATTTATTTTTACATACCAAAACGAGTTAACGTCGTCTAGGCTCAGGATCATGGCCCGTTCCTATTGATATTGAGATTCTTCACTCCATTGCATTTCACTCAGAATGACAATTTTCCTTACAAATATCAGTTAAGATTCTACCACCATAGCTCCATCCTTCAAAATCAAATACTCCTGACCTACTTCCTCAGAAATGTTTTTTAAATCCTGATCATCAAACACCTGAGGAATATAGCATTTCTCGTGGGCAAACAATCCGTAATGGATAGGCACCAGCTTTTTAGCATGCAGAAGATGAGCTGCAGCAAAGGCTTCTTTAAGATTAAGGGAAGCAGGAACAGGGCTGTATTCTAATCCAATGATCTCGAAATTCACTACTACTCCGTTTACGGGTAAGAAAGCGTAATCGATATTAGCGTTTTCTTTTCCAAGCTTCCAGAACTGGTTGTGCCAGATGGTATCTCCACCATGAAAGATTTTAGTATCACCATCATCTACAATCCAGGAAGACTGTATTTCTCCCACACCATCCATGGCAAATACAGGTTTGAAGGTGATATTGTTTTCTGTGAAGTTTTCATCAAGATTCAGAACGATCATTTCAACATCAGGTACAAGTTTTCTTACAATAGCTTCCAGTCCTGCGTAGACGATCAGTTTTCCGTCTTTCTTTAAGCATTTTTGGATCACTCCCTTATCAAAATGGTCAAGGTGCATATGCGTAAACAGGATATAATCTGCCTGTACATGGTCTGAAAATTCTATGAGATTTTCTACAGCATCACCCAAAACAGGTTTGTAATAAGAGAAATCTTCTACAGCATCTATTAAGATGGTTTTGTTATGTGAAGTGAGTTTTACACCTGCCCAGTTTAATTTTTGTATTTCCATATTCTTTTTTCAGCAAAGGAAGAAACTTACGGAAGGCCAGTCAATAAACAAAAGTTAATTAATGGGGTGTTTTTAAGGTTGGAAGATGGAGGATGGAAGTTGATTGTTTCTCTACAGTTTCTATTGCCTTTTCTTTGAATTAACAGTAAGGATTTTATAAACGTTCTATGTTAAAAAAACTCAGCAATATGATATAGTCTTAGTAACTTCTTTTATTATCTTCAAATTTCCAGCATCTTACAAAATTCTTTTTCTGATTCTGCTTAAAGAGATAGGTGTAATCCCGATATAAGAAGCCAGGTATTTCAGAGGAATATTTTGAATATAATGGGGTTTGTTCTTCAACAGATATTCATAGAGATCCTGCGGAGTGTTTTTCAGCAAGAGCATTTCCCTTTTCATCGCAGCATTGAGCTTTCTGCTCAGATAGTAGTTCTGTACGAAACGGCAGTGCGGATTGACAGCAAACAGTTTTTTCACCTCATCCAGGGTGATTTCCCAGGCCAGTCCTTTGTTAATGGACTCATAAACGGCATCAGAGCTTTTTTCTTCCACAGTAAAAATATCGCCGGGAAAGTAGAATTCTGCACAGATCTCGGTATCGATATCTGAGGTACTGTTGATGTAGTATTTACGGACAAGCCCATCTTCTACAAGATAGGCTTTGTTGTCAGTAAATATATTTTTCTTTGAAAATTCAACCTCAGCAAACTTCTCCCATACAGGATCACTATCCTCTACGTTCAGGTGTGAAAACAGTTTTTTGTTGATGGTTGCCAATGCTAAATTTTTATATTACAATAAGTTTTCGTCTACAAGGTTCGGAAGGGTTACTTTTAAGTTTGGTTCTGCTTCCATCGCTCTTTTAATGGCAAAAACAGCGCCTTCATTTCTTGCCCAGCTTCTTCTTGAGATTCCGTTGTTTACATCCCAGAAAAGCATGGATTTTAATCTTCTGTCGGCATCATCACTTCCGTCAAGGAGCATTCCGAAACCTCCGTTGATTACTTCTCCCCAGCCTACTCCGCCACCATTGTGAATGGAAACCCAGGTAGCTCCACGGAAACTGTCTCCAATCACGTTGTGAATGGCCATATCTGCTGTAAATCTTGATCCGTCATAGATATTGGAAGTCTCTCTGTAAGGAGAATCTGTTCCTGAAACATCGTGATGATCTCTACCCAATACAACGGGGCCTATTTCCCCATTTTTAATGGCTTTGTTGAAGGCTTCAGCAATTTTCATTCTTCCTTCTGCGTCTGCATAAAGGATTCTTGCCTGAGAACCTACTACCAGTTTATTTTCCTGCGCTCCCTTGATCCATTGGATATTGTCTTTCATCTGCTGCTGGATTTCTTCAGGAGAGTTCTTAACCATTTCCTCTAATACTGCACAGGCAATATCATCTGTCTTCTGAAGATCTTCCGGATTTCCACTGGAACATACCCAACGGAACGGCCCAAAACCATAATCAAAACACATAGGTCCCATGATATCCTGTACATAACTCGGATATTTGAATTCTCTTCCTAATGTCGGGTTTTCTGCCATTACATCAGCTCCGGCTCTGGAAGCTTCCAACAAAAAGGCATTTCCGTAATCAAAGAAATAAGTTCCTTTTTCTGTATGTTTATTGATGGCCGCAGCGTGTCTTCTCAACGTTTCCTGAACTTTTTCTTTGAACAACTCAGGGTTTTCAGCCATCATGGTATTGGATTCTTCAAAACTTTGTCCTACAGGATAATAACCACCCGCCCATGGATTGTGAAGGGAAGTCTGATCTGATCCGATATCGATTCTTAAATCTTCCTGATCAAATTTCTCCCAAACCTCTACAACATTTCCAAGGTAAGCCAAAGACACTGTTTCTTTGTTCGCCTGTGCTTCTCTTACTCTTTTTACCAATGCATCAAGATCTTCATGAATCTCATTCACCCATTTCTGATCGTGACGGATTTTCGTGATCTTCGGATTCACTTCTGCACATACAGTAACACAGCCTGCAATGTTCCCTGCTTTTGGCTGAGCTCCACTCATTCCTCCTAATCCTGAAGTAACGAAAAGTCCTCCTTTCGGTTCTTTCTTGATTTTTCTGAAAGCATTTAACACAGTAATCGTCGTTCCGTGAACAATCCCCTGAGGACCGATATACATATAACTTCCTGCCGTCATTTGCCCATACTGAGTAACACCTAATGCATTGAATTTCTCCCAGTCATCCGGTTTTGAATAGTTCGGGATCATCATACCATTCGTTACCACAACTCTTGGTGCGTCTTTATGAGAAGGGAATAATCCCATCGGATGTCCTGAATACATTACCAAGGTCTGTTCATTGCTCATTTCAGACAAATATTTCATGGTCAGCAGGTACTGCGCCCAGTTGGAGAAAACCGCTCCGTTTCCACCATACGTAATCAGTTCGTGTGGATGCTGTGCTACTGCATAATCCAGGTTATTCTGAATCATCAGCATGATCGCTTTCGCCTGCTCAGATTTTCCGGGATAGTCTGTAATAGGTCTCGCCTTCATTTCATAATCCGGACGGAAACGGTACATATAAATCCTTCCGTAATCTTCAAGTTCCTGCTTGAATTCAGGAATCAGTTCTGCATGAAACTGAGGTTCGAAATAACGTAAAGCATTCTTCAATGCCAGTTTTTTCTCTTCTTCCCCTAAAATTTCTTTACGCTTCGGAGCATGGTTGATATTGTTCTCATATGGTTTGGGTTGTGGCAGTTGATTCGGAATCCCCTGCTGTATCTGTTCTTGGAATGTCATATTACTATTTAAAGGTCTATGTTTTTAAACAATGTTTGAAGTTTTAAAGATATTCAAAATAGGAAATATAGGCAAGAGGGGAAGGAAAGAATGGTTTAAGGTTTAAGCAAAATTATGAAAACTGTAAATCGACTATCATTTAATATTAAATACTATATTTGAATAAACACACCTCAATTCCCCTCCTTTGGAGGGGTGGATTTCAAAGTTAACAACTTTGGAAGACGGGGTGGTCAAAAACACAACAATGAAAGAAATTATTACCGTCATCAACGGAATTCCTATCCGCAGGAATTTCGTTGAAAACCTGCCCTACAATCCCTATTTAAAAGCATTATCAAAAGAAAAACGTAAGGCCCGGATTTTGGGAGAAGTGATCTTCTGGAAAAAAGTCCGTGCAAAAAAATTCTATACCATTGATTTTGACAGACAAAGGATTATCGGAAATTATATCGTTGATTTTTATGTAAAAACGCTTGGCCTCATTATAGAAATAAACGGTTCAAGCCATGATGAAAAACAGATTTATGACGGGATAAGAGAAGAATATCTTGAATCTTTGGGGTTGTTGGTCTTCAGGATTAGTGATTTTGATGTGAGGAATAATCTGAGTCTGGTGATGAAGGAGTTGGAGGATTTTATTGTGCTGCATTACGGAACCACCCCGTCTTCAAAAATTTAAAGAATTTTCGAATCCACCCCTCCGAGGGAGGGGAATTACCCTTACCCATATTAGTCGTTATTCAGCATAAAAAAACCTTACTGAAATTCAATAAGGCTGGTTTTTGTATCGTTAAAATTTAAGTTAAAACATCATCGTTTTCTTCTTCATGGTCATCTTCATTATCACTGAGACTCCAGTAGTTGTTTTCTTCATCTTCCTCTCCTATTTCTTCCATTTCATCATCATCCTCAGCTCCAGGGATATCTAACCCTTTATCAATTTTATCTTCATCAAAGTCTTCATCCAGAATAGGATTTCCGTCGCCATCGAGCGAAATATGTTTTTCTCTCTTAAATATATCTTCATTAGGGCTATAATCCATCTGTTCTAACCTCTTGTTTTGCTCATTAATATTTTTCTCTGGTGCCATAGTATTTAAGATTTTAGGTTTATATCATCAGAACAAAAATAATTCCAAGTTATGATGATTGATGAGAATAAACGTCAGGATTTGCACAATTCGGCATTTTTTCATTTTTTGAAAAAGCGATAATATTTCCTGCAGCCAGTCTGGCCATTCCATTTCGGGCTTCTAAAGTCGCAGAACCGATATGCGGCAGAATACAGACACTTGAAAGTCCCAGAATAGGATCATCTGCAGACATTGGTTCCGGATTGGTAACATCCAGACCTGCTCCCCAGATTTTTTTGTCAACGAGTGCCTGATACAGATCTTTTTGATTGTGAAAACCTCCTCTGGCTGTATTGATGAAAATCGAGTCTGGCTTCATTTGTTCAAATATTGAATAATTAAACAATTCTTTCTGTTCAGGGGTAAAATTAGCATGTACACTCAATACATCTGAGTTTCTGATCAATTCTTCAAAAGAAACATAAGCTGCCCCCAGCTCTTTTTCTGCTTCTTCATTCTGATGGCGGTTGTGGTAAATGATGTTCATACCAAAAGCCTTTTTTGATTTTTCAGCCATTTCATACCCGATTCGGCCCAATCCAAAAATCCCCAGTGTTTTTCCATATAATTCCTGGCCCAGGGCGTGTAGAGGATCAAATGCTCCCCAGTTATCATCTTTTACTTTCTGAAAATTATAGCTTGCTCTTCTGGCAACAGACTGCATCAGTAAAAAAGCAACATCTGAAGTAGCTCTGCTCAAAACATCCGGAGTATTCCCTATCGGAATATTTCTTTGCGTAGCTTCTTTAATGTCAACGTGATCAAATCCTACAGAATATAAGGCAATGGCTTTGATATTCGGGCAGGCATCAAAAAAATTCTTATCATATTTGAAATCTCCGCCCACATTGAGTATGGTGTCAGTGTTTTTACAGTAATGAATCCATTCTTCGTAAGAAAGGGTTTCCTTTTCCGGAAATATAAGTTCCAGACCGGCCTCATTCAGCATTTCAATTCCTGTTTCGGGAATTCTTTTATTGATAAAAACTTTCATTGTACTGTTGTTTAATGATTTTAAATAAAAAAACCTCACTCTCAAAAAGTAAGGTTATTGAACTTTAATATTAAAAAAATTATTTCTTTTCATCTGAATGTTTGATTCAAAATCTATATATATTTCTGTGATCGTGATTGTATACTGAGGGTTTTAATTCCATCAATTTTCATTCCGAAACGGAGTTAAAAGATTTTAAATTTTGATTAAATCCAAATGATTTTTTTTGAAAAAACGAATAAAAGTGAGCTTCTACTGATAAGATGTTTCTCACAAAGAACTGGTGTTTGAGACCACTAAGTCTACCAAATCTATTCTACTGATTTGTATTTCCAAGCATCGGAACAAATTTATAAGCTCCGAATTCTTCTTTTTCAAATTCTGTAGGGCCTACTTTGGTAAATCTGTATAAAACCTGCTCATCCGTTGGACCTAATGGAATCACCATTATTCCTCCGACATTCAGTTGTTTTAAAAGTTCTGTAGGCAGTGTAGAAGCGCCACATGTAACGATAATTTTATCAAAAGGAGCAAAAGTAGGAAGTCCTGCAAAACCATCCCCAAAGCTTTGGAATTTTGGAAACAGATGAAGTTCTCTGAGTTTCTTTTTGGAAAAATCAAACAGGTCTTTCTGTCTTTCCACCGTATAGACATGAGCTTTCATCGCCATTAACACTGCGGTCTGGTATCCACATCCTGTTCCAATTTCCAACACTTTTTCACCTGGTTTTACCTTCAGTAATTCAGACTGTTCCGCTACCGTGGAAGGATGGGAAATGGTCTGATGAGCCAGAATAGGAAATGCTCTGTCTTCATAGGCAAAATCTTCAAAAATACTTTCGATAAAAAGGTGTCTGGGAACTTCACTCATCGCCGAAAGTACATTTTCATCCGAAATACCAATTCTGTTTCGAAGGTAATCTACTAAAATCTTTCTTTTTCCTTTATGTACAAACGAATCCTGCATTTGACAAAAGTAAGAAATTAGAAATTAGATTTCAGAAATTGAAGCAAAGAATTATCCACAAAAATAAAGCAATCATTTTTTGATTGCTTGGTTTTTATTTCTTAATTCCACTTTATCGGATAAGGTCCGTAAAAATCACTAAAAGTATTGTCAGCACATCTTTTTCTCACAAAAAAGTTATAATTCACTGTTTTACTTAATCCTACATAAATAGCTTTTTGACCTGCAAACACCAAATCTCCACTTGCGGGAGGAGCAGAACTTGTTGTCAAAACCGTTTCATATGCAGAAACCCCATCATTTTCCCAGGATACTGTAGCATCAAAAATAGAAGAATTCGCAGAAGAGGTTGTTTTTGAATAGGTTGCATACTCTGGCCTTACACAGGTAGTTGTAGTGCCAGCCAATACGGTAACAGGTCCTGCCCAATGGCTGCGCCCATTAGCTGTTCCACAATTTTTTCTCACATAAAGGTCATATTTATTATCTTTATAGAGAGGAAGGTTATAAAAATACTTGTTGGTGACCACTGTAGTTCCCTTTCCCAAAGTGAACCCCTGCCCCCCATACTGTATTTCAAAATATCCTTCTCCCTGGCTGATAAAGCTCCAGGAAAGCTTGTTATTTCCTTTTTCAAATATCAGATTTGTTGGCGTTCCGCATTGAGCCTGCGGATCATATGGGCTATCTCCTATACATCCTGCAGTGCATAATCCAGAGATGATTACAATCGAAATTATTCTCTTCATAGCTATTTTTCTGACCGTGAATTTAGTATAATTTCTTTAATGAATGAAGACGTTCATTCCTGACTATCACCAAGTGAAAAGTCATGTATTTTATAAATGTACATTCACTATCTTTACAAAAATTTAATACAGCTATGTTAAAAGCAGGTTTGGTAGGTGCCGGACACTTGGGAAAAATACATTTAAAACTTCTTAATCAGTCAGATAGATATGAATTTGTAGGTTTCCATGATAAAGATATTGAAAACGGAAAGAAATTAGAAGCCGAATTCGGATATAAATATTTTGAAAATTTTGATGAATTGCTTGAGCAGATTGACATGCTTGATATTGTCACTCCAACTGTTTATCATTATGATTATGCCTTAAAAGCCATTGAAAAAGGTCTTCATTTCTTTATTGAAAAGCCGGTAACCCAAACTCTTGAGCAGGCAGAAGAAATTCTTCGTTTGTGCCAGGAAAAAGGAATCAAAGCACAGGTAGGACACGTTGAGAGATACAACCCAGCGTTTATTGCTACCAAGGAATATATCAGTACTCCGATGTTTATTGAAATCCACAGGCTGGCAGAGTTTAATCCCCGTGGTACAGATGTTTCTGTGGTATTAGATCTTATGATTCACGATCTTGATATCTTATTAAGCATTGCGAAATCCAAAGTGAAAAATATCCACGCAAGTGGTGTTTGTGTAGTCAGCAAAACTCCGGATATTGCCAACGCAAGAATAGAGTTCGAGAACGGATGTGTGGCCAACCTTACGACTTCCAGAATTTCTATGAAGGCGATGAGAAAGAGCAGATTCTTCCAGAAAGATGCTTATATTTCCGTTGACTTCCTTGAGAAAAAGGCTGAAGTGATCAGAATGAAAGATGCTCCTGAAAACCCTACTCCATTTGATATGATCATTGAAAATGCAGAGGGAGAAAAGAACCAGATTCTGTTTGAATATCCAAATATCCAGCCTAACAATGCTATTCTGGACGAATTAAATTCTTTCGCTGATGCGATTACTGGCGACAAAAATGTAGAAGTTTCTCTTGAAGATGGAACTGAAGCATTGAAAGTGGCTTTAGAGATTATGAAACTGATCAGTTAACATGAAAATAAAGTCTGCACTATTTTTGGCAGCAATCACAATGCTATCTTGTCATCAGAAAAAAAATGGTTACGAGATAGATTGTGATGATCAAAAAAAGCAGGCACAAAATGATTTCAATTATAAAAATTATACCTGGACCAATTTCTCTGGCTTAGGCTATGATTATCTGGGTGAAAAGGAATTTATAGAGCTTCTGAATCAGAATCATATAAAAACAAAGCAAATTCCCATATCTTGTGTAAGATTTCCGAATGATCAGTATGAAAACTGCCGGGAAATCGAGATGAACAGACTTATTTTAAAAAGATTCGGAAAGAAATTTATAGACTCATTGCGCTTTACCGCAAAGCAACTGTTTATAAAAAATCATCCCGATGAAATATTTTCATATGAAGAATGTGATGATATTTCGCGCTATCCTAACTCTACCGCAGACAATCAGTTTGAAAAACTACAAACTGATTATCTAAAAAAATTTCCTACTCCCCAAGGATATAAATCAAAAAAGGAAAAGTTTTATTCCTACACATCAGCTTCTTTTATTATTACTAAAAACGGAAAAATTAAGGATTTATCAGTAAAAAGTGAATTTCAAAACAAAAAAAACAATATATTTGAAAAACAATTCAATAAACAATTGAAAGATTTTGTTTTACACACGCAATGGATTCCTGGCAGAATAAATGGTCTGAATGTAGATTCTTACTATGATGCCACCATTCATTATGACTAATTTCTAAAAAATTCCTATTATTTAAATCATTGAAACTACTATGAAAAGAGCCATTCTATTATCCGCACTTTTATTGTCTCAATTTGGGACATCACAATTACTGAAGACTTCAGGACAAAAAATCGTTAATGATAAAGGTGAAAATATTCAATTGAAAGGCCTTGGGCTTGGCGGTTGGATGCTACAGGAAGGATATATGCTGAAAACTGCTGATTTTGCAGGCCCTCAGTATAAGATTAAGGAGAAAATTGCAGAATTGATTGGTGAAGACGGAATGAATGAGTTCTACAAAGCTTACCTGAAAAATGGAATCACAAAGCAGGATATCGACTTTTTAGCCAAAGCAGGATTCAATTCTATAAGGTTGCCGATGCATTACAACCTTTACACCCTTCCTATTGAAAAAGAACCTGCAAAAGGAAAAGATACATGGCTAGATGAAGGTTTTAGAATGACTGACGACCTTCTTCAATGGTGCACCGATAATAAAATATACCTTATTCTGGATCTTCATGCTGCACCGGGAGGTCAGGGAAATGATGCGAACATCTCTGATAATGACAAATCCAAGCCTTCACTTTGGGCTAATGAAGAAAACCAGAGAAAAACGATTGCGCTTTGGAAAAAACTAGCTGAGCGGTATAAAGATAATCCATGGATTGGAGGGTATGACCTGATTAACGAACCCAACATCAATTTTACAGGTAAAAATCCGAATGGTACAGATGAAATGTCCAATGCTCCACTTTGGAAGCTTCAGAAAGACATCACTGCAGCTATTAGAGAAGTTGATAAAAAACATATTATTTTTATTGAAGGAAACGGATGGGGAAACAATTATAACGGGCTTCCGGCGATCTGGGATAATAATATGGCCTTCAGTTTTCATAAATACTGGAATTACAATGATGATCGAACCATTCAATTCGCGCTGGATCTTAGAGAGAAACACAATATGCCGATATGGCTTGGGGAAACTGGTGAGAATTCCAATGTATGGTTTACCGAGCTGATTCAGCTTTTGGGCAAGCATAATATAGGATATGCCTTCTGGCCGATGAAAAAGATTGATAATATCGCGGGAATTACCAATGTAAAAATCACGCCTGAATATGAAAAGCTGTTGGATTACTGGAAAAACGGAGGTGAAAAGCCTTCTAAAGAATATGCCAAAAAAGCTTTACTACAGATTGCCGACAATTATAAACTGAACAATACGGAAATTAAAAGAGATGTAATTGATGCGATGTTCAGACAGATTACAGATGCTTCTACAAAACCTTTCAGAAATCACCAGGCTCCGGGAAGAATATTTGCTTCAGAATATGATTTGGGAAGAATGGGGGCTGCGTATCTGGATAAGGATTTTATTAATCTCTGGGTAAGTGATCCGGCTAAAAGATCGGAATGGAACTCCGGACAGCAGATGAGAAATGACGGGGTGGATATTTATAAATGTAATGATAAAGTTACCAATCAGTATTATGTAGGAAAAACAGAAACCGGAGAATGGCTTCAGTACACAGTTCAGTCCAAAGGAGACAAAAGTTATTCGATGGATATCAGATATTCTGCGGCCAACGATTCTAAAATAAGAATTGAAACGGCTTCAGGAAAAGTTTTAGCTACAGTATCATTGGCATCGACAGGTGGAAATGAAAACTGGAAAACGGTATCAGCAAAAAACATCAGCCTTCAGAAAGGTGAAAACAAGATCAGAATTGTCTTTGAAAATGACGGTGTTAATCTGAATTATTTTGAATTAAAATAGTAATAATTGTCTTAAATTGCAGCTCTCTTCCGGTCTTCAGAAGAGGGCTTTTTTAATGATCATATTATGAAAAAAACAGCATTCTTTTTCCTTCTGATTTCAGCATTTACCTTTGCCCAGACTTCTTTATTAGAACAGAAAATAAACTCAATCCTTAAGAACAAAAAAGCTACTGTGGGCGTTTCTGTCCTAGGTTTTGAAAATGGTTTTACATACAATAAAAACGCAGATAAAAAGCTGCCAATGCAAAGTGTATTCAAGTTTCACATTGCCGCAACGGTTCTGAATGCCATAGACCAGGGAAAGCTTTCTCTGGATCAGAAAATTAAACTGGATCAGTCAAATTTACTCGAAAATACATGGTCGCCGCTTCGTGATCAATATGCCGGGAAGAATGCAGAAGTTCCGTTAAGTGAAGTGATTGAATATACGGTTGCCAAAAGTGATAACAACGGCTGTGATATTCTTCTCAGGTTATTGGGAGGAACCCAGACTGTTCAAAAATTCATGGATTCCAAAGGGGTACAAGGTTTTCAGATCAAATATAATGAAGAAGACATGCATAAAGACTGGAATGTTCAATATGAAAATTACAGTACTACAAAATCAGCAGTCGATATCCTTAAAAAATTCTATGACGGGAAAATACTTTCCAAAAAATCTACAGATTATCTGATGCAAGTACTATGGTCTACTTCCACAGGATTGAATAAAATGGTAGAACAACTTCCCAAAAACACTCCCGTGGCAAGAAAAACGGGAGCTTCCGGGAAAAATAAAGCAGGTTTGACAGGTGCGGAAAATGAAATAGGAATCATTACTTTACCGAATGGAGAACATTATGCATTAGCCGTATTTGTCAGTAATTCAACGGAAACGGATGCAGTCAACTGCAGGATGATTTCAGATATTTCCAGGGAGGTTTGGGAATATTTTAATAAGTAAAATTTTAAGCTTATTTTTAAAGCGATTTAACATGAAAAAAATAATAATAACAACGGCTCTATTCGCTTTCACATTCTTTTACGCTCAGAAGAATCAGAATTATTTAGAGATCAGCTACGGAAGTGTATGCTGTGGCCCTGCCTCTGATAAGCCTGTGATGAGCTTTCTGAAAGAATTTAAGAACAAAAGCCAGATCAAAAGCCTGGAAGTCCTGATCCAAAAAGGCATGGGAAGAGAAGGTGAATATACATTGTATGTTGGCACCGACTTTCTTACAAAGAATCAGAAAAAACGATTGATAAGAGGTTTAACGGCTACTGTTTCCAACCAGAATAACAGTAAAAAAAGCCAGAGTGTAGGAAATGTTACCTTTGACTCTACAGCTGTTGTCACACAATCGGATCTTACAGACGCAAAAAATTTAACTATCTATAAAAAATAAAGGAAAAATGATTAAAAACATTGTAGTTATCGGAGCGGGAACCATGGGGAATGGTATTGCACATACTTTCGCACAAAGCGGTTTTAAAGTAAATCTTGTAGATGTATCCCAGGAAGCTTTGGACAGAGGTTTAAAAACCATTACTACGAATCTTGACAGAATCATTGCAAAAGGAAACCTTACAGAGGAGCAAAAAGCTGAAACATTAGGTAACATCACTACTTTTACAGCATTGAATGATGCTGCAGGTTCTGCAGATCTTATTGTAGAGGCAGCTACAGAAAACCTGGATCTTAAATTAAAGATCTTTGCTCAGATGGATGAACTGGCTCCTGCCAACTGTATCCTTGCAACTAATACTTCTTCTATTTCTATCACAAAAATTGCTGCGGCTACCAAAAGAGCTGATAAAGTAATCGGAATGCACTTTATGAATCCGGTTCCTATCATGAAACTGGTAGAAATTATCAAGGGATACTCTACTTCCAAAGAGACTTTTGATGCCATTTATGAAATGAGTAAAACTTTGGGTAAAGTTCCTGTAGAGGTAAATGATTATCCAGGTTTTGTGGCCAACAGAATTCTAATGCCAATGATCAATGAGTCTATCGAAACCCTTTATAACGGAGTGGCTGGTGTAGAAGAAATTGATACGGTAATGAAACTGGGAATGGCTCATCCGATGGGTCCGCTTCAGCTGGCAGACTTTATTGGTCTTGATGTATGCCTTGCCATTCTGAACGTAATGTATGACGGTTTCAAAAATCCTAAGTATGCTCCAAACCCATTGCTTGTGAATATGGTGACAGCCGGAAAACTGGGTGTAAAATCAGGAGAAGGGTTCTACGATTATTCTGAAAGCAAAAAAGCTGAAAAAGTTTCAAAAATGTTTTTGAAGTCATCTTAAATCAATAATTTTATTTATCTTTGAGAAAGTTAAAACATTAAAAAAATGAAATTACCAAAGTTTTTATTAGCAGATAATTCGGAATTTCCAGAGGATCTATTCGTAGTTCATACAGAATATCCAAGATTTATCCTAAACGTTGAGGAAGAAGAAGTTGAGTGGTTAGATGATCTTGAAGGTGATGATGAAGAAACGATGGCAGACGAGGCTACTAAAGTAGTAGAAGCAGCGTTCAAATGGTGCGACGAAGAGTTGGCTAAGTACGACGAAGAAGAGGAAGATTAATAACACTCTAAACATAAAAAAGGAACTCAATTGAGTTCCTTTTGTTTTTTATTCTGATTTTGTGAATTTCAATAGCAAAAGATTGTCTTTGTACAATTCTAAAGTATTTCCGGAAACCACATATTTGTTAGCTTTTCCCATCATATCCATAAAGTTCTGCTCTACTCCGATGTTGCTGCACATCATTTTCGTAGATCCCATCTGTCCCGCTGCAAAACTTCCTGTAGACGGATCTATTGTAGCTGTTCCGAAATAGTTGTTACATCCTGCATTTCCAGTGATCTTTTCTCCTTCAATATTTAATGTCGGAACTTTACCTTTTACCGTTTCAGCCAGTGTCCATTTTGTGCTGGCAAGAGCAGGCTGAGCTTTCCCTACTTTAGATGCAGACGGGCTTGTCATGGATCCACATGAAGCCAATACTGCCGCTGTACATATACTTAAAAAAAGATTTTTCATTTTTTTCTTTTTGAATTAACCCAAATTTACGGAAATTATATTATTTAAACGGGTTGCCGTGAATTTTATTATTCTTTAACATTTGATATTTTGAATATTTTTCAGAGCAAAAGATCTTATTATACAGTCATAAGTTGGAAAACGCAATGGCATAAATTTCTTAATATACAGCAGGTTTAAGACTCAAAGATTTTATCTCCGATAAAATTTTTCGGTGTCTTTGTCATTCCGAGCAAAGCAAGGAATCTATACTATAATTGGGTTATAAAATATATTGAGATTCCTAGGAATGATAAAGCCTGTGGATAATTTTTTTTATACACGATTTCTATTTTAACACTAATGACACTAATTTTTTCACTAATATCACTAATATGATTCAATAGGAACGGAATTTAGCCCAAGCCTAACAACAACGCAATAAAACAAAAAAACGGACTTAAACAAGTCCGTTTCTATTATGTTGAAATATGTATTTTCAATGATTAAGATCTCAACTCAGCGTTGAATTCTTTCTGGAAAGCTTTGATCAGAGAATCCATTACCTCGGTAATCTCTTTTTCTTCCAGTGTTTTTTCTTCGTTTAACAGTTCGAAGCTCATTGCATAAGACTTCTTACCTTCAGGAAGATTTTTACCTTCATACACATCGAACAGATTAATGTTTTTAATGAATGGAGATTTGTTCTTCTTAGCCGTCTGATATAGATCCTGATAGTTTACCGTTTTATCAATCAATAAAGCTAAGTCTCTTCTGATTTTGTTGAACTTCGGAATATCTTTGAATTTCAATTCATTTTTAGAACGCAATTCCTGAGCTAATTCCAGTTCAATTTCTGCATAGAAACATTCCTGATCAATATCAAAGTCTTTCAATAAAGCAGGCGCTACTTTTCCGATTCTTACCAATGCTTTACCATCCGCTTCATATACCAATGCATCAGAGAATCTGTCATCAGTTAGAGCTACTTCTTTGTAATCTACAGCCAATCTTTCCAATAAAACTTTTACATACGCTTTAAGGTTATAGAAGCTTACCGCAGATTTTGGCTGAAGCCAGTTTTCTGCAACATCTCTTCCGGAAACAAGTAATGCCAGTTGTTTTCTTTCTTCGTATTTATCTTTTTTGTGATAAATTTTTCCTAATTCGAAGAACTTGATATCCTGATTTTTTCTGTTGATGTTATATACTGTATTCTGAAGAAGTCCTTCCAATAAAGACTTTCTCATGAATGCCAGATCACCGCTTAAAGGGTTCAATAGTTTTACAGCATCTGTTTCGTCTTTTACAGAAGTTAAAGAGTTGTTCATTACTTCATTGAAACCAAGGCCTTGTAAAGTTCTTGCCCAGCTGTTTTCCAGTTCGTCCTGATCGTTAGCGCTTAGCTTAACAGGAGTAAACGAAATCTTCTGTGGAGCATCAATTTTATTGTATCCGTAGATTCTTAAAATCTCTTCAATGACGTCAATTTCTCTTGTTACATCTGCTCTGTATGCAGGAACTGAGATTTCGAAACCGTTTGGAATTTCATTTAAAACCTGAATTTCCAATGCTTTTAAGATTTCCTTTACTTTTTCTCTGTGGATTTTTGTTCCTAAAATCTGCTCAATTTTAGAGAATCTAAGGATCACGTAATTGTCCTCTATTTTCTTAGGATATTCTTCCAATAAGTCACCTACCAATTTACCTTCAGCAATTTCCTGAATCATTTTAATAGCGTGAGTGATGGCTGTTCTGGTAAGATTCGGGTCTACTCCTCTCTCAAATCTGAAAGAAGCATCTGTATTCAAGCTATGCGCTTTTGCTCCTTTTCTCACTGCAATCGGGTTGAAGTAAGCACTTTCAAGGAATATTGTTTTTGTAGTATCAGATACTCCTGAGTTTTCACCACCGAATACTCCGGCAATACACATCGGCTTATCTTTACCGTCTTTGATCATGATTTCAGAACCATTCAATGTTCTTTCAACACCATCTAAAGTCGTGAATTTCGTTCCCGGTTTTACTACACCTACTTTCACTTTTTTATCTGCAATTTTATCTGCATCAAACGCGTGAAGCGGCTGTCCGTATCCGTGAAGAATATAGTTGGTAATATCTACAACGTTATTAATCGGGCTTAGTCCGATCGCTCTCAGTCTGTCTTTCAACCAGGACGGTGAATCTGCTACCTTTACGTCTTCAATCACAGCACCGATATATCTTGGACACAATTCTGCATCTTCAATTTCCAGTTTGAAATCATGAGTTCCTTCGCTATTCAAAACTTCAGAAGCTACTTTATTAAATTGTGACTTCAATTGGTTCGTAGAAAGATAAGCGTGTAAATCTCTGGCAACACCATAGTGAGACATGGCATCTGTTCTGTTCGGTGTTAAACCGATTTCAAAAACCTCATCATTAGTCAACTCAAAATAGTCTGCAAAGTTTTTCCCTACTTCATATTTTGTTTCATCCAGCACCATAATTCCTCCATGATCTTCGCTAAGGCCTAGTTCGTCTTCTGCACAGATCATTCCCTGAGAAACCTCTCCTCTGATTTTTGCTTCTTTAATTTCAAAAAAGTTTCCTGTTTTATCATAGATTTTTGTTCCAACAACGGCTACAGGAACAGTCTGTCCTGCTTCAACATTCGGAGCTCCGCAAACAATGTTCAACACTTTTCCGTTTCCTACCTCTACTGTTGTCTTCTTCAGTTTGTCAGCATTAGGATGTTTTTCGCAGGTAAGTACTTTACCTACAACAATTCCTTCCAGGCTGCCTCTTACACTTTCAAATTTATCTATCCCTTCAACCTCAAGACCTATATCTGTAAGGAATTCACCGATTCTTTCAGTTTTTGATTCCGTTTTTACAAAGTCCTTCAGCCAGTTGTTTGATATTTTCATTTGTTAATCTATCTACTTATTTAATTCGTCAGATGTGTCCTATGGTTTCATCTGCTCTATTTTGAAACTTTTATTTGAAATCCCACCATTTTCATGGATGATTTTTCGAGCTACAAATGTCGTGTTTTTTTGAGAAATAGAGAAATTTAGAAGCGATTTTAAGATAATAAATTTTCGTTAATCTTTGTGCTGCTGATTCATGAAACTATTGGTCCAATGGTCTCACCAGCTTCTTCAGGCTATCAGAAAATAATACCAACCCTCCGGCCATCATGATAATATCCTTCAATACGAGACGTCCTGCTCCTGACAGATAGGGAAAACCATACTGGGGAGTTGCATAATCTCCCCCCAGATTCGGTACATATACTTCAGGAGTGGTGACCAGAAATGACAGGGTAACCAATGACATTAAAAATGTTAAAGCACCTCCAATTGTTCCAATTTTAGGAAACCAAATCCCCAGTAATACCATAACTCCTATTACAACGATCATTGTCCCTAAACCGTAGGAAAAGGCATATGTTCCGTTTTCCTGATGCCAGTTAATATTTTTCTGAACCACTTTTCCTTCAGGATTTTTATACAAAGTGTATTCTGCAACCCGTTTTTTATCTTCCTTAATAACTTTATGGTCTGCATTTTTGTAGAAAAAACTCATCAAAGGGCTGTTGGCAACGAAAGGAACAATTCCATCAGCCTCGTAATGAAAGGCTTTCAAGCCTCCAATCCAAGCCATAACAATGAAAATCGCAATTCTGAGAAAGTTGAAAAAATAAGCATCCCATTGTAGTAGCCTATGGTAAAGTCTGTAGTTTTTCATGTGATTTATTTTTTACCAAAGGTATTCACATGCACAGAGCGCCAACATAGACATTTCGGGACATTACATGGACATTTTTGCCACCACAGAAATTCCTACTTTTTCTCTGTAATTTTTAGGTGAGCAGCCAACCGATTTTTTAAAGTACCTGCTGAAATAAAATTCATCGGCAAATCCTAACTCTGAAGCAATTTCCTTGACAGACCGATAGGTTAAATGAAGCAGTTTCTTAGATTCAAGAATGATTCTCTCATTGATAAGCTGTGTGGGTGTTTTGGCAAATTCTTTTTTTACCGCTTTGCTTAATGTACTATTGGTAATGTTCAGTTTATCGCTGTAAAATGACAGTTCTTTTTCTGTTTTAAAATATGTTTCCAGCAGTTTCTGAAATTCTGCAGCATTTTTATTGGGAAGCTTTTCATTAGAAATTATGCTGTTTTCAATACTGCTTTTCTGTTTGCTTCCGATAGCAAGAATGAGCTGAATATAGGTCTTGATAATGGATTCAGAAAACGGATGCTTTTCACTTTCTTCTTTTTTGATATGATTAAAAAGCTCAAGAATATAATTGAAGTTTTCTTCTGACAGCTCAACCCCGGGATTCAGATAAATATTATTGAAAAGAAGCCCGTTGCAGGCCACTTCTTCTTTATGATATTCTATACAGTAATAATCTCCATGAAAGAAAAGCACATGGATGTTTTCCTCCGATTCAGAAACCAATTTCATCTTCTGATAAGGGGAAAGAAACAGGATATTGTATCCACTATAAGAATAGTTAATAGCGTCTACAGAAAAAATTCCAGAACCTTTCCATAGAATCACGCTGTAATTTTCTGTAGTGAACTCAGAAGGAAAATCTGAAGTGTGGTAAGACTGTATCTTTATTTTCATGATGAAAATTGATCGAAATAAACGTTTTAAGTTAGAACAAAACTACTAAAAAAGAGGCACTTTAAAAGTGACAAATAAAGTAATAATAGTAATTTAAAGAATATTACAAATTAAAAACATAACCAATAGAGATTCATTTACTTATAAATAGATTTTTTTTAGAAAATACGGTTTCCCACAATTAAAAATAAAAAATTATATATAAATTTAAATTACAAATTTTAAAATAAATGCATTATGAAAAAATTAAAAAAATTATCACGAAACGAATTGAAAGATTTAAAAGGCGGAACATCTTATGGTGACATGTGCAGTACGGGCAACAATGATATTTGTGCTCAGTACGGACTTGAATGTGGACTTTACATTGGAAGAGATAATTCCGTAGGAGAATGGGCAGCTTTTAGATGTATGTAGATAATTTATCCCCTTTTTTCAAAAGAGGGGATTTATAATAAACTTAAAATGTATAAGAAATATACTTTTAAAAAGGTCATATTACTTCTTTTTTTCCTTGCATATATTATTGTTCCTTCTCAAAGTTTAACAATTATGTATGAACTTGTCTATAGACCTTCAACATTATATAAAAAAACAAAATCCAAAATATATTATCTGGATATTTTAAATCAGGAATCAGTTTTCCGTGATGATACAAGAAAAAAATCAGATTCTATGATCTATTATGGGAATGGCTATGGAATGGGTTATCCTAACATTAATGAGCAAATATATCTGAAAAAAAACCTAAAATCAAATCAATTTTTCAGATATTTCACATCAATGATAAGTAGGGATAAATTTTATATTCCAATTACTAATGTCATGAATTGGACATTAACTGACGATATCAGAATGATTGGAAATATAAAATGTCAAAAAGCTGAAACAACATATGGAGACAGATATTGGACAGCATGGTTTTCTCACGAAATTCAAATATCCGAAGGACCATATATATTTCATGGTTTGCCTGGTTTGATTATAGAAATATATGATGATAAGGAAGATTATTTATTCCGATTAATTAAAACTCAAAAATTTGACCATAAAAATTTATATACATCAGAAGAAAATGGTGGAAAAGAAATCAATTGGGAAGTATTCAAAAAGCTTATGCAGGATTTCTATAATGATCCTTATGCATACATAAAAACATCAGGATATAAAGCAATGACTGATGATGGAAATGGAGGTATGAAAAAGTTAAATTTCAGAGAATCAACTTTTGAAATCCAAAAAAGTTTAAGAGAAAAAAACAATCCTATAGAGCTAAATCAAAAAATTGATTTTAAATAAAATCACCAAACACTAATTCATAAACAAAAGCCGGAAAATTCCGGCTTTCTATTATTTATTATAGTAATATTATAATCCGATTACCGGCATTGATAACATTAAGATATTTTCATTTTCTTCAAGACCATCAAGAGGTTCAATGATTCCTGGTCTGTTAGGCTGAGACATTTTCATGGTAATATCATCAGATCCTAAAATCGTAAGCATTTCAGTTAAGAATTTGGAACTGAATCCGATATTGATATCTTCTCCGTTGTAGTCGCAAGGAATCTGCATGTCTGCTTTGTTAGCATATTCAGTATCTTCTGCATGAAGGTGAAGAATATTTCCGGAAAGCTTGAATCTTACCTGGTTGGTAGATTTGTTAGACATGATAGACGCTCTTTTGATTGCTCCCAGCAACAGGTTTCTGTTGATGGTCAATACATTTGGATTTTCTTTTGGAATTACCGCTGTATAGTTCGGATATTTACCATCAATCAGTCTACAGATCCAGATATGCTTACCAAAAGTAAATTTAGCCATATTCTCATTGAAGTCGATGGTAACGTCTTCATTGGAACTTGCCAGGATATTTTTGAAAATGTTAAGAGGCTTTTTAGGCATGATAAACTCCATCGGTTCGGCATTCATCAGGTCTGCTCTTTTGTACACCACCAATCTGTGGGAGTCTGTAGAAACGAAATTGGTTTCATTTTCTCCAAACTGGAAAAGCACTCCTGTCATTACCGGACGAAGAGAGTCGTTACTTGTAGCAAATAGTGTGTTTGTCAAAGCTTCAGACAAAACTCCTGCCGGCATCGTTACACTTTGGGAAGCGTCGAATTCCGGTAATTCAGGATAGTCATCAGCATTGTCTAATGCTACTGCGAAATTATCTTTTTCATCTAAAATCTCAAGCTGGCTTCCGGTACCTTCGGCATTGTCTTTTACAACAAATGTCAGAGGCTGTTCACCATATGTCTTGATAAAATCCTGAAAAATTTTAGCAGGAACAGCAAATTTACCTGTATCATCAGACTTTACTTCCAGGGAAGTAACAAGAGTTGTCTCGCCGTCAGATGCTGTAATGGTAACATTATTTCCGTCTAATTCAAAAAGATAGTTTTCTAAAATCGGTCTCGATTGAGAGCTTGATATTACGCCACTTACAGTTTGCAAAGCCTTCTGCAGTTCACCACTTGAAATAATAAATTTCATAGATTTATAAAATAAGTTTCTACAAATATAATAAATACATACAACAAAGAAAAGAATAATATGGAGGAGTTTTTAACAAAGATCCTTAATTTGTTTTGAGCCTTGATATTATGCTTATATTTCTTCGAAGAATCATTTTTTATCAAAATACAAAGGCTATCTTTGTCTGAAAAGTTCAGAATTATGGAAAAACCTCCTATTCATAAAAGTTTTCTCAATGCTTTCAGGGGTGTTTTGATGATGATAAAAACGGAAAGGAATTTCCAGATTGAGCTCATCGCATTTTTTGTCAATCTCTTCCTTATTTTTTATTTCAACCTGAGCAGCACAGACACCGCTTTGGTTCTTATTGCCTCATTCGCTGTTTTAAGTGCTGAAATTTTTAATACCGCTATTGAAAAGATCTGTGATATCATTCAACCTGATTTCGACAAAAGAATTGGCTTTATTAAGGACATTGCTGCCGGAGCTGTATTGCTGACAGCTATTGCAGCGGTGATTGTCGGAGTCTTGGTGTATGGGAAATATGTTTTTAGTTAAAATTAGGGAATTGTTGACAAATATTGTTTAACCACCCCGTCAAAAATTCAAAGAATTTTTGACACCCCTCCGAAGGAGGGGAATATCACGTCTTCAGTTCAAAGGTTGTGAAGGCAGGTTTTTTCACTTTTTGTTATTTTACAGCGATGAAAATATCTACTTCGGCATCTGAAGGATTTTGTGCTTTTTCTCCATACACTTCAAAATCGGCGGTAAATGTTCTGTTCAAACCCATTTCCCAGATTTTTAACCATTCGTTGATAACCAACCCTTTTGAAAGGTCTCCTTTTGGGACAAATTTCAGATAGTCTCCACCATCAAAAGAATAGCCAACCATTCCTTCCGGGATGTTATCAAGGTTTTCGACTTTACATCCAAGAACCGTTGTATAAGGTTTTGTATGGTCTTTTTCGTAATCTGTATAGATGGAATAAATGGTATTGTCTATTTTATTTGGAATTGAATTGACAATATTCTCGCTGATCATTTTCTCCCATAATACCGGAATATCTTTTCCTGCCTGTCCATTTTCATTGGTTGTTCTTACAGAGATCCCGATCACCTTAAAAGGTTCTATTTTTACGTTATTCATTTATTGATTTTTTGTTAGCACAAAGATAAAAACAGGTTGTGACAGGGGTATGTCAGCAGTTTTTTTAAGTTTGGGCTGAAGCCAGTGAATTTATTTTTATAGGATAAGTGGGCTAAAGCCCACTTCTATTGAATATTAAATTGGTCATATTAGCGAAATCTGCGAGAGAACACTCAAGCTTAGATTTCTTCCTTTGCTCGGAATGACAAAGAGACCGTTGGAATTTCATAGGAGATAGTGAGATTGCTTCGCGTTGCTTGCAATGACTATTTCCCGACATAGATAAACCCTTCTTTTCCAGATTTAAAAACGGTTTTGATTCTTTTGTAATCATCCACTTCGTATTCATCTGCCTGAAGAATTTCTTCTTCTGTCACCTCAAAAAGTACTCCTTCTACCTGATCATTATCATTCCCTGAAAATTCAAGTACAGGATGGTATTTCTGACCGCTTTTCCGAAGTACTTCAGGATCTGTAATTTCAAGCATACTTAATCTATAGCCTGATAAGATATCTTTTTCACCTTGTAAAATTCTTCCAAAAGTTTCAAGCTGTACCTGCTCTTTCTGCAGGGTTCCATAAGAAAATAAATTAGGCATTACAGATACTTTTCAATGATTGGAATTGCGATTTCGGCCATCATTCCATAGCCTTTTTCATTAGGATGCACACCGTCTGCAGAAAGCAGAATTTCTTTATCATCCAGGAAAGCAGAATAAAAATCTATATATCCCAATGAGTCTTCTGCTGCAATATTTTTCAAAATTTGATTGTAAACAACCACATCTTCATTGATTCTTTTCTTCCCGGAGCTGACTACTACTCCATCTATTTTTTGAGAGAAAGGAAGAATGCTTACAAGATAAATGGTATTGGAAAACTGCCTGGCATGTGCGACAGCTTCTTTGATATTGGTTTTAAATTTTTCAGGATCTACAATCTGTACTCCATCTTTTACCGCAAGATCATTGGCTCCATAGCTTAGAAAAACGATATTTCCATCAGCAGAATTTCTTGCAGCCAATTCATGAGGAATTCTTTTGAGCAATCCTTCTGTGGTTTCTCCTCCTATTCCGAGATTGAACAGGATCAGTTCATCTCCATTTCCTTCATGAAATTTCTGCAGGGCATATCTTTTCAGAATATCTACCCAGCCGCCAAAAACTCCGTCATATTCTCCGTAGGTAATGCTGTCACCGAAGAACAGCCCGTACATAATTTTCTTCATTGAACTTTATTGTTTCCTGTTTTGTTGAAGTAAAAGTATTAAGAAAAAATCGTTTAAGGGAAATAATTCTCCTCAATTTTGTGTGATTTTTAACGCAAAAGACGCTCATGGTTTAACTTTTTATGTTTTCGTTCGCAAAGGCGTTTCACTTAGCTATAGACCAATTTGTACCCTGGTTGAATAAACTTATTTGAACCATTAAGATTTTTGAAGGAATAAAGAATTATTAAGGCAACAGCTAAAGTTATTATGAAGCAGAATTTCCTATTCATCGGCGATGAATCTTAACTTTTCTTACAATCTTTATTATTCTTAATAGTTAAATTTTTGACGCAAAGGTTTTTATTGTGAGTATGTTTATCCAAGGAAGCAAAGAATGAATCAACAAGTTGATTGGATGAAGCTGATATAACAAAATTACTTATTACTCATTACATCATTCTAATGTCAGCGTAATATTCGTATGTGATTCTATAATTTCCACCAGTATTTCAAAAAGCGTCTGCCCTTTCCCTTCAGTCAATTCATTTAATTTCTGCTGAATGAGCTCTGTGTTGAAGGGTTTTCCCTGCCTGATCTTGTTTTCATAGAATTCACGGGTAGCCTTAAAGCCTAAGTCTTCTTTTGACTTTTCTGCTTCTTTCCAGATGATTTCAATTTTTTCTTTGCCTTCAATCACTCCGAAACCTCCGTAGAGAATATCATCAAAGCCATCTAGTGTTCCTACTTTCCAGTCTGTATCCTTCATGAGAACGTTGGAAGCTTCTTCGTAGAAACCTCCTAAAGACGAAAAATGACCGCCATGGATGACGATCATTTTTCTTGTATTATTATTTGAAGTATTCAACACCGTTTTTGAATATGTTGTGATAATTCGCGGTTGGTATATTCTTCATGAGACCGTCTGCAAAACGCTCCGGATGGCCCATTCTTCCATAGATCTTTCCACATGGGCTGGTAATTCCTTCAATTCCGAATAATGAATTATTAGGGTTGAATGGCATTCCGTGGGCAATGTTTCCATCAAGATCAATGTACTGAGTTGCAATCTGCCCGTTTTCATACAATTTCTTAATCTCTTCTTCTGAAGCCATGAAACGTCCTTCTCCGTGGGAAATCGGAATAGTGAAAGTTTGTCCTTTCATTCCTTTTAACCAAGGGCTTTCGTCATTCACTACTTGTACTGTAACCATCTGAGAGATATGTCTTCTGATAGCATTATGAGCTAATGTTGGAGAGTTTTCATCCAGATCTTTGATTCTTCCGTAAGGTAACAATCCTGATTTCACCAATGCCTGGAATCCGTTACAGATCCCGATAATCATTCCGTCTCTGTCTAATAATTCGTGTACTGCATTTTTCATTTTTTCGTTTTTCAGAACGTTAACGATGAATTTTGCAGAACCATCCGGTTCATCACCCGCAGAGAAACCTCCTGAGAATGCCAGAATCTGAGATGTTCTGATCTCTTCTACCCATGCATCAATGCTTTCATCCAATAACTGGTGATTGATATTGATTAAAGGTAAACTGCTTACTACAGCGCCTTCTTTCTGGAATGCATTCAGCGTGTCGTACTCACAGTTAGTTCCCGGGAATACCGGAGCAAATACTTTCGGCTGTGCGATTCCGTGTTTTTTGATGATGATATTTCTTGGATGGATTGAGTTTGATTTTTCATCAATTTCAACCGTAATCTTTTCTTTTTCTACTGTCGGGAAAAGGTTCTCGAAAGTATTGGTATTAGCAGCTACAAGATCTGTGATGTTTGATTCAATACCATTGATTTTTACAGCACCTGAATCTTTTACTTCTCCGATCAATTGAAGAGCTGCTGAGCTTAATTCTTCTTTAGCTTCAATGATTAAGCTACCGATATTTTTAGCTAATAAAACAGCTTCATCAGCATTGATTTCAGCTCCTAATCTGTTACCGAAGCTCATTTTTGCTAAAGCTACTGCCAAACCTCCTTCTTTTACTGTTTTCACAGAAACAATTTTTCCTGCTTTGATGTTTTCAAAAATGAATTCAAAAACTTCTTTTAAAGCATTATAGTTTGGTAGTCCGTTTTCCTGAGCAATATGATTGAAGAAATATAATTTGTTTCCTGCGTTTTTCAATTCAGGAGAAATGATATTTTCTTTGTCTCCGTTAGCACATGCAAAAGAAATCAGGGTTGGCGGAACATTCAGATCCTGATACGTTCCGCTCATGGAATCTTTTCCTCCGATCGCTGCAAGACCTAAATTGATCTGTGCATCGTAAGCTCCTAAAAGTGAAGCCAAAGGTTTACCCCATTTTTCAGGGTTCTGTCCCAATTTTTCAAAATATTCCTGGAAGCTTAGTCGGATATTTTTATAATCGCCTCCCATCGCTACAATCTTCGCTACACTCTCTACTACGGCGTAAGATGATCCTAACAGGGAGTTTTGTTTTGAGATTTCAGCATCGAATCCCCAGCTTGCCAGAGAAACGGTTTTTATATCTTTTGCTCCTAAGATCGGCAGTGTCTGCACACTTCCTTCCATCAGGGTCTGCTGGTATTTTCCACCTAAAGGCATTGCTACTGTAGTGGCTCCAATTGAAGAGTCGAACATTTCCAATAGTCCTTTTTGGGAAGCTACGTTTTTATCTTTTAAGATGTTCAGGAAGTTTTCTGCTGTGAAAGATTTTGTTTCTTCTTTTACTTCTTCAAGGTGAGTGATTTTCACTTCCTGAGATTTTGAACATCCGTTGGTATCTAAGAAAGCTCTTGAAAGGTCTACAATTTTATCTCCTTTCCAGAACATCTGCATTCTTCCTGAATCTGTCACTTTTGCTACTTCTACCGCAACAATGTTTTCAGCTTCACAGAATTTAATGAATTTTTCTTTATCCTGAGGATCTACCACAACAGCCATTCTTTCCTGAGATTCGGAAATAGCCAGCTCGGTTCCGTTTAATCCTTCATATTTTAATGGTAATACATCAAGGTTTACTTCTAAAGAGTCTGCAATTTCACCAATTGCCACAGAAACTCCTCCTGCTCCGAAGTCGTTTGATTTTTTGATCAGCTTTGTTACCTCAGGATTTCTGAATAATCTCTGGATTTTACGCTCTTCTACAGCATTTCCTTTCTGAACTTCAGAACTCATCGTGTAGATAGAAGTCTCGTCCTGCTCTTTCGAACTTCCGCTTGCTCCTCCTACTCCGTCACGGCCTGTTGCTCCTCCTAAGATAATGATTGAATCACCGTTTTCAGGCTTCTCACGTCTTACCCAATCTACAGGAACAGCTCCGGTAACGAAACCAACTTCCATTCTTTTAGCTTTATAGCCTTCGTCATAGATTTCAGAAACCATAGTAGTGGCAAGACCGATCTGGTTACCATAAGATGAATATCCGTTGGCAGCCTGTTTGGTAATGGTTTTCTGAGGGAGTTTCCCTGGTAAAGTTTTGTCAACAGATTCCAAAACGTCTGCAGCTCCCGTTAATCTCATGGCCTGGAAAACAAAAGATCTTCCGGATAACGGGTCTCTGATTGCCCCTCCTAAACAAGTAGAAGCACCTCCGAAAGGTTCAATTTCCGTAGGGTGATTGTGCGTTTCGTTTTTGAATAATAAATACCAAGGTTCTTTTTTACCGTCATATTCTGCTTCGATCTGAATGGTACATGCATTGATCTCATCAGAAATAACAAGGTTATCAAGATTCCCTGTTTTATGGAAATATTTACCGCATACTGTTGCCAGGTCCATTAAGGAAATTGGCTTTAGCTCACGGCCTAAGAATTTTCTTTTCTCGATATAATCATTGAAAATAGTTTCCAATGTGCGTTTGAACTGACCTTCAAACTGAATATCTGACAATTCTGTTTCGAATGTCGTGTGACGACAGTGATCACTCCAGTAGGTGTCTAATACTTTTAATTCTGTTTCCGTAGGATTTCTCTCTTCAGTTTTGAAATATTCCTGAATAAATTTCAGGTCATCCAATCCTAATGCAAAACCATGGTTGTTATAGAAACTTTCAAGTTCTGCATCATTGAAATTGATGAAGTTTTCGTGGATGATTACTTTTGATGGGGTTTCCTCTGCAGGAATATCCAGAATAGATAAGTCCTTTTCCTGAGATTCTACCTTGTTGATCAAAAGGTCTTTGATTTTAACCAAATCCGCTTCAGAAACTCCTTCAAATTCGATTAATTTTCCACTTCTTACTTTTGATTTTTCATTTTCAGTCAGCAAAGCGATACACTGCTGTGCAGAATCTGCTCTCTGATCATACTGTCCCGGCAAAAATTCCATCCCGAAATGAATAGCCTTTGCAGGGTTTTCTGTGTGTAAAATATCAGTAACAGGGTCTACGAAAGTGTTGTTTACCACTTTTTCAAATTCTCCGTCGTTCAGATTGAAAATATCATATACATTGTATACTTTCACGCTTTGGACTGCCGGGACAACCGCTTTTACTTCATCAAAAATTTTTGGACTTTCAACATCGAAAATTCCTCTTTTTTCTACGAAAATTCTTTTGTTATTAGACATTAGATGTCAGATTTTTAATATTAGATTTATTTTTTATTTTCAAATTTATTTCTTGCTATCTCTATTGAACGATGCAATTTTTCAAGCAAAACTTTTTCTGAAGGTAAGATAAGTAAATATTCTGCTACTTTTATATTATCCCCTTCCAGATTCATGAGTTCTATATGTTCGGAATTTTTCCCGGAACAAAGGATTAAACCAATGGGAGGGTTTTCACCTTCTACTTTTTCATATTTATTAAGGTATGAGAGATAAAGCTCCATCTGCCCTTTATGGCTGGCTTCAAATTCACCTAATTTCAGTTCGATAACGACTAAAGATTTTAGTTTCCTATGATAGAAAAGCAAATCTAGGTAGTAGTCTCTATTATCTATTGTGATTCTTTTTTGTCTTGAAAGAAATGCAAAATCACTTCCCAACTCAGAAATGAATTTTTGAAGTTCCACGATAATGGCTTCTTCTAAATCTTTTTCAGAAAATGTATCTTTCAATTCCAAAAAATCAAGAAAATAGGGATCTTTAAAAACCAAATCAGGGTTTAAAATATTATTTTCAGACCATTTTTTCAGTTCTTTATCTATTATTTCCTCAGGCTTTTTGCTTATTGCTGTTCGTTCAAAAAGCAGAGAATTGATTTTCTCTCTTAAGACTCTGACACTCCAATTTTCAATTTTACAAACTTCAAGATAAAAGTTTCTTTTAGTATCTTGTGAAATAGGAATGAGAAGCAGAAAGTGAGTCCATGATAATTGTCGCATCGCTGATGCGACAATATTAAAATCACTAAAAACAGACGCAAACTGCATCATTTTTCGGATATTTTTTTCAGAAAATGAATTTCCAAATTCTAACGTAAGTTGTTGAGAGATTTGTACAATAACTTCTTTACCATACTCTGCCCTCTTATTATCTAAAACATCTTCATTTATTCTTTTTCCTATTTCCCAGTACAAAACCACCATTGCCGAGTTTACCTGAGCAGCGACCTGACTTCTTGTCTTGTCTACCAGCTCCTTAAGATCGGCCATTAATTGTTGATGATTTTGATTCTGTAACATTATTAAAAATTAGATGTCAGATTTTTAATATTAGATTTATTTTTCTTTTTACTTTTTCTGAGTTAAAGTTTCTTTCTTTAAACCCATCTATATTGGAAATTTTTGAAAGAGATTTTCCCTCCAATCATTATTCTGTACAAATTTAAAGGAATAAGTCATATGTTCTTCAAATTTGAACTGCCGAATTTCCAATTTTATATTATTTATTGATAAATTTATTCGGATTATCCTTATGTTCTTTCTGAAAGTCTTCTGCATTTTTTATTTCTTCTTTCAGCCAGTTTTCAAAAGGAACTTTCTTTACATTAAAATCCTCAATGGCATAAAATGTTTTTCCATCTTCTGAAACCAGGAATTTGAAACGGTAAAGCATATCCAAGTCCTTTTTCCTGTAATTATAGGTATTCACCTGATAATAAGGAAAGTTTTCTTTTGGTCTTTCTACGATTTCAAAAAAAAGATTCTTTTCTTTTTCAGACAGTTTACTGTAAAAATTTACATAATAAAGATCTGACAATTTTTTCTTCTGTTTTTCAAAGAACTGAAGGATATTCTTCTCCTTTTCATTATACTGAAACTGATTAGGATAATATTTACCATCTATTTCAACATCCTGATCTGTTGGTTTTGTTAATGGTTGAACTGTTTCTCCTTTGACATTCATTACTCCCCATTTACCACCTACAACAGACCTGTGTTCATCATTTGTTTTTTCCCAGTCACAGCCGTCACAAAATACAGCATATCCATAATTAAAAGGAAATGCAAAATCGTGCTTAGCTACAATAACAGTATTCCCGTTTCGGTCTGCAAATCCTACTTTACCATTTTTAACCAGTCTTCTTACTCCTTCAGAGAAATAATCTGCTCCATTGTCATAAAGGAAAGGCTGATACAGGAATTTCCCATTTCTGTCATACACATAGCCCCATGCATTTTTCTCCGGTTTTTCGCCTTCTTTGCTTCCATCAAAAAGAATGGTTTCTCCTTCTACAGGATCTCCATCTTTTAGGAATGAAAAGACTTTGAACTGTGCAGGAACAATTATTTTTCCTGCTTTATCTTTTACTCCTACTAATGAATCTTTGGATTTAAAATAATGTAAATCTTCTTTAGTCTGAGAAAAAGAAATGATTGGTGTTAAAAGAATGGTTAATAGTAGTTTTTTCATATTATCTGGAGTGGGAAATAAAATATGCAGCCGAAAAGACTGCATATTGTTTTATACTTTAAGATCTGCTTCCAATCCTATTAAGTCTTTGTTTTGGTCTATAATCGGCTGTACCTCGTTCTTGATGAATTCCTCCGTCTGAATCGGCGCGAACCCGATAAAGTTTTTAGGATCTAAAACTTCTTTCAGTTTTGATTTATCTAGTTTTAAAGAATCATCATTCAGGATTCTTTCGATAAGGTCGTTTTCTTTTCCTTCCTCTTTCACTTTCTTGGAAGCTTCCATAGAGTGAACTCTGATCACTTCGTGGATTTCCTGACGGTCACCACCGGCTTTTACTTCTTCCATGATGATATATTCTGTCGCCATGAAAGGAAGCTCTTCCATAATGTGCTTGTTGATTCTGTTTGGATATACTACAATTCCGTTCAGAATATTGTTCCAGATCAAAAGAATAGCATCCACGGCTAAAAACGCCTGAGGAATGGTTAATCTCTTGTTGGCAGAGTCATCCAATGTTCTTTCAAACCATTGTGTAGAAGCTACCATTGCAGAACTTGTTGTCAGAGACATTACATATTTTGCCAATGCTCCGATTCTTTCGCTTCTCATCGGGTTACGCTTGTATGCCATCGCCGATGAACCGATCTGGTTTTTCTCGAATGGTTCTTCAATTTCCTTAAGATTCTGAAGTAAACGTAAATCGTTTGTGAATTTATGCGCAGACTGTGCAATATTTCCTAATAAAGCAACTACTTTCGCATCAATTTTTCTATCGTAAGTCTGTCCGGAAACTCCGAAAACTTTATCGAAGCCGAATCTTTTTGAAAGTTCTTTATCTAGGTGTTTTACTTTTGAATAATCACCGTTGAAAAGCTCAAGGAAACTTGCAGCTGTTCCTGTTGTTCCTTTTACTCCTCTAAAACGAAGGGTTTCAAGGAAGAAATCCAGTTCTTCGATGTCAAGAACCAAACTCTGTAACCAAAGCGTAGCTCTTTTCCCAACTGTTGTCAGCTGAGCCGGCTGGAAGTGTGTGAATCCTAAAGTTGGAAGGTCTTTATACTGAATAGCAAAGTCTGCTAAGTTCTTCATCACGTTCACCAACTTTTTCTTTAAGATTAAAAGTCCGTCACGGATTTGGATTAAGTCTGTATTGTCTCCTACAAAAGCTGAAGTAGCTCCCAGGTGGATAATTCCTTTTGCTGAAGGCGCCACATCACCATAGGCGTGAACGTGAGCCATTACATCATGACGGAATTTTTTTTCGTACTCTGCTGCTTTCTCATAATCGATGTTTTCAGCATTAGCTTTTAACTCAGCGATCTGCTCGTCTGTAATTTCAAGTCCAAGGTCTTTTTCGATTTCAGCAAGAGCTATCCAAAGCTTTCTCCAATTCTGGAATTTGTTATTGTGTGAGAAGTTAAATAACATTTCTTCACTGGAGTAGCGCTCTTCCAATGGATTTTTGTAGGAATTCATTCGTTCTTTTACTTTTTAGATGTACAAAAATACGTTTTTTCAGTGAGAGATGAAAATCCAGATTTGATGATTTTCATTCATAATTTATACTTATACTTTTGTCTTGAAATCGAAGATTCGAAGTAGTCAAACAAAAGTATGCAAAAGTTCAAGACGGGAATCATCCACTAAAAATTGGAATGTACTCCTAAAATTTCCAAACTCGCATGGATCATCCGGTTCCGCTTCGGTTCTGAGCAAGTCCCATGCTCAGACAGTGGAAATTTTTTAACAGATTACATTAAAATTTTCTTTACGCTTCTAATTCCTAAGTCGGATATTAATGAGTAACGTACTACTTTTTAAATGATTGGTGGCTAATATCATGAATAAATAAAATACATAGACCAAAAAGAAGTAAAACAAATAATTTTTAAAATATTTAATATGATTTTCATTTATATTTTTGTCTTGAAACAAAAGTATGCAAAAGTTCAAGACGGGAATCATCTGCTAAAAATTTGAATGTACTCCTAAAATCTCCAAACTCGCATGGATCATGTGGTTCTGCTTCGGTTCTGAGTAAGTCCCATGCTCAGACAGTGGAAATTTTTTAACGGATTACATTGAAATTTTCTTGACGCTTCTGATTCCTAAGTCGGGCATTAATGAGTAACATACTACTTTTTAAATGACTGTTGCCTAAAATACACAGATTAAAAATAAGTAAAACAAATAATTTGTAAAATATTTAATATGATTTTCATTTATACTTTTGTCTTGAAACAAAAGTATACAAAAGTTCAAGACTGGAATCATCCGCTAAAAATTTAAATGGAATCCTAAAATTTCCAAACTCGCATGGATCATCCGGTTCTGCTTCGGAGCTGAGTAAGTCCCATGCTCAGACAGTGGAAATTTTTTAACGGATTACATTCAAATTTTCTTAACGCTACTGATTCCTAAGTCAGATATTAATAAGTAGCATGTTAATTTTTAATACTAGAAACTAATACTATCTCTTGTTCTATTTATAACCATGCTCTAGGCGAGACTAGCTGCCGAACCTTTTCTTTTTAATATATCGCAGATAGAAATATAGGATTATAGAAATTAGAATTGCAATGACCATTTTCAGATATACACGAAGAGGAATGTTGTGACTACTGGCTAATACCATTAATAAATAAAAGACACAGATTAAAAAAGAAGTAAAACAAATAATTTGTAAAATATTTAATATGATTTTCATTTATACTTTTGTCTTGAAACAAAAGTATGCAAAAGTTCAAGATGGGGAATCATCCGCTAAAAATTTAAATGGAATCCTAAAATTTCCAAACTCGCATGGATCATCCGGTTCTGCTTCGCTTCTGAGTAAGTCCCATGCTCAGACAGTGGAAATTTTTTAACAGATTACATTCAAATTTTCTTAACGCTACTGATTCCTAAGTCAATTGGTGGAGAGCATATAACAAACAGGCTATCCCATTTTTGAGACAGCCTGTTTGTTTTTACTATTTTTAATTTAGTTAATCGATAATAAGTCCGCATGGTGACCCTACCGGAATACATTTTCTTTCCAGTGAGCACCAGAAGTATCCTGCAAGACACATTGGGATACCTCCCTGAACTGTTTTCAATTCTCTTTTTGAAAGTTTTCTTAAGTTTTTCATAGTAACATTTTTTTGATTTTTTCCTACTCTATATGCTTTTCGGATTACGCTTTAATTTGGTAATACCAATATACAGATTTTCATAAAAACACAGCACATTAATATATAGGATTAATCATATCTTTATCTTTTACTTTTTTAACCTAAGAAAACTTTTATATAATAAGAATATGGCTGTTGAGATAATACTAAAGCTAAAATGAAAAAAGTTATCTTAAAAAAAATTCTCTTTTCTAAAAATAAATATAAAATAATATAAATACGAAAGCAATATTGGCATTAGATATACAATGCTTATCATATTTATTGCTGCATCAGTACTATTTCCTATTTTATAAACATTAATAAATTTATCCAATCTAAAAATATTATAATAGATAATCACAAAGTATATACAATTTAATATAAGAATTGTAAAAAAATGCAATATAAATTTAATCACTAATTTTAGACATAGACTCCATTGATTGCTTAATGATATCATGAGTTTTATTAATTTGATTACAGTTAAAAGTATGTGCTTTTTGCACTTCTATCAATAAAGATTGATTGATATTAGAATCCAATAAATCTATTGATTCCAACTTAAGAACTTTTACACTTTGTGACGTTACTACATTCTTTCGACTATCTAATGATGTATAATCTGAATAATTTTGACGAATAAGAGAAGTTTCTAATAAAATTCTATGATCTAATTTGTATTTTTCACCCTCAAATGATTCGTTTTTAGGAGCTTGATTTAAGTCTACAATATAATATTCATTTTTATCTACTTTTACTATATAAGATTTTGCCTTTAATGCCATGAGTTTTTTATATTCAGACTTATTGATTTTTTTCCATTCTTATTATAATATTGATAAGAAGTTGTTTTTTTTGCCATCATAACAGCCGATTTTTTCTCTAAATCTTAAGATGTCACTAAGTCATCTGTAACATCACCTCCATTAATAGCTTGAAAAAATTTTCTAGCGGTATTGGCACGATCAGTAAAACGCCCTAAATCTTCACTCTCAGAATCATTAATTGTTTTTATGACAAACCCATTTTTAATTGGATCAACATTATCGAAAGGGCTTCTCCCATCTGGATCAATAAGTCTTATGGGATTATTTAATACATAATTGTATGCAGAATATTGCCTTGATGCCTCCGCCAGAGGATCTACCCCCCATCTTCCAAGATCCGACATATACATCCTCGCCCCGTAATCATACATCCCTGTCTCCTGCAATTCCTTCCCGTTGTACTTATACTTATATGCAGGATTTCCTACCAATCCATTATACCCCTCATGCTTTAATCCAAAAGGATAATAATTACTCTCTTCAATAATCTCCGTTCCTGCTCCATTTTTAGCATAGCTTAATCTTGTATTTTCAAGGTGGTCTGTGTAATTATACACATACTTTCCGGTTTCAACATTAAAATATCCTTCTGCGGTTGGGAAAAACTTTAATACAGAATTTACATACTGGAAGCCATCCAGATAATCAGTTGTTTCTGTTCCAAAACCTTTCTTACTTTCACTCCATCTGCTCTGTAAATATAATCAATCACTTTGGAGTTTTGGGTAATCTTACCCGGTAAATTTAGATAATTATATTGGATGGAGGAATATAATTATTTGAACCTGTTTATAAACACAAAAACTACTGCTATTTTGCACTGCAATTGCTTTATTATATGCCATGAGAGACGAGTGAGACGCTCGCGTGAGCCGGATAAATTTATTTAACAATCTCACAAAGTCTGAAGACTTTGCACAGCTGGGATCATTATATATCAATAGAGCTTCTTAACGCAAAATAAATCAAAACCTCCGCTGTTGCAGAGGTTCTGATTTATTCGTAGGCACGAGCGAGGCGCTCGCGCCAGCGGATAGAGATTTTATTTAAATCAAAAATAACTTATATGTAATAATTACATAAATTAAAACTATTCTTTTATAAATATATAATTTGATTTGTATAGTTTAAAATTAGTATCTTTTTCTACGCGTAATATTGTTTTTCTAATGTATTGGGGTAGTTCATTTTCACAAATGTAGTTTATCACAGGAGCATTTCCTTTATATAGTATAATAAAAGATTCTTTAGGCTTTACAACCTTCAAAAAAGTACTATAAACATCAATTGTATAGTCAGAAAAATTATCATCATTTAACCATTCCAATAAACTAAAATCTCCTTTTTTTGAAAAATATGATTTATAATCTTCTTTTTTATTTTTGCTGAGCCAAACTATTAGATTTTCATCATATTTATTATATAACGAAGTCGTTTTCAATTCTATAATTTCATTATTTAATTGATAAATAGAAGTATCATGACTTATTAAATTAGTTTGAGAAAAAAATAATTGAGAAAAAAATAAAGTTAAAAATAGTATTGATTTCATATTATCTACCGATATTGTTTTTTGTTTCTTCTGTTGATTCACTAATAATTTTTTTCAAATTCTGATTCCCTTCAGTAAAAGATGTTTTACCTTTAGAATCTACAACAGTTCCTGCTTTTACATGTCTCCACCCGTTTAAATCTGTTGGATTTCTAGTGTAAAGAAGTTTGAAAAGGAATAGTATGACTACTTGCTAAAACCATTAAAAATGTGAAACACAAAAACAGAACGCAAAAAATGCTTATGCATTGTAACATTTTCAACGCTATTCTCATTTATCTACCAATTAATATTTAATTTAATACATTTTTTATCCAGTAAGAATACGGTTGTTGAGATAATACTAATGCCACCACAAAAAAAATAATCTTAAAGAATAAATTCTCCTTTCGATAAATGGAAATAGCATAGTACATATATGAAAGCAAAACAGGAATAAGGTATACAATAATCAACCTATTCTCTGCTGCATGCACACTATCTTTAATTTTATAAACATCTATAAATTTATCCAGTTTAAAAACATTATAATATATTATTAAAAAATATAAAAGATTTATACTGAAAATGATTAATGTATGAAACAAAAACCTCCCCACAAGTTTTAGAATAAGATGAATATTGAGTGATGACATAGTTTATCTGATCATTAATTTAATTGAATTAAAAAAGGTTCAAAAATATAAAATTTTATTTTCCAGTTTATTTTTTTTGGGGGAATGATTATTAATATTGGCATATTCAATCAATATTATCAGGTCTATTTGAAATTTCTAATATAATAAAAAAGCCACTCTTCCGAGTGGCTCTCTATTTTTAAAATCTGATCTTATTGATAAATGACTTCATCATTCTTCTTGATCTGGTAGCTCTTTTTATAGGGAGTTAAAACATAGCTGTCTTTCACATGAGCTCCGCTTTTCCAGATTTTTGCTTTTCCCTGCTTATCCAAAATAATGCTTTTTGCAGCTCCATCCGGAATGAATACTTCGGCTTTAGTCATGCTTTTATTAAAAATAACTGCCGTCATTGAAGTATAGCTTTTGTCTGAGTTTACTTCTTTGAGTTTTATTTTCTGATTGAAAGTCTGTATACAATTATTTCGTAATTGGGAATAGGTATATCCCGCAGAGCCAATACAACCGTGAACATCTCTGTCACCTCCGAGAACAGGAGTACTTTTTTGCGCAAAAATGAATGATCCAAGGAACATGGTACTGAGTAAAATTATTTTTTTCATAGGTAAAATATTTGTTTTTTTGACTGGTTACAATATCCCAGAAATGTGATATTAATTAATTTCTCTAAGGTACAAAAAAACCACTCTTTCGAGCGGTTTTTTTTAACCGGATCTTACTGATAGATCACGATATTATCCTTTTTAAGCTGATATCCGTGCTTTTTGTAAGGAACCAATACATAACCATCCTTTTTCCATGCTTTGGCTTTACCTCCTGCTCTGGTAAGGATGATGCTTCTTTCACCGGCATCTTTTACAAAAACCTCAGCTTGTTTCATGTCTTTACTGAAAATAACTGCAGCTATTGAAGTATAGCTGTCTTTCGGAGCTACTTCTGTTAACTTGATTTTCTGCTCAAACGTTCTTATACAGTCTTTCTTAATTTGAGAATAAGTATATCCTGCAGAACCAATACATCCGTGTGCATCTTTGTCTCCACCTTTTATTGTTCCTTTTTGTGCAAACAGTAAAGAACCCAGGAACATTGTGCTTAATAAAATTGTTTTTTTCATGTCGATTTGTATACTAATAATTACCCGAGGTATTATTAAAAATCGTGCCAAAAAAAACAGCATAACACAATCCGGTGAATTACTTTTCCGGATATTACTTAGTCCAGTTAATCTTTGAATGCTGAACATTGTCAGAACTGGTTCCGATCATAATATCAAATTCTCCTGATTCCCAGTCATATTTCAGATCTCCGTTATAGAATTTCAAACTTTCTGGAGTGATATCAAAAGTTACTTTTTTAGATTCTCCTTTTTTCAAAAATATTTTCTGGAAACCTTTCAGTTCTTTTACCGGTCTTGTAATACTTCCCACCATATCTCTGATATACAATTGAACAACCTCAGCTCCGTCATAATTTCCCGTATTCGTTACAGTAACGGATGCCTGAACGGTCTGATTTCCTTTTGCAGTAGTAGTGGAAACTGCCATATCAGAATAATTGAATTTCGTATAGCTCAATCCATATCCGAAAGCATATAAAGGCGTATTACATTCGTCCATATAGTTTGAACGGAATCTTTCATAAGTACATTTGTCTACTTTATCCTGACTCAACGGGCGACCTGTATTTTTAGCATTATAATAGATTGGCACTTGTCCAAGGCTTCTTGGGAAAGTCATTGGAAGTTTTCCGGACGGGTTTACTTTTCCGAAAAGAACATCTGCAATGGCATTTCCTGCTTCAGATCCTGCAAACCAGGCATTCAATATAGAATCCGGAGTATCTTTTACATTGGTTAAAGCTAAAGGACGTCCTGTGAAAAGAACCATTGCAATTGGTTTTCCCGTCTTCTTTAACTCGTTTAGCAGATCAACCTGAGACTGAGGAATGGTAATTTCTGTTCTTGAAGAAGATTCTCCGCTCATTTCAGCAGATTCTCCGATAGCCAGAACAATCACATCTGCTTTGTTGGCTACCTCTACAGCTTCTTTTAACAATTCTTCTTTCGAGCGGTTGTCTCTGTCTGTTTTTTTACCATGAGCTGCATAGATTTCTTCTAATTTGGCATCGTAATCTATATTGGCTCCTTTTGCTGATAAAAACTTAACTTCTTTTCCATAGTTTGACTGTAATCCCTGCATCAAAGAAACTGAAGCAGCATGTTTTGTCGCAACACTCCATGTTCCGGCCATATTCATTGAGTTATTCACCAATGGGCCGATTACAGCCACTGTTCCTGATTTCTTTAAAGGCAATACCTGATTGTCATTTTTCAATAACACCATGGATTGAGCAGCTGTATTTCTTGCTATATTACGGTTTTCCATATTATAGACTTCTTTTGCCGCTAACTTCGCATCTCCATGTTTGTATGGATTATCAAATAAACCAAGATCATATTTTGCTTCAAGAATTCTCCTTGCTGCCATATCAATTTCAGCTTGCGTAACTTTTCCTTCCTGAAGGGATTTTTTTAATGTTGTTAAAAAACCTTCTCCCACCATATCCATATCAACCCCAGCTTTTAAAGCCAAAGCAGATACCTGCTGAAGATCTCCCATACCGTGGTCTACCATTTCATTGATACCGGTATAGTCTGTTACTACGAAGCCTTTGAACTTCCATAGATTTCTTAATACTTCAGTCTGAAGCCATCTGTTACCTGTCGCAGGTACTCCGTCCACTTCATTGAAAGAGGCCATTACAGAAGCCACACCAGCATCCACTGCTGCTTTATAAGGAGGAAAATACTCATTAAACATTCTTACATGGCTCATGTCAACCGTATTGTAATCTCTTCCGGATTCACCTGCCCCATATAAAGCAAAATGTTTTACGCATGCTAAAATATTGGTTCCATTCGCAAGGTCTTTCCCCTGATAGCCATACACCATATTTTTAGAAATTTCACTTCCTAAATATGGGTCTTCACCAGAACCTTCTGATACTCTACCCCATCTTGGTTCACGGGAAATATCTACCATGGGAGAGAATGTCCAGTTGATCCCGTCGGAAGCAGCTTCTCTCGCAGCTACTTTTGCAGACTGCTGGATAAGGTTCATATCCCATGAAGCAGCCAACCCTAGAGGAATCGGGAAAGTAGTTTCATAGCCATGAATAACATCCATTCCGAAAATCATAGGAATCTTCAGACGGCTTTTTTCTACTGCCACTTTCTGAACTGCCTTGATCTTATCTGCTCCTTTTATATTGAATAATCCGCCGACTAATCCCTGCTCTACTTTCTTTCCGATATCAGAGCTCTGTGCCTGTCCTGTAGTGAAATCTCCGGAAGTCGGAAGGTTCATCTGCCCAATTTTTTCATCCAATGTCATTTTAGATAAAAGATTGTCTACAAAAGCTTTCTTCTTAGCCTGATACTGAGCTGTCTGGTAAGACTGAACGGGCTTCGTTACCATTTCCTGTGCGGAAAATACAGGTGCCAATGCTAAAGTGGCGATTACAATTAACTTTTTCATAAATCTATCTTCTTAAATTATTGTTTTATATTTTTTGCTTTAATTTGATGGGTTTATTTTTCAATCATTGGTGTCCTGGATTACTTTTCTTTCTTTTTGGACAGCATCCATTCATACAAAGCGGGATTTGAGTATGCCGAATCCCATGAGTTATGATTATCATTCGGGAAGATAACCAATTCTGCTGAAGGGTTTACAGGATGCAGCTTCTGATAAAAATTAAAAGCATTCGCAGGTAGTACAATATCGTCCATTCCGCCATGGAAAATTTTCATGTTCAGATCTTTAAACCGATGAATATTAGCGGTCATGACCTGATCTGTAGGGGCACACACTGAAGCCACTGCAGCAAACATTTCCGGATGCTCCATGGCCAGCTTTAAGGTTCCCCATCCTCCCATAGAAAGTCCCGTAACATAAATACGGGAAGCATCAATTTTATATTTCTTCTGAATTTCCTTGATCAGATGATATACGGTAACCGTATCCCACCAAGTTCCTTCCGGGCATTGAGGAGCCAGAACCGCTACAGGTTCTTTGATCAGGTTTTTATAGGTAAATGGACTGTGAGCCTTTACCAGGTCAAGATTAGTTCCCCGTTCTCCTGAACCATGAAGGAAAATTATTAATGGTACATTTCCTTTAACATTTTGTGGGTAATCCAGAATGTAAGACATTTTCTCCTGTCTTTTAATTTCTTTATTGAGTTCCGCTTTTATCTCCTGTGCACTCATTGGTAATGAAAACGGCAGTAATAAAAGAGGAATATGTTTCAGTTTTAGTTTCATATTGTTATTTAGGTTTTGGTTAAAGCCAGCGGATTTGATTTTTTTATTTAAGGAACCCTTCGACTAAGCTCGGGACAATGGCCGTTCCTTTTGAATTATTTTATTCCATATTTAGCTGACCGGAAGCTTAGTTTTTTTAATCCCTGCTGAATTTCCGGGGCATTCATAAATAACTTCCACAGGAATCCTGATCTGTAATTTTCGATCATGGGTGCTATCGTTCCCTGATCTATCGCCAGATATCTTGGGGTAAACCAATTATTATAATTAATGGAGGTCGCATCATAAGGTCCTGCAGATCCTATGAATTCAGGTTTTTGGGTATACATGAATCTCAGGAAAGCCATTGATTCTTTTGGTGTATAGGGAAAACTACTCAAGGCAGCTGTTGGAGTAATCACTCCATTATCATTGCCAGGCATGTGAGCGGTGTATCCAGTGCTTCCATCTTCATTTCTTGTATATCCGGCTGTAAGCCCCCAATAGTTGGGGCCATACCCTTTCCATTGTTTTGGATTTTCGACACAATATTGATAGTCAATAAGGGTTTGATTTTTATTGACGTCAAAGTAATTTTTGACAAGTTTATCGGATAATCCCATAGGATCAAGCCCGATATATGAATATTGTGCCCAGAAAAGCGGGCCGCCGTATTCTTCGGCATAGTTGTGTTTTACATACAGAGGTAGTCCGTACTTTGTTTTATCTGTAAGGTAAGTTCCGTTTCTGGTCCAGCCTTTATAGTAGGTTTCTGCATCAATGGAGTAAGAAGGTGAAGATGCTGCTAAAATATAAGTGATCAAGCATTCATTATATCCTTCTAGAGGAAAGTTCATTTCCCATTGGTAATCCGGTGACCAGTGCCAGTATAGAACTTTCTCACCTCCTTTAGTGTACCAGTTCCATTGGATTCCTTTCCACAGTTCATCACATTTTGCTGCCAGGGCTTTTTCTTCTGCATTTCCGTTTTTAAAATATTCACGGACCATCAGTATTCCTGAAGTAAGGAATGCTGTTTCCACAAGATCACCACCATTATCTTTTTTCCCGAAAGGCACTGTTTTTCCGGTTTCCCCATTGATCCAATGTGACCATGCTCCTTTATGGCGGTCTGCTTTAGCCAAGAAATCCATAATATGACTAAGCCTTTTCACCGCTTCTTTTCTTGGAACAAATCCTCTTTCTACCCCTACCAGAATAGTTGCCAACCCGAAGCCTGAGCCTCCTGTAGTGATCACGTGCTTATCGTTATCCGGATAGATATTATCTTCATGATAACGTTCTCTTCCCAACATGGAGTTAGGTTCTGCATAGTCCCAGAAGTATTTTAAAGCATCTTTCTGCACTCTGTCCATCAGTTGTTCATCCGTGATATTGCTTTTTACTGCTTCAGTTTTTCCAGCTTCCTGTTTGGCAACGGGCGCATTTTTACAGGAATACACAAAGAATAATGAAGTAATAGCTATTGATAATACGTTCCTTTTCATGAGCTCTCTTTTTTAGGGTTTCTTACTAAAAGAAGAGGAGAACTTTCATTCTCCTCTAAAGTTTTTATTGATTAAATTTAATAGCCGGGGTTTTGTGCCGACAATCCACCAGCTTCCATTATGAAGTCTTGTGGAAGTGGGAATAGTTCATGTTTTCCAACGATGAATTTTTTACCACCATCAGCCGCCATGGCTGCCTGCGCTTGTCCGGTTCTTACAAGGTCAAACCATCTGTCATGTTCGAAAGCAAGCTCTAATCTTCTTTGTTTCCAGATATCCAATCTTACGTCTGCCTGAGAAGAAGCAGTAGTGTTTCCGATGTTAGCTCTGTTTCTTACCTGATTCAGGAAAGGAATAGCTGCAGATGTTTGTCCAAGCTCATTCATTGCTTCAGCTCTGATTAATAGTACTTCGGCATATCTCAGATAACGAATGTTTACGTCTGTTGAAGCCTGATCTCTATAATTGGAAGAATAAGCTTTATAATTATAAAATTTATTTTCTGTATTTGGACCTACATAATATCCATCATATAAAGTCATATCTCTGTGGATAATCGTAGCATCTCTTCTTGAATCTGTTGCAGAATAAGCATCATACAGACCTTGGGTAGGAGTAGAGAATCCCCAGCCCCAGCCTGTAGTACCTCTGGCTCCCTGAACCTGGCTGTACTGCTGGATTGCTCTTCCTGCTGTCCCTCCTGTTCCGTTAATTTCGAAAACAGATTCAGCATTATTTTCTCCTGAAACTTTATAAATATCCTGGAAATTAGGTGTCAATGAATACCCTGTAACCAAATTAGTCTCATCTACAGCCAGCTGCCATTTCTTCTGATATAAATACACCTTTGCTAAAAGCGCATGGGCAGCACCAACAGATGCTCTCCCTATATTACCTGCCCCATAGGCTGATTTATTAGGAAGAACGGCTATGGCATCCTTAAGATCCTGTTCAATGAATGCATAAATTTCTTCCTTACTTTTTCTGGTTAGCGTCATTTGCTTATCAGCTTCAACCCCTGTTACGGGAACATGGTCTACTAGCGGAACTCCTCCAAAAGATCTTACCAGAGTAAAGTACATAAATGCTCTTAAAAACTTTGCCTCTCCTATTAATCTCTGACGTAACTGCGGGTCTGCTTTATCTAATTTAGGAAGATATTTTAGCGCCTGATTACACCTGTTAATCCCCTGATAATTAGAAGCAAACAATTCTTTGAATGATGGTGTTGATGCTGTAAATGTTAAAGCATCCAAAATGTCTTTATCTGAACCTGAATCACTTGGACTTGAACCTTTATCTGCATCATCAGAAACAATTGATGTCACTCCAATCCATGCAAACGTACTCATATTCCAGTCTAAAAACTTTGCATAAATACTAGTTACCAAACTATTGGCTCCTTCATTATTATTGTATATTTCACCCAAAGCATCCTCAGGAATTTTTTCTGTAGGTGATACATCAACGAAGTCATTGCTGCAACTCTGGTTAACAGCTCCTAAAATTAAAAATGCAGCTGCTATGATATATTTCTTATTCATTTTTTTAAAAATTTAGGTTAACACCAAATACAAAAGATCTCAATGTAGGATAAGCATCTAATTCTACGCCTGCACGTTTAATTGGATCTCCTTCTGCTGTAGGATCTGCAGGATTATATCCTGATAATTCTGAGGAATATCCTGAGTATTTCTGGAATACAATTGGATTAATCGCACTTACATAGAGCTTAATTGATTTCATATAATCCGTTACATTTTTAAATGTATACCCTACTGAAATATTATTGATTCTGAAATAATCTCCACTTTCCAAATAGAATGTTGATGCAATTGGGATATTTGCAGGATTTACAGGATTTGCTGCATTAGTGTTTGTAGGAGTCCAGAAATCATTCGCTACAGAAGCTTCGACATTTTCTCCACCATTCCTTTGTGCTTTTTTACCATTATACACTTTGAATCCAAAAGCTCCATAACCGCTCAAAGCAAAATCCCAATTCTTGTAAGACATTGAAAAATTAACACCTAAGGTTGATTTTGGTATGTAAGAGCCAAAGAAACGTCTGTCTCCCGGATCTGCACTTCCGGTAACTCCATTACCATTCAAGTCTTTAAACTTCAGGTTACCGTTTGCATCATAACCGTCTGCTTCCCATAGATAGAAACTTCCTAATGCGTAACCAACTGCCTTAGCATTAAAAATTTTTGTATCCTGTCCGTTTCCAAGATTTCCTCCCACAAGTTGAGAAACCGGCTTGGAAAGATCAATACTGGCAAGTTTGTTCTTATTGTAAGAATAATTGGCACCAATTGAATAAGTAAAATCCTCACCTACTTTATCAGCCCAGTTTAAACTTATCTCAGCACCTTTATTGACAACACTTCCCATGTGTGAAAAATTCACTTCAGAAATACCTGTTGCAAGATAAGGTACCACCCCCAAGATAAGATTATTGGTTTTTCTGTTATAAACATCAAAGCTACCCGATAACCTTTTATTCAGGATTGCAAAATCTAATCCTAACGAAGTTTCTTCGGTTACTTCCCATCCTAAACTAGGGTCATATCCCTGATTAACAGTTATTCCATTACTTACAGGCGATGTACCGAATCCATAATTATATGTTGCTCCGGATGAAAGTGGCAAATAATTTAGCGGAACCTTCTGGTTACCTAATTTACCCCAGCCTCCTCTTAATTTTAAAAGATCAAAGAATCCGTCCTGCATAAAGCTTTCTTCAGAAATGATCCATCCGGCTCCAAATGATGGAAATGTCCCCCATCTGTGCCCCTCAGCGAACTGAGATGATCCATCTCTTCTGAATGTCCCGCTTAATAAATAACGGTTCATAAATTTATACTGAAGTCTTCCGAAATAAGAAATGGTAGTATTTCTGTTTCCTTTTATAGATTCAATAGCTTTGGTCGTATTGTCACTAAATAAATTACCATAGTAATCTACACCATCCAGATTCCAGTAGTCTTGTGAAACGGGTACATTCTTTCTGTTGATCGTTAAGGTTTCAAGACCGTTGGCAACTGAAGCTTCTGTACCGGCTACAATTTCAATATCATGGTTTCCTACTTTCTTGGTATAGGTTAAATAGTTATTAAGTACCCAGTTGAAATAGTTTTGACTTTTATTGGTTAATCTTGTCAGAGGCAAAGAAGTATCATATCCACTGTCAACCCTCATTGGATCGCTATCTAACCAGAATGCTTTGGAGTTTACAAAATTGTAATATTTATAATTATTGTACTCACCACTAAACTGAGAAGTAAACTTCAAATCTTTATAAATATCAATATCCAGTTTTAAACCACCCTGCAATAAGAAATTTTTTCCCTTTTGATTATCATAAGCAAGCTGCATTACCGGGTTGCCTACATTATTAAATCTTCCTCCTTCATAATCGATATTTCCGGTAGTCTTATTATAAATAGGCTGTCCATATTTTCCATTCGGATAATATACAGGGACTAATGGAGATTGTTTATATGCATTTGTAAAAGCACCATACGATTTAGGAGTATCATTGGTAAAGGTAGCACTTAAGGTCTGCGCTAATCTAATACCTTTAGTAATCCTGAATTCGTTATTGGTTCTTACTGTAGTCCTATTATAATTGGTACCTTTAAGGATAGATTGCTCATCATAGTTACTTAAACTTAAGAAGTATTTAGCAGCTTCAGAAGATCCTGAAATAGAAACATTATGTTGATTATAAATCCCTGTTCTTGTAATTTCTTTGAACCAGTCTGTGTTGTACGGCTGATTAGGGTTCAGGTAAGTACTTGCTTTACCAGCATTATTATAATTTGCAAATTCAGACCCGTTAGCCATTTTAATGGTTTTTAAAGGGGTTCTGAATCCAACCAATCCATCATAGGAAACACTTAACTTCCCTCTACCTGATTTCGTAGTAATAATAATTACCCCGTTAGCCGCTCTGTTACCATAGATTGCCAATGCTGCAGCATCTTTCAATACATCATAAGTAAGAATATCATTAGAGTTGATATTGTTGATGTTATCGGCATACATTCCATCAATTACATATAAAGGTGTTCTTCCACCCAATACAGTACCAAGTCCTCTGATCATCACTGTCGGAGTAGATCCTGGTGCATCGGAAGCAATTACCTGTACCCCGGCGGCTTTACCCTGAATGGCTTGTGATGCATTCAATACTTTGGTTCTGGTTACTTCCTCCGCACTGATAGAACTGATAGCTGTTGTATTATCAACTTTTTTACGGCTACCATATCCAATCATAACGACTTCGTCGATTTTCTGGACTTTAGCAGAATCCTGCGTAACCTGTGCATTCACATTCATCCCGAAGTATAGAACGGCAATGAGACCTGAATACTTTAAATTACTTTGTTTCATATAGTTTCAATTTTATTCAAATAAATTCAAATTTGTACCTGTCTCTAAATAGTGGAGTTATTTAAAATCTCAAAAAAAGACATTAGCCAAAAATATAAAAAATATCCAACACTGTTAAACTATCTTAAATATTTAAAATTTTCCACATTTTATTAAATGAAAAACACTAAAAAATCAAATTTTATAATCCTTTATTTAAAATCAACATACTTTATTCATCATATCTCTAAATGAAATTTTATTTTTTTTGACACAATATTCACCAAAACATGTACTCAATTTAATATTTTGTTAAATACAGAATAGTAATTACCTTTGGTGCAGTTTTTGACAAAAGCATGTTAGAAATACATAATAAAGATCAATGAAAAAATATATCATTGCAGCCGCTCTTCTGATCGGGACCGGTGCTGTTATTACCACCAGTGTACAATCCTGCACTTCACTGGCCACATCAGACATGGGGCTTTCTATTATCAAAAGAATTCTGCTCAATGGTATTGATAAAGGAATGGGTATCTACGGGAATAAAGAAGCGTTCCTGCAGAATAATATGGTTGATAAAGCTCTTCCCAAAGAATTGAGAGATATCAATTCTACGCTGGAGAAAATTGCACCCTCACTGGTCGCCAAAGAAAGAGATTATATAGCACAGGCTGCAGCTTATACCGTGAACACCTCGAAACCCATTTTGCAGGATGCAGTCAACAGTCTTAATGCTCAGGATGTAACGCGAATTATGCAGGGAACAACCGCTACACAGATTCTGAAGGAAAAAACATCCCAACAGCTTATTGCTGCCATTGCTCCTAAAGTAGATGAAAAACTGAACGAATATGGCATAGTAAAAACTATCAATACAGCGTTATCAGGCAGCAATTTTCTGGGCAGCCTTTTAGGGGGAAATAACAACACTTTCAATTCAGGAGGACTGAGTAAACTTGCTTCTGAACAGCTGGTAAATGGATTATTCAACATCATCGAAGATTATGAACACCAGAACTCCAAGTCTCTGCTGGGACCATTTGGAAAATAGGAAATTTTTCGTTATATTTATATTATATTAACAATTGCAGATGGATATATTACAAGGAAATCAACACGCAAGCCCTGAAGACTTTTATCAGTCTTTGAGGGAGAAACTGGAGGATCATCATGATTTTCCGGAGGACTATTTATTTAAATTTATTATTCCTACAGATCAGGCAAAACTTACTGAAATTTACAGAGTTTTTGATGGTATTAAATTTACACTGGGAAACCGCGAAAGCAAAAATGGAAAATACACAGCCTGCAATATCAATGCATTTGTTCTGGATGCCAATCAGGTAGTGAATATTTATAAAGAAGTAGCAAAAATAGAAGGCGTTATTCTATTATAAAAACAAAGGCCGTTTCATCATGTTGAAGCGGTTTTTTTATTATTAATACATAAAAACAGAATATGATGAATATCCAACTGATCCTGTTTAATATCATTGTAGCAACCTCTGCTACAAACTGTATGCACAAAAATAACAGCGAAAATAATACCCAAAATATCTCTTCTGCAGTTCAGCAACAAAAGATTCAACAGATCCGGTTAACAGAAAGGACAAGAGGATTCAGCAGAGATATTGTTTTCACTCCTTCCTCAAAAGAATCCAATATTAACGAAGAAATCACTACTACTAAAATATCTCCCGCAGAATGGCAGATGGTTTCCAGATTAGCTCAAACTATTGATTTATCGAAGATATCAGATCTTAAAGCTCCTACAGAGGGCAGGCATTCTGACAGGGCAATGATAGCATCCATTATCATTACCGCTGGCGGAAAAGAGTATACTTCCTCAGAATTTGATTCCGGACGTCCTCCAAAAGAACTGGAAGCTTTATATAAGGCAATAAACGGCCCGGTTACTACAAAAACCCCATAACATAAAAAGATCCGCTCTTTAACAGAACGGATCTTTTTTATTTATTAAGTTTCATCTATTTTTCAATAAAGAACTTTACATTTTCAATGGGTCTTCCCAGCATTGCTACTGAACCTTTTACCAGAATCGGCCTCTGTATCAAAGATGGATTTTCAGAAAGAATTTTAATCCATTCTTCTTCTGAATAGTTTTTATCTGCATAGTTCTCAACGTAAAGCTTATCGGTTTTACGGATAATATGAAAAACACTCTGATTCAGTTTCTTCAGCACCGTTCTTATTTCAAGTGGGCTTAACGGATCATCAACAATATTAATGATCTCAAAAGGCACTCCGTTTTCGTCAAGATACTCCAGTACAGCATTGGACTTTGAACAGTTTCCGTTATGTAAAACTTTAACTACCATGATACATTATTCAAAAATTAAACTTGGTCTTAACAAATTTAAAAAGATTTACCCTGAGTTTGTCTTAATGTTCTGATAAAAATATGTTAAAACAATCCGTGAAGTTCTGCTTCAATCTTCTCCAGAATAAACCCGAAATCTTCAGGTTTTTCAACGAAATCAAGGTCATCCACTTCTACAATCAGCAATTTTCCTTCTGTATAGTTGGAGATCCATTTTTCATATTTCTGGTTCAGTTTTGAAAGATATTCAATACTGATAGATGCTTCATATTCACGACCTCTTTTATAGATTTTTTTAACCAGGTTAGGAACATCAGATTTCAAATAGATTAAAAGGTCCGGAGCAGACACGAAAGACTTCATGAGATCAAATACTGATGAGTAGTTATTGAAATCCCTGTCTGAAAGAAGGTTCATATCATTCAGGTTTTCCGCAAAAATATGGGCATCTTCATAGATCGTACGATCCTGAATAATGTTTTTCCCGCTTTCTCTGATCTCTTTTACCTGACGGAATCTGCTCCCCAGGAAATACACCTGCAGTGCGAAACTCCACTTGCTCATGTCTGAATAAAAATCTTCCAGATAAGGATTATGATCTACATCTTCAAATTGTGCATCCCATCCGTAATGCTTGGAAAGCATCGTTGTCAAAGTTGTTTTTCCGGCTCCGATGTTTCCTGTAACTGCAATATGCATAATATTCTTTTTCCTTGTATTTACCGATTAGTTGATAAGTTTTTCGACAGCCTCAGTCTGAACCTGGGAAATATCTTCAATCAATTTCTGTAAAGTATTGTCTGAAGGTTTCTCTGCTGTATTCTCAACTGGTTTTTCTTCCATCTTTTCTACTGGTTTTTCTGTAGATGGCGGAGGAGATTCCGGCTGAGCTTCGAGCTGTTTTTGCTGTTGGGCTTTCTTTACTTTTTCAAGGCTGTAAAGATAGAGTTTGTTCCCTTTGATTGCAAAATAAGAGAGGATGTTTTTATCCACAATTTGTGCTTCCTGATCTTCAAAAATGGTTGTCATCCCTTTTTCAGGGACATATTGTGAAATGAAATTACTGGCAACCACCAGGATCATATCATTCTCTCTTCGAAAACGTTTTCCGTTTTCCAAAGGGGCTTCGAAAAGTTTTTCAAATTTCAGGCTGTAAATCCTGATATGTTTTCTTGTTAAGATATAGACCTTATTTTCATAGACCAGCATATCCATTAAATCTTCAAAACTGATATCAAAAGGATATGAGTTGATGGTGGTATCATTTCTGAAATTATATTGTATCAGACGTTTTGTACTGTCGTCCAAAAGCCACAGCTGCTGCAGATCTTCGGCATAAGCCATTCTGATAAAACCAAATTTCTGTTTAAAATCCAATCTTTGAATCTCATTCATATTCTGGTCTACAAATTTCATTTCCTGGGCATTTTCAGAAAACAAAGGTACATTCAGAGGATTTTGAACGTTCTGAACTTTGTAGGGTACAGTAAGCATCATTTTTCCAATCTGTTTTCCTAAAGAATCATATTTGGTAAAACTGAAATCTTTGTTTTTATAGATATAGAGATTTCCGTAGTCATCGGCAAGCATATCTTTAGCTTCCTTTAGTTTCAATGTATCCAAAGGAAGAATATTCTGCGCTGAAGCTATACAGAAAAGAAAAAAAAATAGTATGTTTAAAAACTTCACTCTGTTTTTTTAATGGGGTCAATTTACTGAAAAATAACTTCACTCAAAAGATGGTTTTATTTCAATAGAATCTTCATTGAGGTGAATCAAAATTGAGACCATCTTCTTGATGAAAAAACTGCTCTACAATAGATATAATGAGTTTATTGAAAAGCGGCTTCATAAATTTTCTCCCAGTTTTTACCTGTCACGAGCATATTATCCCCTTTAAAAGCAATTCCGTTTAAGACATGCTCGCTGTCTCCCTTATCATTTTCCTTTGTCAATTGTGTAAAATCAAGTTTACCTATGACTTCTCCGTTTGCAGGATTAATTTTTAGAATGACAGGTTGATGCCAAACATTAGCATAGATAAATCCCTTGTGATATTCAAGCTCGTTGAGCTGATTATAAACGGTAGAATAACCGCCAACTGCAATTGTTTTCACTACTTTTGAAGGATTATTAACATCCAGAAAATAAAGATTCTTTGAACCATCCGTAGCGATCAGGTTTTTCCCATCATAGGTCAGTCCCCAACCTTCTCCAATTACACCGGGCAATGGAAATTCGGATAATTTTTTCAAAGTATTTTTATCATAAATAAAACCGATTTTATTCTGATAGGTCAGTTGATACACCTTATCTTCTACAATCGTACACCCTTCAGAGAAAATATCAGCGGGCTGCTTAGCCATAATTTTGGGAACTGAAGATCCTAGAGTATATTTTATAAGCTGAGAAGATCCCTTCATTCCATCACTTTCATACACTGTATTTCCTTCTACCACAAAACCTTCAATAAAGTTTTTGGGATCATGAGGATAATCGGCAACTATTTTATAGGGAATATTCTGCTCAGGAGTTTTAGTAAATACATTAATCGTAGCATCCTGGTTTAAAGTTTCACCGCGATTAGTTTTAATCACAAAGACTACTTTATTATCACCCAATGTGAAAAATTGAGGATTAATTCTTAATTCTTTTGTTTCTTTATCCCCAAAGCTGATGGTTATACTTTCCGTATTTTCAGTCACTTCTTTGGGAAGATCAAGTTTATCACCGAAATGATAACCTTTTTCTTCTTTTGAGTTATTGTAATCCGCCAGAGAATCCAGCATTTTTTCCTTGTTACTGCAAGAGACAAGGAATAAAGCCGCTACCAAACCAATATGGATATTTCGCTTCATGAAGGTATTAATCATTTTCCAAAAGTACTAAAATTTAATCCTCAAAACGAAAATAACGCTCCCAAGGGAACGCTATTTTTATTTTTTATCAATAGAATCAGATTATTTGATCTGAACTTCGTAAATCTTTGGCCAGTTCTTTCCTGTTACCAGCATATTATCTCCTTTGAAGGCAATTCCGTTCAGTACATCATCACTTCCTTTGGTATTCTGTTTTGCAATTTCTGTAAAATCAAAAGTTCCCACTACTTCTCCATTGGTTGGATTAATCTTTAAAATGATCGGCTTCTGCCATACATTGGCATAGATAAATCCATTGTGGTATTCCAGCTCGTTCAACTGATCATATGCCTGAGAACTTCCTGCAACAGCAATATATTTGATCAGTTTTGAAGGATCATTTACATCAAGGAAATATAACAGCTTACTTCCATCAGAAGCAATCAGGCTTTTCCCGTCATATGTTAATCCCCAACCTTCACCCAATACATTAGGATAAGCAAATTCTGAAAGCAGCTTTAATGAACTTTTATCATAAACATATCCTTTTTTGCTTTGCCATGTCAATTGATATACTTTGTCTCCTACGATGGTACTTCCTTCAGAAAAGTCTTCCTGAGCCTGTTTTGTAGAAGCCAGCGGAGTGGTTGTTCCCAGCGTATATTTTAAAATCTGTGAAGATCCGTTCTGCCCGTCACTTTCATAAATGGTATTTCCTTCAATTTGGAAACCCTGTACAAAGTTTTTAGGATCGTGAGGATATTCCGCTACAATCTGATAAGGAATATTTTTTTCAGGATTTTTTGCAAATACATTGATGGTAGCATCCTGATTTAGCACTTCACCTCCTTTTGTTTTAATATTGAATGTAACAGCATTGTCTCCTAATGTGAAAAATTTAGGATCAATTGTTAAATCTGCTGTTTCTTTATCTCCAAAGCTGATTGTTACGCTTTCTGCATTTTCCGTTACCTCTTTCGGAAGCTCAAGCTTATCTCCGAAATGGTATCCCTTCGCCTCCATTGAAGTATTATAAGTGTTTAATGTATTAAGAATTTCTTTATCCTTATTACAAGACGCCAATAATAAAATCGCTGCGAAACCCGCTATTATACTTTTTTTCATTGAATTTCTAAATATTTCTCCAAAAATAGCAAATTTTATTCCGTATTACCAATATTATCTACGGGTTCACCAAATTGTAATATGTATCCATTGTTGTCATATATTGCAAACTCTCTCATTCCCCATTCAAAAGTTTCGATTTCATAGCAGACTTTGGCTTTTGTTTTAAGGTCTTCCCAAAGATCATCCACCTGATTTACATTGAAGTAAAATGATCCTGAAAACCCGATGGAAAGATTGTTTTCATGTTCATTAGGCTGGGAGAGCATAATGTATATATCATTTTTTCGAAGAGAAGCCCATTGCCAGTCGTCATTTCTACCCATCAGGGTAAATCCGAGAACATTCATATAAAATGTAATTGTTTCATCCAGATTTTCTGTCCAGAAAACAGGGCGAAGTGCGGTAAACTGTGTCATGATTCCTGCAATTTAAAGGTATTTTTATGGATTTTCATATTCAGAGAAACCCATGTTTCCTGATCAATCCTGGCTTCGCTTTTAACATATGGATCAAAAGCAAAACCTACTTTTTTGTAACATTCTATAGCTCCGGTATTCCAGTCGTACACGTTCAGCTCTGCTGTTTCTTTATCAAAGTGATTAAACCCATATTTCAAAAGCTCTTGCATAACCTTCTTTCCATAGCCTTTTCCTCTGTTATTTTCATCCCAGATCAGAATTCTTCCCAGCAGGAATGTCTTCTCTTTTAGAAATATCTGGGCATGCCCGATTGTATTTCCGGTCTGATCTGTAATTTTAAAAAGAGTTCTGTTTTCATCAGATAAGTCCTTTTCCAGCTGTTCTTCTGTGAGAGGGAAACGGTATACGGGCCCGGCAAACTGAAGAAGCATCCTTTCGTCTTTTATCTTTGAAATCAGTTGTGGAGCATCTTCTATCGTAAAAGGGTGTAATGTGATCATGATCTATTTTTCTAAATATTCTTTTAAACTCTGTCCCAAAATCGTGTTCCAGCCTTCTGTAAAGTTTTCTCTTGAAAAGCCTTCTCCTAACTCTTTAAAGTTTTCAATATCTTCATGGGTTAGCTTTACCATAGTTTGTCCGCCCTCAGGCAACAATTCCCAGGTTACAATGGTCTTCAGGGCTGAAAAATCAGGATAGGACCATGTGTGCTTTAATTTTTCATTGGGTATTATTTCTAAAATCTGTGCGTGGTGATGATATTTATTCTCACCTCCCGGTTCATAGAAGTTGAATTCCTTACCTGTTTCCAAAACAAAATCCTGGATATCAAAATACCAGGATTTCATTTCATTTTTATCGGTTAATGCTTTCCAGACTTTTTCAGCCGGAGCATTTATGGTGTACTGAACAGTGATGGATGTACTCATATTATAGGTTTAATATGTTTAAATGTACACATTTTACCTATAATCTTTAACCACAAAAGTCACAAAGTTTTATCTACTAAATTATTAAGTTTAAATTTCTACTCATGAGAAGTACACGTAAGCCTTCAAAATTTCAGAATTTTCCTTTTGTGAACTTTTTATTGCTGCAAGTTCATTTTAACTTTTATCCTTTTGTGACTTTTGTGGCTTATTTTGTAATTATCCATGTGAAAAACCTGTGATTTTGGCTTCGTCAAAATCCAACTGCATTTCAATGGTTCTCATCACGTGATCATCAAATATCTTTTCTCTTTTCATTCTGTGCAATTCATTCCTCTGCGCCTGAATGATCTGTCGGAGGACATCTTTATTTTCATTGATAGCAGTTACATAATCTCCTGTGGAAGCCATACACTGTGCTTTATCAGCCATCAGCATCATTTCATTTTCCAACTTGTGCTTTTGATGACGAACCAGACTGTTGGTTACGGCTAGTTCAGAAAAGTCATTATCAAGTTTGTGCAAAGCTGTTTCCTTCAGTTTGCGCATAAGGATTACTTCCTGTTTTTCTTCCGGTAATTCACTTCCTGCATCCTGAATATTTAATAATTTCAAGATGGGAGCCAACAATAAACCTTGCCCTACCAAGGTAATCAATATGATCACAAAAGTGACAAATAAAATAATATTCCTGTGCGGAAACGCTTCTCCGTTTGGTAAAAAAGCAGGAATTGACAAGGCTGCAGCCAGTGAAACCACTCCTCTCATTGCTGCAAAACTGATGATAAACGGTTCTCTCCAATCCGGTTTGGGAACTTTTAATCTTAATTCTTTAGAGCAGACTCTTGGGAAATACATTAATGCGTAACTATACAAAATTCTTGTTCCGATAATCGCTCCGCCAATCACTACACTGTAGAAAATACCTTCTGAAATGGTATATTCTTTCATTCCTTCCACTACAATCGGAAGTTCCAGACCAATCAGGATAAAGATGATGGTATTCATCAGAAATATCAAAACACTCCAAACATTTCCGGACTGTATTCTGGAGGTATGACTTAAATAGCAATGTGAATTATAGGACATCAGCAGACCTCCGGCAACCACTGCCAATACTCCAGAAAAATGAAAATGTTCTGCTCCCACATACATAATGTAAGGAACGATAAGGGTAATAATGGTATCTATATTGGAATTGGTCGGGATAACTTTTAATAGAGCTCCAAACAGGAAGCCTACTGCCACTCCCACAGCAATTCCACCGATGGCCATGGTAAAGAAATCCTGAACGGCATCTCTCCAGATAAACTGTCCTGAAATAACGGCGGCCAGAGCAAATTTAAATACAATTAAACTGGAAGCATCATTGATCAAACTCTCGCCTTCCAGAATATTGGTGATCTTTTTAGGTATTTTCATATGCTTCAATACCGAAGTAGCTGCAACAGCATCCGGCGGAGAATTTACTCCTCCCAGCAAGAAGCCCATAGCTACAGTAAGCCCTGGAATAATGGAAGATGAAAGATAAGCAACGACTATGGATGTTAAAAACACCAGTCCGAAGGCCATCGAAAAAATCTGTTTTCTCCATTTATGAAAATCCTGCCATGAAGTAAACCATGCGGCCTCGAACAAAATAGGCGGAAGGAAAATCAGAAAGACAAGATCAGGTTCTATTTCAATACGCGGCATGCCCGGCACAAAGCTTATCAGCAATCCGGCAATAACAAGGAAAATAGGATAAGCAACTTTTAATTTCTGGCCGATCATTACCAATATCATCACAGACAGCAGTACTGCAATGGATATTATAACATAGCTGTGAATCATTTTTAAGTAAGTTTTTTTTAAGTTTAAGTGTTATTTGTATGGGATATCAAATATTTATTATTACCCAAACCTTATAGGTTTTAGATATATTTGAAGTCTGTCATTAATCTATATCTAAGATCATAAAAGATCAATCTAAAGCACAATATTATTTTTTGGAGCAATGGCTGGCGGAAGATCAGATTCATCCAGCATATCTCTCATATCAATTTCAATGGTACGGCTGATCTGAGTGATAGGAACATCATTGGGACTTCCTTCAAAAGGATTTACCGAAGCCTCCCCCACGCTGTCCAAGGTATGGAAGCACCATGTTACCAGTAAAGAAAATGGAATATTGAACCACAATGTCCAGCCTTCTACCATGGTTCCTTCACCTAATTTATCGAACTCTTTCAATAATCCAAAAGGCACAAAAACAATGAATAAAAGCAAAAGATACGTGGTGATGGAAGAGAAATTTCTTGGATAGGGAAAATTTTTAATTCTTTCTGCCTTTCCCTGATTATCGGTAAACTTCACCAATTGCTGGTTGATCTGTGTCCATTGAAAATCATTGATTTCTCCTTTTTCATACGCTTCGGACAAATCCTTACTTTGCATTGCCATCAATTGAGTCGCTCTGTTCTTTTTGCTCAAAATATACTGAAGTTCAGATTCTGAAAGGTATTTCTTCAATTCTTCATCCAGTGTGGCCAGTCTCTCGGGAATGTCATATTTTTTAGCATATTCATCAAACTGATCTGTTCCCATATTTTCCCATGCTCTCGGTTCACGGAGCTGAAATCTCAATGCAGTAAGCCATGCATAATGCCGAAGAAACATTTCTTTTACTTTACCGGGATCTTTTGAGAACAATGCATCTCTCAGAATATATCCAAAGCTGCGGCTGTCATTAATAATCGCTCCGTAAATCTGTCTTGCTTCCCAAAGTCTGCTATAGCTGGCATTGTTTTTAAATCCAACGATAAAGGCAACCGCTGTTCCCATAATGGCAATCGGCTGCCAGGGAACAGAAAGAAACTTCCAGCCTAAAAAGTACAGGACTGTAGGAATGGCTGATAGTACGACCAAAGCGTAAATACTTCTTCTGGTCCAGATAATAAACTCGCGGGCTCCGAATCTTTTTCCTGAATGCATAAGTGTTTATTTTATAATGTTTATGATGATCTATTTTCAGATAATGGTTTTCCTCACAGCATTCAGTAACAGTTTTATTAGTTCTTAGTGAATGGGATATTATTATAAAAACCAATCTGAATCTGTCCCCGGTTTCTGTTCTCTTGAATCTGGTTCATATACCCTGCTTCAATCCTCATATTTTTGTTGATGACATATCCTAAAGCTCCATACACTCTGTTCCTGTCGAAAACCGGACTATCGAAGTGCAGAAAAATTTCGTTGTATACTGATGCGTAAAGGGTTTTCGGCAGCATCTCTTTTTGAGTAATCGGAATATTGACTCCCAGCATATAACGGAATCTCATTCTGAAATCATCTTCCAGAAAGCGTTCTTCCAAACGATAACGGTGCTGAAGATAGAAACGTCCGAATTTCTGCTTGGTAATATACTGCTGGAAGATTCGGTGTTCAATATTTTCTTTTTTTTCACCGTTTACGTAAGGCTGGCTGAGAATGAAACCGTATCCTAATAAAACATTGTTATTGTTCTCTGTAAGATCATACCCGATTCCTGTACGGATCAGTAACTGTTCCAGGTCTCCAACAGCGTCGAAATTACGGTACTGAATTTCATTGTGCCAGTTCAGTTTCTTGCTGATCTTATTATTTCCAAAATACATATACCATGCTCCAAGATCATTTTTTTGAGCAAATGTCAAAATGGATCCCAAACCTAATACAGTGAATGCCAACTTCGTAAAAACCTTTCTCATGTTTACCAATTACTATTATCTATCGTTTTTAACAAAATTAATATTTTAAATCAATAATAGCAAACAATATTTTATAAGTTAATGGAAAGAAGTACGGATGCAATGGTCTGCATCCGTTTTTTTGTAAAAGATTATCCTGGAACCTGTTCGGTCAGAACATCACTTTCATTCTGGTCAAAATAAGTACAGGTCATCGCCTGTAGATCCATCGTCCAACCTTCGATTCCGTTTTCGGCACACTCTTTACAGAAAGTCATATAATCTGTTCCTCCCTGTTGATGAAGTTTCAGTCTTATTTTAAAATTTTCAAGATTTAAAGTATCCGAAACAGCAAGAGGCTCATACTTTTTTCCTGTATGAACAGATTGATTTTCGTGATTGAAGTATTCTGTGTTTCCATCCTGAACGTACGCCTTATAGTGAGAAACCCCCAACGTTTTTATATTCTGAATATATTTAGGAAAATCGGCTCCGCTTTTTACTTTCTGGTGCTCTGCTTTGATGTTTTCAATTGTAAATTTCATTCTTTTGTATTTTCTGTTTTAACTATAAATTATTGTTTTTTCATAAACAATCCATTGTGTTCTGTTTATCAAAACAAAAGCTAATTTAATCAGAAAATATAAATTTCAATTAATTTTTAATGAAAACAGCTGTATGACTATTTATTCGAACCTATCTTTTAAATAATTCATATCTGCAATTTTACTTTCTATGGCATATACCACTAAGCCTGCAGTATTTTTGGCTCCGGTTTTAAGCAGAAGGCTGTTTCGATGTCCTTCAACGGTTCTGGAACTTATAAAAAGCTGATCAGCAATCTCAGAAGTGTTGTATTGTTTGCAGATGAGTTCCAATACTTCTTTTTCTCTTTTGGAAATATGATTGGCATCAAAAATACTGGAAACTTTCTTTTTAGGTTCTGTAAGGTTTTGATGTAAAGCTTCCATTACCTCGTTATTATAAAAGAAACCTTTGCTGTGTACTTCACGGATTGCAGTAAGTAATTCAGCTGGACTTGAGTTTTTTTTAAGAAAGGAACAGGCCCCTGACTGTATCATATTGACAATAAATGCTTTCGTGTTATAGCTCGTTAAGGCAATAATTTTAATCTGGGGATATTTGATATGGATTTGTTTGGTTGCCTCTACTCCGTTAATTTCAGGCATATTGAGATCCATCAGGATTATATCGGGCAGTTCTTCCATGGTTACAAGCTCATCCAGCAGCTCTTTCCCATTGCTGAAATCACTTACCAGTTCAATATCTTTTTCTCTCTGTATCAACAATGAAATTCCCTGACGAAAGAGCGCTTCATCGTCTACAATTATGACACGAATTATATCCTTTTCCATTTTATAATGATTTAAAATGTAAATTCTACGGTAATTCCTTTATTGTTTTCACTTTCAATTTTCAGTGTTCCATTGATCAGTTCTACACGGCTTCTGATATTTCTTAAGCCTAATCCTTCTTTCAAAGTATTTTCATTCAGATTAAATCCTTTACCATCATCTTTGTAGAGACAGGTATTTTTTCCGTCTTTCCCAAAAAATTCTATATCAATATGCGTACTTTCTCCGTGTTTTATGGAATTGTTAATGAGCTCCTGAAGTATTCTAAAGATATGTAAATTTTTTTCTTCTTCTGCTTTTGCAAAGTATAAACTGTTGGAATAAGTAACCTGCAGGGTTTTGGACAGGTTAATTTCTGAGCACAATGCATCTATTGCAGCATGGAGTCCAAATTTTTCTAAAATCGGAGGAAGGAGATCATGCGAGATCTGTCTGGCACTTTCTGCTGTTTTGTTGACCAGATGTATAATTTTATTTTTCAGATCGTTGTATTCTTCTCTTGTCAGATTATCAAAATCCAGGAGATGGATATTTAAAGAAACCACACTGAGTTTTGAGCTGATATCGTCATGCAGATCCTGAGCAATGCGCAACCTTTCTTTTTCCTGAGCACTGATGATAGCATGGGTAAGATCTTTCTCATATCTCACCTCCAGTTCTTTTTTCTGAATAAGGTTTCTTGTTATCTTCTTATTCGAAAAATAATAAAATATGATCAGGGTGACGGCCAGTAAGGTAAATGCCAGAAAGGTATAAACGATAGTGGAAATAATTGTATTCTCATTCATTTTGTAAAATCATAACAGTAATTACACATTTTTTTTGCGGGAAGACAGATAATCTATCAGAATAAAAATCTGATACACAATAAACATAACAACATTGAAAACCCAGATCTCTTTATGCAGTTTTCTATTCATCACCGTATAGAGGTTTCCGGACAAAAATATTACAGTACTGCTTATCAGATAAAGTAAAAGTCCCAGGCTTATATAATTGTATTTCTTTTGGGTATCCAGTATATTATATAAATGAAATAATGCCAGAATTATGATTGAATAAGATGTGACAAAAATTTCAAAAAGATTAAAAACATAATACTTTTCGGGGTATATGATATACTGTATAACAAGAACTACGGGAATGATAATTAAAAGTGTACGTGCTGTTTTTTTCTGGTATTTTTCCGTTACAATTTCATGAAAGAATAATCCCAGTAACAAAAACTGGCCTATCAGATAATAATGTGAAAAAAACAGATTATTAATCTTCTGTGAATTCAATACATAGAAAACAATTTCACATAGTAATATCCAGGCCAAATAGCTGATGAAGTATGTATAGGCTTTTCCTCCTCCGGAAAAGCCTATACAGTATACTGCCAGATTAATCAGCAGAATGCCTTTTCCTATTAACGACAATATTTCAATCCAGTGATCCAATGATCTCCAGTTTTCAGATTACAGGTTCCACCATTTTGCAGCAGAACATACGCTTGGACAAGGTGTGGTCATATCATAGACATAATCTCCATTGTCATAGTTTACAATATCATTGTTATCTGCATCTACTCCTACCAGAAGAAATTTAAATTCGCCTTCATCGGTAATGGCATTATAACCCCGATATCTCGCAAATCCTTTGTCGTCAATAAAAATATCATGAACATCCTTTGCCGGAATAAGATGAGCCCGGATAGATGTTCCATCGATAATTTTTGTATTCTGCCAATTGCTGATCCATTTTTTAGCATCATCTAATGAGACTGCATGTTTAGGTAATTCCATAGTTTTTCTCGTTTTAAATTATATAATAGGTTTAGAATAAGTTACTTCAGCTACACATTACAAGTTATGAAAAAAAACTAACCATACTGTGAAATACATTCATTTTAATTAACATAATATTCTTTTTTCAAAATTATAATAATAAAAACCAACGAAATTGCGTATTTCTACCTGTTTTTCAATTCGGTTTTTAATACGCTGTTGTCACTTTGTATTTCTCGGTTACTTTGTGGTATCCTTTACAGAAAAAAACTCATGAGCACATCAACAGTACGGGAAGCTTATGATCTTCTTTAAACATTAAAAAATCTGTATCATGAAAAAAATTATCTTTTTTGGAATCTTTGCTTTCTTAAGCAATATTACAATGACCACTGCACAGACAACTACTGTGACTTTTGAAACTTCATCTGGCGGCAGCACAAGCTTTACCAGCAACGGATATACTTTCAATATCGTATCACAGGCCGGAACTTTCAGAATTCAGGGCAATTATCCAAACACCGGCTGGAACGGAACAGCTAATGATAATGTCTATATCGACAATACAGGAACAACCAATATCAGCTCTCCCTCTTTCAGTGTTAAAAGCAATTCTGCATTCACGGTGTCAAAGTTTTGGGTATTTTTAAGCAATACTGCTTTAAACCAGTCTACCTCATCAGGAACACTTATTATTACGGGAAAATTAGGGGGAGTTACAAAGTTCACCACCACAAAAACATCCGGATTTAACACTACATTTAATGCAACTACGGGAACGACAGGTATCAACAACGGATTTACCCTGATTGATCTTTCCACCCTAAATAATCAGAATAACAGTAATACTACCATTGATGAAATCCAGCTGCAATCCACCGGAGGATATGTCTATATGTGCCTTGATGCATTTACATGGACAAAAATTTCCACACTGGGAACTTCAGAAAATTCACTCAAAGGCAAAGAGAATATTTATCCGAATCCAACTACCGGTATCTTCTATATGGATGACCTAAGGAAAAACGAAAAAGTTTCATTATACGACCAATCTGGAAAACTGATGAAATCTGCAGCAGCTGAAAAAGATAAAAATCAGTTTGATATAAGTGAACTCCCTGAAGGAATTTACCTCATCACAACAGCGTCAGGAAGCTACAAAATTATTAAAAAGAAATAAAGCAATTCCTTATAAATTACTTACAGTCAATCATTAAAAAAACCGACAGCTATCTGTCGGTTTTTGAATATTTTGAACTCCAATATGAATCTTATGGGTGCTGCTGCATTTTAGCGGGATCGTCATAATTTACCATCCAGTTGATTCCGAATTTATCGCTGAACATTCCGAAATAAGCTCCCCAGAAGGTATCAGCCATTGGCATTGTTACCTGTCCGCCTGCAGAAAGACCACTGAATAATTTGTCTGCCTCTTCTTTAGATTCTGCATTCACAGAAATAGAGAAGTTGTTTCCTGCCTTGAAGTTGGAAGACCACTCTCCTCCTGTATCGCTTCCCATCAAAATCGTTTCTTTAGAGATCGGAAGAGAGACGTGCATGATTTTGTTTTTATCTTCTTCAGGTGTTTCTTTTCCTTCCATTGGCGGCATCTCTCCAAATGTTCCGATATAAGGATATTCTCCCCCGAAAACAGATTTATAAAAATCGAATGCTTCTCTGCAGTTTCCGTTGAATGTCAGGTAAACGTTTACTGTTGCCATAATTGTTTTGTTTTTTTAAGTTGAGTTTGTTTTATTGAGGTTTTTCAGATAAGGTTTTTAATCTTGAAAGCCCTTTCTGATAATCTTTTCCAACAGCATCCTCCATATTCATAAACAGCTTCATCAAGGTAAACGGATAAGGAATCTCAGAAGTAAATCCCCATGTTGCCTTGCTACCGTTTCCTTCCGGAACTACTGTTACGTAAGCATTTGCTTCACTTTCATAAGGGGTAAGAAATTTGATTGCCGTATCTATTCTTTTACCAGCTTCATCTACTTTTTCCAATTCCTGGCAGCCTTTTCCTGCCTGTTTATTTTTACTATCCCAGCAAACTTTTTCTCCGTGCTGGCCGGTTGTTCCCGTCCACTCTTTTTTCATACCCGGATCAAGATCATTCCATGGACTCCATTGATCCATTGCTTTAAGGGTATTGGTATTCTGCCATACTTTTTCCACAGGTGCATTAATCGAAATCGATTTTTCATATTGACAGTCACCAGGAATAAAAGCAGCCCAAATCAGCAAAATGATTAGTAATGTGGCTAATAGTAAAAAAATACGTTTAAATGTTCTCATCATCAATGTGTTTTTAATTATTATCTGTGTTGATCTATAAGAATCATATTTCCATCCGGATCTTTCAGATAGATATGTTCCGGCCCGGAGGTGGTTTCATCGGCTTCTCTACCGATTTCTACTCCGTTTTCTTTTAATCTTTTCTGAATTTCACGCACATCATCAAAAGATTCCAGATTCTGTGCATTTTCGTCCCATCCCGGATTGAAGGTAAGCATATTTCCATCAAACATTGCCTGAAAAAGGCCTATCAGTGTAGAACCGTTTTTCATGATCAGATAGTTTTGTGCTTCTGTTCCTGCCATAGTTGTAAACCCAAGCTTCTCATAAAAGTCTTTTGATTTCTGAAGATCTTTTACGCTTAAGCTAATTGAAAATGCGCCTAGTTTCATAATGTTTGTAAGTTTTTAAAGTAAGCCCCCGAGGTCTGGGGTATTGTTAAGTCGAAGATAATGAGGTTGTTTTACTGATTTTTAAGATGGGTCTTAAATTCAATGGTTCCGTCATAACTTTTCCAATCGCCTGTAAGTTCGATGTGCTGCTCTTCAATTTTCTCTGTCTTTCTGTTCCATTTGAAATTGTAGACAAACTTCCCTTTGAAAAGTCCGGAATGTTTTCCTTTATTCTCTTCAGCCAGCTCATATTCTCCGTATACTGTTCCCTGTTTTTTGGAATCTTTATATTTTGAAATGGTAATTTTCCCTTCAAATTTTGCATAACTGGTATCCACAAGAGAATATCCTGAAACGAAATATTCCTGATCATTCTTTTTATTCTGTTCAGAAATATTGATCTTCAGTTTCAGTTCCTGGCCTTTATTTCCAATGGTTCCTATATAAGGTTTACTATTGTTCAGCCATGTATTTGAGATATCCGGCATCTGTCCTAATACAAAATTAGCCGTCAGAATGAGGAGTAATAAAATTTTTTTCATAGTGTGTGTTTTAAACGCCAAATTGTGCAAGATGGTGATTCAGATGTTTGGCAAACATATTATTCCACTCCTGGGAATTCAGTTTTCCGAAAGAAAAAGATTCTTTACCATCGAAAGCGTCCGCTCCTAGCTGCTGCGTTTTTTGAATGAACCCTATCAGCCTTGTTTTTTCTTCGTGAAAATTCTTTCTGGTGGTAATCAAAAACTGTGGAGCGGTAGGAGAATCTCTTGGATATGCTTTTTCTCCCACTACTTTAGGTTTTACAAAAGTTTTTAGTATAAATTTTGCAATGGCTCCCGGTTTTTTGTGTTTTTCCGGTTCATAGATCATTTCATAGGTAATACAGCAGTGTGCCAGCATTTGGTCTACTGTCATTTTCCCCCACAAACCGTGAGTATCTTCTACCAATTTGTTGATCCTATCTATATAGTTTTGAGCATCTTTTGCATCAAATACATTTTCCATATAATTTCTATTTTACTATGGACAAATATATCAGTTTTTTTGTTTGATTTTATTGTTGAATGAAAAAATTGAGAGGTGCTTGTTATGAGATACGAGTTACGGGGTACGGGATTCGAGTTCGAAAGTTTTTCGGCTATTTTTCGATTATTTTTTACATATTTTTCCCTGCTCTTTAATTTGTCGGGTATAGATACTGATCATCTGCCAGCCTATATACTACAAAAGTAACCAGCAAACCAGCATCATATCAACCTCTAACTTAAAAACCAGCAACAAATTAACCAAAAACTACTCTATCTCTTCCCGAGAAGTATCCTCAGTTGTAATTTCCTGGGGTGCAGATTTTTTGAAAATAAACCATAGTTTGATCTTTAAAGCAATCCAGCCTATGATCGCATATATTACTAAAAGGATGCTTAAGTGTTTCAGATATGGGAAAGTAAGCTCTACCGAACCTTTTTGAATCAATAAGATCTTGAAAGCCTGTAAAAAGGGAGTCAACGGAATAATATTCGCGATAAACTGTACAAAAGCAGGCATTGCATTTAAAGGCCATGTAAAACCACTGATAATGAAAGCCGGCGAAGCAATGACCATCAGGATTTGTGTCGCCTTCAAAGCATCCGGAATCAGAATACTGATGAATACTCCCAAAAATGAAGCCGATCCCACAAATACCGCTGTGAGGAGAATAAAATTGAGTATTCCTTCCGGCATCGGAACATGGAAAATCATGTGCATAAAGTAATAAATACCTACAATAAGAACAGAAAACACCCAGATCGGAATGACTTTAATCAACATGGTCGGGAAGGCCCATTTTTTCATTTTCAGATATTCTTTCACAAAAGATCCTCTTTCGAATTCTGCAGCAAAACTCACTGCCATTGCTAATAAAATAACCTGCTGTAACACTACTGCCAGCATTGCAGGCCACATAAAGATCAGATAGTTTCCGGTTGTATTGAAAAGGGTTATATAATTGGCTTTGAAAGGTTCGTATTGTGTTGCAGCTTTTACAGCGGGCATTCCTGCTTTCTGAAGAGCTTTGATGGAAGCTCCGGCAGAAAATGTTCCTATGGTCAGCTGAAGCGCTTTCGATGCGAAATTTGCTGTTAAAACGTTCCCTGTATTGATATAAACATTCAGTTCCGGATATTTTTTCTGCAGCATATCTCCTTCAAATCTTGAGGGAATAATTACTACCGCAGCAGCCTCATGCCGGATCACCTCATCTTTAATACTGAGAGGTTCCTGCAGATATCTGATAATTTTGATGCTTTTATTATCATCCAGCATTTCCGTCAGTTGGTTGGATAACGGTGTATTGTCTCTATCAACAACCAAAACAGGTGTATTTTCAACTTTTCCGCTTTTGTAGACAAACCCCAGCAAGGTGGCATAGAAAACCGGTGCCAAAAAGAACACCGTCCTTAAGGTAGAATTGCCGATAAAAAGTTTGAACTCTCGTTTTAAAAGACGGAAAAATTCTTTCATCTGTATATTTTTATAAGTGGAGAACGAAATGAAATTCAGGAAACTTCATCAGTTCTTTTCAATTTATTTCAGGATTACATTGGCATTGACTAAAATATTTTTAGCCTTATTCATGTCTTTGGGTTTTACTTTGATCTCGTAGATAGCGTCTTGTAACTGATAGTCCGGGTAAGCCGTAGTGATATCTGCATACTTTGTCAACTGCTTAATGTATACGATATTTCCTGTCAGGTTTTCTTTGTTATAGACTACCTGCATGGTAACCTCCTGCCCTTTTTTGTACTTTGAAATAGCACTTTCAGGAATGGTAAATCTGAAATACGTACTCTCCGGAATATATCCGTTGAACAGAGCAAAACCAGCAGTTGCCAGTTCCCCCGTATTTAAGCTGATGGTCTCAATTTCCATATCGTTGGTGGCAATAATATACCTTTCGGAATAGGCTACATTCGCTTCCTGTAAAGCGCCTTTAGCCTGTGATGCCTGTCCGGCTGCCATTTCTACTTTTTCGAAACGGGTTCCTCTTTTCACATCATCCAGTTCTGCCACTACAGCATCATATTGTGCCTTTGCGCCCTGTAACTTTGCGTAGATTTCATCATGGGCCTGTGGAGACATTAAACTGTCGCGAAACATATTATTGGCTCTTCTGTAGGATTTCTGAGCAAATTCATATTGTTCCTTCAATCCCTTATATTTGGCCTGAAGCTGTCTCATCTGATCGGCTGTCGCTCCGTTTTTTGCCATCTGTTCCTGAGCCGTAGCCGCACTTACTGCTCCTTGCGCCTGTGCAATTTTTGCAGAAACTTCCGGTACATCAAGCTGAGCCAGGGTATCTCCTTTTTTCACAGTCTGACCTTCAGAAACATATATTTTCAGAATCCTTCCGGTAACTTTAGGGGCAAAAGAGATCACATCCTTTTTGGTTTTTCCTTCCGGATCTTTGATTTTCTCGTTTTTTTTGTCACAGCTCCCCAATAAAAACAGAGCAGCGAAGAGTATAGATATATTTTTATGCATCATTTAAATTTTTAAGGGATTAAATAAAATTTGGTGATATCCAGTTCCTGGGTAGATCTCATCAGTTCTATTCCCGCTCTTCTCTGGTTGAAAATGGCATTCTGATATTCGAGTTCCGCAACTTCCAGATCATTTTCGGCATCAATAAGCTGTGAAGATTTGCTCATTCCGTATCTGAATTCTTTTTCTGCCTGTACGAGTGCATTTTTAGCCAGCTCTTTTTCTTTGGCTTTCAGGGTAATCTGTGCAGAAGCGATATCATAATTGGTTTGATTATTGGCAAGATTCAATGTCAGCTTTTTCAAAGCATCTTCTTTCTGATTTTGCAATACTTCTTTTCCTACTTTGGCAGTTTCTTCAGCATGTTTTCCTTCTTTACCATCAAAGATTTCCCATTTAAAACCAACCCCCGCAGTAATCAATGGAAATACATTGATATTATTGGGTCTCCAATCCAGCTTTTTACCTTCATATCCAAGAATTGGCACAGCAGGGATTACATTTTCCGAAGATTTTATTCTGTTCCCGTACAATCCGATATAATAGGCAGAAGCCATCAGCTGTACTTTAGGAATCATCCACGTTCTTTCTGCTTTTATTTTATAGTCTGCCGCACTGATTCCATGTTCCAGAGCTCTAATTTCAGCTCTCTGCTCAATTCCTTTTTCTGCAGCCAGCAATTCTACAGGAGATAATACAGGATCAATCATTCTGAGCCTTTCTCTTTGAATCCCTGTCAAAATATAAAGCTGGGTAAGAAGAAGTTCTTTTTTCCCTTCATATTCTACCATTTTAGCATCCAGAGTAGCCTGGGCGAGTTCAATTTTCTTATGGTCATAAGGCGTTATCAAACCATAGCCAAGCGCTTTATCAGCTGTTTTTCGGTTGATATCCAATCTTTTTTTACTTTCATCCAGAACCTTTTTAGACTGATGAATCAATGCTAACTGATCATAGGCTTTGGAAATGGTGGCAATCACCTCATCTTTTGTTTTTTCCAGAAGGATATCTTCAGACTTTTTCTTTTCTTCCACCGCTTTTTTCATGTACTTCACCTTTCCTCCTGAATACAGCAGCATTTTGGCATCTGCCTTGGCAATACCTGAAAATCCGGATACATTGAAATTATTGTTGAAAGTCCCTTCGGGAATATTGATAAAGGGAGCGAGATTGAATTCCGGGGACGTCAGTCTTGCTGTTCCGTTAAGATAACCGGCCTGACCGCTCAATTCCAGGGTTGGAAGAAAGATATCCTTCAGTTTGTGCTCGTCAAGATCGGTAAGCTTATTTTGGGTAATCTGCATTTTAAGGTTCGAGTCCCGAACCATAGCACTATCCAGAAGTTCTTTAAAATCCGGCGCAGACTGTGCCCAGCCAAAAGCGGGGAAAGCAAAAAAACTAAACGTAAAAATCAATAAATTGTTTTTCATGGTTTATGTTTATAACAAATATAATGCAAAAAAAGATAAAATACTTAAAGATAATTCAACAAGGTAGTGAATTTAAAGTAAGTTTAAAATATGTTTAAGTTTAAAACCTTATAAAATAAAGTTTTGTCGGAGTCGTTTAAATGTTAATTAAATACTAGAAAACCTGAAAAAAATTTTAACTCTACTTTTTCTGCATTATTTTTACGACACTTTTTTCAGGAAACAAAGGAAGAAAAGAACATTCTCTGGAAAAAATCATTCTGAATTTGGAATTTGGATTCCTTCACAATGACAAACTGGATGGATAGGCTTGTATAATAAATTTCTTAATCTATAAAATCTGTGAAAAACAATATTTAATAGGAACGGGCTTTAGCCTGTTTAATAAAAAACAAAACTTCAATTGGCTTTAGCCGAAACCTAAAGTACAACGCAGTCTTCGCAAAAGCATTGTTGATAGCTTTGAATTCGTTCGCAAGGGCGTTTCACTTAGCAAAGACATGACGAATTATTTTACCCTGAAAAAAACGAAAACTCCCCACATCGCTGTGAGGAGTTTTCTGTATCATTATAATAAGCTGATTTATTTTTGAACTGCTTTTTTCATGGCAGCATCAGGGCGTAAAATTCTGTAACGAACTTCAATGTCTTTCGGTACGTAGAATACCAATGGAAGTTTACTGTTATACCTTACAATTTCAGGTTTTAAAGTCACAAACTTTTTAGTCTGTTTTTTATCCAGGCAGCCCATCAGTGTTCCTGCCGTTTCCCCTTTAGATTCTACTTCATAATAGTTGTATCCCCATCCCTGAAGGTCCTGAGTTTTCATTTCTCCCATTAAGAAATAGTTATTACAGTCTAACATCTTTTCAGCACCTACAAAAAGTTCAACTTTTAAATCGTTTTCATTTTTTGCTACGGGAAGCTGAATATATACTTGCTTATATCCTTCTTTTGCTTTTGGGAACATTTCAATCTGTAGTTTTTCAAACTTTTCTGCTTTCTTTTGTGCGAAAGCATTTACTCCAGCCATTAATACTAATCCTGTGATTAAAGTTTTAGAAAATTTCATCTTTTAATAATTTTTTTAATTGCTACTATCTTAATTCCAAAAACCATTCCAAATTAAACAATTGTTTGGTTTTCGATTTAATTCTATTTTTATTAAAAATCTAGAAATAAAAAACTGTAGTAAAAAAAATTACTACAGTCTTCTATGTTCATCAGTTACTCTGAAATTGTTACATTACTTCCTTTTGTATGGGCATTCATCTGCGGTGCGTAATAATTCTGCATCGTTGTAATTCCGTTGGAGAATTTTCCGGATGCATTGGCTAATACATCATATTCAAATACATATTTTCCTTTCGGCATATATTGAATATAGAAATTGGTAGAAGCATCTTTGGTCGACTGATAGTAGCCCAGATTATTTTTCCATTGATATCCGGATAATACATCTACAGGCTCAAATCCTGCTGCACGCATATCTTTAATATGAATAAACTCCATCGCTCTGTCTGTATTCAGAATCATTCTTACGGTTACTTTATCTCCCACTTTCAATGGGGTTTCCACTGAGATTTTCTGAAGTTCTTCTCCGTTTACCGTTTTCACTTTTTTATAAAGTTCTTTCGTTACAGAAATATAATTTTCAGAAGATTTAATTTTATCGAGATCTTCGTAATACTGCCAGAACAATCCTCCCTGCACAATTCCGGGACCAGGTTTTGTAACCGTTACGGTGGCTAAATTTTTATCTATAGCTTCCGGTTTCACGGTTGATTTTACATAACCAGTTGCCTGTGTCTGAGGAGCCAGTTCTTTTCCACCCCAAACAATCGTTGCTTTATCACTTTCTGTACCCGTCCATGATTTTCCTGAATTCAAAATGGTAAAGATCACCTCAGCTGTTCCTCTTGAGCTTCCCCATGAGTTGACTTCTTTTTGGGTTACCAGCCAGATCTTCATATCTTCAATAAAAGATTGATCATTAGCTTTCAATTTGTTGAAAGCTTCCAGTGCTCCGGCATGGTTAACTACTTTGGAACCAAACCATCCCCAATCATTCAGGTTTTGTTTCCAGTAGACTCCTTGTGTTTTGGTATCTGTGGAAGTTTCTTTAAGGTAAGTCATTAACTTATCCGATACCTCTTTCAGACCATAATCGTTCATCAATAATGCCGCACGGTGAAGTCCGAAGAATGTAAAATCTGTGATCTTAGCTGTCTTGGCTTTTTGCTTTACCAGCGTTTTCAGGGTAGCTCCTTTTCCTTTTAAAGGATATTGCTGCTCCCAATAGTTTCTGGTATCAAGATAATCGATCGCCCAGTTGTTCCAGACATTGTCTTTTTTCACATCATAATATTTGGCCACTTCATTGTCTACATACTGAATCAATTTTGCTACCAGAACTTTCTGATCAGCACTTTGATAGTCTTTCACATTATCTTTTAACCATGAATTGATTTTTCCTAAGTTTTTAAGGATATACAATGACGTTCCGTAAGAACTTGGGTAGCCGGGATACCATGAGAATCCACCGTCAGGATTTTGTAGTTTTTTGAAATCATCCCAATCCTGATTAATGGAGTTTTTCATCGTGTTAACATCAAACAGCAATGCCAGCTTTTGCATCTGCTCGCCTTCATTTTTGCTTTCCAATACCCAAGGAGTTTCTTCAAGTAATAACTGTTTCAACTCCTGATTTTTTTCAAGATTTGACTGTAATAATCCTTTGTTCTGATATTCTTCAAAAACTGTTTTCATTTTCGGATTGGCTTTGAAAATTTCCGAAGCCAAAACATCTGCAAACCATTTATTAAAGATCACATCTGCAGAATTATTCTGATCATTTTTCAGACCTGGAAGCGCAAACATGATTTCCCAGATCGGATTCGTCGTCAGTTCCAGCGTATTGGAAACATTGGAAGCCGTTGTGGATATATTATTTTTAAGATTGTCTAACACAAATGTTTTGGTTTCGCCTTCTTTCACAAAAACCGGAACAGCATCCGTCACAATCATTCTGTTAGGCAATACAGCAATAGCTTGCTGCTCACCGTCAGAATACCGACCTGCTTTAGCCACTACTTTGAAAATAACAGAAGAAACATCATCCGAAACCTTTAATTTCCATGTTAATGCACTGCTTCCGTTTTCGTTCAGACTGAAGTTTTGTACTCCGGAAGTGACTCCAAACTTCGAAGAAATATTTTCATTGGTAAAGGCATCCAGAATCTGTAATTCGGCAGAACCATTTAGTTTTTTATCGGTAAGATTGGATAATTTCGACTGTAGATTCAGTTCATCTCCTTCTCTCAGGAATCTAGGATAGTTTGGCGTTACTGAGAATTCTTTCTGCGTTACCACTTCTTTTTCCAACGTAGCTGCTCTTGCATCTTTTGTATGGGCAAGGAACATCAGTTTCCATTTGGTCAGTGCTTCCGGAGAGGTGAACTCGAAGTTGACATTTCCTTCTGAATCGGTTTTCAAATCCGGATAGAAGAAGGCCGTTTCGTTCAGGTTTTGACGAACAGCTATTTTATCCAGTGCCTCTTCGTTTGCAGCCGCTTTTCTTGCGTCCATTTTTGGAGCTTTTAGAGGTTCAGGAACTACATTCTGCATCACCTCAATTCTATCTTCTGCAACGGCAGCTCTTGCTGTTTTAAATTTCGCCCCAGCAATTGGTGACGGAGGTGGTGCATACGCCGGAGCTTTCACTCCTTCCTGATTGCTAAATCCTACTATAGTTTCCCTTGAAATTGAATAATAATTTCCATCAAACCAGTTAAACTGAGGAACAGTTATATATCTGTCTTCAAAATACTTTAATCTCTTCTGGTAGTTTTGCTGCTGCAGATAATTTCTGATTCCATAAGAAGTCACCATTACAAATGGAGTATATAATTTTCTCCAGCTGTACGTGTTTTTAGCAAACTGATCCAAAGACATATCATACATATTGGCCAATACTTCAGCATTGATCTTTTCCTTGTCATTTCCGGTTACTTTTACCGTCCATTTTTCTTTAGTGTTAGGTTCAAGCTTATCTCTGAAAGTTACGGTTTCAATTTTTAAAGGTTTTTCTGTGTCTTTTATTTTTAAGGAAACAGATTCTGTACTCACATCATTAAATGCTACCAGCTGGAACTGAAGGTTCAGATCTGAAACACTTTTATCTTTAGGAATCTCAGCCGTGTATTCTAATATTCCCTTTTTCATCTGATGAACTTCAGAAACGGTTTTTCCGGATCCATCCTGCACAAAAACATTCACCAGTGCATCAGGAATTGCCGAGAACACATATACTTTAGCTTTTTCACCTCTTGGCAATTGTTCTTTCGGAGCAATCACTGTAAGAAAAGTTTTTTGAGTGGGGTTTAAAGCGGTTTTATCCCAAACACTGAAATACTGTGAAGTTTTGATGGTATCTTTTCCTTCAATATTGAAAAGTTCAAGTTCATAATCCCCTGCTTCCAGTTTTCCTAAATCAAGACTTGCTGATGCCTGAGAATTATCAGCGGATGGCTGCTGCTGTTTTTCAATCAATACTTTTTCGGTTTTCCAGTTTTTGATCTCATCATTTTTATCAAAAAGATCATGTGGAAATTTGCTGATAAATTCTTCTTTTGAATATTTCGGAAGGTTCTGAACATCAGATTTGAAATTATCTCTGAAAATTCTGTCAGGAGCGGTCAGTTTTGATAGCTTAACCTGATATGGCTTCTTAAGATTCTGATCGTTATAATTTTTGGTTTCCACCTTTACTTTTACATTTTCGTCTGTAAAAGTATTGCTGATATTTTCTGCCTGAATGTAATGAGAAACAGAAGCTACTTTCAATTGGGTATCAGCCGTCTGTGTTTCTCCATTGATATCTGTAACAGATGCACTCACTGCATAGTTATCAATCTGTATTCCTTCCAGCTTTTCATCTTTTTTAAGTTCCAAACGAATCGTAAACTCTCCTTTTTCATTGGTTTTTGCTTCGCCCAGAATCGAGTTTTCATTATCATCATTCTGCGGATACCAGCTGAAATATCTCCATCGGATATTCTGTTTTTTGATTTCATAGTTTACGGCTGTATTACTCAGCGGAACACCGGAAAACATAACAGCTTTTCCTTTCAGTTCTATAGTCTGGCCATATTTGTATTCCTCTTTAACAGGAGCAAAGGTTACTTCAAATTTTGGTCTTTTATACTCTTCTACCCTGAAATTTTTATATCCAGCACTTTCCCCTTCTATTCTCAAGTAAAAATTACCATTCAGTTTTCCTTTTGGAAGGATGAAACTTCCATGATAAGAACCGAATTCATTAGTGGTAAAATCTTGTGAAGAAACTTCTTCACTATTGGTATTTAATAAAGTGATTTTTTGTTTTAGTCCTGAAAGAACTGCTTCAACTTCCTTATTCATTCTGGTGTTGATCACCTTGAAATAAACAGTCTGTCCGGGACGATAGATCCCTCTGTCGATAAAAATCTGAGCCGTTGAACGCGTTTGTTTATTTGGATTATAATCATCGGCATATCCTCTGTTTCCGTACACCTGCATGATCTGGAAATCATTAGTTTTAGGTTGTTGAATCAGGAATGTTCTGTAATATTCTTTGCTGTCTGTAGCAGGAAGCTTAAATACTCCGTTGGCATTGGTTGTTCCCTCAATTTTAGTTAGAGTCTTATTGGAAACAAATTCATAAAACCGAAGCCCTTCATTAGCCAAAGGCTTACCGTTCTCACTATTCACCAATTTCAACTCGTCGGAAAGAGAGCTTCTATCCGTTTTGGATTGATAAATAATCTTGTTTCCGGAAACCAGAAAATATAAATTATGTCTGGAGTCTGTATCTTTCATATCTGCTCCTGCAACTGTAAATTCTGCGACATACACTCCTGAAGGAAGGGGTTTCACTTCCAAAGAAGTTTTATGACTCTGATAATCTTTAGGATCCGGAAGCTGGAATGTTTCCTTCCTTACAAGATTCTTCTTTAGTTTGCTAAAAGTATCTGAATATGAATCCTGAACATATCGAATTAACGAAGTAAAATCGTCTTTTACTTCATAAATATTCAGAGTAAATTCTGATACATTCTGATACTGTACTACAAAGTGAATCGGAAGATTATTCTGCGTCTGTGCTTCATATTTTAAAGTCAGATACGGATTGACAATCTGTGCTTCTTTGCTTTTGATATTCTCCAGAAAAAGAGATTTCGGGTATTCACTTTTAGCTTGTGCCGCTAATGCAAGAGCTTCTTTAGGTTTCTTCTGATTAGTGAGTTCATCCATGACATCTCCCATAATCAACACTTTATAATCTCCCTCTATATTAGATTTCAAAAGATTCTGAAGCTGCTGAAGTTTATCCTTGCAATGATTGAAATTACAGTTTTCCGTTATCTTTTCTTTCATGAAATACAACTTTGGATTTCCCGTATTCTGTTCGATCAGTTCATCATACATTGCATTGATTGCTGTACGGTTGGCGGTCAGCTCATTTTTGGTAAAAATGTTATTTTCAGATAGAAACGTTATTTTTTTAACGGCATACCAATCCGCCAATGTCGGAAAATAGGCAAAGTCTCCTGTCTCTGAAAAGATATTCTTATACTTTTCCAACGAGATCTTTCTCATTTCAGGTTTTTCCTGATCAAGCTCCTGAAAATTTTTAGTCAGGTAATTTTTAAAATCAAGTTTACTCCAGGTTTCAATCTGAGAAACATCCTGAGAGTTGATATTGGTTCTTCCGTTTATTTTCCATGAGTTCTGGTTGTAATAATCCATAAAAAAGCCATTCAGCAGAACTTTGTACACCAGTTTACCTTCTCCGTTTATTTTTCCTTCTGCCTCTTTAAGTTTTTTAAAAAACTGAGAAGCAGCATCATTCTGATCATCTTCAACGGTTTGGTTTACAATACTGAATTCCGCTTTCAGAGAACGGATCAGCTCGAAGGCATTATTTTCTTTCATGGCTTGTTTTTGTATGTCTAAAATAATGGGAAGATTAGATTTATAAGCTCCTTTCACACTGTTATCAGCTACTTTTTTCCATTGGGTATCGTAATATTTCTGTGCGGATACCATTGAAAAGCTCAGCATTACAAGCAAAAGCAGAAAAATCTTGGAAAATCTTTTCATATATATTAATTTTGATAAATGAACATCTTAAAAATACTGAAAAAAACCGTCATAGACAGCCAGGTTTATGTCTCTCTTATGGGAACTCTTTTTGCAGTATTTTTCATGAAAGAGCAAAACACATTCCGTTTCCCTACTTTTGCACTTATTTTCATCACTTATTTCAGTGGCTATCTGTATACTAAATATCAATATACCAGGTATTTTTTCAGAATAGTGATCATCAACGCCATTGCAGGAATCATCTGTGCTTTTTTAATCATTCATAATCATAATGGAATAAGACTTCTGAAATGGTTTGTCATTGTCGTGCTGGGGTTGCTTTATAATAGCTTTTTTCTTGATGTTTATATCCGGAAAATTCCTTTATTGAAAGTATTTTATGTAGGTTTGGTTTGGGCATTGGTCAACTGCTGGCTTACCCTTCCTGAATTCAGCATACCTATTTTTCTGATCAGTTTTTTCTTTATCACCGCGCTTGTGCTTCCTTTTGATATCCGTGATATGAACAGCGATACCGTAAAAACCTTTCCTATGCTGATTGGGGTACAAAATACCAAGTACATTGCTTATGCACTTGTTTTCATCAGCAGTATCATTTCTGCTTTTTATCTTGATTTGGAATATGCGCTTGCTTTTTTTATGGCCAGCATTCTAACTTATATTCTCATCTATTTCTCTGAAAATAAAAGAGATGACGCTTATTTCTCATTTGGAGTGGAAACTTGTTCGGCACTTCCTTTTTTATTTTTAGTAATAATGGAGTATTTTTGACGAATGATTATCAAGAAGCTTTCCCTCTACAATTTCAAAAACCATTCTGAGAAAAAGTTTGAATTTTCCCCGCAAATCAACTGTTTTGTGGGAAATAATGGCGTAGGAAAGACCAATATTCTGGATGCTTTGCATTATTTATCCGTAGGAAAAAGCTTTCTGGGAAATACGGACCTCAACAATATTAAACAAGAGGAAGACTTTTTTACCATTGATGCTGAAATTCAGAATGAAGACAGTGAGGATATCATCAGAATCACCCAGCCCAAGGAAGCTAAAAAGGTGATCAAGAAGAATGATAAAAGCTATGAAAGGCTTGCAGATCATATTGGATACCTTCCAAGTGTTATGATATCACCTTACGATTCTAATCTTATTTCGGATTCCGGAGAAAGCAGACGCAAGTTTCTGGATGCGATGATCTCTCAGACGGATTCAGAATATCTTTTTGATCTCATCCAATATCAGAAAACAATTCAGCAGCGAAATGCTTTACTGAAATATTTTGCCAAGAACAGAACCTGGGACAAAGATTCTCTGGAAATTTATGATGAGCCTATTAGCAGATTCGGGACTAAAATCTTTAAGAAAAGAAAAGAATTTGTAGAGCAGCTCAACCCTATTGTTCAGAATTTCTATCAGATTATTTCTGGTGGAAAAGAAAGCGTATCAGTAATTTATGAATCTCATTTGCTGGAAGATTCTTTTGAAAAACTTTTAAAAGAAAGCCTTGAAAGGGACCGAATGCTTACTTACACATCAAAAGGAATTCATAAGGATGATCTTCTTTTTGAAATGGATTATATATTAATCAAGAAAATCGGATCACAGGGACAGCAGAAATCGTTCCTGATCTCTTTAAAACTGGCTCAGATGAGTCTTGTAAAAGAACTCACCAAAAAGACTCCTATCCTGTTGCTTGATGATATTTTCGATAAGCTTGATGATACCAGAGTTTCTCAGTTGATTGAACTGGTTAACAAGGAAAATTTTGGACAGATTTTTATCACAGATACGCATAGAGAGCGTACGGAAAGTGTGGTAAAGAAAATAAATGAAGAAAGTATCATTTTTGAAGTTTAGTAAGAGGTTCGGGATGCGAGTTACGAGGTATTAAATGCAGGTAAATAAGTGTGGATGTAGATATGAAGTAAAAGACTAATATTCTTTATCATCAAACCGTTTTTTGTCTTAACTTAAGATCCTAAAACATAAATGATATGAGTTATAGAAATCTGGATATTTATAAAATAGCTTTCGACTTATTTTTAAAAACCCATAAAGCCTCCCTGCTTCTGCCTAAATATGAACTGTTTGAATTAGGCAGTCAGTTAAGAAAGTCTTCAGACTCAGTCATTACAAATATTGTTGAAGGCTATGGTAGATCAACTTATAGGAATGACTACATTCGCTTCCTGATTACAGCCATGCGAGTAATGATGAAACAATCAACCATCTGGAAAAAATCATGATATTATATCCTAATTTTTCCTTAGAATTTGAGACATTAAGAAATGAATACAACACATTATGCGGAAAAATCAACATTTATAAAAAATGGGTCATAGAAAATTGGAATAAAAATAATCTACAGTAAAAAAATAAATCCCCAAGCCAAAACCACGCAACCCAAAAACCCGAATCACGCATCCCGAAACCCGAAACCCAACTATGAAGAAGAAAAAACGTGAATATCAATCCTCTGAACTGGTAAAATCTTTTGCCAGAATTTATGGTTTTGAACACAAACTAGTTGCTTTTGACATTAAAGATTTCCTTGAAGAATATCTTGATGAAAGTCTTTTCAATGAAATCAAAAGTGTGAATATTGAAAACGAATGTATCATAATCAAAATTGATTCTCCTTTGCTGAAACATGATTTTAAAATGCGAAAAAGCTTTTATCTCAAAAAGTTTCAGGACAAATTTGGGGCAGAGAAATTTAATGATCTTCAGATATTATAGGAGTAGAATACAAATTTATTTAAATAATTCACCAACGTTAAAATTATTTTATTCTATGCAATTTTATATGTATTTTTAATGCACATTAATTAATATTTTTACCATGAAAAAATCAATTGCATCAAAAAAACTGACAAGAAAAACTTTAAAAACAATACAGGGAGGAGGCGTTGGACAGATCTGCTGTGCTGTAAGCTGCGCTAACGAAAACGAATGTGCTTATTGGACAACATTGCCGACAAAATGCCCATTACTTCCTATTTGTCTTTAATAGCTATAACAATAGAAAAATGCTACCCTCGGGTAGCATTTTTTATGATATTAATGTTCTTCTGATTTATTAGAAATCGTACTGCTCATTAAATCGTCTGCTTTCTTGTCCAGACCAGAGCTAAGCGGCAGGAAGAATTTCAGCGGATGTTTCGTAAAGTATCTGAAAATCTCTTTATAGATCTCACTTACCTGTCCGAAATTCATTTTTCTTGACCTAAATGCCAGGAACATCGATAAACTAAAACTTACCAGAAAGTTGAAGAAACCAATCAGGAATACCGTTACAAAAGACATCCAGAATGTATAGGAATCTACAGAGAAATCTTTTCCATATAACCCTAAAGCAAAGTTTCCGGCTGCAAAAGTAATGTGTCTGATATCCAGATCCAGTCCGAAAAACATTCCGACCGGAGCAGTTGCTCCAAGGAAAACCCCAAACCAGAAATTGGAAATGATTCCCGGCCAGTTTTTAGCATAATATTTTGAAAGTCCTTTCGCAAATTTCTTTCCAAAAAAGCTTCTGATGGAAAGGTTTTTGGCAATTCTCTCCGGTATCTGATAAAACACAGAATTGTTCCCGATATTTCCAGAAATAATCCCGGAAATAAAAAGATAGAATCCGGCAATGCTGGCGTGCAGAATAGCTTTTGATTTAAAAGGATCAAGGTCTTTTAACAGTTTGTCAGAGCGCTCTACAGCAAGATTTTGTGAGAAAAACACATCCAATCCGTAAATAATGGCAAGCGCTACCGGAAAGGCAAGCAATACATTCCCTACAAAGGCAATGAACTGGCTTCTAAACAACTTAGATACCAAATGGGCAAATTCCGTATTATTTCTTTGAGCATTTCCTTCTTCAGATAATACTTTTGTCATCGTTGCAGCAGTCATAGCCGGCTGTTTTGTAGCAAGTGTAAAACCCATCAGATAAATCATCACAAATCCCATCGCATAGTTCATGGAATACAGAAATGCATGTGAAAAATCACTTCCCGGGATGTATCCATAAAGCATTTTCAGAACACAAAGGGCTCCTACGATAATACCACCACCACTCGCTTTGTAGAACATGGTCATATATTCCTTCCGGGTAGAAGTTATATAATGCGTGCCGGTTTCTGCAGTGTGATTGGTAATAAGATGTGAGATCAACCTCGTGCTGTCGTTGATAAGATCTGAAATATTATTTTTGTGAGATTTATAATTCAGAATATTAAAAATCAACTGCTTTGATTTTATCTGAACATCTTCATCTGTATCAATAACTAATAACTGAACGATTTCATATATTCTTTCAGTTTGTTGACGGATTTTTAACAGAGATTGATTAATCTTCCCGGAAATACCATATTTGGCAGAATTTTTAAAAGCAATATTCACAAACTCCTGGCATTGTTCTGCGTAGATTTTGATCTGCTTATATCTGCTGTCTTTTGAATGCAGTTGTAATTCAGGATCTTTAACCAAATCATCGGCCAATGTTTCCAGCTCATTCTGAAGGGCAAGAAACGGATTATCCAGATTTCTGTATTGAGGGGCCATTCTCACCACTTCCACTTCCATCGCCATTCCTGTTACCCTCCAGGAAAGGATGTTCATAGAGAAAATAAGTTCTTTTTTAACGTTAGGGCGGATAATAAAATCCGCAGCTCCCATCATATTTAAAAATTCATTGATCTCGTTTTCAGGAAGATTATGCAGATATTTTAAATCCTTTTTAGGCCTCATACTGACGTTATCGATCATGTACCATACCGTATTTTCGTTTTCAACGGGTGGCAGAACCTTGTTCAGTATTCTTTTTTTAAGCTCCGGAAAGAAGGCATTTTCTGAAAGAATATTCGCTTCCGTCAGTGAAAGGTTGAAAGGTCTTCCTCTAAAAATATTGTGGATATAATATTTAAAGTTCTCAGCAAAATTAGGATTGCTTCTGAAAAAATTGAGCACATCTGTAAAGTCGGCCTCTTTTATCGTCTCTAAAAACTCTGCAAAAGGTTCTAAAGAAAGAGTTTCGTTCTTAAAAGAAAAATATTTTTTAAGAACTGACTCAAAATTTGTGCTGGAATTAAAGAATTTCATTAGTACAAAGATACTATTTCAAAGTCACATTCCTCATCTGTCTCATGATCCAATTATGTTTCTTCCTTAAATAGGGTGATGGATTTTTAGGATCATACTTTTTTGGATTAGGCAATACAGCAGCAATCCAAGCTGCATCTGAGGTACTTAAGTCTTTGGATGATTTTCCAAAATAATATTGAGCAGCGGCTTCTACTCCAAATACACCTTGCCCCATTTCTATGGAATTCAGGTATCTTTCAAGGATAATATCTTTTGTCCAAACTTTTTCGATGATGAAAGTATACACTGCTTCCAGTCCTTTTCTTACCCAGCTTCTGCCCTGCCAAAGAAACACATTCTTCGCTGTTTGCTGGGAAATAGTACTTCCTCCTCTTATTTTTTTGCCTTTCTCATTATATTTCATGGCTTTTTCGATTGCTGTATAATCGAAGCCGTCGTGATCAAAGAACTTCTGATCTTCAGAAGCAATTACGGCTTTTTTCACATTATTTCCCATTTCGTCATAGGAAATATAATCCCTATGCAGTTTTCCATATTCAAAAAGTCCTCCTATCTGGGTAAGAGTAATGGGTGGATTAAAGAATCTACCCCAGATGATAAAAACTACATTCAAAATAAGAATGATGAAGATAAGCTGTTTAATTTTTTTCCACATAACTTGATAAAAAGGAAAGGCAAAAATAAGCAAATAGTATGAGTTACTGCAATTCTTTCATGTAAGTAAGGTGATAATTGGGTAAAAGTTCAGGATGAAAGATCTTTATATAATCTTTAAGAATCAAATCTGCTCTCACCACACCGCTTTCAAAGAAATCATTCGCTTTCAGTTTTTCTTTTCCTGCAATGGTATAGATCTTTCCTTTATTGAATACATCCAGCTTTCCATAGAAAGGATTCATACCCAGCATTTCTTTTTTCGAAGTATGGCTTCCTGCATTTACCCAGTACTGAACGCCTCCTGCTTTCGCATATACTTCCTCAAAGCTCATTGTCAAAGCTTTTTCATCTTTATTATCCTTCATGATATAATTCGCATTGGCATCCGAAATATAATGAGCCACAGAAGTATTTCCTCCCGGAAGATACCAAACGTCTCCATACATTTCATTAGCAAGCACCACAGGTTTTTCTTTTGCTTTTGACGCAAGCTGTTTCAGATCACTGTAGTTTTTCTCCACTTCCTGATATTTAGCTTCTGCCTCTTTTTCTTTTCCTAAAAGCTCTCCGAAAAGTTTGATATAAGCCGTTTTTTCCAAAGGTTTCTGCTCCATGTATTCATCCAGAAATATTACCTGAATGCCGTTATTCTTTAAAAGCTCATACGCATTGTCAAAACTTGCGATATGATTGGTAAAAATAGCATCCGGTTTCATAGCGATGATCTTTTCCACATCATATTTCTGTTCGCTCCCTACATTCTGGATTTTTCCTTTTTTAATCAGATTTTGAATTTTATCTGAAAAAATATACTCCGGACTGGAAACTCCTATGATTACATTTTCTGCTCCAAGCTCTGAAATATACCCTGCCATACTTGCATTCAGCAGGATTATTTTCTTGAAAGGAGTTTGATTCTGCTTAAAATTATAAGTAAAATTCCCCGATTTCAACTCCAGGTTTCCGTCCTGTTCCTTGTATTGGGTACGATTTGAGATATTTGTCCAATCTGAGGACGAAATTTTTGATTCTCTTTTACAGGCAATTAGCGAAAATACCGTAAATAAAAGTAAAATTTTCTTTTTCATGTTTCAAAGAACGGAAAAAAGTGGTATATTTGCAACCGTTAAACAACAAGATAACAAACGGCCTCGTGGCGCAACTGAATAGCGCATCTGATTACGGCTCAGAAGGTTACAGGTTTGAATCCTGTCGAGGTCACCAAAAGCCAAACGGCGCCAACTGAAGACAGTTGGCGCTATTTTTATTATTATCAATAATTAATTAAATTTGTAATTATTAAAAAAAATTATATCTAAATAATTTGGATCAGGTGCAAAAGTTGGGGCTAGGCAAAAAATAAATGACAAGTTTAAATTAATATTTGATTCAATGCACTTTTATAACACCCTAAAATAAATTCGGTATAATACAACTGTGCATCCAGTGCCTGAGTCTTATCATGAAGCTCTATGCGTTTGGAAAGTACAATCTCTCCTTTGTAACTGAATGAACAGAATGAATACACTTTAAATCCCGAATTTCTTACAGATGCAGCATATCCAGTAGAAGCAATTCCCCAATCTGTTCCAAATGATTCAGCGACCTTTACAGCCATTGTATCAGCCATTTTTTGGGTTTCAAAACCATTTTCCTTAACTTCAATTTGATTTATATCTAAAAATTGAACTTTTTCAGGTAATGTAAAAGTCGTTATTCCTCCTTTGTAAAACAGTTTTGCATTAGCCATTTGGGAAAAAGCCAGCTGTATTAATCCCGAGGTTACGCTTTCTGCTATAGAAACCGTTTCATTCATTGTAATGAGTGAAGTACTTATATAATCAAGTAAACTTTGCTGAAATTTCATGGGGTCTATTATGTATGTTGATCAAAAAAATTTTTATGCTGCTGAAATCAATATTCAGATAACGTCATAATCATTCATGGTTGTAACAAAATAATGCTCAATCATTTCTCTGGCATTTTCGCACATTGACAAAAGATCTTCTCTGGTCATATCTTCAAAAATAAAATCATCATGAACTTCAATAATGAACTCAGTCACTTTTTCGGTGTTCATCAGATCATAAGCCATTAAATCATTTAAATTATCTAATCTACATTCTTCCTTAAAAAAAGGAAGTTTCCGGGTAATGGAATTCTTAAACTGAAAAAGGTGTATTGTTTTCATGACTTTTGACGTTAAAGTGATAATAAGAAAGTCTGTTTTGTATTTAAACATGTTGTTTACTCATGAATGTTCAAACAGTTTTATGGACTCAGTTGATGAAAATTTTTATATATCTATCAATTCCTATAATATGGATGAAAAGGACAGAAACCATGGGTCTCCATCCTTGATTAATTAAATCCTTTCGAAAACAGATCTACTATTTTATCGGGATTTAATATGCTCATTGTCAAAATTGAGAATCCTTAAGCCTACTAATTTTATATGTCGTATATTCGCTTTTTCACATCTTTCTTTATTACTACAATGTTTTCAAATACGGGAGAAAGGCCTGTTGTTTGATAAATATTTTCAACTGTTCACTATATTTCCTATCTAAAATTGCACTATTTATAGTGATATAAGCTTTATGGATTTTGTGAATTCCTGATTATTATACTACAAAGATGGCCGTTTAAGTGTTATACTAAGCTATATATATCCGGTATAATTTTACATATATCACACATTTATAAGTCTTCCAGATTTCCAAGACGTCTTTGTTTCAGCTGTTTATAAAATGAAGGGGAAAGTCCTGTAATTTTTTTAAACTGATTAGAGAGATGGGCCACGCTGCTGTAATTGAGTTTATAAGAGATTTCTGTAAGATTAAGTTCATCATATAACAGCAGTTCTTTTACCTTTTCTACTTTATTAATAATAATAAAATGCTGGAGTGTCATTCCTTTCACTTCTGAAAAGGTATTAGCCAGATAGGTATAATCATAGCCTAATTTTTCACTTACATAGTCTGAGAAATTTTCTTTTGGGAGTTCATCTGAATAATGAATCATTTCTATCACTACATTCTTTATTTTCTCTATCAGGATACTTTTTTTATCATCTAATACTTCAAGTCCTGTTTTAAGTAAATTTTCTTTAAGGATCTGTCTTTGTTCTGAGCTAATATCATCCAATAATTCTACTGTCCCTAAATCAACGACAGCATTTTTAATGCCCAATCTTTCCAGTTCCTGATGGACAACCATTTTGCAGCGCAAACTTACCATATATTTTACATACAACTTCATCTCCCTTACTGTTTACATCTGTCAATTATTTCATTAACAGTCATTTATCCAAAGTTAGTCTATTAAATCGGAAATATCTATGATTTATACAACAAATTAAAAGACAATTGCAAAGCTTTCCTTTTTTAATGATTGAAATTTACAGGTAACAAAAAAATATTTCACAATGTCAAAAGAAAAAGACGGAAAAAAGAAATCAGATAAAACTCCACCCGCAAAATCTGCAAAAGAGAAACGGGAGGATAAAATGAGTAAACGAAGAGAAAGGGAACAAGAAGCCCGAAATACCGGCAACTAAATGGTATCCTTGAAAAAAGATGGAATTATACTCAGAAAAACAACATTAGACTTTGAGAGTGAAGGAGTTCTAAATCCTGCAGTCATTCAGGATAACGGAAAAATACATTTATTATACAGGGCTCTTGCCAGGAATAACTTCTCGAGTATCGGATACTGTATATTATCGGATTATAAGACTCCTGAAATACGGCTCAGCAATCCGGTTATTATCCCTGAATTTGAATACGAAAAACATGGTGTTGAAGATCCAAGAATTGTCAAAATCGATCACTTATTTTACCTTACTTATACCAGTTATGACGGGGTTAATGCATTGGGTGCACTTGCCGTATCTAAGGATCTAATATCATGGCAAAAGCTAGGAATCATTGTGCCAAAAATTCCATACAAAAAGTTTAAGCTTTTAGCTGAATCTCAAGGTGAAATAGGAGAAAAGTACAGACGTTTCAACAAACTCCCGCATACTCATATAAAGGATAAAGAGGTCTTCCTTTGGAATAAAAATGTGATATTTTTTCCAAGAAGAATTAATGGTAAGCTTTATTTTCTACATCGCATAAGGCCTGATATCCAAATTGTAAGGATAGAAAATATTGAAGATCTGAATCCTGATTTCTGGAAAGACTACTTCCTTCATTTTAAAGAAAATATTGTATTATCTCCCAAATATGAGCATGAAGTAAGCTATATTGGCGGTGGATGCCCCCCTATAGAAACTGAACATGGATGGCTTTTAATCTACCATGGTGTACATGATACCATTGAAGGATATGTTTACAGCGCATGTGCTGCTTTACTAGACCTTGATACTCCTGAAAAAGAAATTTCAAGACTTCCTTATCCTCTTTTCAAGCCCGATGAAGAATGGGAACAGAAGGGAGAAGTGAACAATGTCTGCTTCCCTACCGGAGCCATCGTAGAAGGACATACACTCCATATTTACTATGGCGCTGCAGACAAAAGAATAGCTATTGCTTCTTTAAGCATCCCTGAATTACTGAAGGAATTACTACAGTACACATCATAATTGACTATTCTATACAGAATGTCAGGTTTAAAATAAATATCAATATGAATAAAAATATAAAATCAGACGTGGAGGAAAAGACAAAAAGACAACCTTTACAAAGTAATAAAAACATAATTTATCATATACCTGAAATTATCTTTATAAGCACTTTTCCTCCCAAGGTATGCGGTATTGCAACATACTGTCAGGACTTGGTACAATCCCTTAAATTAAAATTCAGAGAATCATTTAGCATCAGTATCTGCCCAATGGAAACTGAGGATGAGCATTATCAATATGAAGATGATCCAGAATATCGCTTAAATACATCCGATGCCGTATCTTATCTGGAGCTGGCTGATAAAATCAATAAGAATAACAATATTCAACTGGTTATGCTCCAGCATGAATTTGGATTTTTCAACGAAACCCCCAACGGATTACTGCTTTTTCTTCAAAATACAGAAAAAGATATCATCATTACTTTTCACACCGTTCTACCAAAACCGGATCGGGAATTAAAAGAAAAGGTAAAAGAAATCAGCAGTTTTGTAAAATCTATTATTGTAATGACCAGTATTTCTGCGGATATACTAAACAATGATTATGATATACCTCCTGATAAAATTAAAGTGATACCCCACGGCACCCATTTACTGCCATTTATCGATAAAATTTCACTGAAAGCGAAATACGGATTTAAAGATAAAAAAGTTCTTTCAACCTTTGGTTTACTGGGTTCGGGGAAAAATATTGAAACCACTTTAGAAGCCTTGCCTGAAATTATTACAAAAAACCCCGATGTAATGTTTCTGATTATTGGAAAAACGCATCCCGGCATCATCAAATATGAAGGTGAGAAATATCGTGATTTTTTGCAGGATACTATTAAAAGGCTCCATCTGGAAAAACATACTTACTTTATCAACCAGTACCTGCCTTTAGATGAGTTGTTGGATTATCTTCAGCTTACCAATATTTATCTTTTCACTTCAAAAGACAGAAATCAGGCAGTAAGTGGTACTTTTTCCTACGCCATCAGTTGTGGCTGCCCTGTGGTTTCCACTCCTATTCCCCATGCTTTGGAAGTACTGAATGAAGACCTGGGAATCATTATTGATTTTGAAGCTCCGAAGCAGCTTTCTGTTGCCGTAAATACATTATTAAAAAATGAAACTGTACAGGAAAAATTACGATCAAATAGTTTGGAAAAAATGGCTCCCACAGCCTGGGAAAATTCTTCTATTTCGCACGCCCTATTATTTCAACAATACAGCAAAGATAAAATGACATTACATTATACATTCCCCATCATTAATCTAAGCCATGTCAAAAATATGACAACGGATTTTGGGATGATCCAGTTTTCTAAAATCAACAAACCTGATATCAATTCCGGGTATACTTTGGACGATAATGCCCGGGCTATGATTGTAGCCTGCAGACATTATGAGCTGAGCAGAGATGAATCTGATCTTGATTTAATCTCAACTTATCTGAAACTTATTAAGTTTTGTCAACAACCGGATGGAAGTTTTCTCAATTATATAAATCAGTACAAGGAATTTGTGCAACAGAATTATGAAACCAATCTTGAAGATTCCAATGGAAGAGCTATCTGGGCACTGGGATATCTTCTTTCAATAAAAGCAATCTTACCGCAGCAGTTTTCTGATGAAGCAGAATCAATCATTGAAAAAAGTATTTCATCTATTGAGAATATCCATTCTACCCGAGCAATGGGCTTTATCATCAAAGGATTACATTATCAAAATTCAGAAATCAATATTCTATTATTGAAAAAGCTGGCCAATCGTCTGGTGAAAATGTACCAGCATGAAAAACACAAAGACTGGCATTGGTTTGAAAGCTATCTGACCTATGGAAACAGCTTACTTCCAGAGGCTTTATTATGCGCATGGATTACTACCAAAGACGAAATGTACAAGCAAATTGCCAATGAATCATTCAGGTTTCTGCTTTCTAAAATATTTATTAAGGGGGAAATCAAAGTAATTTCCAATAAAGGATGGTTGCAGAAAGAAACGGTTAAAAGTCCTGAATCAATTGGCGGGGAACAGCCCATAGATGTTGCTTACACCATACTGACATTATCTACATTCTATCAAGTTTTTAAGGATGAAAAATACTTACAGATGATGAGGAGTGCTTTTAATTGGTTTTTAGGAAAAAATCATTTACATCAGATCATTTATAACCCTGCAACGGGTGGCTGTTATGACGGCCTTGAAGAAAAAAATGTTAATCTTAATCAGGGAGCGGAATCAACCGTCAGCTATCTCATGGCAAGGCTCTGTTTTCCAAAATAAGTAGTTTACTTTTTCAACCAGCAGCCAACCCTATGATCAAAACTCTGATATCAGTCATTTATCTGCAACTCTGTAATAAGACCTTAGGTTTATTATCTTTAAGATTTCTTCTTTTTCCAGCTCCAAATTTATACAATTATGGGCATAATCACAGATTTTTTCCCTTTTATAAAACATCAATCTCTCAGTAAGAAAAAGACTCCGGATACTAACAATGTGTGATAACTGCAATATAAAAAACAAGCTGTAATACATAGGTTATAAAAACACCACCTTGTACTGCAGCAATTAAGTTATATTAAATTCCACGTCATGAACACAAATCATCATAAAGGTGACAAACCTTTCAAATTCCTGAAAACTGGAATTTACAGTCAAAATAAATTTATAACTTTCTTGCAAAGAAAATTAAATATTACCACAGAATTGACGCATTAAAAAGTTATGCTTAAAAAATACCCTAAGAGCGTTAAAAATAAATGTATTATTTCTACTCCATATACGACAATAATAAATAGAATCACATGACTTGCAGCATATTAATGTAATTTATTTAGATATACATTTACTACTCATAATAGTTGTACATTCTCATTAGTACAATTGACTCTCCCCTAAAAAGGAGGGTTTTGTTATATACTCTCCTCCTAAGCATTAGAAAGGTTAATATCTGTAGGATATTAAATCGGACTGTAAAATTTACTATATAGTGTTTCCAGGATATGAGTGTGATTATACCTCTACAGAAATCTACTCATAATAGCGGGGATTTTTTATTTACACAGTTTTCGATTTTGCAAAATGTAATGACTTTTGTATGGGAAATTGTAATTGCTATGCGAAGCCGAAAGTGAAAATTCTAATTTTCATCATCATGCTACCGTTGACCACTCCTTTAAAGATGTTATCGTTTTAGTAAGAGTAACAAATACTATAGCTTTCAGAAAACATTAAAACGAAATAAGACAAAGCATCGATATTCCAAAGAAATTTGAATTCTAACATTATGCTATGATCGGAGGAATAATAAAGTATAGTAATGTTATTTTTTCTGAATAGCGTAATTATATATTGTATCTTCACTAAGATATAAATACAATCTTGTCTTAAAAATTCCTAAAAATGTTTTTTTCAAGATATAGACACGCTCTATTGTATGTAGCTTTTGTAACTGATAATCGGTCAGAAAACATTCTATATCATCTATATTTTCTCCAATTAATTGATCTTCTGATATAATATTCTGACTTTTATCGTGGAAGTAATATTTTTTACTAGTCATATCAATAAATAATTTTTATTTGCAAAATCATTTTTCTGTTCAGAGTACTTTTTCAAACTTTTAAAGTATTGGCTTAACCCAAGTTGTGAACCAGTTTCTATGTTATCTTATTAGTTTTTATTTGATATTTCAATATTTGGGCAATACCTTTATAATCATTAGCCTTCAAACGTTTTTTTGGATTCATGATGAAATATATTCTATATCAACCATCATATCATATAAACTACAGCTAGCCGTTTCAATATATATCAAGCTATAATGTATAACTTAAATAGTTATGGTACAATTGTAATAAAAAGATAAATTAAAAAAATAGCAATCAGTACAATTCCCTGCATGATATTAGTTCTGCCTGTTGCCAGTGAAACAGTAATAATAAAAAGAGACAGCCCTAAAAGTATTGTTGATTTGATATCAATTCCTAATGTCATTCTTATACCGGTTATTACAGATATAATGGCAATCGCAGGAATACTTAGTCCGATACTCGCTAAAGCTGAACCAAAAGCCAGATTTAATGAGGTTTGGATCTGATCACTTTTTGCAGCTCTGAATGCAGCCAGACCTTCCGGAAGCAGAACAATACCAGCAATAATGATACCTACAAGAGATTTGGGGGCACCCACAGAAACAACTATATGTTCAACATCCTTTGAAAGAAGTTTTGCCAGCAAAACGACTATTCCCAGGGATAAAATTAACAATATACAATTGATATACAATTGTTTTGTGGAAATTATTTTATTATTGCTTTCTACAGGCAGATTCTCGAATAATTTGTTTTGTGGAGAAATGAAAAAGCTTCGATGTCTAAAAGTTTGGATCATGGTAAATCCAAGATAAAGCCCTAAAGAAATCAAGGCGATAAAAAGAAGTTGGAGGGACGTGTATTCGCCTCCGAGGTGACTTACCGTATAATTGGGCAGAATAAGCACAAAAATAATAACAGAGGTCAGTGTAATCAGTGCCGTACTTACCCCCTGTAAGGTAAAGCTCTGTTCTCTATATCGTAAGGATCCTATCACAATACAGCTTCCAATGATTCCCGTAAGGATTATCATCACTGCAGCAAAAACCGTATCTCTGGCAAGAGTAATGGTTTCCAACCCTTTTGCTCCCATCATAATGGAAATAATAAGCCCTACTTCTATGACCGTAATGGCAAATGCCAAAAGCAAAGTTCCAAATGGTTCCCCCAAACGATGCGCAATAACTTCGGAATGGTACACCGCAGCTAAAACACTTCCTATTAAAAATAAAGTAAGAATCACAGAGTAATACCCTGAAGAAAAAACAGAATTTCCAACATAAGAGAACCATGCCAGGATAGGAATCAAAAATGTCCACATCCTTAAATATTTTTTTATATACATAAAAACATTAATAATTTTTTTACCATTGAATTCTCTTTTGGAGAGAATCAGCAGATTTATATTCTCCTTTTCAAAAACAGTTTTATAAATGATTTGAAGTGGAACAGAGAGGTATGCCGGAAGTATTAAATAATGAAAGAAAAAGAAGTGAATACACTGGTTCTTTGAGTCCAGATTGTCAGCTCAATGCAATTATTCAGCAAGATACAAATAATCAATCACTTATTTGGAATTATCGAGCAGTATTTTAAGTTTGTAATCATTTCCTAGACTTAACCACCTCCATTACTTTATAAGGAGTCATCAAACACTGCTTTTATGATCAACCACATTTCAGATGTTCAAAATAAGCTGGAATTTTGTAAAAGTGTGATATGTGCAACATAAAAGAAACAATCTATAATACAATAGATTAATAAATACCCAACTTTGTATTGTAGCAATGAAGTTACACTAAAACCTACCTTATGGACACAAACCACAACAAAGGCAACCAATCTTTCAAAATTCCAGGAGACTGGGATGTGCAATCAAAACAATTGAAAGAAAAATTTTCAACATTAACGGACCACGACCTGAAGCTTGAAGAAGGTAAAGAAAAGGAAATGCTGGAAAGAATCGGAAACAGATTAAGAAAAAACCGTGAAGAAGTTCTCAATATTATCAAAGAAATCAATCTTTCATAAATTGTTTTCAAGGACAGTTAAAGCCAATGAAAAGATATATTTATCAAACGCTTTCACTGGAAAAAGGGATGGAATATTAGACAGTTCTGTCCCTTTTATTTACAATACCATCTGCTCTTTTTATGTTTAAACCCACAGTGATGAATCATAGAGAACTTGAAAAATCGAAAGTATATATTACAAGCCAGATTGTAGATTACATTCCAAATTCTGTAGTCAGTAAAAATATACTTGAAAAACTGACCGGTAATATCAGTGTTTTATCTTTTGATGATAAAGAAGGGTTATCTGAAAAGATATCTCCTTTCGATACTGTTGCACAGATCATTGAAGGTAAAGCTGAAATCATTATAGACGGAGCTTCTTACTTTATGGAAGAAGGTGAATGCATTATCATCCCTGCCCATAAACGTCATTCAATAAAAGGAAATAAACGCTTTAAGATGATATTAACAATAATAAAAAGCGGCTATGAATAATCTAAACACTATATCTATTTTAACGAAAAAGATATTTAAAAAAACAGTTGAAATCCAAAAAGAATTTCCTGAACTGTATGAACTTCTAGATGAAACTCCATTATTTTTTTCTGAGAAAGAAAAAAATATTACGATAAAAGATTTAAGACAATATCTTGTTTCCCTTATCATACAACAAAAATCCTTTGAAAAAGGAACTATGAAGAAAAATGATCTACAATAAAATTCTAATGAAAAAGTTAATCAAGCATCCAAAGAGCAAATCGGGTCTCAGAAATAAAAAAAATATTTCAAGAAGAGCCTATTATTCACAGTTTACCTCTCTGTTCTATCTGCGAAATACCAACATCACCTTAGAAAGAGACGCTAAAGAAATTCTTAGAATGTTAAAAGAATTACAGCAGCTTATTAACAAATCAAGATTGATATTTAGCACATATTGCAGCTTAAGCCAGCATAACCTGTGGCAGTCTGTTTTAGAAGACCTGAGTGAGAACATAAAGAATATTAGAATCCAGTTTGAATATATACTGGGAAATATTATTAAAAAAAATAAAATCAATTCACTCATATTCTGGCAGCAAAACAAACTCTACACAGATGAAATGGAAGTAATCCATAAAAAACTTATTCTGTTGACTATTCAGATTTTACCGGAAGAAGAAAGATTATCTTGGAAGGTAAATATTTATAATTTTTATGATGAAATTTTTTCTTTACTTACTCCACTTATCGGGATGTGCAGGCTTGAATTAGACTTTATAGAAAAATATTCACCTAAAACCTTTAACCAAAATGTTATGGATATTATTAAAGATATTCCAGAAAATTACACATTACAGGAAGCAAAGGAATATGAACACGAATACATAAAAATATTAACTAACTACAGTCATGAATTATGTAGGAAAAATAATTTTTGGGACAGCTTATTGTATATCCTTTCAGGCGGCTTGTACCCATTACCATCAGAACGTACCTTAACTAAAAAAAGGATCTACAGAAAAATAAAAGATAAGCTTTCTTGACAAAGCATCAACCTAAATTTTCCATCCTATTAAATAGTTTATAATGAAAACAATACATCTCTTTCGGTTTAACGATTCTATTTTCCGTAAAATTCCTTTCTTCAAAGAAGAAAATAGGCTGAAAACCGATGTAACAGAAATTGATTTAATGAATATTGAAATAGTAACTGAATATATTGTGAAAACGCATGATGACTTTAGTTTCGACAACACATCAGTAAATGATCTTTTATCGATGTGCAAGAAAGCTCAAAAAATAATTGAACATTACTTTGTTTTGGGAGTGAATGATTATGATGTTATTTGACAATTACTAATCAAACCCTATTCAGATAAGGAAATAAATGGAATTAATCCAATATACTATCATTACTATTATTTTTTTGGTAGTGTCTCATTAACTGTGTAAGTTAAAAAGTTACTCTGGAAAATTTTGAGCCCCTTAGAGCTCAAAAAATTTTACGGAAATAACTTTTTATTATTTTTTAACCATTACATAGTTATGATAGACAAAGAAGACTTATTAAACGATAAGGATTTCTATAGGCCCTTTCTAAATTTCCCACCAAATGTTTCGAGATCTCTTCGTTTATGGGTACAAGAACGAACAGCCAAATAGACAGTTATTATTCCAACAGTAATTTCTACATGTGTTGAAAACTTAATTGCATTAAACAAAAGTCTAATAGAATTTGTATGATAAATTGGGGAGACATAATTCATTTTTAATTTTGCTTAATCGAACTAAATCATCAATAAAAGTGTTTGAAGATACGCTCGTCTTGGTCCAAACATCCAAATGGCTCAATTTAATCCAAATTGGGCCATTTTTTTATTCCAAAATAAGCCAGATTAGGATTTTTATTGTTTTAGTGAATCTATTTTAAGAAAATAAGAAATGGCAGTAATATGAGGTCAGAAAAATAAAATCCGTTTCATTTAAGTATATCATAACTAAAGAATAGGAGCTATACACTTTTCTGCACCAATCAGATGATATTCTTAAAAGTCTTTATTTAATTTGGGATGTTAATTTACCTTCAATAACACTATCATATAGGACTTTGCTAAAAGCTACGTTTCCTGTGTTCAAAAGATTTTTCATGAATTAAACTCATTAATGGCCAGCAGCCAATTTTATCACCATTCCTTTAAAAATAAATCCGTGAAAAGGCAATACAGAATACCAATATAATCTTCCCCACAATCCTTTTGGTCGGAAAACTGCTTTCTGCCAGAGCTTTCCTTTATATAATTTGAACATCAGCCACGCCTCTCCAGGCAGTTTCATTTCAGCAATAAGAATCAATTTCCCTTCTTCCCTATCAGCATAAAGTACGCGCCAAAAATCCAGAGCATCTCCTTCGTGAAGCTCTACCGGGTGCGTTCTTCCTCTTCTGAGCCCCGGACCGCCAACCAATACATCCATATAACCCCGGATTTTCCAAAGGTTTTGTCCATACCATCCATTTTTGCCGCCCAAACCAAAAACACGGTCGAGACATTTTTCACGGTCGTCATATTTTTCACTTCGAACGTCTTTAAAACAGCCAAAATGCGGAACTTCAATAAATTCCTTCAGGGAAGAATCATTTCTGCTGCTTATAAAGCTGTCTTTCCAACTGGAAAGTATTTCGTTGGCCTGAATCTTTGCCATCGTTCTCTCCAAAGCCTGCTCGTAAGAAAATGGTTGAACTCCAGTTATTTTTTTAATCTCTGATAAACTTTCATTGTTACAAACCACCTCAATTTTCATACTTCCGACGAGCGAACTTGCCAGACTGTAAGTGGTTGAAGTGATGAAATATAACCAATACGAAGACAGTTTCGGAGTCATTACCGGCAATGTGATAATAGTTCTTTTCAAACCTCTGATTTTCGCAAAACCCAGCAATATTTCTTTGTAAGTCAAGACATCTTCACAACCGATGTCAAAACTTTTACGGTAAGTTTCTTTTTTGAATAAAGTAAAAATTAGAAAATCCAAAACATTTGCAATTCCTATGGGCTGACATTTCGTATTGAGCCATTTTGGCGTAATCATGACCGGTAATTTTTCAACCAAATCTCTAATGATCTCAAATGATGCACTTCCAGAACCGATGATGATCCCAGCTCGTAAAACCGTTGTTGGAATTTTAGACTCAATTAAAATCTTTTCTACATTAAATCTTGAATTCAAATGCTTTGATAATTCTTTCTGATTGACTAATCCTGACAGATAGATAATATGTTTGCACGCCGTTTTTTCAATTGCTGAAACAAAATTCTGAGCACAGATTTTCTCCGATTCTTCGTAATCACCATTCGCACTCATAGAATGCATCAGATAATATGCCCCTGAAATATCCTCCGGAATATTCTTCAAAGTTTCCTCTCTCAGGAAATCAACTTCGATAACTTCGATCAAATCATCATTGATCCCGGCAGGTCTGGAAAATCGGCAGACATCTCGGCAGCAGCACACCACTTTGTAGCCTTGCTCTGTAATCACACTCATCATCCTTTTACCAATGTAACCTGTTGCTCCCGTTAATAAAATCTTTTTCATGAGAATTAATTTTGAATCAGTTAAAGAATTTTTCTTTGAATTTTCAATATAACTTAAAGTTTTTCGAAGAGATGCCCAAAATAATCCTTCTTTGTTGTAAGATACGACGCATTGACTGAATTAGATTCAATTTCCAAAGGAATTCTTTTATTGAGCAAAATCCCGCTGTTGTTGAAAGCTTTCAATTTTTCAGGATTATTGGTCAATAAATTAACTTTAGAAATTTCCAGCATTTTCAGCATCTCGATTGCAACATCAAAACTTCTACCATCTGCCGGCAAACCTAATCTCAAATTTGCTTCTACCGTATCAAAACCTTGTTCCTGAAGAGCATAAGCCTTTAATTTATTGATGATTCCAATATTTCTGCCTTCCTGTCTGAGATAAATAATCATTCCTCCGTTTTCCGACATAAATTTCATTGCCGCATCCAGTTGTTGTCCGCATTCACATTTCCTCGAATGGAAAACTTCTCCGGTAATGCACTCCGAATGGAAACGAACATTAACAACTTCATTAAAATCTGTTTTTTCAGCCACCCACACCAAATGTGGACACCAGTCATTTTCATTTTCAGAAAATGCATAGACGGTAAACATTCCAAAATCGGTCGGTACATTAGATTGAGCCTGTATTGTAAGCATTAGTTATATTTTGAATTATTGTTATAGTACAAATTTATACTTAATTTATTTAAGTAGTAAAATTAATTACTAAATTTGTTGATAAATAAAATCAATAATGGAAACAAAAAATATAATTACGGAAGATAAAATATTTGAATTGTACGGTGACTACCTTTTGAATCACGGCGAAAGACCAAAAAACATTTACCGTTTCGCAAAAGACAATGAATTCGAAGAAAAAGACTTTTACGATTACTTCTCAAGCTTTGAACAGATAGAAAAATCAATGTTGGTCAATCTTTTTGATAAATCTGTAGAGTTAGCTTCGGAAATTAACAATTCTGATGAAATTACTTCAAAAGAAAAACTGTTGAATGTCTATTTTATCTTTTTTGAAAATATGACGATGAACCGTTCTTTGGTTCTGATAATCTTGGGAAATGACAAATTACACTTGGCAAAAATTTCAAATCAGCTTAAGGAAACGCATCGACAATTCGTCAAAACTCTTGATTTTAATGATTGGGAAATGATTCAAAAAGCGAAAGATGATTTGAAAAATTTCCACGAAAAAGCTCGTGAAGAAGCGTTGTGGATTCATTTGGTTTCCGCCATCGAATTTTGGAAAAAAGATACATCTCCATCATTCGAAAAAACGGATATTTTCATCGAAAAAACAATTGACACAGGATTTGAACTGATGGAAAACGAACCTTTGAGAAAAATAGTTGACCTCGGAAAGTTTTTATTTAAAGAAAAATTTAAAAAATAGCAGATGAAAACACTCAATAAAATACCAACAGGAAAGCTGGAACGAACGAGCAGCTTGCTGAAAGCAGGAGCAAAAGTCGGTGTTAATTACATTAAATATTACGGAAATAAAATCACAAAAAATAAAGATGAGGGCGAAGCGAAAAAAGCTTTGAATGAAAACAACGCAACCGACATTTACGATTCTCTGAAAGAACTGAAAGGCTCAGCCTTGAAAGTTGCCCAAATGTTAAGCATGGAGAAAAACATTCTTCCGCAGGCTTATGTTGAAAAATTTTCTTTGTCGCAATTTTCTGTTCCGCCGCTTTCGGGAGCTTTGGTAAAGAAAACTTTTAGAAAATATTTCGGAAAAAATCCGGAGGATCTATTTGATGAATTCACGGATGAATCCGTTAACGCGGCAAGTATCGGACAGGTTCATAAAGCGAAAAAAGATGGTCAAAATTTTGCTGTAAAAATTCAGTATCCCGGTGTGAGAGAAAGCATTTCAAGTGATTTGAAAATGGTAAAACCTATTGCGATGAAAATGTTTAATATCCAGAAAGAAGGTTCAGAATCTTATTTTCAGGAAGTAGAAAATAAATTGTTTGAGGAAACAGATTATGATCTTGAACTGAAAAGAAGTCAGGAAATTTCTAGAAAATGCAGTCATCTTGCGAATTTAGATTTTCCCAAATATTATCCTGAATTATCTTGCGAAAGAATCATCACAATGGATTGGATGAACGGAAAACATTTCTCGGAATTCACAAAATTGAAAAATTCTCAGGAAGATTTGAACAAAATCGGACAGACACTCTGGGATTTCTATATGTACCAAATGCACGTCCTAAAACAAGTTCACGCAGACCCACATCCAGGCAATTTCCTGGTTTCAGAAGATAAAAAACTGCTCGTGATTGATTTCGGATGTATCAAAGAAATCCCGAATGACTTTTATAAACCCTATTTTGAGTTGGCTCAACTTGAGAATCTGAATAATCCTGAATTTTACAAAGAAAAATTATACGATCTGGAGATTTTGAGTTCTAATGATTCTGCTAAAGAACAGGAATTTTTCACCAAATTATTCTACGAATTACTGGAATTGTTCACAAGACCTTTTAACGCAGAAATTTTTGATTTTTCTGATGAATCGTTTTTTCAGGAAATTGCAGATCTGGGTCAGAAATACGCTAAAATAAGCGATATGAAAGGAATGAATACCAACAGAGGTTCGAAACATTTTATTTATCTGAACCGTACATTTTTTGGTTTGTATAATATGATGCACGATTTGAAAGCCAAAAATGTCGTAATCAATCAGTACAAAAATTTTAACGAATAAATGCCTGCCAACTTACCTTCAAAGATTTGTGAAGTCTGCGGACTGCCCTTCAACTGGCGGAAAAAGTGGAAGAAAAACTGGAACGAAGTAAAATATTGCAGTGAAAAATGCCGGAAAAACAAAAAATCAACCTCCTCTGGTTCGGAAACAATTTAAGAATCAGAGACAATGAATCACTTTACAACGTGATGCAAGAACATTTACCTTTTCTTGCAGTGTATATTTTTGACAAATCTTTTTTCCATTCGACACAACTTAATTTTAAGAAAATTGGAAAATTTCGGACTAAATTTTTGTTGCAAACTGTTTCGGATTTGGAAAATAATTTAAAAGAAAAGAAGATTCCGTTTCTTAAAAAATTGGGTAAGACCGAAGATGTTTTTAAGGAGATATCTAAAGATTTTGAGGTTGAAAAAATATTCTGTCAGAGAGAGTGGACAAAGGAAGAAATTGAATTGGAAAATCAAATCAAAACCATTTTTCCTGATGTACAATGGGTAAAATCTTATTCTCAACTTTTGTTTGAACCAGATTTCGTAAAAGAACGATTAGATAAAATTCCTTTACTGTTTACTACATTCAGACAAAAAATAGAGGAAGATTTTAAAATCAGAAATGAATTTAATGATGAACATCTGGTTTACAATAAATCCATTTTAAATTTAAAAATAAACAGCGACGATATTACATTAAAGACTTTAGGTTTTGACGATTTTGAAATGCATCAATTTTCTGCTTTTCCATTTTCGGGTGGTGAAACTGAAGGATTGCAACGATTGAATCATTACTTTTTTAAAACTAAAAACCTAAGTTGTTATAAAGAAACAAGAAATGGTTTAATTGATAAAGACTACAGCAGCAAATTTTCTGCGTGGCTTGCCAACGGAAGTCTTTCTGCAGTGTCTATTTTCCACGAAATCAAGAAATATGAGAAAGAATTTGGAAGTAACGAATCGACATATTGGCTTGTTTTCGAATTGCTTTGGCGAGACTTTTTCAAATTTACTTCAATGCAGTTTCGGGATACAATATTTCAGCAAAATGGAATTTCAGAACAAAAATACGAATGGAAATATGATCAAAATTTAATTAACCAATGGATCAATGGCGAGACAGATTCTGATTTTATCAACGCCAATATGCTGGAAATTAAAAACACGGGCTGGATGAGCAACCGCGGACGACAAAACGCAGCTTCCTATTTCTGCAAAATCCTGAAGCAGGATTGGAAAATGGGTGCAGCTTATTTTGAGGAAATGCTCATCGATTACGATGTTCACAGCAATTATGGAAACTGGATGTATCTCGCCGGCGTTGGAAATGACGCGAGAAGCAGAACTTTCAATGCTGAAAAACAGGCTGAACAGTATGATTCGGATCGAAAATTCAGAAATTTATGGCTAAAGTAGCATCTTCAACGGCGCAATTGATATTTCCGCATCAGCTTTTTAAAGACACGGATTATCTGGATAAAAATCACCCTGTTTTTCTGGTGGAAGAGTTTCTGTTTTTTAAACAATATAAATTTCACAAACAGAAAATTGCCTTTCATAGGGCGAGTATGAAGTTTTATGAGGAATTTTTGACCAAAGAAAAATTCAAGGTGGAATATATTGAAAGTGCTTCCCCGCTTTCTGATGTTCGAAATTTAATGATGTATTTAGAAAAACTAAATTTTGATAAAATTCTCATCACGGATGTTTGTGACAATTGGCTTGAAAAGAGAATTAAGGAAACTACATTGGAATTAGAGATTATTGAAAGTCCGTTGTTTATCAATACTAAGGAAGATTTGAAAGACTATTTTGAAGATAAAAAATCGTATCATCAAACCGATTTTTACAAACAACAGAGAATTTCCCGAAATCTTCTAATGAAAGCCGGAAAACCCATCGGTGGAAAATGGACTTTCGATACAGAAAACCGTAAAAAATATCCAAAGAACAAAAAAGCTCCATCCATTCACTTCCCGGAAAACAACACATATTTTGAGGAAGCGAAAATTTATATCCGGAAAAATTTTAATGAAAATTATGGCAATTTAACGTCGTATCAACTCTATCCCGTCACTTTTGAGGAAGCTGAAAATTGGCTGAATCAGTTTCTGGAACTGCGGTTTGCCGATTTTGGGGTTTATGAAGACAGTATCGTAGAGCGTGAACATTTTCTGCATCACAGCGTGCTTTCGCCATTGTTAAACATTGGACTTTTAACTGCAGAAAACGTTTTGAGAGAAGCCATTGAATATGCGAACGAATATAAAATCCCCATCAATTCTCTTGAAGGATTTGTGCGGCAGATTTTGGGCTGGAGAGAATTTGTGAGAGGGATTTACCTTTATGAGGGAACTTATCAGCGAAATAAAAACTATTGGAAACATCAAAATCCGCTTCCTGAATCTTTTTATACAGGAAGGACTGAAATTAAACCGATTGACAGCACAATTTTGAAGGTTCTGGAAACTGGTTATGCACATCACATCGAACGATTAATGATTTTCGCCAACTTTATGAATCTGTTGAAACTTAATCCAGATGACGTTTACCAATGGTTTATGGAAATGTTCATTGATTCTTACGATTGGGTAATGGTTCCTAATGTTTATGGGATGAGCAGCTTTTCTGACGGAGGAAAAATGAGTACAAAACCCTACATCAGCGGAAGCAATTACATCAAAAAGATGAGCGATTACTCTGATGACGACTGGACAGAAAAATGGGATGCCCTCTTTTGGAATTTTGTGAATGATAACAAAGAATTTTTCAAAACAAATCCGAGATTGGGAATGATGTTGCGAACTATAGATAAAATGACGGATGAGAAAAAATCTGAACACTTTAAAATCGCCAGGCACACGATTAAAAATTTAAAATAATGGTGAAAGAATTTAATGTAATACAGACAGACCGCATCATTGAAATGGCCTGGGAAGACAGAACGCCGTTTGAAGCGATAGCATTTCAGTTTGGAATTTCAGAATCTGGAGTGATTGAATTGATGAGAAGAGAACTGAAACCATCAAGTTTTCGGCTTTGGAGAAAAAGAGTGAATTCTGGAGTAAGCCAGAAGCATCTGATGAAAAGAAATCCTGAAATTGACAGGTTTAAATGTAAAAGACAGCGTACAATAAGTCATAATAAAATTTCGAAACGATAAAAACAGAATAAAATGAAAAACATAGTCATTATCGGTTGCGGACAGGGAATTGGATTTGCTGCTGCAAAAATATTATCAGAAAATCATTACGTTATTGGTCTTTCAAGAACCGAAAATCCTGAAATTGAAAATTTAAATATTGAATTTCATCCAATAGATATCCTTTCGGGAAATCTGGATGAAATTATATTCCCTGAAGTTATTGATGGTTTGGTTTATGCACCGGGAAGTATTAATTTAAAACCATTTAACCGTTTTTCGATTGAGGATTTCAGTAATGATTTTGAAATCAATGTTTTGGGGGCTGTGAAAACGATTCAGAAACTGTTGCCTAATTTGAAGAAGTCGGAAACTGCTTCTGTTGTGTTGTTCAGTTCGGTGGCGGCAAAGCTGGGAATGCCTTTTCACTCCTCAATTTCTGCAAGTAAAAGTGCTGTTGAAGGTTTGACGAAAAGTATGGCCGCAGAATTTTCTACTCAGAAAATCAGAGTGAATGCCATTGCTCCCTCTTTAACGGATACTAATTTAGCTTCACCACTTCTTTCAACACCTGAAAAACGGGAAGCTTCAGGAAGAAGACATCCATTGCAAAGAGTCGGAAGAGCCGACGAAATCGCAAGAATGGTTGCGTTTCTACTATCTGATCATTCAGCGTGGATCACGGGACAGATCATTGGGATTGACGGAGGAATGAGTAACATCAAATTGTAATCATTCCCAAAAACTAATATCTTTACCAAAATTATTATGCAAACCGACTTTTTCATAGACCTACTCCATCAAGTGAAAGAATTTGAACATTCTGACGCCTGCAAATCCAACTCCACCGTTGATGATTTCCGCGTGTGGATGAATGATAAAAAATATGCTGATGAAAGCCCTACCAAGCTTTTTAAAAATGAGAATCATCAGGTTTCATTTACCGAAAATGAAATTTGCAAACAGGTTCTCTTATTAGGACGATATTCTAAATTACTGATCAGAAAAGGGTTGGGAGATTTCCCTGAATTAGCGAATGAAGAATTTACCTACCTGTACCGCTTAAAAGACGAACCTTTTTTAACGAAAATTCAATTGATCGAAAAAAACGGTCACGAGAAACAAACCGGAACTCAAATCATCAAAAGACTTTTGGAAGCAGGATTTTTGGAAGAGAAAAATGATAAAGATGATAAGCGCAGCAAGCGATTAAATTTGACTAAAAAAGGCGAAGAAATTTTCCACGCATCTGTTTCTAATGTCAACTTAATTTCAAAAATTTTATCCGGAAAGCTTAATAAAGTTGAGAAGAATGAATTTCTTAGGATTTTGAAAAAACTTAATGAATTTCATTATCATATTTATGTTGATTATAAGAATTCCGACATCAATCAGATATCAGAATTTTTTCAATAAAACGTACTTCAAATCTTATTAACGGATTTAGGAATTCCATTTTAACTGACTCAATCGAACCCAATCATCAATAAACGTGTTTGAAGATACGCTCATCTTGGTTCATCAAAAGGCACCAACTGAATTTTATTTTGTTTTTAGAGTACCAAACATTAGCTTCTTTGAGGTTCTGAGACATGACACTAAAACATCATTATTATAAATTTATTTTCATTGCGTTCAGTTCAAAATCCAATAAAAAATGTAGAAATATTTAAATAAAAAATAACACCACCGCAACTGCAGTGGTGTTATCTTTTGTCTACTGACATGAGCTATATATTCTGAAGGCTTATATTCCCAGCCTACATCTTTATTATTTATAAAATTGCATCATTAATAATACTATTATCTTCAAAACTTCTTTCAAAATTACGAAATACATCAATTTCTCCTGATGAAATTTTTTCATAGTTTAATTCAAAATCGTCATTGATATAATTTCGGGTTTTAATCAATTCATACCATTTTTGAGGTAAAACAAAATTATTATAATAGATATATTCCCGAAACAAATTAGTGAAAATAAAATCTCCATCTGTAAAATACGTTAAAGAAAATATCGGCTCAAGAGTATAAGCATTTAACCGCCTATAAGAAGTGGAAACAATTTCCGGACAATTCTCTAAATAATCACACAATTTCTTTCTAATTTCTGATGGATAGATTCCATTTTGTTGAAAGTCTTTTATTGATGGTAATTCACTATTATTCTCACCCTTACAATGAATAATCTCTTCTTTAAAGAAAGAAATTCCTCTATAATTCCATGATAAGTAATTCATATTATATTTTTAGGTAATAGTGAAACGAGAATTTATAAAAAACAATTTTCATTTTGTAAATAACTAAAATCAAATACTATCGTTTCAAAACATCAAATCAATTTTATTCTTAAAAATCCTTTTTATAAATATTTATTCCCTGATCTCCCATAATTAAAAAATATTTCTGTGTTTTTGAAAATCCACAATACATATATCCTTCGTAACTCATCCCATGAAGCTTAAAAAAACATGATTTTCTTGTTTTATAATTCATTAATCTAGGTATCTTGAAATTATTATGGATATTATTTATTTCTAATTTCCATTCATTATCTGAAGTTAATAAATTTCCTCCACCACCTCTTAATCCAAAAACATCTACAATCTCATTTCTTTCTTTTAACGAATACTTTAAATTATCTGCGGAAAGATATTTTTTAAAATCTGACTCATAATCTTCCATAGTAATATTTTTATTTTCTATATCATATAAAAAAATACCATTACCATTTATAATTAAAAGATCATCATTTTTTAACCATCCTATGAGAATAGATGAATTCAATTTTAGTAAGGTGTAAAAACTCCAGCCTTCATTTAACTCGATTAATTCTTCGTATAAAAATTCGCTATCCGGTTTTGATTGTAATACATCTTTAATTTTCATCATATTATTTAAAGTTCTATTATATTGAGGATTCCTCATATTGTCATTTCATGAAAATCATTTTCTTAAGCTTTCACTGCTTACTCTCACTATCTCAATTTGTAGGAAAATCTCTAAAATACGTGCAAAACCTTGCTTGTAAAACTATTTCCACATTGATGACAACGAATAGTTTTATCTTCCTCATTAATCATTTTTAATTTCTTATCTCTTAATCCAAAATTATTAGGGTATACCATCGCTGGATCAACAGATAAAGCACCTTTATATACCTTCCCACAGGTAAAACATCTTAAATGATCTACAAAATAGGTTTTAACAGACCTTTCAAAATCTATATCCTGGAATGTATTGTTTTTTACTTTATAATCTATATCACAAATATTAATATTGTCTATCCAAAACAGATAATCGAGCATAAAGATTCCTTTCTTATAATGTATAGTAAAAACAGGACGACATATTTTCAATAGCTCATCAGAAGACCTATACTTTTTAGCATTATTAGAAACAAGTATACTATCATTTATTTGATAGTCAAAATTATCCCAATAAGTAAATTCGGTATTTTCTGTTATAATTAATCCATATAACATGTATGAATTAAGATAATTCTCCAATATCAATTAAATCAGGAAAAACGTATTTATTTGTCTCCTTATCATAATAAATATTCATAGGAGGAATCTCCATATTATGACTTTCAAAAAACCATTTCCTGAACATATAATACATACCCTCAGGTTGATAATCACAAATATTATATTCCAATTTTTCTATAGAAAAGCAGACTGGAAATTCTTTGATAAATTGTATTATACTCTGTATTCCTTTCTTTAAATATTCTAACGAAATAATATCCAATAAATCACTCTTTAACTTTATAAAAACAGAAGGAGTTATTTCATATACATTCTCATCATTTTGATTATGATTTATGATTTCTTTTATCTCATAAAAGATAGCTATTCCCCAACTTGACTTTAGGATTATAAATTCATTCATTACTTTTTTGTTAAATAGATTTATACCTATCTTGTTCAATTGTATTTTCCACTGAACTATTGGGTTTCTGAAAATAACTTTGTACAAAGGAGCAGAGATTGAATCACAATCAGATTTTTGTGATAGAATATTTACTGATTATACAACCTGAGAATCTCTACCAATTCGGGTATGGATCGTATTTTAAGCTTCTCAAACAACCTGATTTTGTATGTACTGATCGTTGATGAATGGAGATTCAGCTGATTAGAAATTTCTTTGAGGGGAAGACCTTCTGCAAGCTTATTGGCAATTTGCAATTCGCGGTCTGATAGAGCTTCAAAGGGAGAAGTTTTTACAGAGCCGTTTAGTGATTCTAAAAAAATCGCTTCTTTTATATTCTCACTGACATATCGGCCTTTATTAAGCATCGCTGTTAAAGCAGTCTCAATTACATCGGTGGAGCTTAGCTTGCTTAGATAACCACCAGCACCCATTTTCAGATAACGCATTCCATACAATTCTTCATCCTGGGAAGAAAATATCAAAGTCTTTAATGCAGGTTGGTGAATTTTTATGTAATCTATTGCTTCCTGAACAGTACCATTAGGCATATTAACGTCCATAATGGCCAGATCAAATTCTTCTTTCAGAATTAAATTGTACAGCGATTTATAATCCTCTACTTCTGAAATGATAGCATCGGGTCTGAATCGTTTAATTGTCTGTATCAAACCCATCCGAACGATACCATGATCGTCTGCTACAACAATGCGAATGTTTACTTTTAAACCCATTACTCTATAAATTTACGTAAAAAAAGGGAAACTGTGGTGCCTTTATTTTCAGTGGAAATGATTTGGATGTTTCCATTAAGCAAGGATATAAAATTTTTTACAATTTTCAAACTTAATCCAACTCCTTTCTCGCCCGCAGTTCCCAGAAATACAGGATTACCATAAGTATAGATCCCAGGTAAATACTTTTCATTGATGCCTGTTCCGGAATCAATTATAGAAAGCTCAACCTGACCACCTTCTGTAACTTCCTGTAAATAAATATCTTGACCTGGCAATGAATATTTTACCGCGTTGTTGAAAATTTTGTCTAAAACATATTCGAGCAACATGCGATCGCCTGTAAGAAATGCATTGTGATCTCCTTTAAAATAAAACTTAATCTTTTTTTCTTTTAATCGAGCAGCATATTTTTCTTCCAAATAGTGAAAAAGATCTATCACCATGATTTTAACGGGTTTAATCTTAAATTCCCCGTATTGTGTTTTTAGCCAGGCAATGGTGTCCTGTATAGTTTGCAGATTTTTCTGAGCATCTCGTTTTACCTGCGGCAACAACTTAAAAAAATCTTCCTCATTGATAGTATTTTGCTCCAGCTCTTCTGTAAGCCACAGAAAGGTTCCCAACAGTTCTTTTGAGTCATGAGACAAAATCGAGATCAATCCGTTCTTGAAATTGATTTCGTTTTCCAGTCTTTCAATTTTTAATTGGAGTTCGTTGATTAAATCATTCATAAATTAAGTATCATGGTTTTAGAAGCTGTTTGAGTTATTTTTTTGAAAGAAGGCAGAAAGAGTTATATTGCTTCAATGTAACTAAAAACATATAGTTCAGACCTTTCTTCCAGAAGGTAGCAAGTTAAAAAAAATATCATATTGGTTAAAAAAAAATCAAATGGGATTTACCTGAAATAATACAGGTTCTGTTTATCTCACAAAATGGCTGTATCAGATTCCAGGAGAATTTTGACTCTGGCAGACTGTTTACCGGTATTATCGAAAATAGAGAAAAGTGAAATATAGAACAGTATCATAGATTACTGATCACAATCAGCTGAATGATGCAAGATAAAAAATGGCATCCTGAAGTGACAATTATTGATAGCCGGACTACCAAAATACATCTACAGATATTGAAGCGGATTGATGAAAGAAAAATCATCAAAATAAGAAAACGTATCTATAGCGATACTTCAGAAAATTTTTGGGCAGTTTTGTATTTTCTGCCAATTGCATGATGAAACCACAGCTATAAAATGCTGTAAAAAAATGCACTCAGAAAACGAATTATTGGAAGACATACACCTTATTTATACTGATGGAGAAATTTTTCATCAGCAAATAAGAGGATTGATTTCAAAAAGTATTGTTAAATTGCCGTAAAGCTATAATAAACATTGATAGAGTAAGTAGTATTTTCCTTCCCTACCAAACTTTGGGCATTCGTAGGTGATATGGTATATCTTACGTTCAATCCCCGGTCTAAAACCGGAGCTCCGTTAAAGAGTATTTTCTGAGGAGTTTTGGATAAAGGAACATTTACAGAACTCCCATCTATGCCGATTTGTAAAATATTTGAATTGATGTTGGTCTGTAAACCACCTTTCTTAAAATAATTTTCGTCCGATTTTACATAGAGCTCAAAATTTTCATTATTGGACAACATGATTTGGTTGGGAATCATTTGTGTCTGGCCATCGGTGTAATGGGCAGCGGTATTAAAATTGAAGTTTACATTGCGTCCAGAACTGGGGATGGTGATCTCCGACAGAGGAAGTACCTTTAACTGAACAGCCGTATTTTGCAAACTGTTAATGGAGTTATCTGTACTGCTGGCATTGAAGTTTAAATCAAACGTATAAGTTCCGGCTTCAAAAAAGAAGTTTTTAAAATCTTCCGCAGACACATAAAGCTGTGGAATGAAGTTGTTTCTGTTTCCTGCTACTACACTGAAATTAGCCGCGGAAAAATTCTGAAAATCGGAAGATAAGGCTTTGGTTGTGAGTGAAGATCCGTTACTACCCAATTTAATGTTTGCTATATTTCTGGTTCCCGGAACACCTTTAGAGGACGTGAACTGAATGTTTGTGGCAGCAGCTTTCGCCCAAAAATTAAAATCAACCGTATTTGCAATTTCTGTATTCCCCAAATCCCACACTCGCGTGCTTGTACTGCGGTAGTCATTCAAAGAAGATATTTCTATGTATTTTGTTAAAGAGTTTGCAACCCATTTTATAGCTGAAGGAATGACTAAAATTGTTTTAAAATTACGTGGTGTGAAGTCATTATAATTCTGAGTGATATCCATGGAGTAATTCCCGGCCCGGAAGGCATTGGCACTAAATTGTGAGGCAGGAATTTTAAAGATAAAATTGATATTTCCCCGGTTGAATCCTCCTCCCAGACTGATGGATGGTGGTTCAAACCATCTTACAGCACTTGTACTGAAAGACTGAAAACCTGGTAAATAACCTGAAAATCCAGTAGAAGGCATCTGTCCTCCCATACTTTCCAACTGCCACAGAAGCGCGGAACCGGGTAAAGTAAGTGAGGAAGAAGAGTGAGTAAAATTGGGCCCGGAAACAGAGGTAAATGTAGGAGCTGTTGGGAGTAATCCCAAAAAGGCATAATCCCAGTTGGTTCTGTTGGCGTTCGTCATTACTCTTGTAGGTACTGAAGTAAATTCGCTCCTGTTAAAAATATTATTTTCAGGAACCGACAGATATACATCCTGAGCTTTCGTAACCGCAGCCCCGAACAATACGGTAAAAATTCCTATTAGAAAAGACCTCATCTTTTTCATACTTTTAAATTTAAAATTTTTTCACCTTAATGGTGGTGTCTTTCTTCTTATATTCAAAAACCACAGTTTTTGAATAACCTTCTTTTGTCACCTGAATAGTTTGGCTGGGTTGCGTATAGCTGTATTTGTCATTTTCAATATAGAGCGTGTATTTTCCATCTTTCAGGAAAAATTCAAACTCATTTTTTTGGTTAACCACAGCAGTATAGATCATACCCTCTTCACTTTTTGCATATACCACGATTCCGGTTACATCCGTTTCCAGAACATCATAAGCTTGTCTGATCTCTGTTAATTTTCCACTTACCCTGATGTTTTTTACCAAGCCTACTTTACGGTTAATATTGGCATGCACCATAATGACTGGATCCATCATCAATCGGGCACCTGCACTTTCGTTCATTTTTAGTGTATAAGTTCCTTCTGGGACATTCTGAAAAACTACTTTTCCATTCTTATCTGTTATCGCTACATAATTGTCCAGTTTTACAATTTCATTAGCAAGTACCGATTCGCCGGATTCCAGAAGTCCATTAAAATTTTTATCTTCAAAGAACTGGAAAGCCACTTTATGATTTCCGAGAGTTGTTGCTGTGGTAAAATATTTTTTAATCCCCACTCTAAACTGGTAATAGCTTCCACTGGTTGCATATTCAGCTGTAGATTTATAACCGGAAAGATTAAAATACCCTGTGGTAGACCAGGAAGGCGAAATCTTATACTCCAGATTACCGGTGATATTGCTGTTTAAATTTTTATAAAGTTCCGAATAGAAAGTCCCGGCTGAAAAAGATCCGGTCAGATTATGATTAAACATCTGGAAATTATAGGAGGCATACACATTATAGTTGGCGAAATTATGGTTTCCATCATAATAAGAATTTAAATCAAAGACACTGATCGCGTTCCATTGGGCTGTTCCATTGAGGGAGAATGATTTATATCTGTAAGATAAAGTCGTTTTCAAACTGTTGAACCATTCTGGATTATCATTCTCTTTTGAATAAGAATATTCCGCCGTCAGGTTCAATCCGTGAGCACCTAATGTAGTACTGATATTGGCTTCCAACCGGTAAGAAAAAAGTTCCTGTGATGTGTAAAAATTAGCTGTTTTTTGTTTTTCAACCTTTGGATAAAGTAGGAAATTCCACTTCTTTAAAGAAAACTGATACCCTAGTCCCAAAGCTTCCGTGCTGTTGAAATAATAACGCAAATTAGAGGTATTCCCAGGTTGGATAGGTTCACTCTGGAAACTCAGGAACTCGGGTTCTACCTGCGAATTCTGATATTGTATAAAAGCACGCTGAGCAGCAGAAAATTGGCGGCCGATCCTCTGATTTGAGAAAAAAGATCCCCGTTTAATCCCTGCATAACTTTTGGTGGCAAAGGAATTGAAAGATTGTATATCCCATTTCCCTATTTTTCCTTCGTAATTGGCTCCCATGGAAGCTCCTGTGTTTTCGTCTTTATTCAAAAGGCCTTTTTCGTTGCTCACTCCCACCTCCGTGCGGATGATATGTTTTTCGTTAATTAACAATGATGTTACCGCGTTCGCTACCTGTGTATCTACGTTAAAGCGTGGATCATGGTCGAATATATAGGATATTTTTCCATTGAAAGATTTAGCATTTCCAAAAGCATATTTTGCACCTACCATGGTAGATCCTTCTGTTTGCTGGAAATAAGTACCATACAGATTATAATTACTTTCCAGCGCAAGAACTTCAATCTGATTACTGTTACCAAATCTGGTAGAAACTTTTCCTCCCCTTCCGAAAACCGGGTAGTCGTAATCGCTGCTATTAACATTTCCCAAGCGTAAAACCGTATATTTTCTCTCCAGTTCCAGCCAGGTATCATACACATTATAAAGGCCGTCTTCAAAATAGTAATCTGCACCGATATTGAAGCGTGATTTTAAATTCTCAGACATACGGAATGCTGTGTTTCCCCTCAATTGAAGAAAATTGAACCCTGAACTGTTTTCATTATAGCTCATTTCCGCAAAGTTACTTCCACTCGCCGCTTCGTTTCCACGGGCAATTTGTCTGTTGTGCGATAAAATTACCAAGTAGAGCGTGTTGCTTCCCACAATTTTATTATCAAGCAGATCTGTGACAATTGCATTAATATTAAACTCCGGGTAAAGTGTATTCTGTTTTCTGACGGCAATTTTAATTTCAAGCGTTTGTTTTTCTAAACCTTCCAGAGATAAGGTTTGCTGTTTTGGCAAAATTTCCAGACCATCCGGAATTGACTGCAAATCAATCTTAACGGTACGTTTACTATACCCCTGATTTTCTACTGTCAGCAGAATTGAGGATTGGGGCAAAGCAGGGTTAATAAAATTTTCGTAGGTAGCCGTATAAATCGCGATGTTTTTGTTCTCACCTTTAGCGGCGAAGAATGAGGCGTTTTCAGTTCTGGTGACCTTTGAAGTGGCATACGAAACCTGAAATTGGATCTTATTGGATCTCAGCTTCATAAAATCCACGTTGGCGATCAGCTTCACAGGAAGATTTTTAGACTGACCCGGGCCTAGGGTAAAGTCAGTTTTGGGATAGAAAAGCAATCCCGGATACTGTTCCTGAGGGCTGATATTCTGAATCATCATCTCTTCAGAACTTTTATTCTCAATGATCAGGAAATTAGTAAAAGTAGAACCCTTTTCAACAGTTACACTGTCATTTTCAAAATGGATTTGTATATCCTTCTTTTCCTGTGCAAAGGCCCACGAAAAGTTCAGAAGAACAAATATAAAAAATAAGATTGTTCTTCTTAGTACTGATACTGATATTCCATTCTGTGGTTTCAAAGCTTAATTTTAAAATTTAAAGTTTTTTTCTCCTACACGTAAATCATTAGATTCGGCCATTTTGACGATAACCACGCCAAGGAAGTTCCCTGAAATGTTCTCTGGTAAAGAAAACTGAACAACCTGATTGGTATCCGGAAACATAGAGATGGAAATTGCGGGTAATTTTATTTCCTTACCACTGTCTGTATTGGTGAGTTCAAACTCAACGGTGGCATCATTGATGGTGTTTCCATCATTATGGATGCTTACAGCAACTTTTCTATTCGCAGCATTCTCATTTTTCACTTCTGAAATATTGGTGATATCCAGACTTTTCACATGGTTTCCCGGTGGAGTGTAAAAGATGTGAAGTCCTACCTCAAATAAGGTGATAATACCAATACCATTCTGAATACGTGCCTTATCTGCCTGCTGAGGAAGCTGTGTGAAAAACAGCATGCTGTTTGTAACGACAGACTGTGATGCGTTTACCGGAATTTGCATGGTTACTACAATCTCCTTTGTACTTTTCGCAGGAACTGTTACAGTGTTTTCTAAGGTAGACACCCAGGAGGCATTGGAAGTTTTTGAACTGCCTGCTTCAAGATAAACCTTATTTCCGTCTTCTTCTCTAACCCAATCTTTATAGTTGAGATTAAAAACATAATCTTTATCCGAGCTGTTTTGAAGCGTGACTGTCTTTGTTACTTTTTCTCCTGGATTACCTGTGAAAAACAATCTTGTAGGCGACATAGAAATACTTTGTGCCAAAAGTGAAGAAGATCCTGTAAGAATAAAGAAAATGAAAAGGTGAATAAACTTGTTCATGGTGTAAATAGTTTAATAATAAAGATTCTCAAAACTACTGAAAACGTAGCAAAATAAGCCTTTACAAACTAAAAATTTTATTATAAAGCAGTCGCCGTATAAGTTACTGTTTGCGTATAAGTTCCCGCTGGCTTACCTAAAATATCCGAAGATGATGATTTCTCTGCTGGAATGGTGTAGTCCAGATTCAGTGTTAATGCACTTCCGAGAGGAGCATTGGATACTAAGGTTCTTTCTCCTGGGGATAAAACCACTTCGTTTTTTGCTCCGCCCATACTTCCGGGAGCTTCTGCAGCTTTGATTGTCAAAACATCCACTGGGATCGAGTTTGAACCATTGACGAAATTCGGTCCCCCTGCTTTTACCTTTACATTAAAGTTCTTCGTGGAAGTAACTTTTAAAGAGTTGGCTTTAGTAATGGTCTGATCAGAGTTGTAGTCTGCTGCAGTAGCATAGTTAAAGGCAACTATACCACCAATGGCAGTACTTCCTGCGTCGATAGAGATGACATCATTCAGGATAATTTTTACAACTGTGGTTGCAGTAGTATTTTGAGCCTGAACATTATTAGTTCCTAATATGATCGCTCCAAAAGTTAAGGCTGTGATTGCAATTTGTTTTGTCATGATAATATTATTTAATTGTTAATCTTGTTTACCTGTTCTCTTTTGAACATTACAAATCTACAGCGGTCATAAAAGTTTCTTTGTAGTGGAAAACGGAAGTACATGTAGTAAAATCACTACACAGTTTATTCACATAATAAACAGAAAAACCCTCGGTACTTTTCAGGTACTGAGGGCATATATATAGATGTGTTTTTTTATTATAAAATTGATGTGTTTTTTATTATAAAGCAGTCGCGGTATAAGTTACTGTTTGCGTATAAGTTCCCGCTGGCTTACCTAAAATATCAGAAGATGATGATTTTGCTGCTGGAATAGTGTAGTCCAGATTCAGTGTTAACGCACTT